>NZ_MAFC01000041.1 GCF_002013465.1 Mycobacterium sp. D16R12 | reverse complement strand
ATTACCGGCTGGTCATTTGATGATTCAGACACTATTAACTCGCTTTCTCTAATGAGATGGCTTGGACCACAAAGCATTCGGTACTGGCGTCCCAGTGATAGCAGCAAGATCGCATTGATGTTCGATCGCCGATTCGCGCCTTGGCCTACGGCGGATCACCGAGAAGAAGACGAGCCAGTTCAATCTGCAGCTCCAGCATGTCGTCGTCGCGATCTTCGGCGCTTTCACAACCTGGGGCGGAGTTGGCGTCAGCGATCATCGGAGGAATCCGATTCGGCGCCAAAGGAACAGGGAGTGCTTGGCCGAGTCTTGCGAGGCATTGCAATCGATGTGGAACGCGAAGTTGTACGACCATATTGATCCGGTGATCAGCCACGGGACTATCGAGCCATCGGAGTGATCACTGGTGGCAGTCACGTCGTGTCCTCTCGGAGCGTTTCCGGGCGATCGGCGCAAGGCCACTGTGCCTCTTGTCCCGACCTAGCGAAGATTCTGTCAACAACAGACGGACGTGCCCATGACTGTTTCCGACATGCGTATATTTCGGAAATTGAAACGTGCGGTGGTCCAGGCGCGATGATCTAATAGCCTGTGTGGACGTGCAGCAGCTTCGGTACTTCCTCGCCGTCGCCGACCACCTCCATTTCGGCCGTGCGGCGCAGCGGCTGCATTTGTCTGGTCCCACGCTCAGCCGTCGAATCCGTGATCTCGAAAAAGAGTTGGGGCAACAGCTCTTTCGCCGCGGATACCACGTCGTCGAGCTGACCGAGTTCGGCAATATTTTTGTCGACCGCGCGAGAACGGCGGTTCAGGATTTCGACGGACTCAAGCACCTCGCGCGCGGGCACGACGGAGCGACGCCACCTCGATACCGCGTCGGCGCGACGCCTGTCTTGCCTCCAAACCTTCTAAACACCGTCCTGGAATCATTTCGGGAGTGCGCAACGGAGATCGACCTGCCGTTGGCCTTGGGCACCTCCGGTGACATCCTCGCGGCTTTAACGAAAGGAAATCTCGATCTCGCCGTTGTCCATCTGCCAACTGGTGATCCCGACCTAGCGAGTTTCGCGCTGACGATGTGTGATCTGGTCGTGCTCATGCGAGCGGACGACCCGCTGGCGTCTCGCAGAGAACTCCAGCTTGTCGAGATGACCGACCGCCGCATAGTCCTCGGGGGTACGGGATCACATCCGTACCTTTTCAAGCAAGTGCGCTCTATCGTGACGGACGCAGGGATCACCGATGTCGTCGAATTAGGCTCCAACAACCCCACGCATATGGCCGCGCACGTCCAGCGCGGAGGGGCTCTGGCGTTGACCGCCGGAGGTGACAGCTATCCCTCGGCTCGGACTTACGATACCCCTGAGTTCACGAAAGTCCCACTGCGAGAGCCTGATCTGGCGCTGACCGCAGGGATCGCCTGGCCGGCGCGACAGGTGGCACCAGAATCCGGCATCGCGCAGGTGATCGAGAACCTCCGTACCAAATACAGGGACACTCCAATGAGGCTCTGACAGTCACGGTTTCGTGAACTAGATGCTCACATGACCCGAACAGGCTGGTGCATCCTGCTTGGCGTTTGTTAGTCAGGAGTGTTGTTGTGTTGCGGTGATGGCGCCGCGCAGGGTGCGTGCACATTGATCGCGGAGTTCTTCACGGGTAACTGATGGGTGATGATCGAGCCAGTCCAGGCAGACGGTGATGAGGAACCTACAAGTGATTCCGGTGGCCGTCAGTGCGTGGACGTGATCGAGATGGTGTTGTGTTCTGTGTGGCATTGGCCTGCCCGATTTTGGGCACTGCTTGTCTTTGTGGTTGAGGTGTCCTGATCCAGGATGTACGCCTCGTTGCTGACGGGATGGTTGTGGTTGCCGCACTGGGCCGTGCGCCCGTGGGCAGGCACTGAGGGCTGGTGTCCAGCGAGGCGATAATCAGTACAGCGCCAAGTGGGGGTGAGAGGTGCAGGTGGCTCAGCCGCGCGGCCGAAGTGGAGGTGAACCAACGACAGCGAGAAAGTACCGAAGTTGCTGCACGTCCACACAGGCATTACGCCATCGACTTACACCGCCGCCTGTACACCATTCGGCTTACACCAGCACGTGTTGTGATTTCAGAAACGTACGCATTCCGAAAATAGTCATGGGCACATCTGCCTGGCGTTGACAGAATCATCGCTAGCTTCGGGCCGAGGCAGCGTGGCCTTGCATCATCTACACCCGGGCGAAATTCGACTTTCGAAGGGACATGACGTGACGGCCACGTATGGTCTGTCCGGCGACACTGCCATCGCCGACTGGCCGGTCAGCAGTCCGGCGGAGCGCGGATTCGAGTTCCTCAGATGACCGCCATCTTCGCGCCGCCCTATGACGTAGTCATTATTGGGGCTGGATATGCCGGTCTGTGGGTGGCCGGAGAGCTGCACCAGTCCGGTTTGAACTGCATTGTGATCCTGGCTACCCACAGTTCGGTGCCGAGGTGACCGCGGAAGTGTTCGATGACACCACCGATCTGTGGACCGTATACACGAGATGCGGAACCAGCTACACCGCAAGGGTTCTGGTGGCAACCTGTGATCTCGATGGCCACTCTGCCGCCGGTTTCGGCGATGCCCGAACTACTTCATCATGACGGGGGCCCCGCCCGGTGGGCTCCAGGCGTCGATGCTCATGATCGAAAGCAGGCGTCCGTGATACGCGCTGAGGTTTCGGGTCTAGCGGAACACAGGTGTTCCCGCGTGGGGCTCAAAGCGCATCTGCAAACTCAGCTGGACCGCGTCGACGGACACAGGCGGCGCGGCAAGGTGCCGTTATGGAGATGGCGGCGCAAACCGGAAATCAGCGCCTTCGAATACACCACCACGGAGAGCCCTGATGACCACATACACCGCTGACCAGACATCCTCACTACCCCCCTCGTCGGGATTCTGGCACTAAATGCTTTGTCCTCCAAAGTTTTACAACACCCAATATCGAAAGCGAGTTAATAGTGTCTGAATCATCAAATGACCAGCCGGTAAC
>NZ_MAFC01000040.1 GCF_002013465.1 Mycobacterium sp. D16R12 | reverse complement strand
GCGCCAAACTCAGGTTCTCGGATCTCGGCGATTTTTCCCGATTTTTCGCCCGCATGACCGATCGGACTCGCAGCAGTTCCGGCATACGCATTCGGACGACATTTCCATCAGATACAGAGGCCAGTCGCTGCGACGAGCGTCGACGAGCGAGCTCAGTGTCTCGAATTGGCAATTTTTTGGCGTTCCACGAACTACCGGTGTCGGCTCGTCGCGCCTAGCGCGGGAGACGCACATCGGAGTACGGGCTACTACGAAAGGTCAGATAGGACATGGCAACACATAATTTCGAGCGGGCCGCAGTGATCGGAGCCGGGACAATCGGCTTGAGCTGGGCAGTGCTCTTCGCCGCGCACGGTCTAGAGGTCTTTGTGACCGATCCGCGCGACGACCTTGCCGACTTGGTGGCAGGCGGGATCGAGGATTTCGGCCCCCAACTGGCCGAGCTGGGCCTCGATGTCTCGGGCCTCGACGCGCGAATTAAGGTCACGGGCTCGCTGGAGGAGGCGGTCGCACACGCGGACGTGGTGCAGGAAAATGCCCCGGAGAAACTGGAGTTGAAGCAGTCGATCTACAGACAGGTGTTCACAGCTGCGCCAGCGCACGCGATTATTCTCAGCTCGACGTCGAACACGACCGCGACGAAGCTCGCCGAGGGTGTCCGAGGCGGCGAGCGCATCCTCGTCGGGCATCCGCTGAACCCTCCGCACCTCGTCCCTTCGGTCGAGGTCGTGCCCGGCGAGCAGACTTCGGCGGACACTGTCGAGCGCGCCGTGGCGTTCTACGAGAAGGTAGGGCGCAAGCCTGTCGTCGAGCACAAGGAAGTGACCGCGTTCGTCCTCACCGCGCTCCAGTACGCGTTGTTGGACAAGGCGAGAGAGCTTCTGCTCGACGGCGTCGTTAGCCCGCAGGAGCTCGACGCCCTCGTCCGGAACGGCTTGGGCCTGCGGTGGGCAAGCGTCGGCCCATTCGAAGCCGTGCACCTGGGTGGAGGGCCCGGCGGCATTCGGCATTTGGGCACGTACGCCGACACTTCGTCGCAAAAGAACGCGGACAGGGGAGACCGCGTCGTCGAAGCGGTGGAAGGAGCGTACGGGCTCGATCATTTGAAGGAACGGGCTGCCGTGCGCGACGCGCGGCAGATCGCCATCTTGAACGCGTTGCGCGACGAACCCGCGTACGACGATATCTCGAAATGATGGCCTGAAATCCTCAAAAGAAGTATCTCGACTAGCCCAAGAAAGAGAAGATAACCATGGCGAGAATTCCTTACCTGCCAGACGATGGCGCGTTCGCAGTCAATTTCAGCAGGATCCTCAGATACAGCCCCGAGATCGGCGGTCTGGTCTCCCAACAAGGTGGCAAACAGCTCTCGGTGGGAAGCCTGGACCCGGTAATCCGAGAGTTGGTCATCCTCAACTCGGGGATCAATTACGACTCCCCTTACGAATGGGACCAGCACGAGGCGATCGCCAAGGCGGTCGGCGTCACCGACCAGCAGCTCGAAGCGCTGAAAGCGCAAGACCTCACAGCTGCGGCGTTCACGGCAGAACAAAGCGCGTTGCTGCAGTTTGCGGACCAAGTGGCGAAGAAGCCCCGCGCCGACGATAAGTCGTTCGACACGGCGAAGCAACTGTTGACCACTCAGCAATTGGTCGAACTCGTGATCCTCGTGGGGTATTACTTCCTGGTCGCGCGTATCACGACGACCTTCGATCTAGAGCTCGATGCCCCAAGTGGCGACACGCTGCTCAAGGAAATGCAGGAGCAGTACAAGCGCTAGCCTGCCAGACCACATGAAACATCGAGGCCACTCCAGAAAGGACCTGCTCGCTATGTCGCTCGACAAAGAGCTGAAACACGTATTGGCCTCGCCCGCCACATCTGACGACTACGACCTGCACGAGCAACTCGAGAAGCTGCTCAATGATGTCGGACTTGCCAGCTCTGACTCCGGCGGCAGCATCCGGTTCATAGGGTCGGACCCGATTATCCCGAGCTTCGCCAGGTACGGGGCCGCTTCGGCGCTGCCGCTGGTCGCCAGAGCCGTCGCCATAGCCAAAATCTGGCAGCTGCGCGGCGGCCCTGGCCAAGATATCGAGGTTGACCTGCGCAGGGCGATCCGCCGTTTCGCCGCTTTCTACGAATTCCGCTGGGAGACGCTCAACGGCGTGGCGGGCGCTGGCGGGCTCGGCGGCTGGGAAACGCTCTCTCGCTTTTTCACGCCGACGCGGGACGACAGATGGGTCTCGCTCGTCAACCCGTATCCACGGCTGGGCGCAGCTGCGGCGACGCTCCTCGATTGCCCGCCGGACCACGAACGGGTACAAGCGGCTGTCCTCAAGTGGGACGCGCGTGATTTAGAGGAAGCGGCCGGAGCAGCCGGCGTGGTCATGCCGATGGTCCGGAGCTTCGAGGAGTTCATGGCAGAGGAGCAGTACCGGGCGCTCACCGAACTGCCGCTCATCGAAATCCGCAAGATTGGAGATTCAGCGCCGGAACCGTTGCCATGGGGCGGGCGTGCTCCACTGGACGGAATCCGCGCCCTCGGCATGGGGAACGCGCTCGCCGGAGCGACTGTCGGCCGCTCCCTCGCCCTCCACGGCGCCGATGTCCTCAATATCTGGCGGCCCCATCAGCTCGAACTGGAGTTGTGGTACATCAACGGCCAAACCGGTGTGCGGTCCACCATTCTAGATCCCGCCGATACGGTTGACGCACAACGGATCCGGTCCCTCGCCAAAGAGGCTGATATTTTCTACGCTAACCGGCGTCCGGGATACTTGGAGCGGCATGGGCTGTCCGCAGAAGATCTCGCAGAGCTGCGCCCTGGCATCATCTACGGCGCTAACAGCGCGTATGGCCGCACCGGGCCTTGGGCGAACCGTGTCGGATTCGATGTCGCGGCGGGCACGGTCACCGGTTTCTACGAGCACGAAGGGGAGCACGGCGTGCCCGCGACAACCCCGGTGATCGGCATCGTCAACGACAACATCGTCGCCTGGCTGTTGTCGCTCGGTATCACCGCCGCGCTGATCCGAAGAGCGGAAGAAGGCGGAAGTTACCGCATCGACGTGTCGCTGGCGCGGACTGCGCTGTGGATGCAGTCGCTCGGGATATTCGACAAAGAATACGCGAGAGAAACGGCAGGATCCGCACCCGCTCACACCTTGCTCGTCCCAGAGCAATTCCGCGTCGAAACGCCGTTGGGCCACTACGTGGGTGTCACCGAACAGGTGCGGATGAGCAGAACGCCTGGCTTTTATAGGCACGTGCTCCTCGCCCGTGGCAGCTGTCCCCCGGAGTGGCTCGACAGCCAGGGGAGCGCCTAGCCTCGGTAGGACGCACCAGGCTTGATAGCAGTAAAGAAAGTTCTCACACAGCAGGTCAGAGCGAGTTTCTTCGCCGATGTGGTTGTGCAGGAGCTGTTTGGTTTTGGGGGCGGCGGACGG
>NZ_MAFC01000039.1 GCF_002013465.1 Mycobacterium sp. D16R12 | reverse complement strand
CATAAACGCCCTTGGTGCTCCTGCACCTGATCGTGCGATGAACCAGGCCACCCGGTCGCCGGATGCCGTCGAGCTGACGGTCGACCAGGCCTGGTTCCTCGCAGACACGTTGAGCGCCGGCACCTTTCCCTGGGTGCTGGCGATCACGGTCCCCTTCCGGGATGAGACACAGCGCGCGGGATTCAACGCCCAGCGCGTCCAGGAACTCACCCGGGCCGGCGTCCTCAACGCCGAAGGTGCGGTGGATCCCGCCGTGGCGGAATGGATCCGTACCGCGTGCCGCCCGGAACGTTGGCTCGAACTGCGATACGTCGCGGCGGGTTCGGAGAATCCGGACGTGATGCGCGGCATCATCGCCCACCGGCAATTGCAGGGTCGCCCGCAGACCGTGGTGTCACTGCGCAATGCCCACCTGATCACCTTCACCGCGGTCGACGCCGACGACCCCTCGGCACTTGTGCCCAGCGTGGTCGCGGGACTGCGATGGCGCACACCCGCACGGTTCCCCGAGTTCACACTGCCCGCCCATGTCGGAGCAAAGGCCGACGAGCAGCTGCGTTCCGGCGCCTCGCTGGCCGACGTCGTGGGATACCTGGGTGTCCCACCCGCCGCGCAGGCTGTGGTGGAATCGGCGTTCGTCGGAAATCGTAATTATGTTGAAGTGGTTGCCGGGCAACGTGATAACGCAACTCAACAGACCTCCGAGGTGGGTATCAGCGTGGTGGACACCAGCGCTGGGCGCATCCTCGTCAGCCCACACCGCGCAGGGGACGGCACCTGGCTGTCGACCTTTGCCCCCGGGTCCCCATTCGCGATCGCAGTGGCCGTCGAGCAGTTGATGGCCACGCTCCCGGACGGGCACTGGTTCCCGGAGGCCCGATTGACCCGAGACTTCAACTGATGCTGTCCCTCTATTAGTTCCCTACCGTGCTCCACCCCCCTATCGAGAGAGTCAAACGAAACACCATGTCTGACAACGCCGTGATGCCCATCGTCCGGGTAGCCGTGCTCGGTGAAGAAAAGCTGACCGAGGTCGCTTTACCGACTCAGCTACCGATGCGCGACATCATTCCTGCGGTACACCGGATGGTGGCCCCCGATGCCACTGAGGCCACACCTCAGCGGCTGAGCCTGGCCCCGGTCAACGGTGCACCGTTCAGTGCCGATGCGACCCTGGACACCGTGGGCGTCGTCGACGGCGACCTGCTCACGTTGCGTCCGACTCCCGTCGGACCCGCGGCGCCCGGCATCGTCGAGGACATCGCGGATGCCGCCGTCATCTTCTCCGAATCGCGCAAGCGCCCGTGGGGTGCCGAGCACATCGCCCGCGTCACCCGCCTGGGTGTCCTCGGATTGATCGTCGCGGCAACGGTTCTGGCCATCGTGCACAACGTTCGCACCGGATCCGCGCTGAGCCTTGCCGGCCTGGCCGTGGTGGCGGTTGCCGCCGCGATTGGAGCGCTGGTGGCGCACGTGCGCTCACCGCGTCTGGGCGCGGAGCTGGCGATCACCGCCCTGGCTCCCATTGCCGGCGCGCTTGCCCTTGCGATACCCGGAGATGCACTGGCCCCCCGCGCGCTCCTGGGCGCCGCTGGAGTCGCGGCGTGGTCGCTGATCTACCTGATCGTGGCGCGCCAGCAGACCGCGTTCTTCACCGCCACCACTGTGCTGTCCCTTGGTATCGCCGGTGCCGCAGGCGCCCAGATCCTGTGGCATCCGTCGCTGCTGGCCGTGGGTTCCGGACTGATCGTGGTGGCACTGCTGGTCACCGTGCGTGCCGCACAACTGTCGGCCTTCGCCGCGCGCTTCCCGCTGCCGACCATTCCCGCCCCAGGTGACCCGACGCCCTCTGCGCCGGCGATGTCGGTTCTCAAGGACCTCCCGCGACGCGTCCAGCTGAGCGACTCGCACCAAAGCGGATTCATCGCCGGTGCTTCACTTCTGGCCATCCTGGGATCGCTGGCCCTGGTGGGCGGCTCGACACCGGCGAACCCTTGGGCCTGGTACCTGGTTGTCGCAGTGAGCGCGGGAGCAGCGTTGCGTGCACGCGTGTGGGATTCGGCGGTGTGCAAGGCCTGGCTGTTGGCGGTGCCGTTCGTGGTGACGTCCGCACTGCTGGTGATCTTCGCCTTCGCGGGGCGTTACACCGGCGCGCTGGCGGCACTCGCAGTGCTGGCGTTCTTGGTCGCCGCGTTTACCGTCGTGGTCTTCAACCCGAAGATCGGTGAGGCAGAGACCTACTCGCTGCCCAGCCGTCGCCTGCTGGGATTCCTCGCCTCGGGGATCGACGCCTCACTGTTGCCGGTCATCGCATACCTCACCGGGCTGTTCACCTGGATCCTCAACCGATGATCCGATTCATGTCTGTGGGCGCCGTCGCCGCGATGCTGCTGGCGCTGTCTCCTATGACAGCGCCGGCCGCGTACGCGGTGACCCGTCCAGACGCTGATCCCGCTGCGCTGCCACGGGATTCGGCCCCCAGCGCTACCGCCGGCATGCAGTCCGGCGCGTGCAGCACCACCGTGTTGATGCCCGGTACGGGCACCAGCGGAAAACCATCCCCGGAGTTCGAGGAGGCATGGCGCTTCTCTCGCGGTGAGGGTCAAAGCGTCGCCATCATCGACACCGGCGTGCAGCCGAGTTCACGGCTGCATGTCGAAGGCGGGGGCGACTACGTGCAGTCCACCAACGGACTCACCGACTGCGACGGACACGGGACCATGGTCGCGGGGATCATCGGTGGCCAGCCCGGCCCTGACGGATTCTCCGGTATCGCACCTGCGTCCAAGCTGATCTCGATTCGCCAGGAGTCCTCGAAGTTCTCCCCACGAATCACCGGTGGTGATCCGACCACCAACGGCGCCACCCACTTTGTCAACACACTGGCCCGATCCATCGTGCACGCCGCGAACCTCGGGGCGCGCGTGATCAACATTTCGTCGGTTGTGTGCGTTCCGGCGGCCAAGCCCATCGACCAGGCCGCACTGGGTGCGGCCCTGCGGTACGCCGTCGAGGAAAAGGATGCCGTCGTGGTCGCGGCAGCCGGCAACAGCAGCGGCGGCGGCGCCAACTGCCAACCGAATCCACTCAGCGGTTCCGGCGCCGATCCGAGGAATTGGGCTGGGGTGGAATCTGTTTCGGTGCCCTCATGGTGGCAGCCGTACGTCCTGTCGGTGGGATCGGTGTCCGCCGACGGCACTCCCTCGAAGTTCACGATGTCCGGCCCCTGGGTGGGCATCGCGGCAAATGGCGAGAACGTGACATCGCTGTCCAATGACGAAGAGGGCGGGCTGGCCAACGGAATGGTCGGCCAGGACGGCAAGCCGCACCCCCTCTTCGGAACCAGTTACGCGACCGCCTACGTCTCGGGCGTCGCGGCGCTGGTGCGCAGCCGATTCCCCGATCTGACCGCACACCAGGTTGTTTCGCGGTTGCAAAGAACCGCTCGTGATGCGGGCCGGTCTCCGTCAAATCTGGTGGGTACCGGAACCGTCGACCCGGTGGCCGCACTCACCTGGGAGGTCCCCGCGGATGGAAACGTACCGGCAGGCCCCAACGCCCGCGCCGTCGTTCCACCGCCCCTTCCC
>NZ_MAFC01000038.1 GCF_002013465.1 Mycobacterium sp. D16R12 | reverse complement strand
CGGCATCGGGTCAGTCATCGGGAATTTCGGAGTCTCCCCGACAGAGGGACGCCCCCTCATCTCCAATAGAGAGGCATGAGGGATATGAAACTCGTTACCGCGATCGTCAAACCGTTCACGCTGGAAGACGTCAAGACCCAACTCGGACAAACCGGCAACCCCAGCATGACGGTCAGCGAGGTGCAGGGCTACGGCCGGCAGAAGGGCCACACCGAGGTCTACCGCGGCGCCGAATACTCGGTGGACTTCGTGCCGAAGGTCAAGATCGAGGTCCTTGTCGACGACGATGCCGTCGACAAGGTCGTCGAGGTCATCCTGACCGCCGCACGCACCGGCAAGATCGGCGACGGCAAGGTATGGGTGAGCCCAGTTGACTCGGTGGTGCGGGTACGCACCGGCGAACAGGGCACCGAAGCCCTCTAGGGCTAGATGATGTTGGTGCTCAATGGGTTCCGCTCCACCGCTGCCCGGGGCTAGTGCCGCGTCTATCACGAATAGTCGTGCGGTCCGGCGTGTGAAGGCGGCTGCTACGCGCTAATGTCACCAAGCGTGGAGAGACATACCATCGTCTATGGCAAAGACGCGCTGGCGGTCCGGATCGCGGAAGAACTCTGGACCGCCGGTGTCGTCGTCGCCGCGTTGGACAGTGTTGGCGGTTTGGGCGAGGTGGGGATCGCGGGCGCCGCAGCGATTGTGTGCGCCGGGTCCGATGACGCACAGAATCTCGAAATCGCCCTGTTGGCACGCCAACTCAACCCGACAGTGCGTGTGGTTATCCGGATGGTCAATGACGTACTTCGCGAGGCCGTCGCGGTGGACGGTGGCCCGGGCGCGGTGCTCGGTGTCGCCGACCTCGCGGCGCCGTCGGTAGTCGAGGCGTGCCTGCGCCGTACCACCCACACCATCACGGCGGCCGGCACGGACTTCATCATTTCCGGCACCGACGCACCGCGTGGCGGTACGTTGCGCGAGTTGTACGGAGACCTGGCTCCTGTTGCCGTGGTGCACGGGCACGACTCCCCCACTCCCGACCAGGTGGTGGCGTGCCCCGGACGGGATCTGCTGGTGCGCCGCGGCGACTGGACGGCCATGATCGGAACCGTCGATGAGCTTGCCGCCCAAGGAATTGCGCCGACATCCGGCACGGCATATTCGCGGAGTCCGCGCTCTGGAGTATCGCGGCTGCTAGTCGGCATCCGGGCCTTCCGGGAAGATATGAACCCGATCTTCTTCCGCGCACTGGGAATCGCGCTGGCATTGTTGGCCGGAGCAACGGTACTGCTGCGGTACACGTATCAGCGGCCCGGAATGAGTTATGTGGATGCGCTCTACTTTTCGACCGAAACAATCGCGACGGTCGGCTATGGGGACTTCAGCTTCGCCAACCAGCCGACCTGGTTGCGGTTGTTCAGTATCTTCCTGATGTTCGCCGGGATTGCGACCACGGCGGTGGTCATGGCGTTCGTCGTGGACCTGCTGCTATCGCAGCGCATCGCCCAGAATTCGGGACGGCGCAAGGTTCGGAACCTCACCAACCATGTCATCGTGGTTGGCCTCGGGTCATTCGGCATCCGGGTGGCCCAGGACCTGAAGGCCGCCGGGCACGAGGTCGCTGTGATCGAACAGTCCGAGAACAACAGGTATCTGGCGACGGTCGCCAATCTGGGGATCCCAGTGATATTCGGCGATGCAACCCTGCCGCAGACATGGGATGCGGTACAGATCGACGAGGCGCAGGCGGTTGCGGTGCTCACCCACGACGATATGGTCAATATCGAGACGGGCATCGTGTTGCGGAACCGGTTGGGCGCCAGATGGTCTGATGTCCCGGTGGTGCTGCGGATCTTCGACCGCAATCTCAGCACCGCGGTGGCTCAGAGGTTCGGATTCGGCAACGTCCGCTCGACCGTCGAGCTCGCGGCGCCGTGGTTCATCGGTGCTGCGATGGGATTGCATGTGCTGAGCACCTTCTCGGTCGGTCAGCAATCCTTCACCGTTGGCGGGGTGTTCGTGGAAAACCGCAGTGAGCTGGACGGCATGCGGATGGCGGATTTATCCACACAGACAAGGGTTATAGCGATCAGCCGAAGCGGTGTGCCAATCCGGCTACACCCCCGTCGAGACACGCGGCTAGCTGCCGGGGACACCGCCTACGTCGTCGGACCGTACCGCGAGCTGCTGGAGACACTCCGTATGGGGCGTGCAAGCAGTCTGGTCTGACGACCCGACCGATGCTCGTCTTCGCAGGCTCGCCGTTGCAGGAGTTGCCCGCGCTCCAGTTCGGCTGCTCGTCGGGTAGATCCCGAGGGATCACCTCGTGGTTATGCGCCGTCGAGTTGGCCTGCTGGTGGATAGAACTGTTGGTACCACTGGCGCAGCGCCCGGATTCCTTGCTCATGGGGCAGCAGAATCGGCTTGGCTCTATGAATCTTGTTGTCCCAGATGGCAACCTCGTGGTGGACCTCTTTGAAGGCGCTGATCCGGAAAATGAGTTTCAGAAGCGGAGTCAGGGGCAGCGCCGCACCACGCGGTTTGCGCACGTAGTAGAGCATGGTCATTTCGCTGCGTTCTGCATCAATCGGCGTCGTCAACGCCAGCGCCGTCATCGAGAAGAATCGTCCCTGCGTGCGGACCACCATGACACCCGGTCCGTACATGTCGGCATCGAACGAGTTATCGACATGAATTCCGGCCACTGTGCGCGCGATGCGGCTCTTGACGTACGCAACTGGCCCGTTCGTTTCCAAGACAATCTGCGGGGGCTCTGCCTGGCGGTGGATGTAGTGGAAATGGGACTCATCGACGATGTTCTCGCGCATCTCCTGGATGTGGATCCGCGCAGTGCTGACGTCCACGATCGGTGATGCGTACTCCCGCGCGGTGGCCTCGGGAATCGCAGGCACGTTCCACTCCGGGGCGCCCTGGCCGCCGATGTACACAAATATCAGCCCGCTGTGTTCGGCGGTGGGATATCCGCGCAATGTCACCTTGGGTGCCCGGGGAGCGAACGGTGCGACCGTGCATTTGCCCTGATCATCGAAGCGCCAGCCGTGGAACGGACACTCCACGGTCCCGTCAACCATCTTTCCGCCGACGCCGAGATGAGCGCCGTAGTGCGGACAATGCGCATCCCGGACGGTCGCTACGCCATCGCGCCCCCGGTAAGCGATGAGGGCCTTTGAGAAATAGTTCAAGCTGACGATCTTCCCCGCTCGGACCGCAGAGCTGCGTGCAACCGCGTACCACCCCTCTGGAACCATTGGCATCGGAAACCTTGCGCTGACGACCTGGCCAGTCAATGGCTCGGGGTGGAGCATCGTTATCCCTTCTGCAGTTTGCTTGGGACTACACGATTCATGGGGCGCGCAGGTTCATGTGACGTGCGTTACCAAATTTTCCGGCCCCCGCGTGACCCCCAAGTCAAGACCTCTACTGGACGCACGAGTGTGCTGGCCTACAGGGCATGTCTGACCGATTTTCGGAGCCAGGGCTCCATATCCTCACTCCTCCGATGCAGACGCAAATACTCGGCCAGCTCCAACCAGCTCGCCGGTGAGCACGGCCCACCGCCGCGCCGGGTGATCATTGCCATCAAGATACCTGGTACTTTGTGTTACGCGCATGTGCCGCTCACCGGCTCCGCAACCAAACCAAGCGGCTATCAAACCTGTTCAGGGCCCCAATACCACTCCACAGAGAGATGTGATTGAATCCTTTAATGAATGACATGTCAGTTGTTGAACTGGCCGTCCGTGCACACGGATACGCCGGAACCCGCCGGCTGCCCGGCGAGTCGGCAAACAAGCAACTCGATGTTGTCGAGACGGGCCCACGCGAGCCGGCCCTCAGCGGCGGGCCAAATGACGCGCCACCGGTATGCGCGCCCGGTACCGCTTCGAA
>NZ_MAFC01000037.1 GCF_002013465.1 Mycobacterium sp. D16R12 | reverse complement strand
AAGTTGTTAATCTGCCCTTTGACACATCCGCCGGGGGTGGCGAGCTGATCCGTTCTGCCGGCCGCGTCAGACGTTCCGTACCACGCGCCTAGGGTTTCCGATTCCATAGGATGGCTGATTGCGAATTGCCAGGTTGGGCCCTAGCTGGTTGTTCTGGTCAGCAGCGAGAAGAAGTCGATGAGGGACTTGAGGTAGTCGTCTCTGGATTGCCGGGTCAGTCGGCCGCGCAGAATGCGCAGTACTGTACCGCCTGCCATGCTGCCAATGACCTGGGCCATAAATTCCGGGTCGAGATCAGAGCGTACTAACCCGGTGGTGATGGCTTCGGAAACTCGCATCGCAACAAATGCCTCGAAAACGTCGCCCATCCCGAAGATTCGCTGGGCGATCTGTTCGTCAAGGAGCCCGTCGCGCAGCAAGGCCCGTATGCCATCGGGGAATTCTTCATGCACGCCGAAGGAAGAGTCGATCATGTCTGCCACCAAATCCGAAACCTGCGACATCGATTCGAGAGGCTGTGTCGCGGTCAGGCGGGTAAGGCGTGCCGCAGCGTTGGCCGCCATGTAATCGAAAACGGCGTCAAGGAGTTCGCGTTTACTCTGGAAATGCAGGTAGAAGGTCCCGCGGCTGAGATTCGCGGCGGTGGCGATATCGGTGATGCTCGTTTCGTGGTAGCCCTTCGCGACGAACATTTGGACGCCAGCATGTACCAACTGGGCACGCCGGCGCTCGGCGAGTTCGGGATCAACCGGTCGGCCACCGCGGTTCCGGGGGGCAACAGGCTCGGCGGGCATTCCTACAGGCTAACGGTCGTGTGGCCCTTGCGTGACACCCGAGCGGCCGGAGCCGTGCAGGTATCGACGGTCGGGGGCTTGACTTTTGTAGACTGATGGTTAAATATACTTGCAGTACTGCATACTCGCAGTACTATGTACTTACAGTCCACATAGCCGAGCGGTTGTGCGGGACAGCCGCCGTGTAGCGCGCCCAGGTGAAGGAAGGGCTGCCCTGCCCAGGCAGATCGACAACACGACATCGGCGGACACCAAATTTTTGATTACATGATGCGAATTACATGATGTGAAGGAGCTCGGAATGGTTACGGCAAACGCAGATGCAACGGCACGTCGGGCGGTTGCGGCGAACGTGTATCCGAAGGTTAGGCGGGCGTATTTCCGGTATGTTCCGTTCAAGAAGCATTTCATGGACGGCGATATTGTGATGAGCCATTTCGTGGCTCTGCTGTCTGGAGTCATTGTTTCCGGAGAAGAGATGGTCATACGTTCCGTGCGTCGCTACTCCGCGCAAATCGATGATCAACAGTTAAAAAAGCGCGTCGCTGGATTAGTCGGGCAAGAAATCGTACACAGTAATGAACACGTCCGGTTAAATGAGCTTGTCGCCGACAAGGGCTATCCGATAACGAAGGTACTGAACCTCTACCCGGACCACTTCTCGAAGCCCCTCGGAAAGTTACAGGAGCGGCTGCCCGGCCATCCGTACTTAGCGGTGTCGGTCGCTATTGAACACACCACTGCGTTGCTGGCCGAGAATGTTCTGCGGTACGTCGCCAACGTTGACGACGAGCAGCGCGGCCTTCCGGGTGACCCGGAGGTGTGGAAAATGCTGTACTGGCATGCGTTCGAGGAGATCGAACACAAGTCGGTGGCGATCGATCTGTACCGTGCCACCGGCGGGCCGGAATGGCTGCGACAGGCAATCGCCTACCTATTCTATGTTGGCGTAGCGCCTTATATAGCCGCTACCATCTCGATTTCTATTTTGTTGGACCCGACGGCATGGAAACCACAAAAAGTGGCAAGAGAGTTCTACAGCTTCTTCACCGGGCCGATATTCAAGGCCTTCGCCGGTAATCTCAAACTGGCCGCGAAGCGAGACTTTCACCCCGATAGCCATGATACCTCTGAGCTTCTTGAGGAGTGGCGCCCGGCGCTTTTCGGAAATGAAGGAATCATCGCCGACCGCATTAAATAGCGTGTGTTGGGCTGATTTTATTCAATTGCAGGGAGTCATTCGGGGTGGGTCCCTTGTCAGGGCAAACCCCGAATACGTTGGCAGCAGAATAAGGAGTCATCAGTGTCGGTAGTGGAAAATTCCTCCGATATGCCAGTTATTCCCGATTTCGAGGTCGTGATAGTCGGCGCGGGTTTTGGGGGAATTGGTGCAGGAATTGCCCTGCAGCGCAACGGTATCCACGACTTCGTGATCCTGGATAAATGGGACAAAGTGGGTGGGACGTGGCACGCCAATACTTATCCCGGAATTGCCGTGGATATTCCGTCGTTCGTGTACAGCTTCTCCTATGAGCAGCGAGGGGACTGGTCGCGGGTATTCGCGCCGGGGCATGAGCTGCGCGAGTATGCCGAGGAGATGGTCGACAAGTACGGATTGCGGGAGAAGCTGCGGCTAAACACGACAGTTGCGGATGCGAAGTTCGACGAACGCAACAGCGTGTGGCGTCTGGCAATCGATGGCGGCAACGAGATCACCGCCCGCTTTATCGTTATGGCAGCCGGCATTCTGGAACAGCCGAAGATGCCTGACATTGAGGGTATCGACACCTTCGCAGGGACCTTGATGCACCCGGCGGTTTGGGATCACGATGTTCCCCTCGCGGGCAAACGCGTCGCGGTTATCGGTACCGGCGCGACAGCGCTGCAACTGATCCCCGCTATCGCCAACGAAGTCGCGCATATGAGCGTGTTCCAGCGGACACCGATCTGGCTGTTCCCCAAGTTCGACACTGAGATCGGTGCCAGAGGGCGCTTGCTCTTCGGCAACAAATGGATCCGCTCGGCGCTGCGCGTTGTAGGCTCTGCTGCGACCGAGGCTGGGATGAGCGGCATGGTGCTGGGGCCCCGTTGGCTGAACGATGCCGGCCGCCGGCTCGCCGAGACCCGGGTGCGCCGTTGGATGCGGTCGCAGGTGCACGACCCGGTTGTCAGAGAGAAGCTGATCCCGTCTTACGGGCTGGGCTGCAAACGCCCGTCGATGTCGAATGACTACTTGAAGACGTTCAACCGCAGCAACGTCAGCCTCGTCACCGACTCTATCGTTCGGGTCACGGAGCGAGGTGTCGTTACTGCCGACGGGACCGAGCATGAGGCGGACGTGCTCATCTGTGCTACCGGATATAAGATTTGGGACAAGGGAGCATTTCCGTCGATCCCGGTGCACGGGCGCAATGGCCTCGAGCTCGGCGAGTTCTGGCACCGGAACAGATTCCAGTCATACCAAGGAGTTTCGGTACCGGGCTTCCCCAATATTTTCTCGATTATGGGGCCGTACGGATTCGTGTACGGTTCGTACCTCTGGATGGTCGAGTCGACGTCAGCGCATCTGAGCCGCGCCATTGCTGAGACAAAACGGCGCGGTGCAACCGAGTGCGAGGTCCGCCAAGAGGTGCACGACGAATACTTTGAGAAATGCCTAACGCGCCAAAAAAAGAATTTCCTGTTCACCCCGACCTGCGCTGGATCAAATACCTACTATCTCAACAGCGCTGGCGATTCCCCGTTCCGCCCGTCGACACACGGCGAAATGTATTGGCAAAACCGCCATTTCGATTTCGATGTGTACCAATACAGCGGGCCCACACAGCGTCACGACCTGATAGCAACAACGGCTGGGAAAACGGCCGGGAAAGAGTCACTATGAAACTCAACGATCTCAAACCACGACTTGTCGTCGTGACCGGAGCGGGCGCCGGCATCGGGCGCGTGACCGCGGCCCGGTTCGCCAATATGGGTGCTCACGTGATCGTGTCCGATATCGATCTTTCCGCGGCGGAAGAGACGGTCGCGAAAATTCGTGGCCGAGGATGCCGTGCCACTGCAGCGCAGCTCGATGTCACCGACCCGCGAGGTTGGGAGTTGCTAGCGCGCGATGTGCTTGCCGAGCACGGAGTCGTCGACGTACTGGTCAACAATGCTGGAATCCTGATCACCGGGCCCTTCCTGGAGACCGAACCCGCCGATTGGGACCGCATCCTAGGGATTAACCTGATGGGTGTCGTACACGGCTGCCGAGTCTTTGGCGCGCAGATGATTGAACGCGGTCAGGGCGGGCATATCGTCAACATCGCCTCCGCCGCAGCATTCACCCCAACCCCGGTGTTCGCGTCGTACTCAGTGTCCAAGGCCGGCGTGAAAATGCTGACCGAGTGCCTGCGACTGGAGTTCGGCGCCAAAGGAATCGGCGTCAGTGCGGTCTGCCCGGGCGTCATCAATACCACCATCGCGCTGAACAGCAAAAACGTGGGTGTCGACGAAGACCTTGTCGACCGCGGTAAGCAAATCGCATGGCAGCTCCAAAAACTTCAGCAGCGTTTCGCCGAAATGCCGTTCGCCCCGATGAGCCCGAACCTGGTCGCACGCGCAGCAACACGTGCCGTCCGCCTCGATCTCGCCATTGTCCCGGTCCGCTCCGAAGCCTGGCTCGGCTACTTCCTGTCACGACTCGCACCGGGCCTCAATCGCCGAATCACGCAGGCGCTGAGCATCGAGAGAGCCGAAAAACTCGCAGTCTGGGCACTGGACAAGGTGGGCTCCTCCCGCCTACTGGAAAGATTCGGCTCGACTGCACCTCCAGCACCGGGTATGTCACCTGGGCAGACCCCGGTATTGAGCGGAAGCAAATAGGCCACTCGATGCGCAGACACCGCATAGCTGTATCGCGGCATGAGTACCGGCCCCCTGGCAGAACCGGAGCGGCGCGATGAATTCGCGAAGTCACCAGCTCACGGTGTCCGAGGTGATCAAGGAAACATCGGATGCCATCTCACTGGTTTTCCAAGTCCCGGAATCGCTAAGACACCGATTCGAATACTCACCCGGCCAATTCTTGACACTGCAGATACCGAGCGAACGCACTGGTTCAGTAGCCCGCTGTTACTCGCTGTCCACGAGCCCACATTGCGATGACCAGCCGGCGGTGACAGTCAAACGAACACACCGCGGGTATGCGTCGAACTGGATTTGTGACAACGTTGCCGTGGGCACAGTCGTGACGGTTCTGGAACCGTCCGGCACATTCATTCCGCGCTCGCTAGATCACGATGTCGCACTCCTAGCCGCAGGTAGCGGCATCACACCGATCATGTCGATCGTGAAGTCGATACTGGCCGTAGGCACCGGCAGCGCCGCACTGCTCTACGCCAACCGCGATAGCAGTTCGGTCATCTTCGAGGGCCAGCTCAACGAGTTGCTCAGCAAGTACCCAGGCAGATTAACGGTGTGGCATTGGCTCGAAGAAGAACGCGGCTTACCCACCGCAGAGGTCATCATAGATATGCTCGGCCCGTACGTTGACCGGGAGATCTACCTCTGTGGACCCAGCGGCTTCGGCACTGTTGCACAGGCCGCTGCAGAGCACCTACAGATTCCGTCACAACAGATTCGGCACGAAGAATACCGTTCACTGGACACCAACCCGTTCGAACAACTGTCGTCGCTACCGGTCGAGTCCCCTCGAGACGGTGACACCGCCATTGCGGAGATCGAATTCGAAGGCCAAACCTATATATTCGACTGGCCGAGGAATCAGCCGCTGCTCGATGCCCTGCTTGCAGAAGGCCTCGACCCACCCTATGTATGCCGTGAGTCGGCCTGCGGCACATGCGTATGTTCCGTCAAGAGCGGACGAACCCGCATGCTCCTCAACGAGTCACTCATTGACGATGAACTCGATGCCGGACTCACCCTTGCATGCCAGACGCTGCCCGAATCCGACCGAGTCCACATCACCTTCGACCAATGAACACCACCGCAGAATTTGGTATACAAAGTTGCAGAACCTGGCAGTTTTTTTATGACCTTTTACGCACGTTAACCCGGTGTGCTGTTTGTCAATGGTGTGGGGTTGTCGAGGCCGCCTCGGTGGCGCATAACGGTGCCGGTTCCGATGAGTGCGTCATGGATGTAGCCCGCAGGAGTGGCGGGTGATGGCAGCTAGGGAGCGGATGCTGGTGCCGTTTCGTAGGCGACTATTAGCCGGGAGATTCTTTGGCGCGGTCGCCACCGCTTGTTTTCACCCAAAGCTCCGTTTGCTTGGCGTGAGACCAAAGTGAGTAGAGATATTCGGTCTGCTTACCTTCTGCTGCACGTTAGTGCTGGTCGCTTATCTGGAGGTTCGGCGCGGCGCATCCGCATGGCCGCGAGAAGGCCTCCGTGATCGACATGGCGGAAGCCTTCATGTGGGCGAACGCCGCTGTCGGCCGATCTGAAGATGCAGCGCAACATAATTCGCGATGAACCAAGCTGTTGTAGACCTGCTCACCCGCGCGTGCGCATCGGGCTCATTAGCCGCAGAGATCTTCATGCTTGGCATTAAGACTGGGTATTCGGTGGCGTCACGAGGACGGTGGGTGTCCACCCACCCGAATTTCAGACAATGCCAGTTCACGCCGCTTCGAGCGACGGTGGATCGTGACCCTGCGCGAGCGTGGACCGTCGGTTTGGGAGATCAACCGACCGTGGCTGGGGCCGTCTAGCGGATGACGGCGTCGAGGACGGTATGAAGGATGTCTTCGGGGAGGCGGTTTGCAGGCATGCCGCTGGGGAGTCTGCATTCGAGGGTTGCCATTCCGTGGCTTAGTGACCAGGTGGAGAAAGCGAGCGCGGTGGTGTCGACGCCACCTCCCCAACCCTTGCCGGTGGCGATCGCGACGGTGTCGTAGTGCAGTTTCCATAAGGCGATCTGGGCTTCGAGCAGGACTGGGTCGTGACGGTTGACCAGGTCAGACCCAAACATCACGGTGAACTGCGCCGGGTTATTTCGGGCGAAAACGATGTAGGCCTCGCCGAACGCCGCAACTTCTCGGCCTAGTTTCCGCTTCCGGGGAGACACGGCATCCATGGCGGCTCGGCTTTGGTGAGCCAACTTGATGAATCCCTGGGTAGCGACAGCGGTGAAAAGTGCTGACTGGTCAGCGAAATGGTACGTGACAGCTTGGTGGCTGATTCCGACCCGGCGTGCAATCGAACGCAGGCTGGCCTTCGTTGAGCCCACGTGGCCAAGTTCATCAATAGTGGCTTGTAGGAGTGCCTCACGAACTTCTGCTGCGGTCCGTCGCAGAGTTTTCCCGCGGAGACGTGGCGTGGCGTCTGCGGAAACCATGACACCGAGTATGCCGCAACGCCGCATGCGGCCGGGGGAGGACCAGTTATCGGAGCTGGGCAGCGTCAGGCTAGGCCGAAAGTTTTACTTGCCACTGGCAGGCGGAAGCGTTACGGTGGTACCTGCCAGTGGCAAGTATGTGGGCGGGAGGCTTAGGCCATGAATTCGCCTGTGCGGCAGGACAGGCACTGGACGCGCGGTGCGAAAGTTGATGCAGGAAAAGGTGATCGGCCAAGCCCCGGCATGACGGGCGGATAGGACACAAAAGCAATGAGCAATTACGACGCGATAGTGATCGGCTCCGGGATGGGCGGGCTCACCGCAGCCGCCTATCTGGCCGCCAGCGGCAAACGGACTCTTGTTCTTGAGGCTTTCGATGTAATCGGGGGAAACACCCACGTGTTCCATCGGGTGGGAAAGTGGGAATTCGATGTCGGGGTGCATTATCTCGGCGGCTGCGGTCCAAACGGTCCGCTGCCGAAGGTCTACCGCGGGCTTGGGATCGGCGAAGACCGAATCGAGTTCCTGCCGATGGACAACGCCGGGTTCGACACCTTCTTCTTGTCGGACGACACGACGTTCCGGGCCGCCGTCGGTTGGGAAAGCTATCAGCTCGGCCTGATCAAGGCCTTCCCCGCCGAAGCGGTAGGAATCGTCGGAGTGATCGACGTCCTGCGCAGGATCGGCGAGGCCATCGACCGAAGTGGCTCACCCGCCTCCATGGGCGGCTACCTGAAGTTAGCGCGCAACTGTGGGACTAAGGCGCACTGGCTCATGCGCCCCGTCAAACAGCTCTTCGACGCCTACGACATCTCTCCCAAACTCCGCAGCCTGATGACGGCGGAAGCCACCGCCGGGTACGGCAGTGCCCCGAGTCGCACGCCGATCTCCATTTATGCCGGCTTCATGCACGAGTACTACCACCTGGGCGCATGGTTCCCCAAGGGCGGTGGCCAAGTGCTATCGGCACGAATGGCCGAGGCAGCCGTCGCCCACGGCACCGAGATCCGCACTCGTGCCAAGGTGGATAAAATTCTGGTACGCGATGGCCGAGTACACGGCGTACGACTGGAGAACGGCGAGGAGCTGCAAGCGCCGATAGTGGTTTCCAACGCCGACATCAAACGCACCTACCTCGAACTGATAGGGGCGCAACATTTGCGGCCCTGGACTGTCCGCAGAGCGAAAAACTGGCGGATGTCGATGGCCTGGTTTGTCACCTATATCGGCGCGGATATCGATTTGCGCGGCAAGATGCCGAACGTGAACCACATCGCAGTGCCCTCCGACCACGATGTCGACGCCTTGTGCGCCAAGTACATCGAGAATCGGCAAGGCCTTAGCCGGGAGGCACGCCTAGCGGGAATGGCCCGCGACATGCCGATGCTCGTCTCCATCAACAACCTCAAGGACCCGTTCTCCTCGCATTACGCACCCGAAGGACAGACTGTCTTCGAAGCGATGGCGATCGCCCCGATTGACCCGGACTTCTGGGGGCTACCACTGGACTTCGCGAGCGAGGACTACCGCAAGAACCCGACGTATCTGGCGACCAAAGACGAACTCACCAAACTCATGGTCGACCACACCGTGCGGATGATCCCGGAGATCGACGGACGGATCAGCTGGACAGAGTCCTCGACTCCACACACCCAGGTCCGGTATACGGGTGCATCGGGCGGGACACCTTATGGGCTCGAATGCCGCGTCTCACAATTCGGTCCGTTCCGGCCAGGTTCCAAGACCGAGATCAAGGGTCTGTTCCTCGCGGGTGCGAGCCAGTCCTGGGGTCCGGGCATCATCGGCGCCACCCTGTCGGGCCTGCATGCGGCAGGCCATGCCATCGGGCGGAACCTTGCCAAACAGGTGTTCGCCGGGCAGGTGATCGGCGATCCGAGCAAGCTGCCACCGCTAGAGACGGATTGGACCCCGGCGCCTGCTGCCAAGAAGCTTGCCAGCAGGACTCGCCGAGCACCCGTCGCAGCAGCGGTCGAGGGGTAGCAGACGATGCCGCAGCACCCGTTCCTCATCGATGGCTTTGCGCCGGTCAACGAGGAGACCACCCTTACAGACTTGGACGTCACCGGCCGTATCCCGGTGTGGCTGGACGGACGCTATCTACGCAACGGCCCGAACCCGATAGCCGACGTGGACCCGGCGTTCTACCACTGGTTCATGGGCGACGGGATGGTGCACGGCGTACGGCTACGCAACGGGAAGGCCGAGTGGTACCGCAATCGATGGGTCCGCTCCCGCCGCGTCGCACGACGGCTGGGTGAGCCCTACCGGAAGCTGCCTCGCGCGGGCGCACAGCTTGCTGCGGGCAATACCAACATCATCGGGCACGCGGGCAAGACCCTGGCCCTGGTTGAGGGCGGGCCCAACTCCTACGAACTCGACGAGGAATTGAACACCCTGGGAGTCTGCGACTTCGACGGGACGATCACCGGTGGCTACACGGCGCATCCGAAACGAGACCCGGACACTGGCGAGCTGCATGCGTTGAGCTACTCGTTCGGTAGAGCAAATCGGGTCGAGTACACGGTTATCGGCGTCGACGGCCGCGCGCGTCGCTGCACGGAAATCGAGGTTGACGGCAGCCCGATGATGCACGATTTCTCGCTCACCGAGAAACACGTGATCATCTACGACCTGCCGGTCAACTTCGATACCAAACAGGCGGTCCGGATGACGTTGCCTGGGCCGCTGCGCAAACCCGCCGAGATCGTTCTGTCCTCCTTGCTGGGACGGGTGCGGGTGCCGGGAGCGCTTTCCTCCTCGTTCCTCAACTGGAGAGCGCAGCCCAATGCCGAACTTCCGTATCGCTGGACCCCCGGCAAGCCGGCGCGCATCGGGGTGATGCCGCGGGAAGGAACTGGAACGGACGTGCGCTGGTTCGAGGTGGAGCCATGCTATGTCTTCCACGCCGTGGGTGCGTACGACACCGACGACGACCAGATAGTCATCGACGTCGCCCGCCATCCGCGTGCGTGTGCCACCAATTTCACCGGGCCCGACGAGGGCCTGCCAAGCATGTACCGCTGGACAATCGACCTCACCGCCGACAAGATCCGCGAGGAACAGATCGATGATCGCGCACAAGACTTCCCCCGCATCGACGACCGCAAGGTAAGCAAGCTGTATCGGTACGCGTATGCGCTAAGCGGCGAAGGAGAACGGTTCGGGAATGCGGCCCCCACCTCCCTGATCAAACACGACCTGGCTCATGACAGCTCGCAAACCCGCGCCTTCGGCAGCGACGCACACATCGGCGAATTCGTCTTCGTACCGGAATACGCTGATGCCGAAGAGGATCGCGGAGTACTGATGGGATTTGTGCTCGACCGCAGGGCCGGCCACAGCAATCTCGTCGTGCTCGACGCCCAAACATTGGAAACGGTGGCCGAGGTACATCTGCCGGTCCGAGTGCCCGCGGGCTTCCACGGCAACTGGCTACCCACGGACTAGCGCTCATGCAGGTGGCCGTGTCCGCATATCTCTCGTGAAAAAAACTCCCGGGCCGCCATCTAATCATCCAGCGGGTAGTCGACACCCACCAAACTCGCGAATACTGATGAGCGTGAGGTCAGTCAATTCGTCGCGCTAGCCGCGGCACTGCTTCAGGACCAGAGCCTACCCGAGGCTTTTCAGCAGTGGTTGTTATATCTAACGCAGTATGCGGGCACCAAACACGGACTAGCTGAAGCGCTCGCTGCAGCGCCCGGACTCCCAGAGCTTCCCGTCGTCTACAAAGAACTCGCCAAAGCGCTGGGCTCATTGGTACGAGCCAACGAGAAGGCAAAGACAATGCGATCCGATCTTGACGCCCAGGAGGTGTTTTTAGCCTTCGCGGGCCACTTCCACCTCAACCCAACCAGCGACTGGCGTGCACAAGCAACCCGCATCATCGACCTTGTCATGACAGGCCTCCAGTACTAAGCCAGTCGACGCCGTGAGATCAGAACTGTGCCGAATCCAATGCAATTCCGATGAGGTCGCACACTGCAATCACGAGGTGGGGCAATTCTCCCGGAAGGTAGTTTGCGTGATCGTCACGGAACGACGGAGGGCGGATACCGGCGACACATGGTCTGGGATACCGAACGGCCGGTATGGGCGGCCAGCTGAAGCGGCAACAGATGTTGACTACCCAAATCTGGCTGCATGGCGCGAGATCTATCAAGCCCTGCGTATGCGGATAGGCGACAACACAGCTTCATCAATTGAAGCGGACTAATCTCGTCATTCGACCAGATTTCACAGTCGGTGCGTGGCCTTACGCTGGCGTATCCGCCGCTGTAATCGCTGAGCGGCTTACTGATTGGGAATCCGAGACGAACGTTCAGCTCGCTGTCTTCATCGACGGTGACATTCATCGTCTCGAAGGGATGCCGCAATGACGGTTCGCCTTGGCGCCCCTGCCGCTTACCTGTTTCGGCCCTGCTCCTGCACCTTCACCTGCCGCGCCGTATGGCTCCCTTCCTCACGATCCGCCACGCGGCTGTGCAGTCGATAATGCGGGGTTGGCGGCAGATATATTGCAGCGCATTGGGTTTGGCTCCGCGAATGCCATGGCCTATCAGACTCGGCCTCGGCAGGGTCTATTCGTGAAGGAATACCGCGGTCGCGATGTAGCTGTCCGGTCCACGAGGCGCGACCTCACATCGGCTGAGCCCACCCGCACACCACCGCCAACGGCGTGATGATCGTGACGCCAGTGGCCGAAGGAAATGGCTGCCTCATTTCTCGTATCCTCAATGTCATCTATGCACTTTCATGCTTGCGTTGAAGGATCGCTTCGATGTTGTGTTCGGCGAGTGCTGTGATGGTCATGAAAGGGTTGCACCCGAGATAGCCGGGTAGCAGTGATGCGTCGTTGACGTAGAGATTGTCGTATCCCTTGACGCGCCCGTAGTTATCAGTGGCCTTGCCGCGGACGCATCCTCCCATCGGGTGAACGGTGTTGGCAGCAAAGGCATTTCCTTCGAAAAGGTCGTCGCGGTAGTCGACTCCGTTGGCTGCGGTGAGGTTGTCGAACACGGCGTGGGCCTTGTCGAACAGGTGCTCGGTATGTGCCTGAGGCCAGTTGACGGTGGCCGTGTCCGACTCCTTGTCGTACGTGATGTCAGCCCTGTCATCGGTTTTGACCATGGCGTAGTAGGCCAGGGCGTGTGTTTCGGCCGGGAGCGGGATCGAGAAGATGGTGGCATAGACCGGGTTGGCGGGATCGCTGCGGCCATCGAGATTGATCAGTCCCATGAGCGATTGCTGGGTGCCGGCCGGATCGCTGTCCTTGAGCATATGCGAAACCATGACGTCGCCGTTGTTTCCGTAGCCGCGTCCGATCTCGTCGCTGAGATCGGGCAGTACGCCCACGTCGCGAGCTCGCAGCAGAATCTTGACGGTACCCAGTACGCCAGCTGCAAGGTGAAGCTGCTCGCATCCGATTTCGTTGTAGCCCAGAGCATTACCCCAGCGATCGATCGTGCGGGTATAAACTACCCATTCGCCATCGGGTTCACGGCTGACGGCGAGTACCTCGGTGAGTGGGCGGATAGTGACGTTGCCGGTGGCCTGGGCTGCGGCCAGATAGGTCTGATCGACGCTGCCGACGCGGCCGTGGTTGTTGCCGAATTGCTGTTCGAAAGCCAGTGCCGATCGGGGCACTTGGTCGGCTTCTTCTTTGCGCATGTAATCGAAGCTGTAAGCGCTGCCGTTGTAGTCGACCGGGTAGCCGGCAGTGGCGGCGTATTGGCGGCCGACACGGGCGTATTGGTACCAAGGAGTTTGCTCGAACCACGGCATGTTGCGATAGCTGATGCGCAGCATCTCTCGCGCACGTGGCATGTATTCGCCGAAGAACTCTAAGATATCCAGGTCAGGGAAGGCTTCGCGTACCTGCGCGGGAGTGGGGACGGCTGCGACGGCGGCGTTGATCATCGATCCTCCGCCGACGGCGATGCCGCGGAAGATGGTGTGGGCTCCGTGTATCGATTTGTCGCAGATGCCCGCTTGCACGGGTTGGTTCGAGGGGGTGCGCTTAGCCACCTCTGCCACCGAAACTCCCATGTAAGACGGCACCAGGCTGGGTGCTATCGAAGCGAACCAGCCAGCCCGGTTGTCGGGCGGCAACATTTTGGAGAAACGTTTGTCGTCGTCGTCGGGGGAGTCCCAGAGTCGCCCTTTCTCCAGGACCAGAGTGTGCACGTCCGCCTGCCCGAGCCGCAGGGCGCTGACGCCGCCTCCGTACCCACTACCCACGACGATCGCAGGGTAGTGGGTACGAAGCGGTTTCCGGTCGTCACTCAGCGCGAGGGCGGCGATCCCGGCACCGGCCGCCATCGCCAGAAAAGACCTGCGAGTGGTGTCCATTACGTCTGGTCCTGTGATGGCCTGGGCCGCATCGATTTGGTCGGGCGCACCCCGACTAGCCGCATATCGCCGTTGTAGTGGCGCAACACCATTGGATCCATGATCCTGCGCCATATGGGGGGAAAGAAGGCAAACAGCAGCATCGTTCCGTAGCCGTAGGGCAGCTGTGGCGCCTCTTCGGTGTGCCGGAGTGTCTGGTAGCGGCGGACCGGGTGTGCGTGATGGTCCGAATGGCGCTGTATGTGGAACAGGAAGACGTTGGCGACCACGGTGTTGCTGTTCCAGCTGTGCGACGCCCGTACCCGCTCGTATCTGCCATCGGGAAGCTTCTGTCGCCGCAGCCCGTAATGCTCAAGGTAGTTGACCGATTCGACCAAAAAGATTCCGAAAATCGCCTGTCCGATAAGCCAGGGGATGACTACGGGCCCGAACCACGGAATCAGGATTGCGAACAGCACGGCGCTCATCAACCAGGCGTTGAGGATGTCGTTGCCCAGGGACCACCGCGAGCGGCCCATCCGGGCATACCTACCGGTTTCTATCGACCACGCCGAGCGAAACCCACCGATCACCGACCGGGGAATGTACATGTACAGGCTTTCGCCGAACCGTGAGGTGGCAGGGTCTTCTGCGGTGGCTGCCCGGGGGTGATGTCCGCGGTTGTGTTCAACGAAAAAATGCCCGTAGCAGGTTTGCGCAAGAGCGATCTTGCTGAGCCACTTTTCCGCGGTCTCGCGTTTATGCCCCAGCTCATGGGCAGCACTTATGCCGATCCCGCCAACTGCTCCAAGGGTCAGCATCAGCCCGGTCTTATCGATCCAGGCCATCGTCACCCAGCCGCCGCCGCTCCACAGCCAGCAGGCAAACAAGACCGATAGGTACTGGTTAGGCAGATATAAGTAGGTGGCCCAGCGATAGAACCGGTCATGCTCCAACCACACCATGTCGGAGTCCGGGGGGTTCGCCTCATCAGATCCTACGAGGCGATCTAGGAGCGGGATGATCGCGAAAATCAGGATCGGCCCCGACCACCAGAAGATGGTCACACCGGTGATCTTGACCAGTAGCCAGGCCAACGCGACCAGCCCGGGGACCACCAGCCCGAGCAGCCAGAGATGGCGTTTGGGGTCCCGCCAGTGCGGCGGCGCCAGTCCAGTGTCCGAACGCGACCTACCGCTATCAACGACAGACTTACGCATCGTTACCTCCACTCATCAAACTCACCCAACCGGAGTTATCATCTTTAGATTGCCAGAACAACCACAGCAATGCACAATTATCACCTTGGGCTCCCCTTGGGCTGAAGGTTCGATCGGGCTCTTGCCCCGAAGAGAGAGAAGGGATCTGATGGCGATTGCGCACTGCCCGGAATGTGGATACCGGTACGAAGAAATAGCAGGTCACCCACGCGAAGGGCTTCCGCCGGGAACATCTTGGGCCGCAGTTCCCTGTGACTGGAACTGCCCGGATTGTGGAGTTCGAGACAAGCGCGACTTCATTATTGAGTCATGAAGATCACACAGCACGTGATGTCAAGACCGCAAATTTCATCGATATAACTTTTACAAGACCGGAGATTTTGAAGTGCCAGAATTGCACACTCAAGCTGAGCCTGAGGCGTTAGGCGTGCTTTACATTCCTAATGATCCCCATCGAGGGAAATAAGATAGTCACGCAGATACGGCTCTTGGTCGCGAGCGGAGCGACAGCGAGCTCTTAAGTATCGGCACAGGTGTGCAGATGGCCCGCTATTATCTCTTTGAGGATGTAGGACAGCGCCCGCTGTTGTTGGTCGGCAGGGTCTAGCCCGCGGAGAGTTACGGTCACACGGGTTCGATCGCGGTATAACCGCAGTACAACGGAGATATTCCAGCGCGTGGGCGACGCCGTCTGCCGCAATGTAGACATGGCAAGCCCCAGCTCCTCTGACGGCCGGGAGTGAGTCACCACACCCTCATGTAAGCCCGTATAGCCGGTGCCCAGCAGAGGAAGATGTGCGACCCGGAATCGCTGCCCGACAATGGGCCGGAACCCGCTCGGCGGTATATACCAGCGGTGTGGGTCAGTGATCGCATCCCACACCTGTGATGGCAACAAAGCAATATCGCGCTCGATAGTAATCGTGGACCCGCATGCTGAAATATACTGACGCGTCGACGAGCTGCATAGACAAGCCATATAAGAATATGTATGACACCTAGAGCGCGCAGTCAGTTCTATCCGCATGTATTTATCATCATTTCCAGAGAATATATACATAAATATGGAGCCATTCAATTCTCGTTAAACGGTATTGCGCTACCGGAATAGGCGCCATCCGCCGGGCAATGAACACATGGTTCCACTATCCGGTGGATACGGGATCTGCCGTGTGCATAGGAACAAAGCTGAACCGGCGACGACTCCCGCCGGGTAGAACTAACCGGTCGCGCTATGCCAGAGGACTTCATCCCGCAAACAATATTATTTTTGCATAGTTAATACAGACTTCAGGTAGTCCTCCTACGTGGTACCTAATCGAAGCCCTCGGTAGGCCGACAACCACGGGCCTCGTCGACTGACACTGCAACTGCATCCGTTGTCCTCCAGCCAGTCGAGACAACCCGTGGCTTGATGTCTCGATAGCAG
>NZ_MAFC01000036.1 GCF_002013465.1 Mycobacterium sp. D16R12 | reverse complement strand
CCGCCCAGCGGGATCCGATAGCCGGCGCCAAGCGCTCCAACCACCAAAAAGCCCTGCGTATCCGCTCAGAAACCGGAGGCTGAACACCGGAGCCCTCCACATCGAGGACGACCCCCGCATCCTTCACAGGTGCAGAATCCGCCTTCTCGCATTCAGTCACGTCAAGAGGCTCCCTACGGTGCGGGAATTCGCTGCCAGTGATGATGGATGGCTACTTTTCAAGCGTGAATTGGGTGACGTCGACGAAGCCGTCGCGGAACGCCGGGGCGCAGCCGCTGAGGTACTTGACGTAGCGTTCGTACACCACTTCATCTTGGATGGCGATGGCTTGATCTTTGTTGTCTTGCAGCGCTTTAAGCCAGTAGTCCAGTGTTTTGGCGTAGTGCATCTGCAGGGATTGCTGGCGGGTCAAGGTAAACCCCGCCTCGGATGCCCTTTCACCGACCATGTCGTTGGAGGGCAACCGGCCGCCGGGGAAGATCTCGGTGAGCATGAACTTGGCGAACCGGGCCCGCTCAAAAGTGAGAGCCACTCCCCTTCTGCGCAATTCGTCGGGATGAAAGCTCACGATGGTGTGCAGCAACATGATGCCGTCATCGGGTAGCGCATCGTGGGCGAACTCGAAGAAGGCCGGATACCGTTCGTGGCCGAAATGTTCGAAGGCTCCGATGCTGACGATACGGTCGACCTTGCCGTCGAATTCTTCCCAGCCGTGCAGCAGCACCTGCTTGGAGCGCGAACTCGGAGATGCCTGCAATAGTTGCGTCACGTGTGCGTGCTGATTTTTGCTCAGTGTCAGCCCAATGACGTTTACGTCATAGTGCTCCAAGGCGCGCAACAACGTCGACCCCCAACCGCAACCCACGTCCAGCAAAGTCATACCAGGCTGCAGATTGAGCTTGCCCAGGGCCAGGTCAACCTTGGCGCGTTGCGCTTGCTCTAAAGTCAGGTCATCGGGCTCGAAATATGCGCAGCTATATGTCCTGCTGGGATCTAGAAACAAAGCGAAAAAATCATCGGACAGATCGTAGTGGGCCTGGATTTCATCGAATTTCGGAATGAATTTTGGCATGTGGCAACCTTTCTGAGCGTAAGGGTGCTGGGACCGGCGTGAGGGCCACGCCGGTAAAACTCTCTTTCACATTCGACGCCGAGAGTCCTCTGGATTGGTCGCAGTACAAAATACCGACGCAGCGTCCATCCGCGCCGGACAATGCTGATACCCGCGTCATCGGAAGCGGCCGGGGCGCTCTGGGCTGACCACAGCCTTCATCTGGGCAGCCAGACGGCGCAGTGGGGTCTCTTGCGCACGATGCGGACGTCGACCCCCGGTTCGCGTCGACCTTCAGCGCGGCGGCGCGCTACTGCCGGGATGCCTGTTGCGATCGATTCCTGTGGGATGTCACGGGTGACTACGGCGTTGGCGCCGATGATGCCGTCGTCGCCGACCTGTAACGGGCCGAGGACTTTTCGCGCCCGCACCTAATACGACTTCGACATCGCGCGCGGGTCACTTGTCAACTGTCCCAAAAAGCGACGATCTCCATCGTCAGCTCCTGATATGGCGTCACCTATCGATTGGCCGCTACGCATTTTGGCAACTCGCCGCGCGCGAATCGGAATATTTCTAAGCTGCTGAGCATGAATGGAATGGGCAAGGGCGGTCGGGGGCTTTTGCGTGTGGGCATGGCGGCAGGACTCTCATGTCTTGCCATCGCGATGGCCGGGCAGGCATATGCCGACGATTTGAATACCACCACATGCTCTGAGCAGCAGGTGATGTCGTCGTTGCAGCAGAATGATCCCTTGATCTGGCGGAAGATCAGTCGCGATCCAAAACTGGAGAATGAGCTGCGGATCGGGCTTGCCGGGGTTCTGGCCGCCCCAATAGGTCAGCGTCAACAGCAGTTAAATGCGTTCGAACAGACCCTTGGCCGCCAACAGTGGACGGGCATCAGCGACGACATCATGGACTCGTCTTCGGGACCGGTAGGCAGAGCTGTCAACAACTGCCACAACTACTGAATCAGCGGCTACTTCATGTCCCAGGTTTCGCCGTAGGTGGTGACGCTGTCACCGGCTGTTCGACACGTCAGCTAATCGTGAGAAGTCTCATCGGCCTGCGGCAGTCTATGGGCGCATCTGGCCAGTGCTATCGGGTGGCCCCGACTCCATGAGTGGAATTCATCCAGATCGGGCACCACGCGTGGACCTGCCACTGCGGGGCGGTGCCCCGCTTGCCCTAGAACTGTGGTCCCGGCTGGGTTCGAACCAGCGACCCCTCGCGTGTGAGGCGAGTGCTCTTCCGCTGAGCTACGAGACCGCGTATTGATCTGTGATGGCTGATCAATCGAGGTGAAAGGCTAGCACGAGAGACCGGAAACACCCCAGTCCGGCCGCCTACGGGCCGCGCACGCAAGGGATTTGTGAATAAACCTCTCGTTCGACTACTGTTTCACTTCGCACCGGGTGACGATCTCATCCGTTGCGCGCGGATGTAGCGCAGTTGGTAGCGCACAACCTTGCCAAGGTTGGGGTCGCGGGTTCGAATCCCGTCATCCGCTCGAAGGTGGACTGGCATCCCTTGCGGTGGAGTGGCCGAGTGGTGAGGCAACGGCCTGCAAAGCCGTGCACACGGGTTCGATTCCCGTCTCCACCTCCATTTAGACAGGCGCGATTAGCTCAGCGGGAGAGCGCTTCCCTGACACGGAAGAGGTCACTGGTTCAATCCCAGTATCGCGCACCATAGTTTTACTGCAGGTCAGAGGCTGCACCAGAGTCCCCACAAGTACGGGGACTAGGCAATACAAGTATCGAGCCGCTGCTGATCGCACGGATTCTGAGCTCCCATCCCACACCTAGCCACGCTGGCGGTTCAACAAGCAGTTGAAGCACTGTCGCCGAACATGACAGATAGCTGTACACGTGGGTAATCCGATGCAAAGATGCGCAAGTGACTGAGGATGCTTCCGTGGCCCAGGCCCGGACACTCCTGGCATCGCTCTACGAGCATGTCGATGAGGTAGTGAACGCGATCGCTAAAACAGAACATCTCATCCGACGTAGCCCACGCCACAGCGCAACCCACCGACATCATCACCGCCGGGCAGCTGCCATGCGCAAGGACGTCTACGAGGCCCACCGCCTTATTGACGGCCTACACCACCGATACCCCGCTACGCGAGACACGCGGTGGTCTCCTGGACCGCCGCGACCAATGCCTGCTCACTCATCCCAGACATGGCATAAGAGTGAGCCACAACGAGCGAGCCGTCAACCGGTGGTTCAGATTTCGTTAACCAACAGAGGATCAGCCTCATTGGGTTGACCCGCGTAGGCACCGTGTCGAACAGTTCGCCGTCATGTGTTCATTTCCCGTTGCGCCTAGGTGAGGAAGTCATTCATCTCTGGACTCTAGAGGTAGCTGCCGCACTTAGAATCTGGCCGTTTTGGCGGCTTGACCATCTGTCTTTTCCCTACTAGAAATTGCTGGTGCACGCCGTTCGAGTGAAGCTAACTAGCCTGTTCATCGCGAGCGGGTTGTTGACCGGGTGTGTGGTTCCCGGCGCCCCGAACGTAGGTCAAGGACACGTTGGCTCAGCCGCCGAGATACTGCCCGATGACGCCCAGCTGTCTTCGCTTCTGGCGCTCCGGCTCCATTCGGATGCGCGCGTCGAAAGACTCGATCTCGCGGCAGCCAACGCCCACAGCGCGGACACCCGCACGAGTTCTGTCGAGTGCCTCGGCGTTGCGTTGCCCAGTTGGGGCACCACACTCGCCGAAGCTCCCGTGCGTCAGGCGATACAGCAGCAATGGTCGACACGCTGGAAAATCCGGGGAACCGGTTCAGGAACGACGATAGAGATCCAGATCATTGAACTGGACTCTCCCGGCAGTGCCAGAACCTGGTTCAGCACACTGGAAGCCAGCTGGCGGCGCTGCCAGGACAGGCCCTTCACCACAAAGGGCCCCGGGACCGGCGCCGTAACCAACATCGAAGTCCAAAACGTTGCAGGGGATGATATTTCATCAGCTTTCGTGCAGGCGGCCATCACCGAATCGACAGGGCTTCAGCATCTGGCGCCACGCCAAACGCAACGAGCCGCCATCCAGGCATCGCAGTACATCATCGAGGTATCGGTACACGGACACAGCGACACCACAAGTAACAAAGCTCAATCCGTGGCCCGCCTGGTCAAGGCCAACGCCACCGCATAAGCACCCCGCAATGCTCGCTTCCGTCAATGCGAACGGAACTATCGCGACACTCGCGACGTAAGGATCTTGTAAACCCGAAAGTCTCCCGTGCGCCGAAAACCCTTGCTGTTCAGCGATTTCAGCAACTTCACAGCAATTCCGTGATCGGCGTCACAGATACCGACTTCAACTGACAGTTGTACCGTCTCAACTGACACGAGGACGTGTCGCTCCCGGGTATCAATTCCACTGCTCCTTCAGCCGCAGAGTGATTGGAGTCCGTCGTGCAACCTTGCACTGTCCCGAAAGTTCGTTTCTACAACGGCGTCGAAATCCCCCAGCTGGGCCTCGGTGTCGCCGCCATCCCCGACGTCGAGGCGGAAACCATTGTCCGGCAAGCACTTGACGCCGGATACCGGCATATTGACACCGCCACCAGATACGGCAATGAGCGCGGCGTCGGCCTCGGCATCTCCCGCTCGGGCGTACCTCGAGATGAAGTCTTCATCACCACAAAGCTGTGGGTGGATGACTTCTCTGATGCCGCAGGCGCTTTCGCGCGGAGCCTTGAGATGCTCGGCACCGACTATGTGGATATGTTCCTGATCCATTGGCCTGCACCGGATCACGGTCAGTATGTGACCGCATGGCAGCAGATCGTGCAGCTCTATCTCGACGGCAACATCCGCGCCATCGGGGTATCCAACTTCGAACCCGAGCACGTAGAGGCCATCGTCGACGCGACCGGCGTGCCGCCGGTGATCAACCAGGTGGAGCTGCACCCGTACTTTCAGCAGCGGGAGTTGCGGCAGTTCAACTCCGACCGGGAAATCGTCACGGAGGCATGGAGTCCCCTCGCCCAAGGAATCGGTACCACCGGGGATTCCCCACTGGCTGCGCTGGCCGCCAAGCACAACAAGACGCCGGCACAGCTGATCCTGCGTTGGCATATTCAATTGGGTCATGTGGTGATCCCCAAGACCTGCTCGCCTAGCCGGTTGGCCGAGAATCTCCAGATCTTCGATTTCAGTTTGTCCCCAGAAGATCTCGAGGTGTTCGGGCAGTTCGACCGCCCCAACGGCAGGCTGGGGACCCACCCCAACGAGGGATTCTCCGCGCACCATTCGGCGCGAAGCAGATGGCACCGCGAACAGCTGGCCAAGCGGGCCGCCTAACGCTCTCCCATCCGGGCACGCCCAGCGGCGACGAGTTCGGCATTGCTCACGGCCGGCGATCCGTCCGGCAGACGCAGCGTGTCTTCAAGCCCTATCCGTGCGGCAACCCCTCGCGCCGCCGCGAGGTCGAGCATGAGCCATGCCGATGAGTCCTCACCGTGCAGCACCGCGTCTAGAGCGCCGGCCACACGAACCTGCGCCAGCATGCGCACCGCTTGCTCTTCGACTTCGGTCCCGGCGACCCCACCCGGAAGCTCCAGCAGGACACGGAAGCACTCCCGGCGAAGCGGCGAGCCCGACCACGACAGGGCGGCCGCCTCGTTCCACAACCCGGCCTCCACACCGACGCCGCGAGCCAGCAGCGTCTCGGCGACCTCGGTCGCGCCGTCCTCATGCCAATTCACCGAGGCGAAATCCGGCAGTTCGGTCCACGCGTTGATGGCCGCGCAGCGTGCGGCCGGATCGGTCAGGGCCCAGGCGCCCGTGGTGACGCCGACGGGAAGACCCGGGCACCGCGCACGGATGGCCGCAACGACGGGATCGACCGCGCTGGCCAGCAGCGAGTCGATTCCGTTGGCGTCCTTGGCATGAACGTGCACCGCCGCCGCCCCCGCATCTCGGCAGGCCGCGGCATCCGCCGCGATCTCAGCCGGTGTGCACGGGATCGCAGTGTGCTGGTCCTTGCGCCGCACCCCGTTCAGGCATGCCTTCAGGTACACCGTCTGCATCCCCTACCGGTGGATCGGGCCGTCGGTGTCGCGCAAAGCCAACCCCGAGCCGCCCGAGGTTTCGGCGATGATCTGCGCCGCAATGGATATCGCGGTCTCCTCGGGTGTGCGAGCGTTGAGGTCCAGGCCCAGCGGGCTGTGTAACCGCCGCAGCTGATCATCGGTGATGCCCTCCTCACGCAGGCGCTCCACCCGGTCGGCGTGGGTGCGTCGCGAGCCCAGTGCGCCGATAAACGCCACGGGCACCATGGTGAGGGCTGCCGCCAGCATCGGCACGTCGAACTTGGGGTCGTGAGTCAGGACGCACAACACGGTGCGCCCGTCGATGCGGCCGGCCGTCGCTTCGGCGCGTAGGTACCGGTGCGGCCAATCGACCACCACGTCGTGTGCGTGCGGGAACTGTGCCCGCGTCGCGAACACCTCACGGGCATCGACCACCGTCACCCGGTAGCCGAGCTGACTGCCCGTGCGGCTCAGGGCCCGGACGAAGGCGTTGGCCCCCGCCAGGATCATCCGCGGCGGCACACCGAATGCCTGCACGAAAACCCGCGGCACGGCGGATTGATCGGGCTCACAGCGATCGGCACCCGCCACCGCGCTGCGCCCCGTACGCACCAGCGATGCGATATCGCCGTCGACCCGCGGCCATGGCGCCGACTCGCCCGGCCGCACCAGAGCCCACTGCGGAATCCCCGACAGCGTGCTCACCAGGGCCGCGGGCTTCCCCGCCTCGGTCAGACTCCGCAACCGGAGCAACAGCGGCAGTCTCTCGGCCCCCACGCTTTCGGTGACGACTTCGATCTCGCCACCGCACGTCAGTCCCGGTGCGACACCGTCGTCGACACCGAATCGCTCGCTCACGCACAGCCCCGTCGCCAGGACCTCGCGCGCGGTCTCGATGACCGCAGCCTCCACACAGCCACCCGACAGCGACCCGATGACCACAGAATCGGCCGTCACGATCATCGCGGCCCCGGGCTCACGGGGAACCGCACCGCTGACCTCCACCACACGGGCCAGCGCGACAGTGCCTCCGGCCTGGAGCAGGTCAACCAGATCGCCGAGCACATCTTTCATGAGCGCTCTCCTGCCCCGGATTCGTTGATGGCTCGCCACACTCGTGCCGCGTTCATCGGCAAACGATGCATCCGCACCCCGACCGCATCGCGGATCGCGTTGGCCAGCGCCGGCGCCACCGGGTTGTACGGGGACTCACTCATCGACTTCGCGCCCAGCGGCCCCAGGGTGTCGTAGGTGTCGGCGAAGTAGACCTCGGTGTCGGGCAGGTCGACTAGCTGAGGAATGTGGTAGTTGCGCAGACTCGTCGTCCCGACTACACCGTCCTGCACCAGGATTTCTTCGTAGAGCGCCGAGCCGATGGCCTGTGCAACACCGCCTTCCACCTGCCCGCGGCACTGCTGCGGATTGATGACCACCCCGGCATCTGCGGATTGCACCGACTGCAGGATCCGCACGGTGCCGGTGTCCGGATGCACCCCGACCCGGAACGCCTGGACATTGAAGGCCACCGAGCGCGGTGTGCCCTCGTGGCGTCCCAGCGCCGTCAGTGGCTGCGGCACCGAGCCCGCAATATCGGCCAGTCTCACCAGATCCTCGCCGATGCGCACTCCCTCCGACCCCAGCACACACCGCGATTCGGGCACCGCCAGGTTCGCCGCAGCGAACCCGATAATTTTGTCCCGCAACAGTTCTGCTGCGCGGTGCACAGCCAGCCCGGCGACGGTGGTGCCCGCCGACCCGAAGGCCCCGGTGTCGTGGCCCACCGCGTCGGTATCGGCTTGGTGAACATCGACCTGAGTCGGTGCGCACCCCAGCACAGCCGCGGCGAGCTGCGCGTGCACGGTGGTGGTGCCGTTGCCGAATTCAGCCGAGCCCACAGAGATCCGGTAGCGTCCCCGCGCATCCAGCTCGACGCGCGCATCGGCCACATGCCCGCGCGGGGGCACGGTCGCGATCATGGCGATGGCCATGCCCTCGCCCACCGTCCAGCCTTCGGGTAGGTCCGACCCGTTGCGCGCCGGGTCGGACGCGCCCTGCGTCAACGCCTGTTGTGCGAGGTCGAGGCACTGGTCGAGCCCATAGCTGCCGAATTCCAGGTCATCCTCTTCCACCTCCCAGCTGACGAACGGGTCTCCCGGGACGATGGCATTGCGGCGCCGGAAATCGAACGGGTCGATCCCGAGTTCGCGGGACAACTCATCGAGGGCCGACTCGATACCGAACAGCACCTGCCCCAGCCCGTAGCCGCGGAACGCGCCGGACGGGATGTTGTTGGTGTACACCGCCTGCGCATCGACTCTCTTATTCGCACAACGGTATTGGGCCATAGACTCATTGCAGCCGTGAAACATGACACCCACGCTGTGGTTTCCGTAGGCCCCGGCATCGGAGAGCACGTCCACCGCCAGCGCCGTGAGTACCCCGTCGAGACCGGCCGCGGCGGTCACGTTCACCCGCATGGGGTGACGGCACGGCGCGATGGTGAACTGGTCGCTGCGGGTCAATTCGTAGACGGCCGGAGCGCCAGTCGCACGCACCGCCAGCAGCACCAAGTCTTCGGTGAGCATCTCTTGTTTGGCACCGAATCCGCCGCCGACGCGCGGCGCGAACACCCGAACCTGTTCACGCGCAAGCCCGAAGATATGGCAGAGCTCGTCGCGCACCAGGAACGGCACCTGGCTGCTGGTGCGCAGAACATAGCGCCCACTCTCGTCCTGCCACCCCACCGAGCCGTGCGTCTCCAGGTGGACATGCTGGACGCGGGCGGTCTGCCAACTGCCACGTACCACCGCACCGGACTCCCCCGCCCGGTCCACGGCCGTCTGCACGTCGCCGACCTCACCGTGCACCTCGGCGACAAGATTGCGCGCGGGGTCGGCGATCCTTGCGCCGGCCCCCTTGTCCCCGTGCACCCGGTGCACGCCCGGCTGCTGCACCACCTCGGGATCGAATACCGCTGGCAGTAAATCGTATTCAACCTCGATGCACGCGAGCGCCCGGTGCGCGATGGTCGACGAATCGGCCACCACCGCCGCGACGCGCTGCCCCGCGAACCGCAGCACGCGGTCGAAAACCAGCGTGTCATCGGGATCATCGGTGCGCTCGTGATGGCGCGCGGTGGAGAACGGCACCCCGGGGTCATCGCGGTAACACAGCACCGCACGCACCCCGGGCAGGGCGCCGGCCTTGGCGGTGTCGATACGAATGATGCGGGCCGACGGGTGCGGACTGCCCAGCACCGCAATATGTCCCACATCGGCGGGCAGCTGGTCCATGGTGTACGGCTCGGTACCGGTAACCACCCGCGCGGCGGCGGGAGCGCTGACGGCCTCCTGCGGTGGCGCGACACCGCAGATTGCGGCGCGAATGGGCCGGTACCCCGTGCACCGGCACAGGTTGCCCTTCAATGCATTTCCCAGATCCTCGACCTGGTCCTCGGTGAGCGTCGCCGCCGTCAACACCATTCCGGCCGTGCAGAATCCGCATTGAAATCCGGCGTGACCGATGAAACCACGCTGCATGGGATGCAGGTCATGTTCATCTCCGAGACCTCGGACGGTGAAGATCTCGGCATCGGTGACCCGATGCGCGGGCACGATGCACGAATGTTGCGATGCCCCGTCCACCAATACCGTGCAGGCGCCGCAATCACCGGCGTCGCAACCCTTTTTGACCTCGGTGTGGCCGTGCTCGCGCAGGAAGGTGCGCAGGCACTGCCCGGGCCGCGGGCTGGTGTCGATGATCTGGCCGTTGACCTTCATGGGCGCTCTCCGGTCAGCTCTTCGGCGACCTCGCGGGCCAGCTGCGCGGTGACCGCGCGCCTCCACTCGGCGGTGCCGTGAGCATCGGTGTGGAACTCCGCGCCGGAAATGCCTGCTGCGGCCTCGAATACACCTTCGGGATCTGCCGGGATCCGTAACACGAGTGGCCTGCGTGTTCCGGCGGAGACCCCGAGCACAATGTCGTGGCCGTCGAGCCTGCCGGTAACAAGAGCGCCGGAGCGGCCCAGCGCGGAGTACGCGACCTTACGCAGTGCCGTCGGTTGCGACAAGGCAGCGGATGGAAAGGTGATGGCGCGCAGGACATCACCGGCCCGCAACACCGTCTCATTGATATCGGTGACGAATTCGGTGATGGCGCAGCGCTCGTCGGTGCCGTCGCGACGCCAGATGAGCAGCTCGGCATCCAGGGCGGCGCACAACGAGATCATCGCTCCCGCAGGCAGACCCAGACAGATGTTGCCGCCGACAGTGGCGGCGCGCCAGATCTTGAATGAGGCCAGCAGTGCACGCGCACACTGACCAAACAGGACCGTCGCAGTCCAGTCGGGCGGATACGAGGCGTTGATGAGTCGTTCGATACTGCAGGTGGCTGCGACCTCCAGGCTGCCCGCGTCGATCACAACATCGGGCCACCGCATACCGGCCAGGTCCACCAGCCGCCGCAGCCCCGGCTGCGGCTGGCTCATGAGCCAGGTGCCGCCCGCCAGCACGCCGTCCTGCGCCCCGAGGCCGATGAGGTCAGCGCGGTCTCGCGGAATCAGCACCGAGTCGATGGTGTGCAGATCCATCAGCGCGCCCTGCCCATCAATCCATGATGCGCCGCCTGCACCGCCGCCGCGATCCGATCGGTGTCGACCGTCAGCATCTCCCCATCTCTGACGATAGGTCGCCCGTTCACCCAGGAGCACCTGATGGGCGGTACCGCACCCAACATCAGGGCGGCCACTGGATCGTCGATTCCGCTGTGGCCGAGCGTGCGCAGATCCCACAGCACCAGGTCGGCGCACTTACCGGCCTCGATCGAGCCGATCTCCTCGGCGCGCCCCAGCAGGCGGGCCCCGCCCAGTGTCGCCAGCTCGAGCGCGGTGCGGGTGCTCAGCGCCGTGGGCCCGCCGACAGCCCGTGCCAACAGCAGCGCCTGGTGTGCCTCCCCCAGCAGCCGCCCCGACTCATTGGAGGCCGCGCCGTCCACCCCCAGGCCCACCGGCACCCCGGCCGCCAGCAGCTCGCGAGTCCGGGCGATACCGGCGCCCAGGCGCCCGTTGGAGGTCGGGCAGTGCGCGATGCCGGTGCCCGTGCTTGCCAACCGGGCAATGGCCGCATCGTCGAAGTGAATACCGTGCGCGAACCACACATCGGGGCCCAGCCAGCCGAGCTGTTCCATGTAGTCGATGGGGCTGCAGCCAAAACGCTCGGCACAGTAGTCGGTTTCGTCCTGGGTCTCGGCCAGGTGGGTGTGCATCCGGACACCGCGTTCGCGCGCCAATGACGCTGACTGACGCAAGAGTTCCCCGCTCACCGAGAAGGGCGAACACGGCGCCAGACCGATGCGCACCATAGAGCCTGGCGCCGGATCATGCCAGCGGGCGATAGCCGCGGCGCCGGCCTCCAGGGCGGTGTCGATCGACTCCACCAGCGCATCCGGCGGCAGTCCTCCGGCCGACTGTCCCAGGTCCATCGAGCCCCGGGTCGGGTCGAACCTCAGCCCGACCTGCCCCGCCGCCTCGATCTCGGCTTCCATAAGATCGCCTGCCCCAGAAGGGAACACATAATGGTGATCGGTGGTAGTGGTACATCCCGACAATGCGAGCCAGCTCAGCGCACCCTGTGCCGCCACGTGCAGATTGTCGGCGTCGATACCCTCCCACACCGGGTAGAGCGCGGTAAGCCATTGGAAGAGCGTGTGATCGGCGGCGAGTCCTCGGGTGATCCACTGATAGAGGTGGTGGTGGGTATTGACCAATCCCGGGGTGAGTAGACAGCCACGACCGTCGACACGTTCGGCACCGTCCAGTGTCCGCCACGGATTCTGTTCTCCGGCGGGCAATACCGCGGCGATCCGGCTGCCGTCGATGACCACGGTCGCACCGTCGAACTCACGCCCGTCATGATCGACAGTGGCCGCGAATACGTTCTCGATCAATGTGATTGAGCTCATCGGCGAGACCTACTGCTGCACCTCGGGCTGCGGATATGACACGCAGTGTGCACTATGGTGCGATGCACCCGATTGCGGCCGCCGTCTACCGCGGGCACATCTTCCACATCACCGGCTCCCCCGGCGTGGTGGATGCGGCCGCGCACCTGCAGTCGATACCCGACGGGGCGCTGGCGGTCGGCATCGACGGCGTGATCACCTACTGCGGCACCTACCCGCAACTGCCCCAGGCATACTCCGCGTGGCCCGTGCACGATCATCGCCCCGGTTTCCTGCTGCCCGGCTTCGTGGACACGCATATGCACTTCGCGCAGACCTACTGCACCGACTCCTATGGCGGCGGCCAGCTGTTGGAGTGGCTGGAGCACTGCATCTTTCCGGCAGAGGCCCGCTTGGCCGACCCAGTGCTGGCACAGCGCGCTGCCAACGCCTTCTGCCGGCGCCGGATCGCCGCCGGAACCACGGCCGCGATGGTGATGGGCTCGGCCTTCCCTCAGGCCCAGGACGCCTTGTTCATGGCGACCCGCGCGGCGGGCCTGCGGATGGTCAGCGGACGTGGTGTGCAGACCACCGGGCCGGATAGCGCCACGGCGCTGCTCACCACGACCGAACACGCAATCCGGTTGTGCGCCGAAGAAATCGACAGCTGGCATGGCGACTCCCTCACGGATGTGGCACTGGTGCCCCGCTTCTCGCTGTCCGTCACGCCCGACACCCTCGCGGCGCTCGGCGAGCTCTACGACGAGGTGCGGGGTAAGGGTGTCTACTTCCATTCTCATCTCAACGAGAACGCGCGGCCCGGCACCGGCGAGGTTGATGCCACCCTGTCCACATATGGAGTCGAGAGCTATCTGGATACCTATGACGGTCATTTTCTGCCCGGCTCACGTAAGGGCGGATCGACCCTGCTGGGCCGCCGGAGCATTCTGGCGCATGCAGTGCACTGCCAGGACGCGGAACTGGTTCGCATGGCCGAAACCGGAACCTCCATCGCGCATTGCCCCACCTCCCAGCTGTTCCTGGGCTCCGGGACCATGCCGTGGCGCCGGACCGTCGACAGTGGAGTCAACGTGGCTCTCGGCACCGATGTGGGCGGTGGCGACGAATGGCTGTTGACGCGCGTCCTGAACGACTGCTTCAAAGTCCATATGTCCGAACCGGCCTCGGACGCGGTATCCCTACACCCCGCCGAGCTGCTTTTCACCGCCACACTTGCCGGGGCCCGCGCACTGGACCGCGAGGGCACGTTCGGCAATCTGGACCAGGGCAAGGACGCCGACTTCTTGATCATCGACCCACACCAGTGGGAACCGTTGGCCGACAGCCTCTCCCACGGCATCAAATCCGACGACGAGCAGCTGGCCACTGAGCAGATACTGTTCCGTCTGCTGATGGGGCTGCGGGAACCGGCCATCAGTTCGGTGCACGTGCGCGGGCGGGATATCACCGGCTACCTCGACCGCTAGGTCAGCCAGGACAGGTGCGGGTCCCAGGCCGGCCCGGCATCCGGTGCATCGTCACGGGCCACGATGGCCTGAATCAACCCGTATGGGCGGTCATCGGCATGAAAGACCTCGTTGGGGTTCTCCAGTCCGAACGGCGAGAGGTCGTACACAAAGTGATGCTTGTTGGGCGCCGAGAGGCGGACCTCGGCGATCAGCGGGTAGGCCTCCACGATCGCCTTGCCCATCTCGTACAACGTCTGCTGCAGGGCCAGCGAGTGCACGGTGGCGAAGCGCTCCAGGATGATCTGCTTCACCCCGAGATAGGTCTGATCCCAGTCGACCTCGGTACCCTCGAAGCGCCATTTGGCCACCAGTGAGGTGGCCATCACCCGGTCGTTGGTGGGCTGTAGAACCGTGTACTTGTCTTCCAGGAAATCGTGAAACTCCGAGCCCGTCGACTTCAGCACGACCAGATCTTTGAGACCACCGACCACCCAGGTCCGCTGCGCCGCACCCACTCCCTCTACGGTGATCTCCGCGGTACGCACCTCCTGACCCTTACGAACCCAGCTGTGGTCATGCTCGCGCCCATCGACAACAACTCTCTCCCAGGCATATTCGTCAATCTCGATGCGCGCGCCGGTTACTGGCTCGTACTCGTCCACGAAGTGATACGCCAGGTCCAGACCGTATTGCTCGATGGTCTCGATGCCCTTCTCCTTGGCGTAGGCGTAGATGGTCTGCTTCTGACTGTCGGTGGGCAGCACCTTGCGCTGATCGCCGTCGGTGTAGGCGGCGGCGAAGTCCCCGCGGAGCGCGCTACCGACGTTGAGGTCCTTGATCTCGTGGCGCGGAGAGTCCCGGTAGATCCGGACGACTCGGTTCTCGGCCTTGCCGTACTGGTTGCCTCCGAGGACGATTGCCATTGATGCGTTCCTTTCTCAGCTGCCGCGATAGGTGGAGTAGGCGTACGGGCTCAGCAGCAACGGGACATGCAGATGCCCGCTACCGTCCGCCTGGAAACTGATGATCACCTCCGGGTAGAAGCCGTCGATCCCGTTGTCGGTGAACCAGGTTCCGGTATCGAACACCAGCCGGTACCTACCGGCGGCCAGCACCGTGGCGGCGAGGTCCGCGATCCTTCCGTCGGAATCGGTGGTGCCGCTGGCTACCGAAGACTCAGCGGCATCCAGCAGCCTCACCCGCACACCCTGTGCCGGCCGCCCGGATACCGCGTCCAGTACATGGGTACTCAAACCCGTCACGATCCACCCTCCGTCTCGAAGTCATCGGCATGCTTGCCTGCCGGGCCCAGCATCCGCACCAAGCGGCTGCGGTTGATCTTTCCCAATTCCATTCTCATGACACGGCGTTCGTTCTGGGGGTCATTCTTGAGCCGCTCCTGCAGGATCGCCAGCAGCTCCCCGGCGGGCCTACCATTGGCGAACACGAGATACACATAGCCAAAACGCTTCTCGTACTCAGCATTGCATTCCTTGAGCCGCGCCAGCACCGCGGCGTCGGCGCCGGCCACACCGGACTGTTCCTGGCGCGAGGCCGCGTTATCGGGCCGCTCCCCGATCCTCGGGTGCCCGTCGAGCGCCTCGTCCAGGTCCGAGTCGGTGAGCTCGGCCAGGATCAGGTCCGCCCGGTTGTACAGCGCCTCCTCATCGCGAAAGGGGCGCCCGGCCGCCACCCGCACCGCCCATATCCGCGAGGTGCAACACTCGTAGAGCCAGTGGATCGCCTGGTTATCGGTGAGCTCGTTGAAGCTTTCGATTCCCCGCCAGTCAACGCGTCGCATGGAAATCCTCGTAACGCCCGAAGCGGGCCGCCGTGATGGGATTGGCGTCGGCCACCAGATCATCGAACCGGTAGTTGGCGATCTTGGCGATCTCGATGAGGGCGAAGGACCGCTCGCTGGTCGTCGAATTCTCCATGCGGCTCCAGCCGTTGCGCAGCACCCGTTCGTAACGCTCGGTCTCGCGTGCGCAGATCACCAGCGGGAAACCGAAATGTTCGCGATAGGCGTTGGCCAGGCTCACGACATTGTTCAGCTCACCCTCGTCAAGGGTCTGCAAGATGGTGTGGTCGACGGCCGCCATCTCCCCAGCTTCGTCCTCGGCGCCCAGATCGGGGAACGATCTGATGAGTTCGAGCTGCTGCTCGTCGCTGCCGGTGAGCATCGCCTCCTGAAACGCGCTGCGCAGATCGTGTGCGTCGGCAAAGGGCCGCTGCTGGTAGGCGCGGTCCACTACCCAGTGCACGTCCTGCATCAGGCTGCCGAACGTGTGCCGAAACTCCTCGAGGGTCATCTCATTGACCTGCGCGAGCCGAATGGCGCCTCCCCCGGCCACCGCCACACCACGGCTGCCGGTGTGGAAGAACAGCAGGTTCAACACGATCGCGGTGATGGCGCCCATGGTGATGCCGGTGCTGAACGGGATCTGCAGCAGCCCCGGCACGGCCTGGTCGATTCCCGGCAGCGCGGGAACCGCGATACCGCGCCCGCGGTCCAGGACCGTTGACGGGCCTGCGGACTGGGAGAACTGCACGTACATCCCCATGGCCAGCGAGGTGCTGGCGATGATCAGGTTGCGGTGATCGTTGAAGTCGACCTTGCCGAGTGTCTGGATGCCGACCACCGCCACCGTCGCGAACAAGGTCATCGCCGCCCCGCCCAGTACCGGGGCCGGGATCGACTCCACGATCTTGGCGGTCTTGGGCAGCACACCCAACACCATCATGATCACCCCGGCGGTCGCTACCACCCAACGACTCTTGACCCCGGTGAGGCGCACCAGTCCGACGTTCTCCGAGAAGGCCGTATACGGGAAGGAGTTGAAGGTGCCGCCGATCATGGTGGCGATGCCATCGGCGCGGACCGTGGCGGCGATATCCGCCCCGCGCACCCGCTTGCCGACGATCTCGGCGGTGGCGAAGACCGCGCCGGTGGATTCCACGGCGGTCACCATTAACACCACGATCAGCGACACCACCGCAATGACATCGAAGCGTGGGGCGCCGAACGCGAACGGCGAGGTGAACCCGATCCAGCCCGCCTCACCCACCCGCGTGAAATCGGTGTCACCGGCAAGCCAGGCGATGGCGGTACCGGCAACCAGACCCAGCAGCACCGCGATGGTGCTCCAGAAGCCCCGGAAGAACCTCTGCATCAACACGATCAGCACGATGGTGCCCACCGCGTACATGAGCCAGCGCCCGTTTCCCGGATCATGCGCGGCCACCGGACTGTGCGGGTTGCGGACGGCGTCACCGATACCGACCGGCAGCAGCGATACCCCGATGATCGTGATGACCGAGCCGGTCACGATCGGCGGGAAGAAGCGGATGAGGCGGGCGAAGAACGGCGCGATGAAAAACGTGAACGCGCCTGCCGCGATGACGGCGCCGTAGACGGTGAGCAGACCCACCCTGCCGCCGCCGTGGTCGTTGGCAATCTTGATCACCGGCGCGAGGGTCGCGAAGGTGACCCCTTGCAGCAGCGGCAGTCGCACGCCGATCTTCCAGAACCCGACCGCTTGCAGGATCGAGGCAATACCGCAGGTGAACAGGTCGGCGGTGATCAACATGGTCAGCGCCTCGGCGTCCAGGTCGATGGCACGCGCGATGAGCAGCGGCACCAGTACCGCGCCGGCGTAGAACGCGATCACATGCTGGATGCCCAGAGTGATGAGCTTGCCCGGGGAGGGCACCTCGTCGACGGGATGGACTCTCCTCATCGCAGAACCTCCCTGCCTCGGTGCGTCCGCGCTTACCTGCCGACCGCGGAAGCGACGCTAGATCGAACGTGTTGCGGCCAGGTTGCCGGGTGCCTATATCTTCCCGGCGGGCCACCGCGCTACGTTTCGGCGATCACGTCCAATTGTCCTGCGGCAGCGACTATCACCGACTCCAAACGGTCATGGTGGGTGGCCGCGACGGCTAGCAGAGCCTCGGTATCGCGCCTTGCCACTGCTGTGATCATCGCCTCATGATCGGCATGTAGCTGCAGCTGATCCGACGCGGAAACCGTCCGCATCACCTGGAACGGTTCGGTCAGATTCCAGGTGGCCTCAAACATGTGCAGCAGGCGGTGCATACCGCAGGGAACCACCAAGGCGCGGTGAAAGCGCCGGGAATGCAGGTGAAAAGCACGCGCATCACCTTCGACGGTCGCCTGTTGCAGCAGCTCATGTTCGGCCAGCGCGCGATCCAGATCCTCGGACGTCGCGAGCGCCACAGCCTGTGCGAGCGCGGCACGCTCTAGAACACCTCGGGTGAAATAGATCTCACGAAGCTCCGGCAGCGTGAGCTGAGCCACCCGGTAGCCCCCATTGGCCCGATGATTGACAAGCCCTTCGGCGACAAGAGTCTTGAGCGCTTCCCGGACCGGGATGGGACTGATTTGGTAGGTGTCGGCCACTTCACTGATGGGGATCATCGAACCCGGCGGCGCAGCGCCGTCAAGGATGGCCCGCCGCAATCCGTCGAGCACGCTGGTCTGGTCATGCCCGGACCGGTTGGCGCGCAGCTCGTTGATCAGCCTCCGGTAGCGGAACGTGCGTGACATTCGCCCTCCATCGCCGTCTGCCGAACCCCGATCTTGTCAGTGGTCGTGCCCGGCCGCCATCGCTGGCGACACAGAGTTAACGCGAACGTTTCATGACGCGGCGCCCGCGACGACGCCACGCCCCGCACCCGCCGCGACCGACGTACCCTGTCGGCCATGCGCATACGCGTCATCAACCCCAACACCACCGACGCCATGACGAAGGCCATTGAAGCGGTGGCGCAATCAGCGGCCTGGCCGGGAACCAGCATCACCGCGGTCAACCCGGAGATGGGGCCGGCCTCGATCGAGAGCCATTATGACGAGGCGCTGAGTGTGCCCGGCGTGCTGGCCGAAATCCGCCGCGCCGAATCCGAAGGCGCCGAAGGGTATGTGCTCACCTGCTTCGGCGATCCCGGCCTCGATGCCGCCCGGGAGCTGGCCACCGGTCCGGTAATCGGTATCGCCGAGGCCGCCATGCACATGGCCAGTCACCTCGGCAGGGGGTTCAGCGTGGTCACCACATTGGAACGCACCAGCGGCCGCGCCTGGGATCTGGCCGAACGCTATGGGATGTCGCGCTTCTGCCGGGGCGTGCACGGTTGCGATATCGCGGTACTTGACCTGGACAGGAACCCCAAAACCAAGGACATTCTCATCGAGCACTGCCGACGTGCGGCACACGATGACGGCAGCGACGTGATCGTGCTGGGTTGCGCGGGAATGGCCGGGCTGTGCCGGGATATCTCGTCCGAGATCGGACTACCGGTGATTGATGGTGTGGCAGCCGCGGTGAACCTGGTGCAGTCGCTGGTATCCATGGGCCTACGCAAGTCCGGACGCGGCGAGTTCGCCACACCACCGATCAAACCCTATGCGGGACTGATGGACTCGTTCGGTTCAGTATCCGCGGGGTGAACCCGACGCCAATGGTCGGCGATGTCGATGCGTTTGGCGATCCACACCCCGTCATGGGCTTGCACGTGATCGAGGAACCGCTCGAGGGCGACTGTCCTTGCCGGCCGGCCCACGAGTCGGCAGTGCAGGCCTACCGACAGCATCTTCGGGCTGCCCGCCTCCCCCTCGGCGTAGAGGCAGTCGAAGGCATCACGCAGGTGCGTGAAAAATTGCTCCCCGCTGGGGAATCCAGCCGGTGAGGCGAACCGCATGTCATTCGTGTCGAGGGTGTAGGGCACGACCAGGTGGTCGGCCGCACCGCCGTGCGCAGGTACCCGCACCCAGTACGGCAGATCATCGGCGTAGGAGTCGGAGTCATAGGTGAATCCCCCGTGCTCGACCACCAGTTGCCGGGTCTGTGGGGAGTCGCGGCCGGTGTACCAGCCCAACGGGGCCGCGCCGGTGAGGTCACGCAGAATCTGGACCGCCTGCGCCATGTGCTCACGCTCAACGTCCGGCGATACCAGCTGGTAGGACTGCCACCGCAGTCCATGGCAGGCGATTTCGTGCCCGAGCTCACCGAACGCCGCCACCGCCTCCGGATTGCATTGCAACGCCCGCGCCACGGCGAAGATCGTCAGCGGCAGGCCGCGGCGTTCGAACACGCGCAGCACCCGCCAGAGCCCGGCGCGTGACCCGTATTCGTACAGCGATTCCATGCTCATGTGCCGGTTGGTGAACGGCTCCGCGGGGACAATCTCCGACAGAAATGTCTCCGAGGCGGCCGATCCGTCCAGGACGTTGTTCTCCGCGCCCTCTTCGTAATTGAGCACGAACTGCACCGCGATCCGGGCGCCACCGGGCCACCGCGGGTGCGGTGGCGTGCGCCCGTAACCCACCATGTCGCGGGGCATCGCCCGTCCAGCCTCGTTAGGAGCCATCGTGGGCACGATAGTAGGCCGCCCGGTTTACCGCACCGAATCACGTTCCGGTGGAGTAATTCTGACCAGGGAAAATATTGTTTCTGCGCAACACAATGGCAACACCGGCCACTTAACTTCGGGTGTCACCAGTCTTTCCCGGCTGGTCGACAATTCGCAGGAGGTTGTGTGACCGGCGCACTCACGGCTGACGCCATCGCCCCGGCCGGCGGGCACAGCGCCGCCGGGGACAGTGTGATCAAGCCCGGCTATGACCCGGCGTTGACCAACGGCGATCTGGCGCCGCTGCGGGCACAGACTTGGACGAGCTACAACATCTTCGCGTTCTGGATGTCCGATGTCCACAGTGTCGGCGGCTACGTCTTCGCGGGAAGCCTTTTCGCGCTGGGAATCTCAGCATCGCAAGTGCTGCTCGCGCTCGTGGTCGGCATCGCGGCGGTGTACTGGCTGTGCAACCTGGTGGCGCGCCCTTCCCAGCAGGCAGGCGTGCCCTACCCGGTGACCGCCCGAATCGCCTTCGGTGTGCGGGGCGCCAATCTTCCGGCGGTGATCCGCGGCCTCATCGCCGTCGCCTGGTACGGCATCCAAACATATTTGGCTTCAACGGCATTCGTACTGCTGGCGGTAAAGTTCCAGCCTTCCCTGGGCCGCTATGGCAATGTCGACGAGTACGGCTTTCTCGGTCTATCGTTACTCGGCTGGGGTGGCTTCCTGCTGATGTGGGTCTTACAGGCAGCCGTCTTCTGGAACGGCATGGAGGCGATTCGTAAGTTCATCGACTTCTGTGGGCCCGCAGTGTACGCGGTGATGCTGGCACTTGCGCTCTATCTCGTCGTCGCGGCCGGCTGGCAGAACGTGCATTTCGGCCTGGCGTCGGGTCCACCGAAAACCGGGTTCGCCGCGGCGGCGACAGTGCTGAGTGCGATCGCACTGGTGGTGTCGTACTTCTCGGGGCCCATGCTCAACTTCGGCGATTTCTCGCGGTACGGGCGCAGCTTCGAGGAGGTCAAGCGCGGCAACTTCTTGGGATTGCCATTGAACTTCCTGTTCTTCGCGGTGTTGGCGGTGTGCACGGTGTCGGCAGGGGCGACGGTCATCGGCCGCGGCGAGGACGGAGCCATCATCACCGACCCGGTGCTGATCGTGGACAAAATCGACAACACCACCGCGGCAGTACTGGGTGTACTCACCTTCGCGATCGCCACCATCGGTATCAACATCGTGGCCAATTTCGTCTCGCCCGCTTTCGATTTCTCCAACCTGTCCCCCACGCGGATCAGCTGGCGTGCCGGCGGGATGATCGCGGCGGTCGGATCGATCCTCATCACGCCGTGGAATCTCTACAACAACCCGGACACCATCCACTACACACTCGACACGCTCGGCGCCGTCATCGGCCCGCTCTTCGGAGTCCTCATCGCCGACTTCTATCTCGTGCGGGGCCGCACGATCATCGTGGACGATCTGTTCACGCTGTCCCCGTCGGGGGCGTACTACTACCGCGGTGGCATCAACCCAGTCGCGGTGACCGCGACGGTGGTCGGTGCCGTGCTGGCCATTGCGACGGTGATCTGGGGCAGCGCGTACCTGGCGAGCTTCACCTGGTTCGTGGGCGCGGGAATCGGCTTCGGCATCTATCTGCTGGGCATGCGGCACCTCCCGGCACACGTGATCTATGGCCGGTAGTCCTGGTCGGCGCCCTCACCCAGGTGATCGCACGGCACCTCAATCACATCGGCGCGGGCAGCCAGGTACGGCCCGGCGCCCCGGTCGCCTGCCAGTGCGCCCAGTACCGGGCCGAAATGCTCCGCGCCTATGTACACGGGATGCCCGGGCCGACCCGCGAATGTCGCGCGGGCCAGTGCCCGATGCCCGCACCCACTTGCGCGCAACACCGCGCGTACCACTTCAGGGCCGACGGACGGCAGGTCCACCAGATGGATGAGGACCCCCGCCACATCCGTTCGCGCCCGCAGCAGTTCCAGCACCGACCGCACGGATTCCGATGCACCGCCCTGCCACCGAGGAACATCGATACCCCTTGCAGGCAAAGGTATCTCGGTGCGCACGGCACCCTGGGTCACATAGATCTCGCCGCAGCCCCCGCCGTCCAGTGCCGCCACCGCCAGCGCGAGCCAGCGCCCTTCCTCGGCAAGGATCTTCGGCATGCCGTAGCGAGTGCCGGCTCCTGCCGCGAGTACCGCGCCGACAACGACATCCGGCGTGGCATCGGACGCGGCGAAGGTCATCGCACTATCGAACCCCATGACCGCCGCCCGCGTAATACGCGCTGCATCCCGCGTTCACATTCGTTAAACAGGCCGTCGTTACGGTCGCGCAGATGACGGCCGCGATCGAGGTACCCGCCAGCCAGATGGCGCGTTTGGCCAATAAACCGCCCTGGTACCGGTCACTGTTCGTGCAGCTGCTGGTGGCCATCGTCGCGGGTGTGTTCATCGGCTGGCAGTGGCCCGGGCTCGGCGCCGACCTGCGCCCGCTCGCCGATGGCTTCATCAAGCTGATCAAGATGCTCATCGCGCCGATCATCTTCTGCACGGTGGTACTCGGCATCGCTCACGTCGGGGACCTCAAATCCGTCGGCCGGATCGGCGTCAAGGCCCTCATCTACTTCGAGGCCGTCACCACATTCGCGCTGTTGTTCGGCCTGCTGGTCGGGAACCTCGCCAAGCCGGGCGCAGGTTTCCACATCGACGCCGGGACGCTCGCGACGGGGGCAGATGCCATCGCGAAGAAGACCAACAATGGCGAGCTGCCGCACACCGTCGAATTCCTGCTCGGCATCATCCCCTCTTCCATCGTCTCGGCCTTCGCCGAAAACGCCCTGTTGCAGGTGCTGTTCTTCGCGGTGCTTTTCGGCCTGGCGCTGGCCAAGTTCGGCGAGTCGGGGCCACCGGTGGTGCTGGAGTTCATCGAGCACCTCAGTCACATCTTCTTCACCATCATCGGGTGGATCATGCGGCTGGCACCGCTGGGGGCGCTCGGGGCGATGGCCTACATCGTGGGCCAGTACGGAATCGGTTCGCTGGGCAGTTACGGCAAGCTCATCGCCGCCTGCTACGTGGCCGCACTGCTGTTTATCGGGGTGCTGGCGGTGATCGCCCGGCTCTTCGCGGGGGTGAACCTGTGGAGGTTCGTCGTCTACATCAAGGACGAGTTGTTCCTGGCCCTCGGCACGGCCTCCACCGAAGTGGTGTTGCCGCGCATCATGACCAAGCTGAATCACGCGGGGTGCTCCAAGACGACCACGGGACTGGTCATCCCCACCGGGTACTCCTTCAATCTCGACGGAGCCACCCTGTACCTGTCGATCTGCGTGCTGTTCCTGGCGCAGGCGCTGGGCGTCCACCTCAGCATCGGCGAACAGATCACCGCCGTGCTGGTGCTGATGCTGACGTCCAAGGGCATGGCAGGCGTGCCGGGTTCGTCGTTCCTGGCGCTCTCGGCGACGGTGGCGGCCATAGGCCACGGCGCGATTCCGGTGGCGGCCGTCGCCCTGCTGCTGGGCGCCGACCGGATCATGGACTCCATGCGGGTCTCGGTGAACCTGCTGGGCAATTGCGTCGCGACGATGGTGGTGGCCAATTGGGAGGGCCAGCTCGACAAGGACCGCATGCGTAAGGTTCTCGCTGGTGAACAGGTTGCCGCCGAGCCGGACGACGAACCCGTCGCTGCGCACCGCTGAGCGCTGCGGAAACGAGTCTGCGAGCATGGGACCCGTGTCAAAGGCATCCACGTCCCACCCGTCAGATGCCGAGAGCCCCGGCTGGCTGGCTCCCATCGCTGAACTGTTGGCGGCCGCCGACGCCGACCTGGCCTGCGCCTACCCCGATGGCCGCGGCGAACCGCAACCGATCCACACCGCCTACGTCAGTGCGGCGCTGGCCGACGTTCACCTACCCGAGCAGTGGGGTACATCCGCACTCGAGCTCGCCGCGCGCCATGAGCAGGTGCTCACGGGACTCGACACACAGGGCGTCCTGCCCCGCGTCAGGGACCGGCTGGCCACCGCCCCCATCCAGGACCTGCGGCTAGATTTCGAGGACGGCTACGGCTGGCGCGCAGACAGCACCGAGGACGCCGACGCCCGCAAAGCGGGGCGCACCTTGCGGGCGCTGTCGGTAGCAGCGGATCCCCCTGCGGCACTGGGCATCCGGATCAAGGGCCTCACCTCGGTGCACCTGCGACGCAGTGTGCGAACCCTGGAACTGGTGCTCGATGGGGCATCGGGAGTGCCGCGCGGATTCGTGACGACCATCCCGAAGTTCCGCGTGCTGGCCCAGGTCGAGGCCGCACTCCAGCTGTTCGACGAGCTCGAACGGGTACACGGGCTACCCAGCGGCTCACTGCGTTTCGAGCTCCAGATCGAGAGCCCGCAGGCGGTCCTGGGCGCCGACGGCACCGCCACCCTGGCCAAGGCGATCCACCTGGCACGTGGACGCCTCGTCGCATTGCATTACGGGACCTACGACTACAGCGCGGCATGCGGGATAGCCGCTGCACACCAGTCGCTGGAACACCCTGTTGCAGACCACGCCAAAGCGGTGATGTTGGCCGCCGCGGCCCAGACCGGTGTGTGGGTGTGTGACGGCTCCACCCAGGTGATGCCGGATGGCTCCTCCGAACAGCAGGCCGCCGCGATCACCAGGCACCACCGGCTGGTCACTCGTGCCCTCGAACGCGGCTATTGGCAAGGCTGGGATATGCATCCCGGGCACTTGATCACCCGGTGGCTGGCGACCTATGAATTCCACCAGCGCGCACTGGCCACCGCCGGACCGCGCATCGATGCCTACCTGCAGCGACAGGGCGGTGCAATCGTGGACGAACCGGCGACGGCGCAGGCCCTGGCCGCCGGAGTACTGCGCGGTCTGGACTGCGGCGCCTACTCTCCCGACGAGATGGTCGCCGTCGCACCCGGATGCGACCGCGCGGTACTGGACCAACTCGTGCAACGCACCACAACAGGAGATACCGAGCAGCAATGACCAGCAATACACCCGCGGGGCTGCCCGATTTCACCATGCTGCCCGACTTGGCGCTGAGATCCCTGGGCGGAGCGGTGATCTGGGCCAACGATGATCTGTTCGCCGAGAAGGAGAACCTGATCAAACCCGGGCCCGCGGACTACCGGCCCGCGACCTTCGGGCACAAGGGACAGGTGTACGACGGATGGGAGACCCGGCGCCGCCGTGACCCAGCGGGCGAGCCCGGCCACGACGCCGCCATCGTCAGACTGGGCGTCCCCGGTGTGATCGCGGGCATCGTCGTCGATACCGCGTGGTTCAAGGGCAACTACCCGCCGGAAATCTCGGTGGATGCCGCGCAGATCGACGGATATCCACCGGCGGATGACATCGCCAAAAATACCCACTGGCACAACATCATTGATCGCACCAAGGTGTACGGCGACACCCGCAACGTGTTCGACGTCCACTCGACACAGCGGTGGACACACGTGCGGCTGACCATGCACCCCGACGGCGGGGTCGCACGGTTGCGCGTGCACGGTCACGGCCGGCCCGACCCGCGATTCCTCGACGCCGGTCAGTTCGACCTGGCCGCCATCGAGAACGGCGGCCTGGTGACCGATTGCTCCAACCGGTTCTACAGCTCACCCCAGAATCTGCTGTTCCCCGGAGTCGCGCGGGTGATGGGCGACGGATGGGAGACCGCCCGCCGACGGGACGGCGCCAACGACTGGGTGCAGGTGCGGCTCGGTGGCGAAGGAGTGCTCCGGCTGGCCGAGATCGACACCTCATATTTTGTGGGCAACAGCCCTGGCGCGGCGGCGTTGCAGGGCCTGAGCGCCCAGGGCGACTGGGTTCCGCTGCTGCCGCGCACCCCACTGCAGCCCGACACCCGGCACCGTTTTCTGCTGGACGGTCAGCAGCCCCTCACCGACGTCCGCCTGGACATCTATCCCGACGGTGGCCTGGCGCGTCTGCGCCTCTTTGGTGACCTCACGGCGGCGGGACGTGCTTCCCTCCAAGGCAGCTGACCAGTCCGCGCCGCACGCGCCATATCGGAGGTCAATAGACTCCTTCGACGTGACCGAACGCGAGAAGACGGATTCTGCACCTGTGAAGGATGCGGGGGTCGTCCTCGATGTGGAGGGCTCCGGTGTCCAGCCTCCGGTTTCTGAGCGGATACGCAGGGCTTTTTGGTGGTTGGAGCGCTTCGCACCGGCCATCGGATCCCGCTGGGCAG
>NZ_MAFC01000035.1 GCF_002013465.1 Mycobacterium sp. D16R12 | reverse complement strand
GGATGGCGGCCCGACCATCGGGGGGCCGGCCGACATCTCTCGAAATGAGCTCGGGTGGGCGCACGGGGGTCGCGCCCACCCGAGTCTCATAAGTTCTGCAAGCGAACCTGCCCGCGCGCGATTGACCGGTTCTGGTCGTCGGTAATGGTGACGAGCCACAGCTGCTGACGACGGCCCCGGTGTATCGGAGTGGACGTGGCGGTGAGTGTGCCCGATGAGATGGCGCGCAGGAAGTCGGTGTTGTTGTTGACCCCGACCACCGCGCTCTCCTCCCCCAACACGTTGGCGCGCCAGATGTACCCGGAGACGCTCGCCACGCTTTCGACCACCGAGCAGTACACGCCGCCGTGCACGATCCCGTTGGGTTGCAACAGGTTCTCGGTGACCGTCAGGGTGGCGGACACTCCCTCAGGTGTCAGCGAGGTGTATTCGAGCCCCACGAGCTTGTCGAAGGGCGCGGTAGGCATCTTGCTGAGGTGCTCCGGCGTGTCTGGCATCTGATGTTCATATCAGTGCGGCATCCCGTAACGAAGAAGTGCCCCACCTGCCGAAGCGGGTGGGGCACTTCCTTCGAGTGGACCGGGGGTCTCTGCAGCCCTCAGGACTCCGGCACGGTCCGGGTGTCTGGTCGCGCTGTAGCGCGTTCGACGTTTATAAGGATAGGCAAGGCTGCCCTAAATTGCAAGGGCTTTGTGGCGAACCGGCAATCCGAGTGTCATGAAGCGGTCGAGGATCGCCTGTCCGCGTCGCATTCCATCGGTCTCGCTGGAGCGCGCCAGCAGCGGAACATGAGTCGCCGCTCCCACCACGGTCGAGCCGACCAGTTGCCACATCTGGCCGATTTCCATTGTGCCGGAGCTGATCTGCGACAGCCGCGTGAACAAGGGCGCGAGTGCGCGATGGCATCGGTGCGCCGTCCATGCCGCGAGTGCTTCCTCGCTGGGGAAGACCACTACTTGCTCCCGGTCCCGGTCCGGGTCGTCGGGCAGCACGCGCAGCGTCGGGTCGACGACCCCCGCCCAATCGATGCAGCCCTCGGAATCGAAATAGACCCACAAGTTCCCCAGGCCCGGATCCCAGGCGCGTCCTTCCAGTACGACCAGGGCGACCAATCGGCCGACCACGGTGTGGACGAGAGCGTCCGCGAGCTGATGGACGGCGACCGCATCGCTACCGGTCTCCTCGATGGCGCGGGCGTACATCCGCTCAAGCCGATCAGTATTCAAGGCGCGCGCCAACGGCCACCATCGGCGCCGGCCGACATCGGACATGACGGCGACACCGTAGGCCCGAGGGCATTCCGGATACAGCTCGCGAAGCCGACTGCTCGATTCGTGCAGCGGCAGTGATTGGCGGATGGACATCCCGGCGATCAGCGGATCGTCGGCGATGAGACTCCTGGTCGAGGAGCATCGGTCGATGGCCAGTGTCACAGTTAGCAGCCTCCCTTCACGTAGGCAAGATAGGTAAGCCTAACCACATGTAGGATGACATCGCCAGGTGCGGGTGTTGTGACTGCCCTCACCGAAGCACCTGATCATCGGGCCGCATTGACGGATTTGGCCCACATGGTGAGACCGAATCGAGCGCTGGAACAAAGACCGAGCTATGGATCGTTGGCTGTCAGAAGAAGTACGACTGGATGTAGTACGGCATTGCGTCGGAGGTGAACGTAGAATGTTCGGAATGGCACGCCTGGGCGAACTTGAACGCGCGGTGATGGACCATCTGTGGTCCTCTCCCGAGCCCCAGACTGTGCGCCAGGTCCACGAGGCTCTGTCGACGCGGCGTGATCTCGCCTATACGACCGTGATGACCGTGTTGCAACGTCTCGCCAAGAAAGATTTGGTGGTTCAGCACCGCGATGACCGCGCGCACCGCTACGCACCCGTGCACGGCCGCGACGAGCTCGTCGCGGGCCTGATGGTGGACGCGTTGGCGCAGGCCAACAACTCAGGTGCCCGCGAGGCGGCATTGGTGCACTTCGTGGAGCGTGTCGGCCCTGATGAGGCCGATGCGCTGCGCCGCGCACTGGCCGAGCTCGAAGCGAAAGATCCATCTGCTGGCGGTCGCCCCACTGAGTAAGGGACACTAGTTATGTGTCCGCCCTGGCGTTCGCGATTCTCGCGCTGCTGCTGACCGGTCCCGTACCGGCGTTGCTCGCGCGTGCGCGCTGGCCGTACCGCGCGCCACGTGCCGCCATGGTTCTGTGGCAGGCCATCGCCGCCGCCGCCGTTCTTTCCGCGTTCAGTTCCGGGCTTGCGATCGCAAGCAGACTTCTCGTGCCTGGGCCGGATGGTCACCCCACCGCCACGATCGCCGGTGAAATCGACCGGCTCGGTTGGGGTTTGTGGCTGCTGTACGTCACGGTGTTCGCGATCACGATCCTCATCGGTATCCGGCTCATGGTGTCGGTGATCCGGGTGGGCGTACGTACCCGCCGCCGGCGCGCCCATCACCGGGCCGTCGTCGACCTGCTGGATCACAAGCGATACTGCGAGAACTGGCGCGGCGGCTACGACCTCAATCGCCGGCGCGACCACGATCTACGGGTGCTGGAAGTCGACGAACCCTTGGCTTATTGCTTGCCGGGTGTGCGGAGCCGGGTGGTCGTCAGCGAGGGAACGCTGAGCACGCTGGGACACAATGAGGTCACCGCGATCGTCGCGCACGAACGCGCCCATCTGCGCGCACGCCACGATCTGGTGTTGGAGGCATTCACCGCCGTCCACGACGCGTTCCCGGTCATCGTGCGCAGCAAGAACGCGCTGGACGCGGTCAAACTGCTCGTTGAGCTGCTCGCCGACGATGCCGCGGTCCGGACAGCTGGGCCGACTCCCCTGGCTCGCGCGCTCGTCGCGTGCGCGGGTGGCCCGACACCGGTGGGCGCGATGGCAGCAGGTGGGCCCACCACTCTCATCCGGGTCCGGCGCTTGGGCGGACGCGGGAACAGCCTCGTGTTGTCGTGCAGCGCCTACGCCGCCGCTGCGGCCATACTGGTGGTGCCGACGTTGGCGGTGGTCATCCCGTGGTTCACCGAACTTCAGCGCTTGTTCAGCAGTTAACCGACGAGTAGGTGACCCGCGCTCGCGGGTCGAAAGTGACTGCGCGAGAATCGGCGATGAGCCGCTTGCGCGAAGAGCATTCGGTTCAGATGGGCCGCTTGCGCGAACAGTGAACGGCTTTGGTGCGCAACACGTCAACGAAAGGATGTGCTGGTGACGGCTGCAGACGACTCGGCGCAGGGAAAAGCTCAGATCGGTGTGACGGGGTTGGCCGTCATGGGATCGAACATCGCGCGGAACTTCGCACGGCACGGATACACCGTCGCCCTGCACAACCGATCGGTTGCGAAGACCGACGCGTTGTTGGCCGATCACGGGTCTGAGGGCAACTTCATCCGCAGCGAGACCGTCGAGGAGTTCGTCGCGGCCCTCGAGCGCCCGCGCCGCGTGTTGATCATGGTCAAGGCCGGTGATCCCACCGATGCCGTGATCGAAGAGCTCGCCTCCGCGATGGAGCCCGGCGACATCATTATCGACGGCGGTAACGCGCTGTACACCGACACCATTCGCCGTGAGGCCGCGCTGGCCGCACGCGGACTGCACTTTGTCGGTGCGGGAATTTCGGGTGGCGAGGAGGGCGCGCTGAACGGCCCCTCGATCATGCCCGGCGGCCCCGTCGAGTCCTACAAGGCGCTGGGTCCGCTGCTGGAATCCATTGCCGCACACGTCGATGGCACACCCTGCTGCACGCATATCGGCCCGGACGGGTCGGGGCACTTCGTGAAGATGGTGCACAACGGCATCGAGTACTCCGATATGCAACTGATCGGCGAGGCCTACCAACTGCTGCGCGACGCGCTGGGTATGTCGGCACCCGATATCGCCGAGGTCTTCACCGAGTGGAACAGCGGTGAGCTGGAGAGCTATCTCATCGAGATCACCGCCGACGTCCTGGCCCATACCGACGCCAAGACCAGCAAGCCGCTGGTCGATGTCATCGTCGATGCCGCCGAACAGAAGGGCACCGGCCGCTGGACCGTGAAGTCCGCCCTGGACCTGGGCGTGCCGGTCACCGGTATCGCCGAAGCGGTCTTCGCCCGCGCGCTGTCCGGATCACGCCCCCAGCGTGCCGCCGCGGCCGGATTCACCTCCGGATCGCTGGGCGAGAAGCCAAGCGATGCAAAGCAATTCGTCGAAGACGTGCGACAGGCGCTGTACGCATCAAAGATTGTGGCGTACGCGCAGGGCTTCAATCAGATTGCCGCGGGTAGCGTCGAATACGGCTGGAACGTCAAGCCGGGTGACCTGGCCACCATTTGGCGAGGTGGCTGCATCATCCGCGCTCAGTTCCTCAACCGCGTCAAGGAAGCCTTCGCCGACGAGCCCGACCTGGCCACGCTGATCGCCGCCCCGTACTTCCGCGCCGCCGTCGAAAACGGCATCGACAGCTGGCGTCGCGTCGTGGTGACCGCTACCCAGTTGGGAATTCCGGTCCCCGGCTTCGCCTCGTCACTGTCGTACTACGACGGTCTGCGCACCGACCGCCTGCCTGCTGCCCTCACCCAGGCGCAGCGCGACTTCTTCGGTGCGCACACCTATGAGCGCGTGGACTCCCCCGGCAAGTTCCACACGCTCTGGAGCGGCGACCGCAGCGAGGTAGAAGCGTAAGGAAAGCATGACTGTGAGATTTCTGGACGGGCAGCGGCCACCGTACGACCTCACCTACGACGATGTGTTCGTGGTGCCAAACCACTCCGATGTCATCTCACGGTTCGACGTCGACCTGACCACCGCCGACGGCACCGGCACCACAATCCCGATCGTGGTTGCCAATATGACGGCGGTGGCGGGACGACGGATGGCCGAGACCGTAGCGCGCCGTGGCGGAATCACCGTGCTGCCCCAGGATCTTCCGGTGCAGGCGGTCGCGCAGACCGTCGAGTTCGTCAAGAGCCGCGATCTGATCTACGACACGCCCGTGACCCTGACGCCCGACGACTCGGCGGGCGAGGCGGTGGCACTGATCCACAAGCGCTCGCACGGGGCCGCGGTGGTGCTTGAGGACGGCAAGCCGCGGGGGCTGGTCACCGAGGCAGCCTGTACCGGCATCGACCGGTTCACCCGTGTGCGCGACATCGCGACCACCGACTTTGTCGCGGTACCCACGGGGACCGATCCGCGGGCGATCTTCGATCGCCTGGCCGAGGCGCATGTGCCGGTGGCGGTACTGACGCGCCCGAACGGAACCATGGCGGGGATCCTCACCCGCACCGGGGCGATCCGGGCGGGTTTGTACACACCGGCTCTGGACGCGAGCGGACGCCTGCGCATTGCCGGCGCGGTCGGTATCAACGGCGATGTCCGCGCGAAGGCGACGGCCTTGGCACAGGCCGGTGTGGATCTCCTGGTCATCGACACCGCGCACGGACACCAGCAGAAGATGATCGAGGTACTCGCATCGGTCGCGGAACTGTCGCTGGGGGTGCCCATCGCCGCGGGCAATGTGGTGTCGGCGCAGGGCACCAGGGATCTGATCGGAGCCGGTGCGGACATCGTGAAGGTGGGCGTGGGCCCCGGTGCCATGTGCACCACCCGGATGATGACGGGCGTAGGTCGCCCGCAGCTCTCTGCCGTCATCGAATGTGCAGCGGCCGCAAGGGAACTCGGTGCCCATGTGTGGGCCGACGGCGGGGTTCGACACCCGCGGGATGTTGCCCTGGCGCTCGCGGCGGGTGCCGCCAACGTGATGATCGGTTCCTGGTTCGCCGGCACTCACGAATCCCCTGGAGATCTGCAGCTCTCTGCCAGCGGCCGTCGCTACAAGGACAGCTTCGGGATGGCATCCAAACGTGCGGTGGCCGCCCGCACCGCCGGCGACAGTGCCTTCGACCAGGCCCGCAAAAGCCTGTTCGAGGAGGGTATTTCCACCTCGCGGATCGAATTGGACCCGCAACGTCCCGGTGTGGAGGACCTCATCGACCACATCATCTCGGGCGTGCGCAGTACCTGCACGTACGTCGGTGCGCGCACGTTGGCCGAGCTGCACGACCGGGTCGTCCTGGGTGTCCAGTCGGCGGCCGGATTCGCGGAGGGACGCCCACTTCCCGAAGGTTGGTGACCGTTATCCCTGATGGTTGAGTACCTGCCGAGCATGTGCACCGTTACCATGAGCTTCACAACGGTCACACCGTGTGATCACTCAACCTTAAGGGGCCAGCCAGCGGTGACGCTCTTATTCACCGGGCTGAGCTTGCTTGCGTTCGTCGCGCTGACGGCGGGTACGGCGCTCTTCGTGGCTGCCGAGTTCTCCCTGACCGCATTGGAGCGCAGCTCCATCGAGGCGCGTGCCAAGACCGGCGATAGCCGGGACAGGTTGGTCAAACGGGCGCACAGCACGTTGTCGTTCCAGCTGTCGGGAGCCCAGCTCGGCATCACCATCACCACGCTCGTGACCGGTTATCTGGCCGAGCCGGTGATCGCGCGCCTGCTCACGCAGGCGATCGGATACACCGGAGCGACAGTCAGCAGCGCGCTTTCGCTGGCGCTGGCGCTCATCATCGCCACCTCGATATCGATGATCTTCGGTGAGCTGGTGCCCAAGAACTTCGCCTTGGCGCGTCCTGTCTCGACCTCGCGCGCGACCGCGGGGCCGATGGTGCTGTTCTCGGGGGTATTCGCCTTCGCGATCCGGGCGTTGAACGGCATCGCCAACTGGGTGCTGCGGCGCATGGGTATCGAGCCGGCCGAGGAACTGCGCTCGGCGCGTTCGCCCCAGGAGCTGGGGTCGCTGGTGCGCACCTCGGCCCGCAGCGGTGCGCTGGACGAGACCACCGCGGTTCTGGTCGACCGTTCGCTGCGGTTCGGGAGCCGCACCGCCGAGGAACTCATGACCCCCCGCACCGAGATCGAATCGCTGGAAGCGACGGATACGGTCGCCGACCTGATCGCCATCGCCGTCGACACCGGCTTCTCGCGGTTTCCGATCACCGAGGGCGATCTTGACGCGACGATCGGCATCGTGCACGTCAAGCAGATCTTCGAGGTACCACGGGATCGCCGTGCCACGACCACACTGGCGAGTCTGGCCCGGCCGGTCGCGGTGGTGCCCTCGACTCTCGACGGCGACGCGGTCATGGAGCAGGTACGGGCCAATGGCATGCAGACCGCGTTGGTCGTCGACGAATACGGCGGCACCGCCGGGCTGGTGACAGTCGAGGACATGATCGAGGAGATCGTGGGCGATGTCCGGGACGAGCACGACGATGCGACACCCGACGTGGTGTCCTCCGGCCGCGGCTGGGTGGTGTCGGGTCTGCTGCGGATCGACGAGGTCTCCGCGGCGACCGGTTACCGAGCCCCCGAGGGTGAGTACGAGACGATCGGCGGTCTGGTGCTCCAGGAGCTCGGTCACATCCCGACGGTCGGCGACACCGTCGAATTGTCGGCGGTGGTGCCGGACCATCCGTTCGCTGAGCTGCCCCGCTGGCGAGCTCGGGTGGCGAGCATGGACGGTCGCCGGATCGATCAGATCGAGCTCACCGAGCTGACCGACGCCGACGCTCGGGGGAATGACCACGATGGGTAGCAGCATCCAGGCAGAGATACTGAGCGTACTACTCACCGCCGCATTGCTTTTGGCGAACGCGTTCTTCGTCGGCGCCGAGTTCGCCCTCATCTCCGCCCGCAGGGATCGGCTCGAGGCGCTGGCGGAGGCCGGTAAGAAGCGCGCGGTGACGGTGATGATGGCTGGCCAGAAGCTGTCTCTCATGCTCGCCGGCGCCCAGCTCGGCATCACGATCTGTTCAATCTTGTTGGGCCGCATCGGGGAACCGGCTGTGGCGCACCTTCTGGAACGCCCCTTCGAGCTGTTGGGCACGCCCCCGGCGGTGACGCACACCGTCGCGTTCGTCATCTCATTGTCGATCGTGGTGCTGTTGCACGTGCTACTCGGCGAGATGGTGCCCAAGAACATCGCCATCGCTGGCCCGGAATCTGCGGCCATGCTTCTGATTCCGCCCTACCTGGTGTACATCCGGCTGGCGCGGCCCTTGATCGCCTTCTACAACTGGTGCGCCAACACCGCGTTGCGGATCATCAAGGTCCCGGTCAAGGACGAGCTCGAGGTCACGGTGTCCACCCTGGAGCTTTCGGAAATGATCGCGGAGTCATTGTCCGAGGGGCTGCTTGACGAGGAGGAACACACCCGGTTGCGTCGCGCGCTGCAGATCCAGCACCGCGTGGTCGCGGACGTGGTGGTGCCCGCTAACCAGATTCGATCGATCGCCGTGTCGGGCTCGGCGCGGGCGCCTTCGGTGACCGCCGTGGAGCGCGTGGTGGCCGAAACTGGTTACTCACGATTCCCAGTCATCGGCCCCCACGGGGATTACCTCGGCTATCTGCACATAAAGGACGTCTTGACCATGGGGGACGACCCCGAGGCGATCATCGACCCCGCGTTCATTCGGCCCCTGCCGCGGTTGCACGGTTCGGTTCCGCTACCGGAAGCGCTGTCGACATTGCGCCGTAGCAACAGTCATCTGGCGCTCATGTCAACCACCGACGGCAGCGTAGTGGGCCTGGTCACACTGGAGGATCTAGTGGAGGACCTCGTCGGCACCGTGCGTGACGGAACTCACCGCATATAACGCGGTTTCGGGGTTGATGGCTACCAATGAGTAGGATCATTGTTCACCGATTCGCAAGAGCGGCCGGTCCCAGACCCACTAACAACACAGAGGAGTTGCGATGAGTGATCGCGTCGATGTGGGCAACCTGCGCGTGGCGCGGGTGCTGTACGACTTCATCACCAACGAGGCCCTCCCGGGCACCGGTGTGGATGCCGACGCTTTCTGGGCTGGGGTCGACAAAGTAGTCACCGATTTGGCTCCGCGGAACCGCGAGCTCCTCGACCGGCGCGACGATCTGCAAACTCAGGTTGATCGCTGGCACCGGCAGCGCGCCATCGAGCCGCTGGATCAGTCTGAGTATCGGGAGTTTCTCACTGAGATCGGTTACCTGGTCCCCGAGCCCGAAGATTTCACCATCACCACCGCCAACGTGGACGACGAGATCACCACCACGGCGGGGCCGCAGCTGGTTGTTCCGATCTTGAACGCGCGCTTTGCGCTCAACGCCGCGAATGCGCGCTGGGGCTCGCTCTACGACGCGCTGTACGGCACCGACGTCATCCCGGAAACCGACGGCGCCGAGAAAGAGGCCCCCGGCATAGGTGGGTACAACAGAATCCGTGGCGACAAGGTCATCGCGTACGCCCGCGGGGTGCTCGACGGTGCGGCGCCGCTGGCAGCCGGCTCATGGAAGGACGCCGTCGGCCTGAAGATCGACGACGGTCAACTGCTCATCGACCTGGGCGACGAACTCTCCACCGGATTGCAGAACCCGGACCAGTTCGTCGGCTACACCGGCAAGCTCGGCAAGCCGCAGTGGTCGGTGCTGCTCATCAATCACGGCCTGCACATCGAGGTCCTGATCGACCCCGACTCCCCCATCGGATCCACCGACAAGGCCGGCATCAAAGACGTCGTGCTGGAATCGGCGATCACCACGATCATGGACTTCGAGGACTCGGTGGCCGCGGTCGACGCCGAGGACAAGGTGCTCGGATACCGAAACTGGCTGGGTCTGAACAAGGGTGACCTGTCCGAGGCCGTTTCCAAGGGCGGTAAGACGTTCACTCGCGTGCTCAACGAGGACCGTGTGTTCAACACCCCGGCCGGCGGTGCGTCCGGACCTGGCGAGCTGACCCTGCCCGGCCGCAGCCTGCTGTTCGTCCGCAACGTCGGTCACCTGATGACCAATGACGCCATCCTCGACGCCGCGGGCAACGAGATCCCCGAGGGTATCCAGGATGCGCTGTTCACCAGTCTGATCGCCATTCACGGCCTGCGTTCCGGCAAGAAGAACGGTCCGCTGAAGAACAGCCGCACCGGGTCCATCTACATCGTGAAGCCCAAGATGCACGGGCCCGAGGAAGTGGCCTTCACCGCCGAGCTGTTCGGGCGTGTCGAAGAGGTGCTCGGACTTCCGCACGCCACCATCAAGGTCGGCATCATGGACGAGGAGCGCCGCACCACCGTCAACCTGAAGGCCGCCATCAAGGCGGCCTCGGACCGGGTGGTGTTCATCAACACCGGCTTCCTGGACCGCACCGGCGACGAGATCCACACCTCGATGGAAGCCGGTCCGATGTGCCGCAAGGCCGTCATGAAGTCGCAGCCGTGGATCCTGGCGTACGAGGACCACAACGTCGATACCGGGCTGGGTGCCGGTTTGGCCGGTAAGGCGCAGATCGGCAAGGGCATGTGGGCCATGCCCGACCTGATGGCAGACATGGTCGCGCAGAAGATCGCGCAACCGCGCGCGGGAGCCACTACGGCGTGGGTGCCGTCCCCCACCGCGGCGACCCTGCACGCGCTGCACTACCACCAGGTTGACGTCAAGGCCGTGGACCAGGAGCTCGCCGGTAAACACCGCGCCGAACTGGAATCGCTGCTCACCATCCCGTTGGCCGAATCGCGTCACGACTGGACCGCGGAGGACATCCGCGAGGAAATCGACAACAACTGCCAGTCGATCCTGGGCTACGTGGTGCGCTGGATCGATCACGGAGTCGGCTGTTCCAAGGTTCCGGACATCCACGACGTGGCGCTCATGGAAGATCGCGCTACCTTGCGTATCTCCAGCCAGCTGCTGGCCAACTGGCTGCGTCACGATGTCATCACCGAGGACGAGGTGGTCGAGGGTCTCAAGCGGATGGCACCGGTTGTCGATCGGCAGAACGCCGGTGACAAGGACTACCGTCCGATGGCTCCGGACTTCGACAGCAACATTGCCTTCGAGGCCGCTAAGGAGCTCATTCTGGAGGGTAAGGATCAGCCGAACGGGTACACCGAGCCGATCCTGCACCGGCGGCGTCGCGAGTACAAGGCCGCGGCGGCCAAGTAGCGGATGGCCGTCGGGCGTGCCTTTACCTCGTGGTGCAGGGTACGTCTCCGTGTCTATTTGGACGCGGTTTGGTTGCGCGCACCGTGGTATCGACGGTCAGGGACAGTAGACTCGGGCCGACGCGCAGCGGGGCTGGTACTCAACCGCTGGACAAGTATTTAGACACGATCAGAAGGGTCGCGACAACACATGGGCAGGCACAGCGCATCTGGGTCGGGTAGCCCAAACGATCGGGACGACAACGACGATTGGGAAGCGGACTCCGAGCCGGAATACGAGCCGAGCCCCGGTTCAGAGTTCGATACGGGCAGCTTCCAGCGGTCGCACCGCAGCGGCGGTAGCAACTGGGGTGTCAGCAAGGGACTGGTCGGCGTCGTCGCGGCCGTGCTGGTGGTGGCCGTGTCCGTCGGACTGTGGTGGTACTTCGACAGGCGGACGACCGACAACCAAGCAGAGGCCTCTGCCACCTGTGTGCACGGAAACAACGCGATCGCCGTGGTTGCTGACCCGTCGATCGCGGACCGGATTGGCGAGTTGTCCGAACGGTTCAACCAAAAGCACGAGGTGATCGGCGACTACTGCTTCACCGTGTCGGTGCGCCCGGCAGACACAACCAATGTGATCAAAGGACTGACGGGCCAGTGGCCCGCCGAGCTCGGAGCGCAACCGGCGCTGTGGATCCCGGGGAGCTCGATCTCCTCGGCACGGCTGAAGGCGGCATCGAAGACCAACATCGTGAGCGACAGCCGGTCCTTGGTCAGTACACCGGTCGTGATCGCGGTCACCCCGCGCCTGCGCCAGGCCATTCCTAACGATAAGAGCTGGGCGGATCTGCCTGCGCTGCAGAGCGTTCCGAACTCGCTGGACGGCTTCGGCCTTCCTGGGTGGGGCTCGTTGCGATTGGCGCTGCCGTCGAGCGGTAACGCCGATGCGGCGCAGCTCGCCGCGGAAGCGGTGGCGGCCGCCAGCGTTCGTCCCGGCGATTCGCCCGAGCTCGGTGCCGGTGCGGCCGCATCATTGGCCGCGACGGCCCCCAAGCTGCCCGCGAACAATCTCTCCGATGCCATGGGCGCGCTGCTTGACGGTGGCGAGCAGCCGGGTGCCGTCGTGCACTCCGTGGTCACCACCGAGCAGCAGCTATACGCCCGCACCCGCAACAACGGAGATGCCAAGAAGGTCGTCGCCGCATGGTTGCCCGCCGGGGCGACACCGATTGCCGACTACCCCACGGTGCAGCTGGACGGTGGGTGGCTCTCTGAGGAGCAGCACACCGCGGCAAGCCAATTCGCGCGTTTCCTGGGCGATAAGGATCAGCTCAAAGATCTCGCGGCCGCCGGCTTCCGCGCCGAGGGGACGGACCTGCCCAGTAGCGATGTGGTGAGCTTCGCGAAGATCGACAAACCGCTGAGCATCGAGGACAAGGTTCGTGTCGCATTGGCCGATGGCACCTCAACGGGCGCCGGGGCCACCACCGTCATGTTGGATTCCTCTTTGTCCTCCGAGGGCGTGAAGTTGTCCGATGTGACTGGGGCGCTTGCCAACCGCATCCGTACCGTTGCCCCGGGCTCCGGTATCGGACTCTGGACGTATGACGGCAAGGAAGGCAACACCGTCGTGCGGTTGGGTGCCGCCTCCGACGATGTCGAGGGCTCGCCCAGGTCGCAGAGTGTGGCCGACGCGTTGACGGCGCTGCAGCCGACGTCCAACGGCGCGGTGGCATTCACCACGTTGCGCAACGTGTATCAGGAAGCGGTTAATGGCTTCCGGCCGAATCAAGTCAATTCGGTGTTGATCGTGGCGGGCCACTCGCATACCGATCAGAGTCTGGACAGTGCCGGCCTCATCGACACGATCAACCGCCAGAAGGATCCGGCTAGGCCCGTGCGCATCAACGTGATCGACTTCGGCAACGACTCCGATCAGCAGACCTGGCAGGCGCTTGCTCAGCAGACCGGCGGTGCCTACCAGAACCTGGCAGCCTCGAACAGCCCGGAGCTCGCCGCGGCCATCACGCGCTTCGTGTCCTAGCCGCGAGCAGTCCCCCGCACGCGGAGGACTGCTCGTCGACATCGCTACTCGGCGAAGGCCTCGATCGGTGGGCAGGAGCACACCAGATTGCGGTCGCCGTAGGCACCGTCGATGCGACGCACCGGCGGCCACACCTTGGGGCGGAAACCCTTTCCGAGCGGGTAAGCCGCCTCGGTCCGGCCGTAGGGGTGGTTCCACTCGTCGGCGGTGAGAGATTCGGCGGTGTGCGGCGCCCCGCGCAGCGGGTTGTCCTCCACCGGCCACACTCCGGAGCCGACCTTGTCGATCTCGGCCTTGATCGCGATCATCGCCTCGCAGAAGGCGTCCACCTCGGCCAGGCTCTCACTCTCGGTGGGCTCCACCATGAGCGTGCCGGCCACCGGGAAGCTCATGGTCGGTGCATGGAAACCGTAGTCGGCCAGGCGCTTGGCCACATCGTCGACGGTAACGCCGGTGTTCTTGGTGATCTCCCGCAGGTCCAAGATGCACTCGTGGGCCACCATGCCGCTATCGCCGGTGTAGAGCACCGGGTAGTACTCATCGAGACGGCGTGCCAGGTAGTTGGCCGAGGCGATGGCGGTCAGCGACGCCGCCCGCAGGCCGTCGGGTCCCATCATCCGGATGTAGGCCCAGGTGATCGGCAGGATCGATGCCGAACCATAGGGCGCCGACGAGACCACGGCGCCACCGGGCAGTTCCTCGGCGTACGGGTGCCCTGGCAGGTATTGCGCGAGGTGGCTGCGCACCGCGACAGGTCCGACACCGGGTCCCCCGCCGCCGTGAGGGATGCAGAACGTCTTGTGCAGGTTCAGGTGGCTCACATCGCCGCCGAAGCGCCCGGGACGGGCAAGTCCCACAAGGGCGTTGAGGTTCGCACCATCGACGTACACCTGGCCCCCGGCGTCATGCACGGCTGCACAGATGTCGGCGATGTCGTGCTCGTAGACACCGTGCGTCGACGGGTACGTGATCATGATCGCCGCCAGCGCGCTGGCATTCGCCGCAATCTTGGCCCGCAGGTCGTCCAGGTCGACATCGCCGTTCTCGCGGCAGGCCACCACCACGACGCGCATGCCCGCCAGCGCCGCAGAGGCGGCGTTGGTGCCGTGGGCGCTCGACGGGATCAGGCACACCTCACGATCGCTGTCGCCGCGGTCGATGTGGTACTGCCGGATGGCCAGCAGCCCCGCGTACTCGCCCTGCGATCCCGCGTTGGGCTGCAGGCTCACGTTGTCGTACCCGGTGATATCGGCCAGCCAGCCTTCGAGATCGGCGATCAGCGTACGCAGACCGCGAGAATCACTCGCCGGGGCGAACGGGTGCTGAGCGGCGAACTGCGGCCAGGTGATGGGCTCCATCTCGGCGGCGGCGTTCAGCTTCATGGTGCAGGATCCGAGCGGAATCATGCTGCGGTCCAACGCAATATCCTTGTCCGACAGCGCGCGCAGGTATCGCATCATGTCGGTCTCGCTGTGGTAGCGGTTGAAGGCCGGATGTGTCAGGTAATCCGAGTCGCGGGTCGCGATATCTGAAGGGTCGGAGGTACCGCCACCGAAGTCGGTTCCAAATGCCCGCAGTACCGACACCAGGTGGGGCAGCGTTGTGGCCTCATCACAGGCGATCGAGACGTGGTCGCCGTCGGGGCTCCAGATGTTGACCCCTTCGGCCTTGGCGGCGGCCTGGATCTCTGACGCCTTGCCAGGAACGTGCACCAGCACCGTGTCGAAGAATCGGTCATGCACCACGGTGTGGCCGCCGCGGGTCAGCCCGGAGGCCAGCAGCTGTGCATTGCGGTGCACCCGGGTGGCGATGGTGCGCAACCCTTCCGGCCCGTGGTAGCTCGCGTACATGGCGGCTATCACCGCCAGCAGCACCTGCGCGGTACAGATATTGCTGGTCGCCTTGTCGCGGCGGATGTGCTGTTCGCGGGTCTGCAGCGAGAGCCGGTACGCGGGCGCGCCGTCGGCGTCCACCGACACCCCGACGAGGCGTCCGGGCAGCTGCCGGGCGTGCGCCGTGTGTACCGCGAGGTATCCGGCATGTGGGCCACCGAATCCCATGGGCACCCCAAAGCGTTGGGTGGTGCCGAAGGCGACGTCGGCACCGATGTCGCCGGGTGGCGCGATGAGGGTGAGGGCCAGCAGGTCGGCGCCCACCGCCACCAGCGCGCCGCGCTGATGAGCCTCGGAGATGACCGAGGTCCAGTCGCGCACCAGCCCGGACGCACCGGGCAGCTGCACGATCACTCCGAAGAACTCGCCTTCGGGCAGTCCCTGCGTGAGGTCGGCGGTCAGCACCTCGATGCCGAGTGGTTCGGCGCGGGTGGCGATCACGGCCGCCGTCTGCCCGTACACATCGACGTCGACAATCAGACGGTTGGAGCCGGACTTCACGGCGCGATGCATGAGCGTCATCGCCTCGGCGGCGGCCGTACCCTCGTCGAGCATCGAGGCATTCGCGATGTCGAGGCCGGTGAGCTCGGCGACCATGGTTTGGAAGTTGAGTAGCGCCTCAAGGCGTCCCTGACTGATCTCCGGCTGGTATGGCGTGTACGCGGTGTACCAGGCCGGGTTCTCCAGGATGTTCCGGCGAAGTACCGGCGGCGTCAGTGTGTCGAAGTAGCCCTGCCCGATCATCGACACGGCAATCGTGTTCTGGCTGGCGAGTTTCCGCAGTGCGTCCAGAGCTTCGTGCTCGGATGCTGCTGCCGGGAGCGCGTCGAGGCCGGTGGCGAGGCCGCCGTGCTGCTCATCCAGGATGCTGGCCGGAACGGCCTTCTCGGCAAGCTCGTCGAGGCTGGCCACGCCGATGGTGGTGAGCATGGTGTCGATATCAGCGGCGGTGGGACCGATATGGCGATCGGCGAAAGACATGACACTCCCGGAAGGCCGAGTCACGCGACAGGCACGCGACGGCGTCTCCCCTCCCTCTGTCATCAACCCGGTACGGGCGCCTGAGAGATTCGGTCGTCCCACCGGGCAGATTCCCGAGGTGAGAGCCTTTCCCCGTCGGCGGGTGATCCGGTCACAAGATCGGATCACCGCTTTTCAGAGGCATCGGGGCCGAGAGCGGTTCGGGGGCCTGAGAGATTGGCGGAGAGGTGTTGCTCCTTCGGCGGCCATGACTGGCGGTCATGACACTCTCCCGCCCACGGGCGATGCTCGACCAGTTTACGCGAGTTAACCCTCTGGTCCAGACCGCCGAGTTGGTGGAGCCGGATCAGCCGATCTTGCGGGCACGATCCTTGCGACGGGAGGCCAGCTCGTCCTCGGGCGCCTCGATGGCCTCGCCGCCGTCGGCGCGCTCCCCCGGGAACTCGGCGATGGCGCCGGTCAGCTCGCGCATGGCACCGCTGACCGCGATGCCGAATACACCCTGTCCGCCCTGCAGTAGATCGACGACCTCTTCAGCGGAGGTGCATTCATAGACAGTGGTGCCGTCCGAGAACAGCGTGATGTTCGCGAGATCCTCGACCCCACGCTGACGCAGGTGTTCGACGGCAACTCTGATGTTCTGCAGTGAGATTCCGGTGTCCAGCAGTCGCTTGACGATCTTGAGGACCAGGATGTCCTTGAAGGAGTACAGGCGCTGGCTGCCGGAGCCGGCGGCGCCGCGGATCGAGGGAACCACCAGTGAGGTGCGGGCCCAGTAGTCCAGCTGCCGGTACGTGATGCCGGCAACCTGGCAGGCGCTGGGTCCGCGGTAGCCAACGAGCTGGTCGGGAACGGAGTCATCCGGGAAGAGACCCGGCTGGACAGGCCCGGCAGACGCGGAGTCGACGGAACCAGTGGCGCCGTTGTCCAATGTCATCTCCAGCTGCCCCTGCTGCGGCTCTTCAACCACTTCTGCTCCCTCTCGCGATCGCTTCTCCGGCTACCGTCCTGTGGTTCTCAGTTCGCCGGTAGTGCGTTCGTCCAAGCACGAATTCTCCGAGCATACGCTCCTTGCGCTGCCCCGTGCCGGCCGCTGAGTCAAATTATGGCCTTCGGGAAATTACGGTCAACGCGACGCGCCCGGGTCGAGACTGTAAAGGTCAGGTTGAGACTTACTCGTTACTTAAGGCCCTGTTTACGGGCCTTCTGTGGCCTTGAAGTCGTCGGGCGACACGCTGTCCAGGAACTCCTTGAACTTCTCGACCTCGTCTTCTCGCAGCGCTCCGCCGGAGTCCTCGTCATCCTCGTCGGGAATGATCAAGCCCGCTTCGGCCAGTACGGCTTCCTCGACGTAGATCGGAACCCCTACGCGCAGCGCGATTGCCACCGAATCCGACGGTCGTGCCGATACCCGGATATCGCTATCGAAAACAAGATCCGCATAGAACGTGCCTTCTTGCAGATCAACGATCCGCACTTCCTTGAGTGAATGCCCAAGGGCGGCAATGAGATCGCGGATCAGGTCATGGGTCAGCGGCCGCGCCGGTTCCACCCCCTGCTGTTCCAGGGCGATGGCCGCGGCCTCGGACTGACCGATCCAAATCGGCAGGTAACGATCGCCGTCGGACTCCCGCAGCAACAACACCGGCTGGTTCTGGGGCTGCTCCACGCGGATTCCCACGACTCGAACTTCGCTCATCGTGCCCTCCAACACCAGTACTTCTGTCGTACCGCGAGTCTAGTCCTCAGCGATCGAGGACGCCGCGCACGGCAGACTTGATCATCGCGCCGTGGAGCGCGATCGACAGCGCCGCCACCTCTCGGATCAGGTCATCGGCGCGGTCGCGGGCTCCTGCCTTGTTGGCTTTGACGGTCGGGCCCACAATCTGGGCAATCAAATCGGTCTCGCGATCGACTGCCGATCGGAAGGTGCGCAGGTGCCGCGGCTCGACACCATAGTCGGCCAGCTCGGCGGCGCACTGAACGATCAAGACCGTGTATTCATCGAAGAAACCGCCCGGGCCCGTGGTGATGATCCCCGCCTTGATGAGCGAGGTCAGCAGCACCTCGTCAGCACCGGAACGAGACAGCAGGTCCTCGCGGCTGAGCCGGGTGGGGCGTACAGATGGAAATCCTTGATGGGCAACACCGTTGGTGTCTTCGCTATCGCTGATTGCGAAGAGACGAGGGCCGCCGCTGAAACCCGCCACATCGGGCAGAGCGCCGTCGGGCTGGGCATCGAGCTGCTCCTTGATCACCTTTAACGGCAGGTAGTGATCGCGTTGTGCAGTCAGGATGAAGCGGAGCCGCTCGGCGTCATAGGCCGAAAACCGGCGATACCCCGACGCGCTACGCGACGGGGTAACCAGGCCCTCCGATTCGAGGAATCGAATCTTCGAGATCGTGACGTCCGGAAACTCCGGACGCAATAGGTCGAGTACCGACCCAATCGACATTCCGGTGAGAGCCGGCCGGTCGGGAGCTGTCACTGGCCACCCGAGGCGGTGTCATCGCCGGCCGACTTCGGCCCGGTCAGGAAGACCAGACGGAACTTTCCGATCTGCACTTCGTCGCCGTTGGCGAGAACCGCCGAATCCACGGGCTCGCGGTTGACGTAGGTGCCGTTGAGGCTGCCCACGTCGACGACCTGGAATTCGTCACTGTCAAGCCGGAATTCGGCGTGCCGACGGCTTACCGTGACGTCATCGAGGAAGATGTCGCTGTCGGGGTGCCGTCCGGCCGACGTGGTTGCCTGATCGAGCAGGAATCGCGATCCCGCGTTGGGTCCGCGCTTGACCACCAATAGTGCCGAACCGGCAGGCAATCCCTCGACACCCGACACGTCGGTAGCGGCCTGTGCGGGCGCTTCCAGCTCCGTCGCAAAATCGGCGCGGAACACCGAGGTCGTCTCCGCGGTGACCTCGCCTGACGTGTCGTCCTTGTCGTTATCGGTCACCATCGCTCCTTCTTCCTCGCCCCTGGAGGATTCGATTGTCAGTGCGGATCTCGCTGAGCGTGATGCTCTTCGCGACCCTCATCTGCCCTCATGCTCTTCGCGGCGAGCGCTCATCGCCGCTCATTTCCGACCGTACCGTCTGACTGCCCGTAACGGGCCACCTCGGCCGTATCGGCCAGTGGTCCGCCCGAAATAGTGGTCATCGGACTGGTTGGAGAACTGGTGCCCTCCTAATCGGTGGCGTCACCATATCCCGATGCGTCTAAGAGGTCATTAAGAGCCACGTCGAGGTCTGCCGCACTGGCGGCTTCGAGATCGACCAACCATCCCCCGTCATACGGGTCGGAATTGACAAGCTGCGGGTTGGAATCCAAATCACCATTCGCGCCAACAACTTTCGCGGTGATCGGCGCAAACAGGTCAGAAACCGACTTGGTGGACTCCACCTCACCGAACGTCGAGCCGGCGGTCAGATCCGAGCCGACATCGGGCAGCTGGACGAACACCACGTCGCCGAGCTGTGACTGTGCGTAGTCGGTGATTCCGATGCGCACGGTGCGCTCACCCGTGCGCCGCACCCATTCGTGCTCCTCGGTGTAGTGCAGGTCGGCAGGAATTTCGGTCACGGTGAATCATCCTTGCTCTCGGTCAGTGGTCTGCGTGGTCGCTGGGCCCGGAGGGCTACTTGCCGGGCTGAGCGTATTGGCGCGGTTTGGGTTCCCGCAAGGTGGTGATGTCTACGCGTGTCGGCTGGTCAATGGTAACGCCACCGCCGACTCGCGACACGGTGTCAACGGCGCCGCCCGGAATGTTCATAGCCGCCGCGAGTGTCGGCGGATCGCCTATCGCCAGAACCGAATACGGGGGTGCCAGGAGCGTGCCATCGACGGTGAGCTGCCCGGGGGTCCCGGTCACCCACGAATCAACGCCGATGCGCACCGACTGGTCGCCCGACTTGATCTCGATCGCCTCGGCACCGGCCGCCCGTAGCTCGTTGATGATGTCGAGTAGGGCTTCCGGTCCGAGGCCCTGCCCGGGATCGTTGATGGTCAGGATGACACCCGGTCCGGTGGCACCGACGGTTCCCACCATGATCGACAGCGCCGACAGTCGAGCCTTGGCGTCATTGATCACCGCCTGATTGCCGGTTCCGCTGGCGCGCATGGTGATAAGGCTCTGCTGCAGATCTGCGATCTCCTTGTTCAGGTTGGCGTCGCGCTGCTGCAACGAGTCGAGCAGCACCAGCAGGTCAGCGGGCCGCGCGGCGTCCAGGCCATCTCCGGATTCGGTTTGGCGAACCTGAGTGGTGATTGCCAGCCCCAGCAGTGCGCACAGCGCGACACCCAGCACTCCAAAGGTGATCTGGGTGCGCGTCGGCGGACGACGCGTCTTGGGCATCTCGTGCTTGCCGGGGTGCGGTTCGGGTCGTGGATCCGGCTGTGCGGGATGGGATTGGTTCACTGGCTTACGCCCCAAACAACCTGCGCCGCAGGGCGGCAGCGTTGCCGAAGATGCGGATGCCGAGAACGACGATGATAGCGGTGGACAGCTGTGTGCCGACCCCGAGCTGGTCGCCCACGAACACGATCAGCGCCGCTACCAGCACGTTGAACACGAAGGAGACCACGAACACCTTCGAATCGAATATCTGGTCCAAATAGGCCCGGGCACCGCCGAAAAGCGCATCGAGCGCCGCTACCACCGCGATCGGCAAGTACGGGGCGACAGCGTCGGGCACGTTAGGGTGAAACACCAGCCCCAAAACCACGCCGATCGCCAGCGCGACAATGCCGATCATCGTCTACATCCTCTCCTCGTCACGGTCCGTCTCATGTCATCGATTTCCTACTGGAATTTCCTTGGCGTACTTCACGTCCCGATTAACCGCCGGGGCCAGCTGGACGTTCTCCTGGGTACCGAGGGTGAGCCGGATGCCATAGGACTTCTGTAAGAGCCGCATCCTGGCCATGCCCGGACTGCGCTCGAACGAGGACTTCATCGTGTTGGCGGGGCCGATGGCGACTATCCGGTACGGCGAGCTGATGGGCTGATTGTCGACCAGGATCGCTCCCCCGGCCTGACGCATCGTCACGTTCGGGCCGACGCGCACGTCCGAGACCGAAATCGCCTCTGCACCACTGGTCCACAGCGAGTTCACGACGAGTTGCATATCGCGGTCGAGAATCACCTGTTGACTACGGGGAATACGTTCCTTAGAGACGTCGGAAAGGTCGCCGGTACTGCCCGGATCGGCCAGCGTGACGATCAGCGCTGGTCCGCGCACCTGGGTGCTCGCCGCCGCAAGACCCAACTGGTCCAACCGATTCAGCAGCTCCTTGCCCTGCTCATTGCCTTCCAGTTGGCTGCGCCGAGCGCCGGCCACCTCTGCCGACAACTGGTCACGCGTCGACTCGAGTGCTCCCGAATCACGCTGTTCACTGCGGATACTTGCCAGCAGTCCCTGCTTCTCCTGCATGACGCCGGGCGCGATCCGGGTGGTCTGCGCGACGGCCGCCGCGAAGACGGCGGCGATGGCGATGGCAGCGACTGCCTGCCAACCCCATTCAGCCAGACGTGAGCGCGGAGCGACCCCGTTGCGGCGGGCGGCAGCAGCCTCGGCGTATCCGGCGTCCAGATGATCGGAGAGCAGGGTCCGCAACAGCGAGGGCACCGGATTGCGCTTGGGTCGGTTCGCGCTGTGATGGCCCAGACCTTCCTCGGGGTCGAAGCCGCCCATAAGATGCGGCCCGGCGCCGTGTATGGGGTCGTCGGTAGTCATGTCAGGTGCTGACCTTTGGCAACTGCCGGACCACCAGCACGATCTGCGCGATGTAGAGCACGAACGTCCACAGGTACATACCCATCCCCCAAATCAGGAATGCCCACCCGCAGGGGCCGATTATCCTGCCCCACAACGAGTCCCATTCACCGATGAGGATCAGCGGGAACGCAGACATCAATGCGAAGGTCGCGGCCTTGCCGATGTAGTTGACCGGCAACGCCTCGATTCCACGGCGGCGCACGATGGGCAGTCCGAGGGTGAGAATGACGTCGCGGGCCAGCAGGGTGAGGACGATCCACCACGGCACGATGTCCCGGATGGCGAACGCGATCGGGGTGGTCACCATGTACAGCCGATCTGCGGCCGGGTCCAGAAGTGTGCCCAGGTGTGACGACTGATTCATCAGCCGGGCAATCTTGCCGTCGGCCCAGTCGGTGAAGCCGCTCAGCATCAGAATGGCGACGGCCCAGCCGTCGGCGTGCTTCACCAGCAGCAGATACAGGAACAGCGGGATGAACGCCAGCCGGATGACGCTCAGCACATTGGGGACCGTCAGTATCCGGTCGTCTCCGGAGGGCGGTTCCGCGGGAGCTGAAGCTCTTCGCGCAAGCGGCTCATCGGTTCCCATCCGGTCAGCCTCTCATATTCGCGGAGCGATACCCCGCGTAAACAGGTGGCTTGTCGTCAGCTGAAGACGCCGGGCAGGTTCAGAATCGAGAGGCTGTCGTTCTTGCGCGGGTCGTCGTGGATCATGTACGTCCACGTCGAGGTCGGCCGGGCAAGCTTGGACAGATCCAATCCCTGTTCGTCATCAACCAGATTCGCGGTTTCGAAGGTCTGCTGTGCCGCCTCCACGGCGTCGGCCGCCAGCGAGGCGAAGGCATCTACGGCAAGCCGGTGGAATTCGTCGATCGGGTTCTGCCGCCCGAGCGCACGCAGGTGGATGCTCTCTCGTACATCCGAGAGGTACGCCAGGTGGTCCGCCCAACCCCGGTCGAGGTGGTACAGCATGATCTGCCGCGAGATGCGCTCCAGCCGCTCATCGGAAAGTTCCTCCGCCAGCTCGTCATAGCGCTCAGCAGAACGCTCCTTGAGCTCCTTGCGGGCGGTGTCGGTGCGCAGCAAGGTGTCGCGACGATCGGAGATGATGGCACGCTGCTGGGCGATCAGCTGGTTGTAACGCCAGGTGTTGGCATGCAGATCGAGCATCGCACCCTCGGCGACCCGCTGGGCATGGTCGAGTAGACCGCCGGCCTTGGTGCTGAGGATCTGTCCGTCGTCATCGGTCTCGGTAGGGAGCTTGGCCGAATCAAGGTATGCCACAACAACCTCGTCCTCCCAGCTGGAAAAGAAGACCGACGAACCCGGGTCGCCCTGGCGCCCGGCACGTCCGCGCAGCTGGTTGTCAAGCCGTTCGGTGCGGTGCCGTCCGGTGCCGACGACGTGCAGCCCACCCACTTCCACGACGGCGTCGTAATCGGTCTCCTCGGAGCCGCCCAGCCGGATATCGGTACCGCGGCCGGCCATCTGAGTAGATACCGTGACGGTCTTAAGCGCCCCGGCCTCGGCGATGACGCGAGCCTCCTCGGCGTCGTTCTTGGCGTTCAGCACCACGGCAGGAACACCCGAACGCACCAAACGGTGATGCAGCGCCTCAGATTCGGCGACATCGTGCGTGCCGACGAGCACCGGCTGGCCGGTGGCGTGGATCTCAGCGATATGCGCGACCAGGGCGTCGTTCTTGCTCGCCTCGGTGATGTACACGCGGTCGGGCTGGTCCTCGCGAATGTTCGGGGTGTTGGGCGGGATCGGTGAGACGCCCAACTTGTAGAACTGCCGAAGCTGTTCACCTGCTGCGAGTGCCGTACCGGTCATTCCGCACACACGCGGGTATCTGTTGATGAGGGCCTGCACGGTGATCGTGTCGAGAACCTCACCGGTGTCGGTGGTTTCGATGCCCTCCTTGGCTTCGACCGCTGCCTGCAAGCCGTCGGGCCAGCGCTGCAGGGCCGCGATGCGGCCCCGTGAAGAGTTGATGAGGTGCACTGCACCATCGCGCACGATGTAGTGCACGTCGCGCTCCAAAAGCACATGTGCGTGCAGAGCAACGTTGACCTCGGTGAGGGTCGTCCCGACGTTCTGCTCGGAGTACAGGTCGATGTTCCCGAGGCGCTTTTCCAGCCTCCGGGCACCGGTGTCGGTGAGGAAGATGTTGCGGCGATCGTTGTCGGCCTCGTAGTCCTCTCCAGCGGTCAGCTCGCGTACCGCCTCGATGACCTCCGAGCTCGGAGCTTCCCGATGGCTGGTGCCGGCCAGCACCAAGGGCACCAGGGCCTCGTCGACCAGTACCGAGTCGGCCTCGTCGACGACCGCGACGTCGGGGCTCGGTGACACCAGGTCGTCGACGTCAATCGCCAGCTGGTCGCGCAGCACGTCGAAGCCGATTTCGTTGACCGACCCGTATGTGACGTCACAGGCGTAGGCCTTGCGACGTTCATCGGCAGTGGATTCCTCGGTGATCCATCCGACCGTCAATCCCAGCCGCTCCAGCAGCGATCCCATCCATTCGGCGTCACGCCGGGCCAGGTAGTCGTTGACCGAGATGACATGCACGCTGCGCCCGCCCAGCGCGTACGCGGCGGCGGTAATCGCGCCGGTGAGGGTCTTACCCTCTCCGGTGGCCATTTCGATGACGTCGCCGTCGAGCATGCGCAATGCACCCAACAGCTGAACGTCGAACGGTCGCTCGTCGATGGTGCGCTCGGCGGCCTCACGCACGATCGCGAGGAACTGGCCGATGTCCTTGGACTCGATGCCCTCAGCCAGGTCGAGCTTCTTGGCCGCCTTGGTGAGCTGCTCGTCGGTGAGGTCCTTGGCCTTCTCGTCGTACTTCTTCGAGGCGTCCACGAGGTCCAGCGACTGGCTCTGGTTCTTGTCGGTGGCGGCACCGAGGAGCTTCCAGAACTTCCCGGTGAACCGTGGGGCGGTGTTCGACTTGCGCACATGCACACGGTACGTCAGGGCGCTAGGAGCGCCGCCGGTGCGAGTGCTAGGTCTGCTGCTGGACCTGTCGGGTTCAGCTGGAACGGACTCAACGATCCCGGAACAACAGGTGCTCCTTGGGAATATTAGGCGCACATGGTTCGCGTATATAAAATGCCAGAGTCGGGGTGCAGATCAACAGCCCGTCGTAATCCCAGGAATAGGCGTCCTCAAGACAACGGGACAGGTTTTCGATACCAATACGGTCGTAGGTCGACCTGTCATCGCCGAGCGGGGTGTCGAATGCCAAACATGTCGATGTCGCGCCTAGATCAACAAGAAGGCGCAGAACGTACCCGGAAGGCTCGGTTACCTTGGGAACTGGGATATTGGGATATGAAACCCACCGTTCATCCAGGTAATTCCAAAGGTCGTGAAGCAGACTGTGCATACCGTATCGGTATGCCTGGTTCTCGACTCTCGCTCGCTTCGTCCGGTGAACGAAATTCTCGATAAAGGTATCGATCGAACCCTTGTACTTGTGTTCCTCTAACATTTCATCGCTTCTGTTCTCCGCCGACGCCGCAGCACTCAGACGCCTTGCGTCATGGATGCACTTGAGAACCGCATTGTTCGTCGTTGCACATCACGACAATTCCATGAGTCAACGCTGTCGCGAGAGTACGACTGCGTGCGGAGAATGGAAAACAATTAATGGTTTGCCGAACACGACCAGGCCTTGTGTGCCCAGGCCGTCGGGCTGACAGGCGGCCGCACCGAAACCTGACTCCCGGATACGGCCGCCTTGTCGGCGTTACCCGGCGAGCAGGCCCTTGGCAATGTGGGTGATCTGCACCTCGTTGCTGCCGGCGTAGATCATGAGCGACTTAGCGTCGCGCGCCAGCTGTTCGACTCGATACTCCGTCATATAGCCGTTGCCGCCGAAGAGCTGCACGGCGTCCATCGCGACGTCGGTGGCGGCCTCCGAGCAGTAGAGCTTGATGGCCGAGGCCTCCGAGAGCGAGGGCGTCTTGCCCTCGGACATGCCCTCGATGGCGTGGAACATCATGTTCCGTACGTTGATCCGGGCCACTTCCATCTTGGCCAGCTTGAGCTGGATGAGCTGGAACTGGGCGATCTCCTTGCCCCATAAGGTGCGAGTCTTCGCATAATCCAGGGAGAGTCGCAGGCATTCCTCGATAACCCCGAGGGCCAGGGCCGCCACACCGATGCGCTCCATCGAGAAGTTCGCGCGTGCACTGTCGCGGCCGTCGCCCTGGTCACTGGTCTCGGTTTCGCCGAGGAGCCGGTCCTTTCCGAGACGGACGTTCTCAAAGAACAGCTGGCCGGTACGGGAGCTGTGGATGCCCATCTTGCGGAAAGGCTTTGACTGCACAAAGCCCTCCATACCCTTGTCCAGTACAAAGGTCAGCACCGTGCGGTCCCGCTTGTCGACCGACGGGTCCTTCTCGTCCAACTTGGCATAGACGACGACTACGTCGGCATCGGGCCCATTGGTGATGAAGGTCTTCTGTCCGTTGAGGATGTAGTCCTCACCGTCCCGGGTGACATACGTTTTCATGCCGCCGAACGCGTCAGAGCCCGAATCGGGTTCGGTGATGGCCCACGCGCCCACCTTCTCGTAGGTGACCAGTTCGGGTAGCCACCGTTCCATCTGTGCGGCGGTGCCGCGAGAGGCGATGGTCGGCACGGTAAGGCCCATGCTCACGCCCATGCCCGTCACCAAACCCATACAGACGCGCGAGATTTCACTGGTGAGAACAAATCCCATGCTGGCCGAGCCCCCGGCCATACCCATGGCGCCCCCGCCATCGGACTTCTTGGAATCCTCCAGTGGCTCCCCAGCTGCCACCGCGGCCTCGCGAGCCTTCTTATTCTCGATCTGCTTCTGCAAGCTCTCTTTGGCAAGCGCATCGATGCCGAAGGTGGTGAACATCTTGCGAATGACGGGGTACGGCTCCATCTCGCCGGACTCCAGTGCGTCGACGTGAGGTCTGACCTCCTTGTCGATGAACTGGCGAACGGCGTCACGCACCGCGAGGTCAATCGGTGACCAGTCGAGCATGTGTCCTGCTTTCTTCAGTGAAAGTGATCGACGTCAAATGGGCCCGGCCCGGGGAGCTCGGTTAACCGAGCTCCTTGGCCAGCAATTCCTTGAGTCGGGCGACGGAGTTTTCGAGCTCCTCTTGTACGGCCTTGTCGATGGCCGTACCGATGGCTCCGGTGAGCATCTGCCCCGAGAAGGACGAATCCACGTTCACCCTCGTGTTGTCAGCGTCGATTTCCTCGACGCTTGACTTGATGATGGCCTCGACGCCGGCCATGCCCGTGCCGCCCAGCTTGAAGGCGCCCTTCTTCGCGGACAGCACCTCGTCGGTCGGGGTGAACTCCTGCACGGTCCACTCGACCGTGTTGGCCATGCCCATCAGGGTGACGATTTCGGAGAACTTGGTGCCGACCTTGATGTCCTCGATCGCGGGGACATCGCCCTTGAATCCGGTGTGGATGGTCATCCACTCGTCGTACTTGTTGAGGTCCGGCAACACCGACCAGAGCTTGTCGATGCTGTACGGGAGATCAATGCTGGAGTGCAGCTCGGACATGGGCGAAAGACTCCTTTGTCAGTGGTCTGGCACGGATTGATGCCAGCGGCTCCGAACGTAACATACATACCCTCGTGTATGTAAGATGCAATTACCGCAGATCTCGCACGGCGAGCTGACTAAATACCGGTACAGGGCGGTCACATACAGACAGGCCTGTGGGCACCTGAATCCGATTCGGCAGCTACCGATCGGTAGCCCAAAACACGTTACATACAACTGTGCTCGTATGTATTACAGTGGCGCTCATGACCACCCCCGAGGGCGCGGGCAACGATGCGGCGCCGGTCACTGCCGGATTGTCCGAGAACGGGAGACAACAGCCCGTCGTCCCGGAATCTACCTCGGAACAACCGGCCGCGGCGGTGAATTCGTCGCCGAAGAGCAGGTCGATCGATATCGAGATCACCCGCCCTCGGGTCACACTGCATCCCCCGCCATTTCGCGTGGAGGCCGGGAGGTTTGGCGTCGTTGTCGCCCGGCTCGCCGGATCGGGAGCGCGCCTGCTGACGAAACCGCGGCGTGGAAGAACACTGGAAGTACGGGCCGCACATGAGCTACGCCGCACCTTCGCCCTCATGGGCCCCACCTATGTGAAGCTCGGCCAGATCATCGCGTCATCCCCCGGCGTGTTTCCGGAAACGCTGTCCAATGAGTTCCGCACGCTTCTGGACAGGGTTCCGCCCGCGTCCCCCGAGTTGATTCGTCAATCGCTGCGCGAACAGTTAGGTGCGGATCCCGCAACGATATTCGCGACATTCGACGACCATCCGTTCGCCTCTGCGTCTATCGCTCAGGTCCACCACGCGACGCTCAAATCGGGTGAGCGGGTGGTGGTGAAGATTCAGCGGCCGAAGATCCGCACCAGGCTGGCCGCCGACGTTCGGATCATCGGACGCCTCGCCCGCTTGATCGTCAAGACTGATCTGGGACGCGCGAGCAATGCACCCGAGATCGTCGAGGACTTTGAGCAGAACCTCAACGAGGAACTCGATTTCGCGGCCGAGGGGCACGCGATGGAACAGTGGATCGCGAGCCTGGCGGACACCGAATACGGCGATAAGGTGCGCGTTCCCAAGGTGTTCTGGGAATACACCACCGAACGTGTGCTGACGATGGAATACGTCGAAGGTATCCGGATCGACAACGTCGGCGAGCTTGCCGCCGCGGGATTCGACGGGGTCGGACTGGTCAAGGCCATCGTCTATTCACTGTTCGAGACCGGATTCCACAAGGGGCTCTTCCACGGCGATCTGCACGCGGGCAACCTGTTGGTGGACTCGAGCGGACGAATCGTGTTCCTGGACTTCGGGATCGTCGGGCGTATCGATGAACGCAGCCGCAAGATCTTTACCGAGATCATGGTCGATCTGTTCGTGAAGAATGATCACGCGGCGGTGAGTCGCGGAATCTACAAGCTCGGCGCCATCGGAGATCGGGGTAAGGTCGTCGACCCCACGACGGCCGCCAAGTCGATCTCCGATTTCACCAATCCCCTGCAGCAGTCCAAGCTTTCAGCGATCTCGTACGGCCAGCTCGGCAAGCAGCTGGCGGTGATGGCCAAGGAATACGACGTGCGGCTCCCCCGGGAGCTGGTGCTGATCTCCAAGCAACTTCTGTACGTCGAGCGCTACATGAAGCTGCTGGCACCGGACTGGGCGCTGCTTTCCGATCCGTCGTTCATCGGATACTTCGGGAACATGGTGATCCAGGCCGAGCAGTCACGCATGGAGGAAGCAGCGGCGCGCGAGCCGAAGTAGATCAGTCGGAAAGACTGAGCTTTCCGGTATCCATGGTGCGCAAGGCGGAATCAAGCGGTGCACCGACTGTGGGTGACTCGACAATGTTCAGCAGCATCGCCTTGGCGCGTCCCCACCGTTGATCGCGAACGTCCTGCGGCGCCGTCATGCTGTTGACCAAGATGCCTCGCACAGCGTCCATCGCGGTGAGCGTGATGTTACGAATGACACGCAACTCCTCATCGGTCTGACTCACCGACTGGCCTAGCGTTGAGAATTGTTGCATGACAATGAATTCAAACTGATCCATCTGCGCGGACAATTCTGGATCGGTGCGTGCGGCGATCCACAGTTCCATGGTGGCGATGAACATCGACCCCTGGTGCATCCTCCAGAGCGCGTCCAGGCAGCGGCTGATGAAATCGGTGTCGCTCTCGCGGTCCAGCGCTATGAGCTCAGAGAGGATCTCCTGGCCCTGTTTGAACGCCAAGTGCCGTACCGATTCTCCGAGAAGTTCGGATTTCGACTGGAAATGGTGCACCAGTGCGCCGCGGGTGACGCCGGCACGTTGTGCCACCCGGGTGGTCGTCGTGCCCGCGTATCCGTAGTTGACGAGGCAGTCCACCGTCGCATCAAGGAGCCTGCTGCGCATGGCGGCGCTGCGTTCCTCCTGGGTCCGTCGCCCGGAGCGATGATCGCGAGCGGTCGACCGAGCTGGACTTCCAGCGGTCCGTGTCATTCTCCGAGCCCGTCCTTGCTGTCCTTGATCTCTTCCCGAGCCTGCTGATATTCCGATATCAGGGTGCCGAAATAGGTGAGAATCTCTGGATCTCCCACCGGCTGCCATTCCGGTGCAAGCAGTTTGGTGTATCGCTCGACGTAGAGCAGTTGCTTGCCGACCAGGATGAATTCCTTGGGAAGGATGGCGTCATGCTCACGCCCCAACGCGGTGAGCTGTCGGCCGATCGTGCCGTAGGAGATCTTGCCCAATGAGTTGCCCATGGGGCCGGTCACTTTTCGCAGCGACGCGGCGACCTTGGCGGGGTCGGCGCCGGGGTCGATGGCGCCCAGCTTGATCAGTGTTCGCGCAGCTGCCTCATCATCGGGTTCGATGATGAGTGCACCGATCAGCTCGCGCAACGTCTTACGGGTCCGCTGATCGAGTCGGCCGACAATTCCGAAGTCCAGGAACACGATTCGACCTTCTGGGTCCACCATCAGATTTCCGGCGTGCAGATCGCCATGAAAGGTGCCTGCGGCGAACGCCGAGTCGAAAAGGGTAAGCATGAGGGTCTTGACCACTTCGGGGCCGTCGAATCCCGCCGCGCGGATCTCATCCGCATTGTCGATTCTGATGCCCTCGACATACTCCATGGTGAGTACCTTGTCGGTACACAGCTCGGAATAGAGCTGGGGTACACGCACTTTCGGAGCGTACTTCGAGTCCGCGAGGCCGGCGGTCCAGTCACGCATGGCCTGCGCTTCAAGAGTGAAATCGAGTTCCTCTGCGAGGTTGGCCTCAAAGTCCTGCATCACCTCGTAGATGTTCGACATCCGGCCCATCTCGGTGAGTTCGAGACCACGAGCGATTTGTTTCAGGATCTGCAGATCGGCAGCGAGCCGGGTGCGGATCGCGGGGCGCTGGATCTTGACGACGACCGCGGTGCCGTCCTTGAGTGTTGCCTTGTGCACCTGGGCGATCGACGCCGAAGCGAAAGGGACCTCATCGAATGAGGCGAATACATCCTCGGGTTGTGCCCCGAGTTCGCCGGCAAGCATGGAACGAATGGTCCGCGGATTCGCCGGTGGCACCTGATCGAGCAGCGACCGAAACTCCGCGGAGAGGTCCTCGGGAAACATTCCCGGAGATGATGCGATGAGCTGCCCGAACTTGACGTAGGCGGGCCCGAGCTCGGCGAACGACCGGCGCATTTCCTTGGCGACGACTTGGCGCAGGTCGCGCTCCGTGGGGCGTTGGCTCAGGATTCGCGATCCGGCCTTGAGGAGCTGACCTGCCGTCGCGGCCAGTCGATCGAACTGAATCTCGGCGGAAACCGGATCGAGCTTCCGGGGCCGCCGCGGCTGATCGGATGCATCGCTCACCGCGACTCCCTTCGTCCTCACCTCGTCGTCTCTGTCGATGAGACATTACCGACAATCCGGTATGTATGTTAATCAAACGCCGGGAGTGTCGAGTCATGACGATCGGGTGGGCCTACCGGTTCAGGACGCGCTCCACCTGAGCAATCCGATCGTCGGCGAAATCCAGCACGATCTTCGTGGGATAGAGCGCGACCTTGAGTACGCGAATGAGCGGGTTGACCACGTCGATGAGGGTTTCCAGACTCGTCATTGTGTTAGCCAGGGTCGAGGTGGTCTTGGCGAGATCGTTCAACGTGAGGTTCAGCGAATCCAGCGAGTCGTCCAGCCGTTCCAGGCTGGAGTCCAGGTGGTCGAGCATCGAACCCACGCGGTCGGTGAGGTCGTGCACCTCGACGGCCATCGATTCGATATGTCCGACGGTCCCGTCGATGTTCAGTGCGACGTTGGCCAGCTTGCGGATCTTGCGGGCCGGTGCGGGCCGATTCCCGTTACTGGTATAGACCTCCGCCATTGGAGTCACCTTTCCGTTGCGCCCAGCGTAGGCGACGGCTTCGCGGTCGCCCACCGGCTACCCCGCCGACCGGTCATTTGATGCGGTTTTGTGACCGGCCTCACATAGCGTGCGGATCCGCCTACCGAGCAGATACCCGTGCTGACGCGTGCGAACCCGCTCGTCGGCCGAAGAACGAGGCTTCGCCGAGCCTGGTTCCGCTGCTGTAGCCCTTGCCGTCCTGAGCAATGTTCGACGCACTGGCGCCCACCGCATAGAGACCCGATATCGCCTCGCCTGCTTCGGTGAGCACACGTCCGTCGGCGTCCGTGCGAAGTCCGCCGAGCGTGAACCCCGCATATATCGCCTTACCGAGGGTCAGATCGAATGCGCCCCACGGGCCGGTTCCCTGCGCGGCAAGGTATTTCGGATGCTTGTGAAAGTCCGCGTCCTCTCCCCTGTCGGCATGCTCGTTGTACCGCTGCAACGCCTTTTCCAGGTTTCCTGCCGGAATGCCCAGCGCCTCTTCCATTTCCGCGATGGTCTCCCAGCCGTCAATGAATGGCGTCAGCGGCAGCGTGGGTCGATCCATGTGTTCGGAATCGATAATCAGGTATGCGGCGCTGTCGGGCTGGTCCATCACGAATCCAGAGGTCCGGGAGTGGTAAGAGTCCTCGGCGACAAACCGTTCACCGTTCTTGTTGACGATGATTCCGGTGAGCAGGCCCGATGGCGGGTAGACCGGAGCGGTGACGAAAATCTGGTTCATGTTGCGCGTCCCGGCGCCCGCGGAGACCCCGAGCCTGATGCCGAGCCCGTCGTCGTAGGTGCTGCCGAGTACGAATGGTTTCTCGGCGAGCTTGGGGGTGTACTCGGCGACCATGGCGGGGTTCATCACGAATCCTCCCGCCGCGATGATCACCGACTTCGCCCGTATCGCACCGGTTTCCGCGAAATGCTTCCAGGTGGCGCCCACCACGGCACCCCCTTCGTCGAGGATGAGCGCCGTGGCCCCGGTCTCGTAGCGGATGGGCACGCCGAGCTCGCCGGCACGCTGGGCGAGCAGGTCCACGACCATGCCCGCACCACCGGTGTCGCCGGGCTTGGGGACCTTGTGCCCGCGCGGCGCGGGGACCGCTTCATCGCGGTAGGGCCACACCAGCTCGTTCCCCGTGAACATCAGCCCTTCGGTGTTCGGCTGGATGACAGCCTTCTCCGGGTAGAAGCTGCGTTCGAACTGAAAACCCAGTGCCTCAAGCCAATTGAAATGCGCGACGCTCCCGTCGCAGTACAGCCGGATCTTCTCCGGATCGGGATCCGGCGATACCGCCATGAGGTACTTGTACATCTCGTCGGCGCTGTCGGCGTGCCCGGTGGCCTCTTGAACGGCCGTGCCGCCGCCGAGGTAGAAGTGCCCGCCCGCCATCGCCGTGGTTCCGCCAGCGGCGGCGGCACGCTCCAGCGCGAGCACATGTGCGCCGGCCTCGGCAGCCGAGACCGCAGCACATCCACCACCCATGCCAAAGCCGATGACGAGTACATCTACCTCGTCAGACCACTCCGTGATGTCCTGGACCGCCACGGTTTCCGGTATCGCTACAGTCATGCCTGCTCACTCTTGATGTAGTCGTAGAACGCCCGGATTTCGGGCGGGACGAAGGCCAGTTCCATGTACGGCAAGGCGGCCGCGGGTGCCGACAGATAAGCAAATCGCATGCCACCGGGCATCACGCCGTCTTGCACCACTTCCATGCCGCGTGCTGTGGCATGAGCGAGCGCCGTGTCGAGGTCCAGTGGCTCCATACACACGTGGTGCAACCCCGCGGGATGGCGTTCCAAGAATTCGGTGTAGATGCTCATCCCACTGACCGGGAGGATCAGCTCGAGCTGCATGTCGTCCAGGTAGCTCAGCGCGATGGTCGCGGTGAAATCGGCCGGTGCGCCGCGATAGGTGCACGTGTCCGGACCGAAATGCACATCTGGAACCCGCGTCCATTTTTTGACCCCGAATACGGTGCTGAGCATGCCTTCTGTGGCATCGAGATCATCAGTAACCCAAGCAATTTGGGTGACGCGTCCAAATCCAGAGACATCCGGCGGCATTGCCGATGTGGTCATGGGCCGATAGTAGCGTCCGCTGTGACGTGGGCTACCTCAGCCCGCGGTATAGGCCTGTGTGGTGCGATCGGCCATGCCTCGGGCCAGCGCCGCGTCCATGCCGGAGGTGACGGCCCGAAGTGACCAGCACCGGACCGCAGGGCCCTGTGGCCCATTCCAGGACGGTCGGGGCCGGGATACGTTGAGCATTAAGCCATTCGATGCGATCGCACTCGTCCTTGAGGTCGTCGCCTCCCGTTTTTGCGTAGCGCGAGCGGTCAGGCGATCGGTAGACCGCGGCCCCGGACTCCCCTGTGGTGACGGGTTCCCAGGCCGAGAGGTCGATCAAACGCCCGTCCAGGCCGAATCGAGTCGGTGGGCGACGTCGATCGTGCGTGCCGCCATCGCCTTCGGATTGTCCACCTCGTTGGCGACGTACTTGGCGATGAACCGGCTGATCAGCTGGTCGACCCCCGCCAAGATGCGCAGCAGCTCGCCACGGATGGTGGTCGAGGAGACATCGACCGTGATGTCCGAGGGCCCGGGCGGCGCGACATCGATGATCAGCTGCAGCGGCGCGGCGGCACGGGCAGTGGCCTTGAGGTTGATATTGCCCGCGACATTGAACCGGCTCTTGTCGAGTTTCAGGTCGATCAACAGATCAATGGCCAGCGGCACCTGGATGTCGAAGGTGATGGTCTCGCCGCCGTTGCGGGTCACGATCGGGTCCAGGATCTGGACCTTCGCGGTAACCTTCGCGATTTTGCCGGGCCCTTGGGCCATGGGGCCGACTTCGAACGGCTCGCCCGCGATCGACGCGACCGCGGCCCGCACCCGGGCTTCGCTGACGGCTATCTCGAAGAACGCCCTGCCGAATTCCTCATACGAGAGGTACTGGTGGACACTTGCCTCGCTATCCATAGTGAGAGATACCGTCTCATGGACGGGGCCGGAAGTGTGAACTGTCAGGGTGTCCGTGTGTCTGAAACCCAGAACGCCCGGCGACCGAAACGGTCGTCGCATCAGTAGCAAACATGTGATGGATGTTACGCTGCACGTAGGTGGCTAGATATCGCATAAGCGGCTATATGCGGCCTGCGTAGAGGCCATCTGTGTCGTTCCGGACCTGACCAGGCTTAGTCGCTGTGACTCTGAGCGAACTCATCGGTGGTGATCGCCCGCCGGACATTGGCTCTTCGTTCTTCGATCGTGCGGCCAAACTCCTGCATGAGCACGGGGTTGCGGTGTACCAGCGTCTCGACCTGCTCCCGCTCAATCTGCACCACGGTGACCTCGCCCACCGCGTACGCACAGCCGATTACTGGTTGGCGCGTCAGCGTGCTCTGCCCCAGAAAGGAGCCTTCGTCGAGGGTGTCCACCGCTATCTCCGGGCCGTCCACGGTGGCCGCCGTCAGCAGCACGCGTCCGGCGACGATGAACAGCATGTGATTCGGCACCTCGCCCGAGCCCTGAATTTTTTCATCGGCACCGTAGCGCTGGAGTGTTGAGTGTGCGATCAGCGCCTGCTGATCCTCCACACCGATCCGCAATGTCGGTGCGACCACCGTCTGTATCGCGTCTGCGACTCGTTCAGGGGTGGAGAATTCTTCTGTGGCGTGATCGAGGTGAAGGCCTTCCCGCCGAGCGGCGTACCAGATCCAACGCAGGAAGGTCGCTTTCGCTTCACCGTCATCATCGAAGGACTGCAGCGGGATGGTGGTGCGATACTCGGCGCCGCCCAACGGGATTGACAACGGTGGTGTGTCCACTCGGAGCTGGGGCAATCCTGCCGCCACTCTCAACAGCGTCGCACACACGCGATCTGGCGGGTCGTCAAGAGAGAAGACACTGACCATCGCGATCTTGTGCTTGCCTACGGGGCGGCTCACATTCGTGAACGACGAGGTTGCCAACACAGAGTTAGGAGTGATCTGCAGTCCATTGTCTGTCTGCAGATGCACTGCACGCCAGTTGACTTCGACGACATGGCCGTGCGCAGTCGGCGTATCCAGCCAGTCCCCTATCCGAAACGGCTGCTCGAAAAGCATCAACAGTCCAGAGACGATCTGGCCGACCGACTGCTGCAACGCCAGACCCATCACGATGGACGTCACGCCGAGCGCGGTGAATAGTCCCCGCACATTTGCGCCCCAGATATAGGAAAAGATCATCCCGAGGCCGACGACAATCACGACGAACCGTGCGACGTCAACGAAGATCGCCGGGATCCGTTTGCGCCACGTCCCTTCGGGAGCACCATGGAAGAGAGCAGCGCTCACACCCGAGAGCACCAGTACCAACACCACAAACGCGAAAAGGGTGCCCACGAGACGCACCGACGTTGCCTCGGGCGGAATCTGTTTGGCCTCGATAAGGAGCAGCAGGAGTGCGCCGACCGGCAGCAGATAGTTGCGCAGCACAGTGACCGGCCGCACCAGAACGCTGTGCCTGCGGCGCAACGCCTGCTGCCACTCGGTTAGTGCTATCAGGCCCAGCGGCAGCCCGAGTGCGATACCGATGGACCAGAAGAACCAGGGCGAGGTGAGGATGTCGGTCATCACTGGTGCTCCGAAAGCCGCCAGATCGGTTGTTCTTCCCCGTCGACCGTGACGACCCCGGCCGGGGTGAAGTCGTACGTTTCCGGCAGGGCCTCATGCACCCGTGATGTGACGTAGATTCCCTGCTGCCGAGAGCCGCTCTTCACCTGGTATGCGAGATTGACTGCTGCCCCCCACATTTCGTAGACCATCGTGGGGCGCCCGACAAGTCCGCTGCTGACCGTGCCGGTATCGACACCGGCCCTCAGGCTCAGTTCGTGCCCGGTCTCGCTGTTGAATCGTCCGATGATTCCTTGGCAGGCAAGGGCGAAGTCGACTATCCTGCGCACATTGTCCAGCCGTGGAGTATTGAGGCCGCAGCTTCCCAGATAGCCATTGTGCGCCGTACGCACCCGCTCGATTCCGAGGTCATCGGATGCTGCATCGAGTTGGCGGACAAGATCATTGACAAGCGCCAACGAATCCTCGGATGCCAGCTCGGCCTGGAGCCGGTCGAGGCCGATGATGTCGGCGAATATGACCGATACATCGTGACGTTCGGTGGCGATAAGTTCCTCGCCTTGCCGGTACCGCTCGGCGAAGGGTTCGGGCATCAGCGACCGCAGCAGCCGGTCATTCTCCTGACGTTGTTCGGTCAGCAGGTCCTCCTTGATGGTCAGACTTCTGCTCATTTCGTTGAATGCTTTTGTCAGGTCCGCGATTTCATCGCGTGTTTCGATCGGGATGGCGACTGTATAGTCTCCGGCACTGATTCTTCGCGCCCCCTCTTCCAGCCGCCTGATCGGCCGAACGAACAGCTGGGCGAAAAACGCGGCCGCCAGGCAGACGACGAAGATGATGCCGGTGGTCGATACCACGATGGTCTTGGTAAACGACACCTCGTGCTCGAATGCCTCCGCGGTGTCCACCGTGGCGATCACGGACCAGTGCACGTCGGAATCCGGCAGCACCAGCGGTGCATATGCCTGCAACGTCTGCTGCCCAAGGTAATTGGTCGCGATGAGGGTTCCCGATTGTCCGCGTTGGGCAGCTCGGGTGGCGTCGGAGTCCACGGGCTGGACCAGTGTCGTGCCACCCAGTCGGATGGCCCGATCCGCCACATCGGCGGGAGTTCCTGCCGCGATGACATCACGCCGGTAGCTCTGCGGGTCTTCCAGGAACAGGCGCGAATCCGAACGCATCAGACCGTCGGGGCCAGCGAGGTACGACTCGCCAGTAGCGCCCAGACCCGCTGCCTGCCAACGTTTGTCCAATGTCATCAGACTGTTGATCTTGGACACCGGAAACTGGAGGGCAAGCACGCCGGTTGCCCTGCCGTTGGGAACGACCGGCGCCACGATCCATGCGGTGGGCTCGTTCTCGGCCGGCTGGTAGATCTCGAAGTCGGTAAACAGCACAAAGCCCGAATCGTTGGACGTCAACGCCCGCTGATAGGCGTCATGCAGTTTGGATCCGCTATAGGGGCCGGTCAGAATATTGGTACCCAAGTCGACATCTTTGAACGCCGTATAGACGATGTTTCCGCGGGTATCGAGCAGCAGTGCGTCCTGAAACTGGAATCGGGTAGCGATTTCGCGGAAGTACTCCTGATAGCGGGCGTTCGCCGCCGACCAGGCACTGCCGTCGTGAGCATCGTTGATGGTGATCGCCACATCATCGGATTTCCGCTGAGCCGTATAGATGGCCTGCAGGTACCGTTGCGCGTTCGTCGTGGGCAGTACGGCCGCAGCGTCGAGCTTGGTCCCGCTGTTCTGCTCGGTCTGCTTGAGGAAGTTGCTGTTGTAATAGTTGACGACCGATTGCCACTGTGCCGGGTCGACGGTCGCGTTGGACAGCTGATCAAAGCCACTGGTGAACGCGTCAAGGGCGCCTGCGACAGTCGTTCCGTGGGAATAGATGACCAGTGAATTCTTCAGGTCCGAAAGCTGCCCCGTGAGTGCCCGCGACTGCGACTCGCGTACCTCCGTCAGCCGGGAGAACACCGCCGTACGCAGTCCATTGCGGCCGACCTGAAACGCGATGATGCCGACCACGGCGGCCCCAACAATGGTGCACACCACCATCATCGCGATCAGTTTGGATTGAATACTGACCCTGGACAACGGCCGGTAACGCAGCAGCCTGAACCTCCCGGTGTCACCGGCATCCGACGCCGTCCCCTCGGCCTCACGTGTAACTCGCACCCTCAGGGTCCCTTCGACAGCCCAGCTAGACGACTGATCAGTGTGACAGAGCGGGGACTTACTCTGATCACGATTCGTCAGAACGCAAGGGCCGGTGAATTCAGGGTGCGTTGGCTATCGAACGGTACTTCCGTCCTACAGGATGTAGAGCATCTCCTGGTAGGTCGGTAGCGGCCAGAGGTCATCGGCCACTATGCCTTCCAGCGCGTCGGCAGCGGCACGCACGGCATCCATCGCGGGAAGCAGGCCCTGGGCGTGTTCTGCCTCCTCCAGCGCGGTGGTCGCGAAATCACTCTCGACGCCCTTTCTCAGGTCGGCGAGCGCGTTGACCAGATCGGAAATCGGAGCCGACACGTCCTCCAGCAAGGTGGTGCTGGGTTCAACCCCGGCGGCCTTCAACGCGGCGACGTTCTGGGCGATCTCGGTCTGGTAGCGCAGTGCCGCGGGGAGCACCACCGTCGAACCCAGCTCCAAAGACAACTTCGCCTCGACGTGAATGGTCAGTGCGTACTGCTCGAGGCCGATCTCGTAGCGGCTGTGCATCTCGCGGTCGTTGAAGACTTTGTACTTGTCGAACAGCTCAAGCGCGTCCGGCTTGATCAGCTCGGGCAGTGCGTCCAATGTGGTCTTCAGGTTCGGCAGACCGCGAACGGCCGCCTCGGTCTGCCACTCCGCCGAGTAGCCGTCCCCGTTGAACACCACGGCACCGTGCTCGGTGATGATGTCGGTGAGGAGCTGCTGAACGGCCTTGTCGAAGTCGGTGCCGTCGGCAACTTCCTTCTCCAATACGGTTGCGATGTAGTCCAGCGATTCAGCCATGATCGTGTTGATCGTGACCATCGGCGCGGCAACTGTCTGCATCGATCCTGGGGCACGGAATTCGAAGCGGTTGCCGGTGAAGGCAAATGGGCTGGTGCGGTTGCGGTCGCCCGGATCGGTAGGCAAGACCGGCAGTGTGTCAACGCCGATAATCATGCTGCCCTTGCCCTTTGATGACGTCGCCGCACCCTTGGCAATCTGCTCGAACACGTCGGCGAGCTGATCGCCGAGGAAGATCGAGATAATGGCCGGCGGAGCCTCGTTCGCACCGAGACGGTGGTCGTTGGTCGCCGATGCCACTGAAACCCGAAGCAGCCCTCCGAATTTATGCACGGCCCGGATCACCGCAGCGCAGAAGACCAGGAACTGCGCGTTCTCGTGCGGTGTGTCACCCGGCACCAACAGGCTGCCGAACTGCGCGTTCCCCAGCGAGAAGTTGACGTGCTTACCTGAACCGTTTACTCCGGCAAAGGGCTTCTCGTGGAACAGACACTCCATGCCGTGCTTCTTCGCGATCGTCTTGAACGTCGTCATGAGCAGCTGCTGGTGATCCGAGGCGATGTTGGCGCGCTCGAACATCGGGGCGATCTCAAACTGGCCAGGTGCTACCTCGTTGTGCCGGGTCTTGGCCGGGATGCCGAGTTTGAACAGTTCACGCTCGGTATCCATCATGAAACCGAGTACACGCTCGGGCACGGCGCCGAAGTAATGGTCGTCGAACTCCTGGCCCTTCGGCGGCTTGGCGCCGAACAGTGTGCGACCGGCGTTGATGAGGTCGGGGCGGGCCAGGAAGAAGTGACGGTCCACGAGGAAGTACTCCTGCTCCGGACCGCAGAACGACACGATGTGATCGAAGCTGCTGTGGCCGAACAGTTTCAAGATGCGCTCGGCGTGTTCGCCCATGGCCTGCTGACTGCGCAGTAGCGGGGTCTTGTGGTCCAGAGCCTCGCCGGTCATCGACACGAACACGGTCGGGATGCACAGCGTGTTGCCGTTGGGGTTTTCGAGAATATACGCGGGGCTGGTGACATCCCAGCCCGTGTACCCCCGCGCCTCGAAGGTGTTGCGCAGGCCTCCGCTGGGGAAGCTGGAGGCGTCCGGCTCACCCTGGATCAGGGTCTTGCCGGCGAATTCGGCCAGGGTCGCGCCATCGCTGACCGGTTCCAGGAAGCTGTCGTGCTTCTCTGCGGTCAGACCGGTCAATGGGTAGAAGACGTGCGCGTAGTGCGTCGCACCCTTCTCAAGTGCCCAGTCCTTCATCGCCGAAGCGACGGCATCGGCGACAGCCGGGTCCAGCTTGGCGCCCTTCTCGATTGTGGCGGTCACGGACTTGTAGACCGACTTGGGAAGCCGCTGTTGCATCACGGCCTTGGTAAAGACGTTCGCGCCGAACACCTCACCCGGTTCTTCACCGACCACGAAGCTGATTGCCGGAGGCACGTAGGCCTCGACATTGTTGATCGCCTGCAGCCGGACAGCATTTCCGCTCATTGACTTCCTATCGCGTAACGTGCCCGCAGCTGATTCGCGGGCGACCAACGTGGCTACGCTAGGGACAACCGATAACCGGCATGTTTCCCGTACATCAACAGCAGAATGCCGAGCTGTGGATTTCCCCCTGACATGCTGTGCCGTTTTCGGCTCATGCTGAGTACTTCACGTAGACGCAACATGTGGGAGCAGTGTTTGACATATCCGCTGCGCATTCTTCTGGCCGCGGCCTCAGGCCGCGTACCTTTCAGAGCCGCCAAGGAGGAATGC
>NZ_MAFC01000034.1 GCF_002013465.1 Mycobacterium sp. D16R12 | reverse complement strand
GGGTGGGAGAGGACCCAGAGCGGGGGGCGGGAGAGGGTGCCACGTCTCCATGGTGCCTGGACGGCCGCTGCCTGCGGTAATCGGGATTTCTTGGGATCGGTAGCGCCGCAGGCCGCCTTCACTTGAGCCATGACGGCGCCATCGGGGCGACGGACGACGAAGGGACAGATGATGAATCGAGTGATCGTGGGCGCCATGGGACTCCTCGCTGCCGGAGCGGTGGTGGTTGGCTGCTCGACCGACAAGCCGGGTGGATCGCAGGTGAGCTCGGGCAGCAATGCCGAGATCAAGGTGGACGGCAAGGACCTAGCCGGACTCGACCTCAAGTCCGTGACCTGCGTCAAGCAGGGCGGCAAGATCAATGTGGCCAGCGGCGCCGTCAACGGCCAGCAGGGCCTGGGCGTCGTCATGACCGACGAGACGCCCCCGAAGGTGCAGTCGCTGGGATTGGTGTACGACGGCGCCGCTCTTGCTGTCAGCAGCGGCATGGGGGCCAGCGTCGGCTCCGCCGATGTCAAGGTCGACGGGAAGACGTACACCATCACCGGGGAGGCCTCCGGTGCCGATGTGAAGAACCCGATGGCCGGGATGATCACCAAGCCATTCACCATCAAGGTGAGCTGCGGCTGACATCTCGACAAGCGGCGGGCGTGCACAGCACGCCCGCCGCTTCTTACTATTCGAAGGTGACGATCATCGGCGACCTTGAGCAGGCCCGTCACCTGGCCTTGGCGGCCAAGGAAGAGTCCGCCAAGGAGATCCTGTTGTCGCTGCTGGCTCAGGCCGAAGAGGCCGACCGCGACGATCTCGCGTGCGAGGTTTTGGCTCAACTCGCCGAGATCTACCTGGTGCGCACCGCCTACGACGGCGTGGTGGAAGGTGTGCGGCGGATCCGTGATTGCCTGGCGACCTACGCCGACATCCGCGCGGGCCAGCGGCCTGATCTTGCCGCGCAGATCACCATGTCCGATGCCGAGGTAGATCACCTGATCTGCCGCTATACCCGGCGCGCGGAGTTTCTCGCGGCCGGACTGGCCGCGGCCAATGGTGATCACGACGGTGCCGCGGCGAGCCTGCAAGCACTCCTCGAAACCGCCGGGGATTTCGAGGATTTGGCCGCCGAACACCGCGGTCTCGTCTGTTACGCCCGGATCTTGATTGCCAGGGGTCTGTGCGACGACGATATGTATGCGGACTCGGTTCCGATATGGGCAGAGGTTCTCGATCTACTCGAGGAGTATGGGCGCCAGGGCGACCCCGAGTCCGACCACCTGTTCGTGAATGGCGCGCTCTCCTACGGCCGATTCTGTGTCGAGACCGGCCGGCTCGATGACGCCGAACCGTGGTTGCGGCGGGCCGAGGCACGCGCGGGGGCGCGGGGCTGGCAACTGGCCGGCGCCCGCGCGCAGTTGGAACGCGCTGCGGCGCGGTGGGCGGACGGTGATATCGCCGAAACCCAGACGCTGGTCCACCAGGCGTACCCGGCGATCGCCGAGCATGTCCGGGCGCACGATGTGTCCCGTAGTTGGCTGTACTTCGGCTTGATCAGGTTCCGGATGAACGCACTGGACGAGGCCGATGAATGCTGGGGACATGCCGAGCGGCACTGGCGCGAGATCGAAAAGCCACTGCATATTCATCGAATACTGTTGCAACGCAGCTGGATAGCCATCCTTCGTGGTGACTTCGCCGAAGCGGCCGCGAAGGTGGCACAGGCCAGGGAGCTGCTGGACTCCTATCCGCGGCACAGCTGGCTGCAGTACGCCCGGCTCGACGATCAGCTGGGCAACATCTGGCGAGCCGACGCCCTTGCCGACTTGGGCCTGGATCCCACGACCGGGGTGGTATCCGGTGGTGCGGAGAGTCCGGGATACCGGCGCGCGATGTCCAAGCTCCAACAGGCCGCGGACCTCAAGGTGCCGGCGGCGTTGGCGGTCGACGCGGTGCGCTATGCCATCCCCGACGCGGGGGCGCGGATGCGCTGGGCCAGGTGTGTATCGGCGCCGCTGCTCGCGGGCGCCTTCGCGGTGGCGAAGGAATGGGATAACGCCGGCCTGGTCAGTGAGCTGATTGAATATCACAGCGCACGAGGGGCTTTCACTGCAGAGCTGAGCGATACTCAGCTAGGTCCGTCATCGGGCGCGTGGGCCGCCACGGCCACCGCGGCGGTTCCCGTCGAGGGGGACCTGGCGCTCGTCGCCGCGGCACCGCCGGTGCAGGCGGATGGTGGGCTCACTCGCCTGGGGCCGCTGCCGCCGATGCGGATGGACCCCGCTGGTGACCAGATCATGAGCAACTACCGCGAGTTGGCCTGGCAGCGATACGGCCGCGAGGTAACCGCCGTCGACGACGAATGGTCGACGTGGCCATGACCGACACCTTGGTCCTGCGATTCGCCGATGTCGGCATCACCACCTACGCCAGCCTGCGGGTGGTGGGCGAGCCGTCACGGACCATCACCTGGGTCGTTGAGCAGCAGGCGCTGGAAACTGCCTGCGGCGCCCTCAACTCAGCGCTACCGGATCCGTCTGGGTCCGAGACTGCGCTCGCTGCCATCGAACGGTCCTTGACCACGGGGGCTTTCGCGAGCCTTGATGCCGAGGTCGGCCTGGCCCGCACCCTCGGGTCTGAGCTGGTGGCAGTCGAGGGCTGGAAGCTGTTGTCCGAATTTTCTGGGTGTACGTCATCTCCGCGTGCGGTGCTGTTCGTGACACCCAGCCCGCGATTGGCGCGGGTGCCCTGGGGGCAGTTGGCCATGCCGGGCGCGGAGGGTTTCCGATTGATGGAGCTGGCCGACGTTTTGATGGCCGTGCCGCCGAATATCGTGCATGCGCCACGAGCGCCGGTTCGGTGGTGTGATCGCCAGAACGGTCCGGCGGTGCTCCTGCTGGACCCGCGGATCCCCGGGCAGCGACCGGATTCGACATTGGGCTCGGTGCTGGGCCGCCCCTCACCGCAGGCCGCGCTGACTCGTCATTTCGGCGAGCTGATGGGCGGCCACCGGGTACTGCCCGCGGTCGGCGCGCCGGTGGAACTCTTCCGCCGCAGCGATATCGACCGCGACTGGCTTGCTTGGGCGTGTGCGCAGCACCCGGCCCGGCTGCTCTACGTCGGGCATGCCAGCGCGGCCGAGGGCACCGCAGGCCACGCCGAACTGGCTGCCCTGCACCTGGCCGAGGATCGTCCGCTGACCGCGGCCGACATCATGGCCACGCGGCTTTCGATCCCACCGCGAGTGGCGCTGTTGGCTTGCTCCTCGGGGGGCGATTACCGCTTCGATGAGGCGACCGGGCTCGCCGCGGCGATGATCCTGGGTGGAGCGGAGTTGGTGACAGCCACTCTGTGGTCGTTACCGACTGCGGCGGCTTACAGTCAATTTGGCTCGGACACAACAGATCCCATGGCCGATACGGTAGCCGAGGTCGACCGGGCGCACCGCGGTGAGGATGCGGGCCGCGCGGTGAACCGTTGGCAGCGGGCTCAGTTGCGGCGTTGGCGCGATGGTGACCGCGCGGCGACCCCGCTGCATTGGGCGGCCGTGATGAGTTTCGCCGTCGACGGTGCCCGCTGAGTCAGTCGGAACACGCCCGCACGGCGATGATGCTGTGATCACCGGTCCGGTAGTAGGCGTCGATCACGCTGCCCGGTGCCATCTTCGACAGCGCGGAGGCGGGTATCACCGCGGTTTCGCGTGCCGGGAACTGGCGGCCGTCCGGCCGGGTCACCATGAGGTCCAGTTGCATCTCGCGGCCCGAGCCGGTGGCGCTCAACCCGGTGACAACCCCGCGCGAGCGGGTGCCGCCGTCGATAACGGCGCGCTGTGCCCCGGTCAGCAGCCGCCTGCGGATCAGCACATGGTCGAATTCGGCGGCGAATTCCTCGATCGTGACGAGTCGCTCGTCGGCCTCCGCGTCCGGGTGCGCTGAGGTGTTCCGGCGGCCGGAGAGCAACGCGGCGCATCCACCGAAGACCCTGGTAATGGTGGGAAATCGTCCTGTGGTCATGTCGATATCGTCGACCAGGCCGGGCACTACCGAACCCAACTTTTGGTCGGCCGACAACGATTACTCTTGGGACGGTGAGCATCGGGTCGGCAACATCCGAGGCCGCCGTCACGGTGCGGTCGGCGGTGCCGCGGCGTGCCGTGATCGACCGGGCCTGGCGCGCGATCGGCTCCGGTGTCGAGGTGCTCAGTGCCGACAACGGGGGGCCGCTGCGCCGGACCGTGAAACGGATCCTGGACCCGCTGGTGCTGAGGCTGCGTAGCAATGCCGCCTTCTCGGCCCCTGTGCTGGGTCCCGAGGTGGCAGCGGCCATGCACGCTCTGATCGTGGGGCATGGTCCGCAGTTGCGGGCCACGGCAGACTGGTTCGTGATGCTCAAGTCCGAGCGACGCAGGCAGCGCATCACCACCGGCAACGCCCAAGAGCTCTACTTCCCGGTGTGTTTCGAGTTGGCCGTCACCAAAGGCGTTCCGCAGGTTGCGGATCAGCGCACCGCCACGGAGGTTCTGCACGATCTGCACCGCGATCGGGACCGCACGGCGATCGAGGTGCTCAACCGTCATGTCGATGACCACGACGTGGTGGCCAGACTCGCCACATTGCGGGACCGGAGCTGGCGTGATGTGCGGCCGGACGACACCATCACCGGCCCGTTCTTCACGGGCCTCACCACAGTGCTCGGTGCGGCCGGCAGTCATGGTGAGATGGCTGCGCGCCAACGGGTGTGGACGGCGCTGATCGCCGATGCCACGCCGTACAACCTGGGTGCGAGCGCACATGGCACGGATGCCACGCTGCCGTGGTCCATTGTCGAGATCGGATTGAGTTCGGCTGAACCACAACTACCCCCGGTCATCGTTGGAGACACCGAAGGCGACCGTCCGATGGATCGCAGTGTCGTCGATCGAGTGCGAGCCACACTGCGCCGGGCGCTGGACCATGACGAGCTGCCCGATGTTCCGCTGCTGTGTGCCGAGGAGGTCGATCGAGCCTGTGCCCCATGGGGTCTGATGAGCGAGGACAAGCAGGCCGCCCTGCTGGCGGGCGTTGAGATGGCGACGGAGTTGCGGCCACTGGGTGATTCGGTGACGACACGTTACGAACTATCCGGGCGCGTTCAGGCCCGGCTGGTGAAAGAGGCCTACGTGATGCATGCCCGGCGCTATCTCGCCGACGGTGCGCCCATCCACCCCAGGCAGCGACAGGTTGTCGACGACCTCGCCGCGTTCGCGCGGCCCTACGTGAGCAGGTTGTGGGCCAGGTTGCATGGCCGCGATGTCTGGCAGGAATCCTGTGGTGACGTCGACGATCTTCGGTCGCTGTTGGAGGGGGTGGCCCGCTCGGTGAGCCTGGACCACCGGCAGCGGATCAAGGCCATGCTGGAATTGCAGGCCACCGCATGAAGCTGATCAATGAATTCGGGGTGTGGGCAACGGGTCCCGCACCTGCCCCGGTGGGAGCGGTCGCCGTTCTCGAGGTCAGTGGAGCCGTGTTGTCGTGGCCGATTGACGACCCGTCGCATCCGCCGGTGATCAGCTTCACCGATGCGGCCCGGGCCGACTGGATGTGGAGGGTTCTCGGTGAGGCCGGGCACGTCGCGGTCATCGAGTCGCTGCGCGATCCTGATCCCACCGAGGTGATCGAGCTGCACTCGGTGATGGTGCTGGCGGGGTCGACAGACTCGTTGCGGCGGCTGGCGTTGGGGCATTGGCTTCGGCGATGGTGGCCGGCAAGTCGGCGCGACGGCATTGTCGCGCTGGACCGGGCTGTGCTCGACGCTGAGCTCGCGGTGCTGACCGCATCCGCCGAGGACTACTTCACCGATGACACCCTGGACGCCGATGTGGCTGAGCTGCTGGCGCCCCACGGCGCGGCGCTCGGTTCGTATCGCGACCCGCGAGTGGACGCGCTCGTGGCGCGGTGTCGAAACCTGGCCGACGATGTGGGACTGCGGTGGGGCGCACAGGGTGCAGCGGCCGCGCGGCGTGAGGATTATGCACTGGCCGCCGGGCTGGACGATGATTCCAGGCGCTCCGGCGTGATCGCCTCGGGGGACGTGACCATCGCCTGGTCGGACGTGCCTCCGGCGATCTTCGACGCAGCCGAACGCAATCTGGCCTGGGGGATTGTCGCCGAGGGTGCGACGGTAGTCGCGCAGGTGCGAGCGGCGCTGTCCGGCCCCGAATCGGCCGCCGGTATCCCGGTCTCGTTGTGCTGCGGTGCGTTTCATGGTGTCGGTGCGTTGGATGCCGAAGGCGCCGCGATCCTGCCGGTGTTCGACGGCGACGGTCGGCCTGTCGATGAGGCTCAAGCCTGGAATGCCGACTGGTCGGCGGCGCGGGTCAGCGTGGGTACGGGGGAGGCCACCGAATTGAGTGAGTTACGCGATCGGGTCCGGGCATTCGCGCGCGCTCGGCTGGCCACGCCTGCCCGTGACGCGTTCCTTGCCGAGTTGCTGGCCGCCGAATCGGACTACTGATGGCGGTGTCCGGGGCCATCGAGGAGAGGAAACACCGATCCTGTCGCACTACGCGGCATTTTATGTCCTCCGCGGCAAGCGGATAGCGTCAGATTCATGGAGTGGAGTTTTGAGTCGGCCGAGGGGCTCGCGATCGCGTTGCGTGCCGGCGAGGTCACATCGGTAGCGTTGACCGACGAGGCAATCGCCCGTATCGAGCAGGACGACACGGCGATCAACGCGATCTGTGTGCCGGACTTCGATCGCGCGCGGGCTGCTGCGCGCGCTGCCGATCAGGCGCGTGCTCGCGGCGAGGACCGGCCGCTGCTCGGTATCCCGATGACAGTCAAAGAGTCCTACAACGTGGCAGGGCTGGCCACGACCTGGGGCATGCCCCAGCACAGGAACTATCTGCCGTCGGACGACGCGGTACAGGTTTCGCGGATCAAGGCCGCCGGCGCGGTCGTGCTCGGAAAGACCAATGTGCCCTTGATGCTTCAAGATTTGCAGAGCTTCAATGAGATCTACGGGACCACCAACAATCCGTGGGATCACGGTCGAACGCCGGGAGGGTCCTCGGGCGGATCAGCGGCCGCATTGGCGTCCGGATTCGGCGCGCTGTCCATTGGCTCCGACATCGCCGGTTCGCTGCGCACGCCCGCTCATTTCTGCGGCGTCTACGCGCACAAGCCGACACTCGGACTTGTGGCGAATCGCGGTCATCTTCCGCCGCCTAATCCGCCGTTGCCCACCGACCGCGATCTGAGCGTGGTCGGCCCCATGGCACGCACTGCCCGAGACCTCGCGCTGCTCTTGGAGGTGATGGCAGGGCCGGACCCGCTCACCTTGGGCGTCGGATTCGACGTGGCTTTGCCACCCGCCCGCCACGAACGGCTCTGCGACTTTCGCGTATTGGTCCTTGACGAGCATCCACTCATCCCCACCGGATCCGCCGTGCGGGCGGCCGTTGACCGCGTCTTTGACGCGCTCGCCGACGGTGGAGCCCGCGTTGAACGGCACAGTCCGTTGCTGCCCGATCTGACCGATGCCGCAGGGCTTTATGCCGAGCTACTCACGTCGAATCTCGCGGCAGGCTATCCCGTGGAGAGGTACGAGCAGCTGCGGATCCTCGCCGCCGCACTGAACCCGGATGACCGGGGTTTCGACACGGCGTGGTTACGCGGCCCGGTGTTCAGCCACCGCGACTGGATGGAGGCGAACGGCCGTCGCGAGCTTCATCGCCACGGCTGGCGGCAGCTCTTCGCCGAATTCGATGTGGTGGTGTGTCCGATCACGCCGACTCCCGCCTTCCCACACGATCACGAACCGGATCTGCAGGAGCGGCATATCAACGTCGACGGTATCGCGCACCCGTTCGTCAATCAGCTGGTCTGGGCCGGCTTGGCGACCATGCCCGGTCTGCCGGCCACCGCAATACCGGCGGGCCGCTCCGCAGCGGGTCTGCCGGTAGGAGTGCAGCTCATCGGTCCGATGTTCGAGGACCGTACCTCGCTGCGGATGGCCGAACTGCTCGAACAGAAGATTGGCGGATTCGAGGCTCCGAAGTAGTGCGGATAACCGCACGCGACAACACCGTTAGTGGTGCTTGGAGATCCAGTCGGCGATGAAGCCTTCTTCCACACGGAACAGGTCGCTGACGTGGTACAGGATCAGGTCTTCGAGCTTGCCCCCGATGAACGGGATGTACACCTTGCAGGTGCTGGAGAGCCTCAGCTGAGAACCCTGATCGGTATCGGACAGCTTGCACACCCCGGTGAACGCGCCCGGCCCGGCAAGCACGGAGGCACCGTAGCTGCCCATCGCGGTCCCCTTGCCCTGATCGAACGGGTCGAAATGCTGCGTCCTGGTGATGATCATGTCGGTGAGCATCACCTTCTGCGCGATCGGCGGCAGATAGATGCGGGGCAGATGCTGTTTGACCACCACGTCGATACCGCGGTCGGTCACCGTCAGGGTGTGAATCTCCGAGACCGGTGTGAGCCACCCATACGCCGACATCAGGGTTTCCCAATAGTCCCGGCTCGCAAAGTCCTGATAGATCTTCTCGGCCGGAGCCGGAAAATTCACCGTGAACACCGAACGCCTGGACATCGAACCCAGGTTAGCCGTGGGTGGCGATCCACTCCGAGGTGAATCGCTGTTCGGCAGACAACAGGTCCATGAGTTTTCCGCCGACGAAGCCCTCGATCTTGCCGCCCACCAGGGGGATCTTGACCTCGACGCTCACCTTCAGGTCCAGACGTGACCCCTTGGCGCCGGGGTGCAGCCGTGCGGTACCGGACAGGGTGACGGGTGCGCCCGGTATCGAGCCCACCACCGTTCCCTCGGACGCACCGTCGGCGACGGCGCTCCATCTTTCGGTGCGGACGATCCGCAGGTCGCCCCGGTGAAACTGCGACACGATGCCCGGCAGCCGATCGCTGCGCAGCACCTGCGTGGTGACGATTTCAAGGCCGCCGCCCTCGGATTTCAGGGAATCCAAGGTGGCGGTGTCGGCGCCGGAGCGGGCCAGACGTTCATTCCAGTAGCTCTCGTCGGCGAAGGCCGCGTGTACTTGCTCGGCGCTGGCCGAATACTCCACTGACAGGTCAAATGAGCGCGCCATGGGTGGCAAGGCTACCGTTACCCCCGTGAGCTTGGATGAGCCGCTTGCGCGAAGACGATCGGGCGCGGATGAGCCGCTTGCGCAAAGACCGATAACTCTGGCACCGACAACGCGCGCGATGATCGAGGATCTCGGCGCCGTGGTGACCGACGATGCTCCACTTGCTCCGTTGACCACCTTGCGGTTGGGTCCGGTGGCGTCCACGCTCATTCGGTGCGAGAGCAGCGCGCAGGTGACCGGCGCGCTTGCCGCGCTTGACGGCCATCCCGTCCTACTGCTCGCGGGCGGTTCGAATCTGGTGTTGGCCGATGACCTTTCGGACCTCACGGTGGTACACATCGCCTCGGCCGGTGTGACGGTGGACGGGCCGCTGTTGCGCGCGGACGCGGGGACCAATTGGGACGAGGTTGTGGCGCTCTCGCTGCGGGCCGGTCTGGGGGGACTCGAATGCCTCTCGGGAATTCCGGGCACCGCCGGGGCCACGCCGGTGCAGAACGTCGGTGCCTACGGCGTTGAGGTGGCCGCGCTGCTGCGGCGCGTGCAGGTGCTGGACCGGACGACCGGACAGGTGCGTTGGTATGAGCCCGCCGAGCTGGGGTTCGGCTATCGCACCAGCATTCTCAAGGGTACCGATGCACGTGTGGTGCTCGGGGTCGAGTTCGGTTTGTCCACCGACGGCCTGAGCTCTCCGATCCGTTACCCGGAGCTTGCCAAGGAGCTCGGGGTGGAGCCAGGGGAGCGCACCGATGCGCCGGCGGTGCGCGAGGCGGTGTTGGGCCTGCGGCGGCGCAAGGGCATGGTGCTCGACGAGTCCGACCACGACACCTGGAGCGTCGGATCCTTCTTTACGAATCCTGTTGTTGCCGAAGGTGATCTGGATGCCGTTCGGGCGCGGGTCCGCGAACGGCTGGGGCCCGATATCGCCATTCCGCAGTATCCGGCCCCGGACGGGGTGAAACTCTCGGCGGGCTGGCTGGTGGAGCGGGCCGGGTTCGTCAGGGGTTATCCGGACGCGCAGTCTTCGGTGCGGGTGTCCACGAAACATGCACTGGCACTGACTCATCGCGGGGGAGGGCGTACCGGCGACTTACTGGCGCTCGCGCGCACCGTTCGCGACGGGGTCTTGGATGCCTTCGGTGTCCGTCTGGTCCCCGAGCCGGTGCTGGTGGGCTGCGCGCTGTAACTTCCGGTAATCGCGCATTTGCCCTGCGTATCTGCGGTGCTGGCTCGTACAGTGAGCCGATGGGGCTGGGAATCGGCGTGCACGGGCTCTTCGTAGGGCTCGGAGTGCTGGTTGCCGCCGTGGTCTTCGCCTACGAAGCGCGTCGCCGGGGTGCTCCCGCCGAACAGTCACTGATCGCGGTGGCGGGCGCTCTGGTCGGCGGTGCGATCGGTATGCGGCTATCTGGCTGGATCGAACATCTGAACCCGGCGCACAATCCCAGCCTTGTCGAGGCGTGGATGTTCGGGTCGCGCAGCATCATCGGCGGGCTGTTGGGGGCGTACGTCGGTGTCTTGGTGGCCAAGCGACTCATCGGGTACCAGGCCAAGACGGGCGATCTGTTCGCGCCCGCGGTGGCATTGGGTATGGCGGTGGGCCGGATCGGATGTCACCTCACCGAGGCCCCGGGCCGACCGACCTCGCTGCCGTGGGGTGTGCACGCTCCGGCCTCGCGACCGAACTGTCCGGGATGCCTGGCCGGGGTGGCCATGCATCCGTCCTTCCTGTACGAGATCGCCTTCCAGTTGGTGGCTTTCGCCGTGCTGTGGTGGTGGCTGCGTCCACGGGTGACACATCCCGGCGAGCTCTTCGTGCTCTATGTGTCCGCGTATGCGGTATTCCGGTTCTTCGTCGAATTCACCCGCGCCAACGAAACGGTCTGGCTGAATCTCACTCGTCCGCAATGGGTTCTGCTGCTGGGCATGACACTGGCCGCGTGGAGGTTGTGGCGCGGATACCGTGCGGGGTACTACGAAGGCATGTTCCGCAGGCGCCTTGCGGAGGTGGTGACGGCATGAGCTATCCACCCGAACAGCCCAAACCCGGTACGAGCGGGGCGACGATGGTCGCCGGTGCACTCTCATTCATTCTCGGCAACGCGGTGTTCGGATTCCTGGCACTGATGGTCGGCGGATCGTTGGCCGACAGGTATGGCACCGGCTTCGGGGCGGTACCCGGATTTGTTGCCGTGGTGGGGATTGCGGTCGCTTTTGGCGTCGGTACGGTGCTCATCAGAACGGGGGATCGCGATAAGCGCGGTTGGGGGGTGGGCCTGATGGTCGGCTGGGCATTGGTATCCATGTTCACGGTCGGAATCTGCACGGGGCTGAATCCGGTGCTGTACCAATGAGCACCCCGCCGCAGCCGCCGCCCGAAGGTGAGCCACCTCACCAGTACCCGTATGGCCCGAATCCGTACGGGCCCGCCGGATATCCACCGCCGCCGGGCTATCCGCAGTATCCGCCGGGTTACTACCCCTACCGGCAGCCGCCGCCGAAGTCGAGCGGTGGTGCGGTGGTGGGGATGACCTTCGTCGGCGTCTTCGTCTTCTGGGTGATGACGTTCGGGACCTTTCTGGTTCTGGAGAACGCGATGAGTGGTGGATTCTCGCCCGACACCCGGGCGATCGTGGTGGCCATCGTGATGTCCGTCGTCGGCCTGGGTGGTGGGCTCGCGTTGACAGTGTGGGGCCGAGACTGGGTCCGCGGGCTGGGTATCGGTTTCATGATCGGGTGGGCGACGGTAGCGATCATGACGGGGTTCATCGTGGGCTGCCTTTCTATGTTGGACGGATTGGAGTAGACGTGGCGGGTATGGGGCTACGCGGGGACCGCATCCTGCGGTACGTCAACGCTTTCTGTCCGCGGTGCCACGAGTCGAACCCGGAGCGCCCCCTTGCGGAGGTGGACCGCCTCTCGGGCTGGCTTGCACACCGTGACGATCGGGTGTGGCTCGAACGTGCCTGCCGCACACACGGGCTGGTGCGCACGCTGTATGACGAGGACGCCGAGATCCTCGAGTACCTGGAGGAGTGGACGGCTCCCACCAAGACCCATGTCCCGGATGTGCCGGGCAATTTCGATCCCATCCCGATGGCGTATCTGCGTGGGTTACCCGAGATGCAAACCCAGCACACCTGCATCCTGCTGGCCGATATCACCGAGGCGTGCAATCTGCGCTGCCCAACCTGCTTCGCCGATTCCTCACCGGACCTGCACGGTGTGGTACCGGTGCAGCGGGTGCTCGCCAATGTCGACCAGCGACTTGCGCGGGAGAACGGTCGGCTGGATGTCCTGATGCTCAGCGGCGGCGAACCCACCGTGTACCCGAATCTTGCCCAGCTGCTTGATGAGCTGATGGCTCGCCCGATCACCCGAATCCTGATCAATACCAACGGTGTTCTCATTGCGCGCGATGATGCACTACTGGAGTTGTTGGCTCATCACCGTGAACGCGTGGAGGTCTACCTCCAGTACGACGGCCCGTCGGCCGACGCCTCTCGCCATCACCGAGGTGGCGATCTGACGAGAATCAAAGCCGAGGCGGTACAACGTCTCTCGAACAGCGAGATCTTCACGACATTGGTCATGACCGCGGCGCTCGGTGTCAACGACGCGGATATCGGCGCAGTCATCCGGCTCGCCCTCGACACGCCTTACGTGGGAGGTGTCTCGATACAGCCACAGTTCGGGTCGGGCCGGGCAGGCGCGATCGACCCCATGGCGCGGCTCACCCACACCGGCGTGCTGAAACGTCTTGGCCCGCAGACCGGTGACGTTGTCACCTGGCGTGACCTAACGGCCTTACCGTGTTCGCATCCCCACTGCTGCTCGGTCGGATACATGCTGCGCGATGACGCCGAAGTGTGGCGGTCGCTGACCTCCCTGATCGGACATGATCGTCTCAAGGAGAACCTGGGATTGGTATCCAATCGCATCGCCGATCAGGAGGTTCCGCAGCAGCTGCGCCTGGCGGTCAAGGAGTCGTTATTGGGTCTGCTTTCCGAGCAATCCTCCCTGTCGCATCCGACGATCGGCGATGTGTGGAAGACCATCTGCGACAGCTGCGATTTGGGAATCTCCACGTTGATGACGCTCGCCGCCTCGGCGTTACCGGGACGCCGGGCGAAGCTGCGGCGCATGCTCGGGCAGCGCATAGTGCGGATCACCGTCAAGCCGTTCATGGATATGTCGACGATGATCGAGGAGCGGCTCACCCAGTGCTGCGTGCACGTTGCGACGCACGCCGCACAGGATCAGTGCGCGCCGTTCTGCGCCGTGCAGGCATGGCCGGCGCTTTCCCAGCAGCGACTGTCGGTGTCCGCGGCGGCCTCCACCCCCGAGCTGGTGCTGCTTCCCATCCAATAGCACAGTGCACCAAGGCTGATCACGGCACCCAGCAGGCAGACACCGCTCCATCCGTGCGCCGCGTACACCCACGTTGACCCGAGGGCGCCGATAGCGCTCCCGATGGAATAGAACGTCATGTAGGCGGCGGTGAGGCGGCCGTGGAGTTCGGCATCCAGCCGGTAGATGAGACTCTGATTCGCCACATGCACCGACTGCAGCCCGAAGTCGATGACCACGACCGCGACGGTCAGTCCAAGCAGGGTCCAGCGCAGGGTCGCCGCGAATGCCCATGCGGCGAGCATCAATGACAGGCCCACGCCGGTGACCCGGTTGGCCAAGCCCCTGTCGCACCACGATCCGGCCTTGAACGCGCCCAGTGCACCCGCTGCCCCGGCTAGCCCGAACAATCCGACTTCTGTGTGTGACAAGTGATATGGCGCAGCGGTGAGTGCCAGCACCATGGGCGTCAACAGGACGGTGATGGCGGCGAAGATGAGCATCGCGATGATGGCTCGCGAGCGCAACACCGGCACGTCGCGCAGGAGCCGCAGCGTGGAGGCGATCAGTCGCCGGTAGGGCAGCCCCTGGGGCGTGCGCGTGGAGTGCGGCAGTGCGTGCGCCAAAATCGCTGCGGTCGCGACCGCAGCGGCGGCGGCCACCAGATAGACCGCTCGCCAGCCGAACAGGTCGGATAGGGCCCCGGATACCGTGCGTGCCAAGAGAATACCGCTGATGATGCCGCCGGTCACCACGCCGACGGCCCATCCCTGTCGTTCAGGCGCGGCGTATACCGCCGTGTAGGTGACCATCACCTGCGTCACCACCGCAAGGGCGCCGACCGCGGTGACGCTGAGCAGGAATGTCCAGGCGTTGGGCGATATCGCCGTGGCAAGGAGGGAAACACTCAACAGGACGGTCTGCCCGACGATGAGCCGACGTTGATTGACGGTATCGCCGAGAGGCACGATCAGCAGTAGGCCGATGGCGTACCCGAACTGGGTGAGTGTCAGCACGACACCGACTTGTGCTGTGGGCATGGAGAATTGCGCCCCAATGGTGTCAAGCAGCGGTTGTGAGAAGTAGATGGTCGCCACCGCGAGGCCGCAGGCAACCGAGAACAACACGATGACGGGTCTGGTCAGCACACGCACCCCTCGGTAGAGTTGGTTTCACTTCGCAACCATTGAAGCCTGACATGAATGGTTGCATATTGCAACCAAAGGAGGTTGTCCATGGTGGGTCGCGCCAGTCACGCGGACTCGAGTTGCACCTTGGCCAGGCCGTTGGGCGAGATAGGGGACGGTTGGTCATTGCTGATCGTTCGTGACGCGTTTGACGGATTACGCAGATTCGGGGAGTTTCAGAAGAGTCTTGGGCTCGCGAAGAACATCCTGGCTTCTCGTCTGGCGACATTGGTGGACGACGGCGTCCTCGAGGTTGTTCCGTCCGGGGCGCGGCATGAGTACCAACTGACGGACAAGGGGCGCGGGCTGTTTCCCGTCTTGGTGGCCCTACGACAGTGGAGCGACGAGTTCTGTTTTGCCCCCGGGGAACCGCGAGTCTCCTTGGTTGACCGCGAGACATCGCGCCCGGTGCAACGGTTCGAGCTGCGCGCGGCCGACGGCCGCACACTGGCCCCCGAAGATACGGCCGTGATCGACGTCTAGTTCTGGTCGATCCAGAATCCTGGGCTTGTCTTCCGCATATGCGCCTGGCAGTCGTCTACCGTTCGAATGTCTCGGAACGAAGGAGGGCCCGTGCGGATCGGATTCCTGGCGCTGATGGTGTGGGTCGGCCTGCTGATGGCGCCGTTCGCGACGGCTGACCCGGGCGCGACGTCGGTGGACCCGACGTCCCCGGAAGCGGCCGCCATCCTGGCACCGGCGCTCGCGGATGTGACGGCCCAGATCGGCAAGCCCGTCCGTTTGGATATACGTAGCCTCAAGTCCGCCGACGGCTGGGTCTTCCTCTGGTCGGCCATGCAGGAGCCCGACGGCGGTCCCGTCGACTACGCCGGTACCCCCTTTGCCGAAGCCTCCGCCAACGGGGTTCTGTCGAAGAAATACGTAGCCCTGCTGCATCAGGACGAGCAGGGCTGGGCGCTCGTCGACAAGCGGGTGGGACCGAGCGATGTCGCCTGGGCCGGCTGGGGTGCGCAGTACGGTGCCCCCGCGGCGATCTTCGATATCCCGGTCTACTAGCCCCGAATCCCGATAAAACCGCAGGTCCCGACCGATCCGATGTGTGATCCTGGTCGGGTCGGGCGAAGCTGTCCGCGGCGGGCCGTATCGTGGGGTGTCGTGAAGGACCCCAGACCAGATTTCCGTGATGCGCTGACGCGACGGCGCGCGCTCACGATGTTGGGTCTGACGGTGCCCGCTGTTGCTGCTGCCTGCACGACCGTCGGCTCCAATGGGCTGCAAGAGGCTCCGTCACCGGGAGCCGTCCTGACCTTCTTGCCCGACGACAAGGCCAAGGAGGTCAACCCGACCGCGCCGGTCAGCGTGACCGTGGCCAACGGTTGGTTCCAGGACGTGAAGTTGGTCAACGCCGACGGCAAGGTCGTCGCCGGAGCCCTCAGTCGCGACCAAACCAGGTTCCGCACCACCGAGCCCCTCGGATTCGACGTGACGTACACCTGGAAGGGTTCGGCGGTAGGGCTGGACGGTAAGGCCGTCGCGGTGTCCGGCACCTTCACCACCCTGGTGCCGACGGCGAAGGTCAACGGTCAGTTCCAGCTCGCCGATGGGCAGACGGTGGGGATCGCCGCGCCCGTGATCATCCAGTTCGATGCGCATATCGCCGACAAGGCCGCGGCGGAGAAGTCGCTGAGCATCGTCTGCGACCCGCCCACCGAAGGCGGTTGGGCCTGGTTGCCCGACGAGCAGCAGGGTTCCCGAGTGCATTGGCGATCACGCGAGTACTTCAAGGCAGGCACCAAGGTCGGGGTGAAGGCCAACCTCTATGGGATTCCCCTGGGGGACGGGGCGTTTGGAAACGAAGACATGTCTTTGGATTTCAGCGTGGGGCGCCGTCAGGTTGTCTATGCCGATGCGCAGAGTCACCGCATCCGGGTGACTACCGACGAGGGCACCATCCTGGACCTACCGTGCAGCTATGGCGAGGCGGACCTGCCGCGCAACGTGACGCGCAGCGGAATTCACGTCGTCACCGAGAAGTATGAGGATTTCTGGATGTCCAACCCGGCGGCCGGATACACGAACGTTCACGAACGTTTCGCGGTCCGGATCTCGAACAACGGCGAATTCATCCACGCGAACCCCAACACCGTTGGCCAGCAAGGCAGTAACAATGTCACGAACGGTTGTATCAACTTGTCGTTGGGCGATGCCGAGTCGTATTTCCGCACCGCCATCTACGGTGATCCCGTCGAGGTGACCGGCACCACGATCGAGTTGTCGTATGCCGACGGCGACCTGTGGGATTGGGTGGTGAGCTGGCCGACCTGGCAATCGATGTCGGCACTCCCTCCGAATCCGAAGGAACGGACGATCACGTCGACGCCGTCGACCTCATCCATCCCGACCTCGGTCCCGCTCACCCCATCGGGCGCACCAACGCTGTCGGGGACGCCGACGTCAGCGCCGTTGACCCCGTCGGGCGCGCCGTCGCTGTCGGGTACCCCGACGACCACGTCCCGATAGTCGCGCGCACAGAAAAACCATGCCGTACCAGCCGATGATGGCTGGTACCGTCGCATCCATGTCCGCACAGTTCCATGACGAGCAGATTGCCGGGATGCGCATAGCGTCGCCGGTCGTTTCGTCGTGGTCGCTGCGACTTACCACCCGGCCCATGGGTGAACGATCCGGCGACGGGCGATTATCGGCGAGAAGTTCTCATAAGTATCTCAGTCTTACGGATTGCGCTGCTAGGAATGTCGCTCGACATTCCTAGAGTTTAGTGCGCTCAAAATTACTGAAACACAACATATTAACCCGGATAAATGGGGTTTACATCGGCGCACTGTCGATGCACCATTGTTTGCGGTACGGGGCAAGTGATACCGGTGGCCGGTGCGGTCAATATGAAAAATATTGTGCCGCAGGTTATTTGACAACTTCATCGTGGTGGCATATGCGTCCGTGGCGAAACTGGGATACGCGCTGGACTCAGACTCCAGTGCCCGAACGGGCATGCAGGTTCGACTCCTGCCGGACGTACGCGAAGTTGGCGGCCGTGGTGACTTCGAGTCCGGACGGCCCACTACGCGCCGTTGGCTCGGCGCACGACGAAAAACGATGCGCGGTAGGACAGTCCGGTAGTCCAGCGGGCTCATTACCCGAACGTCGCAGGTTCGAATCCTGCCCGCGTGACCATCCGCCGACGACCGTTCAACAAGGAAAGTTCAACAAGGAAAGGAGGTGCGCGGCAATGTCGACTTTGATGCCCAATCACACTGTGCAGTTCTGCAATGCCGACTACCGCGTACTGCACCTGATCCCGTGGCAGCACGCGGTCAAGCTCATCCTCAAGGGAGTCGTGTACGCCATCGACACCCGCCACCCTGCGGTGCACGTGCACAGTGCATCGCTGGTCATCGAGCTCCCGACTTCGATCGTGCTGCGCGAGTACGTGTACATCCCTTACCGGTCAGGTCACCGCGTCACCCGCGCGGGAGTGCTGCGTCGCGACGGCTACACCTGTGTGTACTGCGGGGCAACGGCTGATACATGGGACCACGTGCTGCCGCGCTGCCGCGGTGGAGTGGACTCCTGGCTCAACACGGTTGCGGCGTGCCGCTCCTGCAACGGATTCAAGGGAGACCGCACTCCGCAGGAAGCCGGGATGACGCTGGCACGTGAGCCTTTCGAGCCGAAGGAACGTGACAGGTTCACCTACGCGTCGGCTTCTGGTGGTGCTCCACAGGAGCTTTCCCCGGTTGGTTAACCGGTAAACCAGCGGATTGTTAATCCGTGACTGCAGGTTCGAATCCTGCTCGGGGAGCGTGGGTGCAGGGTTCGCATGCCCACGCGCGCAGGATCATCCCTTGGGCATGGCGGCCGTGGTGTAACGGCAACTCAGCGGTCTGTGACTCCGCAGTCGAGGGTTCAACTCCCTTCGGTCGCCCTAATACCCCTGTAGTGCAATGGATAGCGCACCGGTTTCCGGAACCGGAGGTTGCGGGTTCGAACCCCGCCAGGGGTGCCGAGCAGCGCGCCCCACCCCCGTAGCTCAACGGACAGAGTGACAGCCTACGAAGCTGAGGATGGAAGTTCGATTCTTCCCGGGGGTACCACCATGCCGGATTAGCTCAATGGGAAGAGCGCCTGCCTTGTACACAGCTGGAGCGGGTTCGGATCCTGCCGGAGGCTCAGTCGCGTGTCGCGCGGCGAGTCGACGAGGCCTGATCTCGCGGTTTGACGACGATCTGGTCCAGATTGACGTGTGGGGGCCGCGATGCGACGAACGCGATGATCTCGGCGACGTCCTCGGCGACCAACGGGGTGATGCCCCGGTAGACCGCGTCCGCCCGGTCCTGGTCACCGTCGAAGCGCACCACCGAGAACTCGGTTTCCACGGCGCCGGGTGCGACTTCGGTGAGCCGCACGGGCTTTCCGAGAAGCTCACCGCGCAGCGTGCGGTGTAAGGCAGCCTGGGCGTGCTTGGCTGCCGTGTATCCACTGCCGCCGTCGTATACATCGAGCGCGGCTATGGAGGTGATGGTGACGATGAGCCCGTCGCCGGAGGCAATCAGCTTGGGCAGCAGGGTGCGGGTCACCTGCAGGGTGCCCACCACATTGGTTTCCCACATCCAGCGCCAGTGCTCCAGATCCGCCTCGAGCACCGATTCCAGGCCCCACGCACCGCCGGCGTTGTTCACCAGCACGTCCACCCGATCCAGGTTCTGTGCAAGGGCTGCAACCGAATCGGCGTCGGTGACGTCGAGCACAACCGCGGTGCCCCCGATCTCCTCGGCCAGAGCATTGATGCGGTCCTCGCGCCGGGCCGCAACCACAACGTGAAATCCAAGGGCTGCAAGGGATTTAGCCGTTGCCGCACCGATTCCTGAGCTGGCACCGGTGACGACCGCGACCCGGCCGTCGAACGTGGGATTGGTCATGCACGCCACTGTAGTCAGAACGCCTACTAGGACATCGGCTCGTAGGGATGCTAAATTGCGCCTGTGTCCATCAAGCGTGCCGCCGAACCCCGGGTCACTTTCGTGATCGCGGGTATTGGTTCTCGGCTGCCGCTGGCTCGCGAGCTGTGTTGTCGCTGCGTCTGTCGCTGCGCCTAGTTTCTGCACGTCTTTCTTGACGTCCCGGGCGCGGTATCGCCCCAGTTCACAACACCATTAGCCATCTGTAGCCCGCGCTTCAGCCTTCGTCTGAATCCGGCCTTCCGCCAAAGGACCCTTCTCATGACTTCTCCGGTTCGCCGACCAGTTTCCCGTCACCAGATTCATCCCCCCGCCCTGTACATCGGTGATAGCGCCGCATCCTCGGTCTTCCGCGCCGCACGTGTGCGCGGACCCGTGGCCCGCGATGCAATTGCCCAGGTCACGGGCCTTTCCATCGCTACCGTCAACCGGCAGGTCACCGCGCTGCTGGACGCCGGGCTGCTTCGTGAACGTGCTGATCTGGCGGTCTCCGGCGCCATCGGCCGTCCGCGGGTGCCGGTGGAGCTCAACCATGAGCCATTCCTGACCCTGGGTATCCACATCGGCGCCCGGGCCACCAGCATTGTGGCGACCGACTTGTTCGGCCGGACCCTCGATGTGGTGGAAACCCCCACGCCAAACGGCCCGCAGGGTGCCGCGCTGGCCTCGCTGGCCGGGAGCGCACAGCGGTACCTGGCCCGCTGGCACCGGCGTCGGCCGCTGTGGATCGGGGTGGCCACCGGTGGTGTGGTCGACGGACCGGCCGGGACGGTGGATCATCCCCGTTTGGGCTGGACCGAGGCCCCCGTTGGCCGAGTCTTCGCCGACACCCTGGGTCTGCCGGTATCGGTGGCCTCGCACGTGGACGCGATGGCCGGAGCCGAGCTGCTGCTGGGCCTGCGGCGCTTCGCGGCCCGCTCGCTGACGAGCCTGTACGTATATTCCCGTGAGACAGTGGGTTTCGCGCTGGCCATCGATGGCCGGGTGCACAGCCCGTCCAGCGGCCCGGGCACCATTGCGGCGCTGCCGGTTGATTCCGAACTGCTCGGCGGTACCGGCAAGCTGGAGACCACCGTGAGTGACGAGGCAGTGCTGGCCGCCGCGCGACGACTGCGCATCGTGCCGGCAGGTGACGGTGTCTCGGTGAGCGCGGTGTACAAGGCCGCGCGCGGCGGCAATGAGTCTGCGCGCCAACTGCTTTCCGAACGTGGCCGGGTGCTGGGCCAGTCGGTGGCGCTGCTGCGCGACATCCTCAACCCCGACGAAGTGATCGTGGGCGGGCAGGCCTTTACCGAATACCCCGAGGTGATGAACGACGTCGAGACCGCGTTCCTGGACCGATCGACGTTGTCCAAGCGCGATATTCGTGTGACGGCGTTCGGCAACCGCGTGCAGGAGGCCGGCGCCGGTGTGGTGTCCCTCGGTGGATTGTTCGCCGATCCGCTGGGCGCCATGCGGCGGGCATCGGCGCGGCGGTCGGAAACCTCCGCGCTGGCCTAGGGCTTTCGGCACGCCGAGTGTGACGCTATGGCGGGTTTCCCGCGAATTTCCGCCGTAGCTTCACACTGAGCGAGGTGGTTGCTGGGGTTTTGGCCGCAAATCCGCGACTCGGCGCCGAAAAGTGATAGGTATGTGCATATGACGCATATCCACCACGTGTCCTCCGCAAAGGTGCCGATGGCGTACGCCTTCGACTACATCGGTGATGCGCACCATCTGGCGGACTGGATGTTCGGGATCGAGCACGTTCGCTTTGTCAACGAGGTGCCACGGGGTCTGGGGGCCAAGTACGACATCGCCATCAACCTCGGCGCCACACTCCGGTCGACGATCGAGGTGACGGAATGGGATCCCGACACCCTGTTCACCACCGCGTCGCGCTCGGGGATCGACAACCAGGTCGAATGTCGGTTCCGACCCATCTCGGACGACGAGACCGAGCTGGAGATCAACATCGACTACCGGCTGCCCGGTGGGCTTGCCGGTCGAGCCCTGGGCAAGGTCATCTCGCCGTTCATCGCGTTGGCCATCACGCATTCGGATGAGAAGCTGCGCAAGATCCTGGAAGAGGGATATCGCCAGAAGATCACGTCGCGCTGAGGCTCAAACCGCTGGTAGGAGTGGTGCGCGCCGACAGCTTGTGCGTAAGTGACAAGATGGCTGTGTGCTTAGTGGCGATGAGTTCGCGCGCCGGGCGGTGTCGGCGCTGAAGCCGCGCCGCATCGCCGTCCTATCCGTACACACCTCGCCACTGGCCCAGCCGGGTACCGGCGATGCCGGCGGCATGAATGTCTACGTGCTGCAAACGGCCCTTCAGCTGGCCCGGCGGGGTGTTGCCGTCGACATCTTCACACGCGCCACCGCGTCCTCCGACGAGCCGGTGGTGGCCGTTGCGGACGGGGTGACGGTGCGCAACATCGTTGCCGGCCCGTTCGAGGGCCTGGACAAGTACGACCTGCCCACCCAGCTGTGTGCGTTCACTGCCGGGGTGCTGCGCGCCGAGGCGATCCACGAGCCCGGCTACTACAACCTGGTTCACTCCCACTACTGGCTCTCCGGTCAGGCGGGCTGGCTGGCCCGCGACCGCTGGGGCGTCCCGTTGGTTCACACCGCGCATACGCTCGCCGCGGTCAAAAATCAGACACTCGCCGAGGGGGACCGCCCGGAGCCCGCGCTGCGTGCGGTGGGGGAGCAGCAGGTGGTTGACGAGGCCGACAGGCTCATTGTCAACACCAAAGATGAAGCTGAGCAATTGATTTCGATACACAATGCAGACCCCTGTCGCATCGATATCGTTCACCCCGGCGTCGACCTCGACGTGTTCACGCCCGGGGACAAGGCGGCGGCCCGCGCCGAGTTCGGCCTGCGGGCCGATGAGCAGATCGTCGCCTTCGTCGGACGCATCCAGCCCCTGAAGGCCCCCGACCTGCTGGTTCGCGCGGCTGCGAAGCTGCCCGGGGTTCGTGTTCTCATCGTTGGCGGCCCATCCGGCAGCGGTCTCGACGAGCCGACGGCGCTGCACGATCTGGCGGCGGATCTCGGGATCGCCGACCGGGTCACCTTCCTGCCGCCGCAGTCGCGAGAACGGCTCGCCCAGGTGTATCGGGCGGCCGATATTGTTGCGGTGCCCAGTTATTCAGAGTCCTTCGGACTGGTGGCCATCGAGGCCCAGGCCTGCGGGACCCCGGTGGTGGCGGCCGAGGTGGGGGGTCTTCCGGTCGCGGTCGCCGACCAACGCACCGGCCTGCTGGTCCCGACCCACCGCACCGAGGACTGGGCGGACGCCATCGGGAACTTGTTGGCGCGCACCGGGGCCGAGCTCAGCGGTGCGGCCGTCACGCATGCCGCCGGCTTCTCCTGGTCCAGCACCGCCGACGCACTGCTCGCGAGTTACAGCCGCGCCATCTCCGATTACCGTGCGCCACAAAGACCCTCGACGCAGCGTCCCCCGCGTTCGCGGTTTCGTTCGCGTCGGCTGTCGGGGCTGCGGCGATGACCACCGCCGGCGACGCCTACGCCACTATCGTGCGGACGCTCGTGGAGCGGGAGATCACCTTCACCGAGCATCACGGGCCGGACGGCAAGCCCGCGCTGATCGTGGAGCTGCCCGGTGAACGCAAGCAGAAGATCACCACGATGCTCAGTCCGGGCGAGCATGCCGTGCGTGTCGAGGTGTTCGTCTGTCGCCGCCCCGACGAGAACACCGAGGGCGTCTACCGGTACCTGCTCAAACGCAACCGCCGGTTGTATGCCGTCGCGTACACGATCGACAACATGGGCGACATCTACCTGGTGGGTCGCCTGCCGTTGCCCGCGATCACCGCGGATGAGGTCGACAGGTTGCTCGGACAGGTGCTGGAGGCCGTGGACAACGACTTCAACATCTTGCTGGAGTTGGGGTTCAAGACCTCCATCCAGAAGGAGTGGGCGTGGCGCACCTCGCGGGGCGAGTCGTTGAAGAACCTTGAGGCCTTTGAGCACCTGATCGAAGATTGACCGTCGCCGACCAGAAGAGCTAAGGACCATCAGCACGGACTAGACGCGGCGTGCAAGACTGTCCGGCGTGACGTTCCGTAGCCCTCTGCCCGACGTTTCCATTCCCGACTGCTCCGTCTACGAGTACGTATTCGGCGACACCAGCGGAGACGACGACCGTGTCGCGCTCATCGATGGGCTTTCCGGAGCGCAGACCACCTTTGGCGAGCTGCGTTCGCAGATCGACGGGGCGGCGGCGGGTCTGGCTGCCCGAGGATTCGGTCTCGGTGACGTCGCGGCGGTCTTCCTGCCGAACTGCTCGGCCTTCGCCGTTGTCTTGCACGGCATCCTGCGCGCGGGCGGCACGGCGAGCACTGTCAACGTGTTGTACACCGCCGAGGAGCTGGCCAAGCAGCTCGTCGACTCCACGGCGCAGCTCGTCTTCACGGTGTCGCCGCTGCTGTCGCGCGCACTGGAGGCCGCGGAGATCGCGGGTATCGATGCAGTCAACGTGATCACCATCGACCCCGTCGAGGGACGCCTTTCGCTGGCCGATATCGTGCGCCCCGATCTGGCGCCGCCCGAGGTTTCCTTTAACCCGGCAACACATTTGGCGGTGCTGCCGTACTCGTCGGGAACCACCGGCAAGGCCAAGGGCGTCATGCTCACCCACCGCAACCTGGTCGCGAACATCGCTCAGGCCAAGCATCTCTACGGGGTGGAACGAGGCGACCGGGTGCTGGCGGTCCTTCCGTTCTTCCACATCTACGGTCTGGTCGTCCTGCTCAACGTGCAACTCAAACTGGGCGCCGAGCTGGTGATCCTGCCCCGATTCGAGCTCGACACCTTCCTGGGCTCCATCGCCAACTACCGCGTGGACCACGTCTTTGTCGCCCCGCCGGTGGCAGTGGTGCTGGCCAAGCACCCGGACGTCGACAAGTACGACGTCTCCTGCCTGCGCTCGGTGTTCTCGGGAGCTGCCCCGTTGGACGAGCAGCTGGGCAACGCCGTTGCCGCACGCCTGAATTGCCGTGTCAGCCAGGGCTATGGGATGACCGAGCTGAGCCCCGTCAGCCACCTCATTCCGCCGGGCCGGCCCGATATCCCACTGAACTCGGTGGGTATTCCGGTTCCGAATTCTGAGAACAAGCTCATCGACACCGAGACGGGTGTGGAGATCGAGATTCCTGCCGAGGGCGAGAGTGCGCCCGGCGAGCTGCTGGTGCGTGGCCCCAATGTGATGGCCGGCTACCTCGGCAACGAGGAGGCCACCGCAGCGACGATCGAACCCGACGGGTTCTTGCACACCGGAGATATCGCGGTCGTGCGCGCCGACGGAGTGGTGACGATCGTCGACCGGCTCAAGGAGCTCATCAAGTACAAGGGCTACCAGGTGCCGCCCGCCGAATTGGAGGCGCTGCTGCTGACTCACCCGGGTATTGGCGACGCTGCGGTCATCGGCGTTCCCGACCCGTCCAGCGGCGAGATTCCCAAGGCGTTCGTGGTCCGCACCGATCAGGACCTCACCGATGAAGAGGTCATGACCTTCGTCCAACAGAAGGTGGCTCCGCACAAGCGTATTCGACAGGTGGAGTTCATCGACGCCATCCCCAAGAGCGCCGCGGGCAAGATCCTGCGCAAGGACCTGCGCGCACGCATCTGACCTGCGAAATCCAGTGGCGGGTTGTCAGACCCGAGTGGCACCCTGGAGCGTATGGGTCAGGTGTACGAGGAGATCGACGACAAGCTTGCTCGATGGCTGACCGAGCAGCCGGTGTTCTTCGTGGGCACCGCACCGAGCGGCCCCGAAGGGCACGTCAACGTCTCTCCCAAGGGGATGGCCGGGACCTTCGCGGTGTTCGGGCCACACCACGTGGGCTACCTGGACTACTTCGGCAGCGGTGCGGAGACCATCGCGCACGTGCGCGATAACGGGCGCATCGTGCTCATGTTCTGCTCGTTCGACAAGCGCTGCCGCATCATCCGGCTGCACGGCCGCGCCCGCGTGGTGCAGTTCAACGAATCCGACTATCCGAAGCTCCGTAGCCACTTCGGCAAGAAGCTCGAAAAGGGTTCGCGCTCAATAATTTTGGTTGACGTCACCCGGGTGGCCGACTCCTGCGGCTACTCGGTTCCGCTGATGGATTTCGTGGGCCATCGAGACGTGTATGAGAAGCATATCGAGAAGGTGCCCGCGGAGAAGATGACCCTGGAGAGCGCGCTGGAGAAGAACAGCAGCTCGATTGATGGCCTGCCCGCGTTGCAGTAGTCTTCGCGCGGTACGACTAACCCGACATTAATCTCGCCGGACCCTTGACAAGCGGGCGGGCGTGCCACACGCTTGGTTTACGTTTACGAGTGATGCGTAAGCGACAAGCGAAGGGTGATGCCAATGACGGCACCCGACGCGGGAGCCTACCCGCGCCGACGTCCAAAGGTCAGCTACGGGGCGAGCGCGGTGGTGACCGGCGCGGGCAGCGGTATCGGACGCGCCTTTGCAGAGGCCATCGTGGCCCGCGGCGGTCGAGTGGTGTGTGCCGATATCAACCTGGCCAGCGCGCAAGAAACCGCCGACAAGCTCGGATCTGACAGCGCGCACCCCGTCGTGTGTGATGTCAGTTCGTACGACGAGATAGTCACGCTCGCCGATACCGCAACCGCCTGGCTACGGCAGGCCCCCGATCTGGTGATCAACAACGCGGGTATCGGTACCGGCGGCAATCCCATCGGCGAGGTGTCGATGGACGACTGGAATGCCACCATCGGCATCAACATGTGGGGAATGATCTACGGTTGCCAGGTTTTCACCCCCCGCCTGCGTGAGCTGGGATTCGGCGGCATCATCAACGTATCGTCGGCCGCCAGTTTCGCGGCCGCGCCACTGATGGGTCCGTACAACGTCAGCAAGGCGGCCGTGCTCGCGCTGTCGGAGACGTTGCGTGCGGAGCTGGCGGGCAGCGGGGTGCGGGTAACGGTGCTGTGTCCCACGGCCGTCAAGACCAACATCCTCGACGGCGCGCGCATCCCCGGGCCACTCACCAACTTCGCGAGCACTGCGTTCAAATGGGTTGGCGTGTCGCCGGAGTGGATCGCGAAGACGACTCTCAACGCGCACGATCGGGGGCGGCTGTATGTGGTTCCGCAGCCCGACGCCAAACTCATCTGGGCGATGAAACGCCATGCACCCGTGCCTTATTCGTGGGGCACGGGAATCATCTCGCGGTTGGGCCGGCTGCTGCCGACATCGGTGGACGCCAGGGAACTACTGGAACCCGGGGTCCGCTGACGATGGGCGCAGGAACACATACCGATGTAGCGATCATCGGGGCTGGATTCACCGGGCTGACCGTGGCCGCTCGGCTCAAGCAATCCGGGATACACAACTTCGTGCTGCTCGATCGGACCCCCTTGGGAGCACGCACCTGGCGCGATGACACCATCCGACTTTTTCATCTCGAGAAGCACCTGCGTCTCGGACAAGAAGTCGCCGGAGTCGCTTACGACGATGTCGAGGGTCGGTGGGTGGTCGACGTTGCAGGGGGAGAAGACCTGTTCGTGAAGTCGGTGGTATTGGCCACCGGTTCACGGACGGAAGGAAATTCGGATGTTCCCGGTATCGAGGCCTATACCGGGAGCGTCGTGCGTGGCCAGGAATTCCGAGATGTAGTCCTGGCCGGCAAGCGGGTAGCTGTGGTCGGCAACGGCGCCGCCGCAGCTACCCTGCTTCCTGCGATTGTCGGAGAAGCCGCTTCTGTCAAGCTGTTCCAGAGTTCGCCCGACTGGGTCTTACCGCGCGAGACGACTCGGTTCGGACGATTTCTCGAGGGCGTGCCGATGGTGCGCGACGCGGCGCGGCAGGCCTGGTTCGCCGGGCGCCGTCCGCAACGTGCCGGCATCCTGGAACTGCTTGCGCGGAACAACCTGCGCCGTCACGTTGACGATCCCTGGATGCGGCGCCAGCTGACCCCCCTACCCTTGACAGGCCGGCCGAATGTCGTGGTGGCAGAACAGTTCTACTCTGCACTGCAGGCATCGAACTGCAAGCTCGTCACGTGGCCGATCGCGCGGTTCAGCGCCCAAGGGATTCGCACCGCCGAGGGTATCGAGCACCATTGTGATGTCATCATTTTCGCTTCTGTGCCCGATGAGAACGAAGCGCGGCAGATTCCGGTGACGGGTGTTGGGGGGAGGTCACTACCCGAGTCTTCCGCGAGCTCCGTTGCCGGTTTCCCGCACCTGTTTCAGGCGGATCCACCGACAGCGCAACCGGGCCGCGACGCGGTGCACCGGGTGTACAGCCGCGCGCATAAGGTGGCCGCGCGGGTCGGAGATGAGGTGCGTGGCGGCAGCCATCGAGGAGTTCAGCCCGCCTCCGTTCGAACCAGGGCGGTCGCGGCGATCAGCGCTGTGGGATTGCGCCCGGTATTCAATCGAGTGCGCCTCAACAGTTTTGGAATCAAGGCATCGCGCCAGGTCGTCGCGGGCGCCATGGCGCTGGGAAGCCCGATGCCTGCGGACATAAGGGTCTCTCGCGTTCGGGAGCGCGATGTGCGCGGTGAGTGGGTGCGCACCCCCAACAGTGAGCCAGACGGTCCGATCATCTTCTATATCCATGGCAGTGGCTACGTGGTGTGCTCACCCCGAACGCATCGCCGATTGGTGGCCCGGCTTTCCGAGGCCACGGGTCTGCAGGCCTTCTCCCTGGATTACCGACTCGCTCCTGAACATCCGTTCCCGGCCGCGGCCGAGGATGTGCGCGCGGCCTATGCGTGGCTCCTGAAAAGCGGCCATGATGCCAAGGATATTGTGATCGCCGGTGATTCGGCAGGCGGACACCTGGCAGTGGACCTTATCGCCGAGAACCACCGGCTGGGCGTGCCCCAACCCGGTGCAGTGGCGTTGTTCTCACCGTTGGCCGATCTGACCCTCGGACTGTCGGCCGAACGTGAACGGGACGCCCCGGATCCGCTCATCTCCGCGGCGGCCGCCCGTCGGCTGGTCGACCAGTACACGTGTGGACTCCCCGAGGACGATCCACGGCTTCGGGTGACCTTCGCGCCGGGAACGGCGATCCCGCCCACGCTTATCCAGGTCGGCGGCCGGGAAATGATGGTGGCCGACGCCGAGCATTTGGAACTCATGATCACGCGTGCCGGCGGTCGCTGCGAGCTTCAGGTGTGGCCCGGGCAGGTGCACGTGTTCCAGGCGTTGCCCCGATTCAGTGCCGAGGCTACGACAGCAGTGCGCGAGGCCGCGCGTTTCGTCAGCCGGGCTCTCGCCGAGCAATTACCGGCCAGCACAGCACAGTCCGCATAAGGAGGAAGAACCATGGCCATCGTTCTGGAAGACATGTTGCAGACCATCAAGGACAAGCAGTGGGCGCTGGCCGACGTCGATTGGGACGCGCCTGGGGCGGACACCGTCAGCGCGGAGCTGTGGCCCAAGCTCAAGGACTTCATGGCCGATTTGGTCTGGATCGAGAACATCGGTGCCCGGGGATTCGCGGCGTTGGCCAAGAAGGCGCCAGATCCCACCCTCGCCGAGATCTACCGGTACTTCCACGCGGAGGAGCAGAAGCACGCCAACGCCGAGCTGGCACTGATGCGGCGCTGGGGAATGCTCGAAGACGATGAGATCCCGGAGCCGAATATCAATGTGCGTCTGGCCATCGAATGGCTGGACAAGTATTCGGATGGGTTGTCGCTGACGATCCTGGGCACCATCATCCCGCTGCTGGAGGTTGCCCTGGACGGCGCGCTGCTGAAGTTCCTACTCGAAGAGGTCACCGACCCCGTCTGTCATGAAGCGTTCCGGCACATCAACTCCGACGAATCACGACACCTCGCAGTGGATTTTCACGTGCTGGACATGATGGGACACGGCACCCTGCGCCGGGTGCTGATCGAGAATGTGGCGACAGTGTTGAGCCCCGCGCTGTTGATGGGCCTGCTGCTGGGTATCGGTACGGGTATCCCGTTGATCAACCGGATTAAGGGCAACCTCGTCGGGATGGGCCTGCGCGAGCAACGGCTGTATGACGCTATTCAGCGGTTCACCAATGTGGGCGGGCGCGGCAAGGGCACCAGGCTGCTGGTCTACCAAGTGCTGCGGCTGGGTGCAAATATTATCGTGAACCCGGACAACAGATTACACGGACCGTACCATCGGGTCGCTAATTCGATGGTACGAGCCTCGGATCATATGCCACGCAAATGGCTTCCGGCACAGCCAAGCTGGACGAAGGAACTTACGTACGAGGCGACCGCATGAGCGCGCGCAGGCGCAAGCCCAGTCCCGCGGGCCCCGACCACAACGTCGTCATCATCGGTGCCGGATTGTCCGGTATTGGTGTGGCCCGCGATCTACTGCGCGCCGGCGTCACGGACATCACGATATTCGAACGCGCCTCCGGGGTCGGTGGCACGTGGCGTGACAACGTGTATCCCGGTATCGGTGTGGATGTCCCGTCGCAGGCCTACCAGTTCCGTGAAGCCTGCAACCCGGACTGGTCCCGGTTCTACGCCAAGGGGCCAGAGGTGCTCGCGTATATCGAGCGGCTTGCCGACGACTTCGGTGTACGTGATCTCATCAGGTTTAGCAGCGAAGTGGGGGAACGGCATTGGGATGATGGTGCCGACCTCTGGCGGATGAAGGTCAACGGCAAGGATGTGACCGCGCGATTCATCGTGGTGGCCGTCGGGCCGTTCCCCGAACCGAAGCCGGCGGAGCTGCCGGGACTAGATGATTTCACTGGCACGATACTCAGGTCCGCCTCATGGGATAACGGTGTGGACCTCGCGGGCAAGCGGGTCGCCATTATCGGGACCGGGGCCAGCGGTGTGCAGATCATCCCCTCGATCGCCGGCGGGGTGGGCCATCTCGACGTGTACCAGCGCACCCCGATCTGGATTATCCCGAAGTTCGACCCGATTACACCGCGGGCGGTCAAGACCTTCTTCCGGCGGGTGCCGTTCGCGCAGCGGGTGGCGCAGGAGGGACTGGAACTGGTCTATACCGGTGTGCTGGTCTACGGTGTCATGCATTACGCCAACCTGAAATGGGTCGCACAGGCGGTGACCGGTTTCCTGCGTAAGGTGACCTACCGGATGGCATTGCCGGACAAGGAGCTTCGCGCCAAGCTCACCCCCGACTACGACTTCGGATGCAAGCGTCCCGCCGTTTCCAGTAGCTACCTGCAAACGTTTAATCGAGACAATGTCGACCTGATCACCGATCCGATCGAGACCATCACCTCGACCGGAGTTCGCACGCGCAGCGGGGCACAACGCGACATCGACGTATTGGTGCTCGCGACGGGGTTTCGATTGTTCTACGACCCGCAGATCTATCGGGATACCCCGGTCGTCGGGCGCGACGGTTTCGACCTCGGCGACTTCTATGCCCATCAACTGCCGCAGAGCTATCACGGTATTTCCATCCCGGGATTGCCCAACTACTTCCAGGTATTCGGACACTACGGGTGGACCGGAGGCACCTGGCACAGCGTGGTCGACACCGCCGGCGCGCACATCAGCAGGGTGATCGCCGAGGCGCAGCGCCTGGGTGCGACCGATGTCGAAGTGCGGCAGGAGGCGGCCGCCGAGTGGACTGAGCAGGTCCGCGGCCGATACGCCACCTCGCTGTTCCAGGTGGGCAACTGTGCGACTGCCAACAGCTACTACTTCGACCACAACGGCGAGTCCGCGTACATCCGGCCGATGTCCACCCAGGCGGCACGCCGCTCGTCGCGCACCTTCCCACTCAATGACTACGCCTTCGAAGGTTGTGAACAGCTGGTCCGGCCGATCGCGGTGGCGGCAGTCGCCGAATAGGAGTCACCGACCTACCCGCTGTGTGATGACGTGATCAGGTTCGGCGCTGCGCATCGGCTAAGCCCGCTGCCTGCGTCGATGTCGTAATGCGTGGCAATATGACAAGTATCGGGTACTTTTAGTATCGATAACTCTGTGTATCGAATACCTGGCTTGTCTAAGGAGCTTCATGCCCCAGCTGCCGCCGCGCGTTCTGTCGCCTTCGGAGTCTGTGTTCGTCGTCTCGGGTACCACCGTGGCGCAACATTGCTATGGCACAGGCGCGCTGGACGAGGTTGCGCTGGCGGATGCCTTCGCCGGCATGGTGGACCTTTATCCGCTGTTGGGCGGCCGGATCCATATGTCGCGCAAAGGGTTTGAACTGCGGTTCGACCGTCGTAAGAGTCCGAAGGTCATAATCCAAGATGTCGGTGACGCCGATGTCGGAGACTATGTGGTGGCCGGGAAGTCGGCGTTGCCCATGGGGCACGTGTGTGCGCTGCACGTCTACCGGTCGGGTGCGAAGTTCCGTCTGACCTTTCTTTTGCATCACGCCATTGCCGATGCCGACGCCGCCCTGGCATATCTGCACGAGCTGTGGAAGCTCTACACGGAGCGGACGCGACGAGTGAACGGCGTCGCGAGGTTGATCAGTGCGCCATCGCCGCATCCCATTCCGGCCAGCGCCGAGACTCTGCTCCGGGCGCGTGGCTACATGGAATCGACGTCTCGGCAGCTGATGGACCTTCGCCCCGCGTACCGCGGAGCCGAATCGATCTGGACGGCGTTTCGGCGACGCCGTGCGGAACGGGCGCGCGTTCACCTGTCGGTGGAGCAGACCGATCAGCTCATTGAGGTCGGGCGCGCGCACGGGGTCACGCTCAACGGACTCGTCAGCGCTGCGTTGGTGCTCGCCGAGCTCGAGATGTCCGGGAAAAACGAACTACCCGTGGCGGTTTCCTCGTTTGTGAATCTACGATCCCGGATCGATCCGCCGGTCGCGCCGACGGAGGGCACCAACGTGCTGGGCGTTGCCGAGACGATCCTCGAGGTGAGCCGAGGTAGCGACGCGCTTGATCTAGCCCGCCACGTCATAGCGGACATCCGCGATGGGTTACGCACCGCCCGCATCCACCAAACCGCATTTGTCCGCGGCGACATCCGTCGAGCGCTGTCGCTGGTGAGAGGGTACTTCCTTCTGGTGCCGACAAGAGGTTTGGTTCCGACCTTCACCGCGATCCAGATCACCAACTGGGGGCGCGTGTCGGATTTCGCGACACCAGCGGGTGTCGATATCAACGATTTCCGTTGCGGTATTGAGCTTCATGCCGTGAGCGCATCCATCGCGACAAGGGGCGTCGCGATGGTGGACGGGCACATTTATTTCATCACCAGCTACGGCGGACGCCTGAGTATCGACTTCACCAAGCTCGTCACCGGCAACGACACAGCGCGGCGAATTGAACAGATACTGCAGTCCGAGATCGAGAAGTTAATTCCGGTAAAGGTTTTCGACTAATCGTCCGATAAGTATCTCGTGGCCAATGGTCTCGACGATCGCGGGAGGTGCCGAAGTGAAATCGCTCTTTGACTCGTCTGGCTGGGGCCGTGAGCAGCTGGGATTCACCGATGACGCCGGGCTCTTCGAGATCGCGACAGCAGCGGTGGGCATCGCCGCGTCCGCGAGCCTCTCGCCCCGGGCCGTCACTGCCGTGTTCTTCGCCTGCGATACCGGAATGGCAGGCGGCGACCCCATCTACATCCAGCACATCCAGTTCTTCGACGCGGCCATCGCTGAGGAGGTCCTCCTGGAGATGGTTGTCCAGGAGCTCGGCGCTGCACAGCCCAGAGAGATTGACGACCCTGCCGGGCGGACGGTGAACATGTTGTCCACGGCAATGAGGGTGCCCGAGCCGCCATCGGCCCGGTGGTCGGGCGCCGTGGTGGCACTCCATGTCGCGAATGCGCTCAACGTGCTGCGCGTCAGGGTGGGCGTGGTGCGTGACCCCGTCGCATGCCCCTACTCCGTGCACGAACTCGTAACAAATGCGTCTGCCGTGGTTCGGGACATGCGCAGCGCCGAACGGAACAGGGGACTGGGTTGATACGTCGGGACCACCCATGTGGCCACATGAGAGACTGGCGCCCATGAGCGGCGAGACCTCCAGTCAGGCAAACGGAGCCACCCTGATTCTGCTGCGCCACGGCGAGAGCCAGTGGAACGCGAAAAACCTGTTCACCGGTTGGGTCGACGTCGACCTGACCGAAAAGGGCCGGTCAGAGGCTCAGCGCGGTGGTGAGCTACTCGCTCAGCAAGGGCTGCTGCCCGACATTCTGTTCACCTCGCTGCTGCGCCGCGCGATCAACACCGCGCATCTGGCCCTCGATACGGCTGACCGGCTGTGGATCCCGGTGGTACGGGACTGGCGCCTGAACGAACGCCACTACGGCGCCCTGCAGGGTCTGGACAAGGCCGAAACCAAGGCCAAGTACGGCGAGGACCAGTTCATGGCCTGGCGCCGCAGCTACGACACCCCGCCGCCGCCCATCGAGCAGGGCAGCCACTACAGCCAGGACCAGGATCCCCGCTACGCCGACATCGGCGGTGGACCGCTCACCGAATGCCTGGCCGACGTGGTGGCGCGGTTCGTACCGTATTACGAAGAGGCCATCGTGCCGGAGCTCCGCGCGGGCAAGACGGTTCTGGTTGCCGCGCATGGTAATTCGCTGCGAGCCTTGGTGAAGTACCTCGACGGGATCTCCGACGAGGAGATCGTCGGGCTCAACATCCCCACCGGTATTCCGTTGCGGTACGACCTTGACGAGAACCTCAAACCGGTCACCGCAGGTGGCATCTACCTGGACCCGGAGGCCGCCGCCGCCGGAGCCGCGGCGGTAGCCAACCAGGGCGCAAAATAACCTCACCGCGGGTCAGGACCCACCAGAAGTTCGCCAATCGGCGAATATTCGGTGAACTCACGCCTAACACCTGTGCGGGAATGTGTGACTTGCTCGGCATTTAGCCGCACGCTGCTGGGGTGACGTTCACCGAATGCGTACGCTTTTCGCGTGACCGCCGCATCGGGCTCTCTGGTTGTGATCGTAACGATCGCAGCCCTCGCGGCGCTTGCTGCGGGTGCGGCGTTGGGCTCGTGGTACTCGCGTCGCTCCTCGACGCACCGCGCGGCCCGGAAAGGTTCGCAGATAGCCCAGACCGGTCTGACCGTCTCGCAGATGCTCGAACGCATTGTCGCCATCTCGCCGACCGGCATTGTCGTCATCGACAAGCATCAGGACGTGGTCCTGGTCAATGCCCGCGCCCGGGAGCTGGGCTTGGTACGCGACCGCCAGCTCGACGAGCAGGCATGGAACGCCGCTCAGCGGACGCTGGACACCGGTGAGGCCGTCGAAGTGGATCTGACCACCAAACCGAAGGCGCCGGGTCGCGTGGGGTTCTCCCTGCGCGGGCACGTGCGCAGGCTCTCCGATGCAGATCCGCGCTGGGCGGTCATCTACGTCGACGACGACTCCGAACATGTGCGGATGGAGGCCACCCGCCGCGATTTCGTGGCCAACGTCAGCCACGAGCTCAAGACGCCCGTCGGTGCCATGGGTGTGCTCGCCGAGGCGCTGCTGGAATCCTCCGACGAACCCGAGACCGTGCAGCATTTCGGCGAGCAGGTGCTCGCGGAGTCCCGCCGCCTGGGCAACATGGTCACCGAACTCATCGCGCTGTCCCGGCTCCAGGGGGCCGAAAAGCTGCCCGACCTGGAGGTCGTCGACGTCGACTTCGTGGTGTCCGAGGCACTGAGCCGGTCCAAGGTGGCCGCCGAGAACGCCGATATCGCGGTCACCACGGACGCGCCCAGCGGTTTCGAGGTGCGCGGTGACCCCACGCTGCTCATCACCGCCATCAGCAATCTGGTGGCGAACGCCATTGCCTACTCGTCGCACGGGTCGCCGGTATCGATCAGCCGCCGGCGCCGCGGCGACAAGATCGAGATCGCCGTTACCGACCGTGGTATCGGGATCGCCAAGGAACATCAGGAGCGCGTCTTCGAACGTTTCTTCCGGGTGGACAAAGCGCGCTCCCGTGACACCGGGGGCACCGGCCTGGGGCTGGCAATCGTCAAGCATGTGGCCGCCAACCACAATGGCGCCATCAAGCTGTGGAGCCAGCCGGGCACGGGGTCGACCTTCACCCTGTCCCTCCCGGTCTACGAAGACGAGGATGACGCGGTCGAGGAAGCCGCAGATCATCCGCAATCAGACCAATCCATGCCTCGCAAAGAAGCGATCAACCACGCCCCGCCGCACGCATCCACCAGCCGCTTACGCGAGGATCGCCAAGCGGCTACACGAGAGGAACATGTACGTCGATGACCAGTGTCTTGATTGTTGAGGACGAAGACTCGCTGGCCGATCCACTGGCCTTCCTGCTGCGTAAGGAGGGCTTCGAGGCGACCATTGTCAACGACGGTCCTTCGGCGCTCGCCGAATTCGAGCGCGCCGGTGCCGATATCGTGCTGCTGGACCTCATGCTGCCCGGAATGAGCGGCACCGATGTGTGCAAGCAGCTGCGCGCCAAGTCCAGCGTGCCGGTCATCATGGTGACCGCACGCGACAGCGAGATCGACAAGGTCGTCGGACTGGAACTCGGTGCCGACGATTACGTGACCAAGCCCTACTCGGCGCGCGAGCTCATCGCCCGCATTCGGGCGGTGCTGCGCCGCGGCTCGGATTCCGAAGAGACGGCCGCGGGCGATGGCGTGTTGGAGGCCGGCCCGGTGCGCATGGACGTCGATCGGCACACGGTGTCGGTGAACGGGGAAGCGATCACCTTGCCGCTCAAGGAGTTCGATCTACTCGAGTACCTGATCCGCAACAGCGGCCGGGTGCTTACCCGCGGGCAGCTGATCGACCGGGTGTGGGGCGCCGACTACGTGGGTGACACCAAGACCCTGGACGTGCACGTCAAGCGGCTGCGCTCCAAGATCGAGTCGGATCCCGCCAATCCGGTACACCTGGTCACGGTGCGTGGTCTGGGCTACAAGCTGGAGGGCTGACCTCTCGCCGCGCATGGCGCGGCGCGAACGTGTTTAGACTCTGACGGCAACGGAGCGCGCATACCCGCGCGCCTCGGATCGGTTCGGTCAGACACGTCGATGGAGCAGCTAGTGGCGCAGGATCCGCCTCGCCGAGGACGGCCCCCGGTGTCTGGACTCGCCGACAGGCGGCGTCAGCAGATCGTCGACGCGGCCTTCGCGGCATTCACCGAAAACGGCTACGAGCAGACCAGCATGTCCGATATCGCCACCCGCGCCGGCATGGGGCAGGGCACCGTCTACCGGTATGTCGATAGCAAGCGCGAGGTTCTGGACCTGGTTTTCGACTATGGCGTCGAGCGCCTTGTCGACACCCTGGCGCTCGACGACTTTCTCGACGTGGTCGGCGGAACGGCCGGTATCGAAGAACGAAACGGCATCATCATGGAAGGCGGCCGCCGCCTCTATGCATTGGTGGACCAGGAGCCGGCACTGCTCAAACTCCTGACCGTCCAGTCGGCCGCCGCCGATAAGGAACTCAAACAGCGTGTGCTGGGTATTCAGGGGATGCTCGATTCGTACGTCCAGCGGGGTCTGGATAGCGGCCGCCGCGCCGGGTGGGTGCCGGAGGACGCTCAAAACCTCGCCGTGCTCGCGCGTCTGTTGCCGGCGCTGGTTCTCCCCGGTTTTCTGCTCGCCCAAAGCCGGCACGATAACCCCAGTACCCGAGAGCGATTTGTGACCACCGCTTCGCAGATCGCGGAGACGGGCATTTTGCGTGACGGCGTGGTTCTGGAGCCAGCCGCCGGACATACGGCTGCGGAAACCTTTGATTCCGTGCATATTCCGGTGCCTGTCGCCGCTGACCGTCGCAATGAACTTCTCGATGCGGCGCTGAGTTGCTTTCTGTCCGATGGCTACCACGGCGTCGGAGTGAACGAGATCGTCGAGCGGCTCGGAGTCAGTCACGGCACGTTCTACAACTACTACCAGAACAAACGAGACTTGCTCGATGCGCTGATGGTCCGTGAGTTCTCGGCTATGGAACCCGTCCTATCGCGACCGGTTGGCCGTCTCGATGCGCGTCAGGACATCGAACACGCTCTGGCACAAGGATTTAGCAACGCGCTCGAGGCGGTGGCCGGTCGGTTACCTGCGCTGATCTTCGTGTGCACGGAGGCTGCCGGAGTGGATCCGGAGGCGCTTCAGTCCATTATTCAGTTCTTCCGCTTTGCCTCAGTGCGTAGCGAGCAGTCCGTGTACTCGATGATTGGCACCGACCGGATCAACCCGTCGATCGACACCGAGTTCCTCGGCCAGGCCTTTGTGTCGTTGCTGGTCGGTGCCGTCACCCTGATCGTTGACGACGGCGGGCGGACGGACCATATTGACGAGTACGCGCGAGCCATCACGCAGTTTTTGCTCTATGGTCTGAACCCAGCGCCGTAGACCGGCGTGGGAAACGAAGGAGCACTCCCATCGGCGAACCAGTTGACAACGAGGTCAACGCAACTCGGGCCGGCGTGCCGCTGCGTGCGAAGAGGGCAGCGGCACTGGGCAAGGTTGTTGCCGGTCACGCCGTGCGGTCGGCCATCACGACGGCGATAAAGCCGGTCGCCGCGGACGTGGCCGCCCGTCGGGACGCCGATATCCTGCGGTTCGCCGACGATCTCGTGGCCGTCGCGGGCTCGATGAAGGGAGCCGCGCAGAAGCTTGGCCAGCTGCTGTCCGTCGTGGATGTGGGTATCACCTCCAGCTCGGTCAGGGACGAGTTCACCGCCCGGCTTGCGCCCCTATTCGACAATGCGCCAAGGGTTCCCGACGAGACGATGCACCGGGCACTGGACCGCGAGCTGGGTGGGCGACGTGCCCGAATCGTGAGCATCGAGCCCGGGGCCATCGCTTCGGCCTCCATCGGGCAGGTGTATCGCGCCCGCCTCGACGACGGGCGGATGGTCGCGGTCAAGATCCAGTACCCGGATATCGCCTCCAAGGTCCGAGCAGACCTGAAGAACCTGCAGCTGATCGCCAAGCTGGCGTCCAAGAAGATGCCGGCGAGCAACAGCCAGGCCATCGTCGCAGAGGTGCAGCGGCAGATGATCAAGGAAGTGGATTACCGCACCGAGCTGGCTCACCACCAGCGGATCTGCGACACCTTCCGCGAACATCCCGGGTGGCGTATCCCCGAACCGATTACGGAACTGTGCACCGAACACGTCCTGGTGACCGAGTACCTCGACGGCGTGCCCTTCGATGGCATCATCGATGCGGATCAGCCGCTTCGGGACCGAGTGGGGGAGGCGATCTATCGCTTCTACTGCGGCGAGATGTACCGCACGGGATTCTTCTGCGCCGACCCTCACCCCGGCAACATCATGCTGCTTCCCGACGGGCGGGTCGGTTTTCTGGACTTCGGGCTGTGCATGGACATGGATGCCGAGGACGCCGAGGTGCAGCGCAAGGTGTTCCGGGCGCTGCTCAGCGGGAATGACGACGAGGCGTTCGAGCTCGCCGTGGCGGCGGGATTCCTGGCAGACCCACAGGCCATGGAGCGAAGTGCTGCCACCGAGTACATCCGTGCGGTCAGTAGCTGGCATCTCGAGGACGGGAGCCTGCGGATGACGCCGGATATCGCTCGGCGGTCGGTCGCCGATGCCGTGCTGCCCTCCTCCAAGTTCTACGACGGCATTCGCAACCAGCGTTTGGTGGAGACGCACACCATGGCGCGCCGTACCGAACTGTGCGTGGCGGCATTACTCGGAAAGCTGGGCGCCGAGGCGCCCTGGTCGGCGATCGCCCGCGAGTATCTCGGGCTCTCCGGTATCGCCACCCCGTTGGGCGAAGCCATAGAAATCTGGTCTCACCAGCGCTGACGGCCAATCTGGTGGGTGCGGTAACCTGCTCTTGTATTTTCATGAATGGCATGTCAGTCTGTTAAACAGTTGCCTGTGTACGAGATCACCGAGGGAGTGCCGATGACGGCCGATGTGGTGCCGCTGCATGCGGTACGTGTGCAGCTCACACGTGTTGAGCGAGGATCGCTGACGGTTCTACTGCGATTGGGGCGGCTGGGCATCCGGCTGTTCGCGTATCCGGTGATCGCGCTGTGGGCGCGATTCCCGGATTTGCCCTGGCCGTACCGAGTCGTGGACCTCGCGGCCGTGGTGCTGCGGCCCGTTCGGGGTGTGCGTCGTTCGCGTATCCGGCTCGCACACTGCGAGGCCGAGCTGATGGCGCCCACGGGCGAGTCACCTAGTGGCGCGGTGCTTTATCTGCACGGCGGGGCGTTCGTCGTGGGCGGGCTGAACACGCACCGCAGGCTGGTTTCCCGCGTCGTCGTGGGCGCGGGTGTCACGTCCCTTGCCGTCAATTACCGCAAGTTGCCGGGGCACCCGGTGTCGGCAGCGCTTGAGGATGCGCTTGACGGATACCGGTATCTCATCGACCTCGGCTATCAGTCCGAGGAGATCGTCATCGCCGGGGATTCCGCGGGTGGTTTCCTCGGCTTGGTCATGAGCGTGATCGCGCAGCGCCGCGGGCTCGGCTCGCCGGGTGCGCTGGTGTGCATGTCACCCCTGGTGCAGCGCGACCCCGCGGGCAAGCTGGTGCTGGCCGGTCAGTCCAACGACTCGTTGTTCCCGCGGGCGGCGCTGATCGCGATGGAGCGCCTCATGCTGTCCGGGGAAGGGTCCACGGCTGGATTGGCGGCCCTCGACAGCTTTGTCGAGGGTGACCCCGCGGTGCTGGCCTGCTTGCCTCCGACGCTTATTCAGGTGGGCAGTGATGAAATCCTGCGCCCCGATGCCGAATTCGCGGCCGCTCGGCTGGCCGAGGCCGGAGTGCCTGTCGAACTGCAGATATGGAGAAATCAGGTGCACGACTTCCAGATCGCCGCGGACGTGCTTGGCGATGCGAGGGCCGCCGTTGGCGAGATCTCGGCGTTCGTCAGGGCTCACGTGGGCCGGACGGCCGCATGAAGTTCGCAGAGATTCCGATGGAGGGCGCCATCGCGCTGGTCACGGGCGGCGCTCGCGGTATCGGGCTGTCCATCGCACAGCGGCTGGCGCGTGCGGGCGTACGTGTAGTCATCGCTGATCTCGACGGCGAAGCCGCTGCCCGGGCGGCACGCGAAATCGGTTCGGGTGCAGAAGGATTTGCGCTCGATGTGGCCGAGTTTGACGAGTACCTGCGTGTGGTGACCGAGGTCGAACAGACGCTCGGGCCCATTGACATCGTGGTGAACAACGCGGGGATCATGCCCGTGGGCCCGCTCCTGGGAGAGCTACGTGGGGTGGCCGAGGCGACGATGCGCGTCAACTTCTGGAGTCACTACATCTCCTACCAGGTGCTCGCTCCGCGGATGATCGCCCGGGGGAGAGGACATTTCATCAATGTGACATCGGCGGCCGGCGCGATTCACTCACCGGGCCTGGCCAGCTATGTCGCATCGAAGCATGCCGCCACCGGATTCGCGCGCAGCGCCCGCGAGGAGCTGGCGGGTACCGGCGTGACGATCTCGACGGTCATGCCGGCGGCCGTCCGCACCCAACTTGTGGACGGTATTCCGTTCAAATGGTGGGAGAAACTGGGCATCATTCCGCCAGGGTGGGTGGCACGCGATGCGGTGAGAACCGTGCGCAACCGGCCCGCTGTGGTCGGTTCCCCGAGGGGTACGGTCCTCGCGCTGCGGTTACAGCACCTCGTACCCGAGTGGTTGTGGCTGCTGGGTAGGCGAGCCGTCAATGCCGACAGGACTGTGGGACCAGTGGACCGGCGAGCACGCAGTGAATATGACGGCCGTATCGAACAGCAGGTCGAGGCGACCCTATGAGTACCCCTGAGCATGAGACGGTCATCATCGGTGCCGGGATAGGTGGGCTCGGTGCCGCTATCGGGCTGAAGCGCGCAGGGCTGACCGATTTCGTCATCCTCGAGAGGTCCGCGGGGATAGGTGGCACCTGGTACAACAACCACTATCCCGATGTGGCAGTGGATGTCCCGGGGATCGTGTACCAGTTCTCCTTCGCGAAAAACCCCAACTGGTCCCGCACCTTCCCCAAGGGGCGAGAGGTGCAGCAGTACATCGCGGGCCTGGTCGACGAGTACAGCCTGAACGACCACCTCCGGTTGGGGCACGAAGTCATGAAGCGGGAGTGGGACGAGGACAACCACCTATGGCGCCTCACTCTCGCCGATGGCGCGGTGCTGACGTCCAGATACGTCATCACCGCGGTCGGGGCCTTCGTCGAGCCGAAGGTGCCGGACATCCCCGGCCTGGACTCGTTCGGCGGCAAGGTGATCCAGACCCAGAACTGGGATCATAGTTTCGACCTCAAGGGCAAGCGGGTGGCGGTGATCGGCACCGGGGCCACCTCGGTTCAGCTGATTCCGCAGATGGCCCGGGTGGCCTCGCATGTGGATGTGTACCAGCGCCGGGCAATCTGGGTGTTTGCGAAACCGGACTTTCCGATACCGCGCGTAGCCCGGCTGGCGCTGAAGTACGTTCCCGGTCTGCAGTCGCTGATCCGGGGGATCGCCGCGGCCGCGGTGGAGGTCGGTCTGGTGGCGATCACGGTGTACGGCAAGCAGATCGCGCCTATCACGTTGATCCCGAAATGGGCCTGCCGTGCATTCCTTTTCAGCCAGGTTCGGGACCGAGAGCTGCGCAAGAAGCTCACACCCGAGTACGGATTCGGGTGTAAACGACCGAGCGTCTCGAACATCTACTACCGCACCTTCACCCAGCCCCATGTGGATCTGGTGACCGATCCGATCGCCAGGATCACTCCGACAGGGGTTGTCACCAGGGATGGTACGCACCGCGATATCGATGTCCTGGTGCTCGCTACCGGGTTTGAGATGTCTCAAAGCCCTGAGGTCTACCGTGCACGCCCTGTTAAGGGGCGCAACGGATTTGATCTGGCCGACTACTACCAGAACAATCGCGCCAGGGCATACGAGGGTGTGACGATGCCGCAGCTGCCCAATACCTTCATGGTTTTCGGGCCGTTCGCGTGGAGCGGCAGCTCGTGGCACGTGATGGTGGAGAACGCGACGCGTATCGCCGTGCGGGTGATCACGGAGGCGCGCAAGCGCGGCGCGACGGCCTTCGCGGTGACCGAAGAGGCCAACGATCGGTTCTTCGATTTCATTGCGCCCAAAGCGGAGTCGACGCTCATGCACGGGCGTGCGTGTGTCAACGCCAATTCCTATTACATCGACCGCCATGGCGACTTCTCATTCCTGCGTCCAACTACGGCGTATCAGTCGACACGGGCCAGTAAGCGCTTCCCGCTCGACGACTTCCGATTTGAGAAGCTGCCGGTTCCGGGCGATCGTGCGGCGACGGCGAAAACCGCCGCTGTACCGGCGAATTAGCCAGGAGAGACAGTCTATGCAGCTCTTGATCGGGGTTGCCGCAGTGCTTAGTGTGGCGACCCGTTGAGGGGACACCAGCGTCGTGCCACGGCGGCTTCGGAGGGGGTCCGGGGCGGACCGGCCAGATTGGGCCAGTCCGACCCGGGCCATGCCGCGGAACTGACGTGGCAATGGCTCGATGAACTTGGTAAGGCTGGGGACATCGAGGCGCTCGAGGCGGTCTTCCTCATGGGAACCCCACTGGACGGCACCGACGGCCTGACACAGGCCAGGTATCTGGCCAGCCCGTATGGCCGGCTGGTCGATTCGCTGTTGCGGTGGGGTCTCGGACGCTGGTGGCAGGGGCACCGATTCTTCGACGGTGGCAGGTGCGGGATATCGAACACGCACCGCGAGTTCCGCTGGGTGTGGCGCCTGATGTTCCCTGGCTATCCGCGCCCCGCGGGGTGCCGTGGGGAAGAGGTATTCGATTTCCGCACCGTGGCCATCGAGGACTCGAAGACACCGGGGCACTGGATTACCCTGCTGGACTGGCATCTTCCGCCGGGAAAGATGAACCGTATGGTCACCGCGGCTGTGCGGCCCTTCGCGCGGTGGTTCGTGTGGGATCTGACCCGCAGCGAGTTGGTTGCGCTGGCGCACGGGCACATCATTCTGGCCCGGATCCCGGCGCGGATTCCCTTCGGGCGCCGCTGGCGGACCACAACCTTCTACATGCACAGGTGGGTGACGGCAGGCCCGTCGCCCTCAACGCCGGAAGTATCAATGAGCTGTCCATCCTGGACATCGAGTGAGGAGTCCTCATGACCACATCAATTCCCGATCATCACGTCGTCGTGATCGGTGCCGGTATCGGCGGCTTGTGCGCCGGTGTGCGTTTGCAGCAAGCGGGTATCGAGGACTTCGTAATCCTGGACCGGGCCGCGGACCTCGGCGGGACGTGGCGCGACAATGTCTATCCGGGGATCGCTGTCGATATCCCGTCGGTGATCTACCAGTTCCCGTTCTTCCGTAATCCGCAGTGGTCTCGCGTCTTTGCACCCGGAGCCGAGGTGCAGGCCTACCATCAGCAGGTCGCCGAAAGATTCAACCTGCGGCCGCACTTCCGTTTCGGTGTCGACGTACGCAACGAAGAGTGGGACGAAGAGAATCACTGCTGGCGCCTGAATCTCGCCGATGGCTCGGTGATCACCGCGAGGTTCCTAGTCTCGGCGATCGGCCCCTTCTTCGATCCCAAGCAGCCTGGTATCAAGGGCCTCGAGAGCTTCGCGGGCACCCAAGTGACGCCGGTGCAGTGGCTGCCGGAACATGATGTGCGGGGTAAGCGCGTGGCGGTGATCGGCACTGGCGCGACCGGCGTCCAGCTGTGCGGCGCCATAGCGGACGAGACCGAATCGCTTGTGGTGTTTCAGCGCACGCCCGTCTATTGCATCCCTAAACCCGACTTCCGTATCCCTGTGATTGCCCAATGGGCACTTCGCATCCCGGGGCTGTTCTCAGTGATCGAGTGGGGAGCCCTGCTGGGCGGCAGCCTGGGTCTTTGGTTCCTGATCAACACTCCGGGCGCGGTCATGCGCCCGTTGATGCGGTGGTTCGATGCCGCGGGGCGTGCGCTGTATGGAGCGTATCTACGTGCAGTGGTGAAGGATCCGCAGGTCGCGCGGGATCTGCTCCCGTTCTTCGGGCCGCTGGGGAACCGGCCGACCCTCAATTCCGCCTTCCCTCGGGTCTTCAACAAGCCGCACTGCTCGCTGGTCACCACGCCGATCGCCGAGGTGATTCCCGAGGGCGTGAGGACGACGGATGGCACCGTCTACGAGGCCGATTTCCTCATCACGGCCACAGGATTCGACCTGTTCTCGGAGCCGGCTTCCTATAAGCAGGGCCGAGTGACCGGAGCCGGTGGGTGTGACCTCGGTGATTTCTTCAATACCCGCGGGATGCAGGCGTACGAGAGCGTCTCGATCACCGGCTTCCCCAACCGCTGGATCATCGTCGGGCCCTACTCCTGGACCGGCAACGGCGGATGGCATGGGCTGGCCGACACCGCGGTCACCCACATCGTCCGGGCCATTTCGCTGGCGGGCGAACGTGGTGCTACCCGCATGGAGGTGCGACAGGAGGCGCTGGACAAGTTCCACCAGAGCATGCTGCGCAACGGCCGCAACCTGAAGTACTACTTCACCGAACTCAATCGAGGTGTGCGGTCGTACTGGAAGAACGCCGACGATGATGTCCCGCTGCTACGGCCCACCACCACCCTGCAGGCACGTCGCGCGTCGAGGAACTTCCCGGCCGCCGATTACCAATATGCACAACAGGCTCGGGCCATCGATTCGACTGCGGTCCTAAATGATTCGCAGGTAGTGGTCTGACGATGGGATGGCCGATGCTTGCCCCCAGGTGCCGGGTCCCGATGGCGGACGATTCGGCGTTCGAATCGGCGGCCATCGTGCTGCGCACCGCTCACACCTTCAATGTGCCTCTTGGCCAGGTGTGGGCGGCGCTCGACAGTGACCATGCCTGGTCGTGGCTGCCGTTCGGGTGTGGCGTGCGGTATGACGAACCGCGCCGCGCAGTTGGCATGGAGCGGGAGATGGGCACGATATCGGCGCCCTGGCGGTTCTTGTGGATCCAACGCGAGAGATTCTGGCGGTACGAACCACCACACCGCATCACCTACTCCGCGGTGGCGGGCACGTGGCCACTGCTGAAGCTGTGGGCCGAGGACTACGTGCTCACCTCAACGCCCGGTGGCTGCACCGTCCACTGGACCGTCGCGATAACCCCGCGGTTCCTGTCCGCGTTGCCATTACGCTGGCTCCAGCCCCCGCTGCGGGTGGCGTTCGCGTGGGGTTTCCGGCCGGGCATGCGGTCGCTCATCGCGCTCCTGGAGAGTACGGACCTGTCCCAGGGTGCGGTGTAAGACTTAGCGGCCTTGCACGCGCCGATTGGTCTCCACCCGTGCGGCATCGGGCCAAATCGACTTAGCTGCAGGCGAATCACAGAAGACGGGCGCATCCTGCCAGTCCATGTCGATAGCCCCCAGCCCGGACTGCTTGTGCACCATGCAGCTCGCGGTGAGGACCTTGCGGGTATCCGGATCAACTTCTTCGGTGGTCATCGTCAGGGTGATGATGTGGGTGTACCCGGCCGCGGTCGGTAGGTAGAAGTCGAGGTCGCGGCTGGAGAACGCGCCGCTATTGACTACAACGTAGCCGTCACCGCTGGGGTAGATGGCCTGTCCGAACATCTGCACCCGTTCGAAATGGGTCGTCTGTTTCTCGGCGCGCCACACCGAAAAGCGGCTGTTCAAAGCGCCGTTCATGACACGGGTCGCGATCGGAATGATCATCTCGTCCCGGCCGTCCCCGTCGATGTCCTGTAAGCCGACCGGCGCGGGGCTGGACGGCTCCAGCAGTTCGTTGACCTCTTGCAGCTTCTTGCCGGCGGCATCCTTGATGGTGACTCTGGCCGACAGGGGTGGGTAGTCGGGGGCGTCGTTGTTGTCGGGGAGTGGTCGCCAGTACTCGACATCGAAGGTTATCCCGGTGCCGTCGGCGGCTGACAGGCGGCAATCCGTATGTGCCATAGAGCGTTCCGGGACGATCATAGTGGTTCGGCTGGGGCACGGCGGCAATGCCGCCCGTGCCACCGCTACCGGGTGTATCGCTTGAACCGAAGCCATCAGAACAGCTGCGGCGATACCCACGCCGAGGTGATGCGTACGCCGGGGCATTGCCTACTTCTGACCGGGAAGTGCGGGCAGCGGCGGAAGGTTCGGTACGGGTGCCTTACCCGGCGCCGGTGCTGCTCCCTCGGGAAGGAGCTTCTGGTCGCCGGGATGCATGATGGTGCCGGTGGAACTGGCGTTCTTGGGGCCGATATCGGTCACCTGCCACCCGTCACCGTCCTTCTTGACGGTGATCTGCAGAACCAGTGTGGTCGCCCGGGGCTCCGGGTTCTGAACGTTCCGCGTGGTCTGCCGGGTGGTGACCACAACCTGATAGATGCCGTTCTGCTGCGCCACCGCATCCGAGGCGATGACCTCGCCCTTGGAGGTCACCTGTGCCTGAAGCATGATGGCCTTGAGGAGCTTCTCGGCATCGCTGTACTTGTTCTTCAGTGGTTCGGCCGCACCCTCTTTGACGTTCTTGAAGAACCCGTCCGGGTCTTCGAAGCTGTAGGTGAGTGACTTCATCGCGTACGCGGACGCCGCGTCGGTAGCCGCGATGCGTTCGGTATCGCCCGACTGGGTTGCGGCCAGGGTGTTGGACAACCTCTGGTATTGCCAGACTCCGAGAACGGCACCGACGATCCCCAACACGAGCAGACCGATGGCGATCCACTTCCAGATGTTGGGGCCGCTGTCGCTTTCTGCCGGATCAGTTTTCTGTTCAACAACTTTCGGCTTCTTCGCCGGTTTGGCCGTCGAACCCACGGTCGTGGTCTCCGCCGGGTCGGCGGTTGACTTCTCCGTCAGTTCCGCGAGTTCTTCGGGATCCGCGTCATCCAGGGTGAGCGTGCGCTCGTCGATGTCGGTCATGATCCGGGCCTTCCTGCCGTTGCCGTTTGTGGTGCTGGTGTCTGTTTGGGTGTGGGTGGTTTTGTCCCTGGTTGCGCTGGCTGGGCCTGCGCGGGATGGGGTGAGTCGGACTGGGGCCATTCGGGCACGCCGAGGTGAACTCGTACTCCGCCCTGGTTGTTGAATGTCGAATCCCAGAAGTCCAGCCAGTGTCCGGCGTCCAACTTGATATCGCGCAGCGGAGCGACGATGGGCTCGAGGACCGTGGTGAACTCGGAGAGCGGTCCGGAGAGGGCGTTGACGTAGTCGATGAGCTTGTCCACGAGGTCGGTCAGCGGCTTCCCGTCGCCCGCACCGGCCTCGACGAGTGGTTCGAGCTTTTCGATCACCTGCACCAGGCTCACCAAGCCCTCGACGCTGTCCGGGATGGTCTTGGCCGATTCCTTCAAGACTTCGCCGGCCCGAATGTCGCCGAGACCGTTGGTTATGGCCGAAAGGTTACCGACCAGCTCGGCCAGATAATGCTTGTCGTCCTGCACCATCTGGGCGAACAATCGAGTGGTGGTGGCCAACTGGTCCATGGTCTTGGTGTTGTCGATGAATCCGGCCGCCACGTTGTTGAGCGTTGTCTGCAAGTCGTCGGTGTTCATGGCCTGCATGAGCGCGTTGCCCTTCTGCAGTAGATCGCTCACGGTGTAGACCGGCGCTGCCTTCGACGCCGGGATCACCGCGCCGTCGCTGTAATACGGGGCTTCGATACGAACCGGTTTGAACTCCACATACTGTTCGCCGGCGGCCGAGAGGTTTTGAACGCTCACCTGGCTGTCGACGGGGATGGGGTAGCCGCTGTCGAGCGCCATCGACACCGCCAAACCCGATGGGGTGGCCTGAATATTGGTGACTCGACCCACTTTGATTCCGCGGAGGGTGACCTGAGACGTCGACATCAATCCGCCCGAACTGTTCAGCATGAGCGTCATGTGATGGGTCTTGTTGGTGGAGGCGATGTCGAGGACACCAAACGCCATGTAGACGGCGCCGACGAGCGAGATGATCGAGAGCACCGCGAGGGTGACTATGACATTGAGCCTCATCGCACCAGCCCCATCGTCTGCATGTTGCGGATGGCCGAATCGG
>NZ_MAFC01000033.1 GCF_002013465.1 Mycobacterium sp. D16R12 | reverse complement strand
GATAAACGCCGGCTAACAGTTCAATGCTTAAGGGCCAGAGACTCTAACGGGTCTCTGGCCCTTAAGCATTGGCTCTCGGCGCTCGCGTCACGGTCCGGCGGCAGGCGCGGCTAGTGCTGCGCTTTGCAGACGTTGATGATGGCTTCGCTCTCATGGAGGATCTGCTGCACTATCGCGTCATAGGCAGCGGTGTCGACAGCTGTTTCACGGCTTCGTCTTACGATGTCAACCGATTGGTCGACAAGGTCGGTCAGGCGCTGAACCCGTCCCGCGAGATTCTGATCGGACAGTGTTGAGTGCGCACGCATGCGTTGGGCCCAGTCCTGATAGGCGCTGAGCGGAGGTCCGCCGGGCCCAATGAGATTGCTTTTGGTGAGATCGCGATGCTCGTCGTCGACGTAGATCCCGACCACGTTCAAGGCGGTTGCGCAGTCGGTGGGCTTTTTGCCGCCATTGACGACGGCGAGGCCGCCGGCGACGGCTCCGATGATGACAGCGGCGATCAGTAGCCGTGAGCGCGGCGGGGGCTGATAGCGAGGTGGCACCGCAGGTGCGGCATCGGGAGGCGAACCCGCCGCCGCGTCGAGGCGCCGCATCTGACGCTGTACCCGCCGGAAGTAGTACTCGCTCCAGCAGACCAAGGCAGACACCATGAGCACGAGAAGTAGATAGGCGAGACCCCGTCGAGTGCCGTCGCTGTAGAACATCAACAAAGCTCCGCTGATCATCAACACGATGGGGAGCCACCACAGGCGAATCAGCCAGCGGGGCGCCTGCTTTCGTGTCTCGACGATGACGCTGCCCATCTGGATCGCTGCCGCTCGCACGGCCGGGTCGTCGGGTGGATCGCCGCGCCGCAGCGAGATGATCGCCTGTGAACGCTGGTGCTTGTCGAGCCCGGCAACTGCAGCCGTGCAGTAGCGGTGCGGGCGTTGCTGAATGCCGACCGCGAGGACTGCTATGCCGATGGCGAAGACGCCGGCCTGGAGCGCCAGCCAACGGGGATCGGTAGCGCGATCACCGAAGTACAGCAGCCAGAACGGGATGTACAGCGCTGCCCCACCACTCGTCATGACCGCAAATCGCACCCACCACTGTTGCAGCAAGAATCGAGTCCCCATGGTTGCCAGTGTGCCAGATTCTCGATGAGGTGCACACTTGTGGGCTACTGCGATATGGGGAAATGAAGTGTGTGTTCGGTGGTTCAGGCAAAGGGTGTGAGGCCGTCAGCGAGCGGCGTTGATGGCCTTGAGGATTCGTTGCTCGCTGACGGCCCGCGCGGTACCGAGCTGCTGGGCCCACAGGCTCACGCGCAGCTCCTCGATGAACCAGGCGATATCCCTGACATCGGGATCGTCTGCGCGCCCGGCGGGCAGATCGCGCAGTAGATCGTCGTAGGTGTCTTCGACGGCGTGCACGCGCTGCATACGCTCGCGGTCCGCTTCCACGCCCTGCGGTAAGCGCTCCAGTCGATTCCCGATCGCGGTGACATAGCGTGCCAGGTCTGTCAGCCGCGCCGCGCCGGTGGCCGCGACGAACCCGCCCTCGAGCAGCCTGGTGAGTTGGTCGCGCATATCGGCGATCGCATCGGCTTGCACCGCAGGTGCTTTGGTGGGCAGGGCCACCTGCACCTCGCTCCAGGCCGACACCACCTTCTCGGCACGGCGCACGATATCGAGCGTGGTTGCCGCCAGATGCTGTGCGGCGCCTTCTCGAAGCGAAGCGAACTCTGACCGGGTCCAGACCGGTGCGGGGGCCAGTAGATCGACCGCTGCGTCGGCGCAATCATCGAGCAGCGCCGCCAGCGAGCCATCCGGATTTGAGGAGAGCATCAGCTTGGAGCGCGGGTCTAAGCCTCGTTCAACGGTTTTCATGGGCGACGGAATGGACAGCCGCAGCAGGCGCCGGGTGCCGATAGCCATGGCCGCCCGCTGTTCGGAGGCGGTGGCGAAGACATGGATATCCACGGCGGTGCCCGTGTCCACCAGGGCCGGGTACCCGCGGACGGTGTGTCCACCGCTGACTTGTTCCACGGTGCGGGGCAATTCGGCCAGATCCTCGGGCCAGCCACGTAGACCGTGGCGTTCCCACTCCCCCGCCACCACCGCCGCGACGGCCTGGCGGGTGGAACCCGCGAGCTGCTGTTGCAGCGCTTCCAGATCCTTGTCGCGCGCCACCTCGGAACCGTCGGCGGACTCGACGATGAACGTCACCCGCAGGTGCGGGGGCACCTTGTCCAGGTCGAACGCATCGGTGGGTACGCGGATGCCGGTGAGCCGATGCAGCTCGCGCCCCAATGCATACACCAGCGGTTCGGCACCGGGTTCGAGGCTTTCCAGCACTGCTCGGGCGGTATCGGGTGCGGGAACGAAGTTGCGGCGCAGATCCTTGGGCAGCGAGCGGATGAGGGCGGTGATCAGCTCCTCGCGCAAAGCCGGTACATGCCATGCAAATTCATCACCGCCGAGACGGGCAAGGACTTCCACCGGGATGTGCACGGACACGCCATCGTCGGCCGCGCCCGGTTCGAATCGATAGCTGACCGGCAGCGCCACGTCGCCCGCTCGCCAGGTATCGGGCATGTCGGTGGCCGCGTCCTCGGCGCGCAACAGATCGTCACGGGTGAACGTCAGAAGATCCGGTGTGTTGTGCCGTTGCTTGCGCCACCAGGCATCGAAGTGCCGTGCGGACACCGCGTCGGCGGGAATACGCGCCGCGTAGAGCGCGAAGATCTCCTCATCGCCCACCAGCAGGTCGCGGCGCCGGGCCTTGTCCTCGAGCTCGGACAGCTCTTCCAGCAGTCGGGCGTTGTCTCGCAGGAAGTGGTGCTTGCTCTGCCAATCGCCCTCCACCAGGGCGTGCCTGATGAACAATTCGCGGGCCAGCTCCGGATCGACCTGCGCGTAACCCACGCGGCGGCGGGGCACCAGGGGCAGCCCGTACAGCGTCACCCGCTCGAAGGCCATCACGGAGCCCCGCTCGGCGTCCCAGTGCGGCTCGCTGTAGGCGCGCTGCACCAGATCCCCGGCGATTCGCTCGACCGATTGCGGCTCGATACGTGCAGCGACCCGGCCGAACAATCGGCTGGTCTCCACCAGGTCGGCGACCACCACCCACCGCGGGGGCTTCTTGGTGAGCACTGAACCGGGAGCCAGCACGAACTTGGTGTTACGCGCGCCGGAGTAGTCGCGGGTATCGCCCTCGCGTAACCCGATGTGGGATAGCAGGCCGGCGATCAACGCGGCGTGGACAAGAGCGGGGTCGGCTTGGTCCCCCGACTCTCGAATGCCGAGGTCGCGCGCGATACTGCGCAACTGACCTACCAGATCCTGCCATTCCCGGATACGCAGGTAATGCAGGAACTCGTCCCGGCACATACGCCGAAATGCACTGCCCGAGAGCTGGCTTCGTTGATCCTGAATGTATCGCCAGAGGTTGAGGTAGGCGCTGAAGTCGGAATGGTCGTCGGCGAACCGGGCGTGTTTTTGCCGGGCGGCTTCCTCGCGGTCTGCCGGGCGCTCCCGCGGATCGGGTATCGACAGGGCCGCCGCGAGTACCAGGATCTCTTCGACGCAGCCCTCGGTGTCGGCCTGCAGAATCATGCGCCCGATGCGGGGGTCGAGGGGTAGACGGGCCAGCCGGCGCCCCAGCTCGGTAATGGTGTCCGCGGTGTCGAAGGCGCCCAGTTCCTGCAGCAGTTGCACACCGTCGCGGATGCTGCGCTTGTCGGGCGGATCCAGGAACGGGAAGTTCTCGATATCACCGAGCTGCAGGGCTGCCATCTGCAGGATGACGGCGGCAAGGTTGGTGCGCAGGATCTCCGGATCGGTGTAGCGGGGGCGCGCCTCAAAATCCTGCTCGGAGTACAGCCGGATGCACACGCCGGGCGCGGTCCGTCCCGACCGGCCGGACCGTTGCGCGGCCGACGCCTGAGAGATGGGCTCGATGGGTAAGCGCTGCACCTTGGTGCGCCGGCTGTAGCGGGAGATGCGTGCGGTGCCGGGGTCGACGACGTACCGGATGCCGGGAACGGTCAGCGAGGTTTCGGCGACGTTGGTGGCCAGTACCACGCGCCGACCGGTATGGGGCTGAAAGACCTTGTGCTGCTCGGCCGTTGGCAGCCGCGCATACAGCGGAAGGATCTCGGTACCAGCGCGGACAATGCCCCTCAGTGCTTCAGAGGTGTCGCGGATCTCACGCTCACCGGACAGGAACACCAGCACGTCCCCGGGTGGCTCGCTCTCCAGCTCACGGACGGCGTCGGCGATGGCCTCGGTCTGGTCGCGTATCTCGGTGCGGACGATCTCATGATCGGGGTCATCGGGTTCGTCGGCAGCTTTCGTGCGGGAGCCGCCGGGTACGGCGACTTCCAGTGGCCGATACCTGACCTCGACGGGGTAGGTCCGGCCGGAGACTTCGACGATGGGTGCATCTCCGAAATGCGCCGAAAATCGCTGTGGATCAATGGTTGCCGAGGTAACGATGACCTTCAGGTCGGGCCGCCGCGGTAGCAGTTCGCGCAGATAGCCGAGCAGGAAGTCGATGTTGAGGCTGCGCTCGTGCGCCTCATCGAGGATGAGCGTGTCATAACGCAGTAGCCTGCGGTCGCGCTGGATCTCTGCGAGCAGGATGCCGTCGGTCATCAGCTTGACGAGGGTGCGATCGCTGGCTTGATCGGTGAATCTGACGGTGTAGCCCACGGTTTCACCGAGCGGGGTGCCTAGCTCCTCGGCGATGCGCTCGGCGACGGTGCGTGCGGCCAGCCGACGCGGCTGGGTGTGGCCGATGGTGCCGCGGATTCCTCGGCCCAGCTCCAGGCAGATCTTGGGAAGCTGGGTGGTTTTTCCCGACCCGGTCGCACCCGCGACGACGACGACTTGATGCGCGGAGATCGCCCGGGCGAGTTCTTCTCGATGCGCGCTGACGGGCAGATCCGGGTACGTGATGACGGGGATCGCAGCGGTTCGGACGGCGACCAGCGCCTCGGCGGCCGCGAACTGTTCGGCGAGTTTCGCCAGCGCGTCGGGGTCCGCGTCACGTTGATTCTTCAGGCGGCGCCCGAGGCGAGATGCGTCGCGAATAGTCAGTCCATCAAGGCGCGTGCGCAGCGCGGGACGGGACAATTCGGACACTCGGACAAGGATAGGCCGCGTTGCGCAGAGTTCCGCTGGTCGCCTCTAGATTCTGTCGGTGAAGCTGCCGTGAAATCCGGGAAAGTGGTGGCCCGGAAGGGTCGCGATGGCCAGGGCGGGGTCTTCGATGGCGTGGGCGTCGAGAATATGTAGTTCTGTTCGGTGTTCACCGCTGTTGTAGACGACGGCGAGTATCCAGCCTTCGTCTTCGGCCGCGGAGTGCGACTTCGGGACGAAGAGGGGCTCGCCTGCGACGAGGCCGGGCGCGAACGTGTGGTGACGTTGGGTGTCGTTGGTGCGGTCGAGCTTGATAATGGTGTTCTCGTCGGCTCGGGTCTGCGCGGACAGGTAGGTATAACGGTGCTCGCGCCCGGTGCGCCGTTCGTCATGAGTGGGGAATTCCGCAGGGGCGCTGGGGTAATCGGTGATGTGCACCGCTCCCGCCTGGGTGATGCGCAGTCGTGTCGGCCAGCCCAGCGTGGGTACCTGGGTACGGAATTGCTTCAGCCCGGCGGTGAGGAAGTCGAAGTCCTGGTGGCGCACGATGTCCAGCACGACGTCACCGCGGTCCTCGTAGGCATTGTCGACGTGGACGTAGACCAGCGGGTCACATTCGACGATGCGGTGCGGGCCCCCGTCGCGCGGGACCAGGACGATCCGCAGGCCCTGTTCGGGCCGGTAGTCCGCGCTGTCACCGAGCGCTGCGAAGCCCAGGCCCGCCCATGCGGCGCGCAGGGGGTCGACGGTGATGGGCGCCAGTGCGAACACCAAATAGGTTGGGGTGATGGCAAAGTCGTGCTGAATGTAGATGTGATCGGTGGAAATCTTGGCGATCTGTGTCAATCTCCCGTTCGGGTCAACCCGGAAACACCGGAGGCACGCGAGGGCGGAGCCCGTCAGCGAGGGCGAGACATCCAGCCCGAAGTTGAACAGTTCGCCGGTGTCCGGATCGATGCGCGGGTGCGGTGAGAAGCGGGAGAATCGTGGCAGCCGCCCATCAAAGGTGCAGGGCCCGATCGTGCTCAAGTCGCCCGGATCGATCTCCCAGGGCCTGCCGGAGTCGCTGAGCGCCAGTAGCCGGTCGGCATGGACGACGGCATGAGTGTTGGCGGCATCGGCGGGTTGTCGTCCCGCGTTGTCCCACAGGTGTTTTCCTTGCGTGTACACCCCGCGGATATGTGCACCCCGCCCCCGCGTCTGCTTGCGGCGTTTCGGTGTATCGACGAAGCGTGACCGGAAGCGCACCGAGCCGCCGGTGATCGTGAACTTCACGACCAGTCCATCACCGTCGAATGGGTGGGCAGCACGAAAGCCCCCATGGTCCCAATCGGCCGGGCCGTTGCGATAGAGGGTGCCCCGGAGCTCGTGCGGCACCGAGCCGGTCAGCGGTAGCACCATGTCACCTGGGGTTTCCCGTGCGGGCAGGTACATCCTGAGTGCGTCGGCCACACGGCTGTCGGTAAGGGTCATCGCGAGCTCCTCGGGCTGAGAAACGGGATTCTTCATATCTGCACACAGTCGTTCGCAGATATGATCGATTGTTGCCACCCGGGCGAGCAGAAGTCAATAGCGATTCAAATCCGGTGGCGCCGAAGGCACGACCCGTCGTGGCACCGCGGGTAACTTCGCAGCGGTGACCGGGTTCTTGTCTGAGACAGCCTTCGCCGGACGCACCGTCGTCTTGATCGGCGGGGGAACCGGCATCGGGCGCAGTGTGGCCGGGTTGGTGACCGCGGCGGGCGGTGAGGTCGTGCTCGGCGGGCGCACCGCCGCAACCCTCGCCGGTGCTGCCCGCGAGCTCGGGCCGCGAGCACGCTGGCATCTGGTCGACACGTCGGAGCAGGCGAGCATCGACGAGTTCTTCACGGATATCGACAGGGTGCACGGGCTGTTCACCACCGCCGCGACCTACCTCACCGGGTCGATCGCCGAGCTGTCGATCGAGGAGGCGGCGACACCGTTCGAGTCGAAGTTTTGGGGCCAGTACCGCGTGGTGAAGACAGCGGTGCCCAAGCTCGCCGAGGATGCCTCGGTCGTGTTGATGTCGGGGGCGGCCAGCGTGCGTCCCGCCGGAAGCGCCCCGGCCTATGTCGCGGCCAACGCGGCGATCGAGGGCCTGGCCCGGGGGTTGGCCCTGGAGCTGGCACCGATCCGGGTCAATGCGCTCGCGCCGGGCACCGTGGACGGGCACCTGTGGAACCAGCGTGCGCCCGAGGTGCGCCGCCAGGCGTTTGAACATATCGCGGTGGCGGCCACACTCGGCCGGGCCGTCACGGAGCCCGAAGTGGCGCAAGCCGCCGTTTACCTGCTGCTGAACACCGGCACCACCGGCTCAACGCTGTATACCGATGGCGGGTACTCGCTGCGCTAGACGCTCCAGGCGCTGGCCAGGCCGGCAGAGACCGACGCCGCGGCCGTCACCAGCCCGTGCCAGGTCTCCGGCTGCAGCTGCTGGATGTCCAGCGGGCCGGCGGTCGCGATATGCGGGTCATACGGCACAGCGACAATGTGATTCGGCGAGATCCAGCGATGGAACCGGGCGACCATGGCCGCCACCAGGCGCTCGGAGTTCCTGCGATCTTCCCGACTGTCGTAGCCACGGACATGGTTGATCACCACCACCATGCGTGGGATCAGGTACTCGTAGCCCTCGGAGATGAGCCATTCGATCGCGCGGACCGCGCCTTCGGCACCGACCGGCGTGGCTGCCGCCACCAGCACCACACCGTTGGCGCAGCGCAGCACGCCCGGCATCACCGGATGCCAGAAGTCCACACCGGTATCGGTGATGAGCAGGCTGTAGAGCCGCTGCAGCCGATCGTGGACCTGGGTGTAGACCTCGGAGTTGAGTTCTCCGCGCGGACGCACCGAATGTGAGTTGGCGGCAAGTACATCCAGCCCGGTCTCAGAGTTCTGGCCGACGAAGAAGCGCAGATCGAAGTTGCGCTCGGGTTCGTTCTGCGCCAGGACATCGGCGAAGGTGGACGAAGCGGATGGGTCGATCCATGACGCCAGGTTGGCCGACTGGCCAGGATCGGCGTCGGTGGCCAGCACCATGTCCTTGCGGCGCAGCTCGGACAGCACCGAACCGAGGGCGGCGGTCATCATCGTCTTGCCGACGCCGCCGTTGCCGCCCAGGACCGCCAGCGAGTGGATGCCCCGCCACGGGGTGCGCACTACGGTGGTGAGCTCGCGAAGTTCGGCCTCCTCGCGGGACTCGCCGGGATTGATGACGCCAAAGCTGCCCTGGTACACCCACTTACGCCAACCAACCGAAGCGGGCCGACGCGGCGGGGGCAGAATTTCCGAGCGAAGCTGGGCGCCCAATGCGTCGCCGATGGCCGGAGGGAGATCGACGCGCGGATCGTGGGGCGGCACGGCGTCCACGATGGACAGCGGGCCGCGCGGTGGCAGTTGTAAGGGCGTTGGCAGAGGCCGCAATTCGGGCTGCTGTTGTGCGGCTGCCTCCGCGCGCTGCCGTTTGGCGTGTGCACCTAGCTTGATGGGGATGATGGGTCCGGTCCGGTCGAGGATCTCCTCCTCGGAGCCGTCCGCCGGGGAATCGTTGGGCGCACTCACGACAATCTCCTCCTCCACCAGAAGCCGTTTGGCCCCAGCGCTCCGACACTTTCGTTCTGCATCGCGGGCAGCATGAGACCCGTCGCATTCGCAGTCTCTTATGGCGGTTGCGCGGTTGGCGAGGGCCGTTACCCACCCGTGTCTGAATCGGCATCAAATGGGATGAGGTTGGTACGCACTCGGTACCGGCGCTAAATCAGCAGGTCACATCCACGTACATGGTCTTGGTGGTCGTGGTGGTGGTGAAGACGCCCGGACGCTTGTTGCTCGGCAGGCCGTAGTCGGACCGAGTGGTGCTCTGTCCGGGGCGCACGCTGCTGGCGGTGCACTGGGTGAGCGCCTTGGATCCGGTCTTGCTGACGATCACGCTGTATCCCTGTGCCTGAAGCTCGCTGACGGTCTGCTGGGCGTTGGAGCTGTCGGCCCGGGCGGACGCGGTGCCGAGGGCGAAACCGAGGGGCGCGAGCGCGAGAGCGGCGGCGGCGGTTCCGGCGATGATGTACTTCTTCATGATTTCTCCTGTGCCAGTTGATCTTTGAGTTGGTTCACCGGGTTGCTTGGTGTTACTTCAACGATGCGGCGTGGGGGCCGGAATGTCTGTCGGGCGATCGCCTGATGCGGGGGAGGATCTTGATGTCCACCAATTGGGGGACACGCGTGGATTTGGCGTGCCAAGCTTGCGTTTGTGCAGGTGAGCGCCGGGCTCGTGCGGGTGGTGGTCGGCGATGACCACCCGCTCTTTCGTGAGGGTGTGGTGCGGGCGCTGACCGGCAGCGGCCAGATAGAGGTGGTGGCCGAGGCCGAGGATGGTGCCGGCGCGCTCGCACTGATCAGGGAGCACCTGCCCGATGTGGCGCTTGTCGACTACCGCATGCCCGAGCTCGACGGAACACAGGTGGCGGCCGCCGTGCGCCGCGATGAGCTGCCCACCCGGGTGCTCTTGTTATCCGCACATGACGATGCGGCGATCGTCTATCACGCGTTGGAGGAAGGCGCCGCGGGCTTTCTGTCGAAGGAGTCCACGCGCGCCGAACTGGTCAGTGCGGTGCTCGACTGCGCGCGGGGCCGAGATGTGGTGACCGCGAGCCTGACGGCCGGTCTGGCCGGTGAGATTCGTAAACGCGCACAGCCGGCGGGTCCGTCGCTGAGCTCCCGCGAACGCGAGGTGCTGCGGATGATCGCCGACGGGCTCACCGTGCCTACCATCGCCAAGCAGCTGTTCCTTGCCCCGTCCACCGTGAAAACCCACGTGCAGCGGCTGTACGAGAAGCTGGGTGTCGGCGATCGTGCCGCCGCGGTGGCCGAGGCCATGCGGCGCGGATTGCTTGAGTAGCCGTGGCGATCGGACTGGACCGGATTGCCGACTACTTCACCGCCGAACCCATGCGCGTCTCGGCCTGGCTGCGGCTGCCGCTGATCGTGCTGATCGTGCTGCTGGGGTCGAACCCGAACATCGAGATGTGGCACGTCGGGGTGTATTACGCGGTGCTCGCGGTGTACACCGTGTCGGCGATCGTCTGGGTGGCGATCGCGGTTCGCGGACGCGTCCCGCTGTGGGTGGCCCCCGCCGCCACGGCCGTCGACATCGCCGCCGTGGTGGCGCTGTGCGTGGCCTCCGGTTATGGCACGTCGGAATTGCTTCCGGTGTTCTTCCTGCTACCCGTCTCGGTGGCCTTTCAAGAGCGGCCCGCCATAACCGCCATCCTTGGAAGTATTACCGCTGCAGGGTATTTGGGTGTATTGGTGTTCTACACCAGGAATGGCAACATCGACAGCATCCCCGGCGACGAGTACGTCACGGTGGCGACATTGCTGTGGTTGGCCGCCGCCACCGCGGGAATGTGCTTCGTCCTCAAACGGCGCTCCGAACACGTGGGGCAGCTGTTGCACACGCGCGAGCAGCTGGTCCTGGAAGCGATGCGGGCCGATGAGCGGCACAACCGCGAGGTCGCCGAACAACTGCACGACGGTCCGTTGCAGAACCTGCTGGCGGCGCGCCTGGAGATCGAAGAAGTGCTTGAGCGCCAACCGGATCCGATACTGCAGGCGGTGCACTCCTCCTTGCGGGAGACGGCGGCGGAGCTCCGGGGGGCGGTGTCCTCGCTGCACCCGCAGGTGCTCGCCGAGCTGGGATTGACGGCGGCGATCCGCGAGTTGGCCCGACAGTACGCGGCGCGGGGCACCGCGGAGGTCAGCACCGAACTGCAAGAGGTGGGCAGTCTCCCGGTGCAGCCGTTGGTATACCGCGCGGCCAAGGAGCTGTTGACCAACGCCGTGAAACACGGCCGTGCCAAGAACATTCACGTCGAGCTGACTCGGGACGGGAATCTTCTGACGCTCGTGGTCGCCGACGACGGCAGGGGCTTCGATCCGCGCGGACTCAGCTCGTCGGTCGCCGACGGGCATATCGGGCTGGCCTCGTTGACGGTTCCGATCGCGGCCACCGGCGGCAACGTCGAGATCGTGTCGGCGCCGGGTGCGGGCACCAGGGTGTCCGTCACGGTGCTCGCCGATATGGCAGCGTAAGGGAGACGCTCGGTACCGAGAGCGGGCCCTCAACAGATGGAGAACAGGTGTACGACCTCGTCATCATCGGTTCCGGCAGCGGAAACTCTTTGCCCGACGACCGCTTCGCGGATCAGAAGATCGCGATCGCCGATCGCGGCGTGTACGGGGGCGCGTACGGCGGCACCTGCCTGAATGTCGGATGCATACCCACCAAGATGTTCGTCTATCCCGCGGACCTGGCCGACGAGGCGCGTGACGGCGCCCGGCTCGGTGTGGACAGCTCGGTGAGCGGGACCCGCTGGGCCGATATCCGCGAGCGTGTCTTCGGCCGGATCGATCCGATCGCGGCGGGTGGGCTGCGTTACCGCGTCGAGGACTGCCCGAACATCACCGTCTTCCGGCAGGAGGCGCGATTCGTCGCGCCGGGAGCCGATGCCGACGGCGACCCCATTCATCGGCTCCGGCTGGCGGACGGCACCATCCTGGAGGCCCGGCAAGTGGTGATCGCCGCGGGATCGCGCCCGGTTATCCCGGCCGTGATCGCCGAGAGCGGCGTGGACTTCCACACCAATGACGACATCATGCGTCTGCCGGAATTGCCCGATCGTGTGGTGATCGTGGGCAGCGGCTTCATCGCCGCCGAATTCGCCCATGTATTCAGTGGCTTGGGTTCGGCGGTGACGGTGATCGCGCGCGGCCCGCGGCTGCTGCGCGCCCAAGATGAGACGATCTCGCAGCGTTTCACCGAGGTGGTGTCGGACCGGTGGGAGGTGCGGCTGAACACGGAGGTGGTGGTGGCCCGCGAGATCGGTACCGGTGGAGTCGAATTGGAACTCACGGACGGATCAACGGTGGCGGGCGATGTGCTGCTGGTAGCCACCGGACGTACCCCCAATGGTGACCAGCTGGATGTGGAGTCGGCGGGATTGACGCTCGACGAAGGGGGACGCGTCCCCGTCGACCAGTATCAGCGCACCCCGGTGCGCGGCATCTATGCCCTGGGCGATGTGAGTTCGCAGTATCTGCTCAAGCATGTCGCCAATCACGAAGCGCGGGTCGTGCAGGCGAATCTGCTCTCCGGGTGGGACTCGCCGACCACCGCCAGCGACCACCGGTTCGTGCCCGGTGCGGTATTCAGTCGCCCGCAGGTGGCGTCGGTGGGACTGACCGAGGACCAGGCGCGACAGCGCGGGATCGACGTAGCGGTCAAGGTTCAGACATACGGCGACGTCGCATACGGCTGGGCGATGGAGGACACCGAGGGCCTGTGCAAGCTGATCGCGGATCGTGCGACGGGCCTGCTGGTCGGCGCGCACATCGTCGGCTATCAGGCATCGGCGCTGATCCAGTCGTTGATCACCGCGATGAGCTTCTCGATTCCGGCGCGCGAGATGGCGCGTGGGCAGTACTGGATACACCCGGCACTACCCGAGCTGATCGAGAATGCGCTGCTGGGGCTGGAGCTTTAGCTCAGCCGGCCATGAACTCGTCATAGGCGGAGGCGAGGCCTGCGGGCAGCACCGTGACATTGCATTCGCGCTGGGCGGTGCCGATCGGGGCGAGGATTCCCCGCAACTCGTGGTACTCCGTGGGATGAGCGGTGAAGTACGTGCGGATGTTGGCGGCCGCCTCGGGCCGGGACTGGTTGGGAGCGGCATCGAACACCGCGCGGGCGCCCGGGTGGCTGTCGAGGTAACTGCGTGTCGCCGACGTGGTGGTGCCGACGGTGTCGGACAGTCGCTCCTGGCTGCAGTCCGGCGCCGTGAATGCGACGGGAGCCGTGGCGACGACGGCGAGCCCTCCGAAGAGGCTGATCGCACTGGTGAGGGCTATGTGGCGGATGCGTACGTGCTGGAGCTTCATGGCATCTCTCTTTGGGTCAGTCGTGCACTGATCCCCGACCTTGTTCCCCGGCCCTTGTTTACACAGTACGCTTCATCGCCGCGGGGTCAACTGACCAGCGGAATCTCCGCGGCGATGCTGTCCAGCAGTGCCGGATAGCGCTTGGCTTCCTTGTAGTTACCCGGCTTGCCGCTGCTGACCACACCGACGGACAAGGCACGTGCCGGGTCCGCCCAGACGGCGATGTCCACCAACCCGGTGTGTCCAAACGCTGCCGGAGAGTTGCGCCCGAATGGGCCGAATCGTTTGGAGCCCAGCATGTATCCGGTACCCCAGCGCATCGGCATGCCGCCGGTCGCCATATCGGGGCGCAGGCGCCGGGCAGGTGCCGCGGCGGCCCGGATGGTCTCGGGAGACATGATCCGTACTCCATCGAGTTCCCCTCCACGACACAGCATCTCGGCGAAGCGGGATAGCTCGTTCGCGGTGGATACGGTGTTGGACGACGGCACCACGCCGGTGAGGAAGAACGGCTGGTTCGACATCGGGATGATCTCGTGCATGGTGCCACCGACCACAGCCCGGAAGGCTGCGCGCATGGGCGCGGGCAGCGGCTTGCCGGTGGGATGGCTCGGTGCCACCAGCGGCACATCCTCCGGCGCGACACCGTAATTGGTCCATCGGAACCCGAGGGGGTCAAGGATTTCCGTGGCAAGTATGTCGCGGATGCTCTTACCGGTGGCGCCCAGAACGATCTCGCGCACCAACGGTCCCCAGGTCAGCGCGTGGTACATGTGCACCAGGCCCGGACGGTAGAGCGGGCGCAGCTGGCCGAGCTGCTCGCGGGTGTACTCGCTGTCATCCATCCGGGTGACGTCCGGCCGCGGTCCGGTGGGCACCGGAATGCCCGCGCTGTGCGTCATCACGTGACGGATGGTGATGCGATCCTTGCCGCGGCTGGTGAAGGTGGGCAAGTAGTCGCAGACACGGTCGTCGAGCGATAGCGCTCCGCGTTCGACCAGCAGGTGGACCACCGTCGTCGAGACGGCCTTGGCGGCCGAGTACACGCAGAACGGCGTGTCGGTGGTGACGGGGATCTTCTCGGCGTCGGCCGCATCGGTGGGAGCATTGCCCCAGCCGTGTCCGATGGCACGGTTGAGGATCACCTTTCCCTTGTGCCGCAGAGACACCTGAATCGCCGGGTGCATACCGGCCTGGTACCAGTACCGGGCCGCCTGCCAGATCCGTTCCACGGCGGCCGGATCGATCCCTGAGTGGTCCTCGGCCTGATCGCCGCTGCCGATGTTCGTCACCGAGTCCAGGTCTGCCGGAACTCGTATCCGTCCGTCGTCAGTCATGGTGCCCTTTCGCCGAGTGGGAATCTCACGAGGAAATTCTGACCAAATGCCTCGCCAGATTCCCATTCGACGTTAGCGGCCCGGGCGGGATCCGATCAGAAGCCCAGGTCGCGCCCGATGAGCTCCTTCATGATCTCGTTGGAGCCTGCCCAGATCTTGGTGACGCGGGCGTCCATCCAGGCCCGCGCGACCCGGTACTCCTTCATGTAGCCGTAGCCACCGTGCAGCTGCACACAGGCGTCGATGACCTCGTTCTGCACCTGCGAAGACCACCACTTGGCCTTCGCGGCGTCTATCGCCGAGAGCTCACCCTTGCTGTGTGACAGCACACCTTGATCGACATACACCTGTGCCGCTTCGAGTTTGGTGACGAGCTCGGCGATGAGGAACTTGTTGTACTGCAGGCTGCCGATCTGCTGCCCGAACGCCTTGCGCTCCTTGGCGTACTCGATCGTCTCCTCCAGCACGCCGGCCGCGTGGGCGATGTTGGCGACCGCACAGCCCATCCGCTCCTGGGGCAGGCGCTGCATCATCGAGATGAATCCCTGGTTTACCTCGCCGATCACGTTCTCGGCGGGCACCCGGACATCGGTGAAGAACAGTTCGGCGGTATCGGCCTCGGGCTGGCCCACCTTGTCCAGCTTGCGGCCGCGCTCGAAGCCGGGCATGCCCTCTTCGACGGCGAACAAGGTGATGCCCTTGGCCTTCAGCTCGGGGGCGGTGCGCGCGGCGACGACGACGAGATCGGCGCGGGCGCCGTTCGTGATGAACGTCTTGGAGCCGTTGATGACCCAGTCGTCGCCGTCCTTGACCGCGGTGGTCTTGAGGGCTGCCAGATCGGAGCCACCCGAAGGTTCTGTCATGCCGATGGCGGTGATCATCTCGCCGCTACAGAACTTCGGCAGCCAGCGCTGCTTCTGTTCATCGGTGGTCAGCTCGACCAGGTATGGCGCGACGATGTCGAAATGGATGGACATCGAAGAGGCCAGCGCCGCGCTGGAGCGGGACAGCTCCTCCTGCAGAACCGCGTTGTAGCGGTAGTCCCCGGCGCTGCTGCCCCCGAACTCCTCGGGCACGTCGAGCCCCAGGTAGCCCTGCTTGCCGGCCTCCAACCACAGCTCGCGGTCGATGTAGCGCTGCTCGATGAAGTTCTCGGCGCGCGGCTCGACGTGGCGCTGCACGAATGCCTTCACGGACTCCCGGAACGCGTCGTGGTCCTCGGTGTAGATAGTGCGTTGCATGGTGTTATCGAAGCACGCGTCTAAATCCGGGTGCTGAGGTGTTCGGTGGGGTGGTAGGCATGGAGACCATGAAGCTGCTCGCGGTCGTCCCTCTCGCCGTCCTCGTCGCGGGATGTACCGCCCCGCCGAAGGAGCCCGAACAGCACGAACAAGGGAACTCACTGACCGCCCCGGTGGCGGGCGACCCGGTATGGACGCAGCCGCGCGCACCCATCCGCGTGCATGGTGACACCTATTACGTCGGGACAGAGGGCATCAGTTCGGTGCTGATTCGGACCGACGAGGGTCTGATCCTTCTGGATGTGGGCATGCCACAGTCGGCCCCCCGCGTGGAGGACAACATTCGCACGCTGGGGTTCGCCGTCGAGGACGTGAGGTACGTGTTGTCCTCTCACACCCACGTCGACCATGCGGGCGGTATCGCGGCGGTGGTCCACGACAGCGGCGCCACGGCGGTATCGAGCCCCGTCGGCGCCGAGTCGCTGCGCGCCGGGCACGTGTCTCCCGATGATCCGCAGGCCTCCGATACCGCGAACGCAGCCTTCCCTGCCGTTGAACGAGTTCGGGAGGTGGCCGACGGGGAGGTGTTGAAGGTCGGAAATGTCTCGGTGACAGCCCATTTCACGCCGGGTCACACACCAGGCGGTGTCAGCTGGACCTGGAGATCGTGTGAGGGCGGCCGGTGCTTGGACATGGTCTACGCCGACAGCCTCAATGCCGTCGCCACCGGCAACTACCGCTTTGCACCCGGTCATGTGTCAAGGTTCCGGCAGAGCATTCAGACGGTGCGTGCGCTGCCGTGCGACATCCTGTTCTCCGTGCATCCCGAACAGGCCGATGACATCACGAAGCTGAACAGGCTCGCGGTGCACCGTGACCCGAACCCGATGATTGACCCGACGGCGTGCGGGACGCTTGCCACCAAGTTCGACGCGAAGTTGGACGAGCGGATCGCCGAGGAACAGGCGGGCCGCTAGATCGGCTGGAGGGATACGTCCCCGCGACTGCCGGATCCCGCATCCGGTGACGGCAGCCGCGCGCGAGCCCTCGACGTGACGCTGAACACCCCGCGAAGTGCTCTTTTCGGTTTGCGGTAGCTACCGAAATCATCTTAGATACATGTTGTGTCTATCATTCGTACGGCCGCCATCTCCGCAAGTGAAGAGGCGTATCGCTGCGTCAAGGAGCGCATTCTCAGCGGCGATATCCCCGGAGGTGAGCTGCTGAGCGAAGGCGAGATCTCGGCGCGGATGGGATGCAGCCGCACCCCGGTGCGCGAGGCGTTCCTGCGGCTCGAAACCGAAGGCTGGCTGCGGCTCTATCCCAAGCGCGGGGCCCTGGTGGTGCCCATTACCCCCGAGGAACGGCGGCATGTGGTCGACGCGCGCCGCGTCGTGGAGAGTGCGGCGGCGGCGCGCATTGCCGAGCGGGGCGCGTCTCAGGCACTGCTGTCCGACCTGTCCGCACTCATCGACGTGCAATTGGGCCGTGCTGCGCAGGGCGATGCCGCGGGATTCGCCGCGGCCGACGTGGACTTTCACCGCGCGATCGTTGCCAAGCTGGGCAACCCGCTGCTGGAGAACTTCTACGACAGTCTTCGTGAGCGCCAGCGCCGGATGGCGGCCGCCGCCATCGGGGTAGACCCGGTGCGGGTCGCGCGGTCGGTTGCCGGGCATCGCGCGCTGGTGGATGCGCTCGCGGCGGGTGATGCGCCACGTTTCAGCGTCGAGCTGGTCGAGCACATGAAAGTGGTGACCGAGCGTGACTAGCCGACTGTTGCCGCGGCTGGCGCCTTGGCAACGGGTGGCGCTCGCGATGTTCGGAATTGCCTGGGGTGGTAACGAATTCACCCCCTTGCTAGTGATGTACCGGCAGGCCGGGCAGTCCGCGGCCTCCGTTGACACGCTGCTTTTCGCCTATGTGCTGGGCATCATCCCGGCGCTCTTCCTGGGCGGGCCCCTCTCGGATCGTTACGGCCGACGCGCGGTGATGCTGCCCGCGCCGTTCATTTCGATGGCGGGGTCCTTGGTGCTGGCGCTGGGCTCGCAGCATTTCGCGCTGCTGTTCACGGGGCGGGTCTTGTCCGGTATCGCGCTGGGCCTGGCGATGGCCGCGGGCAGCTCGTGGGTCAAGGAATTGTCGGCTCCCCCGTTTGATCGTGTCGGCGCCGGTGCGCGGCGCGGAGCGATGAGCCTGACTGCGGGATTCGCACTGGGTGCGGCCGTCGCCGGGGCATTGGCGCAGTGGGGGCCCTGGCCGCAGCACCTGGCGTTCCTGGTCAACATCGCGATCACGATTCCCGGCGCGGTGCTGGCGCTCTCGGTTCCGGAATCTGCGGCCGAGCGCGCACCGGGACGACTGCTGGACGATCTCAAGATCCCGGCCGCCCGGCGTCGCCGGTTCCTGCGCGTCGTTGTGCCGTTAGCGCCGTGGGTGTTCGGCTCGGCGGCGGTGGCGTATGCGGTGCTGCCGACGCTCATCGCGCCGACCCTTCCGGGCGACCGCATCGCGTTCTCGGCGCTGTGCTGTCTGGTGTGCCTGGGCTGCGGCTTCGCCGCACAGCTGCTCGCGCCCAGGATCGACCGGGCCGGTACTGCCCGGCTCGGCATCACCGGGTTGGTGCTGATCGCTTCGGGGATGGCGCTGGCTGCTCTTGCCGCATACCGGCTCACCGTCCCGCTGGTCCTGATCGCCGCGCTGGTGCTGGGCGCGGGGTACGGGACAGCACTGGTCAGCGGCCTGCAGGAGGTGAACCGGATCGCCGGCCGCACGGACCTGGCCGGCCTCACCGCCGTCTTCTACGGGCTGACATACCTGGGCTTCGGGGTGCCGATGATGCTGACGGTGATCAGCGGCGCGCTACCGGCGCTGACGCATCCGGTACTGCTCGGTGGCGGAGCAGTGCTGGCGACCGCCTGCGCGGTGATGGTCGCGATGAACTCGCGTACCGATATCTGCGAGCGGCCGCACGTCGAGGCGGTGCAGGCTGAAGGAACGCTTGAGTCGGCACTGCGTTAGCGGAGGGACGGATAAGCTCTCGCAGCATGATCATCGCAGGGTTGGTACTGACGGGAATCGCAGCGCTCATCCACGTCTACATCTTCTATCTGGAATCGATCACGTGGACCAGTGAGAAGACTCGGAAGGTGTTCGGTGTCCGCACCGCGGAGGAAGCCGAGATCACCAAACCGCTTGCCTTCAACCAGGGTTTCTACAACCTGTTTCTTGCCATCGCCATCGCGGTGGGGACGGTGTTGTGGGCGCGTGGTTGCACACCGATCGGCGCGACACTGGTCTTCACGGGCGCGGGTTCGATGGTCGCCGCCGGTCTGGTGCTGTTGATCTCGTCACCGGACAAGGCGTCGGCCGCGCTGAAGCAGCTGGTGCCCCCGCTTCTCGGGATCGTTGCTCTGGCCGTCGGATTGGCGCTCTGATCGGCTAGTTCGGATTGGGTCCGGTTGCGATAGGGCGCTGCGGGTCACTTGACCACTCCGACCAGGACCCGGGGTAAAGGGTGGCCTCGTATCCCGCGATGGCCAACGCCGCGATCTGATGTGTCGCGGTGACACCCGACCCGCAGTACACCGTGACGGATGTCTGGCCGGCGCCGAGCTCGCCGAAGCGTTCACGAAGTTCGGCAGCGGATCGGAAGGTGCCGTCGGCATGGAGGTTCTCGGCAGTCGGGGCGGAGACGGCACCGGGGATATGTCCGGCACGTGGGTCCAGGGGCTCTTCGTCTCCGCGGTAGCGGGCCGACGCCCGGGCGTCCAGCACCAGGGCATCCGGGGATTCGGCTTGAGAAGCGACCGCGTCAGCGTCAGCCAAGGCGAATCCGTCCAGCGATGAGATGGTGACCTCGCCGGGCTCGGCGACAGCCTCTCCCGCCTCCACGGGCCCGCCGAAGCGCTGCCAGGCCGACCAGCCGCCGTCGAGAATCCGAACGTCGGTGATTCCGGCGGCGCGCAGCAGCCACCAGGCACGCGAGGCTGCCTGCCCGTTCCAGTCGTCGTAGACGACCACGGCGTCACCTGCGTTGAGTCCCCAGCGGCGAGCGCTGGCCTGAAAAGCATCGGGCGTCGGCAGTGGATGGCGGCCGCGACCCGTCGCCGAGTGGTCGGCGAGGTCAGCATCGAGATCGACGAATACCGCGCCGGGAAGGTGGCCCTCGCGATAGGCCGGGCGGCCATCGGGAGCCATGACGGTCCAGCGCACGTCGAGTAGCCGGACCTCGGAGAGGCAGCCGGCGAGTTCAGCCGCCGAGATGAGCACGTCCATACCGAAACGGTACCGCCGATGAGGGCTATCGCTGCGTGCTGCCCGCGTCCACCGGCAGGCTCACCGACGTGATGTAGCGCGCCTCGTCGGAGGCGAGAAACAGCGATGCATTGGCGACGTCGAGCGGCTCCACCCATGGCACGTCGAGCATGTTCATGGTCTTGGCCGCCGCCTCGAAGTCCGCACGGGTGGGCTCGGTGAGGTCGGGCCGGAACATCCGGCGCACGTGGTCGTTTTGGATCATTGGGGTATCCACGTTGGTGGGGTGGACGGTGTTGACGCGAATCTTGTGCGGCGCCAACTCCGATGCCAGTGAACGCATGAGCCCCACCACCCCGTGCTTGGCCGCGACGTAGTGCGATACCCCGATGAGTCCGCGCAATCCGGCGATCGAGCTCACCAGCACCATGGAGCCGCCGCCCCGGGTGATCAGGTGTGGAATCGCGGCGCGGGTAGTGTGCCACACGCCGGTCAGGTTGACGTCGAGCATGGTCTGCCACACGCCCTCGGTCATCTCGGCCAGTGTGCTGCGTGACGTGATTCCGGCGGTGGCACACACGAGGTCCAGTCCGCCGAATGAGGTAACCGCATCGGTAACAAAGGTTTCCAGGGCTCGGAGGTCGCGCACGTCGACGACACCCGGAATGACCCTTCGGCCGTGGGACTCGACGAGGTCGGCCGTCCGATCGAGGTCTGCGCGCGTCGCAGGGGGCGTGACGGTGGTGTGCACCGGCGCACAGATGTCGAGTGCGATGACATCGGCGCCCTCTTGAGCGAAGCGCACCGCCTGCGCGCGCCCGATACCGCGGGCGGCACCCGTCACGAGCGCAATCTTGCCCGCCAATCGTCCAGTCACGTTATGCCTTATGCCTTCTGCGTCAATCCGGCGTCGACCACCAGCTGGGTGCCGGTGATATAACGCGCCTCGTCGGAGGCCAGGAAGACCACCGCATTGCTGATATCCACCGTCTCCACCCAGGGCACCGGCAACAAGGTGCGGGCCGCCAGGGCCTGCGCGGCGTCCTGCTCGGTGGGATGTGCCAGGTCTGGCCGCAGGCGGGCGATGACCTCGGGATTGAGGATCATCCCTGTGTTAACCGCACCCGGATGTACCGTGTTGACCCGGATACCCAACGGTCCCAGCTCATTGGCCGCCGTGCGAGCCAGGCCCACGACGGCGTGCTTGCTCGCGGTGTAGTGCGCGGTGTTGGGGGTGCCCTTGAGTCCGTTGGTGGAACTGATGACCACGACAGATCCGCCGGCCGTCAGGTGCCGCACCCCCGCCTGGATGGTGTGCAGGACACCCGTCAGATTCACGTCGAGAGACCGTTGCCAGGCGTCCTCGGTGAGTTCCCAGGACGGGGCCAGGCTTTCGTAGATTCCGGCGTTCGCGACGATGATGTCCAGCCGGCCCAGCACCTCTACCCCGACGTCAATCGCCTGCCTGAGCGACTCCGGGTCGCGGACATCGGCGAAGGCGGGGACGCAGCGGCGGCCGCGGTACTCGACGTCTTTGACGGTGTCGGCGAGCTCGGCGGAGCCGGGCAGGTCGATCGCGATGACCTCCGCGCCTTCCTCCGCGAGGCGCTCACAGTGTGTGCGCCCCATACCCTTTGCGGCACCGGTGACGACCGCAACCCGCCCCGAGAGCCGTGTCATGCGTTGCCCCTGCTGAGGGCGAAGCCTTTGTACCCGCTGGCGGCAACATCGGCGCAGATGGCTCCGTACACGCCGAAGCCGCCGATGAACGGCATGAAAACCCTTGGCTTGCCGGGGATGTTCGCGCCGAGGTACCAGGAATTGGCCTGCGGGAACATGGTGCAGGCGGCGCGTTCATTGCACTCGGCCACCCAGTCGCTGACTGCCTGCGCTTGCGCCTCCACGATCGAGAAGCCGTGTTCTGTCATGTGATTCAAAAGCTCACCGATCCAATTGACGTGTTGTTCGGCGCCCAGCACCATGTTGGCCAGCACCGAAGGGCTGCCCGGTCCGGTCACGATGAACAGGTTGGGGAATCCGTCGACCCCCAGGCCCAGGTAGGTGCGCGGCCCGGCCCGCCAGGCGTCCTTGAGTGGTTCTCCGCCGCGCCCCCGGATATCGATCCGGTTCAGGGAGCCGGTCATGGCATCGAATCCGGTGGCGAACACGAGCATGTCCAGGGCGTAGTGCTTTGTGGAGGTAGTGATTCCGTGGATGCCGATGGACTCGATGGGGCTGGCGCGAAGATCCACCACGTGCACGTTGTCGCGGTTGTACGTCTGAAAGTAGTGGGTGTCTGTGCAGATTCGCTTCGTACCGATCGGATGGTCCGTGGGGATCAGGATGTCGGCGACGGCGGGATCGTCGATAACCGCGCGCACTTTCTCCTCGAAGAAGATGCGCGCTTCGTTGTTGGCGCGCATGTCAGTCGTCTGATCCGGGAAGGTCTTTCCGAACAGGACGCCGCCGAGGTTCCAGCGCTTCTCGAACACGGCGCGTCGTTCCTCGGCGCTGATTTCCAGCGTCTTCTCGGGGTGGGCTTGATGCGGGGAGCCGCCGCCACTTTCCCGAGACTGTCTGCGGCGCTCGTCGTAGGTGTCTTTCACTTCGGCACGACGCTCGGGGGTGATGTCGGTATTGCCAGCGGGCACACTGTAATTGGCGGTGCGCTGGAAAACGACGAGTTCCTTGGCGGTCTGCGCGGCGATGGGCACCAATTGGATGCCCGAGGAGCCCGTGCCGATGACTCCGACCCGCTTGCCGGTGAAGTCCACTGCGGCCGCCGGCCAGTGTCCGGTGTGGTACAGCTCGCCGGTGAATGCGTCACGCCCGGGGATATCGGGCATGTTCGCGGTCGACAACGCGCCGGTGGCCATCACGCAGAATCGCGCGGTCACCCGATCCCCTCGATCGGTGCGCACCGACCACAGCATCCGTTCCTCATCGAGGATCGCCGAGGTCACCCGGGTACCGCACTGGATATCCCGGCGCAGGTCGAATCGGTCGGCTACGTGATTGATGTAGCGCAGAATTTCCGCCTGAGTGGCGTACTTCTCGGTCCAGTCCCAATCCTGTTGCAGTTCATCGGAAAAGGAATAGGAGTAGTCGACGCTCTCCACATCGCATCGTGCCCCGGGGTATCGGTTGAAGAACCAGGTGCCGCCCACGTCGGGCCCTGCTTCGAACACGATGACCGACAGGCCCTGGGATCGCAGACGCTGCAGGGCGTACAGCCCGGCGAAACCGGCACCGACCACCACCACGTCAAAGCTCTTCACGATCGGCCACGCTAGGGCGCGCCAACCACGCTCCGGGCCGCCGTTCCCAGTGACCGGTCAATCGGATCCAACGGACCGCTGATCGGGAAAACGGCCGATAGGGACGCTGTGACGGGCGCACTATCAAGCGCATGACCGAACGCGTAATCGATCGCATCAACGATCTCGCTGACCAGCTGCGTGAGCAGGCGTGGGAGGCGGAGAAGCTGGGCACGCTGCCCGAGGAGACCGCGAAGATGCTCAGGGCCGCCGGACCCATCCGGCTGCTCCAGCCCAAGAAGTACGGCGGGTACGAGGTACACCCCCGTGAGTTCTCTGAAACCGTCATGGCCACCGCCGCTTTGGATCCCGCCTCGGGTTGGATCTGCGGGGTCGTGGGCGTGCATCCGTGGCAGGTCGCCTTTGCCGACCCCAAGGTCGCCGAGGAGATGTGGAGTGAGGACCAGGACATCTGGATGGCCTCCCCTTATGCGCCGACGGGTGTGGCTAAGCCGGTGGACGGCGGCTACATCTTCAACGGGCGGTGGCAGTTCAGCTCCGGCACCGACCACTGCGACTGGATCATCCTGGGCGCTCTGCTCGGCGACACCGACGGCACGCCCATCATGCCGCCGAAGATGCTGCACATGATCCTGCCGCGTACGGATTACCGCATTGTCGAGGATTCCTGGAATGTGGTGGGGCTGCGTGGCACAGGTTCCAAGGACATCATCGTCAAGGATGCGTTCGTGCCGAGCTATCGCGTGATGGACGGTGACGAGGTGATCGACGGCACCGCGCAGCGCAACGCCGGCATGACCGACACCCTGTACCGGATGCCGTGGTCGACGATGTTCCCGCTGGGTATCAGCTCGGCGGTAATCGGCATTGCCGAGGGCGCGCTGGCCGCGCACCTGGACTATCAGCGAGAGCGGGTCGGGGCGCAGGGCACGGCGGTCAGGGACGATCCGTACGTGCTCTTCGCGATCGGCGAGGCCGCCGCGGATATCAACGCCGCCCGCCAGGAGATCCTCGCGAATGTCGACAAGATCTGGGACATCGTCGATTCCGGTAGGGAGGTGACCTTCGAGGACCGGGCCGCGGGTCGTCGCACGCAGGTGCGTGCCGCGTGGCGGGCGGTGATGGCCGTCGATCAGATCTTCTCCCGCTCCGGTGGTAACGCGATGCGTCTGGACAAGCCATTGCAGCGCTACTGGCGTGATGCGCATACCGGGCTCGCTCACGCAATTCATGTGCCCAGCACCGTGTTCCACGCGTCGGCGCTGAGCGCGCTGGGCATCGAGCCGCAGGGTCCGCTGAGGGCGATGATCTGATGCTGAAGAGCTTGGGCTACCTCACCGTCCAGACCCGGGACATCGACCGCTGGCGGCACTTCGCTCTGCGAGTGCTCGGATTCGCCGAAGGCAGTGGACCCGATCCCGACGCGCTGTATCTACGCATGGATGAACGCGCCGCGCGCATCGTGGTGGTGCCGGGTGAGGCCGATCAGGTTGTCACGGTCGGCTGGGAGGTGCGTGACGGTGCGGCGTTGGGCGAGGTTGTGCAGGCAGTCGAGGCCGCCGGCACGGCCGTGAAACAGCTGTCCGTCGAGGAGGCCGACGCCCGCCGGGTCGAGGAGGTAGTGACCTTCAGCGACCCGGTCGGCACCACCGTGGAGGTGTTCCACGGCCCGCTGCTGGACCACAGCCCGGTGGTGACGCCCTTCGGTGCACGATTCGTCACCGGCGCCCAGGGGCTCGGACATGTGGTGCTGCCGGTCACGGATCCGGGCGGCGCCTTCACCTTCTATACCGAAGTGCTGGGGTTCCGGCCACGGGGAGCGTTCCGCATTCCCGCACCGCCGGAGTTCGGCCCGATGCGGGTGCGATTCCTGGGTATCAACGAGCGACACCACAGCCTGGCGCTCTGCCCAGCACCGCACGGTGGTGCACCGGGGTTGGTGCACGTGATGGTCGAGGTGGACAGCCTCGATGCCGTGGGGCAGGCCCTGGATCGGGTGCTCAAGGACGACTACTCGCTCTCATCCACCTTGGGGCGGCATACCAACGACAAGATGGTGTCCTTCTACGTCCGGGCCCCAGGCGGCTGGGATATCGAGTTCGGCACCGAAGGGATGCGGGTCGACGAAACGTATTACACCGCCGAGGAAATCACTGCGGACAGCTATTGGGGCCACGACTGGTCGGGCAGCGAGCCGCTGGCTGCCATGTAGCTCCTCACTACCGCTTCCCCGACGAACAGACGCTTGGTGCGCACGCACCGAGCGTCTGTTCGCGTTTGGGGGCGCACGCCGGGGTTGTGTCGGCGGACACACCCATGGTACAAACAGATATATGACTAATAGTCATATGTGACCGAGACCCCAACGCCGCGGGAGGGCACCATGACAACCACTACCGCCGAGCCGGCCACTCCCAGCGCTGTCATCGACCGGGTGTCGCTGCTGCTGGACGCCTTCGACGGCCCGGGCCGCCTCACGCTGGCGCAGCTCGTACGGCGTACGGGTCTTCCCCGCTCGTCGGTGCATCGCATGCTGGAGCGGCTGGTGCAGCTGCGCTGGCTGCGGCGCGATGGCCGCGACTATGAGCTGGGCACGCGATTGGTCGAGCTCGGATCCCTCGCGGTGCACCAGGACCGGCTGCACGCGGCGGCGCTGCCGATGCTGCACGAGTTGCACCGCGCCACCGGCCTGGTGGTCCACCTGTCGATCCTCGATGGCTCGGACGTCGTGTACTTGGAGAAGATCGGCGCGGGGATGGGCGCCGCGGTCGCCACCCGCATCGGCGGTCGCCAGCCGGCGCACTGTACGGCCTCCGGCAAGGCGATCTTGGCGTACCGGGGCGAGACCCTCGACGGTTTCACCGCATTGGCCCGCAAGACGCGTTACTCCATCGGCTCGGCGGCGCAGCTGCGCCCGGAGCTGGACAAGGTTCGTGGGCACGGCGTTGCCTTTGACCGCGAGGAGCTGCAGCAGGGCATCGGATGTGTGGCGGCGCCGATCGGCGGCATCGGCGATGCCGTTGCCGCGGTGTCGGTGTCCGGGCCCATGCCGCGGATGACCTTCGATCAGCGACTGGTGGCTCCGGTGCGGATGACGGCCATGGGCATCTGGCGCAACGTCGAGAACGGTCCGACCCGGGTTGCCCCCACGTTGCAGCCGATCCGACCGCTGCGGGGTGGACCCTCCCCCACCGGCTCTCCGGACCGTGTTGAGATGACCTCGCGCGCAATGCAGTACGCGTGACCCTCGATCCACAGATCGCGGCACTGCTTCCGGCACTGAATGAGAGTTTTCCGCGCGTCGAGAAGATGACGGGTGCACAAGCGCGCGCCGCGATACGCGCCCGGTACGCTCCGTCAGCCGAGCCGCTGCCCATGCGTTCAGTTACCGACGAATGTGCTTCCGGGCCCGGCGGTGAGATACCGATCCGGGTGTACCGCCCCGATGCGACGGGCCTGCTGCCCACCGTCGTCTTCGCCCATGGTGGAGGATTCGTGTTCTGCGACACTGATTCTCATGACGACTTGTGTCGGCGGCTGGCCAACCAGATGCCCGCGGTGGTGGTGTCGGTTGACTACCGGCGGGCGCCCGAACACCGGTGGCCGACGGCCGCGCAGGATATGTTTCTGGCGACGTGTTGGGTGGTACGCAATGCCCGCATGCTGGGCGGTAACCCCGCGCGTGTGCTCGTCGGCGGCGACAGTGCCGGAGGCAACCTCGCCGCGGTCACCGCGTTGATGGCGCGCGACTTGGGTGGGCCGGTACTCGCGGGCCAGATCCTGATCTATCCAGTTCTGGACGCGGATTTCGAGACCGGTTCGTACCGGCAATACGCGAACGGTTACTACAACACGCGCGCCGCGATGCAATGGTATTGGGACCAATACCTACCCGATCAGGCCCTGCGCACGCACCCCTACGCGGCGCCGCTGCACGCAGATCTGAATCGGCTACCGCCGGCGGTGGTGATAACCGCTCGCTACGACCCGCCGTGTAGCGAGGGTGAGGCCTACGCGCGGGCGCTGAAGCAGGCAGGGGTTCCGGTGCGGTATCGGCGCTACGACAACGCCATTCACGGGTTTATGACAATGCCGAGCCTGGATCTCGCCGATGCCGCGATCGAGCGGCTATGCCGCGATGTCGACGAGCTGTTGACTTAGACGCCGTACTCTTCGGCGAGAACGGGCAGCCGTCCACTGCGTGCGGCATCGAGAATCGAGCCGCGCAGTTCCGGGCAGACCAGGAACAATCCAGTGCAGTCCTGCCGCTGCCGACACCGCGATTCGGCCTCGGCATTCCATTGCACGCTGGTCTGCTGCCAGCTGCTCTTACGCACCAGAACCTCTGCACCACAACGCTGACAGCCCACCGGTACCATCGGTGAGTCCGCCAGACGGTTATCGGCGCGGATCACGAGGATGCGCTCCCGGCCATGGCCGCTAGGTTCTCCTCGATCTGTGACTTCCAGGCCTCCCCGGGGCGGGTGGTGTCCACCTCATACTCGAACCGGTCGGTCATCTCGGCGGCCACCTGCTCGGTGTCCACGTAGAACTGCTGATACCAGCGCCGCAGCTGATACACGGGACCGTCCTCCTCGCAGAGCAGCGGATTGTCGATGCGCGCCTTGTTCTTCCAGATCTGCACGTCCTGTTCAAACCCGATCTTCACCCAATCGCCGAGTGCGACGGCCGCGCTGATGGCGGCATCGTCGGGCAGCGCTGGGGACTTCTTGACGATGATTCCGTACTGCAGCACAAAGGAATCCGCGTCGATCGGATAGTGACAGTTGATGAGGATCGATTGCTGATCGCCTCCGACGAAGTGGTAGGTGAGATCGTCGATCATGAACGAGGGCCCGTAGTACGAAGCGACGGACGTCTGCCCGGTCATCTCCACACCTTCGGGACTCGGCACATCCGGCCGGGATCCACCGTTCATGTACTGCGTGGCGACATGACCTTCGAAGATGTTCTTGAAGTATGTCGGCAGCGCGCCGTGCACGTAGAAGAAGTGCGCCATATCGACCACGTTGTCGACGATCTCGCGACAATTGGTATTGACAATAGTTGTGTACCAATGCCAATCGGTCCACTCAGCACTGCCGGCGCCCTCTATTCGGGGGATCGCGACATCCGCCGGCGGCGGGCTCCCTTGTGGGTCATTCCAGATGAACAACATGCCGTCCTGTTCCAGCGTGGTCCAGGTGGCCGTGCGTGCGAGCTTGGGGGTGCGGCGGCTGTACGGCACCTTCTTGCACCGTCCATCGCCACCCCAGCGCCAATCATGGAACGGGCAGGCGATCTCGTCACCCTTGACCTCGCCCTGGCTGAGGTCTCCACCCATGTGCCGGCAGTAGGCGTCCAGGACGCTGATCATTCCCCCGGTGCCGCGGAAAACCACGAGCTTCTGACCGAATGCGTTGACGGAGTGCGGCTTTCCGTCTCCGAAGTCCTTGATCAGGCCTAGGCAATGCCAGCCGCGGGCGAACCGGGTGGGCGTCGTGTCCGCCTCGATGCTTCGCACCTTCACAGAGTCACGATCGGTATCTGACTGGGCTGTCGTCATGGATTCGTTCTAACAGCGAATTTCCGCCCGCAGCAGGGGGTTGGTCCGCTCACCGGACATCGGTCGTGGCCCCGCGCAGCCGGTGTCCCACTGGGAGGGAATCGGCGGCCACTGCGCGGGTACCGCGGCATAGCCTCGCTGCCGTCCACGCGAATTCGACGGAGGTATGCACAGATGGCGGCTGCACCCCACGGGCTGATCCCGGCCGGAACCGTCGCGGATGACACCGAGGTGGATCTGCTGGTTGTCGGCACCGGGACGGGTATGGCCGCCGCGTTGGCGGCCGCCGAACGCGGATTGTCTGTGCTGATCGTCGAGAAATCGCATTTCGTGGGCGGGTCTACCGCCCGCTCCGGAGGAGCCCTATGGCTCCCGGCCAGTCCGGTGCTTCGGGCCGCCGGGACGGGAGACACTCCGGAGCGGGCGCGTGCCTACTTGCGGTCGGTGGTCGCGGGAAGCGCGCCGGAGGCTCGCAGTGACGGGTTCCTTGAGCACGAATCGGCGACCGTCGAAATGCTGACCCGGTTGACGCCCATGCGCTTCACCTGGTGCCGCGACTACGCGGACTATCACCCCGAGGAGCCCGGTGGCAGCCCGACCGGACGTACATGTGAATGCCGCCCGTTCGACGCCTCCTTGCTGGGCACGTACCGAAATCGACTGCAACCGGGCGTCATGAAGCCGCCCGCGGTGCCGATGCCCGTGACCAGCGCCGACTATCGGTGGATGAACCTGATGGCACGACTCCCGCGTAAAGCCTTGCCGCTCATCGTGAAACGAGTCGCACAGGGAGTCGGTGGGGCAGTCCTGGGCAGGCGCTACCTGGCGGGTGGACAGGCCCTGGCTGCGGGGCTGTTCGCCGGCGTGCTGCGTATGGGCATCCCGATCTGGACCGGCACGCCGCTGGTACGTCTGGTCACGACGGGCGCACGTGTCAGCGGTGCGGTGGTCACCCATGAGGGCCGCGAGATCACGGTGACCGCCCGCCGCGGCGTGGTGCTCGCGGCCGGCGGGTTTGACCACAACATGGAGATGCGGCACAAATTCCAGTCGGCGGCGCTGGGAGAGAACATGAGCCTGGGCGCCGACACCAACACCGGCGATGCGGTGAGGATTGGGCAAGATTGCGGTGCGGCAACAGATTCCATGAGCCAGGCATGGTGGTTCCCGGCGGTGTCGCCACTGCCCGGCGGCGACGCGAAGGTGATGCTGGCGGAGCGATCGCTACCGGGATCATTCATCGTCGACCAAACCGGAAGACGCTTCATCAACGAGGCCACCGACTACATGTCGTTCGGACAGCGGGTGCTGGAGCGAGAGCGCTCGGGTGACCCGGTGGAATTGATGTGGATCATCTTCGATCAGCAGTATCGCAATAGCTATGTCTTTGCGGGCCAGCTTTATCCGCGCATGCCCATACCGGCAGCCTGGTTCGAGGCCGGGATCGCGCACCGGGCCGATAGTTTGGCCGCACTGGCACCCATGGCGGGGATCCCGCAGGACGAATTCCTGGCCACGGTGCGGCGATTCAATGAATCGTCGGCTGCCGGTGACGATATCGACTTCCATCGGGGCCGCAGCGTGTACGACCGCTACTACGGCGATCCGACGGTGACCCCGAATCCGAACCTGCGGCCACTGCACGCCGGGCCCTTCTATGCGGTTCGCATGGTGCTCAGCGACCTCGGTACCTGTGGTGGCTTGCGCGCCGACGAGCGTGCGCGTGTACTGCGCGAGGATGGCAGCGTCATGGAGGGGCTCTATGCGATTGGCAACACGGCTGCAAACGCCTTCGGCGCTACCTATCCGGGCGCGGGGGCGACGATTGCCCAGGGGCTGGTGTATGGCTACATCGCCGCGCAGGATGCGGCGGTACGGTGACTACTCCGACGTATCCTTTTGCGTAGAAAGCTTTTCGGCGTCTACCTGCTTTTCGACCTCGCGCCAGTAACCCGGGACGAGGCGAGGCGTTCCGCCGTCCGGGTCAGCTGTGTCGAACTCCTCGGCGGCCTCCGCGAGATCGTCGATCATCATCAATGCGAGATCGCGCTCTGCCGCGTAGTAGCGCTCGGCCCACTTGAGCGCCACGCGTGAGTACGCCCAGGCGGGCTGGGCCGCCGCGCCGTCCGCATCCAGTGCAGCACGCCGTTGCATGTTCTCGGAGTGCTCGATATGTCGTTCCAGAATCTCCTTGAGCCTCGCCGGATCCGTCAAGTGTCCCTGCATGACGCGCAGCACCACACTGTGTTTGAGGACCTGTGGCTCGGCGGGAGTTTCATTGGCCCACTGGCTCATGGCCGCCATGCCCGCCGGAGTGATCTTGTACAGCCGACGGCTGCGGGCGCCGTTGTCGTGATCCACCCGGGAGGTGGCGTATCCGATCTTCTCGAGTTTCCTCAGCTCCGAATAGATCTGGCTGAAAGAAGGGCTCCAGTAGAAGTAGCTGATACTCCAGTCCGCCCACTTCTTGATGTCGTAGCCGGAGACCTCTTCCTCGTAGGAGAGCATGCCGAGGATGGTCCAGCTGGTGGCAGCAAGATTCGGTTCGTCGGGCGAACTGGTTGCTGCCATCGGTCAAGGGTAGCAACGTGGGATGCCGACGAGGGTGTTCCCGGGCCGCTCAGCGGGAGGACGGGGACTGTGTCAACATGGCTGATATGGATCAGCAGGAATGGCAACCGCTCGGCGCGTTGGTGTACCGCGTGTCGGCGGCCTTGCGTTCGGAGATTGCGGAGGCGTTGGCGCCGCTGAATCTGCCATTCCCGCAGTACGTGTGCATGAGGGTGCTGTCCAAGAATCCGGGCTGGTCCAATGCGGATCTGGCCCGTGCGACGGATGTGACGCCGCAGTCCATGAACACCGTCCTGCAGGCGCTGCAGGACGCCGGTTTGGTGTCCCGGCCGGACACCGTCGACACCGGCCGCGCGCGCCCGGCACAGCTGAGCCGCTCCGGCACCGCCTTGCTCAAGCAGGCAGATGTCTTGGCGCAAGAGGCCGAAGAACGTCTGTTATCGGGTATTTCGGCACAGCAGCGCGGCGACCTCTTCCAAACCCTGCGCGATATCGCGGGTGAGGATGCGACCACCTGTTGAACCGCGCCTCCGGCGGGAAGGCTGCGAGTAGTTTCGGTGCTATGAAGAGGTTCGCGGCATGTGCGGTGGTCGGAGTATCGACAGTGCTCGTCGGGTGCTCGGCACCCCCACCGTCGGCAGTCCCGTCCAGCGCGCCGAACACGCCGTCCCCCGAACGGCGCACAGCAGAGGGTGCCATCATCGTCACTCCGGACAACTTCGTGCGGGCGGAGACGGACCGCTATTTCGGGAACATCGTGAAGGACGGCGGCTTTGGCTCCTTCCATCACATCCGTGAATTGTCACCGCTGGATAGGCAGCTGGTCATCCGGCAGAACCGCGACACGCTCTATTCTTCGGCGGTCTTCGACCTGGATGCGGGGCCGGTAACGATCTCGATGCCGGATCCCGGGCAGCGGTTCATGTCGCTGCAGCTCATCACCGAAGACCACTATGTGCCTGCGGTCTTCTACGGCAAGGGCGAGCACACCATCACCAAGGAGCAGGCCGGTACCCGCTACGTTGCCGCGGCGGTGCGGACCTTGGTGAACCCGAGCGATGCGGCCGACCTCGCACAGGTCCACGCCCTGCAGGACGCCGTCGTGGCTCGGCAAGACCGCCCGGGAGAGTTCGTTGTACCCAAGTGGGACAATGTAAGTCAGCAGAAGGTGCGTGACGGACTGCTCCAGCTCGCCGCGACGCTTCCCGATACCAAGGCGACCTTCGGCACCAGGGAAACCACGGACCCCGTGCGCCATCTCATCGGCACCGCATCGGCCTGGGGCGGGAACCCTGAGAAGGACGCCCTCTATCTCACGGTGAATCCCGCCAAGAACGATGGCGCCACGGTGTACCGGCTCACCGTGGGACAGGTGCCGGTCGATGGATTCTGGTCGGTCACCGTCTACAACAAGGACGGGTACTTCACCCCGAATGCCCGGAATGCCTACTCGCTCAACAACGTCACCGCACAGCGGGATAACGGCGGCAATACCACCGTGCAGTTCGGGGGATGCACGGACGCCACGGTGAACTGCCTGCCGATCACCCCGGGCTGGAACTACACGGTCAGGCTGTACCGCGCGCAGCCGCAGATTCTCGACGGCCAGTGGGTGTTCCCCGAGGCGCAGCCCGCCGGGTAGCCGCTTCTATTGCGGTGTAACAAGCTTCGCGACCTGTTGGGCAACCTCGGATCGAATGTCGGTGTCGGACATGTCGTCCAGGCCGAACCCGGCTCGCAGGCTGGGACCCATCAGTCGCCAGCCAAGCTGTAACGCAATCGCGTGGGCCCCGGCCAGCCGCGCCTCGCGATCGTCGGCGTGGGCAGGGCGGATCTGTTGGAGCAGCCATTCCATGCCGGGCTTGCGTTCTTGCAGTTCTTCGATGGGAAAGCCGTCGAGAGTGGAGCGAACCATGACCCGCAGCTGCAGATCGTGTGCCGCCTCCAGCTCTTCCATGGGCGTCCCGGCCTCACGCAATGCCGCTGCGGCGTCGGCCAGGTGCTGCAAGGTGTCTGCCAGTAGCTGACGCTTGCTTCCGAAATGGCGGTGCACCAGACCGTGATTCACGCCCGCACGGGTGGCGACCTCCCGGATTGACGTCGCCGCCGGACCCTTCTCGGCGAAGAGCTCGGAGGCGGCATTCAGGACGGCCTCCACGACCTCCTCCTTGCCGACGGGCTTGGTACCCGTTGCCTCCGATGTAGTCATGTGTGTACAGTAGCGGACGAGCCAAGTGTAGTCGCTTGACTACACCGGATTGCCGGACGGAAGGAAAGGCCATGAGCAGCGATTTCAATGTGGTGAAGCTGGGCGAGAACATCGGTGCCCGCATCGAGGGTGTGCACCTCGGAGAGGTGGACACCGAGACGGCGGCCGCCATCAACCAGGCGATGTTGGAGCACAAGGTGATCTTCTTTCGCCGCCAGCACCACCTTGACGACGCGGCGCAGTTCGCCTTCGCCCGGTGCATGGGCGCGCCGACCTCGGCGCATCCCACGCTCAAATTCGACGGTGAGCGCGTGATGCGGCTCGACTCGGAGGAGGGTGGCCGTGCCAACCAGTGGCACACCGATGTCACCTTCGTGGACCGGATTCCGAAGGCCTCGATCCTGCGCGCGGTGGAGCTTCCGCTGTACGGCGGAACCACCACCTGGACCTCGACGGTCGCGGCCTACCGGCAGCTGCCCAGGGCCCTGCAGGAGCTGGCAGACAATCTGTGGGCCATGCACAACAACCAATTCGATTACGCCCAAGTTGATCCCGCCAAGGTGGCGGAGTTCTTGGCCAAGGCGGGGCCTGGATCCAAGTACGTGCGTGAGTTCGGGGCGACGCATTTCGAAGCGCACCACCCGGTGGTCCGGATGCATCCTGAGACGGGAGAGAAGGCGCTGCTGCTGGGCAACTTCGTCAAGCGAATCCTGGACGTCAGCGGCAGCGAGTCGCAAGCGTTGTTCCGTATGTTCCAGGATCGGATTACATGGTTGGAGAACACGATTCGGTGGAATTGGGAGCTTGGCGACGTTGCGATGTGGGACAACCGCGCCACCCAGCACTACGCCGTCTCGGATTACGGCGACCAGCGGCGCCGGATGCACCGCGTGACGCTTGCCGGTGATGTGCCGGTCGGTGTCAACGGCGAGAGCAGCCGGGTAATCGCAGGCGACGCCAGCGACTACTCGGTGATCGACAACCCGAAGCGGCTGGTGGCGTAGGGCCGCGGTGGGGCCGGCTGGGCGCTGGCGCACGCCTCTTGCAGTCGCTACTAATGTAGCGCTACATTTGTAGCGTCACGTTGGTTTGAGGAGGTCGCAGTGATCGATGTAGGCATTGTGGGAGCGGGCCCGACCGGGCTCATGTTGGCCTGTGAACTGGCGATGCGCGGGGTGAGCTGCCGGATCTTCGAACGCCGGACCACCGCTCCGAACATCACCAGGGCATTCGCGGTGCACGCTCGAACTCTGGAGCTGTTGGACGCCCGCGGCCTGGCCCAGCAGGTGTTGGCCCGCGGTAAGGCGATGGATCAGCTCGCTCCCGCGCCCGGGGTATCGGTTGACCTCGGCAATATCGACTCCCCCTTCCCGATGATCGCCATGGTCGCCCAGAGCGGGACCGAGGCAGTCCTCGAACAGCGGGCCAGAGAGCTGGGGGTCGAGATCGTCCGCGGCGCCGAGCTGGTTGGACTGGAGCAGGACGATCTGGTGCGCCTGCAATTCTCCGATGGCAGTAGCGAATCCGCCCGATTTGTCGTCGGATGCGACGGCGCGCACAGCGCGGTCCGCGGTCTCCTCGGAGTCGATTTCGTGGGAGAGCAGTACGAGACCCACATCATGCTGGCCGATGTCCGGCTGGACCCTCCGCAGGACTCGCCGATGTTCGCACGGTTCAACAGGGAGGGGCTGGTGCTCGTGTTGCCCTTCGAGGACGGCTACTTTCGCGTGATCGCGTGGGATCTGAAGAACGAGGACGTCTCGCTGGAAAAGCCGTTGGAACTGGACGAGGTGAAGTCCGTTGCCTGCCGGGTGGGCGGCAGCGACTACGGCATACGCGATCCGCGGTGGATGTCGCGATTCCTCTCCGAACGCCGACAAGCGGCGAAATACCGTGTGGGACGAGTGTTTCTGGCTGGAGACGCCGCACACGTGCACTCCCCCATCGGCGGGCAAGGCATGAACACGGGCATCCAGGACGCGATGAACCTGGGTTGGAAGCTCACCGAGGTGCTGCGCGGACAGGCATCCGACGAGCTGCTGGACACCTATCAGGCCGAGCGGCATCCGGTGGGCGCACAGGTTCTTGCCCTCACCGATGGGTTGACCAAGCTGGCCCTGAGTCGTTCACGCATCCGCCAGGTGGTTCAGCCTTGGCTGTTGCGAGGCCTTTTGACGATTCCACCGATCCGCGATCGCTTCATCGGGCGGGGAACGGGCATCGGAATCGCGTATGCGCATCAGCCCGGAGAGCACAGGATGGTAGGCACCCGTGTGCGTGACTTCGGGTCGGTTCCTCGGCTTTACGAGGTGATGCGGGACGGGAAGTTCGTGCTGCTGGACGGTTCCGGTGTCGAGCTGGCGGGGGCAGCCGCGCCCTGGTCCGAACGCGTGAATGTGCTCCCGATGGACCCCGCGGTGAAGGGGCCGTCCGCCGTCCTGGTGCGACCCGACGGCTACGTTGGATGGGCAACCGACGCCGACACGGCTCAGGTGCGCCAAGAGCTGCCGTCCGTGCTGAGTCAATGGTTCGGGGCCCCAGAGGCTGCCTCAAAGCGATAGGGAAAGCCATAGGAGACGCCGTGCCACCGGTCAACAGCGAACGACGGTCTGCGCTGGCGGACACCGCCATCACGGTGCTCGCCGATCGAGGACTGAAGGGGCTGACCCACCGGGCCGTCGATACCGCGGCCGGTGAGCCCGCGGGGACCACGTCCCGGTACTTCCGGACACGTGAGGCACTGCTGCAGGGGGTGGCGGAACAGTGTGCGGGCCGGTTGGCGGGCCAGCTCGAAAACGCTGCCATCGACAACATCGGCACGCTCTCGATGGAGGAACTTGTGGACAGGCTGACGCTGCTTGTCGATCAGGGGATGACGGCCAATCGCGCGCGCACCCTCGCGATGATGGAACTCTTCCTGGAGGGCACCCGCTCAGCCGAGGTGCGCCCGCTGTTGGCGGCCGCACTCGACACCGTGCTGCCGGTGCTGCGCGCCCTGCTGGAGGCCGCGGGGCTGCGCCCGACCGGCCGCGATGTCGCGAGTCTGTACTCGACTATCAACGGTGTCGTCCTGACGCTGCTGACGCACTCGACCGAGGCACTGGGACTATCGCCGGAAACGACAACGGATCAGTTTGTCCGAGATGCTCTTCGCGCCGAACTGGCCGCCATCGCGGGCTAGTTCAGCCCCGGGGATCGCGCGTACCCATCGAGGTGCAATTCGCCGAGGTTAGGCCCGGCGCCTGCCCAGCAAGAACGCGCCAGCGGCAGCCAGGGCGGCCGCCACCACAGCAATTCCTCCGGCCAGCCACCAGGACGGACCGTTCGAGGCGTCCGGGCTCTTGGATCCGAGCAGCGCACCGACGATCGTGTTGAAGTTGTCGGTCTGATCAGTGAGGCCGGAGACGTTCGCGGCACCCGGGCCGTAAGCCGCGATGCGCACCTGAGTTCCGGTGTGTGTCTGCGATTCACCCTCCGGCGCGGTGGGGTACATGATCCGCATGGTGGCGCCGTCGGCAGTCTTCACCGCGACCGACAGTGCAGTCGGATTGTCGAAATCCTCGGGGACGATGAGCGAGGAGTGTCCATGATCGGCGGTCACGATCACCAGGGTGTTGCCGTCCTTGCGGGCGAAGTCCAGGGCGGCGGAGACCGCCTCGTCGAGGGCGATGGTCTCGCCGATCTGACCGCAGATGTTGGCCGCATGGTCCTGCTTGTCGATCGATGCTGACTCCACCTGCAGGAAAAAGCCCTTGTCCTGGCCCTTCTTCGAGTTCACCAGCAGGTCAATGGCTTTGGTCGTCATCGCGGAGAGCTGCGGTTGGTCCGTGGGCAGCTCGGGGTTGGCTCGGCAGGTGGTCGCGGGCAGCTTGCCGCCGTTGGGGACCGCCGCGGGTACCTTGTCCCACTGCACCGGCAGGTTGCCCTTGCCGAACACACCCAGTACCGGGTTGTCGAGGTTGTTCACTTTATTCAGATCGCCTGCGGTGGTGGGTAACTGGTAGCCGGTAGCCTTGGCGACCTCCAGCGAGGTCTTGCCCTTGTGCTCGCCGGCGGTGATGGTTTCCGCGAAGTACTTGCCACCGCCGCCGAGGCTGATATCGGCCCGGGTGCTCACCAGCTGCTCGGAGATGGAGCCCTTGCCGCCGTTGTCGACGGCGTTGCCCGCGCACTTCTCGAGGGTCTCCTTGGGGCCCTTGCAGTCCCGATCGACGACGTGAGAGGTGAGCACCGCCGGGGTGGCGTCCTGCAGCTCCGAGGTGGTGACGTTGCCGGTGGCGAAGCCCTGCTTCTGCACGATCTCCAGGATCGTGTCCAGTGGCTTGCCGTCGAGGTTCACCGAGATGGCGCCGTTGTAGGTCTTGGTCCCGGTCGCCCACCCGGTGCCGGAGGCCGCGGAGTCGGTCACGTAGTCCGGTTTGCCCTTCTCGGGACCATCCTTGGTGAGGGCGAACGTGGTGTACTCGCCGGTGATCGGCAGCGCGTCGAGTCCGGGAAGCGTACCGGCGGCACCGTGCTGGTAGTTGCGCGCCGAGGTGATCTCCGAGGTCCCCATGCCATCGCCGATCAGCAGGATGACGTTCTTGGCGTTGCGGCCCAGCACCGAATCCCGCAGATCCGCCGCCTTGTCGCCGTCACGGCCGCCCTTGGTGCGGTTGGCGCCCCCGGTCTTGGCGATATCACCGACGGGTACCTCGGGGGAATCCGACGGTGGGGCGGCGGCCGCGGACGGCGCCAGCGCCAGGATCAGTGCGGATGTGAGGGCCGTGGCTGCGTGGGAGATGCGCATGGGCCCAGTTTCCTGTGAACCGATGAACGCTCGGTGAACCGACCCGGAGGCGTACCGCCCAGACCGAGGTTATGGCGTATATGTCTCGGACAAACTCGCCACAACCCCGGTCTCGGGGTAGGGGTGTTACTCGGCGGGCAGGTCCAGAACCAGTCGACCTTCACCGCGGGATACGCACGTCAGAATCTGCCCCTCGTCGCGCTGGGATTCGGTAAGGATCTGGTCCCGATGGTCGACGGTGCCCGCGAGCACGTTCACCCGGCAGGTGCCGCAGAAACCCTGCTGGCATGAATACGCCACATGCGGCAGCCGTTTCTTGATGACGTCCAGCGCCGTGCGATCGGCGGGCACGTCGAGCACCGGCCCGCCGGGGCCCAGCTGTACCTCGAACGGATGGCCGTCCACTACGGGTGCGGCGGCAAACCGCTCGAAATGCAGCTCCACCGAGGGCATTTCGAGGAGGCGTCGCTGCAGGACGGCAAGCATCGGCGCGGGGCCACAGCAGTACACCGCGTCGTTCTCGCCCACTTCGGGCAGCAGGTCGTCTGCGGTCGGCAGTCCCGACTGATCGTCGGTGCGCACGATCACGCGATCGCCGAATCGCTTGAGCTCGTTCAGGAAAGGGAGCGAATCGCGGTTCCGGCCGGTGTACACCATGGTCCATGGCTTACCCAGCTGCTCGGCGAAGGCGATCATGGACAGGATTGGTGTGATGCCGATGCCGCCGGCCACGAAGTGCAGCTTGCGCGGCCCCGGCTGGGTCATCGCCAGCGGGAACGCATTGCGCGGTCCCATGACAGATACCGTCGACCCGACGTTCAATTCGTCGTGCACCTCGATGGAGCCACCGCCGCCCGCGGGGATACGGCGCACGGCGATGCGGTAGTGGAAGGGATCCGAGACGTCACCGCACAGCGAGTACTGCCGCATGCGGCCCGAGGGCAGCAACAGATCCAGGTGGGCGCCGGGATGCCATGGCGGGAGCCGCTCCCCATCGGGCGCGGCTAAGACCAGGCTCGCCACGTCCTGGTCCTTGGCCTCGATCCAGCGGTCCTTCACCACCAGCGTCAGCGTCCGGTCGACGTGGTTCTCGGGCGGCTTCTTGAGGATCAGCAGGGCGCCGATGGCCCGGACCGCGACCGGAAACAGCACGGTGCCGAGCGCAATCGTGGGTGAAACCGGCAGGGTGCCGTACAGCGTGGGCGGCAGCGAGGGCCGCTTGCGTTGGGGTGTGGGCTGCGATGTGCGGCGAAAGCGATCGAACATCAGTAGCCGGCCGCAGCCTTCGCGGCGGGTGACGTACTCAGGTATGCCACCGCCTGTGCTGTGCTGCCCACCTGGTCGGGGGAGAAGCCCGGACGCATGAACTCCATGGCCGACTTGGCCAGCTCACGCCACCGCAGGAACGCTCCCCGCTTCATGGCCTTGTTCATCTGCCGCAGCACGCCGAAGACGCCGTAGTTGGGCAGCGACGGGTCCTGCCGCACCAAGAACTTGGTGTAGCGCAGCATCACCCCGACGAGCAGCAGGGTGGCCAGCACGAAGGTCAGCATCATGTGCCCGCGGCGGATCTGGAAGTACCGGGCCACGTCGTACGCGACGCTGCGGTGCTCGACCTCCTCGGCGCCATGCCAGCGGAACAGATCCACCATCTCCGCGTCGGCGTTGAACTTCTCGAAGGGGTGGTTCAGCACCCAGTCGCCGAGCACGGCGGTGAAGTGCTCGATACCCGCGATGAGGGCCAGCTTCTCCACCATCACGCGGTAGCGCAGCTTCTCGCTGCGCAGTTCGTTAGTCCGCTCCAGCATGTGGGTGATGTATTCGATCTGGGTGATCGCGGGCGCGACGTCGATTCCGTTCTTCTCCAGGAAGTCGCCCAGCACCTTGCTGTGGGTCTCGGCGTGCACGGCCTCCTGGCCCATGAATCCGATCATCGCTTCCCGGATCTTGTCGTCCTTCACATACGGCAGCGCGCGGGTGAAGGTGTCGACGAAGGCTCGTTCCCCTTCTGGCAGAAGCAGATTGAAGGCGGAAATGAAGTGCGAGACGATGGGCTCATTGGGAATCCAGTGCAGCGGGGTGTGGCTCGTGTCGAACTGGACATTGCGCGGCCGCAGCACGACCTCGCCGGGCTCGGTGGGTACGACGTGCAGGCCAGTGGCCTCAGTTGTATTGCGCGCCATGATGTCCTCCTATTTGTTGAGCTTGTTGCCAAGGTTGCCCCAGAAGAACCGGTTCAGCGCTGGGGCCAGGCGGCTGAGGTGGTACTGCACATGTGCTTCCGGGGTGACCGGGACGACCGACTTGCCCTTGGTGACGGCGTTGACGATCTCCCTGGCCACCTTCTCGGGGCCGTATCCGCGTTTGGCGTACAGCCCGGCTCCCTGCTGCTGCCGCTGTGCCTCGTTTTCGGCCGACAGGCCCGAAAACTGGGTGGTGCGAATGATGTTCGTGTTGACGATGCCGGGGCAGATGGTGCTCACCTTGACCTTGTCGCGGCCGAGCTCGCCACGCAGCACGTCGGAGAACATGAACACAGCTGCCTTGCTGGTTGCGTAGGCGCCCATTTCGGGAATCGGCGTGTACGCGGCGGCGCTGGAGATGTTGACGATGTGGCCGCTCTTGCGCTCGGCCATCCGCGGCCCGAAGGCACGGCAGCCGTAGATGACTCCGCCCAGATTGATGTTGAGTACCCGCTGGAAGTCAGCGGACGGAGTGTCGAAGAATCGTCCGGCCTGGCCGATGCCTGCATTGTTGATCAGGACGTCCGGCACGCCATGGGTGGTGCACACCTCGTCGGCGAATGCGGTGACGGCGCTCTCATCGGCAACGTCCAGGGCATAGGGGTGGGCGGTGCCGCCCAGCTTCTCGATGAGGCCGACCGTCTCATGAGCGGTGTCGAGGTTGATATCGGCGACGACGACATGGGCACCCTGGCGGGCGAAGGCGAGCGCCGTTTCACGGCCGATACCGCTTCCGCCACCGGTCACCAATACCAGGCTGTTGCGCTGGGCACTGCCGGATGTCATGCATCCTCCGAATCCTGCGCACCGCTGCGCTTACGTGATGGAGGAGATTGTAAATCACCCCGGGTGCTCGGAAAAAGGCGTGATGTTCAGTACGGGGTTCACCGGCGTTTATCGGGGAAACGGGTGTTGACCTACGCGTTGAGAGAATGACGCCACAAGGTGTCGCGCCATCTAACCACCCGAGTTGGCGTCTACCGGGGTTCCTGACATATCGTTTTGATTACTTGTCGCGTCGGGGCACGAGATCCGCTGGTCAACGGTGTCCGGTGGGTGCTTCATCGTCACCGCGAGCAGACCCAGCAGACGGCCGAGAAGGACGCTACGGACAAGGGCCAACGGGCCAGCCCCGGGGTTTTGAGCACCACCCCGTGCCGGTCTGTGAGGCACCTTCGAGGAGGGCATTGACGGGTGCATACAGCCTATGCACCCGGGGAGGCCCTGGAGACGAGACGAGCAGCCATGCCACACCCCGCGACCGGGCTCTACAACCCGGCCTATGAGCACGATGCGTGCGGTGTCGCCATGGTCGTGGATATGCACGGCCGGCGCAGCCGCGACATCGTGGACAAGGCCATCACCGCACTGCTGAACCTGGAGCACCGTGGTGCCGCGGGAGCCGAGCCGAACAGCGGTGACGGCGCCGGAATCATGCTGCAGATCCCGGACAAGTTCTTCCGTGCTGTTGTGGAGTTCGAACTGCCCGCCGAGGGCAGCTACGCCTCGGGAATCGCCTTTCTGCCCCAGGGGTCCAAGGACGCGGCCAGCGCGTGCGAGGCCGTCGAGAAGATCGTCGAGGCAGAGGGTTTGACGGTTCTGGGCTGGCGTGAGGTTCCTCACGACGACTCATCACTGGGTGCCCTTGCCCGTGACGCCATGCCGACGTTCCGGCAGCTGTTCATCTCCGGTGCCTCCGGCATCGATCTGGAACGGCGCGTCTACGTGGTGCGCAAGCGCATCGAGCACGAGCTGGGTAACCAGGGATCCGGCCGGGGCAGCCTAGGCGAGGAAACCGTCTACTTCCCAAGCCTTTCCGGTCGTACCTTTGTGTACAAGGGCATGCTGACCACCCCGCAGCTGCGCGCGTTCTACCTCGATCTGCAGGACGAGCGGGTCGAGAGCGCGCTGGGCATCGTGCACTCCCGCTTCTCCACCAACACCTTTCCGTCCTGGCCGCTGGCACATCCCTACCGCCGGGTGGCGCACAACGGTGAGATCAACACCGTGGCAGGCAATGAGAACTGGATGCGGGCCCGGGAGGCGCTCATCAAGACCGATGTTTTCGGTGAGCCCGCCCAGCTCGACAAGATTTTCCCGATCTGTACGCGCGGTGCCTCGGACACGGCGCGGTTCGACGAGGCACTGGAATTGCTGCACCTGGGCGGCCGCCCCTTGCACCACGCGGTGTTGATGATGATCCCCGAGGCGTGGGAGCGGCACGAGTCCATGGACCCGCAGCGCCGCGCCTTTTACGAGTACCACTCCTCTCTTATGGAGCCCTGGGATGGGCCGGCTTCGGTCTGCTTCACCGACGGCACCATCGTGGGCGCCGTGCTCGACCGCAACGGCCTACGACCTGGCCGTGTTTGGGTGACCACCGACGGCCTCGTCGTGATGGCCTCCGAGGCGGGCGTGCTGGACCTGGACCCGTCCACCGTCGTGCAGCGCACCCGCCTGCAACCCGGCCGCATGTTCCTGGTCGACACCACCCAGGGACGCATCGTCTCCGATGAAGAGGTCAAGGCGGAGCTCGCCGCGGCCGAGCCCTACCAGCAGTGGATCGATGAAGGTCTGGTGCGCATGGAGCAGCTGCCGGACCGCCCGCACCAGCACATGCCGCACAACCGGATCGTGTTGCGCCAGCAGGTATTCGGCTACACATACGAGGAGATCAACCTCCTGGTCGCGCCGATGGCCCGCACGGGTGCCGAGGCCCTCGGGTCGATGGGCACCGACACCCCGATTGCGGTGCTGTCCAACCGCTCCCGGATGTTGTTCGACTACTTCCAGCAGCTTTTCGCGCAGGTCACCAACCCCCCGCTGGACGCCATCCGCGAGGAGGTTGTCACCAGCCTCGGCGGTGTGATCGGCCCGGAGGGCGATCTGCTGCACCCGACCGCCGAGTCGTGCCACCAGATCCTGCTGCCGCAGCCGGTGCTGCACAACGACGAGCTGGACAAGCTGATCCACCTGGACCCCCTGGATCAGGTCAACGGTCGGCCGCATGGGTTCTCCAGCCGAGTGATTCGTTGCCTGTACCCCGTCGCCGAGGGCGGCGCCGGGCTGCGGACGGCGATCGAGTCGGTGCGTGCGGAGGTTTCCGCCGCCATCGCCGACGGCGCGCAGGTGATCATCCTGTCCGACCGCGAGTCGGACGACCAGATGGCGCCCATCCCTTCGCTTCTGGCTGTTGCAGCGGTGCACCACCACCTCGTTCGCGAACGATCCCGCACCAAGGTCGGCCTCGTCGTCGAGGCCGGCGACGCGCGCGAGGTGCATCATGTCGCGGCGCTGGTCGGTTTCGGTGCTGCCGCCGTCAACCCGTACATGGCTTTCGAGTCCATCGAGGATCTGATTGACCGCGGCATGATCTCGGGAGTGGAGCGCGACAAGGCGATCCGCAACTACATCAAGGCCGCCGGCAAGGGTGTCCTCAAGGTCATGTCCAAGATGGGCATCTCCACACTGGCCTCCTACACGGGTGCCCAGCTGTTCCAGGCCATCGGCCTGTCGCAGGAGCTTCTGAACGAGTACTTCATCGGATTGGCTTGCCCCACAGGCGGTATCGGCCTGGATGAGATCGCTGCCGATGTTGCCTCGCGCCACCACCTGGCTTTCCTGGAGCGCCCCGAAGAATGGGCACACCGGGAACTTGAGGTCGGCGGGGAGTACCAGTGGCGGCGCGAGGGTGAGTACCACCTGTTCAACCCCGACACCGTCTTCAAGCTGCAGCACTCCACCCGGACCGGTCAGTACTCGGTCTTCAAGGAGTACACGGCCCTGGTTGACGACCAGAGCGAGCGGATGGCCTCACTGCGCGGTCTGCTGAAATTCAAGAGCCCCGAAGACAGTGGGCGTCCATCGATCTCCATCGACGAGGTGGAGCCCGCCAGCGAGATCGTCAAGCGCTTCTCGACCGGTGCGATGAGCTTCGGCTCCATCTCCGCCGAGGCACACGAGACCCTGGCGATCGCCATGAACCGCCTGGGTGGCCGGTCGAACTCCGGTGAGGGCGGCGAGGATCAGCGACGGTTCACCCCCGACGAGAACGGCGACTGGCGCCGCAGTGCCGTCAAGCAGGTGGCCTCCGGCCGGTTCGGTGTCACCTCGCATTACCTGAGCAACTGCACCGATATCCAGATCAAGATGGCCCAAGGCGCCAAGCCCGGCGAGGGCGGCCAGCTGCCCGCGCACAAGGTCAACCCATGGGTGGCCGAGGTGCGGCACTCCACGCCCGGCGTGGGACTGATCTCCCCGCCGCCGCACCACGACATCTACTCGATCGAAGATCTGGCACAGCTGATCCACGACCTGAAGAACTCCAACCCGCAGGCGCGTATCCACGTGAAGCTGGTGTCGGAGAACGGTGTCGGCACGGTCGCCACCGGCGTTTCGAAGGCCCACGCCGATGTGGTGCTCATCTCGGGGCACGACGGCGGAACCGGCGCCACCCCGCTGACCTCTATGAAGCACGCCGGTGCACCGTGGGAGTTGGGGCTGGCCGAGACACAGCAGACGCTATTGCTCAACGGCCTGCGTGACCGGATCGTCGTGCAGGTCGATGGTCAACTTAAGACCGGCCGCGACGTGATGATCGCCATGCTGCTCGGCGGCGAGGAATTCGGTTTCGCAACCGCTCCCCTGGTGGTCTCGGGCTGCATCATGATGCGCGTCTGCCACCTGGATACCTGCCCGGTGGGTGTGGCCACCCAGAACCCGGTGCTGCGCGAGCGGTTCAACGGCAAGCCGGAGTTCGTGGAGAACTTCTTCCTGTTCATCGCCGAGGAAGTCCGGGAGCTGATGGCGGAGCTCGGTTTCCGCACCGTCAACGAAGCGGTGGGCCAGGTTGCCGCGCTGGACACCGAAAAGGCGATTGCGCACTGGAAGGCCAGCAAGATCGACCTGACTCCGGTGCTGACGGAGCCGGAGTCGGCCTTCATGAACCAGGATCTGTACTGCAGTGGTTCGCAGGATCACGGCCTGGAGAAGGCACTGGACCAGCAGCTGATCGTGATGAGCCGCGAGGCGCTCGATCGCGGAGTTCCGGTGAAGTTCGAGACGCTGATCACCAACGTCAACCGGACCGTGGGCACCATGCTTGGTCACGAGGTCACGAAGGCCTATGGCGGCGAAGGCCTCCCGGACGACACCATTGACATCACCTTCACCGGCTCGGCGGGTAACAGCTTCGGCGCGTTCGTCCCGCGCGGCATCACGCTGCGGTTGTTCGGCGATGCCAACGACTATGTGGGCAAGGGCCTGTCCGGAGGACACATTGCGGTGCGGCCCTCGCGTGAGGCGCCGGCCGACTTCGAGGCCGAGAAGAACATCATCGGCGGAAACGTCATCCTGTTCGGCGCCACCAGCGGTGAGGCCTTCCTCAACGGCCTGGTGGGAGAGCGGTTCGCGGTGCGTAACTCGGGTGCATCCGCCGTCGTCGAGGGTGTGGGCGATCACGGGTGTGAGTACATGACCGGCGGCACCGTGGTGGTACTCGGCCCGACCGGGCGCAACTTCGCCGCGGGTATGTCCGGTGGTGTGGCGTACGTGTACGACCCGGCCAAGCAGCTGGTGGACAACCTCAACGATGAGATGGTCGATGTGGACGCGTTAGACCCTGACGATGAGCAGGTGCTGCGCAGTCTGATCGAGAAGCATGTAGCGGCGACCGACTCTGCTGTCGGACAACGCATTCTGGCCGACTGGAGCGGCCAAAGCGACTCCTTCGTCAAGGTGATGCCCCGCGACTACCGTCGCGTGCTCGAGGCTATCGCCGACGCGGAGCTGACCGGAGGCGATGTGAACGAAGCGATCATGGCGGCAGCTCGTGGGTGACCCAAGCGGCTTTCTGACCCACACCACCCGCGAACTGCCGAAGCGGCGTCCCGTGCCGTTGCGGTTGCTCGACTGGAAAGAGGTCTACGAAGACTTCGAGCACAAGGCCCTGCAGACGCAGGCGTCGCGCTGCATGGACTGCGGAATCCCGTTCTGCCACAAGGGCTGTCCACTCGGCAACCTGATTCCCGAGTGGAACGACATGGTGTACCGCGGTAACTGGCGCGAGGCCATCGAGCGGCTGCACGCGACCAATAACTTCCCCGAGTTCACCGGCCGGCTCTGCCCCGCGCCGTGTGAGGCATCGTGCGTGCTGGGCATCAACCAGGATCCGGTGACCATCAAGCAGGTCGAGGTCGAGCTCATCGACAACGCCTTCGAGAACGACTGGGTCAGGCCCATTCCGTCCGCGGTGAAGACCGGTAAGAAGGTTGCCGTCGTGGGTTCGGGTCCGGCCGGATTGGCCGCGGCCCAGCAGCTCACGCGCGCCGGACACGACGTCACTGTCTACGAGCGGGCCGACCGCATCGGCGGTCTGCTGCGGTACGGCATTCCCGAGTTCAAGATGGAAAAGCGTCACATCGACCGGCGTCTGGACCAGATGCGGGCCGAGGGCACGGTTTTCGAGGCCGGCGTGAACGTCGGAGTCGACATCACAGCCGATGACCTCCGCTCGAACTTCGATGCGGTAGTACTGGCTGGCGGGGCGACGGCCTGGCGTGATCTGCCCGTTCCGGGCCGTGAGCTCGAGGGCATCTACCAGGCCATGGAATACCTGCCGTGGGCCAACAAGGTGCAGCTGGGTGACGACGTCGTGGATGAGAACGGCCAGCCCCCGATCACTGCAAAGGGCAAGCACGTCATCATCATTGGCGGCGGCGATACCGGTGCCGACTGCTTGGGCACCGCCCACCGCCAGGGTGCGGCGAGCATCCAGCAGTTCGAGATCATGCCCAGGCCGCCCGAGCTTCGTTCCGAGCGCGACCCGTGGCCCACCTACCCGACGCTGTTCCGGGTGGCCTCCGCCCATGAAGAGGGCGGCGAGCGGATCTATGCCGTCAACACCGAACGTTTCCTGGGTGAAGACGGCAAGGTGACCGGTCTGCGGGCCCATGAGGTTGTCTTCAATGCCGGCAAGTTCGAGAAGGTTGAGGGCTCGGACTTCGAGCTGCAGGCCGACATCGTTTTCCTGGCAATGGGATTCGTGGGACCGGAGAAGCCCGGCCTGCTGGAGAACCTGGGCGTGGATCTCACCGAGCGTGGCAATGTGGCGCGCGACGATTTGTACGCGACGTCCGTTGACGGTGTGTTCGTGGCGGGTGACATGGGCCGTGGCCAGTCGCTGATTGTGTGGGCGATTGCCGAGGGTCGCTCCGCCGCCGCCGCGGTGGACACCTACCTGACCGGTGAGACGGCGCTGCCCGCGCCGATCGAGCCGACCGCGGCGCCGCAGCGCTGAGACTCGGGACTGTTGCCAGGCCCGAGAGAATCGGTAGCTCCGGGCAGTATCGCAGGATGTTGGCCGACATGTTTGCCTAACGCGGGTGAGACACGTGATCTAGGTCGGGATTTGCGTTATGCTACTGACCGGTTCTGAAAGCTTGCCGACGCAGGAGATGTTCTCGTGCCCAACACACCCGCTACGAAGACATGGGTTGGCCGAATTGCCTGGTCACTGCTCCGTCATCCCATGAAAAGCCACAGTTTCCCAGCGAAGAACGAGCGGCTCATCACTCCCGAAGAGGTCATGCGCTTCAGTCACTGAGCGTTGCTCACGACAGTGCGCTGCGTGTCGGGCTAGGGACACGCTGTAGACCCCGCAATCGTTATTGACTTGTAACCGTGTCTGCTGTCGGCAGTAGCCGTGAGTGCCGGGCCATCGTGTCGAAAAATTGATGGAACCGTATCCCCGCCCGCACCGTCATATAGGTAGTTGAAGCAACTCGACGAGGTCAACGACGCTGTGGAGAGATTCTGCCCTTCCTGAAGCGCGTGTCTGCCGAAGCGAATTTGGCCGGAAGGAGCAGGGATGGGCGTGGGTTACGCGGACCAGTTCTATGAGCTCGGGCTGGAGTTCGCCCGCGAGGCAGAGGCTCGGCAGGCCGATATCGACCGGACCTTCGCCGTGATCTTGGCCGAGGAGGCACGACAGGCCGAGGCAAGAGCCGAGCGCGAGATGCGGGACGCAGATATCGCCGACGAGGAGCCACCCAAGCAGCCACCCGTGAAACTGGGGGACAAAGCCGACTGGGACGCCGAGGATGACTTCTGGGAGTTTCGTAGCAATCGATTCAAGTATTCGTAGGAGCGGATATGTACCTGGACAGTGACGGGGTCACCGAATTGGCAGGCAAGTGGGGACGGGCCGCCGAGGGGTTGGGCAAGGCGGCCGAGCACGTGCGCTCGACGGAGATGAACGCGCAGTCCTTCGGTGCCGAGCACGCCGAACAAATGGCGAGTGTCAGGCAGCGGCTGGATCAGCTCGCTGACAACATGCGTGATTGGGGCGGCTATGTCGGCGGCTATCGCGGCAAGTTGCATGCGGCCGTCAACGCGTTCACCGAAGTCGACGCTGACAGCGCGCAGGGAATTGAGTCGGCGGGCGACGGCTTGAGCGAAC
>NZ_MAFC01000032.1 GCF_002013465.1 Mycobacterium sp. D16R12 | reverse complement strand
TGCGGTGGTGGTGGTGCCGACCGGGGCAGCCCCGGCAAAACCGAGCCTGCCTGACCCGCGCGCCGAAGCTCCGACGGCGGCGCTCTGTCGTGCGACCGGCTCGGAAAAGTCCGGGTCCACCGTCGAATTCATGTCCATGAACTGTGGGGCCGGATCCTTGATCCGGGCGGCGCGCTTACGACGCGCCCGCGAACGCGCCGAGGCCGCCGCAGCGGCGGCTGCCGAAATCCCCGCCGCCGGCGCCTTGGCGCCGGCACCCTCATTCAAGGTCGGCCCAAACCGCACCGGAGGCGGGTCCTCACGCACCGCGTACACCATGTACGCCGGTGTCACCGGTGCCGATGCCGCCGGTGAGGACGCCGGACTACTCGGGGTGGTCGGAGCCGAAGACGAGCCTCCCGGCATCGACTGCGCCGACGGGACCTGCGCGAGCTGTAGATCCTGTTGCGGGTTTCTGCGCTCGACCCGTGCGGGCTCGCGGCCGGGCTCATCTTCACGGCCGGGCTCTTCAACTCCGGCGGGCGGAGCCAGCGCCGACAGCGCGAGTCCGAGCACGATCGGCAACCAGGCAGGCGCCGAAAGCAATACGCCCCAGAACGTGAAACCGAAGGGGATGAAGAACGCCTCGTACGCAATGAGGAACAACAGCGGGAACCACGCGATAAGCGCGGCGATCGGGTTCTTCATGAAGTCTTGGATCATGTCCTGGAGCGTGCCCAGCGGATTGGTCAGGAACCGCATGAGCTGATCGGTCATGTTGTTGCTGTTATCCAGTGCGGTACCGGATTCGAGGGCTTGCGGCTGCGCGGACATCGACATCATGTCCGCGGACATACGGGACATTTCGCCGCCCGGCGCCATGATCATCGGCGAGGGCTGCGTCGGCGCCGTTGCGGCCAGCGCCGTGCTCGACACACCTTGATACACGCTCATGGTGGTGGCGGCCTGGACCCACATCCGAATGTAGTCGGCCTCGGTCAACGCGATCGGAATCGTATTGATACCAAAGAAATTGGTGGCCATTAGCACACCGTGAATCATGTGGTTGGCAGCCAGCTCGGCCAGCGTGGGCATGGCGGCCAGCGCCGTCGCGTAGCCGGCCGCAGCAGTCTCCTGCAGCACCGCATTGGTGGCGCTCATCGCGCTCTGCTGGGTCAGCCAGGCCAGGTAAGGCGTGTGGCTCGCGACGTACTGAGTAGCACTGGGCCCCTGCCAGGGCCCGGCGTTGGTGGCGGCCAGCAGCTGCGTCAACTCCGTTGCGGCAGTGGTGTATTGCGCCGAGAGCGCCTGCCACTGGGCGGCAGCGGCCAGCAGTGCTCCAGGCCCGGGTCCGGCGCTCAGCAGCGCCGAGTGCACCTCAGGGGGTGAAGCCATCCAAATCGGAGCGGACACGGAATCTATCCTCGCGCGATCATGTACGTGACGGCAGCCTGCATGTCACCGGTGGTGTAGCTGGCCCCGGACTCCGAAACCCCCAGCCCGGCCCGGCCCAATTCCTCGACAGCCAGGGCTGCCACACCGGTGTGTTCCATACCGCGGGCACTGAATCCGGCCGCGGTCTCCAACGACACCGGATCGGCGGCGGGCGGAACCACGGCACCGATCACCGGCGCGGCGACGGCATGAGCGGCTGCCAATCGTGCGGTGAGCGCTTCCACTGCCGCACTCGTGGCGAGCAGACCTTCCGGAACGACGTTGAGGTTCATCGTGAGCATTCCCTTCCTTGCGCAGCACGCTTAGTGACGAGCGAATACACGGTCGGGCCGTACTCGGGCACACCGATGCCGTCGGGCATCGGGCGCGGCACATGGCCTGAAGTAGCTGTGTTGACCATTGGTGACCAACGAACCTCGCGAATCAGCGACCGCATGAGGCGAAGTTAGCATCACCTAAAAGTGCTGTCGATAGTTCGCCTGAAATCAATCCATGGCCTTTGAACTGTTTCAAATCTAGATTTCTAGGTTGCTGGTGTCGTCGCTCATTCGGAGGGGCGACGGGAAGTCGAGCGTGACCTGGGCTTATCGAGCTCTGATTCAGAGAAGTCTGGACAATGTGCCACCGACACAGACACCGAGCACTCACATGCGATTGTGGCGCAGGTCACCAGCAACATCTAATCGTCGACAGCGCGGTCGGACAACGCCATGAGAACTCTCCGCGCCCGTCCGGCCATCTCGTCGGCAGAACGCCCGGGGTGGTGCCGCCACCATTGCACCAGCGCCGAGACCATGTTTTCCCAGACGAGCGTCGCCGCCGAAAGATCATCGTCATCGCTGAGCCCCACGGCCCCAAGCGTTCTGGTTACCGCCGCAGCGGCCTGCGCACGCAGAATGGTCCGTTGCCTCCGGGCGGCGTCCCGGGCCCGCCCGCTCGGCACCGTCCTGTCGTACAGGACCGGCCAGTCGCCGCGCTGGTTCTCCAGCGTGGTGAAAATTGCCGTCAGGACCGCCGCGGCCACCTCCGCGCGTGCCGACGATCCTGCCAACGCCTCGCCGATCGCGGTGGCCAGTCGCTCCCCGGCACGTTCAACACACGCGGCATACAGGTCCTCCTTGGACCCGAAGTAGGCCAGCACAAGAGCCTTGGATACTCCGGCGCGCGCCGCGATCCCGTTCATGCTCGACGCCGCAAAGGTCGCTTCCCCGAACTCATCGGCTGCGGCAGTCAGGATCCATTGCTCCCGCTCCTGACGAGGCATCCCCTTACTGCCGGTCCGGAGGGTTTGCATGCGTATGACGGTAGCGGAGGGTGCGCACAGCGTTCGCTTATGTTGCGGGCACTGGCGTTTCTCGCCCATCAAGGGATTGACCGCACGGTCACTTCGTCGTATATTACCGGCCGGTCAATTCGCGACAATGGACGGAGGGAATCGATGACCGGCCAGCCCATCTCTCGCGCGCTGTCTCGTCTCATCGTGGACGGCCTCTTGCCCCGGATCGATCGCCGCCTCGAGGCCTCACGAAAACCCTTCACCGACCAGGCCATCCTGCGACCGCATGCCAACAACGGCCCGTGGACGGCGACCCATTACGGCGTCTTCATCCCGAACCTGGACTCGCCGCACCGGTACCTGAACACCATGACCCTCATCGGTGCGATCGGCGCGGAGCTGTTCGACAATGACTACCTGGCCGCTGCCGATGCCCGGCGTACCGCCACAGTCCTCTCCTCAACCGCAGCCATCGATCACCACCATTACCGCGCCTACGACACTGCGCACGACTGCCACTTCGCGGATGACGGCAGCGTGCTGCGTTGGGGCGAAGACCTGCAGATCGAGGTGGACTTCCCGCACGTCACCGTGCGCGGTCGTTACCAACACTTTTCGGCCGATATCGAGCTGACCGTCACCGACCAGGTGTCCTACTTCGTCAAAACCCCGATCTACGACCACCTGAGTCTGCTCGCCGAATACACGGGCGTGATCGCCGATGCGGCTGGCGCCCAGGCGATCAGCGGATTGGGCACCTTCGAGTACGCGCGGTTCCTCAGCCATCAGTCGCTCACTCGGCGGCCACTGCCGAGCCGGCTCAAACTGCCCGTCGACTTCTTCACCTATCAGATCATCGACCTCGATGACGGGACCCAGGTGCTGCTCACCGATGTCCGCGCTCGTGGTGCCGTCGCCTGCCGGCTGGCGCACGTGCGCGTCCTCGGCAAGTCCACCGAGGTGTACACCGATGTCCGGATGGATGTCCCCGAGTACCGCGAGCAGCCGGCCATCGACGAGCAGGGGCTCCCCATGCGCGTGCCACACCGCCTGACCTGGACGGTCCGCGATGACCACGGGCACCTCGTGCTCGCCATCGACGGGCTCGTCGATTCACCCCTGCGCTACGGCCATGGTCGCGGCTATGCGGGCGCCTACAGCTACACCGGTGAATACCAAGGGAATCCGGTCGGCGGGTCGGCCTACATGGAGTGGGTCGACACGGCGCGATAACTCACGCACGTGGGCCGTCTAATACCGGATCACAGAATCGCGGCGGCGATGATCAGCCCCACAGCCACGTAAGCGGCGGCGACAACGAGGGTTGCGGGTGCGAACCTCTTGTGCGCCAGTAGATCTCCAACATCGAGACCCACCACCCACTCGATCAGCCTGATGCAGATCGTCTGTGCCGCGATACCGATAAGTCCAAACACCAGGGTGCGCAACAGTCCTTCGACGATGTTCCCTGACGAGGTATAGATGGCGAGCACGATCACGAATGCCTGCGAGAGGAGTCCCGCCGCGGTAATCACGGCGGCGTTGGGCAGGCCCAACCGGACCATCTGTCGCAGCGGGCCGGGAGTTGTCCAGTCCAGCACAAAGAATCCAAGGACCATCAGCACGAAACCGATTGCTGCATAAAGCCAGATTGCTGCGGCCCCATGCGCGACTATCGACCAGTACCCTGCTGCGTTCACGGTTGCGATCCCCATTTCTCTGGTATTCGGTGTGCCTATTGAGCTGGAATCCGGTGCGGAACGAACGCGGCGCCATCGTCGGTGATCAGGCCGGCCGTCTCCCGTATCCCCAGCCCCGCGGATTCGTCGCCGACGATCCAGGCACCGAGGACGGGCCTCATGCCGTCGAACTCCGGCAGCGGGTCGAGCAACTGGTAGACGTAGCCCTCCTCACCGTAGACACCGCCGGTGGCCGTCTCATAGCCCGCTCCCACCACGGTGATGTTGGCCCCTTCACGACCAAGTTTCGGCTTACGGACGTACTCGGTCAGCTCGTGTGGGTTGTCCAGATAAGCCGGCAACAGATTGGGGTGGCCGGGGTACATCTCCCACAGAATCGCAAGAATCGCCTTGTTGCTCAGGAGCGTTTTCCACAACGGCTCGATCCACAGAGTCTCGGGCAGCAGGTCCAGAGCGTGGTGGCCGAAGTCGTCGTCGAGAATCCACTCCCACGGGTACAGCTTGAAGATCGATTCGATCGGCGCCTCTTCCAGGTCCACGAGCCGGTTGAGGTCGTGATCCCAGCCGATGTCCTCGATGGGCAGACCCACCGTGTTGATCCCGGCCTCGGCCGCGCACTCCTGCAGATAGGCCAGGGTCACATTGTCTTCACCAGTCTGGTCCGCCGATGACCAGGTGAAATGTGTTTCCGTACCGGCAAGTTGCTTACTGATCTGCGTCCAGCGCGCGACCAGCTGTTCATGCAGGGAGTTCCACTGGTCGTCCTCGGGGAACACGTCCGTTTTCCAGTGCCACTGCAGGATTGACGCCTCCAGCAGCGAGGTAGGGGTATCTGCGTTGTACTCGAGCAGGACCGGTGGCCGCCGTCCGTCATATCGGAGGTCGAAGCGCCCGTACAGATGGGGATCTCTTCTGCGCCAAGATTTTTCGATGTGTTCCCAGGACCATTCCGGCACCCCGAAGTCTCGGTAGCGCCCGGTCAGGACCACATGCTCGACCGCGTCCAGGCACATGGAGTGCAACACTTCGACGGTGGCCTCTAGGGACAGCACCTCGTCCATGTCGAAGACGTAGTGGACCGACTCGTCCCAGTACGGACGGTCGCTACCGTCCGCCATCCGGGCGGGCGTGCCGTAACACATTCCCTGGGAGGCAACGGTTTCTTCCCAACCGGGGCGGGGCCGCGCGTGCTCACGCCGCATCAGCTCCCCGAACTTCCCGAGCTGCTGGACCCGAAGCCGCCGCGCGATACCGACGGAGACCGTGAAACACTGCCCGAGCCATCAGATTTGGTGATAGTGCTGCCCGAGCTGGTCTTGGCCCGCGTGCCCCTGGGTAGCTCGACATTACCGCCGGATGCGATGGTTCCAATGCCCTGATTCCGTCCACCGTAGTAGTACCGATAGGGCGATCCCGCATAGATGAAGACGCCGCCGCCCGCGGACGACGCGGTGCCACGCTCGCAGTACTCCTCGGGCGCGACGACATTGGAACCGTCCTGGACGCACGTCGCCTCAACATCGTCGTCGCGGTCGATCACCGCGTAGCCCACCGCCACGACCGCCGCAATACCGGCGACAACCACGGAACCCATCAGGACTTTGTTGCGAGTTCGGCGCCGTTCCTCTGCCTTCTGGGCCTGAACCTCCGCAAGCCTTCGTTCGGCCTCGCGGGTCCGGCGTGCTTTGTCGCGGGCACGCGACTCGGCGACCGTGGGAGACCGCGGCGCGGTGACGCCCGGCTCCTGCCACCGCACGGCGCCGCGAACTGGCGGCGCCTCGCGCCGGTCGGCATCCTCATCGCCTGTGGACGGATCGGGCATCTCTTCCCCCTCGTTGCCCGAATCATAGAAAACACTCCGACTGCCTGGTGCAGCGGGCACGCGCACCTGAGACTCCACAGACAACGCAAAAGGCCGGAAACCCCGTGGGTCTCCGGCCTTCTATCGTTGGGCTTCCCAGCCCACTCACTTGTGGGCGAAGGGGGACTTGAACCCCCACGTCCCGAAGGACACTGGCACCTGAAGCCAGCGCGTCTGCCATTCCGCCACTCGCCCCAACGACCGCGAGAGCCTATCACGCTCCGGACCCCGTCTTGGAACCGAGAACGCCCAGCGAAAGCCCGCGCACGCACGCCAATCGTCACATATGGCGAGCATAGAAGGCCTCTTGGTGCCAAGACGATGTCGTCCCGTAATAGAGGAGTGGGTGCCGACGATCATCAAACCGATACGATCTACTCGAGATCCGCTCGTGGCGGTGCGCTGTGTCATGCGCTCAGAACTGCCGCGCGATCGCCGAAAGGAGGAGGCATGGGAATTGTCCAGCGCTTCGAGCGCAAGCTTGAAGACGTGGTCGGCGATGCCTTCGCCCGCGTATTCGGCGGCAGCATCGTCCCTCAGGAAGTGCAGGCCTCGCTGCGTCGCGAGGCCGCCGACGGAGTCCGGTCAGCGGGCCAGGGGCGGCTGCTGGCTCCCAATGAGTACTTCGTTCTCCTCAGCACCGGAGATCACGAGAAAGCGGCCGACGACCGCGATCTCAACCCAGACACGTTCGCCGAACACCTGCGCGAATATATTCGCGATCAGGGGTGGCAAACGTATGGTGAAGTTGTTGTCCGATTCGAACAATCACCGAACTTGCACACCGGCCAGTTTCGTACGCGCGGTGTGGTCAATCCCGATACCAAGCGGGACCGTACGCACGGCGCCGTGACGACTGCCCCTTCGACCCCGGATTCACAACCAGGAGCATCCATGACTGACAACCCAGGTCCCCAGCAGGGACGCCCCGGCGAAGAGTACGGCCGAGAGGACGACCGGTACGGGCGTCCCGATCAGGATCCGCGCGGTCAGCAGCCCCCGCAAGGCGACCAGGGATACCCCCCGCGCCAGGGCGGCTACGAGGGCGGCGGCCACGGACAGGGCCAGCAGTACGGTCAGGACTACGGTCGCCCGCCGGCCGGCTACGAGCAGGGCGGCTACCCGCAGCGCCCGCCTCAGCAGGGCGGATATGAGCAAGGTGGCCGCGGCGGTTACGAACAGGGCGGGTACGGCGGCCCCGCGCAAGGCGGCGGCGAGTACGGCCGCCCACCGGCGCCTCCGCAGCAAGGTGGCTATCCGGCCCCGCCCCAGCAGGGCGGATACGGTGAGCCTCCTCGCCCCAACTACGGCGAGTACGAGCAGGGCGGCGGGTACAGCTCACCGCAGGGTCCCCCTCCTGGCCAGGACTACGGTCGTCCCCCTGCGTACCCGCAGCAGGGTGGCTACCCCGCCCCGCCGCAGCAGGGCGGATATGGGTCGCCCCAGGGTGGTTACGGGGAGCCCGAATACGGCGACTACGAACACGGCGGCTACCAGAGCAGCCCCGACTACGGCGCCCCGACCGGAGGCGGCGCTGGGGCTGGACGTACCAACGTCACCCTGCAGCTGGACGACGGCAGCGGCCGCACCTACCAGTTGCGTGAGGGCACCAATGTGATCGGCCGCGGTCAGGACGCACAGTTCCGGCTGCCGGACACCGGCGTCTCGCGTCGTCACCTCGAGGTGCGCTTCGACGGGCATGCCGCACTGCTGTCGGATCTCAACTCGACCAACGGCACCACCGTCAACAACGCCCCGGTCACCGAGTGGCAGTTGGCGGACGGCGACATCATCCGGCTGGGCCACTCCGAGATCATCGTTCGGGTGCAGTAGGACGCATCGGCAACACCGCGTTCGACACAGGCTGCACGTATCGGGCCCCGGCGGGTAACCCTGCCAAGTATCGTTGCCCTGCCGAATATGTCCGGTCTCCGGACACCCTCGCCGAGGCGCGATGGACCAGCGAGAGGAACGACAACCGGATGCAGGGACTGGTGCTCCAGCTCACCCGCGGTGGGTTCCTGTTGCTGCTGTGGGTGTTCATCTGGTCGGTGCTGCGCATCCTACGGACCGATATCTACGCTCCGACCGGCCAACTGATGGCCAATCGTGGTCTCAACCTGCGCGCCATTCGCCCCGCGAAGGCGGGCAAGCGGCAAATGCAGTACCTCCTGGTAACCGAGGGTGCCTTGGCGGGCACGCGGATCACGCTCGGCACACAGCCCATTTTGATTGGTCGCGCCGACGACTCCACCCTGGTCCTGACCGACGATTACTCGTCGACGCGGCACGCGCGGCTATCGCCACGCGGGCCGGATTGGTACGTCGAGGATCTAGGATCGACCAACGGCACATATCTGGATAGGGAGAAGGTGACGACGGCACTGCGGGTTCCCCAGGGGACGCCGGTACGTATCGGTAAGACAGTGATCGAGCTGCGCTCGTGACACTGGTACTTCGCTACGCCGCGCGTAGCGACCGCGGACTTGTGCGGTCGAACAACGAGGACTCGGTCTATGCCGGAGCCCGTCTCTTGGCATTGGCCGACGGTATGGGCGGTCATGCCGCCGGTGAGGTCGCTTCGCAGCTGGTCATCGCCGCATTGGCGCCGCTCGACGATGATGAACCCGGTGGCGACCTGCTGGATGCGCTGGCCGAGGCGGTGTACTCCGGTAACGGGTCGATCGCCGATCATGTGCGCGCCGAGCCGGAGCTGGACGGAATGGGCACCACCCTGACGGCTTTCCTGTTCGCCGGAAAGCGGTTGGGCATGGTGCACATCGGCGACTCGCGCGCCTATCTGATGCGCGACGGCGAGCTGGCCCAGATCTCCAAGGACGACACCTTCGTCCAGACGCTTGTCGACGAGGGTCGCATTACCCCCGAGCAGGCGCATAACCACCCGCAGCGCTCGCTGATCATGCGTGCGCTCACCGGCGCGCCCGTCGAACCGACGCTCATCATGCGTGAGGCGCACGCCGGGGACAGATACCTGCTCTGTTCGGACGGGCTCTCCGACCCGGTCAGTCACGAAACCATCGCCGAGGCATTGGAAATCCCCGATGTCTCCGCCGCAGCCGATCGGCTCATCGAGCTCGCGCTGCGCAGCGGGGGACCCGACAACGTCACCGTGGTTGTCGCCGATGTCGTGGAGCTGGACTACGGACAAACCCGGCCGATCGTGGCGGGGGCGATATCCGCCGATGCCGACACCGACACCCCTCCGCCGAACACGGCTGCCGGGCGCGCTGCCGCGATTCAACGGGCCCTCAAAGAGCCTGAGCCGGCCGAGGACGAATCCGTCTCCGACACAACCGATTCCGATCCCGCTAAGCCAAAAAAGCGCAGGCTGCGCTGGTTGATCGCGGCGGTGCTCGTGGTCTTGATCGCGCTGGCCGGACTGGCGATCGGCCGCCGCGTGGTGCTCAACAACTATTACGTCAGCGCCCATGAGGGCAATGTCTCCATCATGCAGGGCGTCCAGGGCTCACTTCTCGGCTATCGACTTCAGCGACCCGACCTCGTCGGTTGCCTCGACAGTCGTGGGGACATGTCGCTGGTGAGCTACGGCGAACCCGCATCCGGCCTGTCCTGCAAGTACTTCAAGGTCTCAGACCTGCGCCCGTCCGAGCGTCAGCAGGTCGAAGCCGGCCTGCCCGGCGGCACCCTCGACCAGGCGATCGGCCAGTTGCGTCAGCTCACCAAGAACGCCCTGCCTCCGTGCGCGCCGCCCGCACCCAAGACTCCGCCGCCCGCGCCGACCACCGCCGGGCGCACCCCCTCCACCACATCCGGTTCCACCACCACGACGACCACCTCGCGGCCGTCCTCCACACCTACGTCCACGACGAGCCCCGGCGCGAGCACCACGCCGAGCACAACATCCACTCCTGCGCCTGCCCCGTTGCCGGCGCCACCACAAGAGCCGGGCGTTACCTGCCGGACCGTGTCATGACGACGGCGCCCCAAACCGCTGTAGTGGCCCGTGGGGCAGGCACCGCGCCACCGCCCCAATCCACACGACGCAGTGCGGAGTTGGGGCTCCTCGGCTTCGCCGCCGCGATTACCACCGTCGCCCTGATCCTCGTCGAGGCCAACCTCGAACGCGGCCTGTCGTTGGACCTCCTGAAATACGGCCTTGCGTACCTCGTTCTGTTTACGTTGGCGCACCTCGGAGTTCGTCGCTACGCCCCGTACGCCGATCCGCTGCTGTTGCCCTGTGTCGCGCTGCTCAACGGCCTCGGACTGGTGATGATCCATCGCCTGGACCTGGCGAAGGTGGCCGCCGGCGACGGCACCGAGACCCTGGAAGCCAACGCGCAGGTGCTGTGGACGCTGGTGGGTGTCGCGGCACTTGTCGGTGTGCTGGCTGCCGTCAAGGACCATCGCCTGCTGGCGCGATACGGGTACACCTTCGGGATAGTCGGCATCGTCTTACTGGCCGTCCCGGCCCTGCTGCCCTCCTCGGCCTCGGAAAGAAACGGCGCCAAAATCTGGATCGAGTTGCCGTTCTTGTCGATTCAGCCCGCCGAGGCCGCCAAAATTCTGTTGCTGGTGTTCTTCGCAGCCTTCCTGATGACCAAACGCGACTTATTCCGCACGGCCGGTCGCAGCTACTGGGGCGTGGAGTCGCCCAGGGCCAGGGACCTCGGCCCGCTGCTGGCCGTATGGGCAATCTCGGTGGGAGTCATGGTCTTTGAGAAAGACCTCGGCACTTCGTTGCTGCTCTACACCTCGTTCCTGACGGTGCTCTACATCGCCACGGCCCGAATCAGCTGGGTGCTGATCGGTCTCGGTCTCTTCGTCGTCGGCGCGTTCCTCGCGTACTTCCTGTTTGCGCATGTGCGCGTGCGCGTCGAAACCTGGCTCGACCCCTTCGCAGACGCGGACGGCAACGGGTACCAGATGATGCAGTCCCTGTTCAGCTTCGCCACCGGAGGCATCTTCGGCACCGGGCTCGGAAATGGTCAGCCGGGCACGGTTCCCGCCGCCTCAACGGATTTCATCATTGCCGCGATCGGTGAGGAACTCGGACTGGTGGGCCTGGCCGGCGTGCTGCTGGTGTTCACCATCCTGATCGTCCGTGGCTTCCGCACCGCGCTGGCGGTGCGGGACAGCTTCGGCAAGCTGCTCGCCTCCGGGCTGTCGGCGGCACTGGCGCTGCAACTGTTCATCGTCGTCGGCGGCGTCACCAAGCTGATCCCGCTGACGGGACTGACCACGCCCTGGATCTCCTACGGCGGATCGTCGCTGGTGTCCAACTACGTGCTGCTGGCCATCCTGCTGCGCATCTCGCATATCGCCCGCCGACCGCTCACCACCAATTCCGCACCCAATGCCGCCCCCATCGCGGAGGCCCGTACCGAGCTGATCGACCGCGTATGAACACATCGATCCGCCGGGTGTCTCTGGTCGTCATGGGATTGGTCGTGCTGCTGCTTGCCAATGCCACCCTCACCCAGGTGTTCACAGCGCCGGGACTGCGGGCCGACCCGCGTAATCAACGGGTGCTGCTCGACGAGTACTCGCGCCAGCGGGGGCAGATTTCGGCCAGTGGGCAGCTGCTCGCCTCGTCGGTGGCCACCGACAGCCGCTTCCGGTTCCTGCGGCAGTACGCGGACCCGCTGGTGTACGCACCTATCACCGGCTTCTACTCGCTCAACTACTCGAGCGCCGGATTGGAGCGCGCCGAAGACAGCGTGCTCAACGGATCCGACCCCCGGCTGTTCGGCCGGCGCCTCGCGGACTTCTTCACGGGCCGCGACCCCCGTGGCGGCAGCGTGGTGACAACCATCCGCCCCGATGTGCAGCAGGCCGCCTACGACGCCATGCACCGCGGCTGCAAGAACGGCTGCCGTGGCTCGGTGGTCGCGCTCGAGCCCTCCACCGGAAAGATCCTCGCGATGGTGTCGACGCCCTCCTACGACCCCAATCTGCTCGCCAGTCAGGATTCCGCGCAGGAGAACGAGGCCTGGAAGCGGCTGCAGGACGACCCCGCGCAGCCGATGCTGAATCGCGCCATTTCGCAGACGTACCCGCCCGGCTCGACCTTCAAGGTGATCACCACCGCCGCGGCGCTGGCAGACGGCAAGACGGTCAACACCGAGGTGACCGCGTCGCCGACCATCTTCCTGCCGGGGAGCAACGCAACCCTGGAGAACTACAACAGAGCCTCCTGCGGCGGCGGCGACAACACCACGCTCAAGGAGGCCTTCGCGCGCTCCTGCAACACCGCCTTCGCCAAACTCGGATCCGAACAACTCAAGCGCGACAAGCTGGTCAAGGCCGCGCAGGCCTTCGGTCTGGACCATGAGCTGGACGGCATTCCGCTGCAGGTGGCCACCTCCACCGTGGGGCCGATGTCCGACGACGCGGCCGTCGCGATGTCCAGCATCGGGCAAAAGGATGTCGCGGTGACCCCGCTGCAGAACGCGATGGTTGCCGCGGCCGTTGCCAACAAGGGCGTGCTGATGCAGCCACACCTGGTCGATAGCCTTAAGGGCCCAGACCTTTCGAATCTGTCCACCACCACCTCGGATGACATCGGCCAAGCCGTGACACCCGCTATCGCGAACACATTGACAGAACTGATGATTGCCTCAGAACAGCGCACCGCACAGACCGGTGCCATCCCCAGCGTGCAGATCGCATCCAAGACCGGCACCGCCGAACATGGCACCGATCCGCGCAACACGCCGCCGCACGCCTGGTACATCGCCTTCGCACCCGCGTCGAGCACCACTGATCCTCAGGCCACGCCGGTCACCCCCCAGGTGGCGATCGCGGTTCTCGTCGAAGATGGCGGAGACCGCGCACTGGCAGCCACCGGCGGCTCCGTCGCCGCACCCATCGGGCGGCAGGTTATCGCCGCAGCACTACAGGGAGCCTCATGACGGTACGTGTGGGAGAAACGCTTTCGGGTCGCTACCGGTTGCAGCGGCTCATTGCCACCGGCGGTATGGGCCAGGTGTGGGAGGGCACCGACAGCCGTTTGGGCCGCAAGGTGGCCGTGAAGGTGCTCAAGGCCGAGTTCTCCTCGGATCCAGAGTTCATCGAGCGGTTCCGCGCCGAGGCACGCACCGTCGCCATGCTCAACCACCCGGGTATTGCCAGCGTGTACGACTACGGCGAGACCGATATGGACAGCGAGGGCCGCACCGCGTATCTGGTGATGGAACTGGTGCACGGCGAGCCGCTGAACTCGGTACTCAAGCGCACTGGCCGTCTGTCGCTGCGTCACTCGCTGGACATGCTGGAGCAGACCGGCCGCGCGCTGCAGATCGCGCACGCCGCGGGGCTGGTGCACCGCGATGTGAAACCGGGCAACATCCTGATCACGCCCACCGGGCAGGTGAAACTCACCGACTTCGGCATCGCCAAGGCCGTGGACGCCGCCCCGGTTACCCAAACCGGCATGGTGATGGGCACCGCTCAATACATTGCCCCCGAACAGGCGCTGGGCCACGACGCCACCCCCGCCAGCGACGTCTACGCACTGGGAGTCGTTGGGTACGAAGCAGTTTCGGGTAAGCGCCCGTTCACTGGGGATGGCGCGCTGACGGTCGCGATGAAGCACATCAAGGAGACCCCGTCGCCGCTGCCGGCCGATCTGCCACCGAACGTGCGCGAGCTCATCGAGATCACGCTCGTGAAGAACCCGCAGAACCGGTACACCAGCGGCGGCCCGTTCGCCGACGCGGTGGCCGCGGTGCGTGCCGGACGGCGCCCACCCCGGCCCAACCAGGCACCGACCATCAGCCGGGCCACGCCGGCGGCCATCCCGCCCGCCACCCAGGTGCGGCCCGCCGTGGCGCCCAGCCGCGTCGCCCCGCCCACGTCTCGAACCCGCCAGCCGACGGGCTCACACCGGCCGCCACCACCGCGGCGGGGCACGTTTTCGCCCGGCCAGAAGGCCCTGATGTGGGCGGCCGCGGTGCTGGGCATCTTCGCGATCATCATCGCGGCGCTCATCCTGTTGCGAGCCAGCGAGAAGAAGAACGACATTCCACTCCCCTCGGCAACAACCTCGAGCAGCGAGGCACCCTCAAGTCCAGGTTCAGCTTCGCCAGGAGCGCTTGCGCCAGCTAATATCGTGGCTCTGCTTCCGGCCGATGAACCGGACCCGATCACTGGGACGAAATCACCGTAATGAGCACTCCGCAGCACCTCTCGGACCGCTATGAGCTGGGGGAGATCCTCGGCTATGGAGGCATGTCCGAGGTTCACCTGGCACGTGACCAGCGGTTGAACCGCGACGTCGCGATCAAGGTGCTGCGCGCTGACCTGGCCCGGGACCCCAGCTTCTATCTGCGTTTCCGCCGGGAGGCGCAGAACGCCGCTGCGCTGAACCACCCCGCGATCGTCGCGGTGTACGACACCGGAGAGGCCGAGACGCCCACGGGGCCGTTGCCGTACATCGTCATGGAGTACGTCGACGGCATCACCCTGCGGGACATCGTCAAGGACGACGGCCCCATGCCGATCCGCCGGGCGATCGAAGTCATCGCCGACTCGTGCCAGGCGCTCAACTTCAGCCATCAGCACGGCATCATCCATCGCGACGTCAAGCCCGCCAACATCATGATCAGCAAGACCGGCGCGGTGAAGGTGATGGACTTCGGGATCGCGCGCGCGGTGTCGGACGCCGGTGTCAGCGTCACCCAGACCGCGGCGGTCATCGGGACAGCGCAGTATCTTTCGCCGGAGCAGGCGCGCGGCGAGACCGTGGACGCTCGTTCCGACGTCTACTCTCTTGGCTGCGTCTTGTACGAATTGCTCACCGGAGAACCGCCTTTCGTCGGTGATTCACCCGTCGCGGTGGCTTACCAGCACGTACGTGAAGATCCGATTGCGCCGTCCAAGCACAACCCGGAGATTCCGCCTGGTCTGGATTCCGTTGTGCTCAAAGCACTCTCGAAGAATCCTGACAACAGATACCAGAACGCCGCCGAGATGCGCACCGACCTGATGCGGGTTTACCAGGGCGAGCAACCGGAGGCCCCGAAGGTCCTCACCGACGCCGAGCGCAGCTCGATGCTCAACACCCCTGCCAATACCAAGGCGTACCAAGCCTCCGGGCCGCAGACCAACCCGCTTCCCAGTCATTACGCGGAGCCACGGCGCAATCCGCTGAGCCGCTGGCTGGTTGGCCTTGCCGCACTGGTGGTGCTCACCGTGGTGGTCACCTTCGCCATCATCTTGGGCAGCGGGCCGTCGCGCGATGTTCAGGTTCCGGATGTGACGGGCAAGTCCCAGTCCGAGGCAGTCGCCATCCTGCAGAATCTGGGTTTCAAGACCAAGATCCAGAAGAACACCAGCTCGAAGCTCGCTCCCGACAAGGTCATCGACACCGATCCGGCGAAGGGTTCGACCGTTACCGCGGGCTCCGAGGTGACCCTCAACGTGTCCATCGGGCCGGAGAGCCAGCAGGTACCCGACTGCCACGGCCTCAGCTTCGGTGACGCGGTGAAGAAGCTCCAGAGCGCTGGTTTCAAGGGCACCTTCACCCAGAGCGAGACCAAGTCACTGCCCGAAGACAAGGGCCGGGTCATGGCCACCAACCCGCCGGCCGGGCAGTACTCGGCGGTCACCAACAACATCACCATCGTTGTCGGCAAGGGCCCGGGGGAGAAGCCCGCTCCGGACCTCGTCGGACAGAACGTCGACGTCGCCGTCAAGAACCTGCCCACGTACGGCTTCACCGCACCACCCACCGTGATCCCCGTTCCGAGTCCGGAGTCGAAGGGTCAGATCCTGAGTACGAATCCGGCGGCCGGAACCATGTTCCCCGAGGACGGGGTCATCGAAATCCGCGTGTCACAGGGTGGGCAGTTCCGCATGCCGAACCTCGTGGGCAAGTTCTGGACCGACGCGGAGCCGATGCTGTATCAGGCCGGATGGCAAGGCGGCGGCCTGAGCACCGAGGATGTGCCGTCAGACGGCGGCAACAGGGCACGCGTGGTCTCTCAGGATCCCCAGCCCGGTACTGGCGTGAACTACAACGGACCGATCAAGCTGCGCTTCGGCGCCGGCTAGACCGTCAGCCGCCGAGCGCAGCTACTCGTCCGCTGACCCCGTTCAGCGCCGAGGCGACCTCTGCCTCAAGAGAACGCACCAGCGGTTCATCAAGGGGCGCACCGCAATAGGTGAGCCAGTTGGCCAACATCCGGTGCCCACCCTCGGTGAGGATCGACTCGGGGTGGAACTGCACGCCGTGGATCGGGTGCTCGGTGTGCATGACGCCCATGATCACCCCGCTGGCGGTGCGAGCGATTACCCGCAGCCCCTCCGGCACGGTATCGGGGAGGATGGTCAACGAGTGATACCTGGTGGCCGTAAACGGGTTTGGCAGACCGAGCAGCACACCGGCATCCTCGTGTTCGACCGTGCTCGTCTTGCCGTGCAACAACTCCGGTGCGCGGTCGACGGTGCCGCCGAACGCGACCCCGATCGCCTGATGCCCCAGGCAGACCCCGAGTAGCGGCGTGTCCGTCTTCGCACAGGAATGCACCATCGCGATGGACGCACCCGCGCTCTCCGGCGTACCCGGACCGGGACTGATCAGTACGCCATCGAAGTCGGCGGCCACCGCGTCGGTGTCGGCCAGCCGTGGGTCGTCGTTACGCCACACCGTCGCGTCCACACCGAGCTGGCCCAGGTACTGGACCAGGTTGAACACGAAGCTGTCGTAGTTGTCGACGACCAGGATGCGCACAGATCAAGGGTACGGACCCGCGCCAGCGCTTTCCCAGCCGGTTTACCAGGACGGTGACAAACGGATGCCTACGGACCCTGCAACGGAACCGCACGGCCAGGCCCCACCGCGTCCCGATATCCGGCCACCTCGAGATGATGCCCACGAGTCACCGTGTACCCCAAGCCAAATCGCGCGACGTACTGCCGATACAGGGTCACCAACGGAGCCGCGTCCAGCGCCGCCTGCATCGCATCGGCATCACCGATCGCCGTGATCACGTAGGGCGGGCTGTAGGTGCGACCGTGCAGCAGCAGTGTGTTGCCCACACATCGCGGCACCGAGCTTGCAACCAAGCGCTGGTCATCCTGCATCTGGATCGCCTCGGCACCCGCGCTCCACAAGGCGTTGAGCACGCCCTCGACATCCTGCTGGTGCACCACCAAGTCATCCGGCGACGCATCCCGGGGGAAACGGCCGTACGAGTCGCGCTTGGCATCGGTCAGCGTCACCACCAGACCGGGGCCGGTGACGGGTCGTACTCCGGCCGCATCGGCCATCTCGCCGGTTTCAGCGAGTGCGGCAGCCACCTTGCTGTCGCCCCCTGCCGACTGCTCACGCGCGGCCGCCATCTCACTGGCCAGGCCGTCGCGGGCGGCACTGAGCCTGTCGACCGACTTCTGCGTCTCACGCACCAGGTCCACCAGACGAGGCGATGGAGAGTCGCCCCGACGGATCTCGTTGCCACCCGACACCGTGTGCGTCGCGGCCAGGAGAAAGCCGGCAAGGGCACACACCAAGGGCACACCAACCCGCCACATGACGGGCTTGCGCTGGGGGCCCGCCCCTTGCGCTAGGGGCTCATCGGGGCCTGAACCTCTTCGCGCTAGGGGCTCATCGGCGGTCACCAGAAGATTGTCGCAGCACCGCGCTGTAACCTGCGTAAGAACCCATAACGACTCCGGCCACGGTGATCCGTCGCCGCGCCGCCATATCCGAGATGCTTCCGAGGTAGTCGATGCCCAAGTCCAAGGTCCGTAAGAAGTCCGCGTTCAACGCGACCACTGTTAGCCGCACCCCGGTGAAGGTGAAGGCCGGTCCGTCGAGCGTCTGGTTTGTCGCGCTCTTCCTCACCCTCATGCTCATCGGCCTGGCCTGGCTGATGGTGTTCCAGCTCGCCGCCCAGCACATCACCTGGATGCTGGATCTGGGTCCGTGGAACTACGCCATCGCGTTTGCTTTCATGATCACCGGGCTGCTGCTGACCATGAGGTGGCGGTGACAAAAGACCCGGCAGATCCCATGTTGCCGTTGCCGGTCCGGTTAGCACCCGTTTCCATCGAGTCAACCCGCGAGACACCCAATCACAACGATGTGATTTATCCCCACTGTGGATAACGCCTGTGGATAACCCGACCGCATCCGCCACCGAATGGGGCCCGAAACCCGCCGGCATCGCTGCCGCGGCGCTCGTTGGTGTCGCCTTCGGTATCGCCGTCTTCCTTGTGTCCGATGCACCCGGACGTCTGCTGGCCGCCGTGGCCGCCCTCGGTCTGCTGGGATTCGCCGCGGTGTCCTGGCGGTGCCGTCCGAAGTTGCGCATCGTCGACGAGGGTCTGGAGTTGCAGGGCCTCACCCGTGTCACGCTGCTGCCCCGCGCCGACGTGGACTCGGTGAAGGTCACTGAGTTCCGCAGGCTCGGCCGGCGCGCCCGGCTACTGGAGATCGAGTCCGGTGACGACCTGATCGTCTTGAACCGCTGGGATCTCGGTACCGACCCGCGCGACGTGCACGAAGCACTGCGCGCCGCCCGCTATCGGGCGTGAGGACTTCAACGCGCGTATCGTTGCTTTAGGTAATTACTCCTAGGTAAGAGGCGGCCACATGACACGGACCGATGGCGATCAGTGGGACATTGTCAGCAGCGTCGGTTTCACGGCGCTCATGGTGTCGTCATTCCGCGCCCTGGAGACCATCCGGTCCGAGCCGCTCATCCGCGATGAATACGCTCGCGCCTTCGTCGAGGCTTCCGGTGAGCCCCATCTGACCGAGGCACTCACGGCCCCCAAACCCGAGTCCGAGTGGGACGTCGCCACCACCTACCTGGTCAATCACCTCGCCGTTCGTACCAAGTATTTCGATGAATTCTTCATCGCTGCAACGGCTTCGGGAGTTCGGCAGGTTGTCATCCTGGCCGCCGGACTGGACGCACGGGTCTACCGGCTGCCCTGGCCGGACGGCACCGTCGTCTACGAGCTCGATCAGCCCAAGGTCCTCGAATTCAAGGACCACGTCCTTGCCGAACAGAATGCGGCGCCGCTGGCAGAGCGGCGCGAGGTCGCCGTCGACCTCCGTGACGACTGGGTCGGGGCGCTGCAGACCGCGGGCTTCGACGCGGCCAAGCCGACGGCATGGCTCGCGGAGGGCCTGCTGGCATACCTACCCGGAGCCGCCCAGGATGCGCTGTTCGAGAGCATCACCGCGCAGTCTGCCCCCGGCAGCTTCCTCGCCACCGAATGGCGCCACCGGGTGGCCACCGCCGGTCAGTGGCAGGACGCCGTCAACAAACTCCGGCCGGACTTCCTCAAGGACATCAGCATCGGCGATCTCATCTACGACGATGAGCGCAAAGACCCGATCGAGTGGCTCGGTGAACACGGTTGGCGGGTCGACACCACCAACCGGCTGGAGCAAGCCGCAGACTACGGACGGCCCGCCCCCAGTGAGCACAGCGAGCTCACTTCGCTGTGGTCAGACGCCTACTTCATCTCCGCCACCCGCTAGCCGATACTCACCCGGCACGCGGATGAACGCCGGGGTGGGACTTCCGCTGCACCTCGACTAAAGTTTCCCATGCAATCGGTCACAAGGGTGCCGTCTGTACGAACAGGCCAATTGGCAAAGGCCCGTCGTTTGACGGTTGGGGGATTGAGAGCTGGGTTTCATGCCGGGAGACGGCCATAGCGGCGGATTCGTCCGCCAGGGTATGCAGATTGGGCTGACCATCGCTGCCCTGCGGGTGCTCGAGGCCCGTCGCACAAATCCTTTGCTGTTGGACGAGTACGCGCGAACGATCCTCGAGGCCGCCGGAGATCCCCACACGCTGGCGCTCCTGGACGTAGGGCTCCGCGAGGAGCCGTCGACGGTGGATGAGCTTCGCACCTCCCTGCTCACCAACTACGCGGCGGCGATGTGCCGGTACTACGACGAGTCCCTGCTCGCCTGTGTCGAGACCGGCAACCGTCAGGTGGTGGTGCTTGCCGGGGGACTCGACACCCGCGCCTACCGACTGTCCTGGCCCGCCGGAACCGTCGTCTATGAGGTCGACTACGCCGAGGTCCTCACACTCAAGATGAAGGCGCTCGACAACGCGGGCGTCGAGCCTCGTACGACCCAACGCATGGTCCTGTGTGGGCTCGGTGATCAGTGGCAGGCGGAGCTGACTCTGGCTGGATTCGACCCCGACGCCCCCACCGCATGGCTCGCCGAATCCGTTATCTGCAATCTCCCCGGCGGCAGCCAGGACACGATGTTCGAGCGAATCATCGAAATGTCGGCTCCCGGCAGCACAATTTCGACGGACAACGATGCGCTGGCCCCCTCGGGGCGGGCATGGAGCGACGTCGTGGACGCGATTCTCCCGGACGCCCTTCGCGGCGCCGACTACTCGGCACTCGCGCACTACGACGAACGCACCCCTCCCGGCGATTGGCTGTCCGGGCACGGGTGGCTTACCCGCACACGCACCACCCGTGAGCTCGCCCAGCGCTATGGCCGGCCGTTCGACGACACCCTGACCCCGGATTTCGATGATCTCGCAGACCGTCGTTTCCTCACGGCGACGCTGCCGAGCGACTACCTTGCACATTCCGTGCAGCATCCCCCGTGTGACGAGCCCACCGCACCGTGAGGTTCGTTCCACAACTGGATCAGCCGGGTAGCTTGCGCGACATCATCGCGGTTTTGCCGCTCCGTGGATATCTTGAAGACAACGTGCAGGAAGGCGGGTGGTTCCTTGGAAGGTCAACGGGAAGGGGCCGTGACCTCGCCGGCGCACAAGTACCAGTTCGACCTGATCGCCGCTGCTCTGCGCGCGCTGGAAAGTAGGCGCGGCCATCCACTGATCAACGATCCGCTCGCGGCGGTCCTGGTTACCGCGGCGAACGAGCCCCTCAGTAGTGCCTTCCTCGCGGCGGGATTTCCTGAGAACCCGTCGGCGGCCGATGGCACTTTCCTTCTCATCAACGCGTCGGGAATCTTCACGCGGTACGGCGACGACTTCATCGCCACGGAACTTGAGTTGGGAACCCGGCAAGTCGTGCAGTTCGTCGCGGGCCTGGACACTCGGGCGTACCGACTCCCGTGGCCGACGGATGCCGTGCTGTACGAGGTGGACCATCCGCACACGCTGGATTTCCGAAGCCGGGTGCTCAAAGAGCAGGGCGCCGTCGCTGCCGTGACGCAGCGGCTCGTGCCCGTGGCGACGACGGCGGGTCCGTGGGCAGAGGATCTGTGCACTGCGGGCTTCGACCCGGAACAACCCACCGCCTGGCTGATCGCACCGCTGATCATGGCGGGCCTGCCCGGCGACAGTCAGGACCTGCTGTTCGAACGAATCATCGAGCTGTCCGCGCCGGGTAGCGCCATCTGCAGCGACGCCAACATCTTCTTGCCCTCAACCGAGACCTGGGAATCACTCGCCGAACCCGTTGTCCCCGAAGATATTCGGGCGGCGAATTTCTGGATGCTGACATATCCGGATTCCCGCATGCCGCCCGCGGAGTGGCTGACGGGGCACGGCTGGATCACCGACGTGCAGACGGCTGCCGAGATCGCCGCGCACTATGAGCGTCCCTTCACCGACGATGTGCCGGACATCGTCAGGCAGCACACACAATGGCAGTTTCTCAAAGCCAAACTGCCATTGTGAGTTAACCCGTGTAGGTGAGCACCCTGGCGACGATGAGCGCGAGCGACACGGCCGTCACCACGGCCGCCAACACCCATGGTGTCGAAGGCTTCTGCGCAAGGTCAGGCGTGCCTACCGCACGGCACACCTCGCGGTAGTAGAGCAGCGCACCGGCGCTCAGTACGCCGAACAACAGTCCACCCATGTGCCCGGACAACGAGATACCCGGCAGCGAGACGCTCAGCCCGATGTTGAGCACCAGCACAATGATGATGGTCTGCGGATTCAAACGCTCCCGCAGATACAGCACCAGCGCCGCACCCAGCAGACCATAGATGGCACCAGAAGCACCGGCCACCAACGCATTCGGGCTGAACCACATCGCGATGGCGCTACTGCCGAGCAACGCGGTGCCGTAGATCGTGGCGTATCGCTCGCGGCCGAAGGCGTGTTCCAGCCCGGGCCCGATCAACGCCAGCGAGAGCATGTTGACCCCGATGTGCATCAAACCGAAATGCAGGAATCCCGCGGTGACGGTGCGCCACAGCTCTCCCTGCGCCACCCACGGCAAGTACAGCACCAGTTCGCGGAACAGCGGACTGGTGCTGGCAGCCATCGTCTCGTCGGTGCCCCCCACGACGGCGGCGTAGACGAGCACGTTGACGGCGATCAGCGCCCAGGTGACCCAGGCCCGCGCCTGCCGCAACGGCTTGACCTGACGCATCGATTTGGCGCCCTGCTGGACGCATTCGACGCACTGCTGCCCCACGGGCGCTGACCGCATGCAATCCGGACACACGGGACGCCCACACCGCACGCAACGCACCGCGGTGGCCCGGTCCGGGTGCCACGCGCACCCGTAGACCGGTACCTGTCCGGGATGAGCCATCAAGACCTAGCTGATGGTGATGGAGTTGATCACGACGTCCTCGGTGGGACGGTCGCCGCGATCGACGGCGGTGGCGGCGATGGCGTCGATAACCTTCTGCGAAGCCGGGTCGACGACCTCACCGAAGATGGTGTGCTTGCGGTTCAGGTGCGGGGTCTTGCCGACGGTGACGAAGAACTGCGAGCCGTTGGTGCCCGGTCCGGCATTGGCCATGGCCAGCAGGTACGGCTTGTCGAACTGCAGTTCGGGGTGGAACTCGTCGGCGAACTGGTATCCGGGGCCGCCGCGGCCGGTGCCGGTGGGGTCGCCGCCCTGGATCATGAATCCCTGGATGATGCGGTGGAAGACGGCGCCGTCGTAGAACGGGCCGGCGGTCTCGCCCTTGGCGTTCTTGGTGGAGTAGTCCTTGCTGCCGTCGGCGAGACCGACGAAGTTGGCGACGGTCTTCGGGGCGTGATTGCCGAAGAGCGCGATGACGACGTCGCCGTGGTTGGTGTGCAGGGTCGCGGTTTGTGTCTGGATTGGTGAAGTCACGACGACCACCTTATCCGCGCCGAAAAGACATTCATGCGGATGTTTCCCAATAGGTGGCGCAAAGGTGACAATCTGAAGTACCACTCATTCTGGAGATCACCGCCCGACGAAGGGACCCGCTGACGATGAGCCTGCTGACCAAGAACGCTGAACCTGCCGTGAAGCTGACCTCCGGGGAGCGTCTTGTGCGTGGCCTCAAGGAGGCTGCACTGGCCCCTATCGACGTCTCGCGCGGCACCGCCGGACTTGGCTTCGGGCTGGCGAAATCGGTGACCAGCGTGGCGGGTGGGCTGTTGCGCCGGGGCAAGGCGGTGTCTTCGGAGGTGCAGGACGCTGTCGCCGATGTGGTGGACGCCCTGCCGGAGGTGACCAGCGCGGCCCGCAAGCGCAAGCTGCCGCGCGCGTTGGCCGGACTTGCGGTCGTGGGCCTGCTGGGTGCGGGCGCCGTCGCATTCAGCGTGCTGCGCCGCTCGGGACAACCTGAGCCTTCGACGCTGGCGCCGAGTGTGGATCCGCAACCTCAGCCGTACGGCTGATCGGGTCGCGCAGAAGGAAAACTTGAGTGGAGCCTAGGAGAATCGAACTCCTGACATCTACCTTGCAAAGGTAGCGCTCTACCAACTGAGCTAAGGCCCCTCACCTGCTGCTGTGTGCCACACTTCCATGTTGTTGCGCGCCACGGTGATGGCTGCCGCATAGGCCACGCCGAGCAGTGCGAGCACCAGCAGCAGCACTCTCACCTGGTCGACCTCCCAACGAGTGTGGTGGGGCTAGGAGGACTCGAACCTCCGACCTCTTCGTTATCAGCGAAGCGCTCTAACCACCTGAGCTATAGCCCCTGAACCGAACGCAGAGATTACCGCACGGAAGGGGTGCATCCCAAACCGTTAGTCGCGATCGGCCAGTGTGACCTCGATACCGCCGACGAGATCGGTGGTCAGGTTGTAGATGAACGCTCCGATGGTGGCCGCTGCGGTCATCAGGACAATGTTCACCAAACCGATGAGCAGCGCGGTGCCGAAGATGGTGCCGCTGGACACCAGCTCGCCGCCGCCGCTGTTGGTGATGAGCTCGCCAACGTTCTCGTTGAGCTTCGACCACACACCCATCGCGCCGAGCACCAGGTACAGCATCGCGACGGCGATCATCCAGACGAAGAAGAACACCACCGACAACACCAGCGAGACCTTGAGGGTCGCCCACGGGTCGACACGGCGGATCTGCATGGCCGCCCGCAGCGGGCCGCGGCGCGCGGGACCAACCGTCACCGCAGAACCGCCTTGTGCCGCTTCACTTCTGCGCGGTGGGCGGGGAACCGGTCCCGACAGGTCGGGTAGGTCGTTGTTCTTGGGGGCGCGCACGGGCTCCTGTGCGCTCGACTCGCCCCACGGGGTGCCCGAACGCACCGGCTCCGGCCGTTCGGGTCTCTCGGGGCGCTCCGACCGTTCCGGGCGCTCCGGCACTTCGTCGTACGGTTCGGGCTCCGGCTCCGGTTCGGGCTCCGGCCGTTCCACTGGGGTGTTGAATCCGGCCGGGGCGGCGGTCCCCGAGATGAATCGGTTGAGCCGGGCATCCAGGCCCGCAGAGGGGCGATTGGTGGGCCGCGGTGCCGACGTCGGTGCGGTCGGCGGCGCGGTGGCGTCGTCGATGATCGGGATGATCTCCGTCGGTGCGCCGCCGGGCCGGGGATCCCTGTTGGGAACCCGCTGCGGACCGGTAGCGGCGGCGTGTGAGCCACGCCGCCGCTCCGCCCGCTGCCAGGGAGGCAAGTCCGCCTGGTCCACGGGGCGTTCGTTGGCGCCAGACTCCCCCGGATCGTTCGGTGAACTCACCTACAGCTCCTTACTCGCTTGCGCCGACGATGTCGTCGTCGGAGTCGGCATCACCCTCATCGGCATTATGCGCGATTGCCAATAGGGTGTCGCCCTCGCCGAGGTTCATCAATCGCACGCCCTTGGTCTGGCGGCCGGCCTTACGCACCGACTTCGCCGTCGTGCGGATGACACCGCCGCCCGACGTGATGGCGTACAGCTCGGCGTCCTCGTCCACGACCAGCGCGCCCACCAGGCTGCCTCGGCGCGGGTCGTACTGAACCGTCAGCACGCCCTTGCCGCCGCGGCCCTGTACCGGGTACTCCTCGATCGCCGTGCGCTTGGAGTAGCCGCCGGCGGTCGCCACCAACAGGTAGGTGCCCTCTCTGACGACGTTGAGCGACAGTAGGTCGTCCTCGCCGTTGAAGCGCATGCCTTGCACCCCCGACGTGGCGCGACCCATGGGCCGAAGAGCGTCGTCGGTGGCGCTGAAGCGGATGGACTGACCGTGCGCCGAAACCAGCAGCAGGTCCTCCTCGGAGGAGCACAGCACCGCGCCCACGAGTTCATCGCCATCACGCAGGTTGACGGCCACCAGGCCACCGCTGCGATTGGAATCGAAATCGGTGAGCTTGGACTTCTTCACCAGGCCGTTCTTGGTCGCGAGCACGAGGTACGGGGCGTCCTCGTAGCTCTTGATCTGGATGACCTGCGCGATGCGCTCCTCCGGCTGGAAAGCCAGCAGGTTGGCGACGTGCTGACCGCGCGCGGTGCGGGCCGCCTCGGGCAGGTCGTACGCCTTGGCCCGGTAGACGCGGCCCTTGGTGGTGAAGAACAGGATCCAGTCATGCGTCGAGCACACGAAGAAGTGCTTGACGATGTCGTCCTGCTTGAGGCCCGCCCCCTGCACGCCCTTACCGCCGCGCTTCTGGCTGCGGTACAGGTCCGTCTTGGTGCGCTTGGCGTACCCGGTCTCGGTGATGGTGACGACGACGTCCTCGCGTGCGATGAGGTCCTCGTCGGCGACATCGCCGTCCGCGGCGATGATCCGGGTGCGGCGGTCGTCGCCATAGCGTTCGACGAGTTCGCTCAGTTCGTCTCGAACGATGGCGCGCTGACGTTCCGGCTTGGCCAGAATGTCCTCGAGGTCGGCAATCTCGGCCTCGATCTTGGCGAGGTCCTCGACGATCCGCTGCCGCTCCAGGGCCGCCAGGCGGCGCAGCTGCATATCGAGAATGGCCTGCGCCTGGATCTCATCGACGTCCAGCAGCTCGATCAGGCCCTGCCGGGCAATGTCGACGGTCTGCGAGGCGCGGATCAACGCGATCACTTCATCAAGGGCATCAAGGGCTTTCACCAAGCCGCGCAAGATGTGCGCGCGCTCGTTGGCCTTACGCAACCGGTAGCGCGTACGCCGGATGACGACGTCCAACTGATGATTGACATAGTGCCGGATCAGTTGATCCAGACGCAGCGTGCGCGGCACACCGTCGACGATCGACAGCATGTTGGCGCCGAAGCTGGTCTGCAGCTGGGAGTGCTTGTAGAGGTTGTTCAGCACCACCTTGGCGACGGCATCGCGCTTGAGCACCACCACGATTCGCAGGCCGACACGGTCGGAGCTCTGATCTTCGATCGCCGAGATACCGGCGATCTTGCCGTCGCGCACCTGCTCGGCGATCGAGGTGATGAAGTTGTCGTGGTTGACCTGGTACGGCAACTCGGTGATCACCAAAGACGTTCTGCCCTTGGAATCTTCCTCGATCTCGGCCACACCGCGCATGCGGATGGAGCCGCGCCCGGTGGTGTACGCGTCGTGAATCCCTTGGGTGCCAACGATCAATCCCGACGTCGGGAAGTCGGGGCCGCTGATCCTTTCGCAGACCGCCTTGAGGGTGGTCTCCTCGTCGGCCTCGTGGTTGTCCAGCGCCCAGTACACCGCCTCGGCCAGCTCGCGCAGGTTGTGCGGAGGCATGTTCGTGGCCATACCAACGGCGATACCGCCCGAGCCATTGGCCAGCAGGTTCGGGAACCGGCTCGGCAGCACCGTCGGCTCCATGACGCGGCCGTCATAGTTGGGGCTGAAATCGACTGTCTCCTCGTCGATTTCACGAAGCATCTCCATGGCCAGCGGGGTGAGCCGGGCCTCGGTGTAACGCATGGCGGCAGCGGGGTCGTTACCCGGTGAGCCGAAGTTTCCCTGGCCATCCACCAGTGGGTAGCGCAGCGACCAGGGCTGCGCCATACGCACCAAGGTGTCGTAGATGGACGAGTCGCCGTGCGGGTGATAGTTACCCATGGTCTCGGCCACCGAGCGCGCCGACTTGGCGTGGCTGCGGTCGGGCCGGAACCCGGAGTCGTACATCGCGTAGAGCACGCGGCGGTGCACGGGCTTGAGGCCGTCTCGCACCTCTGGGAGGGCGCGGCCTACGATGACGCTCATGGCGTAATCGATGTAGCTGCGCTGCATCTCCTGCTGGATATCTACCGGTTCGATCCGGTCGACGGCGTCATCACCGCCGGGGGGCAGCGTTGTCTCGGTCATGTGCTCCTCGTTCATGCTGCGCCCGGAGAAGACCGGGCAACCCCACCAGCCTAGTCACTTTGCCCGCTGGTCTCTCGGATGCGGTCCCGTGCGTCGTTCTCAGCGGCTTTAGATGCCGATATCTCAAGTATCCGGTACTGTTTGTTACGCAGGCGTGGGCCGCAACGGGGCGGCCAGAACCGAATGGGAGCTGCCAGCCATGACCACTCTGACTTCCGATTTCACCGAGGAATCCACCGGCGAACGGCTACGCAGATGGGCCGATGAGTGGCGGCGCATGGCGGCCGTCGCCGTATCCAACACCGACGGCCCCAAGACCGGAATGGTGTACGACATCGTCGGCCCGCAGAACTTGTTCGGCGAGGAATCGCTCTTCATCAACTTTGGGTATTGGCGCGATCACCCGACAACCCTCGACGAGGCCAGCCGCGATCTCGCGCGCCTGGTTGCCTCCAGCGCCGGATTCACCTCCTCCGACGTGGTGGTCGACTGCGGCTGCGGGTATGGCGATCAGGACATTTTGTGGGCCAACGAGTTCAAGGTGAAGAAGATCACCGGGGTCAACATCGCCGAGGAGCAGATCGCGATCTCGACCAGGCGCGTCGCCGAAGCCGGTCTGTCCAAGACCGTCTCCTACGTCAAGGCCTCGGCCACCGATCTGCCGTTCCCGAATGAGTCCTGCACCAAGGTGGTCGCACTGGAATCGGCCTTTCACTTCCCCTCACGCATTGACTTCTTCCGCGAGGCGCTGCGCGTGCTCAAGCCCGGCGGCCGGTTGGTGACCGCCGATATCGTTCCGCGGCGCACCGCACTTACCGCGCTGGCACGCAATCAGGTGGCACGAAGGGGCTGGCAGGGCGCGCCCGCGAGCGCGGTGCCCTGGGCCGTCGACGTGCAAGGGTATCGGGATCTATTGTTGGACATCGGCTTTGCACGCGCCGAGACGTGGTCCATTGCCGATGACGTTTATCCGCCACTGTCCAAATTCCTGGCCAAGCGACTGCGCCAGCCGGATATGAAGCACGTCAACCCGTTGTTGCGGGCGCAGTTCAATTCGGTGGGGATGCGGCTCTTCTCGCTACATTCGGACTACATCGTCTCCGTTGCGCACAAGGCGTGAAGGCGCGCTAGGTCAACGTCTTCTCTTCGGCCAGTAGCTCGACGTACTGGACGATCCGCCGGGCGCGAGTCTCCGGTTTCTTGATGGTGGCGAGCCGGAACAGGAACGGCCAGCGCGCCGTTTTGGTCAGCGAGTCGAAGAACCTCTGCGCGTCGGGCTGAGCCCGCAGTGCCCGCGCGAAATCGTCGGGAACCTCGATGGTGGCCTGCGAGCTGTAGGCCGCGTCCCAGCGACCATCCGCCTTGGCGGCGTCCACCTCTCGTACGCCGGCCGCTCTGACGCGGCCTTCCCCGGTGAGCCGCTCGATATGGCCGACATTGATCTTCGACCAGGTGCTGCGGGCACGGCGCGGGGTGAACATGCGCAGGGTGTACGTCTCGTCGAGCGATTTGGCTTGTCCGTCGATCCACCCGAAGCAAAGCGCTTCTTCCAGGGCTTCCTTGTGGTTGACGCTGGGGATCCCACTGGCCTTCTTGGCCATCTTGATCCATACGCCGGGGGAGTCCTCGTGGTTCTCTTCCAGCCAGACTTCCCAGTCTTGTTGGGAGGCAAAGTAGATGGTGGGACGGTCGGCAGCCATGCGTTCACTCTATGGGTGCCCAGTGACAGCGCGCAGAGCGCGGAGCGCGGAGGTGTGGTTGCACAGGACTCCCGTAGATCTCGGCCTAAGCCCCCTTAGAACACGTCGTTGCCGCTCGGGCGAATAACAAATCCATGCCGCGACTCATCGGTCACATCGATACAAGCTGCGAAATCCGCGCCGACGCCACAAGTAATCGTTCCACTGCTAAGTCGACTGCCAGCCGGAAGTGGGGGTGCACCGTCAAGCTGCTCTAGGCAGTAACTGCCGTCCGTCTCGTCAAGTTTGAAAGGTCCCTTATCTGCTTTCGACGTCCGTGTTATCTGCTGATAGCGGCAGTTCCCTCCTGGAGTTGACGCTATCTGCCTGTCGCAGAACAACTCTTGGCCATACATGGATACATTACGGGGGTTGCTGGCATCTCCAAAGACACAGACATATCCATTGATGGCTGCGAACCTGATCTGCGAGTGTCCTCGGGATGTCCAAATGAAGGGGCTGGTATCCACCGGCGTTAATCGATTCAGATCTGGAAACTGCGCCGTTGGATCAGCTGTTGCCTCTCGTGTACATGCGCTGCCAAGCATCGCTGCTGTAAGCAGAAGCAAAGACATCGCCCCGTTCAATGAACGCCGAACGCCTATCGCGTGGCGGAAATGCGCTTGCTGCCAACGACGCGTATTCATACGCATACTCATCATCTCCTGGTATCAGCCTACGGGTCCGGCTATTTCCGACGTATCCGGAAGGATCTGCATGATCAGTGTCCCGGTTGTTGGACAACAATTGACGTTGTCCACGTGTGCGGATCGTAAAGAGTCTTGCCGGGCTTATTCGGATCCGGCAACCATCCCCATGTGCTCTGACGCATGTCGAGCGTAACCCGCCCTGTTGCCTGGTCGTAGTGTTGATCGACCACCACCGGGGCATAGGGAATTGCCGTGTCCCACCCTGGTGGGTGCCCCGGAGGATTGGGCGGGTAGTACTGCGGTGGCGTGATCGCTGTCGCCCTCAACCCCGAGTCGCGCAGGCCTTCCGGTGTAGAAGCCGCGATCGCGGACGACGGCTGGCCATTATCGGCACCGACAAGTGCGAATCCACCGCCCTTGAGCGCAACTAACTGACTTTCACGGTTCCCTGGCAGGCTAGGAACCTCCCCGATCCGTGTCGGTGTCTTCGACGCCCAGCTGTTCGGATTATTCTTGTCGTAGGGAACTTCCCACATCATTCGAGTTCGCCCATTCGGGGCATTAGGATCGTTGGTTTCGTTCCCAACGATAATCATTCTGTTTTTGTCCGGATCGTAGACGAAACTCGCCTGTGAGATTCCTTTCAGAGTACCGATTGGGTGTGCAGGGTCGTTGAGATTCGCGATGGTTGTATCACCGGCGGCGAAAACTTCTTCGCCATTGATCTTGAAACCGTATGGCAGCACGCTATACCCAGCGAATTTATTGGCAACAGGGCCTGCGGCGGCGCCGGTGGGCAAAGGGCGAGATCCCTCTGGAACCTCGAGCGGATTCTCTCCGCTATAGACACCAGGAATATCGATTGTTGGATACCCGTCTCGGCCATCGCCGCCCAGACGGATACCTGTGCCCGGAATCGTTGCATCGAGATCCTGTGCATCAGTTTCATGCGTCAAAGGTCCACCCGGGCCAAGGATCTGGGGGTCCGGCTTGCCACTGAAGTCTGTATTACCGTCAGGGCCTTCGAGATGGAAGTTGCCTAAATCTTGGGCAATTTCATGCAGCTTCCGTGCGATCGCGTTGTCCGTCGCTACGAGCTCTTGCGCCCTGATTGCGAGGATCCCCTGCAGCCAACGCCGCCGTATCGCCCGCCTTAGACGGTCCAGACCCGAATGCGAACGCCGCTCAGTCACCGACAAGTCTTCATTCACGTTGAAGTCCTCGTCCTCAGGATCATGGACCGCATAGACGGCCTTGTCCTTCGCATCCTTCAGCTGCTGTTCCGAGGATTCCGCAACCTGCTTGGCGGACTTCAGCTTGTCTACTTTCGGCCGTGTTTTGTCGATGTACCCCTTCAGCCGGGTCCGAAAGGCCTCGACAAACTGGCCGGAACCTTGAAGCCTGTCCAGCAGTCCCTGCGCACCGTTGACTGCGGTTTCAAGCTCCGTAGCCTGGTCACCCCACGTCTTAGCTGCTGCGCCTAGGTGGTCCGTTCGCCAGTTGAGGATCTCTGTCTTTGTTGGCATTACATGGACCTACATGCTTTGCGGGCCAGCGGTATTGATGCTGGCTGCATTGTTCTGGTCCATGTTTTCGAACGTCTGGACCGCACGGCCCAGGAATGCCGCCGCCTCCTGAAGTAGCGCGCCATACTCCTTGGCGACGTGATCGCTTGATGTGGACACCGCCGTGGCGGCGGCCACAGACCTCTCCGGGCCGGAACCCTCGGCGACGGGTGGGCGAGCCGGGATCAAATGGTCGCCGAGGCTCTTCAGGCCCGCTACCACTTGACGGGCCTGATCCAGATCTATCTGCAATCCCACAGCGCCCCCTTCCCCATCAGCGGAACCTCTGGAATTGGTAGAAATCATCCTCATCAAGGTCTGTTGGTGGCGGCGCAGACGGCCGCACTTCCGCCTGCCCATCTTGCCCCGGGGGCGTAGTCACCCTCCGGTCGATTTCCGCAATAGCCTCGCGACCAGCGGCCTCGATATCCATGACACTGCGATCAGCGACACCCCGGATCAGGTCGAGCTCGCGCTGCAGCTCCTGTGCATCGCTCATCGCCTTCACCTCCAGAACACGGACAGAATTCGCCTTCTATTGTGCTCCGACGCACGGACGCGCCATTCGGTTCCACCTTTCTGCCAGATATGGTCCGCGGCGCTTCAGGCATTCCACCGAGAACAAGTAGGTTGTCCACACCATGTGGAACGGAGACGAGCTCGAGCTCGACGAATACCTGGCCTTCATAGGCTTCGACGGCGCCCGGTCGCCGTCCTTGGACACCCTGCGCCGCCTGCAGCGCGGGCATGTCCTGAACATCAAGTGGGAGAACCTGGATGCGGTGCTGCACAAGCACGTTGCGTTGGATATCCCGACGGTCCAAGCGAAGTTGTTGCGCAGCCCCCGCGGCGGCTACTGCTATGAACACGTCGCGCTTTTCGCGGCCGTTCTGGAGCGTCTCGGTTTCGACTTCTTTGGCATTCAGGGCCGGGTACAGATGGGTGCCACCACCATTCGGCCGTCGACACACGGCATGCTCGTGGTCCGACTTGACGGACAACGATGGCTTTGTGACGTCGGGTTCGGCACCAGTCCTCTTGCGCCCATACGTCTCGTCGATGAGGACGTCATCACCGATGGATCCTGGACGTATCAGCTGCGCCGCAGCGAAGTCACCCCCGGTGCCGACGGCTGGACCTTGTCCGAGGCCGCCGGGGACGGTACGCAGGCGGGGTGGATGAGCCGGCACACACTCGTGCTCGAACCTCAGTACCCGATCGACTATCGCGCGGCGAGCTACTTTGTCGCGTCGAGTCCTCATTCACCGTTCAGTACAAGAGTTTTCGTACAACAGATAGCACCCGATCACGCATACATCCTGGACCACCGTGAGCTACATACCGTTCGGCCCGGCATCGGCAGGGACACCCGGCACCTGACACCCGACGAGGTACTGGTCGCGCTCCAAGAAGTCTTCGGCATCGAACTGGACGCCGATAACTCGTCACTGCTGTTGGAGAGGTTGTCCGCGCAGTAGCGTCGACACATGACTAAGGCCATTCCGTCGAAAAAGCGACTACTGGTCAAGCTGCTCACCGCCAACATCGTCTCGACCATTGCGTTGGGCGGGTTGATGCTACTGGCCGCCGGGACATGGAACTGGCCCCAGCTGTGGACCCTGATGGTCGAGATCACCGTCCTGAACATCGGCGTGCACCTGTGGCTGCTGAACACCAACCCGGCGCTGCTGGCGGAGCGGCTTGGTTCACCTCGTCAGCCGGATCAAACGACCTGGGACAAGGTCTTCATGGTGTTTGCGATCGTGGGTATGCCGATCTGGTTCGCGGTGCCTGGCCTAGACCATCGCTGGGGTTGGTCGGACGTGCCGCCGTGGGTTGAAGTGACGGGCGCTGTACTCGTCGCGGTCTCGTTGTTGTCGATGATCTCCGTCTTCCGCGCCAACAGCTTTGCCGCGCCCATCGTGAAAGTACAAGCAGAACGCGGACACTCGATCGCCGACACCGGCCCGTATGCGTATGTGCGGCATCCGATGTACGCGGGTGCCATACCGTTCCTCATCGGCATGCCGCTGCTGCTGGGGTCCTGGTACGGACTGATCGGGTCAGCGGTAACCATCGTCGCGTTGGGATTTCGAGCTGTCGGAGAAGAGCGCCTGCTCACCCGCGAACTCGACGGCTATCCCGAATACGCGGCCCGCGTCCGCTACCGGCTGGTGCCCAGCGTCTGGTGACTGACCGGCGCTCGGCCCGCGACTCCTCTGGATCTTGATCCGCGATAAGCCGATCAACTGAGCCACCGGCATCCCTGCACGGCACTGCTCCACACCCGCAAATTCGATGGAACCGAATCTGGCATACCGGCGTCTCAAGTATTTAGAGGCGGAATCTGGGCACTTCCAGGCGGTGAAAGGACTCGGGACATGGGGTACGCGGATCGGCTGTACGCCTTGCAACTGGAATTTGGGCGAGGCTCCAAAGCGCGAAAGCTAAAGACCGACCTTCGCTTCCAAGAGATACACGCGGCGCAGGCACGGCAGGCGCGAGAACGCGCCGCCTGGCAAGCGGGAAACCCGCCCACGGCCACACCCGCACAAGAGCCCCCCGTCGCGACGAAAGAGGCACCCGTCACGCGTCCGACCACACCCGGTTGGAACGACGAGGACAGCTTCTGGGAGTTCCGCGGAAACCGGTTGAAGTACTAGGTCTGGGGGTTTGTTGTGGTGGTTTATGACTCGGGTCGGCAGGTGCTCGATGACGGTGCCAAGATCCGCGATTTTTGTGGGTACTGGGACATTTTCAACGACGCCAACACCAGCATGGACCAATTCGTCACCGACAACTACACCATCTTGCGCCAAGCACTCAACATCAGCGAAAACGGACCCGAAGACAGCAGGCCGCTCAGCCCCGAGGAACAAGACCAGGTGGGCCAGTGGTCGCAGTACTCGCTTGACGGTGTCGGTGGCGGCGACTGCTCCCGGTGGGCGCTGGCGAGCGCCCTGGCCAACAAGTACGGAACGCGAGAAGGCCCCAACGGCAAGGAGATCAACCTGCCCGCCGATGTGCAGAACAAGCTGATGGACGGTATGCCCCTGCATTTCCCGCCCAACCGGGCAGAGATCGACCAGATCACCCGATGGCAAGGAGTTCAGATCTACGACCCCAACTCCGAGCGAGACGGCTACCCCGGAGGACCCGGTCTGATGACCCAGCAGCTGCAAAGCCTGGGCATCGACTCCGTTGTCAACAACGCCGCAGGCAACTCTCCGGAAGCGATCTCGGAACTGACGAATCAGATGACGTCCGACCTGCAGGCCGGACGTCAGGTGATCGTCAACGGCTCGGTGACCCCTGGTGGTGGACACTTCCTGTCGATCTCACGCGTGACGTTCGACGAGAACGGCCAACCGCAGTACTGGGTCAACGATTCCAACCGGACCTCGGCGGGTACTCGCAACAGTGGCACCCTGCCGTACCCGTGCGACCGTGCCACCTTGGAAAGATTCCTCCGGAACAGAACCGCGGCCCCACCTGGGTACAGCACGGTTCCGTTTTAGGTCTGGGGGTTTGTTGTGGTGGTTTATGACTCGGGTCGGCAGGTGCTCGATGACGGTGCCAAGATCCGCGATTTTTGTGGGTACTGGGACATTTTGAAGTCTCACCAGGGCGCGTTGAGTGAGGCCGGGGTGGACTTGTCGAGTCTTCCGATGGACCGTAGTGCCGCCGATTTTGAGGCGGCCTACTACAAGGAAGCCGACATCAATTTGAAGGCGATCCGCGAGTCCGGGGACCACCTTCAAGAAGCGGTGGCCGGCGGCACCCAGCAGGTCGGGTTGATCGGTGAAACCGAGCGCCTCTCACAGTATTTGAAGGGCAACGCCGCCGACGCGGCCTGGGAGAAATACAAGACCAACACCGAACAGCTGCAAGGAAATCTTCAAAAACTCAAGGACGCCCAGGAAGCGGTCCAGGGCGTCGATGACAACTTGTATTTCGGGCTCAACAAGAAGCAAGACGAATACACCGCAGCGATCACGTTGATGATCGAGGGCACGATCCAGAACAACCCGACAGACTTCACCAACCGGTTGAGCACCGGCGCCGCCGCGATCAAGGCCGACAACAAAGGTATCGAGGGTTCGGAGAAACATCTGTATGCCTGGCACGGCAGCCCCGGCGTGAATTGGCCTGCGCGACAAGTCAAAGACGACCTACGCACCAGCGTCATCGGCGCATTCGCCACCGCGATCAGCGCATTCAACGACGCCAACACCAGCATGGACCAATTCGTCACCGACAACTACACCATCTTGCGCCAAGCACTCAACATCAGCGAAAACGGACCCGAAGACAGCTCTTTCAAAAAGGTGACGCTCGAGCAGTTGAAAACCGTCTTCGATCAGGGGAACTTTGCGAGCCTGCCCCCCGAGCAGCAGCAGCGAATCCTCGATCAGCTCAACGCGATGATGGAGCACGCGGGCATCAACACCCCCCAACGTCAGGCCGCGTTCCTCGCCACGTGTGCAATCGAATCTGGGGAGTTGACCATGTGGTACGAGGGCGCGTACCCCGGCGGCCCCGATGCCGATTGGTTCAATGCGCACTACGGCCCACAGACGGCAAAGGGGCAAGAACTCGGGAACACCGAACCCGGTGACGGCGCTCGGTTCATGGGTAGAGGCCCCATCCAGGTCACCGGTAGGAGCAACTACCAGCGCTTCACCGATTGGTACAACCAGAGCTATCAGCCAAGTCCCCCAATGGACTTCACACAAACACCGGAACTCCTTCAACAGCCCGAGTACGGGTTCGCGGCAGCGGAGTGGTACTGGACCGCACATGGGGTTAACACCGCTGCCGACAACGGCGGGATCGACGCGGTGACCGATATCGTCAATTACTACGACGGCAACCGGGATAAGAAGCGCGACGTCTACCAGCGAGCGCTGTCCGCGCTCGGCGGCTGATAGGAGAACTGGGATATGTCGGAAAAGAACATCCGGAGGCTACGTCCTCTTGTTGCACTGCTCGCACTGGCGGCCTGCTCCTCCGGCAGTCCAGTACAAAGTCCTGCGAGCGCAGCGCCGCCGACGGACTTTTGCACCAATGTGGGTGGGACATGGGACGGCTCCAAAGAAAGCTGCTCACTGACCGGCACGAACGCGAAGAACATCACCGCGAAAGTTCAAGCCACGTATCCCGTCAACCTGTTGGACGACCCGACAACCGGAGCGGCGCTCCAACAATTCCTGAGTGAGTTCTTCAAGAAATTCGGCCACCCCAACGAGAATCTCACGCAGAACAGCGAAGCGAGCCTGGCGTACAAGACGTACCAACACGCCCCGAACACGCTGTCCGTCGTCTTCACCGAGGAATGGTTCGTTACTGGAACACCTCACCCCAACGATGCGATCGCCACCTTTACCTTCGACCAGGCGAACAAAAGGCAGCTCACCCTCGCAGACCTGTTCTGCCCCGGCGTCGACCCGCTGGTGGCGCTTCCCCCGCTCGTTCGCCCTTACGTGGAGCAGGCTGTCGCCCTGGACAAGAATCCCTCGTTCACCATCGGGCAGTTCGAACCGCAGCCCGGCCATGGCGGCTACAGCGACGACTACAAGACCTGGTACTTGGACGGTGACGATCTCGTCCTCGTCATGCCAGCCGAACGCGCAGGGCCGGTCCACGCCGGCGCATGGCAGCCGCGCACTCCGCTCTCCGCGCTCAGTTCCATCCGGCGTGGGGGTGCCTGCTCAGCGTGAACGGGGGTCAATCACACCCGAATTACCAATGCAGACAAATTAACCGTGGCCCGCCCAAATTCATGGAACCGATTCGTGTCGGCCCGCGTCCGAGTAGGTAGTTGAAGCTAAGGGAGGCCGGACTCATGACGTACATCGACTCTGACGGTGTCGAAGAGTTGGCGGGTGTGTGGGGCCGGGCCGCCGAGGGCTTGCGTGCTCAGGGGGACAAGGTTCGATCGTGCGACCTGCGGGCCGAGACCTTTGGCTCCCACTACGCCGATCAGATGGCCAATGTCGGGCCGGCGGTCGAGCGGCTCGCTGGGCTGATGACTCACGGCGGTGCGCGTTGCGACGACTATCGCGACAAGCTTCGAATGACCAGTAGTGCTATCACCGACACCGATGACCGCAACGCATCAGGGCTCGGTGGCGACTCTTCGCGGCAGGGCTAAGACACCCGCCTCGAATGGGGCCCTGGTCTGGGGTTTCCCCCCGAAAACCCGGTAATCAGAACCACCCGCGTTGTGATGAGAAATTTGTCGCGGCAAGATGGAACCGAAGCGGGGGTGGCTACGTCTACCCCTATATGAGCGTTTTCTGGGCGGAAGGTTAGCGATGGGGTCACAGACGACTGACGTGGGCAACAATCCCGGCCTCCAGGACATCCTCGCGCAGGCCAAGAGCGACCGCTCCACCGGCAAATTGCACATGGAAGCCGACGCTGGCAAGACCATGGCGAAACTCGTGCTGACTGCCCGTAATGAGATCGATAACGCCATCGACGCGGCTGATCTGTTTCAACAGGCTCATGGATTTGGAGAGACGGACGGTCTCGAATCGGGCAGGCAGGCCGTCGCCCACTACCAACATGAAGTCAACAGTTTAAAGAGCAAGCTCAAGGCTCAACGTGATATCTACACCAAACAGATCGACCAGTTCATCACGATGGGCGAGGTCTACGCACGGGTGGACGAACTTTCAGCGGAGAATATCGGCCAAAAGCTTGAAGGCGTGCAGATCACGGTGACCTCGTGATTGCGCCGCCCCGATACGCGCTGTTAGTAACCGCTACCGCACTTACCTTGGCTGCTTGCTCAACTGTCACCGATGGAAATGTGTCGACAGCGCCTACTTCATCTGATTCACCGCCATCTGGTGCGTCATCCAGTTCCAAAGCCCCGGAGACAATCACGTCGATACCGCATCAGCCGCCGGACAAGAATACCGACGGGACAACCTTCGATCCATGTGTTGCCTACACAGCTGACGAGATTCGCCGGGTGGGACTAGATCCGGCGACCATTCAAGACGTACCTTCCCATCTGCAACGTGGCTGCAAATGGAAAGGCGCCGGATGGCGCGCACAAGTCACCGTGCTCAACGGTTCAATTGACCGTTACCTCGATCCGAAGCTGTTCCCGGGCTCACAACCCGTCACAATCGAAGGGCTTGGGGGAGCAACCTACCGCTCCGATCCTGGGGACATGCAGAACTGTTTTGTTGAGATCCCTTCTCAGCAAGCAACTGTCGGAACCATTGTCGAAGTTACGGACGCACCCGCGCTCCAACAGATTCCAGACGCCTGTTCCAAGGCTGTCGAGGTAGCAACCCTAACCGCAAATAAACTTCCGAAGTAGCTGGGGGAGAATGCACCATGGCGAACGATAACTGGTACGGGAAGTCATTTGAGACGATCAGCCAGCAGCTATCAAAGCTTGCGAACAATAATGCTGCTGATCTAATTCAAGACTGGTACAACACATCTCAGACGATCCACAAGTCGCTCGAGGCGCTCAAGACTGCGCACGACCAGTTGAACGACGAGAAGTTCTGGGCCGGTTCGGGGCCTAAAGCCGCTCAAGCTGAACTACGCGCGACGTACATGGAACAGATCACCGACGACGGCCTTCAGAACAAGACCTACAAGATGAGCGCAGCCTTGGCGAACGACGGCGGCACACTCAATGCTTCCTCTGGAGTGCCTGGCCGGCACCAGTTGCCCGACGACGCAACAAAGAGACAACGCGAGGACGCTACGTTCCAACTCGCCCAAGACGCTCAGAGCACCTACAGCACTCCAATGGACGTAACCCGTCCCAAGATTGACGACTCCGGCTCGAACTCCCCTGGCGGCGGACCCATTCAGCAGCCAGGCGGTGGCGGCGGCGGTGGGGGAGGCGGCAATTCCGGCGGTGGATCCGGTAACAATCTGCAGTCCCCAGGCGGCGGCACCGACGGGCTCGCCGACAAGAACACCAAGCCCCAGCTCGCCAACGGCGAGGGGCAAGGCGGCCAAGGACAGGGCGCCGGTTCAGGTTCGGGTTCAGGTAGCGGCTCAGGCGGTGGGCAAGGCGCTGGCTCCGGTTCAGGCGCTGGCGGAAGCTCACCGTTTGGTTCCGGAACCGGCACGGGCACAGGTGGTTCCGGGCTTCCCCTCGGAGCGACGACCGCAGCTGGTTATGGCTCCTCTGGTTCTGCAGGCGGCACAGGACTCGCGTCGGGAACCGCCGGTGGACCAAGTGCACTACGACCTGGTGCGGGCATGCCCGGCGGGGCGACGAGCGGTGCGGGCAGCAACCCGGCCGCTGTCGGCGCGTCCGGAGTGCGTGGCGGCGCAATGGGTCCCATGGGCATGATGGGCGGCGCTGGCGCACACGGCAAGGGCGGCGGCCACGGCGAGGACGACGACCACGAGACCCCGGCGATTCTGATCAACCTCGACAACACCTATGAGTTCATGGGCGACCTGCCCAAGGCATCCCCGGCCGTCATTGGTGACTGGAGTGAGCAGGAGAAGGCCGACAAGCAAGCGCAGGAGCGCGAGAAGCGGCGCTACAAGAAGCTCGGCTGGGACGTCGAATTCGAGTGAGCGAGTATGACTTTGGGTGACTGGGCCAGTCACCCAAAGTCATACGCCACTACTTCGTCCAACCCAGCTTTTTGTTGGCCTCGGCGATTACCGGCGCCGAGAAGTCACACCACGTCTGCCCGACAGGCAGGGCAGCAGCGGCCACCGCTGCACTACCCGGCTCAAATTCAAACTGGGCTATGTTGTCCTCGGGCCCCAGGAGCCCAACGCCACATTCGCTCGGCTCGTCCTTCATGACGTATATCTGAGCACCCTCGGACTCAAGGATCCTGACGTGTATCGAGCGAAAGTTGGATGCCCCGTCTGAGTTCTTGAACAGCTTGACGTTCAGCACCTCGCGGCTGTCGGCGTCCTTGTACGAGCACTGCACGATGCTGTTCGAGGATGCCCTGGCACGCGATGTGATCGGCGCCGCGCCCTGTGGATTCAGTTGCTCGGGGGTGACCAGGCTGCACGGTTCGGTAGTAGGAGCAAACGGTTGGAAACCAGAACTTTTCGCCGTTGACGAAGGTGTGGTCGTCGATGACGATTCCGCCGAACTCAGTGGCGTTGCGGTGGCATCAGTCTTCTGAGATTGACATCCCACCGTGAGCCCCAATGCCGCAACGGCTACTACCCACGCCTGCTTTTTCATATCACTTCCACTTTGTCGGTCCTAACGGGTTATTGAACGTATAGAAGTCGTCTTCTTCAAGTTCCGAAGGTGTCGGCAGCGGCGGCACGTCCTCTTTTTGCTGCGGGCTGAAGACCGGATCGATGGGGGTATCGATGAACCGCTCGGCCTCCAACCGGACCGCTTCCATCTCTGCGATGCCATCGGTGACCTTGAGCACCAGGGCCCGCAGATCTGGATCGTCGGGAATGTCCACCATCAGTTTCCGTCTTCCCAAGGCGCGCTGCCCGCGCTCACGGGAATTCCCCCGTCGGGAGCCGCGCTGTAATCACCCACCGCCGAGATTGCGGCGGGCAGATCCTTGGCCAGCTGTTTCCCCGCGGCGCTTTCGATCCCGGCCTTGTCTAGAGCGTTGTCTAGGGCCTTGTTCAGTGCGTCGTTACCCTTCTCTTTCAGATATCCCGCTGGATCCTTGAAGAACTCGATGACGGACTTCACCAGGTCAACGGCCTTCTGAACCTGATCCACCAGCTTCGTCGCCTCAGTCCAGACCTTGACCAGGATCTCGCCCAGCCGTTCGATCTGCCAGGCGGTACCCGCGATTGGAATCTTCTTCGCCAGAACCTTCAGCTTGTCCTTCCAGCTGTCGATCTGGACTTCCTCTTCCAGTTTCTTAACGACTAGCTCGGCAATAGATTTGACCAGCTTCTTGATCTGCTCGACTAGTACATCCAGGCAGTCCTTGATGACCTTCGTCAACGGGGCCTCGGCCTCCAGAGCCTTGCTTAGATCGCCTGAGTAATCGTCAAATGCCTGGGCCGCCTTGCCATTCCAGTGCGAACCGGATTGCGCGGTCATTGTCTCCAATGACTTACCGGCGCCCTCAAGGCCCTTGCCGGCCTTCTCGTACACATTGCCGATCCGCGTCAACTCGGCCCAGTTGCCTACAACCTTTTTGAATGTGTCATTGATGGGGCTCCATCCGGAGACCTTCTCGATTTGTTCATCCGCGTCGGCAACCCACCCAATCGAGTCCTTGATGAGCCCGCGGACATCGGCTTCTTCTTCCTTCGGAGCCGCCAGGTCCGGCAGGTCCCCCGTCGCAAGGTGAGCAGCCGTCGTCGTGGCATCACCCTGTCGCCAGGAATCATGCGCGGTGAGGCCAGACGCAGCCGCCCGGATCTTCTCGCCTCTCTTGCTTTCTTGCTCCTTGTAGACGTTGGCCAGTGAGATCAGCTCATTGCCCGTCATGTAGGTCGCGGTCTGGCGTTTGTCGTATCGCTTAGATGTCTCTGCCTTGGTGCTCTCGAAGGGATCCTTCAGGTTGGACATGAGGCCCTCCCACCCGTTCTTCGGTCCTCCATCCGAATCGACGAGCCCCTGTACCTTGCCGATGTACACGGCTAGGTCCTGGACGCCCCCGCCAAAACCTGCCAACTTTTCGGTGTCGACGCTGAACTTCTCACCCATGTAGATATCCCTCCGGCTGCTTTCGTACTCGTACGTACGACGGCAGGATCTCCGGATCGGTTCCACCGGCCGACGAGAAATTTCCGGACCAAATTGAATCCGCAACTATCTCGCCGGTTGGGCGAGCGCCACTACACGTCGAGGAAGCGCACGTCCCTGGCGTTTCGGGTGATGAAGCTGCGGCGTGCCTCGACGTCCTCGCCCATCAGGATCGAGAACAGCTCGTCGGCCGCGGCGGCGTCATCGAGTGTCACCTGACGCAGCACACGCACGGACGGATCCATGGTGGTCTCCCACAGTTCCTTGGCGTCCATCTCGCCCAGACCCTTGTAGCGCTGGATGCCGTCGTCCTTGTTGATCCTCTTGCCGGCCTTGAGCCCGGCTTCCATCAACCCATCGCGCTCGCGATCCGAGTACGCGAACTCCGGCAAGGTGCGCTGCCACTTGAGCTTGTACAGCGGCGGCTGCGCCAGGAAGATGTGGCCGTGCTCGACCAGCGGGCGCATAAAGCGGAACAGCAGTGTCAGCAGCAGCGTCGAAATGTGTTGGCCGTCAACGTCGGCGTCGGCCATCAGCACGATCTTGTGGTACCGAAGTTTGGCTAGGTCAAACTCGTCGTGAATACCGGTACCGAGCGCCGTGATGATCGCCTGGACTTCCGTGTTCTTCAAAACCCGGTCGATACGGGCCTTTTCGACGTTAATGATCTTGCCGCGCAGCGGCAGAATCGCCTGGAACATCGAGTCGCGGCCGCTCTTGGCCGAACCACCGGCCGAGTCACCCTCCACCACATACAGTTCGGACTTCGACGGATCGGTGGAGCGGCAATCGGCCAGCTTGCCGGGCAGCCCGCCGATGTCGGTGGCGCTCTTGCGGCGGACCAGCTCGCGTGCCTTGCGCGCCGCGATACGCGCCTGCGCCGACGAAACCGCCTTATTTAGAACAGTTTTCGCGTCGGCCGGGTTCGAGTCGAACCAGTGCTGCAGCTGCTCGTTACACACCTTCTGCACAAACGACTTGACCTCGGTGTTGCCCAGCTTGGTCTTGGTCTGGCCCTCGAACTGGGGCTCGCCCACCTTCACCGAGATGACAGCGGCCAAGCCTTCGCGAATGTCGTCACCGGTGAGGTTGGTGTCCTTTTCCTTGAGGAGCTTCTTCTCCTTGGCGTACTTGTTGACCACCGTCGTGAGCGCCGCCCGGAATCCCTCCTCGTGCGTACCGCCCTCATGGGTGTTGATGGTGTTGGCGAAGGTGTGCACCGACTCTGAGTAGCCGGCGTTCCACTGCATCGCGATCTCCACCTCATGGCCCTCGCCCTTGCCGGAGAAGTCGACGATGGTGGAGTGGATGGCCGATTTGGTGCGGTTGATGTGCTTGACAAAGTCGACCAGACCGTCGGGATAGTGGAAGACGCGGTTCTTAACCTTATGGGGCGCAGCCGATTCCGCAGCCTGCTCTTCAGCAGTCTTGGGTGCCTCAGCGGTATCGCTGACCACTTCGTCCGTCACATCTGCGTTGCTCACGCGCTCGTCGGTGAGCTTGATGGTCAGACCCTTGTTCAGGAAGGCCTGCTCTTGCAGACGCCTGGCGACCGTCTCGAAGTCGTAAGTGGTGGTCTCGAAGATATTCGGATCCGCCCAGAACCGGACCGTGGTGCCTGTCTTCTTGGTGGGGGCGCCCTGCTGCAACGTTCCCGGCACCGACGCCGTGTACACCTGCTGCCACTCGTGTCCATCGCGCAAGATCTCCAACTCGACCTTTGTCGAGAGCGCGTTCACCACGGAGATACCCACACCGTGCAGACCGCCCGACACCGCGTAGGAGTCTGAGTCGAACTTGCCGCCGGCGTGCAGCTGCGTCATGACGACATCAACGGTCGGTATTCCCGTGGCATGCATAGCTACCGGAATACCGCGGCCATCGTCCTTGACCTGGATGCCGCCGTCCTCAAGCATCGTCACCTCGACGGTGGTCGCGTACCCGGCCATCGCCTCATCAACGGAGTTATCGACAACTTCCCAGATCAGGTGGTGTAGACCGCGTTCGCCGGTGGACCCGATGTACATACCGGGGCGCTTCCGGACCGCTTCGAGCCCCTCGAGGATGGTGATCGAGTCGGCACTGTATTCGCTCTTGTCACTCTTCTTCGGCGCAGCCACGATCGACTTTGTCTCCTGTCTGGAAGTAACGACTCTCGCGGGTCATAGACCCAGCGATCCGTGTTAGCACCATCCTACTGGTCTGCACCGACGGCACCTAGTTTCAGGGCATGTTTCGTCCCCTCTATTTACGCCGTCCGTCGCATATCTCGGATCTGCCCGTATCAGGACGCTCTAGACCCCGTTTCCGTCGCGCGACGCGGCGATGAGCCCTCAGCCGTAGGTGTCGCGCGGACCGCGTCCGGCAATATGCCGGGGGCCCTTGCGCCAGGACGGTGCGGTCGGTCCAGAGATCTTCAAACTGGTCACCACACCGTCACCCACGGCCGCGGCGATCTTCGCCAGCAGCTGTGCCTGCACCAACCGCAGCTGTGTCGCCCACGCCGTGGACTCCGCGGCGACCGTCAGCACACCCTCGTTCAGGGCGGTCGGTGTCGCATGAGCGGCGATCTGCTCGCCGACGACAGCATCCCACCGTCCGAACACCGCACCCTCAGACACCCGGGGTGACCAGCCGCGCCGGTTGGCCAGATCTCCTGCGGCCGTTCCCAATAGCTGTGGGTCTCGGGCATCCGGGCCAGGACCCGACCAGGTGCGTCGTCCCCCGGCAACCTTGCGGCGCTGCTGCGGGGAGCGGCCGCCTCTGCCGACGTCCTTGCCCTGCTGCTTGGCCGCACCGCGCGCTTCTTCGAGCACCCGGCGTACCAAATCCATCCCCGTCACCCCGGCTAAATGCTCCGGCGGCCAGGCCTCTTCCTCACTCATGCACCACCGACTTTCTGCCCGAGGAATCTTCCCGCACGTCGACGGTAACCGTGCGCGCCGACAATTCCTCGGGAACATCGTCCGGGACCGCCGCCGTCACCAGAACTTGCTCTGCATCGGCGGCCACCGCGGCCAAGGACCGGCGCCTGGCACCATCCAGTTCCGCGAACACGTCGTCGAGCATCAGGAGTGGGTCGGTGCCATCGGAACGGAGCAGGTCAAAGGCCGCCAATCGCAATGCCAACGCGAAGGACCAGGATTCCCCGTGACTGGCGAACCCCTTGGCCGGGCCGTCCCCAAGCCGCAGTTCCAGGTCATCGCGGTGTGGTCCGACCAGACAGACACCTCGTTCGATCTCCGCGGACCGTCTGGCCACCAATCCGGCGTGCAATGCATCCGCGAGATGTTGCACCGACAACTCTCCCTCCACACCAACCACGCTGCTGCGGTACGCGATATCCGCGGGACGAGACGTCGGCGCCAGCAGTTGATAGGACTTCTCCACCAGCGGTCGCAGCTGGCCTACCAATTCGATACGGGCGGAGAGTAATTCGGCACCATGGGCCACAAGATGCCCGTCCCACACATCGAGGGTATCCAGCACGCTTTGATCGTTGCGCTGCCGAAGCGCTGCCCCCGCGGTCTTCAGCAGCGCGGTGCGCTGCCGAAGCACCTTGTCGTAGTCCGCGCGCACACCCGCCATTCGGGGACGGCGCTGAATCAAAAGATCGTCCAGGAACCTCCGCCGGTCGGAAGGGTCGCCGCGCACCAGCGACAGGTCTTCGGGCGCGAACAGCACCGCGTGCAAGATCCCGACGATCTCGCGGGGGCTGCGCACCGGGGATCGGTTGATCCTGGCCTTGTTGGCCCGTCCAGCCGCAATTTCCAGGTCGACCGCCAGCTCGCGGCCCTCATTCACCACGATGGTCGACACCACCGCCCGCTCCGCACCGTTGCGGACCAGGGGTGCGTCGGTAGCGACCCGATGAGAACCCAGCGTGGATGAATACCACAGGGCTTCAACTAGATTCGTTTTGCCATAGCCGTTGGGTCCGACGAAAACGGTGCGTCCGGGCTCGAGTTCCAGGTCCACTCGCTCCCATGACCGGAAATCCCGCAATCCCAGCTGTCGTACGTACACCTAGTCCACGCGCCTGCCTTAGCCGGAGAGACCGACGCGCTTGACCGCGTGGCCGCCGAACTGGTTGCGCAACGCCGAAACCGCCTTCATCGCAGGCGAATCCTCTTGCCGAGAGGCAAATCGCGCGAACAAAGACGCCGCGATCACCGGCACCGGCACCCGGTGGTTGATGGCCTCTTCTACCGTCCAGCGGCCCTCACCGGAATCCTCGGTGTATCCCGAAATCGCGTCGAAGCCAGGATCTTCCTTCAACGCCTTGGCCAACAAATCGAGCAGCCAGGATCGCACCACGGTGCCCTTGGTCCAAGCCTGCAGCACCGCCTGCACATCGGTGATCAACGGCTCGGCCGCCAGCAGCTCGTACCCCTCGGCATAGGCGTGCATGAGCCCGTACTCGATGCCGTTGTGGATCATCTTCGCGTAATGACCCGCGCCCACCGGTCCGGCGTGCACGAAGCCATCCGCGCGGTCGCCCTCCGGCCGCAACGTGTCGAAGATCGGCAGCGCGCGCGCAACATCGGCGTCACTGCCGCCAACCATCAATCCGTAGCCGTTCTCCTTGCCCCACACTCCACCCGAGACACCCGCATCGATGTATCCGATTCCCTTGGCGGCCAACAAATCTGCGTTGGGCTTGTCCTCGGTGAATCGTGAGTTGCCGCCATCGATCACGAGGTCGCCCTCGGACAATTCCGCGGCGAGCTCGGCGATCGTCTGCTGTGTGACGGGACCGGACGGCACCATCACCCACACAACACGTGGCGCCTCGAGTGCATCCGCCAACGCTTTGAGCGACGGCACATCGGTGACCTCGGGGCGAGGGTCGTACCCGATGACCTCATGCTCGCCGGCCCGCAGCCGGTCGCGCATGTTGAATCCCATCTTGCCCAGCCCAACCAAACCTAGCTGCATGACCCATAACCTCCGATGACCAGTACAAATACTGTTTGGGGCGCAAGCCCTAGCCGGGCAGGCGCACCGGCATCAATAGATAGACATAGTCAGTTTGCGCTGCCGTGAACGGCCCGGTTCCTTCTGGGGAGCTTTGATCGTCTTCCGCAGGACGCAGCACCGCCGGACGGCTGGGCGTGGTGAAACCGAACGTCACCCGGCTCGAGTGCAGCGACCCCAGCCCGTCGGTCAGGTAGGTCGGGTTGAAGGCAATGGTCAGCGGTTCGCCGACGAACTCGACATCCAGCTCTTCCTCGGCACGACCCACATCGTCGGCGCCTGCGGACAGGCGCAGCAGCCCGGGCTCGAACTCCAGACGGATTTGCGCGCCGCGATCAGCAACCAGCGCAACACGTTTGATGGCCTCAACCAACTCCGCGATGCCAACGGTCGCCAAAGCGGTGTGCTCAGTCGGGAGCAACTGGCGGAACTTGGGGAACTCGGCGTCGAGCAGGCGAGTGGTGCTGCGCTTGCCGTTGCTGACAATTCCGAGTAGGCCCTCGGATCCGATGGCCGAACCCGATCCCAACGCGAGCTGCACGTCTGACCCACTGGAGGCCGACTTTGCCGCCTCGGACAAGGTCTTGGCCGGTACCAGCACCGCGGCGTTGATCTCACCTGCGCCCGAAGTCCACTTCAGCTCACGGACCGCCAAGCGGAATCGGTCTGTTGCCGCCAAAACCACTGTGTCGCCGTTGATTTCAACACGAACACCGGTAAGCATCGGAAGTGTGTCGTCCTTGCCCGCGGCGACCGCTACCTGACCAATCGCCTCGGAGAACACCTCGGCACCCAGTGCACCGGTCTCCTCCGGGAGCGAAGGCAGCGCCGGGTAGTCCTCGACCGGCATGCTCGGCAGCGAGAACTTCGCGCTTCCGCAGCTGATCAGCAGCCGCGTGCCCTCCAGCGCCACATCAACAGGCTTGTTGGGCAGTGACCGCGTGATATCCGAGAGCAGCCGGCCCGACACAAGTGCGCTACCGGAAGCCGCGACCTCGGCCGGCACCTGCACCTGCGAGGAAACCTCGTAATCGAAGCCCGACAGCCTCAAACCGGTGTCATGCGCGGTCAGCAGCACACCCGCCAGCACTGGAACCGTCGGCCGAGAGGGCAGACTCCGCGCGACCCACGCCACCGAATCGGCGAAATCATCACGCGCGACCCTGAACTTCAGGCTGGTGTCTGCGGCAGTGGGGCTCGCAAGATCCATGAATACCCTTCGCTTCCTCGTTGTCCAGGTCGGACTGTCTCCACACAAAAATCCCTGATAGCCATCGTGGCACGTCCGGGTGACAGTGCTGACAGCGCATCGGCGGCCATCCGGTACTGACCGGGGCGCCGTGCACAAGTCCTGTCACTCGGAGTGGGAAGCCGACAGGCCACGCGACTTCCGAAGCACAACCGTAGATGCTTTCGACGCATCGTGAAAGCGGATCGGTCTCCGCGAGGATCCCTGTCGGCCATCGCTCGGTTACCGGCTCGACCGACCATGTTGACGCGTCCATCCACACAGCTGCTTTTAAAGAGGAAGATTAGATAGAGATTTAAGCAGTATTAGTAGGTGCTGTGGAATCTGTGGACAGACAAGTGTTATCGCACGACAGAGGCTCAGCGGGGTTGTCAGGAGTTTGTGGATTCAGACGCGGTTCGCGGCGGGCAGGTGTGGACCAGATGTCATTCGTTCAGCAACTCCCCGCCGATCCCAGGTTTGCCCCACAGCAGTCCACAGTCCTGTGCACAACCTCCATTGGTGTGGATGTGACGTGTGAGCCACACGAGGTGACAAAAAATCGTCGAGAAAAATCTTGAAAAGTCTTGAAATAGGCGTGCGTTGAGAGCCGGCGTCGGTGTTGTGCGACAAAAAAACCCGGCCGCGCGGGCCGGGTGAGGGGAGGGATGGGGTCAGTGTCGGGAGCGCTGGCGGATCCGCGCGGTGAGCTCTTTGACGTGGTCGAAAACCTCACGCCGCTGAGCCATTTCGCCACGCACCTTCTTGTCGGCGTACATGACGGTGGTGTGGTCACGCCCGAAGGTCTGACCGATCTTGGGCAGTGACAGGTCGGTGAGCTCACGACACAGGTACATGGCGATCTGACGTGCCTGTGCCAGCGCCCGCGTCTTACCGGGCCCACGAAGCTCGTCAAGGCTGGTATCGAAGTACTCGGCGGTGACGGCCATGATCGTGGCCGCGCTGATCTGGATGGCGTTGGAGTCTGGGATGAGGTCGCGCAGCACGATCTCGGCCAACGACAACTCGATGGGGGACTTGTTCAGCGATGCGAACGCCGTCACCCGGATGAGGGCACCCTCGAGCTCGCGGATATTGCGTTCGATCCGGCTGGCGATGAGCTCTAGTACGTCGTCGGGGACGTCGAGCCGATCCATCTGCGCCTTCTTGCGCAGGATCGCGATCCGGGTTTCAAGTTCCGGAGGCTGAACATCGGTGATGAGGCCCCACTCGAAGCGGGTGCGTAGCCGGTCCTCGAGAGTGGCCAGGCCCTTCGGCGGCCGGTCCGAGGAGATCACGATCTGCTTGTTGGCGTTGTGCAAGGTGTTGAAGGTGTGGAAGAACTCTTCCTGGATACCTTCCTTGCCCTCGATGAACTGGATGTCATCGACCAGGAGAACATCGATGTCGCGGTAGCTGCGTTTGAACGCGACCCGGCGGTCATCGCGCAAAGAGTTGATGAAGTCGTTGGTGAACTCTTCGGTGGACACGTACTTGACGCGCATTCCGGGGAACAGGCGCTGAGCGTAGTTCCCCGCGGCGTGGAGCAGATGTGTCTTGCCCAACCCGGACTCGCCCCAGATGAACAACGGGTTATAGGCCCGGGCGGGGGCTTCGGAAACAGCGACAGCCGCTGCGTGGGAGAACCGGTTGGACGCGCCGATGACGAAGGATTCGAAGGTGTAGCGCGAATTGAGGCTCGTGTCGGGGGTCTCAGCCTTGTCGGCTCCGCCGGGACGATTGATGAAGTAGGACGGCCACGATTCGTGTGCGCTAGCAAGCGCCTCGGTGGTCTCATCGACCTCGTCGAGCTCGAGTTCTGGAGCTGTTCCGGCGACCTCCGGATCTTCGCCAGGAGCCGGTGCTGCGATTCGCACACCGAGCTCGACGGTCTCACCGATCCTGCGGGAAAGGGCCTCCACAATGGGTCCGCGTAAGTGCCGTTCGATCTCGTTTTGCACGAAGCTGGACGGCACCGAAAGCAGTGCGAAACCCTCGGCCATCGTGAGTGGTTTGACCAGAGTCAGCCAGGCGCGCTGCTGCGGCGTCAACGGCGGAAAGCTGGACAGATATTGATTGTCGTCACCGTTAAGCTCTGCGACGACGGTATTCCATACCGCCGTGAACTGGGAATTCAGTTCATCAGTCAACGGCGGGCATCTCTCTTACTGGAGGGGACACGTCGACATTAGCCCCTTTTCAATGATTGGTCGTGGCTTTCCACACGGTTATCCACACCTGTGGACAACAAAGCAGACCACCCGATGGTGATCAGTGTGCGTGTACCAGGAGATCACGTCGGATCACCTGCTCCGGGGGACCGGCTAGTCGGTGTCCGACCGCGATCGGCATCGGCCCGCGTGGGTGGTTCCGATGTGTTCGCCCGGTGGAAACGGCATTCGCAGAAGCTAACAGTTTTTGTTCCGCCTCGCCAACCGATCCAGAGACATCGGCGACAACTTTCGCTGAGGTGACAGATTCCTGTGCAGAAGGGATACGCGTGTGACGTTTGTGATCAGTTTGACCGGCGCCGAGCAGGTCAGTACCCTCAAACAGTCGCCCGAACGTTGGCGGCACGGCCGCGAACCGCACGTCATCAGGGATGAAACCCGAGATTCCGTAGGCACCGCGCCGGTGGCGAGTGAGAAGTACCAACGGACTGATGCGTCTCAGCACATCGCATGCGTCGTGAACGAACGGCGTGAGCGATGTCTGTTGAAGGCGTGACGGACATGAAGGAGTAGTAGCGGTGGCAAAGGGCAAGCGGACCTTCCAGCCAAACAATCGGCGTCGTGCACGTACCCACGGTTTTCGGTTGCGCATGCGCACCCGCGCGGGCCGCGCGATCATTGCGGTGCGGCGTCGTAAGGGCCGCAAGGAACTGACTGCCTGAGTTTCGGGCGCAGGTAGGTAGTCGGTGTTACCGACTCGACACCGGATGACTAAATCATCCGAATTCCGGCAGACCGTCAAGCGTGGAGTGCGAAGTGCCCACGCGGACTTGGTGATTCACCTCCAGCGCGGCTACGAGGGCTCTACGTCCGTGCCCGCTGAGGGTCCCAAGGTCGGTCTGATCGTCGGAAAGTCGGTCGGTGGAGCAGTAGTACGCCACCGGGTGTCTCGCAGGCTTCGGCACGTCGCCGCAGAAGTGCTGCCCGTGCTCGAGCCAGTCGATCGCATGGTGATCAGGGCATTGCCCAGCAGCGGAACCGCACTGTCGGCCAGCCTGCGTCAGCAATTGCGAGACGGAATCGAACGGTCGGTACGACGGCAGGAACCAGCGCCAGAACGGCCGCGATGAGAAGCCGCCCGGCGCGGGCCGTGATCTTCCTTATCCGCCTGTACCAGACCTGGATCTCACCGACCCGGCTGCCCAGTTGCCGATTCATGCCGACCTGTAGTCAGTACGCGGTGGAGGCATTGAGTGTGCACGGACTGGTCCGCGGCGGTTGGTTGGCGACGATCCGCTTACTGAAGTGTGGGCCGTGGCATCACGGTGGGTGGGATCCGATCCCTGAACGCCATACCAAGCACGGGGACGTAGAGCACGCGAGCGTGCGGAGGAGTACAGCGGATGTTTGATTGGTTCAGTCTCGGGTTCATTTATTACCCGGTCTCGGCGATCATGTGGGTTTGGTACAAGCTGTTCGCGTACCTGTTGGGGCCCAAGAACTTTTTCGCGTGGGCGCTGTCGGTGATGTTCCTCGTGTTCACCCTGCGCGCGATTCTGTACAAGCCGTTCGTGCGGCAGATCCGGACTACGCGGCAGATGCAGGAGCTGCAGCCACAAATCAAGGCGCTGCAGAAGAAGTACAAGAACGACCGCCAGCGCATGGCGCTGGAGATGCAGAAGCTGCAGCGCGATCACGGCTTCAACCCGATTCTGGGATGTCTGCCCATGCTGGCGCAGATCCCGGTGTTCCTCGGCCTGTTCCATGTGCTGCGTTCCTTCAACCGAACTACCGGTGGCTTCGGCCAGGTGCATATGTCGGTGGAGGCGAACCGCGCCACCGGTAACTACATCTTTAGCGCGGGCGACGTCGCCAACTTCCTGGATGCCAATCTGTTCGGGGCGCCACTGGGCGCGACCATGATTCAGACGACGGGTTTGGACGCGTTCACCGAATTCAACAGGTGGGCCGTGGCGGGTGTCGCGATACCTCTGATGGTGCTCGCCGGCGTCGCAACGTACTTCAACAGCCGGGCGTCGATCGCGCGTCAGAGCCCTGAGGCCCAAGCCAACCCGCAGACCCAAATCATGAACCGGCTGGCGTTGTACGTCTTCCCGTTGGGCGTGGTGGTCGGTGGACCATTCCTGCCGCTGGCGATCATCCTGTACTGGGTGGCGAACAATATCTGGACGTTCGGCCAGCAGCACTACGTCTTCAACAACATCGCCAAGGAAGAAGAAGAGAAGAAGCAGGCGGATCTGGAGCGGCGGGCAGCCAACGCCCCGAAGCCAGGCGCCAAGCCGACACGTGGTGGCAAGAGCCAACCGACCAAACAGGCAGACGAGTCCGACAACAACGCAGACAGCGTCGAGGTTGCGGAGTCCGATGGTACGGACGAGGACACCGGGGGACAGGCTTCCCCGAACTCCACAAATGGATCAGGCACGACGAGCCGCACCCCGAAGCCGGGTGCTCGGCCCGATCGTCGCCGCAAGCGCTAACCGCCCGCGATTCTGCACGGGCGTGACAAAGGAGAAGAACAATGACTGATCTGGACACTCAGGCCGAGGAGACCACAGCCGAGGTCGACGTCGCACCGGAGGGTGAGACACGTAAAGGTGACCTTGAAGAACGTCTGGTTGCCGAAGGCGAGATCGCCGGTGACTACCTGGAAGAGCTCCTCGATCTCCTCGACTTCGATGGTGACATCGATCTGGATGTCGAGGGCGACCGCGCGATCGTCAGCATTGACGGCGGCGGCGATCTGACGAAGCTTGTCGGCCGCAAGGGCGAGGTGCTCGATGCGCTGCAGGAGCTGACCCGCCTGGCGGTCCAGCAGAAGTCCGGTGAGCGCAGCCGCCTGATGCTGGACATCGCGAACTGGCGCGGTGAGCGCCGCGACGAGCTCGCGGCGTTGGGAACCAAGATCGCTAAGCAGGTGCTCGAGTCGGGTGAGCGCGAGGAGCTCGCGCCGATGACGCCGTTCGAGCGCAAGATCGTGCACGACGCTGTCGCGGCGGTCGATGGTGTGCACAGCGAGAGCGAGGGCGTGGAGCCGTCGCGCCGCGTCGTCATCCTGCACGACTGATCGCCACCAAATCTCAACCATGTAATTCAGTGGCCGCGCTCCGGGAGGAATGTTTCACGTGAAACACGACGAGACCCTCCCGGTGCCGGGGGCCGCAACCGAGGTATTCGGTGAGCGTCTTCCGGTCGCTGTCGAGTATGTCGAGGCGCTTTCCACGATTGGTGTGGAGCGGGGTTTGATTGGCCCCCGCGAGGCCGATCGATTGTGGGAGCGTCACATTCTCAATAGTGCGGTTCTGGGCGAGCTGCTCGATCCCGCGGAGCGTGTGATTGACGTCGGGAGCGGTGCCGGGCTGCCGGGTATTCCGTTGGGTATCGCACGCCCCGATGTAGATATCGTTCTCGTCGAGCCGATGCTGCGCCGCACCGACTTCCTCCGTGAAATGATCGAGAGGCTGGGGCTGACCAACGTATCGGTGATGCGGGGCCGGGCCGAAGAGCCGAGTGTTGTGGCGGCGGTTGGTGGGGCCGACGCAGTGACCTCTCGGGCAGTCGCGGCACTCGATAAGATCGCCCGCTGGTCCCTTCCGTTGACGCGGGTTGGCGGGCGCATGTTGGCGATCAAGGGTGATCGCGCCGATGAAGAAGTGCAGCAGTTCGGTAGTGCGCTGAGCCTGCTCGGTGCTGACGATGTGAGGGTGGTGCAATGTGGCACGCGGTACCTCGATCCGCGCACCACGGTGGTGGTCGCGCGGCGGAAAGAATGCGACGGAGACCGTCGGCGGGGGAACTCCCGCGGCGGGACGCGAAAGCGGAGCCGATGAGCATCCGATCAAGGAGACGACAGTGAGTAGCGACGATGTTTCACGTGAAACCGGCGCGGTGGGTGACGGCCACAGATCGCCCGCGAACTTCGAGGAGTCAGAGACTCCCATCGGTGCGGCCGCTCAGCGCGCGACCCAACTCAAGCAGGGATCGGTCCGCCTACCCAAGCCGGCACATCGCAGGATGCTGACGATCGCCAACCAGAAGGGCGGCGTCGGAAAGACGACGACCGCGGTGAACCTCGCCGCAGCGATGGCGATGCAGGGACTCAATGTTCTGGTGATCGACCTCGATCCGCAGGGCAACGCGAGCACCGCGCTGGGTGCCGATCATCGGGCAGGTACACCGTCTTCGTACGAGGTTCTCCTCGGCGAGATCCCCATCAAGGACGCGATTCAATCCAGCCCGCAGAGCGAGCACCTGTTCTGTGTCCCGGCCACGATCGACCTCGCCGGCGCCGAGATCGAGCTGGTCTCGATGGTCGCTCGTGAAGGACGGTTGCGCGGTGCAATCGCGGGGCTGCCCGCTGATGCCTTCGACTTCGTCTTCATCGACTGCCCGCCGTCGCTTGGTCTGTTGACCGTCAACGCGCTCGTCGCCGCCAACGAGGTGCTGATCCCCATCCAGTGCGAGTACTACGCGCTCGAGGGTGTGGGGCAGCTGCTGCGGAACATCGAACTCGTCCAGGCCCACCTGAATCCCGCGCTGCATGTCTCGACGATTCTGCTCACCATGTACGACGGCCGGACCAAGCTCGCCGACCAGGTGGCCGATGAGGTGCGTAGCCACTTCGGACCGAAGGTATTGAGCTCGGTCATCCCACGCAGCGTCAAGGTGTCTGAAGCACCGGGATACGGGACCAGCGTCCTCGAGTACGACCCGGGTTCACGCGGTGCCCTGAGTTACTTGGATGCCGCGCGCGAACTCGCGCAGCGGCCGGGCCCGTCGGCGAGTGATCCGCAATGAGCGGTGTGCGCTACGGGAAGATGATCAGGTGTGCCGAGTGGATGCGAAAAGGGAGAAGTAACCGATGAGTCAGTCGCCATCATCACGGCGTAAGGGCGGACTCGGCCGAGGCCTGGCATCCCTGATCCCGACCGCACCGGTGGATGGCTCGCCGGCTCCTTCGGGTCCGCGTCTGGGAGATGCGGCCGCCGATGTGATCATCGGCGGCGGCCCTACGGCTCCGGTAGCGCCTCCTGTCGATATCGGCGCGGTCTATCGTGAGATCCCGGTGACGGCCATCAAGCCCAACCCCAAGCAGCCGCGCCAGGTGTTCGATGAGGAGGCGCTCGCCGAGCTGGTTCACTCGATCCGTGAGTTCGGCGTGATGCAGCCGATCGTCGTGCGTACGGCCGAGGGCGGCGATTATGAACTGGTGATGGGGGAGCGGCGGTGGCGTGCCACCCAACAGGCCGGCCTTGAGACCATCCCGGCGATCGTCCGCGAGACGGCCGACGACAATCTGCTCCGCGACGCGCTGCTCGAGAATATCCATCGGGCACAGCTCAACCCCTTGGAAGAGGCGGCCGCCTACCAACAGCTTCTCGACGAGTTCGACGTAACGCACGAGGAACTGGCCACCCGGATCGGCCGGTCGCGGCCGGTGATCTCCAACATGATCAGGCTGCTGCGTCTGCCCATCGCGGTACAGCGTCGGGTCGCGGCGGGCGTGCTGTCGGCGGGGCATGCGCGCGCGCTGCTCGCCCTTGATGGTGGCGCCGGAGCACAGGAGGAGCTCGCCGCGCGGATCGTGGCGGAAGGCATGTCGGTGCGTGCCGCAGAGGAAGCGGTGACGCTGGCGAACCGCAGCGATGCCCCCAAACCGGCACCGCGGCGCAAGCCGATCCAGATGCCTGGTCTTCAGGATGTCGCCGAGCGACTGTCGGGTACCTTCGACACTCGCGTGACGGTGAGCCTGGGGAAGCGTAAGGGCAAAATCGTCGTCGAGTTCGGTTCGGTCGAGGATTTGCAGCGAATTGTCGACATGATGTCCGGCGAGGCAACGTCCTGACCCACAGGGGAAAAACGTCACAGTGACGTGAAACCCGCCAAAATCCCACCGGGCCGCGAAAGTGGTTGGTAAATAAGGGGTTTCGGTTCAGCAGCGGAGCGGCTTGCTCGGCCGCGGTAGCGGTTACGGTTTCGGCGCATCACGACGAGGCCGGCGGGTGCCAAACCAGAAATTTCGCTTATCCTTGAGGGGTTGCCGGACGCATGAGGCGTACCGCGCACCATGTTGACCAGACGTGGAGGCGTACTAGACCAGTGTCGGCTCGGATCGTTCCTTTGCGGCTCGATGGTTTCGAGCAGCTACCCAAGCACGCCCGGCGGTGTGTCTTCTGGGAAGTGGACCCCGCTACCGTCGGAGATAACCAGCACCTGTCGGACCCCGAGTTCGAGAAGGAAGCGTGGCTGTCGATGGTCATGCTCGAGTGGGGGTCATGCGGTCAGGTCGCGGTCACCGGCCCGCAGTCTCGACCGGCCACCGTGGGGTACGCGTTGTATGCCCCGCCCGGGGTGGTGCCGCGTGCCCGCTTGTTTCCAACGGCTCCGGTGAGCGCCGACGCGGTCCTGCTGACGTCCCTGGGGGTGGAGCCGGGGCACGAATCAGACGGCTTGCCGCACAGCATCGTCGCCAACGTAGTCGCCGAGTTGGTGCGCCGTGGTGTGCGGGCACTGGAGGCATTCGGCCGAACCAATGAGGCGCTGGAATTGTGCGAAGGTCCGGGATCGGATCCTCTTCGCCCGAAAGGCCCAACGACGGCCAGATTCGCCGATGCGGCAGATGTGTTGGGTGAGTGCACCATCGAGCAGTGCATGATCGACGTGGACTTCCTGAAGGATGTCGGCTTCACCGTGGTGGCGCCCCATCAGCATTTCCCGAGACTGCGATTAGAGCTTGACCGTGGGCTCGGCTGGAAGGCCGATGTGGAGGCCGCACTGGAGCGGCTGCTGGAATCGGTGCAGATCCCGCAACCCGCCGGGGCGGGACCAGTGGTTGGCGCCGCGTTCTAGCTGCATCTCCTGAGCACGGGCTTATCCCGCGGCTCGAGGGTCCCATTCGAATGCGGTACCGCTACGACGGACGCCGAGCGGTAGATGAGCCGGGAAATGGGCCGTCACAAGCCGAAGGCCTTCATCGGCACACCGCCCCAGCAGTGAGCGGCGTGCGGCGATGCCCATGAGGGCGTCGGCGTCCGCGAAGAAGGGTAGATCTGGAAACTGGGCCTGCATCGGGTGGTGCAGTGCGTCGCCGGCGATGATCACACCGGCGCTCGGAGTGCTGATCTCGATGGCGAGGTGCCCCGGGGTGTGTCCGGCGGCGTCGAGGGTGGTGATGCGGGTGGAGCCGTGAGAGTGGATCTGATGACCCGGTCCGACAACAGCGTGTGTTGCGTCTTCGAGGACCGGAAGCACACTGTCCTGATAGACCCAGCCGCCGCCTTCGGTCCATTCCTCCACCGGAGCGGATTCCCACTGTGCCTGAAGGTATTTCAGCTCAGTAGAGTCGAATAGGTAGGTGGCGTTCGAGAAGGTGGGGCGCCAGCCGCCCTCGGTCAACCGCGTGTTCCAGCCGCAGTGATCCATATGAAGATGGGTATTGATGACGATGTCGACATCGTCCGGATCGAATCCAGCCCGTCTGAGGCGAGTCAGGTAGTCGGTATCGAGCATGTGCAGGTCCGGGAAGAAGGGCCGGTTCTTGTGATTGCCCGAGCAGGTATCGACAACCACCACGGTGCCGCCCAGCTCGATGAGGTAGTTGTGAATGGAGAAGACCAGCTCGGTACCGTCCTTCGAGACAGCCGAGGGTGCATACGCCGCGCGGGCGAATGCGATCTGCTCGTCGCTGATGGCCGGATACCAATCACGTGGCGGGATGGGCCACACCTCGAGTTCGGTCAGCTGCGTGATGGTCGCGTCGCCGACGGTGAAAGTGTTCACAGCCGCGAAAAACGCTCACCGGTAGGGGGCGTATTCCCCTCAGGGTGCGATGCCCCGGCAGACGAGGTCGGCGGTCGCACGGACTCGAGACGCGAGGATGTCCTGATCGGGATCGTGCCCGTAGCGGGCGAGCACACCCAGCGGTATACCTGCCACCGAATCAGCGACGGCCTCGACGTCGATATCCGGGCGCACATAACCGGATTCGATGCCGCCGCGCAATAGGCCGGCGAGAACCGAAGCCCCCGCGTCGAATACGCGACAGAACTGCGCGGTCATCTCCGCATCCACCGCAGCGCCCTGTTGCAGCATCAAGCGCGACAGCCGTGGATCGGCGACCACCATTCCGATGTAGGCGAGCCCGAGATTCACTGCGAAATCATGGAATTCGTCCAGCGACGTGATGCTGCCGGGAAGCGTATGACTGAGGGTCTCGATGGTGCGCTGGGTGGCGTGCTGGACCACGTGTTCAAGGATGTCGCGCTTGTTGGTGAAGTATCGATAGAACATCGAGTGCCCGGTGCCGAGCCGCTCCGCGATATGCGCGATGGAGGTCTGGTGGTATCCGCGCTCGGAGAACTCCGCCAGGGCTGCCTCGACCACCTCTTCTTTGACGAGCTCGCTGCGGCGGGCGCGCTGCCGATCGGCCATCCGGATCGGCGATCCCGATGGGTCCACCATGCGGCCGAGGATAGTCGACCACCGAGGCACCGTGCCAGCCATGTCCTTCAACGGAATGATTTGTCTCGAAATGATTGACTTGTTCTCGAGTCAGACACTAATGTCCGAAAAGGTTCTGTAGGCGACGGCGAAAGGACACTTGTGATCACACGGCTGAGCGCGGGCGCGCAATGGGGTCCGCCCCCTGTCATTCATGGCGAGCCGTGGTGGGCGTGGACGGTTGTCGCCGTACTCGTTGCGTGCCTGGCGATCTCGCTCGTCTGGGTGGGCTGGATGACCATGCGCAGGCACGAAGACGCCCTGATGTATTGGCTCGTCATGCTCAGCGGGGTGACGATCTTGCCGTACTTCGTCGAACCATGGCTCGACGTCATCGGCGCCACCACGTACATGACCAATGTCTTGCCGTACGTCACCATCGCCGACCGGCCGTTACCGATCTTCGTTCCGCTGGTGTGGGTAGGCACAGCGCCCACGGCCTTGGTGGTGTACGAGATGATCAAGAAGGGCTGGGCCGCATGGACACTCATCGCATTCGCGGTCGTGTTCGGAATCGCCGAATGTATCGGCGAGATGGTCAACAGCCATTTCGGCCTGATGCACTACTACAGCAACAACGCGCTGGTCTTCGGTGTGCCGCTGCCGAGTCTGGTGCAAAACGGCGGATTTCTGGTCATGATCGCATGGGTACTGGTCGCAATACGGCCGCACATGCGTGGATACCGTTGGGCGATAATCCCGTTCGTTGCTCCTGGGGTGTATCTGGCCTACACGATCGTCTGCACGCTGCCGAACTATTTCGCGATTCATCTGGGGCTTGGACCGGGGCCGTCCTGGGCGCTGGCCAGCCTGTCCACGGCGCTCAATCTCGCGGCGGTCGTCATCGCGGCGTACTCACCGACGTGTCAGCGCTACCGCGACGAGGTCGGAGCCAGGGTGTTGGGACCGGCGCGCAGCACGCCGGCCAGACAACCCGCTCCGGCAGCGTAATCGAACTCTCGGGAAGAGGAACTGATGAATATGCCGCAGCCACCGCTGGTCTCGACCGTGGCCGAGGCCTGCCCGCTAGAGGCTCAGATACCGACCCACACCCGAAGTTCCGCGCCGGGTGAGGGCCTACCGCGCGAGCTGGCGGGGCAATGGGGGCCACTGCCGATGAATCCAACGGTGTGTGAAGTCAACGAGATTGGCAGGGCACGGGGGAGATTCGCATCTTTGCGGCACGACCCGTGGGGGATGACCCGCGCAGGGATACCGCTGGCGTCCAGCGCCGTGCGGGGGGTGGGGAGCTCTGTGCTCACTCCACCCGGCCCCGTCGGCCGGCCCGTGGTGGGCAGTGTCCTGGAGATGCGGCGGGAGCCGTTCGAGTTCTTTCGGCGGTGCGCCAACGAGTACGGCGACATCTATCGTGTCCCATTTCCGTTGGGCGGCAGCATTGTCGTGGTGAACCATCCGGACTACGCCAGCCAGGTGATGGATGATCCGGTGGGTCGTTACAGCATGATCGGGCCGGGCCAGGCCGCGATGGGCGTGATCGGCGCGGCGATTCCGATGCTCGAGGGGGAGAAGTTCCGGCAGCGACGCCGGATGCTCATGCCGATGTTCGGGCGCCGCCACTTGGCACGGGTAGCGGAGGTGATCGCAGATGAGTTTGTCATCCGAGTGGACCGGTGGTCACGGTGGATTGACACCGGTCAACCGGTGGATCTGCAGCACGCCATCGCGCAGGTGACCTTACCGGCGTTCCTTCGCGCAATGTTCTCGTCGGCGATCACCGAGCAGGAGATCCACGAAACCGACGTCGACTTAAGAACTTTCATGTCGCTGATGGCCTCGGTGACGCTGATGAGTCCACGGCCGCGGCTGCTCCCCATGCCCGGACGGGATACCGCACCCAGGTCCATGTGGCGACTGCGACGACTGACGAGGCGGTTGATCGAGGAGCGTCGCCGGAATCCTGTCGAGACGCCGGACCTGTTGAGCCTGTTGTTAGAGGCCACCTACGATGACGGAAGTCCTTTGTCCGAACGCGATCTCAGTATGGAACTGATGATCTTGATGGCGGGTGGATACGAGACGGTAGTGGCGTCGCTGTCGTGGACCGTCGCCCTACTGCTGGCCCACCCCGATCATCTCGGCCGTTTGTACACGGAGGTCGACTCACTGCACGGCGCGCTCCCGACCCCTGAGGACTTGCCCAAGTTAGCTTGGGCGAAAGCGTGTTTCGACGAGGGACAGCGGCTGCAGGGCCACCCACTCAATCCGCGGTTCGCGATGGAAGACGACGTGATAGGCGGGTACTTCATCCCGCGGCACACGATAGTCGGCCCGTCGCTGTACTCGATGCATCGAGATCCACGATGGTGGGCGGATCCCGACTCCTATGACCCCAACCGGTTCATGGACGAGGCGCTGGTTAAGCAGCGCCCGAGGTTGGCGTTCATGCCGTTTGGGTCGGGCAGGCACCACTGTCTGGGCACCGGCATGGCATACATGAATGCGCAGTTCTTGCTCGCGATCATCTTTCAGAGATATCGCTTGACGCTGCCAAGGGGATGGAAACCCAAGCACCACTTCAATTTCTCGGTGACCCTGGACGGCGGATTGCCCGTCACGCTCAGGAGGGCGTGAGCATGAGCGCGCCCGGCAGCGGGATTATCGTGACTGTCGATCAGGACCTGTGTATGGGGTCGGGGTACTGCATCGCGCAGCACCCGGAGTTGTTCGACGCTGATCCGGACGGCACTGCTACGGCGCGGGGTACCGGGGCGCTGCGTGCGGATCAGGCGGCGGAAGCCGCCGCAGCGGCTCACCTCTGCCCGGCGAGCGCTATCGAGGTGCGAGCGGGGAACTAGCTCCCGGCGGACAATTCGTGGGCCAGCAGCTCGTCGAAAGTGAACGTGCCCGTGGGCCTGTCGTTCTTGCCGAGGAGGTACACGCGTTTGACCGCGGCCAGAATCGACTCGGCGACCACATCGCGGTAGTGCGCGGCGCTGAGGATGGAGACATCATTCGGCGAGGTGATGTATCCGATGTCCACCTGTACGGTGGGCATCCGGGTGAGACGCAGCAGGTCCCAGGTGCGGCCGTGCGCGCGACAGTCACGTAACCCGGTGCGCGCGGCTACTTCTCGTTGAATGAAGTCGGCCAGCATGTGTCCGATGGTGGACACCGAGCCGTGCAGGTTGCCAAAGTGGTAGGAGGCGACGCCGCTGGCGGCCACCGTGGGCTGCGAGTCGAAACGCAGGCTGATCATCAGATCGGCACCCACATTGTTGGCGTAGGTTGCACGCTCGATGTCGGTGGGGTTGTTCTGGATGGCGCGCGAGATGTAGGTGTCCATCCCGATGGCGGTCATCCGTCCCTCGAGGCGGCTTGCCAAGTCCCACAACATGTCTGCTTCGCTGGTCGGGCCCTCGCGGCCGGGCACGATGACGCCGCGGTCGAGTCCGCCGAGACCGGGGTCGATCACGATGCGCTTTCCCGAGAGCTGCGGGCCGGCGTTACGGACGTGCTCGGTCTCGCGAATGGCATGCGCGGATCCGCCGGTGACGTGCCGGCCCAACAACTGGAAGGAGCGCAGGGTCTCCGGTCCACAGATGCCGTCGGCGGTCATCCCGTACTCCCGCTGGTACGACATGAGCGAGTTGTAGGTCTGCAGGCCGAAGTTACCGTCCACCAGGCCGGTGTAGAACCCGAGATCTTGCAGACGCTTCTGCAGGGTCGCCACATCGTCGCCGTACATGGGCGCCGAGAACTGGTGGAAGAGGGTGCGCTCTCCGAGGCGATAGGAGGCTTCCTTGAGGGTGCGATAGGTGGCGGCACCGACAACGCCGTCGACCAGCAAGCCGCGGCGCTGTTGGAACGCCCGCACGGCGTCGTGCAACGTCGCATCGAAGTGGTCCACCAGAATGTGTCGGCCGGTCGCCAAGACCTCATCGGGGTCCTCCAGGAACCCGAGTGCGGTGAGTACCTCGCGCACCTCGGTGACGGCCGGGCCTCGATCGCCGTGGCGAATGTTCGACGCGCCTGTCGTCATACTCCGCCTTTCACAAGAAACCGCACGACCTTCGACCGGACAGCGGCAGCCCGTCGTCTGGACGGCATTATTGTCTCAGATGCCTAGGCGATGGGCGAAACTCCCGGCCTTGTCGACCGGGCTGTGTTGGGCCGGTTAGACGACCCCATCCAGCTCCCGCAGCAACGCCGACTTGCTCTTGGCGCCGACGATACGCTTGGTTGCCTCACCATTCTGGAACAGGATCAGCGTGGGGATCGAGGTGACCTGGAACGCGCGAGCGGTCTCCGGGTTGGCGTCCACATCCAGCTTGGCGATGGTGAGGGTGTCACCGTGGTCCTTGGCGATCTCCTCCAGCACGGGGGCCACCATCTTGCAGGGCCCGCACCAGGTAGCCCAGAAGTCCACCAGCACCGGCTTGTTGCTGGCGACGACGTCCTCCTGGAAGGAATCGTCGGTGACGGTAACGGTCGCGTGGTCGCTCATTATTCTCCTTGTGATCAGTGGCGGTGAGGCTAAGCCTCGATGAGGGTCTGGGAATGCGCAGTCTCGGCAAGCCAGCGCTCGGCGTCAATGGCTGCGGCACAACCACTTCCGGCGGCGGTGACGGCCTGGCGGTAGGTCCGGTCGACGAGGTCGCCTGCGGCGAACACGCCCTCCAATGAGGTGTAGGTGCTTCTGTCCCGCACCAGCACGTATCCGTCGGGATCCACATCGACGATATCCCGGACAAGTTCACTGCGCGGGTCGTGTCCGACCGCGACGAACATGCCGGTGACGGGCAGCTGCGAAGCCTCCCCGGTCACCGCGTTCTCCAGCTTGAGCCCGGTCACCGAATCGGCGCCCTCTACCCCGATGATCTTGGTGTTGGTCAGCACGTTGATCTTGGGATCCGCGTAGGCCCGCTCCAACATGATCTTGGAGGCACGGAACTCCTCGCGGCGGTGGATGAGTGTCACACTGCGGGCAAACCGTGTGAGGAATGTCGCCTCTTCCATCGCGGAATCGCCGCCGCCGATGACGGCGATGTCCTGATCCTTGAAGAAGAAACCGTCGCAGGTGGCACAGGAGCTCACACCGCGGCCCAGCAGGGTGTCCTCCCCCGGTACGCCGAGATACCGCGGTGCTGCGCCCATGGCCAGGATGACGGCCCGGGAACGGTAAACCTCGCTACCGACGGTGACGGTCTTCACGGGGCCCCGCAGGGACACCTCGTCGACGTCCTCGGTGCGCAGGTCGGCACCGAAGCGGATGGCCTGTTCACGCATCTGGTCCATGAGGTCGGGCCCCATGATGCCCTCGCGGAAGCCGGGGTAGTTCTCGACCTCGGTGGTGGTCATCAGTGCGCCGCCGAACTGGGTGCCCTCGAAGACAACCGGTTTCAGCTGGGCACGGGCTGCGTAGACCGCCGCGGTGTATCCAGCGGGTCCGGAGCCGATGATGATGAGCTCGTGGACGCCCGATTCGGACTCGGTCGATACAACCTCCGACATGCGGTTCCCTTCTGATCCGATCTGAGTCCCTGTTCCACACAAGGCCATGCGAGTGCTGAAACAACAGCCTAGAGCGGGATGTTCCGCACGGGGCGGGCGGTGGGAGGTACACGGGC
>NZ_MAFC01000031.1 GCF_002013465.1 Mycobacterium sp. D16R12 | reverse complement strand
GGCCGGGGCGGGCTCAGCGGCGGCCTGCTCCTCATGATGCGCGGCAGGCGTGATGTTCGCGGCAGGGGCGGTGCGGGGGGTGGAACCGGACAGGCCACGGCCGCAGACCGGCCAGGCGCCACGGCCTTGGCCTGCGAGCACCTTCTCGGCGACCGCGATCTGCTGTTCCTTGGTGGCCAGGTGAGCGGACGGGGCGTACTGGCCGCCACCGCTGTTGATCCAGGTGCTGGGCGAGAACTGCAGTCCGCCCTGGTACCCGTTACCTGTGTTGATGGCCCAGTTGTTACCCGATTCGCAGCGCGCGACCTGGTCCCACTCGCCGTCGGTGGCTGCAGCGGCCGTCGCGGCCATCATCAGACTGCCACCGACAAGGCCTGCACCTGCTACCGCGACCTTGGCCGCTTTGGCGCCCGCCTTGGTGGGCTTACTGTGCCGTCCACTCATATGTCCGTCGTATTCCTCTCTGTGACGCACCTGCGAAGTGAGCTGTCGGGTTCGAGCGAGAGGTCGCCCGGCCCGGTTTCCCGGGCTTCACCCCAAGAACCATGGAGGTTCGTGCTGGAGATCGAGATCTCCGGCGGTTGGGTTCCCCGCCTCCGTCCCTTGGTTTACCGACGAGGTGCCATACCCGAGGGACGGAGCTCGGTGCGCGGGTATGGACTTCGGATGACGGTACGTGCCCGCGCGCGTCCCGTCATGTTGGACATTCCACGGTGTTTCGTCCACGGCGGGGTGGGTTTATTCCCATCAGGGGTGAGGTCTGCGCAGGTTATTGGGTAGCTTCACCACCCCGTGTCCACGCCGTGACCGTACTGTGACCTTTGGATGTGTGTCGCAGATCACGAAATTACTTGGAGGTCTCTATGTGGAACTCTCAGAGCTGCCTTAGAGCTTCCTTAAGAAAAGGATGGGCCAGCGCGCTTTTATCCACCAGCGAACGGAGGTAGAACATCCACGACAGAGCCTGATTCGGGCCGGTGGGAGCGGTCACGGACAGCCACACCGTCATAGAGAAAGGAACAACGCGCCAAAACGCGTTCCAGTTCCGCTCCTTTTGTGGCCAGTTGACGGGTCAGATCGTCGAAAGAGGCCCCTGCGGGGAGTTCAACGGTCTCCTCCTGGACACCTGCCGCAGTCGCGGCAGCGGCGAAGTACCGGATGCGGATGCTCACCTAACCGCCGATCGCGCTCATGGGACGGTCCGGCTGCAAGAACGATGGGTCGTTGATCCCGTGCCCCGGTTTCTTCCCCCACATGGCGGTCTGCCACGCAGAGGCCACGGTCGCGTCGGTGGCCCCCGAGCGGAGCAGCCCGCGCAGGTCTGACTCGGCGGTCGCGAACAGGCAATTACGCACCTGACCGTCGGCCGTCAGCCGGGTGCGGTCGCAGTCCCCACAGAACGGCCGCGATACCGACGCGATGATCCCGACAGTGGCAGGGCCTCCGTTGACCAGCCAGCGTTGGGCTGGTGCGCTGCCACGGGGTGCCGGGTCCGTGCTCAGCGCGAACTCCCGGCTCAGAGCGGCGTGGACTTCGTCGGCCGTCACCATGCGGTCGCGGTTCCAGTTGTGCTCGGCGTCCAACGGCATCTGTTCGATGATGCGCAGCTCGTATCCGTGTTCCAGACTGAACCCCAGCAGTGCGAGGGCGTCCTCTTTGTACTGTTCGGGTGTCAAAACTGCGTTGATCTTTATGGGTGATAGTCCGGCGGCATCGGCGGCTTCGAGTCCCCTGAGGACATCGGATAACCGGTCGCGCCGGGTGATCACGGCGAAACGATCGGCGTCCAACGTATCCAGCGACACATTGATGCGGTCCAGCCCGGCTTTGCATAGCGCGGCGGCCTTGCGATCCAGGCCGATGCCGTTGGTGGTCATTGCGATATCGGGTCGCGGTGAGAGGGCGGCAACCGCGGCGACGAGTCGCTCCAAGTCCTTGTATATCAACGGTTCTCCGCCGGTGAACCGGACGCTGCGAATTCCGAGCTCGGTCACCGCGATGCCGATCAGCCGAATGTATTCGTCGGCGGTCAGTAGTGCGTCGCTGCGCAGCCAGTCCAGTCCCTCCGCGGGCATGCAGTATGTGCAGCGCAGATTGCACCGGTCGGTCAAGGACACCCGTAAGTCGGTCGCGATGCGGCCGAACGAATCAATCAACGGGGTCATAAGTCCAGCGTAGCGACCACTTGCGTGAGCCGAGTAGGATGACCAGTCACCGCGCCCTATTTGGGGCGCGTTAATCATGTGAGGTGAGTGCAGTGCCAACCGGCAAGGTGAAGTGGTACGACGCCGAAAAGGGCTTCGGCTTCCTGTCGCAAGAGGATGGCGAGGACGTGTACGTCCGGTCCTCGGCGCTGCCTGCCGGCGTTGAGGGGCTCAAGGCCGGACAGAAGGTCGAATTCGGCATGGCCGCCGGCCGTCGCGGTCCGCAGGCACTGAGCCTCAAGTTGATCGACGCGCCGCCCTCGGTGCAGAAGACGCGCCGCGAGAGCAGTGGGCCGGTGAACCACAAGCACACCACCGACGAACTGCACGGGATGATCGAGGACATGATCACCTTGCTGGAGGGCACGGTGCAGAGCGAGCTGCGCAAGGGGCGCTACCCGGATCGCAAGATCGCCCGCAAGGTGTCCGAGGTCGTGCGCGCTGTCGCCAGCGAGCTGGACGCCTGACCTGAGCTCCCCGCGCGCCGAAGATGTGATCGCGGCGCTTGATGCCGCCGGCGATTCCGGCCGGGCCAAGAAGTCGGCACGGTTCTTCAAGACCGGGCCTGGTGAATACGGCGAGGGCGATGTCTTCATCGGCGTGTCTGTACCGGATCAGCGCAAGCTCGCGCGGCAGTTCCGCGGCATCGGACGCGACGCGGTGGTGCGGCTGCTGGCCAGCGAGGTGCACGAGCACCGATTGACCGGGTTGATCTTGTCGGTCTGGGAGTTCGCGCACGCCGAGGGGGCCGAATGCGAAGCCTGGGTACAGATGTACCTGCAGCAGGTTCGCGACGGCCGGGTGAACAACTGGGACCTGGTCGATTCCTCGGCAGAGCAGATTCTGGGGGAATGGCTTGTTGGCCAGGACTATTCGCTGTTGCTAGAGCTGGCGGCGGATGACGGCCTCTGGCGTCGGCGGGTGGGCATCATCGCAACCTTCGCCTTCACCAAGCGTGGTGATGCGCAACCCCTTCTCGCGGTGGCGCCGCTGGTCATCGGGGACCGCCGCGACCTCATTCAGAAGGCCTATGGCTGGATGCTGCGCGAGGCCGGAAAGCGTTGTGGCGCCGAGATGCTCATCGAGTACCTGGATCGGCATGCCGCGGCCATGGGCCGCACGGCACTTAGTTACGCCACCGAGCATCTCGACGCCCGGGTGCGCGCTGAGTATCGCGCGCGGCGCTAGTTCTTCCAGACGGTGGCTACAGACCAGATGGCGTGGGTGACCTCGATCAGATCGCCGGTCTCGGTCTGAACCACCGTCGGGAGCTTGATCTCCAGGCCCAGCAGCCGCCGCCCCTCGCTGTCGACCGTCGGGATCGTCACGGCGGTCCGGTGGTCTCGGTACACGCTTGACTCGGCCCGTTTGTGATCGACATCGCCCACAGGTGCGTAGATTCGGGACAGCATCCACGGTGCCTTGGCGATCCGGCCATCTATCGAAAGTTGCACGGGTTCATGGGCATTGACGACTAGTTCGACGGTATGGCCCAGCGGGTCACACTGGTTCAGCTTGTTCTTGTCGCAGTACTGGTAAGGCGCGGCATGGATGACGGTGCCATGGGTGAAAGCACTGATCTCGGGCCGGTCCGCAGCGCCTTCTCTATGCTCGCGCAGCTGCCAGGCGATGAACCCCACCATCGCGGCAGCGGTCAACACCAAGACGGCGCCAAGTGCCGCCAGTTTTGCCTTCACGCGACTACCTTGCCACCCTCTTGTTCGGCCATCACCGGGCGGTTACCGCCCAGGCCCGGAATCAAGGAGGCTCCGCGGAAGCTGGCCAGCGTCTGCGCCAGGCCGAGGATGAGTACCGCCGATATCACCGTGAAACCCACCCATAGATCGGTGTAGATCATCACGCCTATCGCGCCGCCGAGCACCCAGGACAGCTGCAACAGTGCCTCGGAACGCCCGAAGGCCGATGCGCGGGATTCCTCGGGCAGGTCATCCTGCAGCGAGGCGTCCAGTGATGCCTTCGCGATGGCGCTGACCCCCGATGTCACCAGCGTCGCGAACACCACGACCGCCAGCACCCCGGCGAAGGCCGCCGCGAGCGCCACCACCGTGACCGCGCTGGCGCATCGCACCACGAGGAGGGCGGGACGGCCGAGCTTGAGTCGCGCGCTGGTGGCATTGCCGGCGAAGTTCCCGATACCGGCGGCGGCGCCGATCATGCCCAGCATCGCGAGCTGTTGGAAGCCGTGCGCATCATGGGATTTGGCGACGAAGGCCGGATAGAGGGTGAGGAAACCGACCATCACCTTGATGGTGCTGTTGCCCCACAACGCGGTGATGATGTTGCGGCCCAGTGGCTGGCGGATCTTGTCCTGCTGCTTGTGGGAGCGGCGAAGCAATATTGTCGGGTGTTCGCCGTCGTCGCCGTGATAGCCGAAAGTCGTGGGTACCTCACCGGCGGTCACTTCGACCCACTTCGGGATGCGCATGGACGCCCAGGCGCCCACCGCTGCGGCGGCCATAACGACGAACAGTGCTCCGGGCAGTTGGAACAGCCGGGTGAATGAGAGCTCGAAGGCTCCGGCGATCGCACCGCCCACAATGGTCCCGCCGACCAGGCCGAAGGTGGTGAGCCGCGAGTTGACCCGGACCAGGTCGATGGTCGGAGGCAGCACACGCGGCGTCACGGCGCTCCGTAAAACGCCGAAGGACTTGGACAGCACCAGCATTGATAGCGCGCACGGATACAGCACCCAGGGTGGGAAGCTGCCGCTGACACCGTCGTAGTTGGCGATCATGATGACGGCGAGCGCGATGCGCAGCCCAAACGATGCGGCGAGTGCGACCCGGCGCCCGTGTTGCAGACGATCCAGCGCGGGACCTATCAGCGGGGCGATGACCGCGAACGGCGCGATGGTGATGAGCAGATACAGCGCCACCTTGCTCTTGGACTCGGCGGTGGCGGCGGCGAAGAAGAGTGTGTTGGCGAGGGCCACCGCCATCGCGGCATCCACCGCGAAGTTGGCCATCACCGGATAGGTGAGTGCGGTCAGGCCCGATTTGTCGGCGCCGTCGGCCGTCGCGGCCTTGTGGAACAGCCCGTACATCCGGGAGCCCATTTCACGGCTACGCATCGCGGCGACCCGGGTGACCGTCAGCTTCGGCGGGGTGTCCTGGTCGGGCGGGGGCTGCCGTCGTACCCGCTCCCGGCGTTCCTCGCCGAGCGGCGGCAGGTACCGGTTCGATGAGCCGATTGGGCGACCAGGATCGCGCTTCGATGAGCCGCTGGCGCGAAGAGGATCTCGCTGGGAGCCACCCGTCGGATAGTTGGCCATACCGGGGTGGGAGTTGGCGTCGCGCGCATCCTGATTACGGCGACGAGATGGGGAGTCACTACCTGATTGGCGGTTCCCGAACCGCGCGTAGTCGTCCCGCACGCATCAATTGTCCCCCACGGTGAGAAGATGGTCAGCGATGGACATCACTATCTCCGGCCGCGACGCCCTTTACACCTGTATCGACCAGGCTCGTACAGCCATCGTCGAGTTCAGTGGGGAAACCGTGGGCAAGTACCTCGGGGCCTCCTCCGAGAGCACTGATCTGCACGCGTTGACCCACCGATTCGAGGCTGAGCTGCCGGGGTACCGCGGATGGCACTGGGAGGTGGTGATGGCCGCCCCACCGGGTGCGATCGCCGCCACCGTGAGTGAGGTGGTGCTTGTTCCGGGCACCGAGGCGCTGCGCGCACCGAACTGGATCCCCTGGGACCAGCGCATCCGCCCAGGCGATCTGGGCCCCGGCGATCTGCTCGCGCCGCCGCCCAATGATCCTCGATTGGTGCCTGGGTACACCGACAACGGCGATCCAGAGGTCACCGAGACCGCGGGTGAGATCGGGTTGGGGCGTAAACAGGTGCTGAGTCTGGCCGGGCGCGTCGACGCCGCGCAGCGGTGGTTCGAGGGCGACTTGGGGCCGGATACCGACATGGCACGTGCCACCCGTCGGGTGTGCCGGTCATGCGGTTTCTACCTGCCGCTGGCCGGGTCACTGGGTGTCGCGTTCGGGGCATGCGCCAACTCGATGGCGGCCGATGGCCGCGTCGTGCACATCGAGTACGGCTGCGGCGCTCATTCCGATACGCCGCAGCCGGTCAACTCCGCGATGCCGTTGTACGAGCCCTTTGACGACGGCGTTCTGGATCTGGCGGACTAGGCGTTTTCCGCGGCATCCTTGATCCGCGATAGCGAGGTCCGCATGCCTTCCAGGAGCGCCTCGTCGAACACTTCGGTCCCGCCGAGCATCAAATTCTGCAGGTTGGTGGAGATGGGCGACCGCTTGTCACCCATCACCCGACGCTCGGTCACCCTGGTGCCACCGGCCGCGGTGGGCTCGAGCTCGTAGCTCCACTCGCTCAGGTTGTCCTTGACGTGCCAGGCCAGGCGCCTGTTGGGCTCGACGGCGGTGAGCACGGCCCGGGTCGGCCACACCTTCCAGCCCTTGCGGTTGTAGTTGATGACGTTGGTGCCCGCCTGCACAGGTCCGCGCACAAACATCTTGCGGGTCTGCGGGCTCCACCGCGGCATGTTCTCCAGGTCGGCGATCAATCCCCATACCTTTTCCACCGGCGCATTGATCTCGACGGCGGCTTCCAGCAGTGATGCGTTGGGCATGAGTTTGCTCCTCTTTCCGGGGTGTTTACGGGTTTTTCGAGCTACAAGCCGGTTTGCGCACCGCGTGAGCCACGCCGCACCGCACGCACTTGGAGCAGAACGATGATGGTGCCCAGCGCGCCCGTGCCGAGTCCGGCGAGTGTTATGGGACGCCAGCTTTCGAACGCTGGAACGGTGAAGGCAAGGATGTTGGCAACCAGCCACAGCAGGGTGCCTGCGACGACAACCGGCCACGGATTGAGCAGTGCGGCCGGGAGCGGGGGCGGTTGGAGCGCGGGGGTATCCACTAGATGCGCAGCATACGTGGGAAGAACTACACCGGGCTAGGTCCCTGTGAAAGCCCTGGACGTGCCGTAAGGTTTGGGCCGTGAGCGACCCCGATGCCCGGTTGGCCAGCGATCTGTCGCTTGTTGTCATTCGCCTGGCCCGGCATCTGCGGTTCCGTCGTGCCGATTCGCCGGTCTCGTTGACGCAGTTGTCGGCATTGGCAACGTTGCTCAACGAGGGCGCGATGACGCCGGGCGCGCTGGCTGCCCGCGAGCGCGTGCAGCCGCCGTCGATGACGCGGGTGATCGCTTCGCTGGCCGAGCTCGGGCTGGTGGAGCGTTCGGCGCATCCGACCGACGGTCGCCAGGTAGTTGTCTCACTGTCAGAGGCAGGTGCAGACATCGTGCTGGCTGATCGCAGCGCCCGTGAGGAATGGCTGCGCGAGCACCTGGACGATTTCACTCCGGATCAACGAGCGGTGCTGCGGCAGGCGACTGACCTGCTATCGGCGCTGGTCAATGAAAACGGTTAGCTGACAATCTCGTTAGTCTCTAAAATGATCTCCCGTGGCTGACCGCGGCGGGATATTCGTATCGCTGCGCACACGCAACTATCGGCTGTGGATCAGCGGCCAGATGGTGTCGCTCGTCGGGACGTGGATGCAGCGAGTGGCGCAGGATTGGCTGGTCCTGGACCTCTCGCACGGCAACGCCTTCCTGCTCGGTGTCGTGATGGCGCTGCAGTTCGGGCCGACGCTCTTGCTGTCGGTGTGGGGCGGGATGCTGGCCGATCGCTACGACAAGCGGCGGATGCTCATGGTCACCCAGGCACTGATGGCGCTGTTCGCGTTGACGGTGGGCCTCTTGCAGGTCACCGGGCTGGTCCGGATCTGGCATGTGATGGCGGTGGCCTTCGCGATGGGATGCGCCGCGGCGATCGAGGGGCCCACCCGGCAGTCCTTCACCATCGAGATGGTGGGTCCGGAGCACCTGCCCAACGCGGTCGGGCTCAATTCGATGGTGTTCAACCTTGCGGGCGTCATCGGGCCGGCGGTCTCCGGTGTACTGATCGGGCTGGTCGGCACCGGCTGGGTCTTCCTGCTGAACTTCGTCAGTTTCATCGGTGTGGGAATCGCGCTGTGGCGTATGCAACCCGATGAGCTGCACCCGAGTGATCCGGTTCCTCCTGCCAAGGGGCAACTGCGCCAGGGATTCTCGTATGTATGGCACCGACGTGACTTGTTCATGATCATGCTTACGGTATTTCTGGTCTCGACGTTCGGGCTGAACTTCTCGCTCACGCTTGCCGTGCTGGCGCGAGAGACTTTCGGCCGCGGCGCGGAGTCATATGGGCTGCTGTCGACGGCCCTGGCGATCGGCACACTGCTAGGTGCCACCCTGGCTGCCCGGCGCACCGAGAAGGTGCGGATGAATTTGTTCTACAGCGCCGCTATGGCTTTCGGGGTTTCCGAGGCCGTCGTCAGTGCGATGCCCTCCTACCTGTCGGTGGCGGTCGCGCTCATCCCGACGGGTCTGCTCGCGCTGACGTTCACCACGTCGGCGATGAATATCATTCAGCTGTCGGTGGATTCGCAGCTGCGAGGAAGGGTGATGGGCATCTACATGGTGGCTTTCCTGGGTGGCACCCCGCTGGGCAGCCCGTTGGTGGGGTGGCTGGCCGATCTGCATGGCGGGCGGATGCCGCTGCTGATCGGCGGGGTGGCATCGGTGGCCGCGGGGCTGACATGCGCGGTGTACCTGCGCCGTCATCCGTGTCCGGTTGTGGCCGAGGTGGTTCCGGAAGGCGGCCAGATCAGCGCCGGACTCATTCCACCTGCTCCGGTCGCGACCCCGGTGTGTGAGCCGACGCCGCTGGCGAGGCGGGTCTAGATGCTGGTCATTGACGTAGACAACGCTGCCGACCCCCGGTTGGACAGCTTCCGCGATCTCAACAGCGTCGACCGCAGGCCCGATCTGCCCAGCGGCAAGGGACTGGTGATCGCCGAGGGCGTGTTGGTGGTGCAGCGCATGGTGGCCTCACGGTTCGCCCCCTTCGCCCTTTTGGGTACCGACCGTCGATTGACCGAGCTCGCAGCCGATCTCGAACCTGTCGATGTTCCCTACTACCGGGCAAGTGCCGAGGTCATGGCGGAGGTTGTCGGCTTTCATCTCAACCGCGGGGTGCTGGCCGCGGCGAGGCGTCCCGTGGAACTGTCGGCGACCGAGCTGATGCAGAACGCACGCACGGTGGCGGTGCTGGAGGGTGTCAACGACCACGAGAATCTGGGCTCGATCTTCCGCAACGCTGCGGGAATGGGAGTGGACGCGGTGTTCTTCGGCAGTGGCTGTGCCGACCCGCTGTATCGGAGGGCGGTGCGGGTGTCGATGGGGCACGCGTTGCTGGTGCCGTTCGCTCGCCTTCCGGAATGGCCAAAGTCGCTGTACAGGTTGCGGGACAATGGATTCCGATTGCTGGCGATGACGCCCGCCGGGGACTCGCAGGCGTTGGCTGAAGCGATACCGCACTTACAGGGGGAGAAGGTGGCGCTGATGGTGGGTGCGGAGGGCCCGGGATTGACCGATGTTGCACTGCGTGCCAGCGATTTTCGAGTGCGCATTCCCATGGCCAACGGCACTGACTCGCTGAACGTGGCCACCGCCGCCGCGTTGGCGTTCTATGAGCGCGCTAGGCTCGCGCCATGACCGGCGAACCCCAGCCCGCGCGGAGAGCGGAAGGCTCGGCGGACTCCGATACCCCGTGGGCCGAGGGCATCGTCTCGGCGATGTGTGTGGCCGTGGTGGTCGCGGTGGGTGTGGTGGTGCTGAGTCTCGGTCTGGCGCATGTGCATCCACTGTGGGCGGTTCTGCTCAATGTTGTTGCAGTGGGTGGTCTTTCGCCAACATTGTGGGGTTGGCGGGAGCATCCGGTGCTGCGATGGTTCGTGCTGGGCATTGCGATCGGGATCGCCGGTGGATGGGTGGCCGCCATGGTGACGGCCCTGATCACCTAGAGCGCAACCGCACCTAGTTCTGGCCGCTCGAGCGAACGCCCAGCAGTACGTCTTCCCAGGTGGGTACCGTCGGCTTGCTTCGGCGTGAGCGCCGCGGTGCGGGTGCCGGCTGGACGTTGGTGTGTTCCTCGCCCACCACGGTTTCGGCTTCGGGTTCGCGGACCGGTTCGGGTTGCGGCGCGGAGCGCTCGTTGAACAATTCCGGCTCGGGCTCGGGGAGGAGGGGAGCTACCGGCGCGACGGTGCGCAGGCTGCGGGTGAATGTCGGGTCGATGAGCTCGCGTGCGGAATCGTCGAGCGCGGTCACCGTGCCGCCATGTGCCCCGGGAGTGAAACGGAAATGTGCCTTGTTGTCCGATCGGCCGGCACGCCACAGCAGCTGGACCGTCCACCGGCCGTCCTCGACCTTCCAGGCATCCCATTCAATGCCGTCGGGGTCGAGTCCCCGCGCGAACATCGCGCCGGCGACGGTATCGGCGAGCGTGTTGACCGTGGGCCCATCGTTGCGGACGGGGTGGGCCGCAGTGGCCATCTCCGCTGCGCGCTGACGTTCCAGCAATACGGGATGGGCGAACCGTTCGATCCGGGCGACATCGACTCCGGCGGAGGTGGCGACTTGCTGGACGGTGGCGCCGGCCCGGATGCGAGCCTGAATTTCCCGGGGTCGCAACGAGCTCTCCATTTCGATCTCGATCTGTCCCAGACGGGACAGATCGCGCCGGGCAGCTGCGCGGAGTCTGTCGTCGGCATCGATGACGAACTTGTCAGCGCCGTTGGCGTCTTGGCAGACCACTCGCTTGCCGTCGGCCGACAAGCCGATGACTTTCAGTTCGCGCACGATGTCCTCCTCGCCCTGGACTGGATGCCCCAGTTCTCCGGACCTTAGTGCAGGTAGAGGGCCCTTCTGCGGTGACACGCGGGGGTGGGCGCTACTTGCTTTTACGGACTGTTCGCGCTATGTGACGCGTGTGGCAGATGTTGTTTGCCGCTGCGGGCGGCTTGGTGCCGATAACGCGAATCGAGTGCGAGTCTGGCGCGGGTTCTTGGCGTGATTTCCGCGGGAGGCTCGCACTCGATAGCGCGCTAGATCGGAATCGCGTGCCCTATGGGCAGGTGACCTCGATTTCGAATGGCTTGTTGGTGGGCTGCATGGGGTTGGCCATGTCCACAGCGATGGCGGTGCCTTCGATGTGGTACTTCTTGCCGTCCTTGGTGACCTTCGCGCTCGCTCCGGGGGTGCCCTCGGAGAAGGCCAGCGACTGCCCGCTCAGGCTGCCCAGGCCCGCGGACTTCACCGTCGGTGAATCGCCGTCCGTCACCACAGCGCCGAAGCCCTGAGCGCCGCTGCCGATGACGATGTTGACGTTGCCGTTCGAGGCCTGGCAGATGACAGCACCTTCGATCTTCTGTTCCTTGCCGTCGATGACGACCTTCGCGCTGCTGTTGGTGGCAACCGCGCCGGCGCCGTTGCTCACAGTGGTGCCCTTGGTCTCGGATTTGTCCTTATCGCTCGAACAGCCGACCAGACCTGCGGCGATAATCGCCGCGCCGCCAATGGCGACCACAAGCCCACGCTTCATAGCGTTCTCCTTATATGTGATGAGGGGTGGAGCCGAACAGGAGAAGTATGGGGTCGTGAGGGGGTGTGGTCTGCGGAATCGCAGGTATACCTACGTACCCAGATTTGAGATATCGATTCCGGCCGACATCAGAATCACCACCACGACGGTCAAAGTGGTCAGTGCGATGGGCTTGCCGCCGTGATGCCAGTGCCCCCGGGCCAGCGCGTGGTGGCGCACCGTACTGATGGCGACGATGCCGAGCACAACCCCGGTCGCGATCAATGACGCCCCCGCGGTCTGTTTGTGGATGAGTGCGTGGGTGATGAAAACCGCGGCAGTTCCGGCGGCGGCCAACCCGGTGCGAAGCCAGGCCAGGGCTGTGCGTTCGGCGGCGCGGGTCTCGTGGGCCGCCTTCATCGGTAGAAGACTGCGATCGATGCCAGGATCGCGACCAGTCCGATGCTGACGGCGAGTAGGGGTACCAGCAGGGTGCCCTTGAGTGGTTGGTCCCGGTCCATCCGCTCCTTGACATCGCGCCAGTGCACGTATGCCCCAATCGACACCACTACGGCGAGGGCCAGGCAGGACGCTGCCAGTACGTGCCGGACTCCGGCATGGTGAAACGGTTGGACGAGAGTCTGGACCGCGACGCCGCCGGCGAGCAATCCGAGTGCCGTGCGGATCCATGAGAGGAACGTGCGCTCGTTGGCCAGGGTGAAGCGGTAGTCGATCTCGGGATCTTCAGGCGGTTCCGTCACCCCGCCCAACTTACCGAGCACCGCACCGGCGCCGGAGTCAGTTGATTTCTCAATATTCTTCAATACCTATCAATAGTAAAACGATCGTATTCATATTGATAGGTACTATGGGTGCATGAAGGTTTTAGCTTTGGGTGGGGCGGGCGCCATGGGTGCTGTTGCCGTGCGTACCGCTCGCGAAATATCGGGCGTCCAGGAGATCGTCATCGCTGACCGGGACCTCGGTGCTGCGGAAGGATTGGCGCGACAGTTGGGGGAGGGCCGCATACCGGTCCGAGCCGTCGAGGTCGATGTCACCGACGAGGCGGCGCTGCGTGCAGTCCTGGAACCGATGGATCTCGTTCTGAACACCGTTGGTCCGTACTTCCGTTTCGGATTGACGGTGCTGCGTGCGGCGATCGAAACCCGAACGCACTATCTCGACATCTGCGACGACTGGGAGCCGACGTTGCAGATGCTCGACCTGGACGAGTTGGCACGCGAACACGAGGTGTGTGCGGTGATCGGTATGGGCGCAAGTCCCGGGATCAGTAACCTGCTTGCCGCCATCGCCGCAACAGGATTCGATTCGATCCACGATGTCTACACGGCGTGGCCGGTGGATGTCGGCACCGACGGCGACGACACCGAAGCTAAGTCCCAGTTGTTGAGCTCAGGCGGCCGGCCCACCGCCGCGGCCGTGCATTGGATGGAGCAGGCCAGCGGCACGATCACCGCGGTGGGTGCCGGGCAACTCATCGAGCAGCGTCCGTTGAGCCCGGTCGTGTTGGACCTGCCCGCGGGGCACCGGGGCACCGCCTACTCGATCGGGCATCCGGAGCCGATCACGTTGCGACGCAGTCTGAAACCGACCGGCACCGCACTGAACCTCATGGTCATCAAACCGTGGACGGTGGCATATCTCGACGCGTTGCGTCGCGATATCGACGCCGGGATGCTCACGCTGGAACAGGCCGCGGTTGCGTTCGCGGTGCCGGGGTGGCGTCGCGCGGTGCGCTCCGCCTGGGCAGCGCTGCGCCTGCGGGGCCCCGGTACGCTCCCGCCGTTTTTCGCGGCGGTCACGGGTGAGCGGCAGGGTGATCGCTGTGCCGTGGTCGCTCGACTGAACATGACTGGTCCGCAATCGCAACCGATCAGGAGTGCGTTGCGCGATATGGCTCGCATCACCGGGGTGCCCTTAGCCCTGGGCATGGCACAGGTGATCGACGGCACGGCGCGTCGCGCGGGAGTTCACCCGCCCGAGGCGGTCATCGAGCCGCAGCGGTTCTTCGCCGATCTCGGTGTCGCACTCGGGTGCGACGGTGGGGTCTCGCCGTACCTGGTTGAGCAGGCGCCGCTGCCTTGATTCGATCGGGGTTCCACCGAACGTAGGATGGTTGAACACAATGTGGCGGCGGCTTCGTGAGGTGAACGTTTGGACATCGAACACGTCCTGAACTCTGATGTCTCCACCCGCAGTGTGGTCGAGAGCATGATCCGCGAGGACGCGACCATTGCCGCCGGCGAGCTCTACGACGTCGCCAATATTCTCGGCATGAGTGACCAACAGGTCCGCCTATGTATCAAACGCCTTGTCGCCGAAGGTCGTTTCACGCAGGAGGGGCGGGGCCGCAAGGCGATTCTGCATGCCACGGGGGCGACGAGAAGCACCCTCGAGCCGGATCTGGAATTCGTGCGCTACATGTACGAGCAGGATCGCGGCCTTGCCCCGTGGGATGGCCACTGGCATCTTGTCGCGTTCGCGGTACCCGAATCGGCCCGCCCGGCGCGCGATGCCATGCGCGACAGCATCCTTCGGTTGGGTGGCGCGCCGATCCAGGGTGGCCTGTATGTGTGCGCCAATGGCTGGGAGGCCCGTATCGGGGAGACGGCGGAACAGCTCGGCGTGGCCGATCACGTCACGATGTTCACCACGACAGACCTCAAGCTCGGTGGCCAATCAGGGGCCCGTGAGCTGGCTGAGCGGCTATGGCCGATCAACGCGATCGCCGACCGGCACCGCACGCTCCTGGCGGTGGCGGAAGGGATTCTTCCCGCATTGCGCACCGCGTCGCAGACCGAGATTCTCACTCTCGCCGTTGCGCTGGCGGCAGAGTTCACCCAGGCGGTCGAACCCGACCCGCTCTTACCGCCGCAGCTGCTCCCGCAGCCCTGGGTGGGCACGGCGGCCCGGGCGGCGGTCGCCGCGTGCTGGGGAGAGTTTGCGAAATACGAAGCCGAACAACCCATTAAATTGTTCGGTTGGTACGCCGAGGCCATTCGGCAGGTCATCTGAGTCGTTCGGCGCGCGTCATCCGCACGATCGTCGCGCAGCCCAGCACGGCGCCAAGAACCGTCAGCGCAAACCAGAACCAACCCCATGATGGTGGCAGCGGAGAGAGTGTGAAGACCGCCAACGCGTACATGCCGATGGCCAGGCGAAGGCGTAGAACGTTGTTGAGGTTCGCAAATGTCACTGCGGCGGTGATTCGGCGCAGGACAAGCAACTTGACGGCGAACATTCCGAGCAGAAACGTCAGGCCGAGCAGCTGGACCCACAGTGGTGGAGCGCCCCTCCACGGTGAGGAGAAGGGCATCGTCGCCACCGCCAGTGTTACGGCACCCGCGGCTTCGTAGAAGGCGAGCCGCCGCGTCGCACTCATCTTGTTCCGCATGCTCAGCGCACAGCTTGTACCGCAACATAATTCCGCAGGTCATCCAAATAGCCCGGAGCGTAGAGCGAATGCGGTGAGAACACCGCGACCATCGTTGAACGCCAACTCTGGTCGTTGTCCAGATCTGCCTTGACGATGTTGTGCGACGCTTTCGGATACCGCTGCACCGTCAGCTGCTGTGGCGCCAGTGCCCGCCGGTAGACCTGCTCGGTCTCGTCGACATCGACGTTGAGATCCTCGTCGCCGAGGGCGAGGAGGACCGGCACCTTGACCTGCGGCAGGGTGTCGGTCACATCGGACCGATAGTTCTTGTGCACAAAATTCCACCGATCAGCCGACATCGGATCCGAATCCTGTTGGGATGCCAAATATTTCTCGTAGGTGGCATTGTCGCGCAGTGGTTGCAGCGACTTCTCTCGGCGGCTCAGCGCGGCCTCGATTTCGGATCCGGAGGCTCTGCGGTGCCGCAGGTCGGCAAGCAGGTTGTACTTGCCCTGGCGTAGCCAATTGATGGCCACGCCAACGAGAATCACGAACTGTAGTTCCGGCCGATGCGCGGCAACCTCGGGTATCACCCACCCGCCTTGGCTTATGCCCCACATGCCGATCCGTCGCGGGTCGATATCGGCGCGCTGGCGGGCCCAGTCGATCGCCGCCTCCGCCTCGGCGGCCCGGTCGTGCATGCTTTGATTCAGCCAGTTCCCCGGTGCCCCATCGCCTCCCGGCTTGTTCCAGGACAGCGAGGCATAGCCCGCCTTGGCGAATGAATCCCAGATCGGCTCGTAGAAGCCGTCCCGGGTCGCATTCGCCGCACCGTCGCCGTGCACGAATACCACCAGGCCGAATGGTCCGTCGCCGTGCTGGGGCAATGCGAGTGTTGCCTCAAGCGGCTCGGTTGAGCCGGGAATGGTCAACCGCTGCGTCCTTATCGCGAAGTCGTTCGCGTACATCACCCAGCCACCGGCACTCAAGACCAGCGCGACAACACCGGCCAAGGTGACGAGAAGCCGCTTGTTCCGAGGATTCGAACGGTGGAGAGAAATGCCGAAACTATCAAACATAATACGATCGTATATGAAGCAATAGATCTTGAGTCTTGATCAGGGTGCGTGCGCGCTCGGTGGTGAGCCGTGCCAGCGCGTGTAGGCATGTGTGAATGCCGCTGGTTCGGAGTACCCCAGACGGTCGGAAACCTCGGAGCAGCTGGTTGCGTACCACGCCGGCGATACCGTCGCGGGACCGCCGCTGTTCCAGCAGCTCCTCGCACTGGCGCACGCACAAGGCCGCCGTGTGTGGGTCGGCGGTCGGCAGCGGCGCCGCTAGCAGCTGGGTCGGGAACACCAGGGCATTGCGCGGCGACTCGAATTCGACGGCGAGCAGTTCGGTGAGGAGACGCAGGGGTGTGTCCCTGTCCGTCCGAAGTATCACGCGTGCGCCCGGCGGCATCACCCCACCAAAGAGGATGGGCACTATTCCGGCGATGGCCGTCAGGTCGCGCTCCAGCAGGAAGCGGCGGACATCGAGCGGAATATCGCTCTCGTCGAGATCGAAGATGCTGTCCTCCCCACCGACAGTCAGCCCGGGAGGTGGAAAGCTCGCGGCGGTAATCCCTCACAGGAAACTCACAGTGGCGACCCAGTCGCATCAGAGCCGCGGCAACCATTGTCACTGATGTGACCAGTGTGATGCAGCCGATCGAGACCGCGACGGCACCGACCGCAGTACTCGCGACGACCCTCGACATCGTGATCCCCGTGTACAACGAGGAAAACGACCTGGAACCGTGCGTGCGCCGTCTGCACGCGTTCCTGTCCAACGAGGTGCCGTACACGGCGCGCATCACCATCGCCGACAACGCCAGTACCGATCGCACCCTGCAGATCGCGCATCGGCTTGCCGGCGAGCTTGGCGGCGTTGACGTGCTGCACCTGGAGGAGAAGGGCCGGGGCCGCGCTCTGGCCGCGGCGTGGCTGTCCTCGGACGCCGAGGTTGTCGCCTACTGCGATGTGGACCTGTCCACTGACCTCAACGCGCTGATGCCGCTTGTCGCACCACTGATCTCGGGCCACTCGGATGTCGCCTACGGGTCGCGGCTCAACCGCAACTCACGCGTGGTCCGCGGACCCAAACGTGAGTTCATCTCACGGACCTACAACCTCATCCTGCACGCTTCGCTGCAGGTGAGGTTCTCCGACGCCCAGTGCGGCTTCAAGGCGATCCGCACCGACGTCGCGCGCCAACTACTTCCGCTTGTCGAGGACAAGGAATGGTTCTTCGACACCGAGCTGCTGGTGCTGGCCGAGCGTGTCGGCCTGCGCATTCACGAGGTACCGGTCGACTGGGTGGATGACCCCGACAGCCGGGTCGACATCGTCGACACCGTGCGCAAGGACCTGCTCGGGATCTGGCGGTTGGGCCGGGCGCTGATGCTGGGCACCCTGCCGCTCGACGAGCTTCGCCACAGCCTCGGCCGTGAACCACTCGTCGAGGGTGTGCCTCCCGGAATGGTCGGCCAGCTGGTGCGATTCGGAATCATTGGTGTGGCAAGCACATTGGCCTACGCGCTACTGTTCCTGGTCCTGCACGGGGCGGTGGGGGATCAGGCCGCCAATTTCCTGGCGCTGCTCATCACCGCGGTGCTCAACACCTCGGCCAACAGGTTCTTCACCTTTGGGGTGCGGGGGCGGCGCAACGTTGCCAAGCATCAGTTCCAGGGGCTTGTCATCTTCGGCATCGGGTTGGCCTTGACCAGCGGCTCGCTTGTCGCGATGCACCACCTGGTTCCGGACGCCTCCAAGCACCTGCTGCTGATTGTGCTGACCGTCGCCAACCTGGTCGCGACCCTGATTCGGTTCGTCGGATTGCGTTGGGTGTTCAGAAGCGCGAACGAACGATGATCCGGGAGCGGATCAGCGTTGGTCTTCTGCTGATCGGCACCGCGGCGGCATACCTGGTCAACCTCGGCTCCAACGGCTGGGCCAACTCCTTTTATTCGGCTGCGGTGCAAGCGGGTTCGGTATCCTGGAAGGCCGCGTTCTTCGGATCCTCGGACGCCGCGAACTCGATCACCGTCGACAAACCCCCCGCCTCGCTGTGGCTCATGGAACTTTCGGTGCGCATCTTCGGGCTGAGCAGCTGGAGCATTCTGGTGCCCCAGGTGCTTCTGGGTGTGGCATCGGTCGGCCTGCTGTACCTGACCATTCGCCGGTACTTCGGGCACCGGGCCGGTCTGCTGGCAGGGCTGGTACTCGCGGTCACACCGGTGGCGGTACTGATGTTCCGTTTCAACAATCCGGACGCGCTGCTGGTCTTTCTGATGATCGCCGCGGTGTGGGCGATGTTGCGCGCCATCGACGATGGCCGCACCCGCTGGCTGCTGCTGGTCGGCGCGCTGGTCGGACTCGGTTTCCTGACCAAGCAGCTGCAGGTCCTGCTCGTCATCCCGCCCATCGCACTGACCTATCTGATCGCCGGGCCCGTGGGTGTCGGGAAGCGCCTAGCGCAGCTCATCGGAGCGGCTGCCGCGGCGGTGGTTTCGGCGGGATGGTGGATCGTCACGGTCGAGCTGTGGCCACCCGGCTCGCGCCCGTGGATCGGCGGATCGCCCGACAACTCGATCCTCGAGCTCACCCTCGGCTACAACGGGCTGGGCCGCATCAACGGTAATGAGAAGGGCAGTGCCTCGGGCCCGCGCGATGAGATGTACGGCTTCGGCGGCCACTTCGGAAGCGAACCCGGGATCGGCAGGTTGTTCCAACCCGCGCTGGGTGGGCAGATCGCCTGGCTGCTTCCGACGGCACTGGTCTTTGCCGTGTTGGGATTGGTCTTGCTGAGCAAGGAATCCCGGATGGACGCGCGTCGGGCGGTGCTGCTTGTCTTCGGATTGTGGGTGCTCACCACGGGCGCCGTGTTCAGTTACATGCAGGGCATATTCCATCCCTACTACTCGGTGGCGCTGGCACCCGCTGTTGCCGCACTCGTGGGCGCGGGCGCATCCCTGGCCTGGCAGGAGCGCGAAAGAACCTGGGTAAGAGCGTCTCTGGCCGCAACTGTGGTTCTTACTGCCGTCATGGCCTGGATCCTGCTGGGCCGCTCACCGGAGTTTCAGCCGTGGCTGCGCTGGGCGGTTCTGGCCCTGGGAACGGTCGCACTCCTGGGCATCGTCCTGAACAGATATCCCAGGGCTGTCGTTGCCATCGCGCTCATGGTGGCGCTCGCCGGTCCTGTCGCCTACTCGATCCAGACCATCGCGACGCCGCACAGTGGAGCGCTTCCGTCGGCTGGGCCCGAGGTCAAGGGGGGCGGTTTCCCGGACTTCCCGGATATGCCCGAGCGAGAGCATCGACCAGAATTCGAGCGCGGTTCCCCACGTGGTGGCGGTCTGCTGGACGGAAGCGATCCTGGCCCCAATATTGTTGCCGCGCTGGAGGGCAACGCCGACCGCTACACCTGGGTGGCCGCCGCGGTGGGCTCCAACCAGGCGTCGGGATACCAGCTGTCCACGGGTCGGCCCGTCATGCCCATCGGTGGATTCAACGGAACCGATCCGTCACCGACGCTGGCGCAGTTCCAGCAGTACGTGGCCGACGGGCAGATCCATTTCTTCTTAGATGGGGAGCGCACCAATCACGGCGGCGAGGGATTCGGCGCCCCCGGCAGTGAGACCTCGAAGTCCATCCGTGAGTGGGTACAGAACACCTTCACCAAACAGACCATCGATGACGTCGACGTCTACGACCTGACGGCGCGGTAGCTCCCGTCGAGTGGGAATCTGGCGAGGCTTTTGTGGTGTATTTCCTCGCCAGGTTCCCGCTCGAAGCAAGAAGATTTGAGTCAGAGGCGTTCGACGACCCAATCGATGCACTGCGTCAGCTGGGAGATATCCGCGGGATCGATCGCCGCGAACATCGCCACCCGCAGCTGGTTGCGGCCCAGCTTGCGGTACGGCTCGGTGTCCACAACACCGTTGGCGCGTAACACCTTCGCCACGGCTGCCGCGTCCACGTCGTCGTTGAAGTCGATGGTGCCCACCACCTGCGAACGCTGCGCCGGGTCCGCCACGAAGGGTGTGGTGTACGCCGTCGCCTCGGCCCAGGAGTACAGCCGGGACGCCGAATCGGCCGTCCGCTTGGTGGCCCAATCCAGGCCGCCATTGCCCAGCAGCCAGTCGATCTGATCGGCCAGCAGCAGCAGCGTTCCGATGGCGGGGGTGTTGTAGGTCTGGTTCTTGAGGCTGTTCTCCACCGCGATGGGCAGGGACAGGATGTCCGGGACCCAGCGTCCGCTGCCGCCGATCTCCTCCACGCGCTCCAGCGCGGCCGGACTCAGGACCGCGAGCCACAGCCCGCCGTCGCCCGCAAAATTCTTCTGCGGCGCGAAGTAGTAGGCGTCCGCCTCGGTGATATCCACCGGTAGGCCACCGGCACCGGAGGTGGCGTCGATGAGGACCAGCGCGTTCTCGGAGCCGGCCGGACGCTGCACCGGAACCATGACACCTGTCGACGTCTCGTTATGGGCCCAGGCGATCACATCGGCCGACGGATCCGAGACGGGCACGGGCGCGCCTCCCGGATCGGCGGTCACCTTGATGGGATCCCCGACGAACGGGTTCTTGGCCACGCAGGAGGCGAACTTGGCGCTGAACTCGCCGAAGGTCAAGTGCAGCGACTTCTCGCGGATCAGGCCGAAGGCCGCGGCATCCCAGAACAGGGTGGAGCCGCCGTTGCCGAGGATGACCTCGTAACCGTCGGGTGCGGAGAAGAGCTCCTTGAGCCCTTCGCGGACGCGACCCACCAGGTTTTTGACCGGCGCTTGCCGATGCGAAGTACCGAAGAGGGAGGCTCCGGCGGTCACGAGCGATTGCAGCTGCTCGGGCCGCACTTTGGAGGGGCCACAGCCGAAACGTCCGTCGGCGGGCAGGAGGTCAGCGGGGATGGTCAATTCAGCCACGACTACCAGCCTAAACGGTGGCCCATTGAGACCTGCCTCACACAAAACAATGCGCGCAGAGAACGTCACATGGGACGTTTCGTCCCAAACCTAGATAGGGGCTTCTCGCCCTGTTTACACTCGCCCAGAGCTTGTAGACTTTCAAGTAGCCCCAGAACGTAAAAGTTTGCAGGTCCGTTACCGCGTCTTTGGACGAATCAAAGGAGATAAGCCATGTCGCTCCGCGAGAAGCTCCGCGCGAAGAAGGAAGTACGCGCCGACGCGAGCTACGTGCAGGTGCTTGAGACCCTGTCGCACGGCTCCACGAACCGGAACTTCGATCCCTTCATCGATATCGACTGGGATAACCCGGAGTATGCCGTCGTCCCGAATGATCCGCGCTGGGTGCTCCCGCACCGGACCGATCCGTTCGGCCGGCACCCCTGGTACCAGGCGCAGCCGCTGGAGAAGCAGATCGAGATCGGCATGTGGCGTCAGGCCAACGTCGCCAAGGTTGGTCTGCACTTCGAGAGCATCCTGATCCGCGGTCTCATCCAATACGCGTTCAGCGTTCCCAACGGCTCACCGGAGTTCCGGTACCTCAACCACGAGTCCATCGAAGAGTGCAACCACACCCTGATGTTCCAGGAGATGGTCAACCGCCTCGGTGTCGACGTGCCCGGCATGCCGCGCCTGCTGCGCTGGCTGTCCCCGTTCGTTCCACTGGCCTCCACGCCGTTCCCCGAGATGTTCTTCGTGGGTGTGCTCGCCGGTGAGGAGCCCATCGACCACACGCAGAAGAACGTGCTGCGTGAGGGCGACAACCTGCACCCGATCATGAAGCGCGTCATGGAGATCCACGTGGCCGAGGAGGCCCGGCACATCTCCTTCGCCCATGAGTACCTGCGCAAGCGCGTCCCGGCCATGCACTGGTTCAACCGGTTTGTGTTGTCGATTGCCACCCCGATCACCATGCGGGTGCTGATGGGCGCCATCATGACGCCGCCGCGCAGCTTCGCCAAGAGATTCGACATCCCGCAAGAGGTGATGAAGGAGATCTTCTGGAAGAGCCCGGCCTCGCGGCAGACGATGAGTGAGGTCTTCTCCGACGTGCGGATGCTGGTCAGGGAAACCGGGATGATGAACCCGGTGGCCAAGCTGGTGTGGCGGGTGCTGCACATCGATGGCCGTGCCGCCCGCTACCGCAGCGAGCCGCAGCGCGGTCCGCTGGTGAACTACTCGGCTGCCGAAGCCACAGTGCCTGATTCGCACAGCGCCGTTCCCGCCTGATGCCACACGTCGTTACCCAGGCGTGCTGTAACGAGGGTTCTTGCGTTTACGCATGCCCGGTGAACTGCATCCACCCCACGCCTGACGAACCGGATTTCCTCAAGGCGGAGATGTTGCACATCGACGCCTCCGCATGTGTCGACTGTGGTGCTTGTGTCGCCGCCTGCCCCGTGGATGCCATCAAGCCGGATTCGCTGCTCAAGGAAGAGCAGCTGCCCTTCCTGCGGATCAACTCCGAGTTCTATCCGCGCGAAATCCCACGTGCCAGCTTGGCTCCGGTCATTCAGGCGCCGCCGGTCCGCACGTCCGGCCGTGCGCTGAAGGTGGCCATCATCGGATCCGGTCCGGCGGCCATGTACGCCGCCGACGAACTGCTGACCCAGCCGCACGTGAAGGTCAACATGTTCGAAAGGCTTCCCGCCCCATACGGTTTGGTGCGTGCCGGGGTGGCCCCCGATCACCAGCAGACCAAGCGGGTGACGAAGCTTTTCGACACGATGGCCGCGCAGCCCAACTTCGAGTTCTACCTGAACGTCGAGGTGGGTAAGGACATCACCCACCAGGAACTGTTGGCGCATCACCATGCGGTGATCTACTCGGTCGGTGCGTCCTCGGATCGCCGCCTGAACATCCCCGGCATTGAGTTGCCCGGCAACGCCACCGCCACCGAGGTGGTCGCGTGGATCAACGCGCACCCCGACTACACCGATTTCCGGGTGGACCTCGATCATCAGCGCGCCATTGTCATCGGTAACGGAAACGTGGCCTTGGACGTGGCCCGGGTGCTCACCGGAAACACCGATCGCCTTGCGCGTACGGATATTTCGGATACCGCCTTAACCGCGTTGCGCAGCAGCAAGCTGCGTGAGGTGGTCATCGTCGGGCGCCGCGGTCCCGAGCATTCGGCGTTCACCCTGCCCGAGCTGCTTGGTCTCGTCGGCCTCCCCGATATGACGGTGATCATCGATCAGGAGACAGCGGATCTCGTCGATCAAGCGCTGCAGACACATCTGGAGCCGTTGACGCGGCAGAAGCTGGAAGTGCTCAGCACCTGCCCGCGTGAGGCGCGGGAGCCGGGCGGTAAGACCATCCGCTTCGCCTACGACCGCACCCCCATCAAGGTGCTCGGGGACGGGCGCGCCGAAGGCGTCGAGTTCCAGCACGGTGATGCTGTCGACACCATCGAGGCGGGCCTGGTGCTCACCTCGATCGGCTATCGCGGAGTCCCGATGCCCGACGTGCCATTCGACAACCAGCGTGCGATCATCCCGAATGAACAAGGGCGCGTGACGGATCCGGATACCGGCAAGGCACATCCCGGCACCTATGTGGCGGGATGGATCAAGCGCGGTCCGACCGGATTCATCGGGACCAACAAGTCCTGCTCGCAGCAGACCATCACCTCGCTGGTCGAGGACTACAACCACGGACTGCTCACCGATCCGGTCCAACGGCTGTCGGGCCTGTCCAAGCTGATTCAGCGGCGCCAGCCGACGATCGTCGGCCACGATGGCTGGCTGGCCATCGACCGTGCGGAGATTGCGCGCGGTAAGGGTGAGGGCCGTCCGCGTGACAAGTTTGTCTCGGTGTCCGAGATGCTCCGCGTCGCCGCGAATGCCCCGCAACCACCATTGTGGCGCAAGGCAATTCGCGGGTCAGCGTTGGAAGACTTGCTGCGGTAGCGGTTGTTCGGCCTTAGTCGACGCCGCCCGCGGCGTACTTCTTGAGGTCTTCGGGGTTGACGATTTTGACCGGTTGACCCAACGACCACAGGTGCCCGAACGGATCCTTGATGACGCCGAAGCGGTCACCCCAGAACTGGTCCTCGAGCGGCATCTCGATGCTCGCTCCGGCGTCGACGGCGCGACTGAACCAGTCGTCGACGTTGGGCACCGTGAGGTGAATGGTGACCGGGGTGCCGCCGAGCGCGGCGGGGGTGCTGGACTTCCCGTCGTTGTACTCGGGGAAGTCGTCGTTCATCATGATCGTCGTGCCGTTGATCTTCACGGCGGCGTGCATCACCTTGCCGTCGGGAGTCTCCAGCAGACCGAGCTCTTCGGCGCCAAAGGCGTTCTTATAGAACTCGATCGCTGCGCGTGAGTCCTCGACGATGATGTATGGGGAAACAGAGGGCACTACGGGAGGTACTTCGGAGGTCATGTGACCCACCCAACCACCTCACGCGTAGTGACGCCAGGACTTCGGGTTAAGCGCCCACCCGAGAGCGCAGCAGCCCGAACCCTTCCACGGACTCGATGGAGCGCGGACCCGGCCCGACATAGAGCGCGGCCGGACGTACCAGCTTGTCGAGGCGCTTCTGCTCCATGATGTGCGCGCTCCAGCCCGCGGTGCGGGCGCAGGTGAACATCGCCGGCATCATGCGGGTGGGTACCTGCGCGAAGTCGAGAATGACCGCGGCCCAGAACTCGACATTGGTCTCGATGACGCGATCGGGGCGGCGTTCCCGCAGTTCGGTGAGGGCAGCCTGCTCGACGGCGGCCGCCACCTCGTAACGCGCGGCGCCGAGACGCTTGGCAGTGGCGCGCAGCACGCGGGCACGCGGATCCTCGGCGCGGTACACCCGGTGGCCGAAGCCCATGAGCTTCTCGCGGCGATCCAGAATGCCCTTGATGACACCGCGGGCGTCACCGGTCTTTTCGGCCTGCTCGATCATCGGCAGTACGCGGGCAGGCGCGCCACCGTGCAACGGGCCACTCATCGCGCCTACCGCACCCGAGAGCGCGGCAGCCACATCGGCGCCGGTGGAGGCGATAACCCGGGCGGTGAACGTCGAGGCGTTCATGCCGTGTTCGGCAGCCGACACCCAGTAGGCGTCGATGGCCTCGACGTGCTTGGGATCTGGTTCACCCTGCCAGCGAGTCATGAAACGTGATGTGACGGTGGAACATTCGTCGATGAGCTTCTGCGGTACGGCGGGCAGGGCGCTGCCTCGCGCGGACTGGGCAACGTAGGAGAGCGCCATCACCGAGGCGCGGGCCAGCTGATGGCGAGCGATGGAGTCCTCGGTGTCCAAGAGCGGTTCGAAGCCCCAGATGGGTGCGAGCATGGCGAGCCCGGCCTGTACGTCGACGCGGACGTCCCCGGTGTGTACGGGAATGGGGAAGGGCTCGGCCGGTGGGAGTCCCTGGCCGAACTTGCCGTCGACCAAGAGTGCCCATACGTCACCGAAAGTCACCCGCTGGGCGACCAGATCGTCGATGTCGACACCGCGGTAGCGCAGCGCCCCGCCGTCCTTGTCGGGCTCGGCGATCTCGGTGGCGAAGGCGGTCACGCCCTCCAGTCCAGGTGCGAAATCCGCTGGTAGCGGCGCTGCAACCGTCATGACTCTCGACTCCCTACCTGTGGGTAACAACTCGGTAAAGGCGATTCTTGCACCCGCAATTAAGGGTGATTCTTAGTTCGGTCGATCTCTCTTAAGCGCCCGCCTGTAGCGTGCTTTTCGTGACCGAATGGCTGCGCTCGGACTACCGTCCCGGAGAGAAGGACGGCAGTGGCGATCTGGATGTTGACTGGCTTGCCGATGGCTGGCTTCCCTTGCTGCACAAATGGTTTGATCTTGCGGTCTCCTCGGGCATCCCCGAACCGAATGCGATGGTGCTCGCCACCGTCGATAATGGCCGGCCGGTGACGCGCACGGTGCTGTGCAAGGGTTTCGACTCCGCGGGTGTGACGTTCTTCTCAAACTACGACTCCGCCAAGGGGCGCCAGCTCGACCACGCGCCGTACGCCAGTGTCACCTTTCCCTGGTACGCGCTGGGGCGACAGGTGCATGTGCGCGGTCGGGTGACCAAGGTCGATCCGGCGCAGACCGCCAACTACTGGACCAATCGGCCACGTGGCTCGCAGCTGGGGGCGTGGGCGTCTCAGCAGTCCGCGCCCATCGAGTCGCGAGAGGCGCTGTTGGCTCAGCTCGATGACGTCACCCAGCGGTTCGCCGATGTGGATGCGGTGCCGGTGCCCCCGCAGTGGGGCGGCTACGTGATTGCTCCCGAGACCGTCGAGTTCTGGCAGGGACGGGAGAATCGGGTGCACAACCGGATTGTCGTCACCGATGGTCGGGCGCAGCGCTTACAGCCGTGACGGATGAGCCGCTTGCGCGAAGACCGGTGGCCAGATCGAGTGCGGCCAGATAGCCGAACACGAGGGCAGGTCCGATGGTGGCGCCCGGCCCCGCGTAGGTGTGGCCCATCAGCGCGGAGCTCGCGTTTCCGGCGGCGTACAGCCCGGGTATGACGGAGCCGTCGGCGCGTAGCGCACGTGCGTTGGCATCGGTGTCGATACCGCCCTTGGTGCCCAGATCGCCCGGCACCATGCGCGCCGCGTAGAACGGGGCGTGGGCCAGTTCTCCCAGGCTCGGATTGGGTTTGTTGGTGATGTCGCCGTAGTAGTGGTCGTACGCGGACTCTCCGCGATGGAAGTCCCCGTCGCGTCCGCTGCGTGCGAATTCGTTGAACCGGCCGATGGTGGATTCGAGTGTGTCCGCGGGCACGCCTATCGCCTGCGCCAGCTCGGTGATGCTGTCCGCCTTGATGATTGCGCCGCTGCGCAGCCAGGACTTGGGCAGCGGGGCGCGCCCCGTGACACCGGCGAAGGTGTATCGGTTCCGATACGTCTGGTCGAAGATCAGCCATGCGGGCAGGTTCTCGGCGGGGCCTGCTCCGGTGCCGAACTGGCCGCCGAACATCTGGTGGGTGGCTTCGACGTAGGGCAGCGATTCGTTCATGAATCGCTGCCCGCGAGAGTTGACCAGGATGCTGCGGGGCAGCGATCGCTCGGCGAGCGCGAACCATGGCCCCCTGGGGAGCGGAATCGATGGGGCCCACCACGCGTCGTCCATGAGAGATACTGCGGCACCTGCTGTTTCGGCGGCGATGATGCCGTCACCGGTGTTCGAGGTGGCGCCGATCGACCACTGCGCGCCCGCGGGCTCCCGGTGGTGCTTCGCGCGCATCTGCGCATTGTGGTCAAAGCCCCCGCACGCGATCATGACGCCGCACCGCGCGGTGATGGTGCCCTGATCGGTGACGATGCCGGTGACACGACCGTCGGTGACGACGAGCTCGCGCAGCGCCGTGCTCAGCCGCACCGGGATGCCCGCTTCCTTGATCCCGATGAAAAGCGATGCGACAAGGGCACTTCCGACGCCAACGAGGTGCTGGCGCCGAAGCTTGGCGATCGCGGTGCGGGCGCCGACTCGGAACATGTGCCAGGGGCCGCGCCAGTGCCGCAGCCCGGTGCTGAGCCATCGGTAGTCGGATTGTTTGACGACGACGTTCATGGGGGCCTTGGCGTAGAACGGCGCCATGGTGTGGACGTCCGGTCCGAGCTGCCGCGCATCGAACGGTTTCGGTTCGCAAGATCTTCCGCCGGGGCGCCCACCCGGGGCCTCCGGAAAGTAGTCCGAATAGCCGCGCACCCATTCCAGGCTGAGCGCGGAGTTGTCGGCGAGGAACTTCAGTGCCTCCGGGCCGCGGTCGATGTAGGCGTTGATGCGAGCGGTGGCGGCGTACGGGCCGATGATGTGGTGCAGGTAGGTGCGCGCGTCGTCGAGCTCTTCGGCGGATGACTTTCCGGATGACTTCGCCAGGAAGTGGTTTCCGGGGATCCAGACGCCGCCGCCTGATCGCGCGGTCGAGCCGCCCCACTGTGGGGCCTTCTCCACGATGACCACCGATAAGCCGTGCAGCTTGGCGGTAATCGCCGTGGACATGCCGGCGGCGCCCGACCCCACCACTACGACGTCGAAGATCTCACTCACCACGACCACCCTCTGCGAGTTGATAGCAATATGATAGTAACTGTCAAATTGCCATGGCGTGGGGCACTGTGTCAAGGTCAGAGATATGACCGGCTCGCTGCGATCACGTCAGCGGATGAGGGTGCGCGGCGATATCTACAACGCGGCCATCGCTCTTTTCGCCGAACGCGGGTTCCATACGGTGACCACCGAGGAGATCGCGGCCGCGGCGGGGGTTTCGCCGAGCACCTACTTCCGGCATGTGAATGCGAAGGAAGACCTGCTGCTCGCCCCCTTACTCATCAGCGGCGACGCGATCACCGCGAGGTTTTCCCACAGGCCCCGTGGTGAGGCGGTTCCCGTCGCCTTGGCGGCGGCCATTTCCGAGCGCAGCGCAGAGGTCAACGACGACGAGCTGCACCGGTGGCGCACGGCCATACTGACTGCCCCAGAGCTGATGGCCCGGGTATCCCTCATCTCGGTGCAGGACCGTGAGCAGCTGACCGCGATCGCGGCCGATCGGATGGGGCTCGATGCGGTGGCCGATCAGCGACCCGGACTGATCGTGCACATGCTCCTGGCCGCCGCCGAATTTGGCTTCCGGCGATGGCTGGGACCGGATGCCAACCTGCCGCTGGACGCCTGCGTCGAGTCGGCGCTGATGTCCGTTCTTGATCTACGCACGGAATGGTCGCGGCCCTGACACCCATGTGGATCACCCTGCTGGTGATGGCCATTGCCGTCAGCTTCGAACCCTTCCGTCTGGGTATGACGGTGTTGATGCTGAGTCGGCCACGCCCACAGCTGCAACTGCTGGCGTTCCTGTGCGGTGGGTTCGTGATGGGGACGGTGGTGGGGCTGGCGGTGCTGTTCGCCTTCCGGCACGTATCGACCGGATCGGCGCAGTTCACGTTGCCGCGGGTACAGGTCGGCATCGGGGTGGCGGCACTGCTGGTCGCCGCATTGTTGGCCTCGCGTGTGCGGGGCCCGGCCTCCAACGCGCAGTTGGACAAGGTCACCGGACGTATCCAATCCATCGCGACCGGCGGCTCGCTGTGGGTGGCCGCCGTCGCGGGGCTGGGGATCGCGCTGCCCTCCGTCGACTTCCTTGCCGCACTCGCCGTGATCGTGGCCTCGGGTTCTCCACCAGCTACGCAGGTCAGCGCGCTGCTGATGTTCAACGTCATCGCCTTCGCGCTGATCGAAGTCCCGTTACTGGCTCATCTCGCTGCGCCGGAGCGGACGGCCGAGGCGATGGCAAGGCTGAACGGCTGGATACAGTCCAACCGTCGCCGCAACATCGCGCTGGTGTTGGCCCTGGTCGGATGCGTGTTGCTTGCGGTCGGGATTGCCGGCATCTGACGGCGCTCACTACCGAACGCGGTCAGGCAACCCCAACGCGCGTGTCCGCGTCCAACCGGGTGAACTGGTTCTGGAGATACTGCTCGACACACGCCGCGCGCCGAATCTTGCCGCTCGTCGTGGTGGGAAGTGACCCGGGCGGCACGAGAACCAGATCTCCGACATTCACGCCGTGCTCATTGGAGATCGCCGAGGTGACCTCGCTCTTGATTTCCTCGAGCCAGTGCTTCACCGCGTCCTCGGAATCTTCGCGCTTCTTGAGCTCGATGACGGTCACCAGCTTTTCGGTGCTGTCGAACGGGACCGATATCGCCGCGACTCGGCCACGGGTGATCTCTTGAACCGTGGCCTCGATGTCCTCGGGATAGTAATTGCGTCCGCGGATGATCAGCAGGTCCTTGATGCGGCCGACGATGAACAGCTCACCCTCGGAGATGAATCCGAGATCACCGGTCCTCAACCAGGGCCCGTCCGGAGTGCCCGGCGACGGGTCGAGCACCGTCGCCCCGAAGCACCGTTGCTCCTCGGGCGACTTGCGCCAGTAGCCGACGGCGACATTTTCGCCGTGCACCCAGATCTCGCCGACGACGTCCGGTGCGCACTCCCGGTGTGTGTCGCTGTCGATGATCCGCACGGTGGGGGACTGCGGTACGTGGTACTTGACCAGTGCCGTGCCCGTCCCGGCCGGGCAGCGCTGAACGCGGCCCGCGGACAGCTCCTCGACGTCGAAGTGGGTCGCGGGTGCTGTTTCGCTCCAGGTGCCCGAGGCCACGAAGACCGTTGCCTCCGCCAGCCCATAGGAGGGACGCATCATCTGGTCCTGGAAATTGAAGTGCGCGAACCGATCCACGAAGCGTCGCAAGGTGGCCTGCTCGACGCGTTCGGCGCCGCTGATGATGCCGAGCACCCCGCCGAGGTCGAGCCCGGCCAGGTCGCTGTCGGTGGTCTTGCGGGCCGCCAGATCAAAGGCGAAGTTGGGCGCCGAGGAGAACGGATGGGGATTCTCGGCGAGCGCTCGCATCCACCGGGCGGGCTTTTCCAAGAAGGCCATTGGACTGGTCAACTGGGCGTGAAAGCCGCCCAGGATGGGCGCACAGACGCCCAGCACCAAACCCATGTCGTGGTAGAAGGGCAACCACGACACGATCGTGACGTCAGACGGGATTCTGACCCCGGCGTCCGCGAAGAGGCTGCGCATCAATTGCTCGAAGTTCACCTGGAGATTGCGATGCGAAAGTTCGACCCCAGTCGGCGTTCGGGTTGAGCCCGAGCTGTATTGCAAGTACGCGATGTCCGGCACGTCGGCTGGCACGATGCTCGGCCCGCCGTCGATATCGAGCCGCAACGCGTCGATCTCGATGATTTTGGGGGCAATCTCGAGGCGCGACTGATCGACGTAATCGCCGACGTCGCTGGCGACCGCCGATGTCGTGAGCACCACCGAGGGCGACGTGTCATCAAAGACGGCACTCACGCGATCAAGACTCGAGCCGCGGTGCGGCATGGGGAGCGGCACCGCGATCAACCCGGCCTGCATGGAACCGAGGAAGGCCAGGATGTACTCGAGGCTCTGCGGAGCCAGGATCAGGGCCCTATCGCCGACCGCCGCGTGCTGGCTCAGCTCGCGGGCCACGTTGAAGGTGCGGCGTGACAACTGCGACCAGGTGAGGCTTTCGGCAACACCGTTCGGGTTGTGGGTGTAGTCGGTGAAGGTGAATGCGATGTCATCCGGGCGCAGGCTGGCACGTCCGTGCAGCATCGAGAGGATGGATGACTGGGTTGAAGGTGTCATGTGTTTCGTCCGTACTTAATTGGGAGGGTTCGAGCGGGTGCCGTTGCCGAGCACGGCCAGGGCGCCGCTGGTGATCTGTGAAATCGGATCCGAGCCGCCGCCGAACGTCGCCTGATTGGCCGGCGCGGTGACTTTTGCGGGGTCGAAGCCGCGCACCGGATCCACAGTGATCGGTGCCGTCGCAGGGTCGTCGTTACGCGAGTAGCCGGCATCGACCCGTGGTTGCAGAATCGCGTCGAGCCTGTTCAGCGTTTCCTCCGGCACCCCGAGATACTTGAAGCCCAGCACCAGCGGAAGGTGTTGCTCGGGGATGAAGTAGGTCGTTGTCGACCCTCCCCGGGAGTTGAACTCCGTCGTGATGTTCCGCGCCGGAACCATTTTCGGGTTGGTGAAGGCAATCGCGGTGTGACCGGTGGCCAGACCCGCGATGGCGTTGGCGACCGCAAACAGGTTGTCCGGCCGGTCCGGCCAGTCCGCGATGCTGTCGTAGGCGGAGATGAACTGATCGGTGTGGTACTGACTCTCCACCGGAGCCGGTACGGGATAGTCCATGAACGGCACGACGGAGCCGACGGGGAAGTTCTGCGTCAGGAAGCTCTCGCTGAAGGGGCTTTTCGCGATCGGGTCGCCGAAGGTTGCGAAGGTCAACGAATCCGGCGCCGGTGCGGTCGGATCGGTTGCCAACGCCGATTTGACGGCATTGAGCACAAGCGCTCCCTCGGACAATCCCATCGCCGTACCGGGACCGCCATCGCGAATGGCGTTTTCGAGGTTGGGTTCTCCGATATCGATCGACTCGCCGATGCTGGGCCCGTCCAGACCCAGGCCCGGCATGATCTTTTCTCCCACCGGACCGATACCGGGGAACAGGCGTTCGAGAGTGTGGCCCTGGACCTGTCCTGCGGGGTACCAGATGTTTGCCCGCTTCATGCCCGGGAACCAGTCCTTGCCGGTCATCCGGATGTACTCGTCATAGGGGATGCCGAGTACATGCGCGCCGCCCAGGGCGTAGGCGGTCCGGTCCGGAGACACCGGTGCGGCCATCGGTATCCCGCTGGCGGAAAGCCCGGGAATTGGCGGTCCAGGAACCTGAGGGTCATCGGCCACCGCGGACGGGATGCCGAAACAGCCTGTCATGCTGGCGACTACCAGCAGGGCCGCTCCTGCGAGGAGGTCTTTCATCCGTGCTCCTGACCGCTCGGCTTCATTTCAGTCTCACATACATTTCGCGTGCTAGCCCGCCTGCGTCGCTGGTTCCGAAGGTGGCGGCGACGTCACCGACAGTCTCTGACGCTTGCTGGCCTGGGACGGCCACCAGTTGGCCCAGCCCACCAACGCCGCGATGGCGGGCACCGTGATGGTCCGAACGACGAACGTATCCAGCAGGATTCCCACACCGATCACGAAGCCGCCCTGGACCACGATTCCAATGCTAGAGAAGAGCAGGCCGCCCACCGAGGCAGCGAAGATCAGCCCGGCCGCCGTGATGACGCCACCTGTGGAGTTCAGCGCCCGGATGATGCCGTAGCGCACGCTGTTCGTGGACTCGTCGCGCATTCGCGATACGAACAGCATGTTGTAGTCCGCACCCACCGCGACAAGTACCACGAAAGCCAAGGGTGGCACGGTCCAGTGCAACTGCTGGCCGAGTAGGAACTGGAATGTCAGCACCCCGATACCGATGGCCGCGAAGTACGACAGCACCACCGAACCGACGAGATACAGCGGAGCGACTATCGCCCGCAACAACACCATCAATGTCAGCAGCACGACGATCAGGGTTGCCGCGATGATGAACCGGATGTCGTGCTGGTAGTAGTCGCGCGTGTCGCGCAGCGCGGTCGGGAACCCGCCCATCGAAATCGTGGCGTCGGCCAGTGTCGTGTTGGGCTGAGCACCCTTGGCGACGTCACTGATCTGGTTGACCTGGTCCATTGCCTCGGGACTGAACGGGTTGAGTTTCGTCTGAACCAGATACCGCACCGAGTGGCCGTCCGGTGAGATGAACGCCTTGGCCGCCCGTTGGAAGTCCGGATTGCTCAGCACCTCGGCGGGAATGTTGAAGCCCGCCTGTGCGGGGTCCGCGGCGTTGGTCTTCATCGTCAGCAGGAATGACGACGCCTGGTTGAGGCCGTTGACGATCACCTTGATCTGCCCGACGAGTTGATCCACGCCGCCGGCCACCTGCTGGCTGCCGCCGGCCAGTCGGTCGGCGCCCTGCCGCAACTGGTTGAGTCCGGCCTGCGGGCCGCCGGGCTTATCCAGGCCCATGGCCTGCAGCCCGTTCATGACGCTCAGGAGTGAGGTGTTCAGCTTGGTCACCGTCGCGGACAGGGTGGACTTGTTGCCCTGCGAATTCCCCAGCTGATGAGCGAGCTGATTGATTTCGTCGAGACGTCCGCTGTTGCGCTCGCCGACGAGCCGCTCGAACTGTCCGCGGGTGGTGGCGCAGGAGGCATCGGCATCGCAGACCGGGTTGGCCTGTAGCGCGTTCAAGACCGGGTTGATCCAGGCGAACATGTCTTTCGCGGTGGAGAAGTTCCACCCCATGTCGTTGGCGAGGGCATTGATGGCGTCGACGAGCTTGGCCGCGTTGTCCACGTTCCGCACCAGCTCGTCGCCGCCGGATTTGGTCTTCAGCGAGGCCGACGCGTCGAGCAGACTCTGCAGACCGGGGACGATCTTGTTGAGCTGGGTGCGTAGGTCACCGAGGCTGCCGGCCAGGGTGTTGGCCCCGGAGGCGAGTCGATTCAGGTCGCTGCTGCGCTGACTGATCTGGTTGGAGCCGTCGGCCAGCCGGGTGCCGACGAGCCCCGCCTGATAGGTGGCCCTGAACTCCGGCGGCACCTCGCCGAGCGGGCGGGTGACGCCGCTGACCAGGCCCACCTCCGGCAGCTGGGCGATGCGGGAAGCCATCTGTTCCAGGTCGGCCAGGGCCTGCGGGGTGCGCAGGTCTCGCGGTGACTGGATGAGGATGTACTCGGGTATGGACTGGCTGAGAGGGAAGTGGCGTTCCAGTGCGGCGTACCCGACAGAACTTGGCGCCGACGGCGACACGGCCTTGCGGTCGTCGTAGTTGTAGCGCGCGAGCAGGGCGCAGCTTCCCAGCAGGGCCAACACCAGCACGCTGGCAACCAGGTGGGGGATCGGCCGGCGCACGATGCGAATGCCGGACCGCCGCCAGAACTGGGCGGTGAGCTCGCGCCGGGGCCTTACCCAGCCGCGGGGCCCGGCGAGTACCAGGATCGCGGGCAGCAGGGTCATGCCCGACAGGTAGGCGACGCCGATCCCGATCGCCGACGACACTCCGACGGTCTGGAAGACGCCCATTTTGGCGAAGCTCAGGAGCAGGAAGGTGATACCCACCGTCGTGGCGGATGCGGTGATCACCTTTCCGATCGACATCATCGCGGCCCTGACCGCCTGGTCGTAGGTCTTACCCGACCGCAGATAGTCGTGATAGCGACTGATGAGGAACACCGCGTAGTCCGTGCCGGCGCCGGCCAGGATTGCGCTCAGGAACACGATGGACTGGTTTGAGACTCCCGCGCCGGTCAGATGCGAGTAGGCCGCCACCACGGACTGCGCGATCACCAGCGACGACCCGATCGTCACCAACGGAAGCATCATGGTCAGTGCGCTGCGATAGACCAGTAGCAGCACCGCGAGCACCAGGATGGCGATGGCGAGTTCGATCGGCAGCCGATCCTGGTCGCCCGCGACAGTGAGGTCGGCGACGGTGGCCGCCGGACCGGTGATGTGCACCGTGGTCGGACTGCCGTCGATGCTGTGCTGGATGAGGCCGGTCACCCGGTTGTACGAGTCGAAGGCCTTGGGTGTGCCCAACTCGCCCGCCAGGCCAATCGGCAGAACCCAGGTCTTGTTGTCTTGACTCGTCAGGAACTTTCGCAGCTCCGGCGTACCGATGAAGTCCTGCACTGACACGACGTTGGTCAGGTCGTGCCGTACCGCGTCCACCACCTTGCGGTAGGTCGCCGCGTCGTCGGCCCCCAGTCCGTTCTCGTTGATGAACACGACCAGAAGAAGATCGTCGTTGCTCGATTCGTGGAACGCCTCGGTCATCTTCTTGGCGGCAACACTCGACGGTGCGTCGGCAGGCAGGATGGCGAGCGGATGCTTCTCCGCCATCTCGGTGAGTGAGGGGAAGGTCAATGGCAGAGCGATGGCCAGCGCGACCCAGGCGCCGATCACCGCCCACGGCCATCGCACCACGAAGTCGGCTAGCCGCCGCATATCTTCCTCACCCTCACTCTGATGTTGCTCAAGCTACGCGACGCGTCCCCAGTGCCCGCTGTCCGCGACCCGCACGCACACCGACTTCATCGCCTCCATGTAGCGCAGCGACGACTTCTCGGCGATGGGGTTGTCGGGGTGCATGATCGCCATCGCGGTGCCCTCCCCGTAGCGGAATATGTAGATGGTCAGCTGATAGGAGAAGCGGCCGTCCGGATAGATTCCGATGTTGTCGGCAAGGCCCAGTTCGCCTGCCGCGAGAATGGCGTTGAGCGGAGCCGCACCCCCGTGGAAGAAGTTCGATACGGGAAAGTTTGGTTCCGGCCATTTCAGCCACGGTGCCAATTCCAGTACCCGGTAATACGGCACCCGGGACATGTCCAGACTCGAATCGAAGGCGGTCTGCGCGGCGTACGCGGCATCGTTGAATGAGGTTGCCGCGATCGGAACGGTGATCGGGATCAGGCCGGTGAACCAGCCTTGCGTCATGAAGTTGTCGCTAGCTGTGCGGGAATCCCTCGGAGTCAGACCGTAATACGTGAGTGCCCCGGTGAATTCGTGCTCAACCAGACCGAGGCAGGCGAACAAGCCACCGACAAATCGTGAGCCGGCAGTCGAGCAGGCCGATTCGAATCGGTCCGTCTGCTCCGGGCTCATCAGAGACAGGGACGTCATGGTGCTGTTGGTCGCTTCCGATGGATTGCCCAGTGGAAGCGGGAACTCGGGGAAGGTTCCATTGTTGTTCTCGGCAAAGTCAATCCACGCGCGCACCCCGGGCGAGTCCAGCGTCAACGCCGATGTGAACTCGCGCTCGCGAGTGCAGAAGTCGTCAAAGCTGCCGGGGTCGGGCAGCGTGAGAGGCTGACCGCCTCCGCTCAACGCCGAGTACATTCCGTTGGCTTCCATCATCGTGGTGCCGATCAACGTCGCGTCGCCGTGCACGTGATCCATGGCAGCGAAAAACGTAAAGTGGTTCTCGCTCTGGATGATTCCAAAGGTGAAGCATCCCCATTCCAGTGGACTCGGTATATCGATGACGTGGCTGCGTACTTCATCGACAGACATATGCCCTTGCGTTACAGGCGCGAACTCGATCTCGCCTGGATCGCTGATGGAGTGCCTGATGAACTCCCCGTCGTCGGTGCGCTCGAACCAGCTGCGGAAGGTGTCATGCCTACGCAGGTATGCGTTGAGGGCATGGTCCATCGCCGAGATATCGCACTGGCCCGCAACATCGCAGCTGGCGATAATTTGGCGGGAGAAGTTTAGGCCAGCTGCCTTCCGTTCGTAGTAGTTTCGCAGATGTTGGCTTTGCATGTAGCTAACTGGCACCGAACTCACAGGTGCTTGCCGGGCATTTTCGGCCGCTACAGCGGTGGGGTGCCACGAGGTGACGGAGCCGGGGCTCAACGTCCATTCATCAAGTGCGCCAACAGTAATCGTTCCTATGCGCAACGCGCCGTCCTCTCGTTCGGCCGGCCCCGCTCCGGCATCTTTCGTCGGTGGCCCAACATACCCTCGGTTTGACCGCGCAACCGGCGGTCGACCAAGACCCGGAAACCCCATGCGCCACATGGCATACCGGAAATAACTAGAACCCCTTGTCCTAGTTACCACAAAGTTTGGGAACAACAGTGCGCACGATACTTGTTCGGCTAGAGTCGCGTTCGCACCCGCCGATGTCCAGAGTCACATTCTCGCCCGACGACGTCGAGGGCCACTCTCCCCACCCGCCGACGCAAGGAGGCCTCAGCATGGAATCCGCTGACCATCCGATCAAGCCAGCCCCACGTTTTGCAATCATCGGATATGCAGCGCGTTTTCCCGGTGCCGCCAACGCGGACGAGTTCTGGGACGTACTGCGTGAGGGCCGTGACGCGATATCCGAAGTGCCCGCTGACCGGTGGGATGCCGACGAATTCTTTGACCCTGAACCCGGAGCGCCCGGCAAGGTCGTGACGCGTCGTGCCGGCTTTGTCGACGACGTGACGGGGTTTGATGCGCCGTTCTTCGGTATGTCGACGCGCGAGGTCAGGCTGATGGATCCGCAGCACCGACTGTTGCTGGAGATGGCGTGGCGAGCGGTGGAGCATTCCGGAATCGCCCCAACGGATTTGGCCGAGACCAATGCCGGCGTGTTCGTCGGTTTGGCCACCCATGACTACCTGGGAATGGCATCCGATGAGCTGACCTTCCCCGAGATCGAGGCCTACATGGCCATCGGTACCTCGAACGCAGCGGCAGCGGGCCGCATCAGCTACCGACTGGGGCTGCAGGGACCCTCGGTTGCCGTCGACACGGCGTGCAGCTCGTCATTGGTAGCAATTCATCAAGCGTGCCAAGCACTTCAACTCGACGAGTGCGACCTCGCGCTGGCCGGCGGTGCGAACGTCCTGCTGACCCCCGCGACGATGATCACGTTCTCGCATGCGCACATGCTCGCGCCCGACGGCAAGTGCAAGACCTTCGACGCGGCTGCGGACGGCTACGTGCGTGGTGAGGGATCCGGTGTCATCGTCATCAAGCGCCTTGAGGATGCGATCCGCGACGGTGATCGGATCCGGGCCGTGATTCGGGGCAGTGCGATTAACCAGGACGGCGCATCGGGCGGGTTGACGGTGCCCAATGGCGTTGCTCAGCAGCGTGTTATCGCCGATGCGCTCAAGCGTGCCGGTGTCGCACCAAGTGACGTCGGGTATCTGGAGGCGCACGGCACCGGAACCTCGCTGGGTGATCCGATCGAGGCCCAGGCCGCTGGCGCGGCCTATGGCATCGGCCGCGAAGCGAACGATCCGTTGTTGATCGGATCGGCGAAGACGAACATCGGACATCTGGAGGCGGCCGCGGGTATCGCGGGCGTCATCAAGGTCATCCTGTCGCTCGAGAACGAGTTGTTGCCGCAACACCGCAACTTTCAGAATCCGTCGCCGCACATTCCCTGGGACCGGCTGCCGGTGGAGATCGTCAAAGAGGCCACTGCCTGGGAGCGCAACGAGCGGCCGCGCATCGCGGGCGTCAGCTCATTCGGATTCGCCGGGACCAACGCTCACGTCATTCTCGAAGAGGCCCCCGAGCAGGCGGCTCCGGTCGAGATCGACACGCCCGGGGAGTCCCAGTCGGCAGGGAGCCGGTTCAGCATTCTGCCGCTCTCGGCGCGCACACCCGCCGCCTTGGTGCAGATCGCCGATCAATACCGCAGCTGGTTGAACGCACACCCGGAAGCCACGTTGGCGGACGTGTGCCTCACCGCCGGAGTGGCGCGAGCACACCTGGAGCACCGGGCGGCGCTGGTGGTCAACTCGCGAGAAGCAGCCGTGGAGCTACTCGGCGCTGTCGCCGACGACCGCCCGGCTCCAGGCCTCGGCCGTGGCGAATCCTATGACGCGCCGAAGACCGCGTGGCTCTTTACCGGTCAAGGCAGCCAGTACCCGGGCATGGCCAGGGAGTTGTTCGACACCGAACCGGTGTTCGCCGAAACACTGAAGCACTGCGCAGCAGTGGTGGCCGATGTTCTCGAAAAGCCTTTGCTGGATGTCATTTTCGACGTGGACGGCCCGGAAGCTGGAGAGGCGCTGCGGCAGACCTCCTATGCTCAACCCGCCTTGTTCGCGGTGGAGATGGGCCTGGCCCGGCTCTGGCAGTCGTGGGGCTTCGAGCCGGACGTGGTGTTGGGTCACAGCGTTGGCCAGTACTCGGCGGCCTGCGTCGCCGGTGTGTTCAGTCTGGAGGACGGCGCACGGCTGATGGCCGAGCGCGGTCGCCTGTTCGGCAGTCTGCCCGCGGGTGGCCGGATGGCGGCGGTGTTCGCCGCTGCCGAGCGCGTGGAGAGCCTGACCGACGAGTTCCCCAGCCTCTCGGTTGCCGCCTACAACGGTGCTAACACCGTATTGTCAGGTCCCGCAGAGGATCTGGAGAAAGCGGTGGCAGGCCTGGTTGCCGAGGGCGTGCGATGCGATTTCCTGGAGACCAGTCACGCGTTCCATTCGGCCTTGCTGGATCCGATCCTCGACGAATTCGAATCATATGCGGGTCAGTTCAATTACAAGACTCCACAACGAATTCTGATCGACAACAGGACCGGCGCCGCGCTCGGTAGAAGCACGAAACTTGATGGCGCGTACTGGCGTCGCCACGCGCGCCAACCGGTGGAGTTCGCCAAGAGCGTGCGTACTCTCGCCGACCTGAACTGCAAGGTGCTGTTGGAGATCGGTCCACAACCGGTGCTCACCGCCGCGGCCCTGCGGGCATGGCCCGATCCGGCCACCGCTCCGCGGGCGATCGCGTCGCTGCGTCGCAACACCGCCGACCACCGGCAGATCACCGAGGCCGCTGCCGACGCGTACGTCCTGGGTCATGTGCCCAACTTCGGCGCGTTCCGGCACGGGCACGCGCGAAAGCTCGACCTGCCCACCTATCCGTTCGAGCATCGCCAGTACTGGTTCAGCGATAAGCGAGACGCTGACGGACGAGACACCACGAATCAGCAGCAGCGTGCCGGCGGCCCGCGCACCGAGGCCGTTCGGCTGCTCGAAGACGGAAAGATCGAGGAGCTCGCGAATCTGCTCGGCGGTGCCGGCGGTGACCAACAGACCCTTGCCGTGCTGACAAAACTTGCGGCACAACATAACCAGCAACGCACCACTCAAACCATCGCGGATGACCGCTACCAGTTCCGCTGGGACAAGTCGCCTACGCCATTGTCCGGTACGGAATCCGGTGCGGGCATTAGCTGGATTCTCGTGGGTGAGGTATCCGGTGCGGCCGCACCGCTGGTCGAGGCGCTGACTGCGCGTGGGCACCAGCATCGAATCCTCGGGTTGCCTGCCTCCGACGCCGACGAGCAACAGCTCGCAGATGCGTTGCGTGCTGAGGCCGCTGACGCCTCGGCGCAGGGACAGTCACTTCGCATCGTGCACGTCGCTGCTCTTGACGCGGGTTCCCCCTCGGCGCGGTCTCTGCTGCGGATCCAGCACCAGGTGCTGGCCGGAACACGGCGACTCTTCCGTGCCGCCGCAGCTGCGCAATTGCGGGCTCCCATCTGGTTACTCACCCGAGGTGCACAGAAAATCACCGACGCCGACACCGTGGCACCCGAACAGAGTGCCCTGTGGGGATTCGGTCGTGCGGCAGCGCTGGAGCTTCCGCAGGTGTGGGGCGGACTGGCCGATCTGGCCGATGCCAGTGCTGACGAATGGTCACAGTTCATCGCTCGGGCGTCCGCGTCGACCGACGCGGCCGTCAGGGAAGACCAGATCGCGCTGCGCGATCACGCGGTCTACGTTCCCCGGCTGGTTCGGCGGGAAGAACTTCCGAGCGGAAAACCGCTGGAAGTACGTGACGGCGCAACGTATTTGGTAACCGGCGGACTGGGTTCGATCGGACTGGAGATCGCTGGATACCTGGCCGCGCACGGCGCCAAGAATCTGGTGCTGACGAGTCGGCGTGAACCCAGCGAGTCCGCGCGCGAGCGCATCGACGCGTTGGGCGCGCAACACGGCTGTGAAATCCGGGTAGTCACCGCCGATGTCGCGGATGCGCACGACGTTGCGCGCCTACTGGCGGGTGTGCAGGCCGAGCTGCCTCCGTTGGCGGGCATCGTCCACGCTGCGGGGGAGATCGGTACCACCCCGCTCAGCGACCTCGATGATGCCGAAGTGGATCGTGTATTCGCCGGTAAGGTCTGGGGTGCTTGGCATTTGAGCGAGGCCGCGGCCGACCTCAAGCTGGACTTCTTCATCAGTACCTCCTCCATCGCCTCGATCTGGGGTGGCTTCGGACAGACCGCGTACAGCGCGGCCAACGCCTTCCTCGACGGGCTCGCCTGGCGTCTGCGCGAGCAAGGCATTGCCGGAACCAGCGTCAACTTCGGTCCGTGGAGTGCGGGCATGGCGGACGCGGAATCCCGTGCGCGACTGGAGCAACGTGGGATCAAGACGTTGTCACCAGCTGATGCACTGGCGGGCCTCGCCGACGTCGCATCGGCCTCCTCGCCGCAAGGCGTCATCGCCCGCATCGACTGGGCCCGATTCCTGCCGCTCTACCAGCAGGCAGGAAGGCGAGCATTCCTGGCGGAGCTGGAGCGCGAGGTGCCTTCGCACCTGGCCGCATCGCCGTTAGTCACACCGTCGGGCAAGACGCAGTTGGTCGAGCGGCTCGCGAGCGCTCCTGTCCAGCAGCGCAAGAAGCTGTTGACCGACTACCTGCGCGACGCGGTGGCAGAGGTGACGCGCGTGGACGTATCGGAGATCCGCGAGGATGCCGGGTTCTTCGACCTCGGCATGGATTCGCTGATGGCCGTCGAATTGCGGCGTCGCATGGAACAGGGTGTCGGCAAGGAGATACCCGTCACCCTGGTGATGGACCATCCCCGCATATCCGATGTCGCCGACTACCTGCTCGGCGAGGTGCTCGGACTCAACGAGCAGGTCAAGTCCGCGCCTCGACAGGCGGCGACGACACGTACAGACGAACCGATAGCGATCGTCGCGGTGTCATGCCGATTCCCCGGTGCGCCAGATCCGGAAGCCTTCTGGGACTTGCTGTCCGGCGGTGTCGATGCGATCCGGGAAGTCCCGGAAGATCGTTACGACATCGACGAGTTCTACGATCCGGATCCGGAGGTCGCGGGCAAGACCTACACCCGCTTCGGCGGATTCCTCGACGGAATCGACGGGTTCGATCCCGAGTTCTTCGGCATCTCCCCGCGCGAGGCCGTCTGGATCGAGCCGCAGCAGCGGCTGATGCTCGAAACGGTGTGGGAGGGCCTGGAGCGGGCCGGGTACTCGCCGGCCGCATTGCGCGGCAGCCGAACCGGAGTCTTTGCGGGAGTGGGCGCCAACGAGTATGCGCACCTGCTGTCGTCGGAGTCGCTGGACAAGATCGAGCCCTACTTCATCACCGGCAACGCGCTCAACGCCATCTCCGGCCGTGTTGCCTTCGCGCTGGGATTCGAAGGACCAGCGGTGGCCGTCGATACCGCATGCAGCTCGGCCCTGGTGGCCGTTCATCAGGCTGTTCAGGCCCTGCACTCCGGCGACTGCGACTTGGCAGTGGCCGGCGGCGTGAACGTTCTGCTGAGTCCGGTGACCGTGATCGCCGCCTCACGCGCCCGGATGCTGTCACCGGTTGGTCGATGCAAGACGTTCGACGCGTCCGCCGACGGCTACGTGCGCAGCGAAGGCTGCGGAATCCTCGTACTCAAGCGACTGAGCGACGCCCAGCGCGACGAGGACCGGATTCTCGCCGTGATTCCCGGCAGCGCGGTGAATCAGGACGGCGCCTCCAGTGGTCTGACGGTGCCCAATGGTGGTGCACAGCAACGGCTTATCGGTACTGTGCTGGATCGGGCCGGTCTGGCAGGCGGTGACGTCGATTACCTCGAGGCGCACGGCACGGGCACTCCGCTCGGTGATCCGATCGAGGTGCAGGCCGCCGCGGCCGCATATGGCGGCTCGCGTGACGCGGACCGGCCGTTGCTGATGGGATCGGTGAAATCCAATATCGGCCACACCGAATCAGCCTCCGGCGCAGCAGGTCTCATCAAGGTGGTGCTGTCGCTTCAAAACGGGGTGCTGCCCCAGAGCCTGCACTTCGAGAAGCCCTCTCCACATATTCCGTGGGACTCGTTGTCGGTGCGGGTGGTGGACAAGGCCATTCCCTGGGAGGCCAACGGCAGGCCGCGGCGCGCTGGTGTGAGTTCTTTCGGATTCACCGGAACCAATGCGCACGTGCTGATCGAGGAGGCCCCGCAGCGGCCGACGGACGTGGACGAGGGCGCTACCGATGTCCCGGACGTCGCGCCGGAACCGCAGGGCGACCAGGTGAGCGTGCTCCCGCTGTCCGCGAGGTCGCCGGAGGCGCTGGCCGCGGTAGCGCAGCGTTATGAGTCGTGGTTGAGTGCCCATCCGGATGTCGACATCGAGGACGTGTGCGTTACGGCGGGGAGAGGCCGGTCGCACTTCGAGCATCGCGCCGCGCTGGTCGTGGATTCAGTCGAGTCGGCGCGCGAGGGGCTGGCCGAGCTGGTCCAGAACCGCCTGCGCCCCGGTGTGGTCCGTGGCGAGCACGCGAATCATCCGACGACGGCATGGCTGTTCACCGGACAGGGTAGCCAGTATCCCGGTATGGCGCGTGAGTTGTTCGAGGCCGAGCCGGTTTTCGCCGAGACTGTGACGCGCTGTGCGGAAGCGGTCAAGGACATCGTGACAAGTCCGTTGCTCGAGGTGATGTTCGCTACCGATCGTGAAACCGGTGGCGAAGCTGGGAAAGTCCTGCGGCACACGTCCTTCGCGCAGCCGGCGATCTTCGCCGTCGAGATGGGCTTGGCCCGGCTCTGGCAGTCATGGGGCATTGAGCCTGATGTGGTGCTGGGGCACAGCGTCGGCCAGTACGCGGCCGCATGCGTGGCCGGAGTGTTCAGCCTCGAAGATGGTGTGCGACTGATCGCCGAGCGCGGCCGGTTGTTTGGCAGCCTGCCCGCGGGCGGGCGCATGGTGGCGGTGTTCAGCGACGCCAAGCATGTCGAGCAGATCGCGGGCGAGTTCCCGCACGTATCGATTGGTGCCTACAACGGACCGAACACCGTGCTGTCGGGTCCGGGTGAGGATGTGGAACAGGCGGTCGCACGCTTCGAGGCAGAGGGCATCCGCTGCACCTGGCTGGAGACCAGCCACGCCTTCCATTCGGAGTTGTTGGACCCTGTACTCGACGAATTCGAGTCGTACGCAGCGCAAGTGCAGTTCGCCATCCCGACGTTGCCGTTGGTGTGCAACCGCACCGGTGCCGTGCTGACGGCGCAGACCCCCATCGACGCTCAGTACTGGCGTCGGCATTCGCGCCAGCCGGTGCAGTTCGCCGAAAGTGTGCGCACCGTGGCCGCACTGGGGTGCTCGGTGCTGATGGAGATCGGTCCGCAGCCGGTGTTGACCGGCGCCGCGGTACAGGTCTGGCCGGAGCACTTGGCCGCGCCTCGGGCAATTGTCTCGCTGCGCAAGGGTGTAGGCGACCGGCGCCAGATCGCCGAGGCGCTTGCCGCGGCGTACGTCGGTGGCCATCGTCCCAATTTCGCTGCACTGCAACGTCACCCCCGGAATACGCTGGAGTTGCCGACCTATCCCTTCCAGCGTCGCCGTTTCTGGCCGAAGTCATCCGGTGCCGCCGTGAACGGCGGCGTAGGCGGGGCAACCTCCGGCATCCTCGGTCGGGGCGAGGATCTCGCTTCCGGAGATTCCGTGTACATCAGCCGGTTGTCGGTGCGGTCGCAGCCGTGGCTGTCCGACCACGTCATCTACGGCACCGTCGTCGTCCCCGGCGCGACGTACGCCGCGATGGCGCTGGCCGCGGTCGGCACTCCGGCACGGGCCAAGGATGTGTTCTTCTACGAGCCGATCATTTTGCCGGAGAAGAGTTCTCGTGAGGTGCAGTTGACTCTGCATCCGCTGGAAGATGGCAGCGGGTCGAAATTCCAGGTGCACAGCCGTCCCTACGGTGAACGCGACGTTGATTGGTCGTTGAACGCCGAAGGCACCGTCGTCACCGGTATCGGCGACGATGCCGCCGAGCCGACGTCCGAGGCTTCCGAGCCGGTTGATGCGGCCATCGAACGGATGGAACGTATGCGTCCGATGGAGCTCTTCGAGATCTTTGCCGATCTGGAACTGTCCTGGGGCCCAACCTGGTCCGGATCTCTGAAGTCGCTGTGGCTCGGACAGGGTGAGGCGATCGGCGATGTCCTTGTCGGCGAGGAGCTCGCCGAGCAATTGGGCACCGAGCCGATGCATCCGGTCCTGATGGACCTATGCACCGGTGTCGCCTTCCCGGCGTTCCCGGCCCTGCTCGCCGCCGAGCAGGGAATCAACGACCTGTTCCTGCCGTTGCGGTACGGACAGGTGACGTTGAAGGAGAAGATGCCCCGGCGCTTCTACTGCCGTGCACGCTGGCACGAGAGCCCACTGGACAGCGAGACGCAGGTCTTCGATCTCGACTACCTCGATCGGGATGGCCGTCACCTGGGTGGGATTCGTGAGTTCACCGTCAAGCGTGCGCCGCGCGAGGCGCTGCTGCGCGGGCTCGGTGGCGATGCCACTCGCTTGCTGTACACCCTTGGCTGGCACGAGGTTCCGGTTCCTCCATCGGAGGACGCAGCTGTAGAGGCAAGCGGCACCTGGCTGATCGCCGGATTCGACGAGCTGGCTGCCAAGGTGCCGGGCTGCATTCCGTTCGACCGCACGACCAATCCGGAGCTACTCGGGCAGGTGCTGGAACAGGCCAAGGAGCGCGGTGTGCCGTTCTCCGGTGTCGTCTGGCGTGCCGCCGGTCCGGGTGCGCAGGAAGGTGCCGGTTTCTCGGACACTGAGATCGCGCGCCTCGAAACGGAGATCGCCAACTTGCTCAGCGCCGTGCACACGGTGCAGAACGGTTCCCAAAACGGCGTGAAACTTCCGGATGGTCTCTGGATAGTCACCGAGCGAGCCGTGGCCACCGAGTCCGGCGAGCCGGTCGATCCGGTGCAGGCGTCGCTGTGGGGATTCGGGCGTACCACTATCAACGAGGAGCCGGCGCTGCACGCGAGGCTCGTTGACTGTGATGGTTCGCCCGAGGCCGTGCAGGCGCTGGCGAATCTGTTGGGCACCCCCGGACACGAGCCTGCGGAGCCGGAAATCGCTGTGCGGCAGGGCAAGCTGCTGGCTTCCCGATTGCTGCCGTGGTCGCGCACCGGCCATCTGACGGTGCCGCGCGGTAGCGATTACGTCCTGGCGCCCACCGAACGCGGGGCCATCGACAACCTGCGGATCACCGAAAAGGAGGTCCCGGCGCCGGACGAGGGCTACGTACAGGTGCGGGTGGAGGCCGCGGGCCTCAACTTCCGTGACGTGCTCAACGTGCTGGGTCTGTACCCGGGTGACCCCGGACCGATCGGCGGTGACTTCGCCGGTATCGTCACGCAATTGGGCGAGGGCGCCACCGGAGTCGAAGTGGGCCAGCGGGTCTACGGCTCCATGCAAGGTGCCTTCGGCAGCCGGTTCAACGTGCCGGCCCAGTTCCTGGCACCGATTCCGGACGGGATCAGCGGGGTCGAGGCCGCCACGATTCCCGCCGCCGCGCTGACGGTACGGCTGTCATTCGACTGGGCGCAGCTCAAGCCGGGTGACAAGGTGCTCATCCACGCCGCCAGCGGTGGCGTCGGGCTGGCGGCTATCCAGATGGCCCAGCAGTTCGGGGCCGAGGTGTTTGCCACGGCCAGCACCTTTAAGCGGGCGACACTGCGCAAGCTCGGTGTCAAGTACGTCTATGACTCGCGCACAACCGATTTCGCCGATCAGATCCTGGCGGACACCGACGGCGCTGGCGTGGACGTGGTGCTCAACAGCCTGACCAGTGAGGGTTTCGTCGAGGCGACGCTGCGAGCCACCGCCACGAACGGCCGTTTCGCAGAGATCGCCAAGCGCGATATCTGGACCACGGAGCAGATGGCGCAGGCCCGACCGGATATCGCCTACGAGATCGTCGCGTTGGACACGGTGATGTTCCAAGAGCCCGACCGCATTCGCACCTTGCTCACCGAGGTGTCGGAAGGCTTGGCCAAGGGGGAGTGGACACCGCTGCCTGCCGAGATCTATCCGCTGACGGAGGCCAGAACGGCGTTCCGTCGCATGCAGCAGGCCCGGCATATCGGCAAGATCGTCTGCCAGATGCCGAATCCGCTGGCACCGCGGCCGGATCGGACCTACCTGATCACGGGTGGTCTCGGTGCGATCGGTCTGCACACCGCGGGCTATCTGGCCCAGCTTGGTGCCGGTGACATCGTGTTGACCAGTAGGCGCGCGCCCGATACTGACGCGCAGCGGTTGATCGAGGAGATCACCGAGCGTTCCAAGACCCGCATCCACGTCTTCACCGCCGATGTCGGCGAGGAGTCCGAGGTTGTCAAGCTCTTGGAGCGGATCCGCGCGGAGCTGCCACCGCTGGCCGGTGTGGCGCATTTGGCCGGTGTGCTCGATGATGCGCTGCTGGGTCAGCAGAGTGTGGAGCGGTTCCGGACGACATTGGCGCCCAAGGCCTTCGGTGCCGAGTATCTGGACCGGTTGACCAAGGAAGACGATCTGGACTTCTTCATCGTCTCCTCCTCGGTGTCCAGTCTGTTCGGTTCACCCGGTCAGTCCAACTACGCGACGGCCAATGCGTTGCTCGACGGCCTCATCGCGCAGCGACGGGCGCAGGGTCTGCCGGCCACGGGTATCAACTTTGGTCCGTGGGGTCAGGGCGGCATGGCCTCCTCAGAGGCCGCGACCGCGAATATCAGTGCACAGGGCCTGATTCCGCTGGATCCGTCGGCGGCGCTCGCCGCGCTCGCCGAGGTCATCGCCAACGGAACCGGTCAGGCCACCGTCATCAAGGCCAACTGGCAGCGTGCCGCGAAGGTGCTGGGTAGTTCGCGTCCGCCGATCCTGGACCTCGTCTTGCCGAGTGCCGTCGGAGAGGTGACCGGCGACAGCGAATTGCTCAAGCAGCTGATGGAGATCCCGGTGCCGCAGCGGGCCGGATTCGTGACCGAATTCCTGCAGCGCGAGGTACAGAACTTCCTGCGACTGGCCCAACCGCCGGCCGCGACGAGTCGGTTCCTTGACCTCGGCACGGATTCGCTGATGGCGATCGAGCTTCGGAACCGGCTGCACAGCCAGTTCGGCGGCAAGTTCACCATCAACGCGACCGCGGTGTTCGACTACCCGACCATCGGGGGCCTCGCCGAGTATCTCGTGGCCCAGCTGCCGGACGCGGAATCCGAATCGGAGGAGGCACAGCCCGCGGTCGAGTCGGCAGAGGCCGACGCGGCACCCACGCCATCTGACGCAGTATCGGAGCCGAAGGAGTGATTCGGCGGTCTCCCGGGTAAGTTAGCTAGCAGACACCGTGGTGTCTGCTAGCCGATAACGAGTGGAGCGGGTGCGGTCTGAGTCGATTGTTTGCGGACGTCACTCCTCTTCGGAACGCCGACTTCCGGCGCCTGTGGCTGGCCGGGGTTGTCACCGTCATCGGTGCCGGACTGACGCTGTTCGCGGTCCCGGTACAGATCTATGTGCTCACCCACAGCTCGGCGTACGTCGGATTGACCGGCGTTTTCGGTCTGGTGCCGTTGGTGGTATTCGGTCTGTGGGGCGGTGCGCTGGCCGATCGAATGGACCGACGAACCCTGCTGATCATCACCGCGACCGGATTGGGCGTCTCCTCGGTACTGCTGTGGCTGCAGGCCGCGTTGTCGGTCAACAACGTGTGGGTGGTGCTGTGCCTGCTGTCGGTGCAGCAGGGGTTCTTCGCGGTGAATTCACCCACGCGCGCCGCGGCGATTCCACGGATGCTTCCGCTCGATCAGCTGCCTGCCGCGAACGCGCTGAACATGACCGTTCAACAGTTCGGGTTTATCGCCGGACCGCTGCTGGCCGGGGTGCTGCTGAAGTGGGTGGACCTCTCCACGTTGTATCTGATTGATGCGATCGCGTGCGTAGCGCCCATCTGGGCGACGATCCGGCTGCACAAGATGCCGCCGAGTGATGCGTCAAAAAATTTACAAGCCAATACTTCTGGCCTTCGCGACGTACTCGAGGGTTTCCGCTATCTGGCGGGGCACAAGATCGTGCTGATGTCCTTCGTGGTGGACCTCATCGCCATGATCTTCGGGATGCCGCGGATCCTGTTCCCGCAGATTGCCCATGAAGGATTCGGTGATCCCGCAGATGGCGGCACGGTGATCGCGCTGCTCTCGGCGGCGATATCGGTGGGCGCGGTGATCGGTGGGGTGTTCTCCGGCTGGTTCCAGCGGATCGATCGTCAGGGTTTCGCGGTGGTGGTGAGCATCGTGGTGTGGGGCCTGGCGATGGTGGGCTTTGGGCTCACCGCGCACGCTCCGCTGCTCTGGTTGGCCTTGCTGTTCCTGGTGATCGGCGGGATCGCGGACATGGTGTCGGCGGCCTTCCGGTCGACGATTCTGCAATCGGTGGCGACCGACGATGTGCGGGGCCGGTTGCAAGGTGTGTTCACGGTCGTGGTCGCCGGAGGACCGCGGGTCGCCGACGTTACGCACGGTGCGGTTGCTGCCGCCGTGGGTACGACGGCAGCCGCTGCCGGTGGTGGCGCCCTCGTGGTGGTCGGGGTGATCATTGCCGCGCTACTGGTGCCGATGTTCGTGCGGTTCAGGGTGTCGGAAGAGGTCTCCGAGGACGAAGCGAACCGGGCCAACCCGGACCGGGTATAGCCCCAGTAGGTTTCACCCCATGGATGCTCTGACGGCCGAGGATCTTCGGCGGCTTCCCCGGGATAAGCAGCTCGCTCTCGGTCGCGGGCTGCGCGATGGCATGCCGCGGCGACGGCTCGGGGAACTGACCGCGCAGCCTGGGCGAGATCCGATCGCGATACTCGCCGCGCAGAACAAGGCAAGGATTCCGTCCTTGGTTCCGGTGCGCAGGGCGCGAATGTCGGAGTCGCCGTTCGCGTTCTACCGAGGCGCCGCCGCGGTGATGGCCTCTGATCTTGCCGTCACAGCGTCGACCGGCGTTCTGATTCAGACCTGTGGCGATGCGCACCTCTCCAATTTCGGTCTGTTCGGCTCGCGTGACCGCGCACTCTTGTTCGACGTCAACGACTTCGATGAAACCGCGGTCGGCCCGTGGGAGTGGGATGTCAAGCGCCTGGTCACGAGCGTGGCGATCCTCGGCGACGAATTCGGGATGTCGGGCGATGCCGTGCGCCAGACGGCCATCAAGACCGTCGCCGCGTACCGCACCCGGATGAACGAATTGGCGCAGATGTGCGCCCTGGATCGGTTCTATCTCAAGACGACCGCGCTGGAGGTGCTGGACCTGGTCGCCCGGCTGTCCAAGAGCGCGTCCAAGTTGGCGACCGAGACGGTCTCGAAGGCGTCCCGCAACACGTCGCACCGTGCACTCAGGAAGCTGACCGCGACCACTGTTGATGGTCACTACCGGATCGTCGAGCAGCAGGACATCGCGGTCCGGGTCCCGGAGGTGGGGTTGTCCGAGGCGGCGGCCATGGTCGACGAGTACTTCGGTTCGGTGCCCGAGGACGTCGTGGCGCTGCTGGCATGTCATCAGTTCGAGGACGCCGTGGTGCGGGTGGTCGGTGTCGGCAGCGTGGGTACCCGCTGCTACCTCGCGCTGCTCACCGATGCGGATGGGTCGCCATTGTTCCTGCAGATGAAGGAGGCCTCGGCCTCGGTCATTGAGGCGTACTTCCCGCAGGAGCTGCGACTGGATCATGGGCGCCGGGTGGTGGCCGGGCAACGCATCATGCAGGCCAGTGGCGATCCCTTCCTCGGTTACGTGTCCTCGGCGCAGCGTGGCAGCTTCTACGTCCGGCAGTTTCGCGACATGAAGGGCGCTGTCGAGATCGCGAGCCTCACCGATCCCGATGATCTGGCGTTGTACGGCTCGCTGTGCGCGATGACGCTCGCGCGTTCGCACGCCCAATCGGGGGTGCCGGGCGTGATCGCGGGCTACCTCGGCGCGGGAAGTGATCCGAACGCCGCGGATGCCGCGTTCGCGGATTTCGCGGAGGCCTACACCCAGCTCAACCGTGCGGACCACCAGCGGCTGCTCGCTGCGTCGGAAGAGCAGTGGCTGCCGAACTCCTGATGTCCTAATTTGTGGGATACCTGACCTGGACGCCATTGCCCAGGTGGCGAAGACTCAGAAGCGTGACGCGTTCGGTGGTGATCCTGGGGTTCCCGGGGGTGCAGGCCCTCGATCTGGTGGGCCCGTACGAGGTGTTCGCAACCGCGTCGCAGTACTTGACCGGTAAACCCGGCTACGACGTGTCGCTGGTGTCGAGCGGTGGCGCCCCGGTATCCACGGGTTCGGGGATGGAGCTGGTTGCCCATCCGCTGCCGGACTCCGGTGCGGCATGCGACACGTTGTTGCTGCCCGGCGGCGTCGGTGTGCCCGCGGTCCAGCAGAACGCCGCCCTCATGGAATGGATCCGTGCCTCAGCGCGCTCGGCCCGACGGGTGGTGAGCGTCTGTAATGGTGCATTCCTCGCCGCGTCGGCCGGCCTGCTCGACGGCTGCCGGGCCACCACGCACTGGGCGATGGCCGAAACGCTTGCAACTGAATTCCCGAGCATCACAGTGGATCCCGATCCGATTTTCATACGCAGTTCGGACAAGACGTGGACGGCGGCCGGCGTGACCGCGGGTATAGATCTGGCGCTGGCCCTCGTGGAGGACGATCACGGCGCAGAGGTGGCACAGACGGTCGCACGCTGGCTCGTTCTTTACCTGCGCCGCCCGGGTGGGCAGTCGCAATTCGCGGCGCCGGTGTGGATGCCGCGGGCCAAGCGAATGCCGATCCGGGACGTGCAGGAGGCCATCGAGGCGCAGCCCGGTGGATCGCATCGGGTGCCCGAACTGGCCCGCCTGGCCGCGATGAGCCCGCGGCATTTCACGCGTGTGTTCACCGCGGAAGTTGGCGAGGCGCCGTCGGCCTATGTGGAGCGCATCCGCTCCGAGGCTGCTCGTCGCCAGCTCGAAGAGACTGACGACACCATGGTGGTGATCGCGAACCGCTGCGGGTTTGGATCCGCGGAATCCTTGCGCCGCAACTTCGTTCGCCGCGTGGGTGTATCGCCAGACCAGTACCGCAAAACTTTCCACCGCACCGAAAGGATTTCCCTATGAGTTCCCCTGTGACGCAGATCGCGATCGTGCTGTACCCGGATTTCACGGCACTGGATTTCATTGGTCCGTACGAGGTCTTGCGCTTCATGCCCGACACCGAGGTTCGGTTTGTGTGGCATCAGCCCGGGCCTGTCACCGCCGATTCCGGCGTGCTGGTCATCGGTGCCACGCACTCGTTCGACGAGACCCCAGCACCGGACGTCGTGCTGGTACCCGGAGGGCCGGGAACGACCATGGCCGCGCGTGATGAACAGCTCCTGGAGTGGTTGCGCCGGGTGCACCCGACGTCCACCTGGACCACCTCGGTGTGCAGTGGTTCGGTGGTGTTGGCGGCGGCTGGTCTGCTCGAGGGTCACCGGGCCACCTCGCATTGGTCGACCCTGCCGCTGCTGAAGCCGTTCGGGGTGACCCCGGTCGGCGATGAGCGCATCGTGCGCACCGGTCACGAGGGTGTGGTGACCGCGGCGGGCGTGTCGGCGGGTATCGATTTGGGGCTGTGGCTGGCGGGTCAGATCGCCGGGGAGGAACGGGCCAAGGCGATCCAGCTGAGCATCGAATATGACCCGCAGCCGCCCTTCGATTCCGGGCACATGTCCAAGGCAAGCACAGCCACCAAGGCCACCGCGACCGCAGGGCTGGCCAAGGACACGTTCCGGCCGGCGATCATCGCCGCGGGTGCGATGTTGTTGTGGGATGGCGCGCTCGCGACGGTACGCAGGAGAGGGGACCGACGCGGGTCGCTCCGCGGCCGCATGGACCTCCGACCTCGACCCTGACCAGGCGCCCTGAAGGCGGAGCGACTACCTTCTCTATGAACGTTCTCACGGAGCCGCTGAACCTCAGAAGGGATGCCTGTGGCCGACAACAATGATTTCGCTACTCTCCAGTACCCCGGAGGCGAAACCAAGCTGGATATCGTCCGCGCGACCGAAGGCTCTGATGGCTTCGCGCTGGGCAAATTGCTGGCTGATACCGGCTACACCACCTTCGATGCGGGGTTCGTCAACACCGCATCGACGAAGAGCGCCATCACCTACATCGACGGTGACGAGGGCATCCTGCGCTACCGGGGTTATCCGATTGAGCAGCTGGCCGAAAAGTCCACCTTCATCGAGGTGAGCTACCTGCTCATCTACGGCGAGCTGCCCACCCCGCAGCAGCTGGAGGACTTCGCCACCAAGATTCAGCGCCACACGCTGCTGCACGAGGACCTCAAGCGGTTCTTCGACGGTTTCCCGCGCAACGCGCACCCGATGCCGGTGCTTTCGAGCGCCGCCAACGCACTCAGCGCCTACTACCAGGACTCGCTGGACCCGCATGATGACGCGCAGGTCGAGCTGTCGACGATCCGGTTGCTCGCGAAGCTGCCGACGATCGCGGCCTACGCCTACAAGAAGTCGGTCGGGCAGCCGTTCCTGTACCCGGACAACACGCTCACCCTCGTCGAGAACTTCCTGCGGATGACCTTCGGTCTCCCGGCCGAACCGTACGAGGTTGACCCGGAGATCGTGCGGGCGCTCGACATGCTGCTGATCCTGCACGCCGACCACGAGCAGAACTGCTCGACCTCGACGGTGCGGTTGGTCGGCTCCTCGGATGCCAACCTGTTCACGTCCGTTTCCGGTGGCATCAACGCGCTGTGGGGCCCGCTGCACGGCGGCGCCAACCAGGCGGTGCTGGAGATGCTGGAGCGCATCCGGTCCGAGGGTGGCGACACTCACGACTTCGTTCGACGGGTCAAGAACCGCGAAGACGGCGTCAAGCTCATGGGCTTCGGGCATCGCGTTTACAAGAACTACGACCCGCGTGCACGCATCTGTAAGGAGCAGGCCGACAAGATTCTCGGCAAGCTCGGCGGCGACGACCAGCTCCTCGAGATCGCCAAGGCACTTGAGGAAGCCGCGCTCACCGACGATTACTTCATCGAGCGCAAGCTCTACCCGAACGTCGATTTCTACACCGGTTTGATCTACCGGGCGATCGGGTTCCCGACCCGCATGTTCACCGTGCTGTTCGCGCTGGGCCGGCTGCCCGGCTGGATCGCGCACTGGCGTGAGCTGCATTCGGAGCCGGGCAAGATCGGCCGTCCGCGCCAGATCTACACCGGTTACGGAGAGCGTCAGTACCCGTAGCGTCCGCTCGTGAGATGACAAAGCTCACATAAATCTGTTTGCATTGCTAACAGTTGTAGTTTCACAATGGTCATGTGGAAACTGCCGTCGAGGCGTTGAGTGAACGCCGCAAGATCGTCATCCTGGGATCTTGCTGCCTGAGTCTGCTCATCGTGTCGATGGATTCCACCATCGTGAATGTCGCGCTGCCGACCATCCGGGCGGATTTCGGTGCCAGCACCTCGCAGCTGCAATGGGTCATCGACATCTACACCCTGGGGCTGGCCTCGTTGCTCATGCTCTCCGGAGCCGCGGGGGACCGGCTGGGGCGCCGGAAGGTCTTCCACATCGGGCTGTCGATCTTCACGGTGGGCTCACTGCTGTGCAGCGTGGCGCCCACCGTCGGATTGCTTATCGCCGCGCGTCTGCTGCAGGCAGTGGGCGGTTCGATGCTCAACCCGGTTGCACTGTCCATCATTTCGCAGGTGTTTACCGGCCGCGTGGAACGCGCCAGGGCGCTGGGATTCTGGGGCGCGGTGGTAGGGATATCGATGGCGCTGGGCCCGATAGTGGGCGGGCTGCTGATCGAATGGGTGGGCTGGCGGGCCGTCTTCTGGATCAACCTGCCCGTGTGTGCGCTGGCGTTTGTGCTGACGGCGGTCTTTGTGCCGGAGAGCAAGTCGGCGACCATGCGCGATATCGACCCGGTGGGTCAGGTGCTCGCTGTGCTCTTCCTGTTCGGCATCGTGTTCACCCTTATCGAGGGGCCGTCGCTGGGATGGGCCACACCACAGCTCATCGCGGTTCTGATCACCGCGCTGGTGGCGTTCGCGGTATTCCTCAGGTACGAGTCTCGGCGACGCCACCCCTTCATCGATCTGCGCTTCTTCCGTAGCGTCCCGTTCGCCTCGGCCACCCTCACCGCGATCTGTGCGTGCGTGGCCTGGAGCGCGTTCCTGTTCACGATGTCGCTGTACCTGCAGGGGGAGCGTCACTTCTCGGCGATGCACACCGGGTTGGTCTATCTCCCGATTGCCATTGGAGCGCTCGTGTTCTCGCCGATCTCGGGCCGCATGGTGGGCCGGTTCGGTGCCCGGCCGTCATTACTGGCGGCGGGCGCCCTGTTCTTCACCGCCTCGCTGCTGCTCACCCGGGTTTCGACGGCGACACCGATCTGGGAGCTCCTGGTGGTCTTCGCCATCTTCGGCGTGGGGTTCTCCATGGTGAACGCGCCGATCACCAACGCCGCGGTCAGCGGTATGCCGCTGGATCGGGCGGGCGCGGCGTCGGCGGTCACCTCCACCAGCCGCCAGGTAGGCGTGAGTATCGGTGTGGCACTGTGTGGTTCGATCGGTGCTCCCGCACTGTGGTTCATGTGTGCGGGCCTCGGGCTGGCCATCGCTACGCTCGGTATCGTGTCTACTTCTCCATTCGCGCTGCGTTCGGCGCAGCGACTCGCGCCGCTCATCCAGAGCACTCCGGCACGGGAGGTCTCTCGTGCCGGATAGGCCCCTCGCGGACCAGGTGTGGCGCGCCATGGCGAGCCTGGTGCTGGACAATCGTGACGGTTGGCGACGGATGGTCGTCGAGAAGACCGGACTGCCCTTCAGTCGTGTGCGCATCCTGCGAAGGCTTGCGCGACAGTCCATGACGGTTAAGGGAATAGCCGAGGCCACGGCCTTGGACGCGCCAGCGGCCACGGTTGCGGTGAACGATTTGGAGCGGCGTGGGCTGGTGGTGCGCCGCATCGATCCCGACAATCGCCGGTGCAAGCGGGTGTCTTTGACCGATGAAGGCCGGCGCCTGATGGCGGTCATCGCCGAGATGGACGATCCCGCACCGGCCGGTCTGGCGGCGTTGAGTGAGGCCGAACTGAGATCTCTGCATGCCATCTTGGAGAAGGCAACCGCCCCGCGGCAGTGAGCGTTGGCTATTGCGCCTCAGCCCCGATACTCCACAGCCGCCAGTCCAGCCCGTTCACTCTCGTCCATCAGGCCTCGTCGCCGAAACTTGGATTCGTCGCCCAATCTTCAAGGATGTCGAGCACAAAGCGGTTCAGCTCTGAAAATCTTTCTCTGAGATCATCTTCGCTCAGGTTCTCGCGGAGATTTCCGTGAGCCAGCTCGCTTCGAGTCGCGTAAATTCCGTCGAAGTACTTCTTGGCTGTTGTCCCGCCGTACTCGCCGGTGAGCCGTTCGGCCAGCATCATGCGGTACTTCCGAATCGAATCATACTGGGCGCTTTGCAGTAAGCCGTCTACAACCTCGCGGGTGTCATCATCGAAAGTCTGCATGTCCTCGGCTATAGGTCGAAGCGCTTCCAGCATTTGTGTTAGGTGAGATCCTTTTTTGCGGTAAGGGATTAGTGCCTCGGCGGCTGTCACCATCAGGATGAATCGTGTTTCCGGATTGGCATCGGACAATGCGGAATGAACAAGCTTGTACGCGAGGCGAAGTTCATCGGGCCAATCACCCGAGTCCCTCTCTCTAGCAGTCGAAATGAGATCTGAACTGGGCGGTGACTTGCTGACCATTGGCGTGCCGCCGTAGGTAAAGATGAACCTTGGAACGGGGTGCGCTCTGAACACAAGTAGGCCGATGCGATCCTCGTAGACCGTGTCAGTCGGCCGCAGGTCGAACAACCCGGTGGTGTGAGCAAGCCTTACGCGAGAGGGTGAGAGATTCGCGTCGTCGTCATCTCCAAATTCACAAGAGATTCCCTCGCGGGCGAAAGTGGATTGCATGATCTGCCGCCACCGACGCCCAGCATGGAGAGCGGTGTCGAAACTGGAATACGCGCTGCCTGCCAAGACCACGTCGTGGTCTTCCAGGATATTTGCCCCCGTCGGCGAAGCCAGGAAGATCGACTCGCCGGGGTCGGTCGGTTCAAGAGGTCGGGTGGGCGATGGAATCCCCAGTTTGTTTCCTCTGATGCGGAACAGATTGCGAAACGAGTACGGATTCTCTGCGGACGTCGTCAGGTAATCCGGTGGGCTGAGTTTCGCAGTGAAGATCGGGTCTGCCACGTCATGATCGTAAATCGTCGTCATCAACGGAAGCTAGGCCGTTGCCTGGCCTCAGGGGTATGGCCGAAGCATGTCATGCCTGGCCGGTTACCCGCGTTCAGTCGGTGTCGAAAACCTGTCATTGGACAGATCAGCGCGCCTCCAACACCGCCATCGCGGCGTGGTATCCGCCGAGCCCCGATACCCCGCCCCCTCGGCGGGAACCCGAGCCACAGAGAAGAATCCGATCGTGGTCGGTGGCCACGCCCCAGCGGCGCGCGGGTGTATCCAACGGCTCGTCATCCTCTGCGAACGGCCAGTGCAATCCGCCGTGAAAGATGTTTCCCGCCGTCATGCCGAGGGCGTGCTCCAAGTCGGCGGTGGTCTTGGTCTCGATACACGGGTTGCCTTGGGAGTCGGTGGCCACCACATCGGTGATCGGCTCGGCCAGTACCGAGTTCAGCGATGCGAGCACGGCGGCCTGCAATTCCTCGCGGGTTGCCGTCAACCCATGCGGAGTGTGCAATCCGAACACCGTCAACGTCTGCGCCCCGGATGCCCGCAGCTCCGGCGACAGGATGCTGGGATCGGCCAGCGAATGGCAGTAGATCTCACACGGCAACGGATCTGGGATGCCGCCTGCCAGCGCCTTTCGGTAGGCATTGTCCAGCTGGGTGTAGGTCTCGTTGATGTGGAAGGTTCCGCCGAAAGCCTGCTCCGGCGTGACCTTCTCGTCGCGCAGCCGCGGAAGCCGCCGCAGTAGAAGGTTCACCTTGACCTGTGCTCCCGGCTGCCCATCCGGCGGATCTTGCCCGAGCAGCTGGGCCAGTACTGCGGGCGTGACACCACTGAGAACATGTTCACCGATGGCGATATGCTCATCGTCGCCGATCCGGTAGCGCACCTCACCGTCGGGACTGACGGTCAAAACCTCTGCTCCGGTGCGCAATTCGGCACCGTGACGGCGCGCTGCGGATTCCAGGGAGGCGGTGACGGCGCCCATGCCGCCGATGGGAACGTCCCAGGGATTCATCTGGTGATAGAGGAAGCAGATGTTCTGTTGCAGCGATGGGTCATCGGCGCCGGCGAATGTCCCGATGAGCGCGTCCGTCAGGAGGACCCCGCGTTGGAGGTCATCGGGTGTGGCCGCACGGATCACCTCGCCGATGGGCGTCTCGATCAGCTCGGACCAGGCGCCGGTGCGCAGTTGCTTGCGGGTGGGCAGCGGCCCGAGCATCGAATCCCACACCGGCTCTGTCACCGAGGCGCACAGCGCCCCGAAATCGGCGAAATCGTCTGGGCGGGCGAGGAATCCGCTCCGGCCGCCGGTCGATGGGTCCGGTGTGTACGACGCGTACTTGCGTCGCACCAGCCGCACCGAAAGGCCCAGGTCGTCGATGATCCGGCGCGGAAGCAGACTCACCAGATACGAGTAGCGCGACAATCGGGCGTCCACGCCGTCGAATGCCGGCGCCGAGATCGCCGCACCGCCGAGCACGTCGAGCCGCTCCAGGAGTAGTACCCGCTTGCCCGCGCGCGCCAGATACGCCGCGGCGGTCAAGGCATTGTGCCCGCCACCGACGATTACGGTGTCATACCTATCGGTCATGACCTAACGATAAGGTCGATCCCATGACGAAACCCGAGATTGATTTTCAGCCAGGTCCAGCACCCACCGAACTGGTCGTCAAGGACATCACCGTCGGTGACGGCGCCGAGGCTGCGCCCGGATCTGTCGTCAACGTTCACTACGTCGGAGTCGAGTTCGAGAGCGGCGAAGAGTTCGACAGCTCGTGGAACCGTGGCGAGTCCATCGAATTCCCGCTCGGCGCACTCATTCAGGGCTGGCAGGACGGCATTCCCGGCATGAAGGTCGGCGGCCGTCGTCAGCTCACCGTGCCGCCGGCGCAGGCCTACGGCGAGGCGGGCGCCGGGCACCAGCTGTCAGGCAAGACGCTGGTGTTCGTGATCGACCTGCTCGGCGCGCGCTAGGACTAATGCCCGGGGAGGCGCAGCACCAGTCTTGCGCCTCCCAGCGGGCTGCACTCCAAAGCGGCTGTGCCGCCGTGGAGTTCGGCCTGCTGAGCGACCAGCGCCAGGCCCAGTCCGGAGCCGGTGTGCGATGCGGTGGAGCCGCGTGAGAACCGTTCGAAGACGATCTCCCGCTCGGCCTCTGGGATGCCGGTGCCATTGTCGTCAATCGCGATCTCCACACCGTGCACTGTGCTGATCGCGGAGAGTCGAACCTCTGACGCGCCGCCGTGCCGGACCGCGTTCTTGATCGCATTGTCGATCACCAGGCGCAGCCCCGCGGGCAGCCCCAACATCAAGATGGTCGACGAGGGAACTAGGGAAACCTCGACATTCGGATAGCTACGGTCGGCGTCATGCGCGGCACGGTCCAGTAGCTCGGTGATATCGACCGGTACGTGGTCATCCTCGGTGGTCAGGTCGCCCTGTGCGAGTCTCTCGAGCGCGGAAAGCGTTGCCTCGATGCGAGTTTGGGTGCGAACGGTTTCCTCGAGGATCTCGGCACGCTGGTCCTCGCTGAGGTTGAGTGTGGTGAGTACCTCGAGGTTGGTCCGCATCGCGGTGAGCGGAGTGCGCAGTTCATGGGAGGCCACCGCGGAGAAGTCGCGCGCGGTTTCGAGGGCCGCCTTGGTCTTTTCCTGCTCGGTGTTGATGCGTTCGAGCATGCCCTCGACGGCCTCGGAGATCTCGACGGCCTCGCGTACGCCGCGCACGTTCACGTCATCGGGGTTGGATTGCGCGTTGATCAGGCGGGCCTGCTGCGCCAGCAGCCGGAAGGGGCTCACCACGATGAGAGATATCACCCAGCCCACTATCACGGTTCCGATCAGCACGCCGCCACAGATCGCGAGGATGCGTATGTGGTACCGGTCGATCTGCCGCTGTGTCTCGGCGATCGGGGCGCCGACCGCGACAGGGATGTTGCCGGGGGCGATGAACGAGCGGACCCGGTATTCGACGCCGTTGATCGTGGTGTTGGCATAGCCGGGGTCCAGTAGTGGTAGTTCCACTTCACTGGGGATGGACTTGGTCAGCCCCGCCACGCGGGCGGTGAGCACCAGGCCGTCGGGGGTGTCGATCTTCGCCTCGGAACTGATCACCGAATTCAGCAGACTCGAGACGGCACCGAGGCTGGACACCGAGTCCAGCCGACGATCCAGCTGGCTGTTCTGGTCATCCTCGACACCCAGCCACACCCAGGTGCCGAGCGTGACCACGAGCACCATCACGCCCAGTGCGGCGATGGCGACAAGGGTGCGCAGTGAGAAGACCCGCATGGGCCTTTCCAACAGTCGGTACGCCAGGTCGGTGATCCGCTGGCTGCGGTGCTTGCTGGGAGTGGGGATGCGGGATTGTTGGTCTTCGCGCGAGCGGCTCATCCTGGCTACTGGGACCGCAGCACGAACCCGACGCCGCGCACGGTGTGCAGCAGGCGAGGCGCGCCACTGGTCTCCAGCTTGCGGCGCAGGTAGCCGATGAACACGTCGACGACATTGGTATCGGCGGCGAAGTCGTATCCCCACACCAGCTCCAGCAGCTGGGCGCGGGACAACACCGCGGTCTTGTGTTCGGCCAGCACGGCCAGCAGATCGAACTCGCGCTTGGTGAGGTCGACCTCGACACCGTTGATGCGGGCACGCCGCCCGGGGATCTCGACCTCGAGGGGGCCGACGGTGATGGTCTCGGTGGACGAGGTGGCCACCGAGCCGCGGCGGCGTAGCAGTGCTTTCACCCGGGCCACCAGCTCGGCGAGTACGAACGGCTTGGTCAGGTAGTCGTCGGCGCCCGCCTCAAGGCCCGCGACCCGGTCGTCCACCGAAGTGCGCGCGGACAGCACGCACACCGGCACGTCGTTGTCCATCGCGCGCAGCGCTGTCACCACGCTGACACCGTCGAGGACGGGCATGTTGATATCGAGCACGATCGCGTCGGGGCGATGCTCGGTGGCGCTGCGCAGCGCTTCGGCGCCGTCGCTGGCGGTGTTCACCTCGAAACCGGAGAGACGCAGGCCGCGCTCCAGCGAGGCGAGCACATCAGCGTCGTCATCGACCACTAATACGCGCGGGGAGGCGTGCCCGGCGTCTGGTGATGAGCCGCTCGCGCGAAGTCCATCAGGCATGCCTGCCATCTTGCCCGATGTGACGCTCAAAACCTTCCATCTGCCGACACCGGTGCGGTCCCGTGAGTCGCCAGTATCATGAAAGCTGATAACCCGGCGTCCCATACCGAAGGCTTGCGCATGTCAAAAACAGTACCTGTAAAGCTGGTTTCCTACGTTGCTGGCGTATGCGCCGTGCTTGGTCTGGGGCTGCTTTCCGGGGGCGCGGTACTCGCTCACGCCGATCCCGCATTCCCCGATCTGAACGGGTTCGCCGCGGTGGCACCCGACGGGTACTTCGTCACCAACGAGAACTCCTCGGTGCGGTCGATCCATTTCTCCACCCCCGATGGAATCGGCTGTATGTTCCGCGCCTCGGCCAACATCACACCCACCTCACGTCAACGTCTGAGCTGTGACGGTTCCGTCCCCGGGATTCCCGGAGATGCTCAGAGCGCGCCGAACGTGCCCGGTGTCGGCGGTGCGAGCGCGAACGTACCGGGGCTGGGCGGCGTGAACATTCCGGGTGTGGGGACCTGTCCGATGGGTACCGTCGCGCAGAAGGGCGATGGCGCGTTCGAGATCAGCAAGGGTGCCTGGTCCTGCGGCACCAAACCCGAGGCGCCCGTGCTCAACGTCGGACAGAAGCTCACCTACGGCAATGTGACATGTGCCGTCGGCGCGGGCAGCCTGACCGCCTGCCAGGTGAGCATGGGCGATCAGAAGCACGGTTTCGTGCTGCAGCCCTCAGGCAGCACGTCCTTCTAAGTAGTTCATCAGCTCGACCACGGCGGCACGCGACGCCCGGTTGGCGCCGATGGTGCTGGCGGAGGACCCGTACCCCAGCAGATGAATGGCGGGCTGTCCCGCGACTTGAGTGAGCAGCCGGCCAGTCATGGTGATGCCGCCGCGACCGTTGCGCAGGTGCAGCGGCGTCAAGTGATCCAGCGCGTGCCGGAACCCGGTGCACCACAGGATCACGTCGACATCCAGTGTGCTGCCGTCGGGCCACGCGACCCCGGTCGGGGTGATGCGGCTGAACATGGGCTGGCGAGCAAGCACCCCGCGTTGTGAGGCCTCGGCGATCTCCGGGGTCCACGGCAGTCCGGTTGCGGACACCACCGAGTGTTGCGGCTCCCCGCGGCGCGACCGTTCGTCGACGCCGGCGACCGCGGCACGCAGTCGATCGACGGTGAAATCAGTGACGAATACCGGCTCGCGCCGGGTCACCCATGACGTGCGTGTGACCGTCGATATCTCGGCCAGTAACTGCACAGCGGACACCCCACCGCCGATCACCAGCACGTGCTGGCCTGCGAATTCCTCCGGTGTGCGGTAGTCGTGGGTGTGCAGCTGACGGCCCTCGAAGGTGGCCGAGCCCGCAACGAAGGGGATGAACGGCTTGTCCCAGGTGCCCGTCGCGTTGATCAATCCGCGGACGGTGAACTCGCCCGCGGATGTTCCTACCGAGAACCCTCCGGAAACCGTCCGCACCTCTCGCACGTGCACAGGCCGATGGACGTCGAGGGCGTACCGATGTTCGTACTCGTCGAAGTACCGGGGCATGGCGGTGGACGCCCTGATGGTGCCCGTCTCGTCGAACGGCAGTCCAGGCAATTGATAGATGCGGTTGGTGTTGTCGAGCGTCAACGTGGGCCAGCGGAATTGCCATGCCCCGCCGGGACCGGGGGAGTGATCGAGGACGACGAATCCGTCGCCGGGCTCAAGGCCGCGCCGCCGTAGGAAGTATCCCGCCGCGATCCCGGCCTGCCCGCCACCAATCACGGCGACGGTAGTCATGGGCGCCATATTAGGGTGGTTGCCATGATCGGTGTAACTAGCGACGGTCCCGTCACGACCATTGAGCTGCAGCGCCCAGAACGGCGCAACGCGGTGACCTACGAATTGGCGCTCGCCTTCGCCGAGGAGGTTCGCAAGGCCGCCGAAACGGCTCGCGTCATCGTCATCACCGGGCAGGGCACTTCGTTCTGCGCGGGTGCCGACCTTTCCAGCGGCGCTCCTGATCCCGACAAGTTCGCCGATGCCTGGCAGCACTCGATCAGGAGTGTCGACGCCGCGGACATTCCGGTTATCGCCGCCGTCAACGGCCCCGCCATCGGCGCCGGTGTGATGCTGTCGATGGTGGCCGATCTGCGGGTGGTCTCCGAGACCGCGCGTTTCCAATTCCCGGTTGCCAAATACGGTATCGCCCTGGACAACTGGAGCATCCGGCGACTGTCCTCGCTGGTCGGATACGGACGCGCACGTGGCATGCTGCTGGCCGCCGAGCCGCTCGACGCACAGGCCGCCTTCCAGACCGGACTGGCCAACCGCATCGGAGAGCTTGCCGACGCGCAGGCCTGGGCGGCTGAGCTGGCCGGGTTCGCGCCTCTGGCGCTCAAGCACGCCAAGCGCGTGCTCAACGATGACGGCGCGTTCGAGGATCAGCTGCCCGAGCACAAGGTGTTGTTCGACAAGGCCTGGAGCAGCCAAGACATCATCGAGGCTCAGGTCGCGCGAATCCAGAAGCGTCCACCCAACTTTCAGGGAGCCTGAGCGTGCGGGCGCTCTGGGTTGGCGCTGGCGCAGCTCTTGCGTCGACGTGGATCGGTCGCGCCCTGCGTGACGTCCCGCGGACGCTGGGCGCCAGCAAGGAACGCATCGCCGAGGTGGCCGAGGGATCGCCGCAATACCGGAACGGTTCCTTCCACAACGCCGAGCCCGCACGGCAGTTTGTCCCTGACGCGGATCCGACCTCGCTGCTGCGCGGTCTGCTGACGCGGCAGGGTGCCGGGAGCCCCAAAGGGGCGGTACCACTCGTGGTCCCCGAACTTGCCGGTCCGCCAGCGGATTTAGCGGTTACCTGGTTCGGGCATTCCAGTGTGCTCGTGGAGGTTGATGGCTATCGGGTGCTCACCGACCCGGTGTGGAGCGACCGCTGCTCGCCCTCCCGTGCGGTGGGGCCGCACCGTCAGCACCCGGTGCCCCTGGAGCTGTCGGCGTTACCCGCGTTGGACGCGGTGGTGATCAGCCACGACCACTACGACCATCTCGATATGGACTCCATCATCGCGCTGACCCGCAGCCAGAACGCGGTGTTCGTGGTGCCGCTCGGGGTCGGCGCGCACCTGCGCGGTTGGGGTGTCTCACCGGCGCGGGTCGTCGAGCTCGACTGGGACCAGAGCCATCAGCTCGGCAAGCTCACGCTCACCTGCACGCAGGCTCGGCATTTCTCGGGCAGATCACTTGCCCGCAACACCACGCTGTGGGCGTCCTGGGTCATCGCCGGGCCCAAGCACAAGGTGTTCTTCGGTGGCGACACCGGATACACCAAGGCGTTCAGGGGCATTGGCGAAACCTACGGACCTTTTGATCTCACCCTGTTGCCGGTCGGGGCCTACAACACCCAATGGCCGGATATCCACATGAATCCAGAAGAGGCCGTCCAAACTCACCGGGATCTCGCGACCTCCCAGGCGCCGCTGCTACCCATTCACTGGGCGACGTTCAACCTGGCACTGCATCCGTGGGATGAGCCGATCGAGCGGGTGCTTACCGCCGCCGATGAGCAGGGTGTGACGGTCGTGGTGCCCAAGCCCGGGCAGCGGGCCGATGCGCAGCGGCCCGCCGCCCCCGACGGCTGGTGGCGTCTTTCCTAGCCGTTCTTAGCCCTTGTGCGCCTGGAGCAGGAACGCGGGCTGCTTATTGCGCCCCTTCTCGTCCTTGTGGAATACGGGCATCTGAAAGTCGACACCCGGAAGGACGGCGGGGATGTTTGAGTGGATGAATGCCGGACGCAGCTCGTCAATCACCCAGTAGGGCTCGACCGCTGCGCGCAGCTCGTCCTCGGTGACCGCGTTGGGGCCGATCCCGGGCGGAAAGGCGCCGACCGCGAAGACCAGCACGTAGTACGACGCATCCGGTGCTGCCGCACGAGAGATCGACTGCTGGTAGCCCTCGCGCGCCTCGACGGGGATCGAGTGGAACAGCGTGCTGTCGACGATGGTGTTGAAACGGCCGTCGTAACCGGAGAAATCGGTGATATCGGCGACCTGGAAGCTGGCGTTGGTCAGGCCGCGCTCGGCGGCCGCGGCCCGTGCCGCCTCTATTGCGGTGGGGGACAGGTCAAGGCCGAGGGTGGTGTGGCCCTGCGTGGCCAGCAGCAGCGAGGTTTCGGCGTGCCCGCATCCGACGTCGAGGACGTCGCCGTGAAACTTGTCTGCCTCGATCAGCGCGGCCAGCTCGGGTTGCGGCTCGCCGATGTTCCACGGCGGCTCCCCCTGGAAGATCTCGCTCTTACCTTGGTATGAGGCGTCCCAGTCCGGCAGCTCGTTTGATGTCATACCACCTGACATTACCCGCGTTCGTTGCGAACGCGCCATGACAATCGGGCCAAACAATCGCGCCGTGTTCCCACTCGGCGGCCGTGCCAGGCGATCGCCGGTCGCTACTGTGCAGGGGTGGCAACGATCGAGGAGTTGACGTCGGGTGGCTTGACCGCCGCCGAGGTCGCTGAGCGCGTAGCGCAGGGGAAGACCAACGACGTCCCGTCCCGTGCGGCACGCAGTGTGCCGGACATCGTGCGAGCCAACGTCTTCACCCGTATCAACGCGATCCTTGGCGTGCTGCTGGTCATCGTGTTGTCTACCGGCTCGGTCATCAACGGGGCATTCGGTCTGCTGATCATCGCCAACAGCGCCGTCGGCATCATTCAGGAGCTGCGTGCCAAGCAGACGCTCGACAAGCTCGCCATTGTCGGCCAGACCCGGCCGATGGTGCGGCGCGACGGTGTGGCGACGGCGCTCGCGCCCAACGACGTGGTCCTCGACGACATCATCGAGCTGGGGCCCGGCGATCAGATCGTGGTGGACGGCGAGGTACTCGAGGAGGCCGCCCTCGAGGTCGATGAGTCCCTGCTGACCGGTGAGGCCGATCCCATCGACAAGACCGTTGGCTCCCCGGTGCTCTCGGGGAGCTTCGTGGTCGCGGGCAGTGGCGCATACCGGGCCACCAAGGTGGGGCGCGAGGCCTACGCGGCCAAGCTGGCCGAGGAGGCCTCCAAGTTCACCCTGGTGCATTCCGAACTGCGTAATGGCATCAACAAGATCCTGCAGTTCATCACATACCTACTGCTGCCCGCGGGCGCGCTGATCATCTACACGCAGCTGTTCACCACCGATGACAGCTGGCAGGAATCGGTGCTTCGCATGGTGGGCGCACTGGTCCCGATGGTGCCCGAAGGCCTGGTGTTGATGACGTCAATTGCCTTCGCTGTCGGTGTGGTTCGACTGGGACGGCGTCAATGCCTGGTGCAGGAGTTGCCCGCCATCGAGGGGCTGGCCCGCGTAGACACGGTATGCGCAGACAAGACCGGCACCCTCACCGAGAACGGCATGCGGCTCTCGGATGTGAAGAAACTGGACACCGGCGGTGATCACCAGGACACATTGACGGCACTGTCTCAGCTCGCGGCCGATGACCCGCGACCCAACGCGAGCATCGCCGCCATCGCCGAGGCGTACGACTCCCCGCCGGGCTGGAAGTCGAGTGCGATCGCGCCCTTTTCGTCGGCCAAGAAGTGGAGCGGTGCCTCTTACGGCGAGCATGGCAACTGGGTGATCGGCGCACCTGATGTGCTTCTCGATCCGGCCGACCCCATCGCCACTGCCGCCGAGGAGATCGGTTCCCGGGGTCTGCGCGTGCTGCTGCTCGCCTCGGCCGAATTGTCCGTCGACAACGCCCGTGCGCCGGGTGCCATCACCTCGCGTGCGCTGGTGGTGTTGGAGCAGAAAATCCGCCCTGACGCCCGCGACACCCTTGATTACTTTGCTTCCCAGCATGTCTCGATCAAGGTGATCTCCGGCGACAACGCGGTGTCGGTGAGTGCAGTGGCCCAGACGCTGGGGCTCTCCGGCGCTGCTGTGGATGCGCGCACCCTGCCCACCGATACCGACAAGCTGGCCGACACCCTCGCCGAGGCGACCACTTTCGGACGGGTACGACCCGACCAGAAGCGGGCGATGGTCAAGGCTCTGCAATCGCATGGCCATACCGTTGCGATGACCGGTGACGGCGTCAACGACGTGCTCGCGCTCAAGGATGCCGATATCGGTGTCGCGATGGGTGCTGGTAGCTCGGCTTCACGTGCGGTAGCTCAGATTGTCTTGTTGGACAACAAGTTCGCCACCCTGCCCTACGTGGTTGCCGAAGGGCGGCGCGTCATCGGCAACATCGAACGGGTTTCCAACCTGTTCCTGACCAAAACGGTGTACTCGGTGCTGCTGGCACTGACGGTGGGGCTCGCAGGGTTGGGTTCGAAGATCTTCCACTACGGCGCGGTGCCGTTCCCGTTCCAGCCGATCCACGTCACCATTGCGGCCTGGTTCACCATCGGCATCCCGGCGTTTATCTTGTCGCTGGCGCCGAATAACGAACGCGCACAGACAGGATTCGTGCGCCGGGTGATGGCGTCGGCAATTCCGTCGGGTCTGACGGTGGGCATCGCGACGTTCCTGTCCTACCTGTTGGCTCGTCAGATTCTGCACGTCACGGGTAACAGCACGCAGGCGTCGACCGCCGCACTGATCACCGAACTCGTCGCGGCGGTATGGGTGCTCGCGGTGGTGGCTCGTCCTTATCAGTGGTGGCGGGTGGCACTGGTGGCATGCTCCGGCCTGGGCTACGCGGTGATCTTCGCGATTCCCTTGGTGCGAGAGACATTCATGCTCGATCCGAGCAATCTGGCGGTCACCGGACCCGCGCTGGGCATCGGTATCGCGGCCGCTGCGGTGATCGAGGTGTTGTGGTGGCTGCAAGGCAAGTGGTCCGGCCAGCCGCGTCATTTCTGGGCCACCAAAGACGAGTAGACGTCGCAGATAATTCGGATGCGCTGCATCGCGTCTGTTCGCTATCTTTGCTGACGCGGAGATCAAGCGGCGTCCCGGCATCGCCGTTCGGCGTACCGCGTGTTGGGCCTTCGCTTTGTCGGCATGCCTCCTGAGGCTAGGGGGTTCGAGTCCCTCACGGGATGGCTTCCGGGCCGCGCGCCGTACGGTTCGCGGATCGGCCCTGCGGGGAACGCCACGGCGACTTCCCCCCACCGGCTCGCGATGCGGCCCGGAAGTCTTTCCTCCGCAACAGAATTACAACAACCAAGGTAAGAGAGGTGAACAAGGATGAGCATGTGGGAAGAGATCTTCGGGCAGAAGATCACGATCATGCAATGGCAGCGCGTTGTGCTGTACCGCGACGGCGTGTTCGAGGCGGTGCTGACGCCAGGCGTGCATTACACGCGCCCGCGTACCGACACCTTGGTCACCGTGGACATGCGTGCGCAGTCGATTCAGGTGGTCGGTCAAGATGTGCTGACCGTGGATGGTTTCACCGTGAAGGTATCGGCGGCGGTCGAGTACAAGGTGTCCACGCCGGACGTTTTCGCCGCCGCCGAGAATGGCTCGGTGCACTGGGGTATCTACCTGCGTGCCCAACTGCAGGTGCGTGACGCCGTCGCGGCATTGGCGCTCGATGAGCTGTTGGCTCAGCGGGGCCAGTTCCTGGATGCCGATGCCGTTGCGAGGCTTGCGGCCGAGGCCGATGAGTTCGGCGTCACGGTGACCCGGTTCGTCGTCAAGGACATCATGTTGTCCGGCGAGGTGCGTAAGGCGCTGGCCGGACCGCTGCTGGCCCGGGAGGCGGGTAAGGCCCAGCCCGAGCGGGCCCGCGCCGAGGCGGCCGTGCTGCGCTCGATGGCCAATACCGCCAAGCTGCTGCGGGAGAATCCGGAGCTGCTGCAGCTGCGGACCCTGGAGTCGGTTGCGGACGGCAAGGCCATGGTCGTCCTCAACCGCTGAGCGCCCGCCCTAGAAGCTGAACCGCATGATCCTGCCGATATCACGCAGGGCGGGGATGTGCGAGATCACCTTCATCTGGATGCGGCCCGACAGTGGCAGGTGCTCCTCACCTGCCACGTCGGTGCTGCGCAAGTCGTCGACGCAGCGCAGCCCGGGGTGCAGCGCTTCGATCTGCCCGGGGTCGTCGATACCCCAGTACAGAGTGGCGCCGGCGTTGCGCACCGCGGGCACCAGCTTCTGCAGCGTGATCCCGATGCTGCCGTAGCAGTCGAAGGCCAGTTGCCCGCTGGGGAACCGGCCGGTGATCCGCCGGATCAGAGACTGTCCGTCGGCCTGCGTCAGATACATGGTCAAACCCTCGAACACCGCGAGCGTCGGCCGGTCGGCCGGGATGCTTTCCAGCCACGCCTCATCGGTGACCGAGCTGTCGATCATCCGATAGTCACCGGCGCGCTCTGGGAGCAACGCGCGTCGCAGTGCGATCACCTCGGGGTAGTCGACATCGATCCAACGCACCGTGTCGGGCGGATTGATCCGGAAGACGCGGGTGTCCAGCCCGCAGGCCAGATGCAGCACCGTCGACTCCCGGTGCACGGTGAGAAACTCCGAGGTCCAGACATCGAGCTGACGGGCGCGCAGCGCTACGCCGATCGCCTGGGTGCCTTTGATCTTGGTCTTGGAGAAGTCGTAGTCGATGCGTGCGACGGCGTCCGCGGCGTAGTGGTCATGAAGAACCGAATTGGGCGATGTGGCGTCCTGCGCGCGACCGTACAGGGTGGCCAGCATCGTCTCAGGAGCGCCGGTCAATGTGATTTTCACAGGGTCCGTCACTCGACCCAACATACGCCGCGATCTCGTACTACAGTTGCGCCGTCCCAGACGAAGGAGAACACGCTCATGGCTGATTTCAAGGGTCTCATCGACAAGCTTAAGAGCCTGTTGGCGGGCAACAAAGACAAGGTGAACCAGGCCGTCGACAAGGTCGGCGACGCGATCGATTCCAAGACCGGTGGCAAGTACAGCTCGGTGGTGGACAAGGTGCAGGACGCCGCCAAGAGCGCGGTCGAGAAGGTGGAAGGCACCGAGGCGCCGAAAGCCGGCGACGCTCAGTAACCGACTGGCGCCGTTGCTTGCGGCGCTGGTGCTGTTCACGGCGGCCTGTGCGCGCGTGGAGGCGGAAGGTGTCGCACCTCCGCCTCCTTCGCCGCCGCCGGGTGAGGTGCTCTCGGATACGCCGCTGTCGCTGGCCCCGGATCTTGATGCCCACGCCGACGGTCATCTGATCCGATACATGTCGACCTCGGGCGCCACCGGCACACCCACCGAGGTTTCCGGGGTCATCTTCGCCCCGAAAGGTCAACCACCGCAACAAGGTTGGCCGATCGTGTCGGTGGGGCACGGCACCACAGGGCTAGACGACGAGTGCGCCGTTTCTCGGGCTCCCGATTTGCGGGGCTATATCTGGCTGGTGCGCAACCTCACCAAGCGCGGCTGGGTGGTGGCCATCACGGATTATGAGGGGCTGGGCGTTCCGGGCCCGCATCCGTATCTGGAACCCCGGTCCGAGGGCTTCAACGTGATCGACGCGGCGCGTGCGGCGGTGTCGCTGATACCGGGGGCTTCGACGACGTGGGCGGCCATCGGCGCTTCGCAGGGTGGCCAGGCAACGTGGGCGGCCGCAGAGCTCGCGGGCGATTACGCACCCGAACTGGAGTTCGTGGGCGCGGCCAATCTGTCCCCGGCCGCCGATCTCACCGCTATGGCTACCCATGTCGGCGATGGCCGATACGACTGGAGCCAGCTCTCGATGATGCCCACCCTGCTGACGGGACTGTCGGTCACCGTTCCGGAGCTGAGGCCGGAGAACTTTCTGCACGGGTCCTTCCAGGACAACCCGCATGACAAGGCGCTGCTGCTGGGGTGTCACAACGGACTGGATCCCGCGCGGGCAGCGGCCATAGGTAGATTGCGCGCCAACGATTTTCACGGGACCACCGCATTGGACCCGGCGATCTTCGCGGGTGCGCTGAAGCGGATCGCGCTACCGCTCGGCCCGGCGTCCGGGCCGATGCTTGTGTATGCCGGTGAGGCCGACCGGCTCATCGACGCGCGCTGGATCCACGCGGCGGTGCGACGGGCCTGCGCGCTGGGCGACACCGTCCAGGAGGTCATCGCGCCAGGTAAGGGGCATGTGGACCCCGAAGGGGAGCGGCTGGGGGTGCAGTGGATCGCGGATCGGTTTGCCGGTGTCCCGGCCCCCAGTAACTGCTAGCCCCCTGTTGGTATCGCTCCGGTATCGTTTGCCGGCGTGGCAGCCAAACTGAATTCCTCCATCGATGTGCCCCTCCCTCCCCAGGAGGCCTGGGAGCACGCCTCGGATCTGCGGCGTTTCGATGAGTGGCTGAGCGTTCACACCGCGTGGCGCAGTGCGTTGCCCGAGATCTTGGAAAAAGGCACGGTGATCGACTCGATCGTGTGCGTGAAGGGCATGTACAACCGGGTCAAGTGGACCCTTCAGAAGTACGACCCTCCGACGGGTCTGTTCCTGGAAGGTCAGGGCAGGGGCGGTGTGAAGGTCAAGCTCCGGTTGACGATCACGCCGAAGGGGCCGGGTTCGGTCGTGGATTTCACCCTGCACTTGGGCGGACCTGCGATGTTCGGCCCGATCGGCGCGGTGGTCGCTGCCGCGCTGCGCAGTGACATCGACGCCTCGCTGTCGAAGTTCGTTCAAGTTTTCGCATCCGCTTCGTAACCGCGTTTTTCGTGTTCTACCTGCGAAAACACAAGTGACGGTTTGTGATTGAATCAGTATCGAGTTCGTGTCGGTGGTTGGCAGGCTCCGCAATAGGGAGCAATATGGATATATGTCAATCACACGGAAATTCATCGGAAGGGTGCTCGCTGCAGGTGCCGGCGCGGTGCTGATCGCTGCTGCGCCCGCCGCCGTGATGGCCGCCGGGGTGCCGACAACCACGTCCAACCAGGTAGTTCTTGCCGATCCCGGTGGTTCGGGCGGCGGTGATGCGGGTGGCGGCGGTGGCTGCTACAACGGGGTGTGCGGAGGGTGGAATCCCGGACAGGGTGGCTATGGTCACGGCTGCTACAACGGCGTCTGCGGCGGCTGGGACGGCCAGCGCGGCTGGGGTAACTGAGCCCCGCTGCCGCACGAGCTAGTCCGCCAGCGGCCGAAGAGCCTGCGCCAGCGCGTCATAGGCGTCTCGGCGAGCCGATCCGGTGCCGAGCAGGTGGTCCGGCAGGATGACCTCGTCAACCCCCTCCTGGGCCCACGGTGCCATCTGCTCTGCGATGCGTTCCGCGGTGCCGTACAACACCGGAATCGGTGATGCCGCAGCGGTTTCCGTGGCACGCGCCTCGGACTGCGGGCCGTCGGTCACGATGATGCGGGCCTGGGTGGAACGCCAAATCGTCGCCGGATCGCGGCCGATCTTCTCGGCGGCGGCGTCCAGGCGGCCCGAGGTCTCGTGGAAGGTGCCGGGCGAGGACCACTGATTCCATTCCTGGGCATACCGCGCGGTCAGCGCAAGCATGCGCGGCTGCGTGGCGCCGATCAGGATGGGCAATGGACGCTGCAGTGGTTTGGGTTCACAGATGCCCTCCGCCAGCTGGTAGTACTCGCCGGCCACTGTGGTGGCTTGCTCGTTGAGCAGACCGGTAATCACCTGCAGCCCTTCGGAAAACCGGTCGACGCGTGGTCCGGGCTTGCCGAGTTCGAGCCCGTACCGCTGGTGCTCGTTCTCCTGCCAGCCGGCGCCCAACCCGAGCGTGAAGCGCCCCTGGCTCACGTGGTCGACGGTGGCCGCCCAGTTGGCAAGCACTGCCGGATGCCGGAAGGTCATCGACAGCACCAGGGGGGCGAGCCGGATTCGCGAGGTCGCCGCGGCGAGCGCGGCAAAGATCGCGGTGGCCTCGTGGAAGTCGGTGCGCTGCTCGGCGGTGTCCTCGTGTGACATGAAGTGATCGGCCGCATAGAAGGCGCGCCAGGATCCGTTGTCGGCGTATCGGGCGATATCCAGCAGATCTGCCCAGGATTGATTGGTTTGTCCCCATATCGAGAAGCGCATGTCTTCCAGCCTAGAGCCGGTGCACATATCGCCGTTATTGCGTACTACTCTCGAAATGGTGGAGGAGCAACCAAGGGGTCGGCGGGCAGAGGTGATCGCGGCCGCTATTGAAGTGGCTGGCACCGTGGGTGTTGGTGGTCTTACGTATCGCTCGGTAGATGCGGCGGCGAATGTGCCGAGCGGGACTACTTCGAATCATTTCCGTACACGTGATGCGCTGTTATTGGGTGTCATTGTCGAGATCGAAAAACTTCGTCGGGCCTTCTGGCGGGCGCTTGTCACCGAGATCAACCCGACTACGGTGGCTGACCTGGTGGGTATCGGCACCGCATACGCCAACGGTGCCGTCGGGGTGATGAGCACGCGGGTGCGGGCGTACATGGCGCTTCTCATGGAAGGTTGGAGCCACCCAGACCTCAGAGAGCCGCTGCAGCGGGGCCGGGATGCGCAGATTCCCCGCACACTGCAGCTCATGCGCAAAGTGCACCCGACAACCCCGGAGCTGCATGCCGAAATTTTCCAGGACTATCTCACCGGCATCATCTACCAGCAGCTTGCCAACCCGGTGCCGGACTTCAAGCCACGTCCCGGGATCGAGGCGTTGCTTACCGCGCTGGTGATGTCCCAGACGCCGTCGGTAGCGCAGAGATAGGGTTCTCGCGCCAGTCGGTGTCGGTAACGATTCGCCGTGAAATGCGTTCCAGCGCCGCCTGAATCTGCTCCCGGTCTGCGCGATCCTCGAAATCGGGTGTGCGGGAAAGCCGTTCGACCAAGTACTGATTGATTGCCTCGCTGATTTTGTCGACTTCCTGTCGCCCCGGGTCGGTGAGCCAGACGTGGTCGTTGGTGCGTAGGGCGTAACCATTCGCAACGAGTTCGTTGAAGGCGGGGTCGATGACCTCCGGCGGTATCCGGTACCACTGCGCGATTCGGGATACCTCGGCGGAGCCGGTCGCGCGCAGAAAACGATTGGCCTGCACCAGGGCCCACAGTGGAGCGATGGGCATCGACACACCCGCGTGCTCGCGCAGCTTGCGCAGACCGATATGCGGGAACCCGCGCATCGCATTGCTGATCGCGATCTCCAGCAATTTGTCCGGCGAGACCGAATTGGGCATGCCGAAGCCTTCGCCCATATCCGCGGCGAGGGCGGAGTCGGTGTCGCGCAGCGGGACCTCCTTGAGGAACAGCGCGACGACGAATCCGATGACGGCAACCGGTGTGGCGCAGAGGAACACCAGATCTAGCGAGTCGGCGTAGGCGTTGATGACGGGTATCGCGGTCTCATGTGGCAGTGCGTGCAGCGCCTGTGGTGATTGGGTGGCCTCGGGTGGCACCTTCACCGAGCTGATTTCGCGTGCAAGGAAATTGGAGAACAGTGAACCGAATATCGCTGCGCCGAAGGAGCTGCCAATGGTGCGGAAGAACGTCACGCCGGACGTCGCGACGCCCAGATCGTCGAATCGGGCCGTGTTCTGCACGATCAGGGTGAGTACCTGCATCGAGGCGCCGATGCCTATGCCCAGGATGAGCAGGTACAGCGACTGCAGGATGAACGGCGTCGAGTTGTCCATCCTGGACAGCAGCACCAGCGCGATGGCCATGGTGGCGGTGCCGGCGACGGGATAGCGCTTGTACTTGCCGGTGCGCCCCACCAGGATGCCGGTTCCGGTCGATGTGATGAGCATGCCCGCCACCATGGGCAGGGTGCGCAGGCCCGACGCGGTGGCCGAGACACCGTTGACGAACTGCATGAACGTCGGCAGGTAGGTCATCACCCCGAGCATGGCGAAGCCGACGACGAAGCTCAGCACGCAGCAGATCGTGAAGACCGGGTCCCGGAACAGCCGTGGAGGCAGAATCGGTTCGGACACGCGGGATTCCACCCAGACGAACAGGACGATGGCTGCGACTGAGCCGACGAACAACCCGATGATCATCGGTGAGGACCAGGGATAAGTGGTGCCGCCCCAGCTGGTCGCCAGCGTCAGTGCCGAGGCGCCCAGCCCGATGAGCACAATGCCCCAGTAGTCGATGACGGGGCGTGTGGCCTTGGCCAGCGCCGGAATGGCTCCGGCCGCGACCACGATGACCACGACCGAGATGGGCAGATTGATGTAAAACGCCCAGCGCCAGCCCAGATGATCGGTGAACAGACCGCCCAACAGTGGGCCGATCACGGTCGTCACCCCGAAGACCGCGCCCAGCATGCCCTGATAGCGGCCGCGCTCGCGCATGGGGATGATCTCGCCGATGAGGGCAGTCGCCGTCACCATGAGGCCACCGGAGCCGAGGCCCTGGATCGCGCGTGCTCCGACCAACACGGCCATGGATCCGGCCATACCGCAGAGCAGTGATCCGGCCGCGAAGATGACGATGCAGGTCATGAAGACTGCGCGCCGGCCGAAGAGGTCACCGAACTTGCCCATGACGGCCGTGGCCACGGTGGAGGCCAGTAGGTAGCTGGTGACTACCCACGACTGGTGCCCGGCATCTCCGAGATCGGCGACGACGGTGGGCAGGGCGGTGGCGACAATGGTGCCGTCCAGCGCGGCCAGCAGCATCCCCAGCAGGACCGCGATGAAGATGAGGTTGCGGCGCTGCACGCTGATCATGGAGCTCGCGGCTTCCTGATCGACTGTTTCGGACTCAGGTGACTGCATAGACATCGTTACCCACTCTAAGGTATTCGATTTGCCATGTGCCTATTCTTGTCCACATGGTCGATACGCCCAGCAAAAGCCGGGGTTCACTAGTTGCTGCGTTGCCAAGACAGTTTCCCCACCTTCTCATCGAGCTGATCGGATCGGATGCACCAGGCCTTCCGGGGGCGTGGCGAGGTATTGCGTCGTTATCGGGACGCGAGGCGGTGAGAGAAGCCCTGATGTTGTGGCGTGAGGTGGTGCCGGACGGCTTCTCCAGGTTGATCGGGCTGCTGGATGAGCACTGTGTCGACGTCTTGGTGGTTCGTGTGAGCGGTAAGGAGGCAGAGTTCTCAAGTCTCGCCCTGATGTACGCCATCGCGGGGGGCGGGGAGCGGGACCCTGATTGGCAATTCCGGTTTGGGCTAGCCCCGGTGGATGGTTCCACCGCGCGACGCCGTGTTGGCGTGAACTGGGTCCATCAAGTGGTTTTCATACCTGCGCTTGAACGGTTCGGTGCATGGCAGGCGGTCAATGTCGCGGTGAGTCCGGTCATCTGGGAGCGGATACCGCTTGGCCTCCGTCGCGTCTATACCGACCTCCACAACGGCTTCCTTGAGACGTTGCATGGTGACGACCGCGGTCTCGTCACCGTTGAAAGTCTGTGCACGATCGACAACTTTTACAAACATGACGACTTCGCCGGCGACTTCTGGGTCAGTGCGATGGCGGACGACGGGCAGCTCATCCTGCCGCGAGACCAATGGCCCGACCTGGCTGATCTCCTCCGTATCGCAACTAGCCAATGGCGCGGATGGGTGTGCGTAGATATCGGCGACGCCAATTCTGGGAGGGTGTGGGAGCTGTGGCACCGTGACGGGCTTGAACGCGAGACGGACGACCTTTTCACACATCTCGATGACATGTTGGTCGGGTCCTTCCACATACCGCCCGATGGGCGGGAATTCATGTGAATCGCGGCCGGACCCCGCTCCTGGCAGGGGTGTAACGTACGTCACAGGGCTCGGATGTTAGACCGACAGGAGCAGGCAATGAAGCACGCAGCACCCGGAACCGAGGGCAGCGCAGTAACTTTCGCTCCTCGGTATGACAACTTCATCGGCGGGGAGTGGGTGGCGCCGTCCGATGGGCGGTACTTCGACAATTCCTCGCCGATCGACGGCAAGGTCTTCACTCAGGTAGCCCGCAGCACCGCGCCCGACATCGAGAAGGCCCTGGATGCCGCCCACGCCGCGGCCGAGGCCTGGGGCAACACCTCAGCGGCCGAACGGTCCAACACTCTGCTCCGGGTCGCCGACCGGATGGAACAGAACATCGAGAAGCTGGCGGTTGCCGAGACCTGGGACAACGGCAAGCCCATACGCGAAAGCCTCAACGCCGATATCCCGCTGGCCATCGATCACTTCCGATACTTCGCCGGGGTGCTGCGCGCCCAGGAGGGGTCGATCTCCGAGATCGACCATGACACCGTCGCCTACCACTTCCACGAGCCGCTCGGCGTGGTCGGCCAGATCATCCCGTGGAATTTCCCACTGCTGATGGCGATCTGGAAGCTGGCACCGGCGCTCGCGGCAGGCAACTGCGTCGTGCTCAAGCCCGCCGAACAGACACCCGTCTCGATCCTGGTGTTGATGGAGTTGATCGCGGACCTGCTCCCGCCGGGGATCGTCAACGTGGTCAACGGATTTGGTGTGGAGGCGGGTAAGCCACTGGCATCGAGTCCGCGTATCGCCAAGATCGCGTTTACTGGCGAGACCACCACCGGGCGCCTGATCATGCAGTACGCGACCGAGAACATCATTCCCGTCACCCTGGAGCTGGGCGGCAAAAGCCCCAACATCTTCATGCCCGATGTGATGGCCGCCGATGATGCCTTCCTGGACAAGGCACTCGAAGGCTTCACCATGTTCGCGCTCAACCAGGGCGAGGTGTGCACATGTCCCTCGCGGGCGCTCGTGCATTCGTCCATCTACGACGAATTCATCGCCCGCGCGATCACCCGCGTCGAGGCCATCGTGAGCGGTGACCCGCTGGATGAGGACACCATGATCGGTGCTCAGGCGAGTAACGACCAATACGAAAAGATCTTGTCCTACATCGATATCGGACGACAAGAGGGCGCCCAGGTGCTCACCGGAGGCGACGCCCGCAAAGTCTCGGAATACCCGGATGGTGTCTACATTCAGCCGACTGTGTTCGCCGGCACCAACAACATGCGCATCTTCCAGGAGGAGATCTTCGGTCCGGTGCTGTCCGTGGCGAAGTTCGACTCGCTGGACGAGGCGTTGAAGATCGCCAATGACACGCTGTACGGATTGGGTGCGGGGGTGTGGTCGCGCGATATGACCAACGCTTACCGGCTGGGGCGCGGTATCAAGGCGGGACGGGTGTGGACAAACTGCTATCACCAGTACCCGGCGCACGCCGCGTTCGGCGGCTACAAGAAATCCGGTATCGGGCGTGAGAACCACAAGATGATGCTCGATCACTACCAGCAGACCAAGAACCTCTTGGTGAGCTACTCGCCCGACGCCGCGGGGTTCTTCTGATGGGCGCTTACGCGAAGAAGGTCCAGCCCTGATCAATCGCGTCGAGCTCACCCCGGCGGCGGCCGAGCTGTTGGCTTCGCTGGTGGCTTCACACGGACCTGTGATGTTTCACCAGTCCGGCGGGTGCTGTGACGGCAGCGCGCCCATGTGTTATTTGCGCGGTGAGTTTCGGGTGGGTGCCTCGGATGTGCTGCTCGGCGAGGTTAGCGGGGATACCCCGTTCTGGATGAGCGCCGATCAGTTCGAGTACTGGTCGCATACCCATCTGACGGTGGATGTGGTGCCCGGGCGCGGGTCAGGATTTTCACTGGAGGCGCCGGAAGGGGTGCGGTTTCTCATCCGCTCACGACTGTTTACCGATGACGAAATGCTGGCATTGGCGGGTCAGCCGGTGCGGACCGGGGTCGACAGCTAAGTCGCTGCCGCGGCCTTCGTGTTGTCGTCGGCGCGTAGAGGTAGTAGTTTTCCCTTGTCGGCCCGGTCGGAGGGGAGCGTCGTCCAGTGTATGTAGGCATTCGAACTGCTGCGGTTGTTGCGGTGTGCAGTCTGTGCGTCGGAACAGGCGTGGACGGGCGGCTCATTCGGTCAAGCCCTGCCGTAACGTCCATGGCCACAACACATTCCGTGACGAATCGGGCAGTTTCTCTCACGTCGTTCTCTGACCTGCTGGCGGTGGCTGCTCCGCAGAATGGTGCTGGGGCACAATCGAATCCAGGGACCACTGCGGTACCGAGTAGCAGCGATCTCATCGGGACAGTTGCCAAGCTCCTCACGGCATCGCAAGCCGCGTCGACCAGCTTGGCTCCAGAGCTGACGAGCCTGGCACCGGCGATCAATGCGGCCGCCGCTGATCCTGCAAACCCGCCGGTTGACCAGCCCGCAAATCCCCCGGTTGACCAGCCCACAGATCCGCCCGCGGCCGACGAGCCGGCGCCGCCCACCAACTTCCCGGGGACGCATTGGCCTGCGTTTGGCACCCCGTCCTACTTTGCGCAATTGGCCTTTGCGGTGTTCCACGTTGTGGCTTTGCCGATCACGGTGCCTGTGCAGTTCTTCTTGGGCAGTGCCGAGGGTGTGCCGACGGTGATAGCCGCGGCGCTCAATGACTTGTCGGGCCTGTTGGGCCAGATACCAGGGTTCTCACCGCAGCAACCGGCGGCGACGCAAGCACAGCAGAAGGTCGCAGAGGCCTCCTCGGTGTTGCCGAAGACGGCGGCAGCGGAGGCCGAAGCGCCCGCAGCTGAGGAGCCGGCTCCGGCTCCCGCACCGGAGCCCCTGCCGACCAACTTCCCGGGCCCGCGCCCCGCGTTCGGCACGCCGTCCTACTTTGCGCAGTTGGCGTTCGCGGTGCTGCATGTGCTCGCGCTGCCGATCACGGTGCCGGTACAAGCGATCATCGGTACGACCGAGGGTGTGCCGACGGTCATTGCCGCCGCGCTCAATGACTTGTCGAGCCTGCTGGGACAGGTGCCGAAGATATCGCTACCTGGGACCGACCCCGGGACCACACCGGCGGCATCCTCGAAGCAGGTCGATCAGGCTGTCACCAAGACGGAAACCGCGTCCGATAAGTCAGAGACCACCAAGCGCGACGTCGATGCGAAGACTCCCAATACCGAGCACACCGAACACGGGGCCAAGCCTGGTGATACGCCCGCAGAGGCGCCCAAAACCGAGCATGAGGCCAAGCCCGCTGATACTCCGGCGGACGCGACGAAGGCAGATCCGGCTAAGGCTGTCGACCCGGCGAAGGCTGTTGAGCCCAAGGTTGACCCCGCTAAGGCTGTTGAGCCGAAGGTAGATCCGGCGAAGGCTGTTGAGCCGAAGGTAGATCCGGCGAAGGCGGTTGAGCCCAAGGTCGACCCCGCGAAGGTCGTTGAGCCGAAGGTAGATCCGGCGAAGGCTGTTGAGCCCAAGGTTGACCCAGCGGCCGCACAGCCCACTAAACCCGAGCCCGCCAAGCCCGCTGCGGTGAAGCCGGAACCGGCCAAGCCTGAACCCGCCAGCCCGGTGAAGGTCGTCCGCGACAGCCTGAAGTCGACACCCGGTGGAACCACCACCACCGGCGGCACCAAGACGACCGAGGGATCCAAGGGCGCCGAGACGGACAGCAAGACGCCCGCTGCATCTACGGCGACCAAGGTTCGCGAAGGATCGTCCCCCTCCGTGGGTGGCACGTCCGATAAGCCCGCGGAGAAGCCATCGCCGGAAAAGTCGTCGACGGAGAAGCCGTCGACCGGCAAGAGCTCACCGTCATCGGAAGGGAGTTCGCATTCCTCCGAAGGAAAGACCCACTCCTCCGAGGGCAAGTCACACTCCGGGTCTACTGACTGACGATGATCGTGAGCGTGTTGCCGTCGCGTTCGATATGAAGTCCGGCGCGACGGGCGACCGCAGCCACTGAGGCGGCGTCATTGGGTTCGGCTCTGCTGCCGGCGAGGATACGTGCCAGTTTTCCCTTGTGCGCCTTGTTGAAATGGGTGATCACCGTGCGCCGCCCATCGGCATGTTCCGTGAGGCAATCAACGGTTATCGCCTGCGGTATCCGCCCCAATGCCGCGTACGAGCCTGAGCGTAGGTCCACCACCAGTTCATCGGCGGCCAGCTCGGCCAACACCGGTTCCAGGACGGGCTTCCAGCGCGCGGACAACGACGGCTTACCGGGCAGCTTGGACGAGGCCGACAGCCGATAGGCAGGCACCGGATCGTCGGCGCGTAGCAGTCCGAACAGCGCCGAGCCGACGGCGAGGCGTTCGCGTGCACGCGTTGCGGAGGCGCCGCGCAGAGACGTCACGTCCAGGGCGTCGTACAGCACGCCGGTGTACCGCTGCAGGGCAGGCATGGTGGGGGAGACGCGCAGCTCGGCATTGCGCTGGATCTCGGCGTCCTGTGAGGCCGAGATGCCGAGCGCCTTCCTACATGCCGGAGGGTCGGCGGCAAGGGCGACGAGTTCGTCGACGAGTGCCGTACGTACCGGATTCAGCGACGGTGTGGCCAGTTTGTCCAGGCGCAGAGGGGTGTGATCTCCGCCTTCACGTTTGGTTTCCGAGGGCGGCAGCAACACGATCACGCCACAGACCGTAGCGAACCGTCCGCCGTCTGCGGTGGACTGGGTCGGCGCCCGCGATGAGTTTTTGTGGCCCCGGAGGTCGATACCTGTGAATGCCCCATCCAGTTCAAGGAGACCCCATGCCCACTCGTGAAGAAACTCCGCTCGGCGCGCCCGCGTGGATCGACCTTGCCTCATCGGATCTTGAGAAGTCGAAGGCGTTCTATGGCGCGCTGTTTGGCTGGACGCTGCAGGAGGCCGGCCCCGAGTACGGCGGCTACGTCAACGCGCATAAGGATGGCAAGGCTGTCGCTGGAATGATCACCAACAATCCGGAGTGGAATGCTCCCGACAGCTGGACCACCTACTTCGCCACCGATGACATCAACGCCACGCTGCAGAAGGCAGTCGACAACGGTGGCGCAAATTGCTTGCCGGCCATGGAAGTTCCGCAGCTGGGATACATGGGGCTCTTCGGTGATCCCTCCGGTGCCGTGGTGGGGCTGTGGCAGCCGCTGGCCCACAAGGGATTCCAGCTGGTCGCCGAGGCGGGTGCACCGGTGTGGCACGAACTGAACACCCGTGAATATGACAAGGCGGTCGACTTCTACACCAAGGTGCTCGGGTGGGAAACCAAGGTAGAGGGCGATTCCGATGAGTTCCGGTATGCGTGCGCCCAGCATGATGGGGAGCCGATCGCCGGAGTGAACGACGCGACAGTGGGCCAGTGGACGCTCCCCGAGGGTGTCCCGGCGCATTGGGCCGTGTATTTCGGCACCGACGACACCGACGTCAGTGCGGCCAAGGTGACCGAGCTCGGTGGTGTGGTGCTCACACCTGCACAGGACACCCCATATGGCCGGATGGCGCTGGTTCAGGACACCACCGGCGGTACCTTCTGGTTGTGCTCCGTCGATTCCTGATTACGACTGCCGTAGGCGGCCCCCGTCATCGTCCTTGCGACGATGGCGGGGCCTGTCTTTGATCAGCGCGCGCACCTTCAGCTAGCGGGATCCCTTGTCGCGCAAAGTATCACCGATTAATGGTTCGTCACCGTGTCTCAACTGCGCGCGACGCACTATCGTTAAATGTCTTCGAAGGTGGGGACGCCCCACTCCTCGTGCCCGCCCCCGTGTAGCAAGGTGGCGCGGGTGACCGATCTAGTGCCGAACTTCTCGCGCAGTTCATCAAGCGTACTGTCGAGCGCCAGCGCGTTCTCCGTCAAACCCGTGAAGGGAAGCTCCAATTGTGTTGCGCCGCATGGATCGAAGTTGGACACTGAGAATCCGATCAGGGTGATCCCCCGTTCGGCGACGAGAGCAGTGGCCTCGGTGACAAGCTGCCGTGCCACCGACAGCAGGTGCTCGGTAGATGTGGTGGGTCGCGGGATGGTGTGTGAGCGCGTCGCGCGTGTGTAATCGTCGAACCGTAGCCGCAGTACCACCGTTCGGCAGCTTCGTCCGGTGCCACGCATCCGGCGGGCAATTCGTTCCACGAGTTGCGTCGCGATGGCGTCGATCTCATCGGCGCTGCGGCGCCGTCGTCCGAGTGCGCACTGCGCGCCGATCGAGCGCCGTCGTCGTCCACCCTGCACCCGTCGTGGGTCGACATTATGTGCCAGGCAATGCAATTGGCGACCCATGGCCCGACCGACCATGGATGCCAGCGTGGACTCGCTGAGATCGGCGATATTCGCGACCGTGTGGATGCCGTACGCCCGCAGCTTCTCGGCGGTGATCGCACCCACGCCCCACAGTGCCTGCACCGGCAAGGGGCGCAGGAATGACAACTCCTCGTGGGGCTCCACCACCAACAGCCCATCGGGTTTGCCCTGGCGGCTGGCGACCTTGGCCAGGAACTTGGTGCGAGCGATCCCGACGGTGATCGGCAGGCCTGCCCGCCGGCGTACCTCCGCGCGCAGTGTTGCCGCGATATCGTAAGGCGTACCCGAAATGCGCAGTAAACCAGAGACATCCAGAAACGCCTCGTCGATGGATAACGGCTCGACCAGGGGAGTGGTGTCTCGGAAGACCTCGAAGACCTTCTTGCTCGCCGCGCTGTACGCGTCGAAACGGGGAGGAACCACCACGGCTCTCGGGCATAGCCGCTGCGCCTGCCGACCTCCCATCGCGGTGCGCACCCCGCATCGCTTGGCTTCATAGCTGGCGGCCAACACGACACCGCCTCCAACGATCACCGGACGGCCGCGCAGCGCTGGATCATCACGTTGCTCGACGGAGGCGTAAAACGAGTCCAGATCCGCATGCAGGATGCTTGCGGTTCCGGTCATGAATAGATGCTTGCACCGGGGTCCGACAGCCATAACGGGTTGATTTGCCCAACCGCTGGTTGATTCGGAGAAGCGCAGGGCAATCCTTAGTGGCGCCCGGGAGATATTTGACTTACGGCTAGGAAAACTATCGAGTTCGTGGTCGGCGGCATGGTGCAGTGTGCCCTACGTTTATGGCAAGTTCCTCAGGTTACTTCCAGCCTGTTCACAATCTTTGCCCAGAAGGGGTGGTTTACGTGCGTATACGACTTCGTGCCACGGCGGCCGCGACGGTTTGCAGTATTTGCATCGCCGCGTCGGCTTCCGCGCTCACGATCCAAACTCCTAGCGCCAGTCCGGAACAACATCGGACCGTGTCGACGCAGGCTTACGTCCTGACGTCGAACGACGGCACGCTGTCGCCCGCCAGCATCGGCTCGCTAGCCGCATTGCCAGGTGTGACCACC
>NZ_MAFC01000030.1 GCF_002013465.1 Mycobacterium sp. D16R12 | reverse complement strand
GCTCCGGGCTGGGGGGCGGGAGCAACGTTCTCTTGTTGTGGTGACTGATCCGGCATCGAAACCTCTTCCTGCAATTGTTGCCGCGCAACACGGCGCCCTAAGCTCACTACACCGTTCATTCAAACAGGTGTCATCGCCGCACGGGCGAACATATGCCAGATGATTCCGCGAGGAGGCTGCGATGTCCGAGGCGGATATCGCATCGGCACTCGCCGTCGGAGCTGCCGCGTGCGTCGCATTTGGCGACGTCATCCACCAGCGCGCGGCGTATGCCGTCCCCGCGCAGGACGTGGGCGCACTGGGTCCCATCACCACGTTGTTGCGTCACTGGCCGTGGTGGCTGGGGACGTTGATCAGCCTGGTGGGTTTCGGGTTGCAGGCCGCTGCGCTGGGGCTGGGCTCGGTGGTCCTGGTGCAGACTCTGATGGTCTCTTCACTGCTGTTCGCGCTGGTCATCGAGTCGCGATGGGCCAAGCGCAAGGTCACCAGGTACCAGTGGGGATCGGCAATTCTGCTCGCCGGAGCCATCGCGGTAGTGGTGTCGGTGGGCAACCCGGTGGCGGGTCAACCGCACGCCACACCGCAGTCGTGGATGCTGGTTGCTGCGGTGCTCGGACCCATCACGCTGCTCTGCGTGGAGGGTGCCCGCCGCCGGCCCGGACCGCGCCGGGCGGTGCTCCTGGCGGTCGCCTCGGGGATGATGTGGGGACTCATGGCAGTTCTTACCAAGGGCGTCGTCGACTCCCTCGATCACGGCATCGTCAGCCTGCTGACCAACCCCGAAAGTTACGCGCTGGCGGTCGTGGGTGTCACCGGGGTGGCGCTCCAGCAGTCCGCCTTCCACGCCGGGACTTTGGTGGCTTCGCTGCCGACCATGACGGTGGCCGAGCCCGTGATCGCCTCTCTGCTGGGAATCATGGTGCTGGGTGAATCGTTCCGCACCAACACCTTTGGCGCCGTGACGCTCGTGTTCGCGATGGCGATCATGCTTGCTGCGACGGTCGCACTGGCGCGCAGCGAGGCGGCCGCGCACGCCGTGGCGGGCGACGCAACCGGAAATGCCGTGTCCCCGACCCAGAAGGCCGCCTAGCATCGTGGATCTCTCGATAGCGATCTGCCCGTCGACCCCGCTGCTGGTGCCCGAGTTGGGCGGTGATGCCGCCCGCGAAACCGCCGACCTGCGTGAGGCTGCGATCTCGGCGGTGCGAAGCCTGCCCACTCGATGGATCGCGATCGGAGCGGGGGACGGCCGCTATGGCAGCGACATGTCGGGCACATTCGCCGGATACGGCGTTGACGTGCGTGTTTCGCTTTCGCCGAGGTCCGCTGCCGCCGCCGAACTGCCGCTGCCGGTACTCATCGCCGGGTGGCTACGCGCACGTGTGGCGGCCGCGCAGGTACAGGTGCGATTTGTCGGTGTCTCCGGCGTGGACGGGGCCGCCTGTGGACGGACATTGCGCGAGGAGATTGAGGCGTTGCCGACGCCGCCGGGCGTACTCGTCATTGCCGACGGTGCCAACACCCTCACCGACAAGGCGCCCGGGGGCTATCGGCCCGAGGCCGGGGCTGCGCAGCAGGGACTTGTCGACGCGCTCGCACAGGGGGATGTGGCCGCACTGTGCGGTCTATCGGAGGTCATCACGGGCGGCGCCGTCTACCAGTCACTTGCCGGATTAGTGGGTTCGGACAGCGTCCAGGCTCGGTGTCTTTACCAAGGATCCCCTTACGGGGTTGGGTACTTCGCGGGCACCTGGCAGGTGTCGTGATGCGACCCATCGCCGTCATCGGCCCCACCGCTACCGGCAAGTCGGCCCTCGCACTGGAGCTCGCCGAGCAACTGGGCGGCGAGATCGTCAACGCCGACGCGATGCAGCTGTACCGCGGTATGGATATCGGTACGGCCAAGGTGCCGGAGGCAGAACGCCGGGGCATTCCACACCACATGCTCGATGTGCTCGACGTGACCGAGACGGCCACCGTCGCGACCTATCAACAGGAGGCTGTGGCGGTCATCGATGACATCCAGGCGCGAGGACATGTGCCCGTGATCGTCGGTGGGTCGATGATGTATATCCAGTCCTTGCTTGATGATTGGACATTTCCCGCGACGGATGCGCAGGTGCGCGCGCGCTGGGAGCAGCGGTTGGCGGAGATCGGAGTCGCCGCGTTGCATGCTGAACTCGCGACCCGCGACCCGGCGGCGGCAGCGGTGATTCTGCCTACCGACGGGCGTCGCACGGTGCGAGCGCTGGAGGTGATCGAACTCACTGGGCAGCCGTTCGCCGCGTCGGCGCCGACTATCGGCTCTCCGCGGTGGGACACGTTGATCGTGGGATTGGACTGGGAGACCGAGAAACTCGACGACCGGATCGCGCGGCGCACCGATCTGATGTTCGAGCAAGGATTTGTCACGGAGGTCGAGCAGCTGCTCGGTGCCGGGTTGCGTGACGGTGTCACCGCATCGAGGGCCATCGGATACGCCCAGGTGATCGCGGCGGTGGATGCCGGGGGCGGCGCCGGTGACTTGGCACAGGCGCGCGAACTGACATTCATCGGCACCCGGCGCTATGTGCGCCGTCAGCGATCGTGGTTTGGTCGCGATCACCGCATCATGTGGCTGGCAGGCAGCGACGGTGACGCGGCCGGACTCTGCGGCGAAATCGAGTCGCGGTGGCGCCTATCCTCGAATATGTGAAGTTCACCAAGGGCCACGGCACCCAGAACGACTTCGTGGTGCTGCCGGACGTCCATATCAAGCGGGATCTGTCGGTGCCCGCCGTCCAGGCGTTGTGCGACCGACAACGCGGTCTTGGCGCCGATGGCGTGCTGCGCGTGACCACCGTGGGCGCTGCCCTCGAGGGCGGGGTGCTGGCCGAGACGCCCGTCGGTGTGAGCAGCGAAGACTGGTTCATGGACTACCGCAATGCCGACGGTTCGATCGCCGAGATGTGCGGGAACGGTGTGCGGGTGTTCGCGCACTATCTGCGGTCGGTAGGGCTGGAACACCGCGACGAGTTCGTTGTCGCATCGCTGGCCGGACCCCGGCCGGTGATTATCAATTCCTGGAGCCAGCTCGCGGCAGACGTGACCGTCGACATGGGGCCGGTGAAGGAGTTCGGCGCGGGCGAGGCGAGTGTGGGCGGCCGGCGGTTCTCCGGTCTGGCCATCGATGTGGGTAACCCGCATCTGGCCTGCGTGGACGCCGATCTGAGCGCCGAGGATCTGCGCGTGCTCGACGTGGGTGCTCCGGTGGAGTTCGGCGAAGAGCTGTTTCCCGACGGGGTCAACATCGAGGTGCTGACGGCTCCCGTGAACAGCACCGACGGTTCGGTGGCCGCGGTGCAGATGCGAGTCCACGAACGTGGTGTTGGCGAGACGCGTTCCTGTGGAACAGGAACCGTCGCGGCCGCCTATGCGGCACTGCGGCACCTGGGACGGTCGGTCGGCGAGATCGTGGTCAACATCCCCGGTGGACAGGTTCGGGTGACGATCACGGGTGACTCAAGCTTCCTGCGCGGGCCTTCGATGCTGCTGGCCGACGGCGAAATCTCCGACGAATGGTGGGGCGGCATTGGCGCCTGCGGATAATTGGGATGCGATCGATGAGCCACAGGTGGGAGCATCGGTGCGCGATGAGCGACTCGCGCCAAGAGCAGACAGCAGAGACATGAATTCGACATCTTTTCAGACACCCACCGATGGCGAACTCGCCCTGGAAGATCGCGCCGCACTCAAACGTGTGGCGGGGCTCTCCACCGAGCTCACCGACGTCACCGAGGTCGAATACCGGCAGCTGCGCCTGGAACGGGTTGTGTTGGTAGGTGTGTGGACCGACGGGACCTCGCATGAGGCCGACGTCAGCATGGCTGAACTCGCGGCGCTCGCCGAGACCGCCGGGTCCGAGGTGCTCGAAGCGTTGATTCAACGTCGTCAAAAGCCCGATCCGGCAACATATATCGGATCCGGCAAGGCGATCGAGCTGCGCGAGATCGTATTGGCCACGGGTGCCGACACCGTGATCTGCGATGGTGAACTCAGCCCCGCTCAGCTGGTAGCGCTGGAGAAGGCGGTGAAGGTCAAGGTCATCGACCGCACCGCGCTGATTCTGGATATCTTCGCCCAACACGCCACCAGCCGCGAAGGCAAGGCGCAGGTGGCCTTGGCGCAGATGGAGTACATGCTGCCGCGGCTGCGTGGCTGGGGTGAATCCATGTCCCGCCAGGCCGGTGGCCGTGCCGGCGGCGCAGGTGGCGGTGTGGGTACTCGTGGCCCCGGTGAGACGAAGATCGAGACCGACCGACGCCGGATCCGTGAACGCATGTCCAAGCTGCGTCGCGAAATCCGCGAGATGAAGACGGTTCGGGACACCAAGCGCAGCCGTCGACTCGAGAGTGATGCGCCGTCGATCGCCATCGTCGGCTACACCAACGCCGGCAAGTCGAGCCTGCTGAATGCGATCACCGGTGCCGGGGTGCTGGTTCAGGACGCGTTGTTCGCCACGCTCGAACCGACAACGCGACGCGGAACATTTGACGACGGACGCGAATTCGTCATCACGGACACCGTCGGTTTCGTGCGACACCTGCCCACCCAATTGGTGGAGGCCTTCCGGTCCACCCTGGAAGAGGTGGCCGACGCGGACCTGCTCGTCCACGTGGTGGATGGCTCCGATCTGGCGCCGCTGGCCCAGATCGAGGCGGTGCGCGCTGTGATCAGAGACGTGGTCGCGGGCAGTTTAGGTGACACAAGCTCGTCGTCTCCAGAACTGTTGGTGATCAACAAGATCGATGCGGCGGGTGATCTTGCCTTGGCGCAGCTGCGGCGCGCACTGCCCAAGGCGCTGTTCGTGTCGGCGCACACCGGTGACGGGGTGGCCAAGCTCCGAGCGGCCATCGCCGAGACGGTGCCCCGCGCAGATGTGCCCGTCGACGTGGTCATCCCGTACGACCGCGGTGACTTGGTGGCCCGAATCCATACCGAGGGTCAGGTGCACTCCACCGACCATCTGGTAGACGGCACGCGCGTGGTGGGCCGGGTGCCGCGAGCGCTGGCCGCGCTCCTTGCCGGGCTCTAGTCGCGCGGAACGATCCGCGGCGGGACGTGCGCCCGCACCGGAGGCAGTGATCCCTCGAAGCGCTCGATCTGCACCAGCACGTGCTGACCGGTGCAACCCTGTGCCAAGGACGAGGTTCCCGAGTCGTCGGTGAAGACATTGGGATTGCCGTGTGCGCAGAGCGAATCCGGATCGGACGGATCGATCGGGTCGTACCACGCGCCGGTGGCCAGCTGCACCACCCGGCGCCGCAGGCCTTCGTCGAGGACCGCCCCGGCCAGGCAGGCGCCGCGATCGTTGAACACGCGCACCACGTCGCCGTCGCCGATGCCACGCTCGGCGGCGTCGGCCGGATGCATGCGGATGGGTTCACGTCCCTGCACCTTCGAGGCCTGGCTGGTGCCGCCGAAATCGAGCTGGCTGTGCAGCCGGGTCCGCGGCTGATTGGCGATCAGGTGCAGTGGGAAGTTTTGGGCGCGTTCGCCGTTCAGCCATTCTGCGGGCTCGTACCACTGCGGGTGGCCCCCGCAGTCCGTGTATCCGAAGCCGTCGATGGTTTCCGAGAAAATCTCGATGCGCCCACTCGGGGTGTGCAGCGGGTGCGCGTCTGGGTTGTCGCGGAAGTCCGACAGCAGAGTCAGACCGGGATCGGTCGGCAACTGTAGGTAGCCCTGCTCCCAGAACTCGTCGAAGTCCGGCACCGCGAAGTCGCGGGCTCCGGCCCATTCGGTGTAGATGTGACGGAGCCACTGCGCGGCGGTGCGCCCCTCGGAGAACTGCTCGCCGAACCCCAGCCTTTCGGCGAGCGCCGAGAATGTTGTGTAGTCATCGCGCGAGTTGGCATACGGCGCAGCCGCGGCTTTCATCGCCACCAGCAGTGGGTCGTTTCGGCTTCCGGAAAAGTCGTCGCGTTCCAGGCTGGTGGTGGACGGCACCACGATATCGGCGTGCTTGGCCATCGCCGTCCAGACCGGATCGTGCACCACGACGGTGTCGACACGCGCCAGCGCGCGGCGTAGTCGCGGCAGGTTCTGATGGTGATGGAACGGATTTCCGCCCGCCCAGTAGACGCACTTGATATCCGGCAGAGTGAGCGACTGGCCGTTGTAGGCCAGCGTCTCGCCGGGCCGCAGCAGCAGTTCACTGATGGCCGCCACGGGGATGAACGTCTCAACGGGGTTGGGCCCTTGGGGAAAGGTTGGCAGTGGGCAGCTGACCGGGGCTAGCCCGGCCTCGTTCATCGAGCCATAACCGTGGCCGAAACCACCTCCGGGAAGGCCGATCTGACCGAGCATCGCGGCCAGGGTCAGCCCCATCCACGGCGCCTGTTCGCCGTGGCGCACCCGCTGCAGCGACCAGCTGACCGTCACCAGGGTGCGCCCGGCCGCCATGCGCCGCGCCAGCGTGCGCAGCTCGTCAGTGTCCAGAGTGCTGATGCTCGCCGCCCATTCCGGGCTCTTGGGCACGCCGTCGTCGATGCCCAGGAGGTAGCGCTCGAACTGTTCGTAGCCAGTGCAATAGGTGCGCAAGAAGGTCAGATCCGCCAGACCTTCCACGGCCAGCACATGGGCCAGGGCGAGCATGACGGCGACGTCGGTCCCGGGGACAGGTGCGTGCCACTCACATTCGCCGTCGATGTCATCGCGCAGCGGACTGAACGAGACGATGCGCCCGCCGCGGGCACGGAACCTGTTGAGGGCATCACGAGCCGGATGCGCGGTGGTGCCGCCGTGGTTGACTCCGGTGTTCTTTAGTGCGATGCCGCCGAATGAGACCAGTAGATCGGTGTTCTCGACGATGACATCCCATGACGTCGACCTCTTGAACAGCCCGTCGTGGGTGCCGACGACGTGCGGCATGATGACGCCGGTTGCACCCAGGCTGTACGAGTGACGTGAAAAGGTGTACCCGCCAAGTAGTTTCAGGAACCGGTGTACCTGGCTCTGGGCATGATGGAACCGTCCCGCACTGGCCCAGCCATACGAGCCGCCGTAAATGGCCTCATTGCCGTGAGTGTCGACGATCCGCCGCAGTTCATCGGCGAGTAGTTCGGTGAGCTCGTCCCATGACACCTCGACGTACTCGTCGGAGCCACGCGCTGTGCTGGGACCGGCTCCGTCCCGTAGCCAGCCGCGGCGTACGGATGGCGCGGTCACTCGGGCCTGGTGGCGGATCGAACCAGGAATGTTCTGCAGCAGCGGAGAGGGGTCCAGGTCGGTGGAGATGGGTGTGACGCCAATGACTTCGCCGTCGCGGACCTCGGGAGTAAACGCACCCCAGTGAGTATGTGAAAGTGCCAGTCTGGTCACCCTCGCCAGCCTAGGCTTTCTGTCCGTCGAAACCAGGTAGGCGAGTACCAACCGACCAGTGGGTTGGTATACATTCTGCCGAGTACGTAAACCCAAACCGGAAGGTGATCATGGCCGGCGCCGTTAAGTTCAAACGCACCATTTTCGAACCCGAGCACGAGCTGTTCCGCGAGTCGTTCAAGACTTTCCTGGAACGGCATGCCGAGCCGTACCGGGAGGAGTGGGACGAGAACAAGATCGTCGACCGCTCTCTCTGGGTCGAGGCGGGCAAACAGGGCTTCCTCGGCACTGACATGCCCGAGGAGTTCGGCGGCGGCGGACTTGTCGATTTCCGCTACAACGCCGTCATCGGCGAAGAGATCACCAAGGCTCGCCAGTCGGGTATCGGTTTCACTTTGCACAACGATGTTGCGGGCCCGTACTTCCGGGATCTGGCCAGCGAAGAGCAGAAGGCCCGCTGGTTCCCCGGTTTCTGTTCCGGTGAGCTGATCACGGCCATCGCCATGACCGAGCCGGGCACCGGAAGTGACCTGCAGGGCATCAAGACCCGCGCGGTCAAGGACGGCGATCATTACATTCTCAACGGCTCGAAGACCTTCATCACCAACGGCATCAACGCCGACCTGGTCATCGTGGTCGCACAGACCGACCCCGAAAAGGGTGCGCTGGGCTTCAGCCTCATCGTCGTGGAACGCGGCATGGAGGGCTTCGAGCGCGGCCGCAAGCTCGACAAGATGGGGCTGGACGCTCAGGACACCGCCGAACTGTCCTTCACCGACGTTCGCGTGCCCGCCGCCAACCTGCTGGGTGACGAGGGCCAGGGCTTCATCTACCTCATGCAGAACCTGCCGCAGGAACGCATGTCGATTGCCGTCGTCGCGGCCGCGGCGATGGAAACCATGCTTAACGCGACCATCCAGTACACGTCCGAGCGCAAGGCGTTCGGCAAGCCGATCAAGAGCTTTCAGAACAGCCGCTTTGTGCTGGCCGAGCTCGCCACCGATGCCACGATGATCCGGATCATGGTCGACGAGTTCATCACGCTGCTCAACAAGAAGGAGCTGAGCGTCGAGCAGGCCGCGATGGCCAAGTGGTACAGCACCGAGAAGCAGGTTCACCTGATTGACCGCTGCCTGCAGCTGCACGGTGGATATGGCTTCATGCGCGAGTACCCGGTTGCCCGGGCATACATGGACTCGCGTATCCAGACGATCTACGGCGGAACCACCGAGATCATGAAGGAGATCATCGGGCGCTCGCTCTAGCGCCTCATGATCATTCGTGATGCGGCCGCCGATGACGCGGCCGCGTGCGCGGCGATCTATGCGCCGTATGTCACGGATACGGCTATCTCATTCGAGGAGGTGCCGCCGTCGGATGCTGTTCTTGCCGAACGCATCCGCACGGCGGCCCATCGGCATGCCTGGCTTGTCGCCGAGGATGGCGGTGAGATCTTGGGGTATGCCTACGCGGTGCCGTGGAAATCGCGGACCGCTTATCAGTGGGCGTGCGAGGTCAGTGTGTACGTGGACGGCACCCGGCAACAGCGCGGGGCGGGCCGCCAGTTGTACACGGCGCTGCTCGACCGGCTGCGCTCCCTGGGCTATCGCACCGTGTTGGCGGTTGTCGTGATACCCAATGCGGCGAGTGAAAAGCTGCACCGGGCAATGGGATTCGAGCAGGTCGCGTGCTACCGACGCATCGGCTACAAGTTGGGCGGCTGGCACGACGTCGCACATTTCCAGCTGTTCTTGCCGTCCCTGGACGACGGATCCGCACCCGGGCCGCCGCCGGGTGACGGCTAGATCTTGCGCAGGACGGTGACGACCTTGCCGAGGATGGCGGCGTCGTTTCCGGGGATCGGCTCGAACAGGGGGTTGTGCGGCATCAGCCAGACCTGCCCTGTTGTCCGCTTGAACGTCTTGACGGTCGCCTCACCGTCGATCATCGCCGCCACGATATCGCCGTTGTCGGCGACATTCTGCTGACGGACTACCACCCAGTCGCCATCGCATATCGCGGCGTCAATCATCGATTCGCCGACCACCTTGAGCAGGAACAGCGATCCCTCGCCCACCAGCTCGCGGGGGAGCGGGAACACGTCCTCCACGGCCTCTTCGGCCAGGATGGGACCACCGGCGGCGATGCGGCCCAGGACGGGCACGAATGTTGGCTCGGGCAGGTCGCCGGAACCGGCCACGTCCGTGGTCGCCGACTGGCCACGGAATTCATCGATTCCTCGAACATCAACGGCGCGTGGGCGATTTGGATCACGCCGCAGGAAGCCCTTCTGCTCGAGGGTGCGTAGCTGATGGGCGACCGACGATGTCGAGGTGAGCCCGACGGCGTCTCCGATTTCGCGGATGCTCGGGGGGTAGCCCCGCTCATTCACCGATGCGCGGATGACCTCCAGGATGGTCCGCTGGCGCTCGGTCAGTGAACCGGTGGCGGGTCCCTTGCTGGGTGTATCGCTCATGGGCCCGAATCTAGACCTGTCGACGACATTTATCAAACATGTGTTCGATGCGTGTCGCGAATGGCGCCCGATGGGCCGGTTGCGGGTGACGTTTGCGCAGCTCAAGCCCACTTGTCGGTGGCGGATGCTACAAATCGATCACATGTTCGGACATCGAACACATGATCGAGTACATTCGAACATAAGAGCGAACGGGCCTACCGATCGACAGGACAGGAAGGGCATACAGATGAGCACAAACGTTCTCACCACACCGCGTTCTCGCACTGCCGAGTACGCGTCACGCGATGACGCCCCGCAGGCACGTGCCTACAGCGCGGAGTACCCGCTGACTCAGCGTCGCGCGCTGCCGGTGCGCACCGTCGCCTATCGCCGGCCTGCTGGTCGGCCGGCTGCCTACAGGGGCAACGGGATCCGGGTCTCGACGGTGCCGCATCGGGTGCATGGTCGGCGCTCGGTGAGCCTCAAGGCGACCATTGTCGTCTCGGTGGGTGCTGCGGTAGCGACGATGTGGCTGCTGATGCTCGGCCAGGTCAGTGCTGCCGGAGTCGGGGGAGTTGGTGTGCCGGAGCGCGTGGCGGTGGTCCAGGTCGCGCCGGGAGAGACCCTGGCCGACGTGGCCTCGCGTGTCGCGCCGGATGCCCCGCGCTCGGCGGTGGTGTCCAAGATCCGTGAACTCAATGAACTCGACTCGGCGACAGTACAAGCCGGTCAGACGCTGGTTTCTCCGGTCGGCTGATCGGCGAACGGACGTGACCTTCGAACGTGCGGGAGCACGGGTATCCTCGAGACCGGTCTGGGCGCGCTGCGCTGTGTGTCAGCCCACCCAGCCCAGTGACTTGGAGTCCAGAACCGGCGAAGGAGCAGTAATGCACTGTCCGTTCTGCCGTCATCCTGACTCGCGCGTTGTCGATTCCCGTGAGGCGGATGAGGGTCAGGCGATACGTCGACGGCGATCGTGCCCGGAGTGCGGCCGTCGCTTCACCACTGTCGAGACCGCGGTGCTGGCCGTTGTGAAGCGCAGCGGTGTCACCGAGCCGTTCAGCCGCGACAAGGTCATCAAGGGCGTGCGCAGGGCCTGTCAGGGCCGTGCTGTCGATGATGATGCGCTGAATCTGCTTGCCCAGCAGGTAGAAGATGCTGTCCGGGCCGCCGGGTCCCCGGAGATTCCCAGTAATGAGGTGGGCCTGGCCATCCTCGGCCCACTACGTGACCTGGACGAGGTTGCATATCTGCGCTTCGCCTCGGTCTATCGCGGATTCAGCTCCGCCGATGACTTTGAACGTGAGATCGCCGCATTGCGCGCGCATCGGGACGCGCCGACAGGATCCTGACCCCTGGCCGAGGTCGACGCGCTGCTAGTTCAATGTCAACGATTGATCGGCGACGACATGGCCACCGATCGTCACCCAGCCCTCTGGGCTCCACTGCGTAAGAATCTGCGACCCCTTGCCCTGATGGACAATCAGGTCACGGCTCATCAAGTCTGTCATCCGTGCCGCGACAGATCCGGTCGCTTCGTCCTCGTTGACGCCGAGGTCGAAGGCGAACACCCGCGATCGCACCAGGCTCGCGTTGCGGTCCTGCCACGCCCATACGCAATGCAGCAGTTCATCCGCGTAGTCGGCGGGATCGGCGGCATCCACATCGCCTGGGGAGTCCAACTCGTGGAAGTCGGTCTCCGGGGCCCACTCGGAGCGGGCTCGTATCCACGTGTGGTCGTCGTAGTTGACCTGGAGTACGCCCGCGGGAACTTGCAGGGTGTTGACCGGCGTTCCGCGTTCGCGTAGCCACCAGGCCAATCCCACCGTCGGATGTCCGGCGAAGGGCAGTTCGGCTGCCGGGGTGAAAATCCGCAGATGTGCGGTGTTGGACCCTTCGGCAGGAAGATCGACGAAAACCGTTTCGCTGAAACCCAGCCGGGTGGCGATTTCCTGGCGGTCTGCTGCGGCCACGTCGGCGCCATTGACGATCCCCAGAGGATTGCCGAAGTTGCCTGTCTGGTCGGTGAATACGCGCACAACCGCGACATCGACGCTCATTCTTCGACTGTACGTCTCCTACGCACTGCGCACTCGGGTACCCCGTGGATTGCGCAAACCTGTGGTAGCGCTTGGGCTCTCGTGGCTAGGTAGCGCTGCGCTCGTCTGCACCCATCGCGTCGAGCACCGCCATCCGGGTGCGCGCGGCCCCGCTGATCGTGTCTTCGGTGACGCCGGTTCGCAACAATCGGCGCAATTCGTTCTCGTCGTATTGAGCGGGCTCGGTGGAGGCGATGAATTGGCGAACGATGGCAATGAATCGCTCGGGATCGTCATGGAACGGGAAATGTCCCGAGCGGTCGAATATCTCCAGCGTGGCCCCGGGCATCGCAGCGTGGGCCAGATGGCCATGGCTGACGGGGATCACCAGATCGTCGCTACCCCAAATAAGTTGCACAGGAACAGATTCGGTCAAGTAACATCGGTCGATCATGGTCACCACCTGGCCGCGCCAATCGACCACGGCACGCAGTGTCCGGGTGAAGGCGGCCGAGGCTCGGGGTTCGGGCAGATCTGCGAGGACGCGCAGCACGTCGGGGATGTCGCGAGCCATTCCCGCTCTTCCCAGCGTGGCGCGGGCCGCCGCACCGGCGAGTCGGATCATCGGCATCGCCAGCGGGAGCCGCAGCAGCCCGAGTGCATCGCCGACGAAGGGCAATGATGCGCAACGCAACACGATGTTGACGTCCTTGGTCACCCCGCCCGGCGAGACCAGAATGAGCCGCTCGACCAGATGGGGGAACTGGTAGGTGAATTGCATCGCGACGCCACCGCCGAGCGAATGCCCCACCACGGTGACCTTGTCGATGTCCAGTACGGCCAGCAGGTCCCGCATCCCGTTGGCGTAGGCCGCCACCGAGTAGTCGGCGCGCGGTTTGTCGGACTGCCCGTGGCCCAGCAGGTCCGGGGCGATCACGGTGAAGTGCTCGGCGAGCTGCGCATGGACGCTGTCCCAGGTGGCTGAGTTGTCGCCGATCCCGTGAATCAGCAGCAGCGCAGGTCCCGACCCCGCAATCCTGAAGGCGCGTCGGTAACCGTGGATGGTGCGGAACGCCATCTGAGGTTGCGTTGTCGTATTGGTAGGGGGTTGGACCGTGTCGTCACCGTTGGCGTGCTCGGTATCCGGCACCGGACGCAGGAGCCGCGGTGGTGGATTCATGTGGAGTATTTTGACCCGTCGCGGCAAATTTGGCGCGGCGAGCGCATAACCGAGCTAGAGAATCGGGCCGTCCGCGGTCGGATCCTCGCCGAACTTGGCCTGTTCGGCGAGGAATTTTTCGAATTCTCCGGCCAGCTCGTCCCCGCTCGGCAACTCCTCGTCGCGTGCCAGCAACGAGCGGTTTTCCTGTGCCGAGACGAAGGCGTCGTACTGGCGTTCCAGCGCATGGACCACCTGGGCGACTTCCTCGCTGCCTTCCACCTGCTCGTTGATCTGATTACGCACCTTGCCGGCAGCCTCGGTGAGCTCTTGCAGCGGAAGATCCAGCTCGCCGGTCCTGGCTACCTCTTCGAGCAGGCGTTGCGAGGCCTCCGGGTAGTCGGTCTGTGCCAGGTAATGCGGGACGTGCACGGCGAACCCGATGACCTCGTGGCCATGCTGGGCGAGCCGGAACTCCAACAGGTTGGATGCACTGCCCGGCACCTGAACCTCATCGATCCAGCCGGGATGTTCGTCAAGTGTCTTGCGGTCGTTGCCGTGAGCGGTGAGGGTGATGGGGCGAGTGTGCGGAACAGCCATCGGAATCGCCCCCAGCCCAATGGTCTTGCGCACACCCAGCTGCTCGGCCAGCAGCCGGATCGCAGTGACGAACCGTTCCCACTTCAGATCCGGCTCAAGGCCGGCAAGCAACAGAAACGGCGTGCCTTTGGTGTCCTTGAGCGCGTACAGGTTGAGCTCGGGGGTCGCGTACTCGGTGAAGTGATCACTCTTGAACGTCATCACTGGCCGGCGCGATCGGTAGTCGAGCAGATCGTCGATGGCGAAGGACGCGACCAGCTCGCTCTGCAGCGTGTCACGCAGATGCGCCGCGGCCAGCTTCACGGCGTGGCCGGAGTCGGAGAAGCCCTGCAACGCGTGCACCAGAATCGGGCCGCGTCCATCGGCGGATGCCAGCTGGGGCCCCGGGAATTCCAACTCGTACATGCCGCTTTGATCCGGTCTGTACGGCTGCTGCTCTCCGTCACTGCTGCTTGCCATGTTCGCCTCCCTTCGCGCCCTCGTCCCACCAGTGTCCCTTACCGGCAGGCAAACGGCGAATGTACCTACTGGCTCAACGGCTCAGGCGGGATGCGAATTCCTGTTTCTTCAGGAGGGCGGACGGTATTCGCCCAACGCGAAATCCTCAGGCCTTGAACTGGTTGAGTGCGCGAATCTTGTTCATCACGTCGAGCGCGGCGACTTTGTACGCCTCGGAGAACGTTGGGTAGTTGAAAACCGCGTCGACCAGGTATTCGACGGTGCCGCCGCAGCCCATGACGGCCTGCCCGATGTGCACCAGGTCGGTGGCATCGGAGCCGAAGATGTGTATCCCGAGCAGCTTGAGATCCTCGGTGGACACCAGCAGCTTGAGCATGCCGTAGGAATCCCCGGCGATCTGCCCGCGCGCCAGCTCGCGGTAACGCGAGACGCCCACCTCGTAGGGAATCGCGTTCTTGGTGAGTTCAACCTCGGTGGCACCCACGTAGGACACCTCGGGAATCGAGTAGATGCCGATGGGCTGAAGGTCGGTCATGCCCTTCGAGGGCTCGCCGAACGCGTGGTAGGCCGCCAGGCGGCCCTGGTCCATCGAGGTCGCTGCCAGCGCCGGGAATCCGATCACGTCGCCCACCGCGTAGATGTGATCGACCTTGGTCTGAAAATTCGCGTCGACCCAGATCCGGCCACGGTTGTCGGCCTCGAGCCCCGCCTGGGCGAGGTCGAGCTGATCGGTCTGACCCTGTCGCCCCGCGGAGTACATCACGGTATCGGCGGGGATCTGCTTGCCGCTGGCCAATGTGGTCATGGTGCCGGACTCGTTGACGTCGACGGCGGTGACCTCCTCGCCGAAGCGGAACGTCACTGCCAAGTCCCGCAGGTGAAAGCGAAGGGCCTCAACAACTTCGGGATCACAGAAGTCGATCATCGAGTCGCGTTTCTCCACCACGGTCACCTTGGTGCCCAGTGCGGCGAACATGGAGGCGTACTCGATTCCGATGACACCTGCGCCGACCACGACCATCGTTCCCGGGATGAAGCGCAGGTCCAGGATGCCGTCGGAGTCGAGGACGCGTCGCTCGTCGAAGGCCACACCCGAAGGACGGGCGGGCTTGGTGCCGGTGGCCAGCACGACGTAATCGGCGTGCAGGGTGGTGCGCTCGCCCCGGGAGGGTTCCTCCACGATCACGGTGTGCGCATCGGCGAACCGTCCGCTGCCGGTAATCAAATCGATGCGGTTGCGCAGCAGCTGGGAACGCACCACCTCGATTTCCTTACGGATGACGTGTTCGGTGCGCGCGAGCAGGTCCTCGGGAGTGATGTTGGCCTTCACCCGGTAGCTCGCGCCGTAGAGCTCGCGCTGGTTCATGCCGGTCAGGTAGAGCACGGCCTCGCGCAGCGTTTTGGACGGGATGGTTCCGGTGTTGGTGCAGACACCGCCAAGCATGTGGTCGCGTTCGACCACCGCCACCGACTTACCCAGCTTGGCCGCGGCGATGGCGGCCTTCTGGCCGCCGGGGCCCGAGCCGATGACGACGAGGTCGTAGGTCGGGGTGTCGGCCACGGATGAGCCACTGGGGCGAAGACCGTTGGTCATGGTTGTAACTCATACGCCGATTCGCCGAATCGCGCATGCCGTGCGTGTCACGGCCACGTGAACAGTTGTCCCTACCGAATCTCGCGCGCGCCTCCTCGGGCGCCGGGTGTGCCGATGGCAGCATGTGACCGTGGCGGCATCGCGGCTGGTAGCGACGATGGTTGTGGCTGGATGCTGCGCCGTGACCGCGCCCGCGTGCACACGGGCGATCGACGGATCGGCCGTGGAGGCATCGGGTGGTGCGTTGTCTCCGCCGGCCCCCACCACGACGGCCCTGCAGACGCCGACGGGCCCCGTGGGCCCGCTGCTGCTGGCCCCGGCGGATTTCCCGCACCAATACCCCGCCACCACGCTGGACCCGAATGCGGCCGGACTTGCGCTCCGCGACATCTGGGGTGTGCCCGACGCGGTGACGGTCGCCCCGAGTACCTGCGCGCCCGCACCCCTGCCGGCCGTGCCGCAGGATGCGGCAGTGGCAGTGGGCACCAACGGCTCTGACAATTCGACCATCACGGTGGCCGTACTTCGCGTGCCGTCGCCGCTGGCCACCTATAAGACCCAGCTGGAGCGCTGTACCTCGTTTACCTTCACCGGTCCGGATCAGATCCCGAGTACGGTAACGGCCTCTCAGGCAGTGGCTCCGCCCATCAACGCCGATGACTCGGTTGCGGTCAATCAAACGGTGGCACCGGCCACGACGGGTAGCGGCACACGAACGACCTTGTCGCTTATCGCGCAGATCGCTGATATTCGAATCCAGGCCACTTACATGACTTTTCAGGGCACCGAACCCGACGCGGTGCTCCTGGATCAGACCTTCACCGCCGCGGTACTCAAGGTGCACGACAACTTCCGCTGATCAGCGGACGCATCCGCCCTGGATCGGTGGTGGCGCTTAAGCCGCCCCGGGCGCGACGGAACGGCCAAGGTGCTCGATCTTGGAGACGAACGGTGATGTCATTGCCCGCACGAGCGCGCCGTAGCCGACACCGAAGTCGATCTCGTCGCCGACCGCGACGGGGTGATCACCGAGGTCGACTACCAGGTGGTCGCTGCTCATCCCGAGGATCGTGATGCCCTCAGGTGGCTGCAGGCCATCCGGATCCGCGTCCTGGCGACCGAGGGCCAGGATTGCTTGGTGCACGGTCGTGCTGCCGGTGCGGACCGGTGCCTCGCCGAAGGCCGCCTGAGCACGATCTCCCCAGGGTTGAGCCGGTTTCATGGCGACCTCGATGACCTCGGCGCTCAAGGTGAAGGCGTCCGTGTGCAGGCCGGGGATCGGTGTCCGATACAGCGGATCGACGCCCAGAAGGATGGCTTCACCGAGCCGGAGTTCATCGATCCGGCCGACGTCGTGGGTGTGTAGCGCCCAGTTCAGGTTCGCCGAGTTGCCGCCTGAGACCAGGTCGAGCGAGATCCCGTGTAGTGCCTCGATGTTGTTGGCGAGCCCGGTGAGAATGCCCATGTTCCGGTCATCGGGCACGACACCGCTCTGACAAGCGAGATTGGCGCCGAGCCCGATGAGCCGCAGCCAGGGGTGACCGAGAACGGCCCGCACGGCCTCGGGGGCATCGTCCAGTGCGATGCCCTCGCGCAGATCACCCAGCTCGACCATGAGCACGACGGAGTGCATCCGCTTCTGCTGGGACGCGGCCTGATCGAGCGCCGCCAGCACGACGGCTTCGGTGTTCAGACTGACATCGGCGACGGCAACGATCTGTGCCACTTGGCTGAGCATGGGGGAGCGGATCAACGTGCGTCGCGGTAACCGGTCGAGGCCGACTAGTCGAGCGAGGTTCGGTATCCGGGAATCACCGAGGCCACGGGCGCCGCCGCGCAGCATCGCCGCTCCGACTCCCGGCGAGCCCAACACGGCCTTGGTGATGCCGGTGACCCGGATACCCACCGCGGCAAGCCGGTCGACCAGGATCCGCGTGTTCTGTTCGACCTTGTCGAGATCGGTCTCGAGCCGAAGCGTCACACGTGGGTGGTCGTGTCGGCTTTCCTTGCGAGCTTCGCCGCGAGCGCGGGGAAGGCCGCCAGCACCATGTCGACCAGGTCCGATGACGGGCGTGTCAGCGGGTCGGTGACCGGGAGGCCGAGATCCGAATGATGCTCGGAGATAGCGTCGTTCAGCTCGTCGTCGGTCATTTCCTCGTGGTTGATCGTGACCCCGATGACGCGGGTGTCGGCGAACGCCTCGATCAGTGCGATCTCGCTGGCCGCGGTCGGCATCGGCACCATCGGGAAGTCGCCGAGCACCGTGCGCTTTGGCGCGTGCTGCACGATCACGCCGGCCGGGCGGCTGCCACGCAGGATGTGCGCCGACGTGATGTAGGCGGGGTGGCTGAGCGCGCCCTGGCCCTCGACCACGATGACGTCAGGATCTTCACCCTCGAACGCGGCGACGACTTGGTGCTCGACCTCGCCAGAGCAGAACTGGGGGACCAGCGCGTCCAGCGCGACGCCGTACTTCCCGCCCTGGATCAAGGTGGTCTGACCGGTGCCCACCATGACCGCCTTGATGCCACGTGCGTTGAGCGCCTGGACCAGCAAGGTGGCGGTGGTGCGCTTACCGATCGCCCCGTCCGTACCCAGGATCGCGATCCTGGGGCAGGTGACGTCGAAGATCCGGCCGGAGAACAGGTGCAGGTCGCGCTTGGCCTTCGGTTGGCGCACATCGGTGATGGTGACGCCGGCGATCACGGCTGCCGCCACGAACTCGGCGTCGTCGTTGAGGAACTCGTGCAGGCCGTTGATGATGTGCATTCCGCGGGCGATGCCGTCGAGCAGTACGAGTCGTTGCTCATTCGACAGTAGGCCGTCGGCAGGTGCCAGCCCACAGATCAGGTAGTCGGGTACGTGGCCGGCGTGAGCGATGGACTCGGCGAGCGACGCCAGCACCGGGATGCCGTTCGCGGTGGCGTCGAGGAATTGCCCGGCATCTACTCCGGCCCGGAGGCTGTCGATGACGCTGAGGATCTCGTACTTCTCGGAGTGCCGGACCAGGCCGTTGGCGGTTTTGCCGTCCTGTTCACCGAACTGGCCCTCGCAGTAGACGACCGCGGTGGAACCAACAGGCATCGGGAAGGGAGTTGCAGGAAGGATTCCTTCGCTGCGTTCGGACGCATGGAGAAAGGGAGTACCGCTTGCGAGTGAAGACATGTGATCCTCTGAGAAGTCTCAGAGAAGGCGACGGGATCGAGGCGGGGCGGTGAGCCCAACGTCCAGCGAGTGGTCTGCCCTGAGGGTCGGCAAGATTACCGACATGTTAAATGGTACCCGATCCGCGGTGACTGTCCTGCCTCCGGCGCCTCAAAGCCCGACCACCACCTGGCTTTTTAGGGACGTACGGCAGTCGTGGGCGCGTTGTCCACAATTGCGGCCGTATCCACAGATCCCCGTGGGCGCCGTCGGGGCGCGAGGTCGCCGTCGCGGCGATGACGGTCCTTCTTGTCACGGTGCGGGCATGACATCACTGATTCCCGGGACCCCCGGCCGCCCCGACTTTCGATTGAACCGGCCCTCGGCCCTGATCGCCGCGCTACCGGCGATGCTGGGGTTCATTCCCGAGGATTCCCTCGTCGTCGTCACGCTCGCCGATGGGCTGATCGAGGCGATACTGCGCAGGGATCTGGACGACCTGAACGAGCCCGATAACGCGGCACTGGAGATCCTGGCCGAGGTGTTGAGTCCCGGGGCGGCCGACGCGGTGATCGCGGTGGTCATCAGCGCGGATCTGGATGCGCAGGCCTCCGGCGATATCATCCGTCGGCTGGCCAGATATCTTGATCATCAAGGTATTTCGTTGATTGCCGGTCACACGGTGAACCGGATTTCTCCGCAGGGATGGTGGCGCTGCTACGACGGATGCGGTGCCGGCGGGCCTGTCGACGACCCGGACTGCTCCCCGCTGACCGCAGCCGCGGTACTGGCAGGCAGGACCGTGCATCGCCGCCGAGGGGACCTCGTGGCGCTGATCGCTCCCACCGACACTCGCCGCACCTGCGGGCTGGCCGCCTCCTTGCGGCAGGCGACCCAGGGGCAGTCCGGCGATGCCGCGGCGGACCGGCGCGCCGTGAATCGAGTGATGCGTGCGGCGTGTCGAACGGCAGAATTCCGTCCGCTGTCCAATCGTGAGCTGCTTGGCATCGCTCGCTCACTGACCGTCGTGCGTGTTCGAGACACGTTGTGCGCCTTGGCTGTCGGTGTGCTGGCCGATGATGTAGAGCGGCTGTGGTTGACGCTGAGTCGACTGCTGCCTGCCCCCTGGCGTGCGGAGGCGTTGGTGTTGTTTGGTTTTAGCGCCTATGTGCGGGGCGACGGTCCACTGGCGGGTGTCGCTTTGGAGGCGGCACTCACCGACCAGCCGGGCCATCGTTTGGGGCAGCTGCTGACCTCTGCGCTGCGTTCGGGTATGCGCCCCGATGAGATTCGTGCCCTGGCCGATACCGGTTTCCGGCTCGCCCATGAATTGGGCATCAGCTTGCCGCCCAGGAGCATCCCGGAATCCGGGCGAGGGTGCTAGACCTTCTCCACCATGACGGCATGGGCCATCTCATGCGGCAACTCGACACTTTCGTGACCGGGAATGACGATGATGACGCCCTCGGGGGAGGACTCCACGGTGACGCGCGCATTGGGCACGATGCCGGCGTCCTTGAGGCGCGTCAGCAGGTCGGTATCGGCCTGGACGTGCTCGGCCAGGCGGCGCACCACCACGGCAACCTGTGAGCCCCCGGCAATCTCGGTGAGCCGCACCGCGCTGGCATTCTCGGACCGGTTGGGCGCGACACCCAGCTCGGACAGGCCGGGAATGGGATTGCCGAACGGCGAGGTGGTCGGGTTGTTGAGCACCGTGAGCAGTCGGCGCTCGACGTCCTCGCTCATGACGTGCTCCCAGCGGCACGCCTCGGCGTGTACGTCCTCCCAGGGCAGTCCGATGATGTCGACCAGCAGGCATTCGGCCAGTCGGTGCTTGCGCATCACCGAGACCGCGAGTGCGCGGCCCTTATCGGTGAGTTCGAGGTGGCGGTCTCCGGCGACGTTCAACAGGCCGTCGCGCTCCATCCGCGCCACCGTCTGGCTGACGGTCGGGCCGCTCTGCTCAAGCCGCTCGGCGATGCGCGCCCGGAGCGGCACGACGCCCTCTTCTTCAAGGTCGTAGATCGTCCGCAGATACATTTCTGTCGTATCGACAAGATCGTTCACTACTCGGCCCCTTACGGTCGTGCTCAGTCTACCGATCTACAACGCAAATCGGGGCGCCGCGCTTCCAGAACGCAGCGCCCCGAGGGCAGGGTAGTAGGTCAACTAGCTCGCGTACGAACGCAGGCGCTCCGCGCGGTCGCCGTGGCGCAGCTTCGTCATGACCTCGCGTTCGATCTGCCGCACCCGCTCGCGAGACAGTCCGAACAGCTTGCCGATCTGATCCAGCGTGCGGGCCTGTCCGTCATCGAGTCCATACCGGAGCCGGATGACCTGCTGCTCGCGTTCGTCGAGAGTGCCCAGCACGCTGCGCACGTCCGAGTGCAACAGCTCGGCGATGACGGCGTTCTCGGCGGACATCGCCTCGGTGTCCTCGATGAAGTCACCCAGCGGCGCTTCCTCGTCGGTGCCGACCGGCATGTCCAGGCTCACCGGATCCCTGCTGTGGTCCAGCAGATCCCCGATCTTCTCCACGGGAATGCCGGACTCCTCCGACAGTTCCTCGTCGCTGGCCTCGCGGCCGAGTCGCTGGTGCAGTTCGCGCTTGATACGGGCCAACTTGTTCACCTGCTCCACCAGGTGCACGGGAAGGCGGATGGTGCGGCTCTGATCGGCCATGCCGCGGGTGATGGCCTGACGAATCCACCAGGTGGCATATGTCGAGAACTTGAATCCCTTGGCGTAGTCGAACTTCTCCATCGCGCGGATCAAGCCCAGGTTGCCCTCCTGGATGAGATCGAGCAGCGGCATACCGCGACCGGTGTAGCGCTTGGCGAGCGAAACGACCAGGCGCAGGTTGGCCTCCAGCAGGTGGCTGCGTGCCGCACTGCCTTCGCGCACGATGACACCCAGATCCTTCTTGCGGGCTTCCCCGAGGCGTTTCTTGGTGTCCAGAAGGTGCTGGGCGTATAGCCCCGCCTCGATCCGTTTGGCGAGCTCGACTTCGTCCTCCGCCGTCAGCAGCGCAGTCTTGCCGATGCCGTTCAAATACACCCGCACAAGGTCCGCGGCTGGACTCTGGGCGTCCAGATCCTCGGACTCGATGGTACGAGCCGGACGGGTGGTGGCGTTTGCCATCGCTGCCTCCTAGTTGATCCGTAGGTCTTATGTGTTGCAACGCTTGGTTGGCCCAGAAAGTTCCTGAGGTTCCCAAACGGCGCCGTCACTGACCTGCGGATATGCCGTCGGCAGCTGAGAATGTCCTGAGAATTGACATAGCTGTCCCTAAGACGGGTCAGCTGACCCTTCCGGCGGGGTGCGCGGTTGCGGCGCAGGAGCGGGATCAATCGCTCTGCGCTCAGCGGTGGGAAACAGCGAGTGACGATGTTCCTGGGGCCCGTACCGGCGCGGCTCCTCGGCCTTGCGGGCAGGACGGTCGTTGGCGATGAGCACCGCCATCCAGGGCAGTGGGATCGACGCCGCCAGGATCGCCAGCGAGATCCATCCGTTGTGCCACACGCTGTAGGCCCAGGCGGCGCCCAGCAGGGCCGGGAATCGGAACGCCATCAGCGTCAAATAGCGGCGTACCCGGGCGCGGTGTTGTTCCTCGACCGAGACTGCGGCCGCTGTGATGAGTACCGGATGGCCGTCGTCATCGAACGACAGCTCTTTTCTCATATCTCCACAATGTCACAATGTAGGAATGGACACGCAGACGATCGAGCGTCCGGACACCACCGTCGACGAGAGCACAGACAGTGATACGCCGAAGGTCTTCCACTACGTCAAGAAAGACAAGATCGTGGAGAGCGCCGTCATGGGAAACCATGTGGTCGCCCTCTGCGGTGAGGTTTTTCCCGTTACCCGGTCGGCCAAGCCCGGCTCCCCGGTGTGCCCGGACTGCAAGCGCATCTACGAAATGATGAAGAAGGGCGACTAGCAGCCTTCGGCGGATCGCTCGGGAGTCGCCTCATCAGAGCTGTTCTCGGCATCGTTCTGGCCATTTTGTGGGCTCAGCCAATCGCGCAGCTGCCGGGCGTGAGTGGCACCCGCCGGCCAGTGTTCCTCGATGGCGGCGTTGAGTTCGGCGCCCAGCACGATCGCGAATCCGAGCATGAACGCGAACAGCAGGAACGCGATGGGGGTGGCCAACGCGCCGTAGGTGTATCCGGTCTGCGTGATCCAGTTCAGGTAAAACCGCAGCCCCAGGCTGGCGATCACAAAGAACGTCACCGCCAGCAGCGCGCCGATCAACAAGCGATGCGACGGAAGCGGTTTCGGTAGGGCTACCCGGTACAGGAGCGTCACCAGGGCGACCAGTGCGATACCCAACAGTGGGAAGTAGCCGTACCGCAGCAGCGCGTTCCACGAGTCGGGGACGACCTCGGCGATCCGTTTCGGTCCGAGGGCGATTACCGGCAATGTCACCACCGCCATCGCCAGCGCGGCGACGTATAGGCCCAGCGCAAAGAACCTCTGACGAACGGGGTGGCGTAGCGGTGTCTGATCGTGCGCCTCGACGATGGAGTCCACAAAGCTCGATATCGCCGACGAACCCGCCCATAGTGAGATGACGAATCCGATGGACACCACCTCACCACGCCCGTCACGCATGATGTCGATGATCGTGGGCTCGATGATCTCGGCGACCACGCTCTTGCTGAAAACGCTGTTGGCCACCCGCAGCAGTCGCTCTTGGATCTCGGGCAGGGTGTCCGATCCGAACAGCGGCCCGACGAACGTCAAGCTCCCCAGGATGCCCAACAGCAGCGGCGGTAGCGACAGCACCTGCCAAAAAGCGGCTTGGGCTGACTGCGCGAAAATCGAGTCGTCCCAACTCTTTACGGCTGTGCGCCGCATCACGTGCAGGACGTCTCGACCTATCGAGACATGGCGCGGCTTCTCACTCATGGCCACACCAGCATTCCTGATGGGATGGTCAGCAGTTGTTACCGGGGGTGAAACCGCGGCGACTAACCCTCGACGGATGCGCTGATGGACAGCACTGCCGACAGGGCACTCAGCTTCTCGGAGTGCTCATTGGCGTGATGCTGGCAAAAAAGCAGCTCGGCTCCGGACGGGAGCGTGGCGCGGACCCGGGCAGCCGCTCCGCAACGATCGCAGCGGTCAGCCTTCGTCAGCTCTGGACTGGTCAGAGTTGCGTACATGGCTCCTCCGTATCTCTCCTGAGCTTTGCGGTCCGGTGAACCGCTCGGCGCCTATGTATGTACTTTGTCAGACGTTTGGGGGGTTTCGGTTGTTCCCCATGTGTGTCCGGTGTGTCGCGGCTCACGTCTGGGGCGTTACAGGGGTCGGGCAGGTCGATGAGCGGCGTGCGCGAAGAGAATCAGATACTGGTGTGATGCAGTCGATGGTGCCGAACGAAGCCGAACTTGTTCATATCTGCTCCGTGCAGGAGTGGGCGTCCGCGCGTGAACAGGGGGAGCATCGGCCCACGTCACTGGCCGAAACGGGATTTATTCATCTTTCCGCGCCGCACCAGGTTCACCTTCCGGCCAACCGCTTGTATCGCGGAAGGTGTGATCTGGTCGTATTGTCTATCGCCTCGAATCTGCTTGACTCTCCGGTACGTTGGGAACCAGGCGTGCCCAGCGATCCTGAATCGATGCTGTTCCCTCACTTGTACGGACCGCTGCCGATCGCCGCAGTTACTTCTGTGGCGAGTTTCCGGCCGGGACCGGATGGTTTTTTCAACCCGCTGGCACCTAGCACTTCCTAAGCTATCAACGTGGTAGCTAGACTGGCGTAACTCGTCGGTCTTGAGATAAGGGGGTAACCGCGGTGGCCTCTTCAAATCACCCGCTTACGACCGTGCTGGCCGACGAGCCCGCGGTCGGTGCCTCATGGCGTCCCGAGCTTGCTGCCATGTTCAATCAGGGAGCCGTCACGGACGACACCTTGAGCCTTTCCTTCACCGAGATCATCGCCGAGAACTTTCGCCCCGGAGCGCTGCCCGTCGAACTGACGCGCCTGCGCGAGGCGGGGACCGTCGTCGTGCCGCACGGTGTGTCTTTGGGTCTGGCCGGAGCCGATCTGCCCGACGCCAAGCGCGTCAAGCACCTGGCTGCGCTGGCTGCGGAGCTCAACGCTCCGATGGTCAGTGAGCATGTGGCGTTTGTGCGGGCCGGCTATGAGAACGGGCGGGATGGTGGTGTGCTCGAGGCGGGTCATCTGGTAGCTCCGCCGCGCACCACATTGGCTCTAGATGTCCTGGTGGACAACGTGTCCCGGGTTCAGGATGACCTCGGGGTGCCGTTGGCGCTGGAGAACGTGGCCACCACCCTGCAGTGGCCCGAGAACGAGCTCAGCGAGCCCGACTACCTGCGTGAGCTCTCCCGGCGCACCGGTTGCTGGCTGGTGCTCGATATCGCCAACCTGTACGCAACGGCGGTGGCTTCGCGCACCGACCCCGTCGCGTTGCTGCGCCGTTTTCCCGTCGAGCGCGTCGCGTACGTGCACATCGCGGGTGGCTGTTTCGAGGGCGACCTGTACTGGAATACCCACTCGGACACCATCATCGATCCGGTAGCCGATCTACTCACCGAGCTCGTGGTGCTCACCTCCGGCCGTGGCCTGGGCGTGCTGATCGAGCGTGACGGATCGATCGACGAGGCCAGTGTGAGCACCGACCTTTCGGTGGTCCGACAGGCGATCAAGGAGGGTGTCGTACATGCTTGACAACCGCGAGACGCTGCGGCGCCGTCAACTGTCGGTGCTATCAGACCTGCTTGCCGGTAATGCCCCGTCGGGATTCGACGAGTACACGGCTCTCACCGCGGGTGCACAACTGCGGACCAAACGGCGCTTCGATATGGCCAAGGCGGTCCCGTGGCTCGCGGAAACGCCCAACTGGGAGTACGAATTCGAGCAGTACGCACTGTTGCACTCAATGCGGTGCTGCGTGCTGTGCGACGCCAAGGAATTCCGCGGGTACGCCTATGAGCTGCCACGTCTGCGTGACTGGGTGATGGATCGTGAGGTAGCCGAGGGGCTTCGCCGGATCGCACTGGTTCGCCGCGGCGGACGTCGCGAGCTTCAGATCGCATTCGGAAAGAAGCTGCGCTACTTTGCATTACGGCCGGAGCGGGCTGAGGCGTGATGACCGCGGTCATCGTCATAGTGACGGTGACTGTCTTGCTGGTTGTGGGGTTGGGCTTTTTTGTGGCCACCAATTCGGGTAGCAGGCCACGCAATCAGGATGCTGCGCCGGATCATCAACAGAACGGTTATTCGGGCGCCAGCTGTGGACCGGACGACACAGACTAACCAGTTATGCTGGGCGCGTGCAGATTTCGGACCGTAGGTGACGACTGGACCTGTTGTGGATCCGGATAGGTTCCCAGTAGACGGTCGGCGGTCCCCGAGCTGGTGACCGTGAACCAGTAGTTCTCATTCTTGAAATGGTGGTACCGGTGGTTTCGCCAGACCGCGCGATAGATCGCGTGACGGGGTTTGTAATCGGTGTGGACGAGGTAGTGCGTCCACTCGTAGAACACCAGGAACAGTGACACCGTGAGCGCGAAGGTGAGCCCAAGTCCGATGCGCGGGAAGGCAAAGAGCGCGGCCAGGGTCAATCCGATGATCACCACTACCAGGCTTGGCAACGGGATGAATACCAGCGGGATGTCCCGTGGATCCTGATGATGCAGGCGGTGGTCGCGGGCGAGCCGCGAGTCGATTTTCACCGGCCCCACCGAGCGCGGGCGCCAATGCAGGATCCCGACGTGGATCAGCCATTCGGCGACAGGGGAGATGGCCACGAGTGCAATGGGGGTGATGGCATCGGCGATGGTCCAGCCGCCCACCGCGATTCGGGAACCCAGCAGCACGGCCGACCAGGTGAGAAGAATCCATGGGGTGGGGTGTTTGACGAACTCGACAAGGGCATCGCGCAGGGTCATCGACTTACGTGCGGCACGGGTCATTGTTGGTTCTCCGATTCGTCCATGATTTCCTTGAGTAGCTTGTCAAAGGCCTTGGTGCCCAAGGCAAGCATCGCGGTGGAGGCCTCTTGGGCGGCATCTGGATCTTGCGCGGCGATCGCGTCGGCGAGTGCACGGTAGTGGCCGATGTCTCCGACTTCAGCGGCCATGACGTTGACGAGCACGTCCAGGGCCCGGACGTATGAGTCACGCATGGTGTTGAACACCAGTCGGAAGGCAATCGAGTCGGCGGTGTCGATGACCAGCTCCCAGAAGCCGAGTGCACGCCACATCCTTTGCAGCGGATCAGCTTCGGACTCGAGATCCCCGGCCATGGCCTGGAGCCGGTCGGCGACCCCGGGGCTTGTGTGAGCGCGCTGTGCTGCGAGCCTGGCCACCTGAGGGCCGATCACCGCACGTGCCTCGATGACGCTGGCCAGCGTGCGGTGGTCCACATCCCCGCCATAGGCGAGCAGTAGTGGCAGCACGTCGAAACCGGCCTCGCTGCGATAGTCCCGGATCACCGTCGACCCACCCTGGCGGATGTGAATCAGGCCCGAGCGCTCCAGGCGGCCCAATGCTTCGCGGACCGCGGTGCGGGACACCCCGAGGGCCTCGGCAAGGGCTCGCTCACTGGGCAGGGTGTCGCCGGGAGTGCGGTCACCGGTCAGAACCTGCGCCGCGAGCTGACTGAATATCTCGTCGGGTATCGACTGACGGGCGATCGGCTGCAGTGCCATGCCGCCACGATAACACCGCGATTGGTAAGAGGTCTAGTGGTCTGACCAATTTAGACCACGATGGCGTCGGCCTCGATCTCCACCAGCAGCGCCGGATCGATGAGTGCTGACACCTCGACCATCGTGGCGGCGGGGCGGATGTCGCCGAAAAACTCGCCGTGGGCCAAACCGACCTCGCGCCAGCGCCCGATATCCGTGACGAAGATGCGAGTTCGTATGACATCGCGTAACGAGGCACCTGCCTGGCTAAGTGCCGACTCGACGCGGCGCAGTGCCTCGCGGGTCTGTTCGGCGATGTCGTCCCCGCCGACAGGTGACCGGCCCTGGCGCGCCGCCGTGGTTCCGGCGACGGCGACATGACCACCGACCCGCACCGCACGGGAGTAGCCGACCGCTGCTTCCCATTCGCCGTCCGACGAGATATTCACGCGTTCCATGGCGGGCAGCGTAGGCGGCGGGGAATACCTGCGGCGATCGATTAATTGGACTGCGATGTGACAGGACGCATTCGCATCGGAATCCAGCTGCGGCCCGCCAAGGCGCAGAACTACAAGCAGTGGCGAGATGCTGTGCTGCGCGCCGAGGACAAGGGGGTGGACGTCATCTTCGGCTATGACCACTTTCATTGGCCCGCCGGCACCCTGAGCAGTGCGGGAGTGGTGCTCGACGAGGTGCAGCCCGATGTCAACAACTTCGAGGCCTGGACCGCCCTGGGCTCGTGGGCCGAAATTACCTCGCGGGCGGAGATCGGGCTGCTTGTCACCGGCGTGGGCTATCGCAACCCCGATCTGCTGGCCGATATGGCCAGGACCGTCGACCACATCAGCGATGGCCGGCTGATCCTCGGTGTGGGTGCCGGCTGGTATGAAAGGGACTACACCACATACGGATACGAGTTCGGTACGGCAGGTTCGCGATTCGATCTGTTCGAGGAGAGCCTGGTTCGGATCGAGAACCGGCTGGGTCAGTTGCTGCCGGCGCCCGTGCGCCCGATACCGATTCTGATCGGTGGCGGGGGAGAGAAGCGCACCATTCCGTTGGTGGCCCGGCATGCCCATATCTGGCATGCGTTCGCCGACATCGACACCTACCGGCGCAAGAACGACATTCTCATCGCCGAGGCTGAACGAATCGGCCGCGACCACAACGAAATCGAGCGCTCGACAGCCTGGGGGTTAGATCCCGAACGCGGATTGACGGCGGCCGAAGCGGACGCCTATGCCGACGTGGGCGCGAGATTGTTCACCGTGGGGATCGATGCCGACAACGATTACGACCTGTCGGTGCTCGATGCGCCGCTGGCCTGGCGGGACTCACGCTCCTAACGCGGTTGAATCAGGTAGTGCTCGCCGATCTTCAGCGCGGTGGGCACATCGGCCGTCACCACGGTGGGCGCGGCAGGTGGTGGGATCCGATTCTCCGGGCGCCACGTGACCTCGGTGGGCACCAGGATGAACAGCCCGTCGTGATCACCCACCGGACCGAAGCCCCGCGCGGGTTCGCCGAACGGCAGCAGGCCCAGCGTCTCGCGCATGAGGCGTTGGGTCTGCAGCACGTCGGATACCCCGAAGCCGACCTCGCTGAGAGAACGGATGTCGCCGACGCCGAAGGAATGATCGATGTGGTTGTCGAGGATATTGCGTTCGATGAGTTCGAGGACGGCATCGTCAGGGCCGGTGAAGTAGATGCTGCGGGCCTGCCAATTGGGCGCGCAGTCGAACTCGTCGTGCCATTGACCATCGATCTGCAGCGTGACGCGCTGCGATAGCCACGCCTTGGCCGCGCTCAGGCTTCCCGCGGGAATGGTGAAGGCGATGTGATGCGCACCGAGATACGCCGGTCCCGGAATCAACGTGAGCGTGCTGTCACCGATATGAACCGTCGCCCGGTCTCGATCCAGTTGTACTGGTAAATCAAGGATTTCGGTGTAGAAGCGAGCAGCGCCGGCCACATCGGTAGCAGTGATTCGCACATCGTGAATCTTCATAACCGGATGCTAGGAGCTCACGTGCGCTTGAGGTCAAACGAGTGGCTGAAGCTCACCCAGGACGGTGGGTAAGAACTCCGCCACGGTGGGATGAATGTGCACGGTGCGCTGAAGTTGTCGCGCGGGCACGCCGTATTGCATGGTGTCGAGCAGGCAATGTACGACTTCATCGCCGCCCACCCCGAGGATGGTCGCGCCCAGGATCAGATCGGTATCGGCGTCGACCAAAACCTGCATGTAGCCATCGGTTTCGCCTTTTTCGATGGCGCGGCCGACCTGGCTCATCGGTTTGCGGCCGACGAGCACGGAGTGTCCGGAGGCGCGTGCCTGCGTCTCGGTCATGCCGACCCGGCCCAGCGGCGGGTCTGTGTATAGGGCGTAGCAGGGCAGTCTGTCGGTGACCCGTCGTGGATCGTCATCGAGCAGGTTCGCGGCGACGATCTCGAAGTCGTTGTACGAGGTGTGGGTGAAGGCTCCGCGACCGTTGCAGTCGCCCAGGGCCCAGATGCCCGGCACATTGGTGCGCAGCTGATCGTCGACCGTGATGTACCCGCGGTCGTCGGTGGTGACACCGGCGCTCTCCAGGCCCAAGTCGTCGGTGTTCGGTCTGCGTCCCACCGCGACGAGTATGTGAGTGCCGGTGACCTCGGGCGCACCTTGTGTGCAGTCCACGCCGACGCCGACGCCGTCGTCTCCGCGAGACAGGCTGATACAGGAGGCATTGAGGCGGAAGGAGATTCCCTCACGCTCCAAGACTTCCTGAATGATCGCCGAGGCGTCGGGGTCCTCGCGTTCGACGAGCCGTGGTCCGCGATGCACCACCGTCACCTTGCTGCCGAACCGGCGGTAGATCTGCGCGAACTCCAGTCCGACATAACTGCCGCCGATGACGATGAGATGTTCCGGGATCTCGTCGTACTCGATGAGCGAGCTGTTGGTGAGCAGCGGAACCTCATCGACGCCGGGCCAATCCGGAACCACCGCCCGGCCACCGACGTTCAGGAAGATTCTTTCGGCAGAGATGATCTCGTCTCCCACGGCGAGCTCGGTGGGAGAGATGAAGCGTGCGTGTTCGTGATAGATCGTGCAACCAAGATCCTTGAGCCATTTCTCGCCGCCGTTGCGCGACGGGAGGATCACCGAATCCTTGCGCTCTCGCACGCGGGCCATGTCCATACTCACCGAGCCGTCCAGGACAACTCCCCACCGGGCCGCGTCGCGCGCCATATGGGCGGCGTGCGCACTGGCGACCAACGCCTTGGTGGGGCGGCATCCGGTATTGACGCAGGTACCGCCGAACAGGTGTCGCTCCACGATGGCCACCGTCATTCCCGCGCCACGCAATCGGGCGGCCAGGGAGGGGCCAGCCTGGCCGGCGCCCACGACGACGGCGTCAAAATGTGTGCTCACGTGGCGAGCGCCACGGTGATCGCAAGGGCCGCGGCGACGGTGACGACGTCCTCGGTGAGGGCGGCGGGCAGATCCTTACCGAAGGCCTCGGCGAGCTTGCCGCGTGCCCACGCCCCGCCGAGCGTGCCGATCACCGCACCGACGGCGCCGAGCAGAAGACCGATGATGAGTCCGGGAGAGGTGCCGCCCGCCAGGGTGCCGAACACCGCGCCATAGAAGGCGCCGAGCACCACGCGTGCCGCGAACGCGGGCGGCGCCTTGCGGCTCGGAGTCTTGGGTAGTTTGTCGTTGACGATCTCACCCACGGCCAGCACCGTGGCGATGATGGCGACGATCAGGTTGGCCAAAAATGAGGCCCAGGTGCCTTCCACTAGAAGGCATTTGGTGAATGCCGCCCAGCTCAACACGGCAAGTGGGGTCATCGCGCGCAAGCCCGCGACGATTCCGATGAGAAGTGCAGCTATATACAAACCGGTCATGAGGTCTCCCGATGCGTCGGCCGGATCTTGATGCGCTAGAGCGTAGACCTGCGCTGTGTCTTTCGCTTCAGAACAGGGTGGGGTCGTCGAAACCAGGGGCGTGCTCGAGCTTGAGTAGTTCGCGCTTGGTCACGACGCCACCGTAGGCGGAAAAGCCGTGCAGGCTGTGATCGGCGGCCAGCACACGGTGACAGGGGACGAGCAGCGGAATCGGATTGCGGCCCAACGACTGTCCCACGGCCTGCGCGGCGCCCGGCGCACCGACGGCCGCTGCCACCTCACCGTAGCTGCGGGTTGTGCCGGGGCCGATGGCCCTGGTAACCGCGTACACCTCGCGATCGAAATCGGTGGTGCCTTCCAAATCCAGTTGAACCCACTGCAGATCGTCTTCCTCGCCGGCAAGGACGCGCGTCAGGCCATCGATCGCCTCGGCGACGAAGGGCGGCGGTATCAGTTCGCTTCCGGCGGGGCGTCGGATCCTGGCCAGGGTGGCCGCATCGTCATGCTCGGGCAGCTGCAACGCGACGATGCCGTTGTCGCTCCACGCGATGGCGCAGGTACCAATTGCGGTGCCGAAGAAGCAGTGGCCGACAGTGCTCACGCTGCCCAGTATGGCCGGACCCACCGACAGGTTGCTCTCGCCGGTGGGTCCGTGCCGTGGGGTGTCGTTACCGTCATTCCAATGCGCGCCGCAGTTCCGCGATCGCGACGGCCTTCTCCTCGGCAGTAAGATCGGGATCGCTGTTCACGATCTCGATCTTGTGCTCGATGAACGCGCGGTCATCCGCTCCCTCCCGGTGCCGGCGGCTGAGTTCTTCGAACTCCTGCCGCCGGTCGGCGATGGGGCCGGTACCGGGAGGGGGAGGCGATCCGTTATCACTCATGATCGGCTGCTCCTGCTCGGTCAACTCTTGACCACGAAAGAGTAATTCGGGTCCAGGAACAGTGGCGAGAATCCGTGTCCGTCATTGCGAATGGTCGAGTCGGCGGCGCGCAGCAGTGCCCATTGTCCCCAGTTACCGGCGGTGTCGCGGCCCACCAGCATTGTGTTGAGGAATCCGAGCCAGCGGGTGTTCGTGTAGCTGTTCTGGAACGTCTCGACGATCGGTCCCCAACTGCCGACCCAGCCGGAGGTCTGCTCGGCGGTGGAGGATTGGTAGTCGAAGCGGTACACGAGATCCCAACGGTTCGCCGCGCGGTTGTGCAGCAGTACCTCGTTGCGCCACCGGTTCGGTGCGATTTCGAATGACTGATTCCACACGAGCAGTGTCTGCAGGCCCCAGCCATGTGAGGAGGTGCTGCGCAGATACGACGTCAGATTCGCGAACGGGATGTCGGTCTGCCAGTGATCCGAGCGCGCCCAGTCGAACACCTTGAATCGGGCGATGTCCTGTGCGTGGTAGGACACGAACGCCTCGACACCTTTTTGTGCTCGGTTGGTCGCGGTCAGGTACAGGTAGTCGGCCACGTTCCCGCCGGGCTGGTGTGGGCAGACGATCTCGTAGTAGAACGAGGTACCGCGCGCGAAACGGGTGCGAAAGCTGTTCGTGTAGAACATGCCGTAGCCGACTCCGCCGGGAGGCGGGGTTATCCCGGCGGCGAGTTCGGCGATGTCCGCCACCCCCGCGGCCTCGGCCAGCGTTGCCTCGGCCTCGCGGCGGGTGGCCGCCGGGAGCTTCGGATGTGATTGCAGCACAGCCAGCTTCGATGCGAGGAAGGCTCGTTCTGCGTACGGATCCTTGGCGGTCTCGGCGGTCAGCTTGCGGAACTTGCTGCGTCGATCGGCCACCTCACCGTCCAGGGGTGGCGGTGCGGTCACTTCGGTGTCGAGTGTTGCGGTCATGGTGTGTCCTTCGATTCCAGCCCGATGACTGTCACCGGGTTGGCACCATGTTGTGCGAGTGGACAACCGCTCGACATGCGTAGCGGGCTACTCCATTCGCGCTTCGATCACCGCGATGGCCGACGCGCCGCCGATACGCTGTCAATCATGCGTGGGCCGCGAAGTATTCGATCGGCGGTTCTGGTTCTTTTGGTGGCCGCAGCTGCCTGCGCGGGAGCGCCCGATCGCAAGACTCAAGCCGATCATCTTCAAGCCGTCCTCAGCGCGATGCCCGGTGTGGATTCGGTAAACATCGGATACGAGAACTCCTTTGAGAGGGGTTCGACGCTGCATGTGCAGGTCCAGCTCCCGTCTGCCAGCGTGCAGCAGATTGCCGATGTGGCCACGACTGTCAACAAGACCGTGGGCGATGATTTCGAGAATTACGAGCAATGGATCGATTTTGCGGTAGCGGCGGATTCGCGGGTGATGATCAAACGAGCTGCGCGCCTCGATCCCGCCGAAATTGCACACGATGCGCGCGTTGCTCGCGACATCGCGACCGCCTTGGACGGTAGCTCGGTTGAATGGTTCCGGAACGACAGGGCGCCGACAAACAGGCTGGAAGTCAAAGCGCCGAGCTCGACCGCAACGGCCGGGTTCGCGGCTCTACGTGCGGTGTTGGGAGACAACGCAGTAGACGTGTCTCTGGCGGCTGGGGCGATCGGTTGGGGAGTGATGTTTCCGTTCTCGCTTCAGGATGAAGTGAGCATCGCTCAGCGGATCGCCCGCATGCCGGTAGATGTCTATGCCGTGTCAGTCGGCACAGATGGCGCGATTGCGCGGCTTAGCGTTGCCCTGCGCGACCGTGGAAACGGGTATGACGATTTGTCGGCAGCAATCACCACGGCGGGTGGCGGTCCTGCACAGCCTCTGTATGTGTACTGGACTGCCAATGAGAAACGACCGGACCCGGGCCTCCGGTTCCAGGGTTCAGCGACCGTCGGGTTTTGCGACTACCCGCGCACGCTCGGGGAGACAGATCCCGAGAAGTATTACACCGCTGATGCAATCGCCCTTCAGAAACAAGTCCGTGAGCGGTTCGACGTCTGTCCTCGCTAACCGTTAGTCGAGGTAGTCGCCCACCAGGGCGGGGTTAGCGCTGTGCATATCCAGGCTGGATGTAGGTCGAATGCCAGCAGTCCTAGGCGGGAATATCTTTGGTTGAACGGCAGCCTCGGGCAGGTGAAGCGCACTCGCTGCATATGAGCGCAGGGCTAGAGCTCCCAGGAGGCGGCAGAGGATCGAGATCGATGGACTAGGACAGCGCGGCGGGTCACACTGATGTCTTGACCGGCAGCGCTGTCCAGTCCACTGTTTCGAAATTGAGCTGTAGATCTGCAGCTCAGAGTGCCTGCCCGGCAGCCCCTAGTCGAGGTAGTCCCGCAGCACCTGCGAACGGCTCGGGTGGCGCAGCTTCGACATGGTCTTGGACTCGATCTGCCGGATGCGCTCACGGGTCACCCCGTACACCTGACCGATCTCGTCGAGGGTGCGCGGCTGACCGTCGGTCAGACCGAACCGCAGACGCACCACGCCGGCCTCACGCTCGGAGAGCGTCTCCAGCACCGACTGCAGCTGATCCTGCAGCAGGGTGAAGGACACCGCGTCCACGGCGACCACTGCCTCGGAATCCTCGATGAAGTCGCCGAGCTGCGAATCGCCTTCGTCACCGATGGTCTGGTCCAGCGAGATGGGCTCACGCGCGTACTGCTGGATCTCCAGCACCTTCTCCGGCGTGATGTCCATTTCCTTGGCCAGCTCTTCGGGCGTGGGTTCGCGACCCAGGTCCTGGAGCAGCTCACGCTGAATGCGGCCGAGCTTGTTGATGACCTCGACCATGTGCACCGGGATGCGGATGGTGCGGGCCTGGTCGGCCATCGCGCGGGTGATGGCCTGACGGATCCACCAGGTGGCATACGTCGAGAACTTGTAACCCTTTGTGTAGTCGAACTTCTCGACCGCGCGGATCAGACCCAGGTTACCTTCCTGGATGAGGTCCAGGAAGGCCATACCGCGGCCCGTGTAGCGCTTTGCCAGTGACACCACCAGACGCAGGTTGGCCTCGAGCAGGTGGTTCTTGGCGCGATCGCCGTCACGGCAGATCCACGACATGTCGCGGCGCTGGGCGGCGGGAAGCTTCTCACCCTTTTCGGTCAGCTCGGTGACGATCTGGGTCGCGTACAGACCGGCCTCGATCCGCTTGGCCAGCTCAACTTCCTCTTCGGCGTTGAGCAGGGCCACCTTGCCGATCTGCTTGAGGTAGGCGCGTACAGAGTCTGCGGAGGCGGTGAGCTCGGCGTCCTTACGGGCCTGTCGCAGCGCCTCGGATTCCTCTTCGTCCCAGACGAAGTCGCCTGATGCCTTGTCCTTCTCGGTGGGCTCGTCGCTTTCGGCTTCCGCCTCGGGCTCGGGCTCGGCGGCAACCTCGGCGAGGTCGGCCTCGATGTCGGCGTCCTCGGCGAGGTCGGGCTCGAGATCCTCACCGGGCTCGATGTCGGCGTCCTCGGGGCTGCCCTGCGGTTCGAGAGCGGGATCGATCGCCTTACCTGCGGCCTTCTTGGCCGGTGCCTTCTTGGCGGGGGCCGCCTTCTTCGCGGGGGCCTTGGCCGCGGCCTTCTTGGCCGGCGCCTTCTTCGCGGGTGCTGCCTTGACGGCAGCCTTCGCGGGGGCCTTCTTGGCCGGTGCCTTCGCGGGTGCTGCCTTGACGGCGGTCGTCGTCGAAGGTGCTTCGTCGGCGGCCTGCGTTACCGGAGCTGCTTTCGTGGCTGCCACGTACGCCCTTTCCTGGCTACTTCTTCGACGCGCATGGGCATGCAAAATCGAGAATTTGGCTGTCTGCTTGATGTTCGTCGCTGCCGGGGAGCACCTGCGTGGCCCTGCGTGCGGCTATCTGTTGCCATTGTAACGACAACAGTGCAGAACCTGTGAAAAAGCTAAGGTGAAACGCCAGCGTGTGCGGCCATCGCCGCGCCAACGATTCCCGCCGTGTTCTGCAGTGCAGCGGCCACCACCGGGGTTCGATTCGTCAGCAGCGGCACCCACTTGTCGGCCTTGCGGCTGATGCCTCCGCCCACGATGAACAGGTCGGGCCACAGCGCGTTCTCCACGGCCTCCAAGACCTTGGTGACCTCGGGCGCCCACTGCTTGTAGCTCCAATCGTTCTTTTCCTTCACCGACGACGCCGCACGATGCTCGGCCTCCATGCCGCCGACTTCGATATGTCCGAACTCGGTGTTGGGCAACAGGATTCCGTTATGAAGGACGGCAGACCCGATCCCGGTTCCGAACGTCAAGAGGACCACCAGGCCGGACTGATCCTTGCCCGCTCCGTACCGGTCCTCGGCCATTCCGGCGGCATCGGCGTCATTGAGCACGGTGACGGATTGGCCGTTCAATTCGGCGCTGATGATGTCGTGGACGTTGACGCCCAACCATGATTTGTCGACGTTCGCGGCGGTACGCGCCTCGCCGTGCACGATCACGCCCGGATAGGTCACGCCAACGGGCCCTGTCCAGGAGAAATCACGCACGACTGTGGCGATGGTCTCGGCGACGGCTGTCGGCGTGGCGGGCTGCGGAGTGGGGTATTTGACCCGTTCGCCGATCATCTCGCCGGTAGTCAAATCCACGATCGCGCCCTTGATGCCGCTGCCGCCGACGTCGATGCCGAAGCCTCGCTGCGCGGTCTCGCCGGCTTGCGTCGCGGGTGTGGACAGTCCGGATTCGGTGGCGGTCATCGGCGCTCCTTGGCCCTGGATCTACATGGCTGGCGAACATGGTCGAACACAGCCGGAACAGACTAAATGCGAGTGACACCCTAATGCCCCAGGGGACGCCGCGCGTGACGCTCGTGGCTGTGCTGCGATAGACGCGTGGGAATCGATCCGGGAGCGTTGCGTTCGGTAGCGGTGCGGCTGGCATCGGAGGCCGCCGAATTTGTGCGGCATCGGCGCGGAACCGTCGATTGGGCGGCCTCTGTGCGGACCAAGAGCTCCGAGACAGATCCGGTGACCCTCGTCGACACCGAATGTGAACGGCTGCTGCGCCGCAGACTGTCGGCGTTGCGCCCGGATGACGCGATCCTGGGCGAGGAGGACGGAGTGACCGAAGGGGGCGCGAACGGCTCGTCGCACGTGCGCTGGGTGATCGATCCGATCGACGGCACGGTCAACTTCGTCTACGGCATTCCCGCGTATGCCGTGTCGGTGGCCGCTCAGGTGGACGGAGTGTCGGTGGCGTCTGCGGTGGCCGATGTCGCGGCAGACCGCGTCTTCTCGGCGGCCTCAGGCCTTGGCGCGACCGTGCGTGAGGCCAATGGCCTGCAGTGGCCCTTGGCGTGTAATCCGGTCCGGGAGGCACGGCTGGCCCTAGTGGCTACGGGCTTCGCGTACTCGACGGTGCGGCGAGAACGTCAGGCTCAACTGGTCGCGCAGCTCCTGCCGAAGGTGCGTGACGTGCGGCGGATCGGATCCGCAGCGCTGGATCTGTGTGCAGTGGCAGAGGGGCGTGTTGATGCCCAGTATGAGCACGGGCTGGGGCCGTGGGACTGGGCCGGCGGTGCTCTCATCGCGCGTGAGGCCGGTGCGGTGCTGGTGCTGCCGGACGCGGACGCTCGGAGTGCCGACGGCGCCCTCATCGCGGCCATGGCTCCCGGACTCGCCGAGGAATTCGGGCAGCTCTTGACCGATATCGACGCGATGGCCCCGATTCCCGGCTAACAGGTGCTCTGCCGCGCCTTGAGGATGAGATCCGAGTTGGCCTGGTTGCCGGATTTGAGGCTGTTGAGCGCCGAGGTGACCGCGTTACCCGAGGCGAGTTCGGTGAACTCGCTGCCGAGCGCCAGGTCCACCGAATTGTCGGATCGCTTGTCCTCGATGAACTCGACACACGGCGCCACCAGCGAGAGTGTCAGGGCGTTGGCGTACCCGGATTCCCCGAATCGGATCTGTCCGACACAGTTCAGACGGGACCCGCTGGGGTAGAAGGGGTCGTTGTCGGCGGTCGGTGAGGGGAACCCCAGATCGCGCAGCGCGGTGGAGACATCCCCGGCCTGACCGGCCTGGCCGTTGGCGTTGAGGACGCGTGCCTTGACGTCGTTGAGCGTCGCCGGGGTGGTTCCCGACAGCGAGGAGCGTGACACCGGCTTACCGATGGACCCGGCCCCGGGCTCGGTCTGCTGAGCGGGCGGGTTGCATGCCGTCGCCTCCTTGACCGGCGCTTCCCGGGTGAGCGCCGAGGCCCAGACAAATACCGTGACGACCAGGAGCGCTATTCCCACGCACAGGGCTGGCAAATAGTTCCGGCGGCGGAACGGGCGCCCGTACTTGTCTACCGAGGTGCCCTCGGTGATGTCTGCGACCACGGATGGCACTCTAGGCCAGCTGACTTCTAGGCGACAGACGGCGAAATAGACTGGGTGTCCACTACCCTGTGATGTAAATCACACAAAGAACCGACGGGATCTGGGCACTAATAGTTTGTGGTGTCCGTTTCAGCCTGGTACAAAGCCTTGCTGCGCCTAATGCAGAAGCTTGAAGACGAGATGGTGATAAGGGGATGGACGCATGGCTACCGACTACGACGCTCCGAGGCGATCAGACGCCGACGATGTGTCAGAGGACTCGTTAGAGGAGCTCAAGGCTCGTCGTAACGAAGCACAGTCGGCGGTGGTCGATGTCGATGAGGCGGAAACCGCCGAATCGTTCGAGCTACCAGGTGCCGACCTGTCCGGTGAGGAACTTTCGGTCCGGGTCATCCCGAAGCAGGCCGACGAGTTCACCTGTTCGAGTTGTTTCCTGGTGCACCACCGCAGCCGGCTGGCAAGTGAGAAGAACGGCCAGCTGATCTGCACCGACTGCGCGGCCTGAGAGTCGGAGCTAGTCGCGGCCTGGCCGCGTACTAGCTCCGTAGGGCGGCGAGCACCCGATCGGGATGGCGGCTGCTCACCAGCCAGTACGGCGTCGGATCTTCCGGGTCGTCGAGCACTACCAGGACCAGCGGGCCGATCCAGGCCCGATGCACGACGAAGGCGGCCGGATCGAGCTGGCGGCCGAGTGCCGAGCTCTTCGCGGTGGCGGGAATTGCCGCCGACTTGGCGATGACACTGACCGGCAGATGTGCTGATCCGGCGCGTAGCTCGGCGCCGCCGTCCGGTCCGGCGACAACCTCGACGCGGATCCTGCTGAACCACAACAAGACTCCCGCGACAATCGCGAACAGGATCGGGTATGGCACCCAGCCGGGCAGCTGGCGCATGCTCTGATTGATTTCCAGCCCGAGCAGCGTTGCCGCGCCAAAGCCGGGCAGGGTCCACCACCACGGAACCCACAGCCGCTCGACGTAGCGGATATCGGTCGTGTTGTTGGGGGAGGCCGTCACGCGGCCAAGGGTAGTCTGGGCGATCGTGTCCACACCTACGAGATTGGCGATCGTTCGCCTCGATCGAGAGTTGCCCCTGCCGTCCCGTGCGCATGCCGACGACGCGGGGGTCGATCTCTACAGCGCCGAGGACGTCGTGATCGAGCCCGGGCGCCGGGCGTTGGTGGGTACCGGTATCGCCGTGGCCGTCCCGACCGGGATGGTCGGGTTGGTGCATCCGCGCTCGGGCCTGGCTGCGCGCGTGGGCCTTTCGATCGTCAACAGCCCAGGCACGATCGATGCCGGGTATCGTGGCGAGGTGAAGCTCAGCCTCATCAACTTGGACCCGGAGACCCCGATCGTCATCGCCCGCGGTGACCGGATCGCGCAGTTGTTGGTTCAGCAGGTTGAGTTGCCGGAGCTGGTTGAAGTGGATTCTTTTGACGAGGCCGGTCTGGCCGTGACCACCCGCGGTGTGGGCGGGCACGGATCCAGCGGCGGACATGCGAGTTTGTGATGGCATTGCACCGAAGTGGCGGTCTTAACGACCTGGACGATGCTGACGACGCGTCGGGCGAAACATTCGACGGTCCATACGAAGTCGAGGACTTCGAGAGTCCGGAGGACGCCGGAATCGGGCGCCTGGATCTGGGTTCGGTACTCATCCCGGTGCCCGAGGCCGGCCAGATTCAGGTCGAGCTGACCGCTTCCGGTGCTCCCGGTGCGGTCTTCGTGCTGACAGCCAACGGGCGCTATTCGGTGGCCGCCTACGCCGCACCGAAATCCGCCGGACTGTGGCGCGAGATTGCGGGCGAGCTGGCTGAGTCGCTGCGCAAGGAGGCGGCGGAGGTGTCCATCGCCGACGGACCGTGGGGCCGCGAGGTTGTCGGTGTCGCCGAGGGAGGCTCTGTGCGCTTCATCGGGGTCGACGGCTACCGCTGGATGATCCGCTGCGTGCTGCAGGGGCCCGCCGAGACTTTCGACGCGCTGGCGCAGGAGGCGCGCGACGCGGTGGCCGATACCGTCGTCCGCCGCGATGACAGCCCGTATCCGGTGCGTACCCCGCTGCCGGTCGCACTGCCCGAACCGATGCTCGAGCAGCTGCAGGCGGCCCAGGCGCAGGCGATGGCCCAGGCAGAAGCCGAGGCCGTCGCCGAGGAACCCGCCCCGCAGGATGATCCGACGCCCGTGGCGCGCCGCAGCGTCTCCGGGTCGGCCATGCAGCAGCTGCGGTCCACGATCACCGGCGGCTAGATCCGGCGGGCGAGCGCGAGCTTGGGGTCTAGTCGGGATCGAACCGGAACACCGACAGCGTTCCGGCCAGGGCTTCGAACTCATCTGGGGTGCCGTGACGGACCAGTCCGGCGCTTTTCGCGAACCGCACGCCCACCGGGACCTTCAGGGCGAATTCCCGCAGCGCGCGCCGCGCTGTCTCGGGCGGCACGCTGATGATCCTGACGTGCTGGACACGGTTTCGTCGGGTGAGAGTTCCGGAACCGGCCGCGGCGGCGTTGCGTGGCCAATCCGAGCCCGGATAGCCACCTACGGCATAGAGCTGACCATCCATCTCGAATGGTGTGATCGGCGTGGGGCGGGGATGCCCGGTCTTCTTGCCGGGGACGGTCAGCACCATCGCCGGGCCGGTGGGTATGCCGAGGCGGTGAAATGCCCGCACCACCTTGTTCATCGATTTGAGCCACCGCGGTGGGGTGTTGGTCATGGCCGTCATCCCTTCTGCGGTGCGAACTCGGCACGTGCGAATTCAGCCCGGAATCTGTTGGCCCAGGATGTGAATGTCTCCGCGGGACGCTCGAGGATCCGCTCCACCTCGTGCGTCACAGCGGCAGGCACGGTCACCGTGGCCGCCTGCATGGCCAGGTATGCGTCGGCGAATCCCGCCGGAAACCCCAGACCGGCGAACTGTTGACGGACGAGATCGTCGGAAACCTGTAGGTACTCCAACGGCCGCTGCAGAACTTCCCCGAGCGCCGCGACCAGGTCGGTGTTGGTGAATGCCTGCGGACCGGTCAACGGGATGCGATGCCCGACGAGGTCGTCCGTGAGCAGGGCATGCGCCGCGACCTCGGAGATGTCCCGGTCCGCGATCGGGGCGACAGAGGCGGCCGCGTACGGTCCGCGGACCGCGTCGCCCGCCTTGAGCTGGCCCGCCCACATCCCGAGAAAATTGGATGCGAAGACCGTCGGACGCAGGCTCACCCACTCCACCCCGGAATCGACGGCGTACTGTTCCACCTCCTTGTTTCGATCACCGCGGAACCGCGATGGTTGCCGGGAGACGTCGTCGTCGCAGTTGATCGCCGAAAGTGCGACCAGGCGGGTAACCCCTTCGCGTACAGCCTGATCCACAAAATCGATGAGGTCCTCGCCGAGTGCCCGAGAATTCAGGAAGACGGCGGTGGCGCCGCGCAGGCCGGCTCGGGCCGTCTCGATGGTTTTCACCTGGGGCGAAAAATCCGCGTGCGCAGGGTGGCGAGTGACCGCGCGTACGTCGGCGCCCGCCCTGCTGAGCAGATCCACAAGCGGGCGCCCCACATTGCCTGTTGCGCCGGTGACGAGAATTGTCATATCGGGTACTCCAATTCGGGAGGTTCGGATGGCTTTCGGTGTTTCGGCCACATGAGTACGACGGGGCACGGGCGCAAGAAGTTACCGACGTGGGCGGTAACTTTCCGTGCCTCGGAATCGTCGTAGTGACATGAGTTCCTCGTCTACGCACGACGCGTTGGTGGCCGCGGCCTGGCGTGAGCACTACCCATACCTGGTGAATCTGGCCTATCAAATGCTCGGCGACATCGGGGATGCCGAGGACTGTGCGCAGGAGGCGTTCGTGCGGCTGGCGCGCGCCGACGAGACGGAGATCGACGAGCCGCGGGCCTGGCTATCGGTGGTGACCGGCCGGTTGTGCCTGGACCAGCTGCGTTCGGCACGGCTGCGCCGTGAGCAGACGGGTGTCGTAGCGACCGTGGAATCCGGTGCACCGCTGCATGTTTCCGCGAGTGCAGACCCCCTCGACAGAGTCACTCTGGACGACGAGGTGCGGGGAGCCCTGCTGGAGGTGTTGCGCACGCTGAGCCCCGGCGAGCGGGTCGCGTTCGTCTTGCATGACGTGTTCGGAGTCCCGTTCGAGGAGATCGCGTCGACGGTGGGCCGCCCGGTGGGCACGTGCCGCCAGCTCGCCCGGCGTGCGCGGACCAGATTCCAGCAGTCGGCGTCGCGCACCGGTGATGTCACCGGTGCCGAACACCAGCAGCTGATCGAAAAGTTCGTCACCGCATGTGCCAACGGTGATCTGACCGGACTGATGGGGGTTCTGGATCCCAGCGTCTGGGGAGTGGGCACCATCATCGGGGATCCGGCGCCCCCACCACAGGTCAACCGTGGACGCACCGATGTCGCCACCAACCTGCTCGTCTATCTCGGTCACGGTGCCACGTTGGTCGGTGGGCCGTTCGGACAGCCGGTTCTGCTGGCCTTCGCGCAGCGCAGGCTGTTCGCGGTGGTCACCCTGACGGTGCGCGAGGGCCTGGTGCTCAAGATTGAGGCCACGGCCGACCCCGCCGCGCGCGGTCTGTGACTCAGATGTCGCTCAGCGCACTGACGCACGCCCGGCCCAGACAGGACGGGTCGGCGCCCAGCTGATCGAGGGTGAAGGTGCGCAGCGCCGCGCGCGGCGCCCAGGTCGCCCAGTCCTGGGCGACCGTGAGCGGATGTATCGGATCATCGGTGGCCGCTGCCACTGCCAAGGGCACGGTCAGTCCGCGGATATCGTCGGCCGTCGGGTTCACAAATGCCGACACCTCCTGCATGGCGCTGGGCAGACCAGGCCATTGGGCGGCCCACGAGCGGGTGAGCTCTGCCGCAAGCCAAGCGGGGCTGCTGGCCTGCATCGCGGCAGTGACCGCTGCCAATCCGTCTGAACGCAGCGATTCCGCGGTGACCCGGGCGGACACCGAGGCCGGCGAGTTTTCCGGGTTTCCGGTCCACGCGGGCATGGCTGCCAGCACCGCCACCGTCGCCCCGGGGTTGCGCAGGGCCCACGTCAGGGCCACGGCGGTGCCGATGGACATCCCGCCTACGACGATCGGGCCACTCCGAGCCGCGCGGTCAAGCGCCCGTAAGTAGCCGTTGACCAGGTTATTCGGTTCTGGACGCACCGCGACCAGGGTGGCCCCCGCGCCGCTGAGGGCGGGGCCGAAGGCCCGCGTGATGTAGTCGTCGTCGGAGCCGGTGCCCGGCATGAGAACAGCCGTGTGGCCATCAAGTTCGGGGGATAGGCGGCGTGCGGCACGACCGTTGATGGGCGTCACGCAGCTGATCTTGCCCGGTGCGCGGGGCACCCCGGGGGCCGCCTGGCATCGGGGCGTGCAAAGGTCTACCGTGGCGGTTGCACCGATGAGCCGCTTGCGCCAAGTGACTCCACGAGCGATCACACGATCGGGCATGTTGAGAGGCCAGGACGAGAAGTGGCTACCACAGGCGGTTATCTGCGTCGACTGACTCGTCGGCTGACAGAGGACCTGGAGCAAGTAGACGCCGAGAAGATCGGTGACGACGCCGCCGCCACCGGTGCTCAGCGCGTCATCGATTGTCAGCGCGGCCAAGAGGTCACCATGTGCGGAACGTTGCGCACCGTCGAGACCAATTCCAAGGGTTGCGTCGCAGGCGTGAAGGCCGAGCTGTTCGACGGCACCGACACGGTGATGCTGGTCTGGCTGGGTCAGCGCCGAATCCCCGGTATCGAATCGGGCCGCACCCTGCTGGTGCGCGGTCGACTCGGCAAGCTTGAGAACGGCGGCAAGGTGATTCACAACCCGTACTACGAGATTCAGCGCTAAGTGCCAGAGACCCCATCGCACGAGCCGGACGGCTCGGGCGGAGCGCATGTCGGCTCGGATACCGCGGAGGGCCCGCAGCTGAAATTCAGCGTGCCCGGGACCAAGCCCGAGGAGCCGGGAAGCTCGCCACTGCACGAGATGTGGCATCAGGCCGGGGGATGGCAGGGAATCGTCTACTCGTCGATCCCGGTGATCGTTTTCGTTGTCGCGGTCAGCATCTCCTCGTTGATGCCGGCGATTGTCGCTGCCCTGGTGGCCGCCACCCTGGTTTTGGTCTGGCGTCTGGTGCGGCGTGAATCGCTGCAACCGGCAGTCTCGGGGTTCATCAGCGTCGGCATCAGCGCTCTGATCGCATACCTGCTGGGAGAGGCCAAGGGCTACTTCCTCATTGGGATCTGGGCCAACTTCTTCTGGGGCACGGTCTTTTTGGTATCGGTGATCATCCGCCGCCCGATCGTGGGTTACGCGTACAGCTGGGCCACTGGCGGCGACATGTCGTGGCGCGGTGACCGGCGCATCCTGACGGCCTTCGATATCGCGACGGTGGCCTGGATCGCGTTGTTCGCCACCAGATTTGTCGTGCAGCAGTGGCTATACCTCGCGGGCAACACGGCCTGGTTGGGCGGCACCAAGATCGCGATGGGCTGGCCGTTGACCGCCGTCGGCGCGTTGATCACCTTGCTGGTGATCCGCTATGTGCGCCGCCACACTGAAGTGGCCGAGGAATCCTCGACCAGTACCTAGCCGAGGACCGCGCGGTGGAGCTCGTCCTCAATGTCCGCGGTCGCGACCAGGATCAGCTCATCGCCGCCTTCGAGGGGCTCATCGGCCTGTACGGGAATGACCCGTGATCCGCGCAGAATCGCCACCAGCACCGCGTCGCGGGGGAGCTCCAGCTTCCGAACCGGCTTGCCGCCCCACGGGGTGTCGTCCGGAAGCGTGATCTCCACCAGATTGGCCTGACCGCGCCGGAATTCCATGAGCCGCACGACGTCACCCACGGCGACGGCCTCCTCGACGAGGGATGCCAGCATGCGTGGTGTCGACACCGCGACATCGACGCCCCAGGCATCGTCGAACAGCCACTCATTGCGCGGGTCGTTCACCCGGGCCACGACGCGCGCCACGGCGAACTCGGTCTTGGCCAGCAGGCTCAGCACCAGATTGGTCTTGTCGTCACCGGTCGCCGCGATCACCACGTCGAAGGTGTGCAGTTCCTCGGATTCCAACAGACTGATCTCGCAGGCATCCCCGAGCCGCCAATGCGCCTCGGGCACCGCCTCCGGATCGATGTGATCGGGATTGCGTTCCAGCAGGGTGACTTCGTGCCGGCTCTCGATGAGCTCGCGTGCGATCGAACGTCCGACCGCACCGGCGCCTCCGATGGCGACCTTCATCGGGCACCCCCATGGTCATCGTCGGCATCCTCGCCCGGCGGCTGCGCTGCGATCGCCATGGCCTCGGCGGCGCGTCCGGATACCGCTGACACGTAGACCTCGTCACCGTCCTGGATGACCGTCTTGGTGTCGGGAAGCACACCCGTGCCGAATCGGATGATGAAGGCCGCCCGTGCACCGGTGGCGGTCTCCAACGCCGTGACGCGCTTGCCTATCCACTCTTCGTGCAGCGCGAGCTCGGTGACGACCACCGAACCGGACGGATCACGCCACTTGGTTGTGTCGCTTTCCCGGGTGAGGGCATGCAGCAGACGATCTGTCGTCCACGGCACGGTGGCGACGGTCGGAATGCCGAGGCGCTCGTAGACGGCGGCACGCTTGGCGTCGTAGATACGGGCCACCACGCGCTCGACGCCGAAAGTCTCGCGGGCCGCCCGGGCCGAGATGATGTTCGAGTTGTCACCGGAGGAGACCGCGGCGAACGCCTGTGCCCGCTCGATCCCGGCCCTCAACAAGACATCGCGATCAAAACCCATGCCGACGATGCGTTCGCCAGTGAATTCGGGGCTGAGCCGGTTGAACGCGGAGGCTTCCTTGTCGATGATCGCCACCTCGTGGCCGATCCTGGCCAGGCCTCCGGCCAGCGCGGCGCCCACACGCCCGCAGCCCATCACCACTACTCGCACCGGTAGACCCTTCTGGATAGGCGTTCGTCTTAGTACGCACCGCGATGCTGAACGCCGCGTCACGGCACCCGACACAGCGATGTCAAGTGAGACCGTACCGCGATTGCTCGCGTGGCCTAATGTTGGCGTTCGTGTCTACGCTTTCCAAGCTGTCGACGGCGGCTCGACGCCTGGTAATCGGCCGACCGTTTCGCAGTGACAGCCTTGGCCATACCCTGCTGCCGAAGCGCATCGCGCTACCGGTTTTCGCCTCGGACGCCCTGTCCTCGGTGGCGTATGCGCCCGAGGAAATCTTCCTGGTGCTCTCGGTGGCGGGCATGTCCGCCTATGCGTTGACGCCGTGGATCGGACTTGCGGTCGCCGCGGTCATGATGGTCGTGGTCGCCAGTTATCGGCAGAACGTGCACGCCTATCCTTCCGGTGGCGGCGACTACGAGGTGGTCACCACCAATCTCGGGCCTACCGCGGGCCTGACGGTCGGTAGCGCCCTGCTGGTGGATTACGTGTTGACCGTTGCCGTGTCCATGTCCTCGGCGATGTCGAACATCGGCTCGGCCATCCCGCTAGTCGCGCAGCACAAGGTCACCTTCGCGGTGGTCGCCATCGTGATCCTGATGTCGATGAATCTGCGCGGAGTCCGCGAATCGGGCGCCGCGTTCGCGATTCCCACGTATGCGTTCATGGTCAGCATGTACCTCATGTTGGGCTGGGGGCTGTTCCAGATCTACGTGCTGGGAACCCCGCTGAAGGCGGAATCGGCCTCCTTCGAGATGCATGGCGAAGGCGACGGTCTCCTGGGCTTTGCGCTGGTGTTCCTTGTCGCGCGGGCTTTCTCGTCGGGGTGTGCGGCGTTGACGGGTGTGGAAGCGATCAGCAATGGTGTGCCTGCCTTCCGGAAACCCAAGTCGCGCAACGCGGCCACCACGCTGTTGCTCCTCGGCGGAGTCGCCATCACCCTGTTCATGGGCATCATCCTGCTGGCCGAACGCACCGGCGCCAAGATCGCCGAAGACCCCGCCACACAGCTGGTGGGTGCACCTGCCAATTACCACCAGAAGACCCTGGTCGCCCAGCTCGCCGAGGCGGTGTTCGGTGACTTCCGGATTGGCTTCGTGTTCATCACCGTGGTGACGGCCCTCATCCTGGTGCTGGCCGCCAATACCGCGTTCAACGGATTCCCGGTACTCGGATCGATTCTGGCGCAGGACCGTTACCTGCCGCGCCAGCTGCACACACGCGGCGACCGGCTGGCGTTCTCCAACGGCATCATCTTCCTGTCGGCAGTCGCCATCCTGTTCGTGGTGGCGTTCAAGGCCGAGGTGACCGCGCTCATCCAGCTGTACATTGTCGGCGTCTTCGTGTCCTTCACGCTCAGTCAGATCGGCATGGTGCGGCACTGGACCCGGCTGCTCAAGACCGAGACCGACCCGGCGGTACGCGGCAAGATGATCCGCTCGCGCATCATCAACACCATCGGTTTCATCATGACCGGCACAGTGCTGATAGTCGTCCTGGTCACCAAATTCCTTGCCGGAGCATGGATCGCGATCCTGGCAATGGGTCTGCTGTTCGTGCTCATGAAGATGATCCACAAGCACTACAACACGGTGGCCCGCGAGCTGGACAACCACGAGGGAGAGGTGGTTCTGCCCAGCCGCACCCATGCCGTCGTGCTTGTCTCCAAGGTGCATCAGCCCACGCTGCGCGCCCTCGCCTACGCCCGTGCCACCCGCCCCGACGTCCTGGAGGCGATCACCGTCAGTGTTGACGATCGGGATACCCGAGAACTTGTCAGGGATTGGGAGACAAGCGATCTCAGCACTCCGCTGAAGGTGATCGCCTCCCCGTATCGGGAGATCACCCGGCCGATCCTCGACTACGTCAAGCGCATCAGCAAGGAAGCGCCGCGCACGGTCGTCTGCATCTTCATTCCCGAGTATGTGGTGGGGCATTGGTGGGAGCAGGTGCTGCACAACCAGAGCGCGCTGCGACTCAAGGGGCGTCTGTTGTTCGTGCCCAATGTCATGGTCACATCCGTTCCGTGGCAGCTTGATTCGTCCGAGCGTCGCCGTGAGCTCGACGAGCAGTCCGCACCCGGCGACTCACGGCGGGGGTTCGACTCCTAGTGGCAATCGGCGAAATCCTCGAGGTCCAGACCGGCGGGCCCGCCAACGGTGGCAGCGTGGTGGCCCGGCACGACGGGCGCGTCATCTTCGTCAGATACGCGTTACCGGGCGAGCGGGTGCGTGTCCAGATCACCGACGACCGGCAAGCCAGCTTCTGGCATGGCGCCGCCGTCGATGTCCTGGACCCGTCACCGCACCGCATCGATCCGATATGTCCCATCGCGCACGGTAGCGGCGAGTCTGGTTGTTGTGACCTGTCTTTCGTCGATCCCGCGTATCTGCGCGAGCTCAAGGGTGACGTGGTGAGCCAGCAGTTGGCGCGGCTCGGCAAGTACGACTGGCAGGGTGCGGCCGAACAGATCGGGTCCGGAGAATCCACGGGGTGGCGGACTCGGGTGCGTTTGGACGTGAATGCCTTGGGCCAACCCGGCTTTCACCGGTATCACAGCGACGAGCTGGTGACCGACCTGCGCTGTGCCCAGGTGGTGCCGGGATTGCTCGATGGGCTGGATGAACCGGATCTCGGTTCCGAGGGTCCGCTGCATGCCGTACTGGACGATCAGGGGCGACGCCACGTGCTGCGCGGGCGTTCGGTGGTCGAAGGCGAGGACGTTGCGGTTCAGAAGGTCGGCGACCGGCTCTGGTTGGTACCGGTGACGGCGTTCTGGCAAGCACATCGCGACGCCGCGAGCACCTACAGTCAGCTGGTCTCCGAATGGGCCGAGCTGGAGCCGGGCATGAGTGCCTGGGACTTGTACGGCGGTGTCGGAGTCTTCGCGGCGGTGCTCGGGGAGGCGGTGGGACGCACGGGACGGGTTGTCAGTGTCGACACCTCACGTCCGGCATTCCGGAGCGCCAAGGGTGCGCTGGGAGATCTGCGTCAGGTCACCATGATCTGCGGTTCGGTGCGCAACGCCATGCGCGACCTGGGCAAGGCCGATGTCGCAGTGCTGGACCCGCCCCGCGCGGGTGCCGGGCGTGAGGTCATCGGGCGAATCGCCGATGCCGGCGTGCCGAGAGTCATCCATATCGGTTGTGAGGCAGCGGCATTCGCGCGCGATGTGGGGTTGTACCTAGAACGCGGGTATCGGGTGCGTGAGCTGCGGCTGTTCGATGCGTTCCCGCTCACTCATCACATCGAAAGCTTCGCGCTGCTCACCCGATGAGACGGCGCCGGGCGTAAAGATCTTATAAAGTAACTCCTCGGGTGTGCCGGGAAGTCTGGTCGGCGGTACTTTGCCCTGCCAGCAGAACGGACACCGACCCATGCGCCTGAGTCAACGCGTCTTTACCCGCGGATCGTGGGCGGAGTCCTCCCGCGTCGCCGGGATTTTGCGTAAGGAAACCGTCGGCGGCGTGCTGCTGGTGGTGGCGGCGCTGACCGCACTGCTCTGGGCCAACTCGCCGTGGAGCTCGTGGTACTACCGGCTGGGTGCCATCACCGTCGGGCCGGAGCGGTTGCACCTGAACCTGACTCTCGCGGGCTGGGCCACCGATGGGCTGCTGGCGATCTTCTTCTTCGTCGTGGGTGTGGAACTGAAGCGTGAATTCGTGGCGGGGGATCTGCGCGACCCGGGGCGGGCCGCGCTGCCGATCGTCGCTGCCATCGGCGGCATGCTCGTTCCGGCCGCCATCTATCTGGCGGTGAACGCGTCCGGAGGTGGCGAGGCGATGCGCGGCTGGGCAATCCCCACCGCCACCGATATCGCCTTCGCGCTCGCCGTGCTCGCCGTGATTTCAACGCATCTGCCGTCCGCACTGCGCACATTTCTGCTCACCCTGGCGGTGGTGGACGATCTGCTGGCCGTCATCGTGATCGCGGTCTTCTATACCGATGAGCTGCATTGGGGGCCGCTGGGCCTCGCGCTCATTCCGCTCGCGCTCTTCGCGCTGGCGGTGCAGCGCCGCCGCCGGGAATGGTGGCTGCTGGTGCCGCTGGCACTGTCCGCGTGGGCTTTGGTGCACGCCTCGGGGGTGCACGCCACCGTGGCGGGCGTGCTGCTGGGATTCACCGTGCCGGTATTGAGGCGGGACGGGCGTACTGATGTGCACGGCATGGCCGAGCGATTCGAGCACCGGCTGCGACCGCTGTCGGCGGGTGTCGCGGTGCCGGTGTTCGCGTTCTTCGCTGCGGGCGTCACCCTCGGCGGCTTCTCCGGGCTGTGGCAGGCGCTGCTGGATCCGGTGGCTTTGGGCGTGGTCCTGGGCCTGCTGGTGGGTAAGCCGATCGGGATCTTCTTGACGACGTATCTGTTGGCGCGGTTCACGCGGGCCAGTCTCGATGACGATCTGAGCTGGCTGGATATCGTCGGTGTGGCCCTGCTGGCCGGTATCGGCTTCACGGTGTCGCTGCTCATCGGCGAATTGGCGTTCGGCGCCGGATCGGCCGCCGAGCACGTCAAGGTCGGCGTGCTCGCCGGATCGTTGACGTCGGCGGCCGTGGCCTCGGTCGTGCTGAGGCTGCGCAACCGGGCATATCAGCGCATCGAGGCCAAGGAGAGCCTCGATGCCGACCACGATGGAGTGCCCGATGTTTTTGGCTCTGCTCCAAGCGACCAAATCTGAATCGCTGCGTAGACTGACCTGATGCTTGACGACATCAGAGGGCCGGGTGACCTGCAGGGTCTCTCGAAGCGAGAGCTGGACTTGCTCGCCGACGAGATTCGCGAGTTCCTGATCCATAAGGTCGCCGCGACCGGCGGTCATCTGGGACCCAACCTGGGTGTCGTCGAGCTGACGCTGGCTCTCCATCGCGTGTTCGAGTCCCCGTATGACCCGATCATCTTCGACACCGGGCATCAGGCGTATGTGCACAAGATCCTGACCGGCCGTTCCGGAGACTTCGACACCCTGCGCCAGAAGGACGGGCTGTCGGGGTACCCGTGTCGGGCCGAGAGCGAACACGATTGGGTGGAATCCAGTCACGCGTCGACGGCGCTGTCCTACGCGGACGGTCTCGCGAAGGCATTCGAACTGACCGGGCAACGCCGTCGCCATGTCGTCGCGGTGGTTGGCGATGGCGCACTCACCGGCGGCATGTGCTGGGAGGCTCTGAACAACATCGCGGCCGCCGATCGGCGCATCATCATCGTCGTCAACGACAACGGGCGAAGCTATGCACCGACCATCGGTGGGCTCGCCTCGCATCTGGCCGGGCTGCGGCTCACGCCCACCTACGAGAAGGTGCTCGACGAGAGCCGGAAGCTGCTGCGCGGTATGCCGGTGGTGGGACCGTTGGCCTACGCGTTGATGCACAGCCTCAAAGTAGGGGTCAAGGACGCGGTATCGCCACAGGTGATGTTCACCGATCTGGGGATCAAATACGTTGGGCCCGTTGATGGTCACGACGAGCATGCGGTTGAGGATGCGCTGCGCCGGGCCCGTGGTTATGGCGGCCCGGTGATCGTGCACGTGATTACCCGCAAGGGCATGGGGTATGCGCCTGCCGAGGACGACGAGGCCGAGCAGATGCATTCCACCGGCATCATCGACCCGAAGACCGGCCGCTCCATCAAGGCTTCGGCGCTGGGCTGGACATCGGTGTTCTCCGACTCGCTCATCGATGTGGCAAGCGAACACCGCAACATCGTGGCGATCACCGCGGCCATGCCGGGACCGACAGGGCTCAGCAAGTTCGGTGAGCGTTTCCCCGATCGGCTCTTCGACGTCGGTATCGCCGAACAGCATGCCGTCACCTCCGCTGCGGGGCTCGCGATGGGCGGCCTGCACCCCGTGGTGGCGATCTACTCCACCTTCCTGAACCGTGCGTTCGATCAGGTGATGATGGACGTTGCGCTGCACAAGCTTCCGGTGACATTCGTGCTGGACCGGGCGGGGATCACCGGAAGCGACGGGGCCAGCCACAACGGCATGTGGGACCTGTCGATCCTGAACGTGGTGCCTGGAATGCGGGTCGCTGCGCCGCGTGATGCTTCGCGGCTGCGTGAAGAGCTGACCGAAGCGCTGGCGTTCGATGATGGGCCGACCGCGCTGCGTTTTCCCAAAGGCGAAGTCGGCGAAGATATCCCGGCGGTCGAGCGTCGCGACGGCGTCGATGTGTTGGCCAGGCCCGCGGGCGGATTGCACGCCGATGTGCTGTTGGTGGCGGTCGGCCCGTTCGCGTCGACCGCGTTGGCGACGGCCGAGAGGCTTGGCAAGCAGGGCATCGGGGTCACTGTCGTCGACCCGCGGTGGGTGCTGCCGGTGCCCTCGTACGTGGTCGGGCTGGCCAGGCAGCATCGGTTGGTGGTGACCCTGGAGGACAGCGGCGTGCACGGCGGTGCGGGTAGCGCTGTGACCAAGGCGATGCAAGACGCCGATGTCGATGTGCCGAGTCGGGATATCGGTGTGCCGCAGCAGTTCCTGGACCATGGGTCCCGGGGGCAGGTACTTGAGCAGCTCGGTCTGACCGATCAGCACATCGCTCGCAAGATCACTGGCTGGGTGGCCGCGATGAGCCGCGAGACAGCCGATAATTCGGTTTCCGAACAGATCGACTAGTCACACATCGAGACTCCGGTTTTCGACGCGTTTCGCGAGTAGCCGACGCAAAACGCGGCGTGTCGGCGAGTTAGCCCCGGCCGTCGGTCAGCGTCGCGGTGAGGATCGGCACCGTCAGTTCCCGTTGCCATGGGCGCGCGCCGTGGCCGGCCAGTAGTTCCTCGACGTCCCCAGTGCCGTTCCAGTCCCAGCAGAGCCGTCGCACAATCTCCGGGGTGACAATGTTCTCCACGGGCACCGAGATCTCTTCGGAGAGTGCCGACAGGGCTGTGCGCGCGGCTTCCAAACGCGCGTAGGCCTCGGGCTTGCGTCGGGACCATCGCGATACCGGCGGTGGCCCGATGGTGGGTTCATTGACCGGTGGAGGGGTGTCCGCGCTGCGGGCTTTCGCCAGCGCCGTGAGCCAACGATCGGCTTGCTGTTTCTGCCGGGGACCGCCGAACACCGGAAGGGCGATCAGTTCGTTCCGTGTCTTCGGGTCGGCCATCGCGGCTTCGACGATCGCCGAATCGGGTAGCGTCCGGCCGGGGGCCACGTCTCGTGCGCGCGCCAGTTCATCACGGCTGAGCCATAGTTCGCGGACGGCCGCCAACTGGCCGGGTTTGCGTATCTTGTGGATTCCGGAGGTGCGACGCCAGTTGTCCCGCCGCGTCGCCGAGGCCGTCATGTGCGCAAGGTATTCGAATTCCTGCCGGGCCCATTCGGTCTTGTCTTGCTCGTCGAGAACTTCGGCGATCTTCTCGCGCAGTTCGATGAGCACCTCGACGTCTAGTGCCGCGTAGTTGAGCCAGTCGTCCGGCAGGGGACGTTTGGACCAGTCGGCGGCGCCGTGTCCCTTGGCCAGACCCAGACCCAGCAGCCGATGCACCATCGCCGCCAGGTTCACCTTCTCGAATCCGGCCAGCCGCCCGGCCAGCTCGGTGTCATAGAGCGACGGCGGTCTCATCTCCAATTCGGCCAGGCAGGGTAGATCCTGGTCGGCGGCATGCAAGATCCATTCGTCGGCGCTCAGCACCTCGACGATCGGCCCCAGTGCGTCCGGAACATTCGTCGGGTCCAGTAGCACCGATCCGGCGCCGCGTCGGCGAATCTGGATCAGGTAGGCCCGGTTGGAGTACCGGAATCCGGAGGCGCGCTCGGCGTCGACGGCGAAGGCTCCGGTTCCGGACGCCAAACGTTGTGCGGCCGTGCGGATTTCATCCGTCGAGGCGGTGAGCGGCGGCACCCCTTCGGCGGGGCGAAGCAGTGGTGTCGGTTCGGGAAGCTCGGAGTCGTTGTCCATATCTGAATCAGCAGCGTAGGCCCTAGGCGCGGTGGCGCGACCCCAGATCGGTCACACCGACCGGTGGGAGGCCGGCGGCATGCTCTAGTACCTCGCAGAACGCCTCGACGTGAGTTCCGATATCGGTACCGGTGGCGGTCCAGGATGCCCGTAGCTCCAACTGGTGAGCGCGTCCCGGACCGGCGATATCGCCGTAGCGGACCGAGGTGGTTGCGGTCACCGTCCCGCCCAGCGCCGTCACGTCCGGGGTGCGCGTGTTCAGCGCGTCCACGAGCCAGCTCCACGCGACCTCCGGCAGCAACGGGTCCACGGCCTCTGAGGCATCCAGATCGGCCTGGATGTAGGCCACCAGCCTCATGGTGCCGTTCCACGCCTCATCACCCTCGGGGTCGTGTAACAGGATTAGCCTGCCGAAGGCGTCGCCCTCGGATTGTTCGGGCACGTTATCGGTGTCGAGATGCTTGATTTCCGCGCCGAGTGCGTAGCTGAACGGAGCCAGTCGCTGCGGGGGACGAATAGTGCCCAGCTCGATTTCCGGACGCGCGGTCACGGAGTTCATCGCGTCGACCGCCGCGCGGAACGGGGCTGGTTCGGCAGACGTCACAGCAATGGACGCTAGCGCGCCGGGCCGACATGCTCCCGAAGGCGCGCCGTACGAGGTTGCCATGGCAGCATGGGCAGTGATGACCGGATTGAACGAAGATCGCACGACGCAGGCAAAAACCCGTCGTGAGCTGCCACTTTCCCCTTATCTCGCGGCCGCAGAGGGCAGGGCTCCCAGCCGCCCTCCGGTGTGGTTCATGCGGCAGGCCGGGCGTTCGCTGCCCGAGTACCGCGCTGTGCGTGCCGATCACGCCATGCTGGACGCTTGCTTTAATCCTGAACTGGTTTGCGAGATCACGCTCCAGCCGATCCGTCGGCACCAGGTTGACGCCGCCATCTTGTTCTCGGACATCGTGGTGCCGCTCAAGGCCGCCGGGATCGATTTGGACATCGTTCCCGATGTGGGACCCGTGATCGCTAACCCGGTGCGCACCACCGCCGATGTGGCGGGACTGCCGCGTCTGGAGCCTGGGCAGGTTGAGGCCGTCAGCGATGCGGTGCGACTGTTGGTCACCGAGCTGGGCGCCACCCCGTTGATCGGCTTCGCCGGCGCTCCCTTCACGTTGGCTTCCTACCTTGTCGAGGGTGGCCCGAGCCGCAACCATCAGCGCACGAAGGCGCTGCTGCAGGGCGATCCCCAGACCTGGCACGCGTTGATGACCGCGCTGACCGATATCACCATCGCCTTCCTGCGCGCGCAGCTCGATGCGGGCGTGGATGCGCTACAGCTATTCGACTCGTGGGCGGGCGCGCTGTCGCTGGCGGACTATCGGTCTGCTGTATTGCCGCACAGTACAAGGATTTTCGATGCGTTCGCCGGTGCGGGCGTGCCCATGACGCACTTCGGAGTGGGCACCGGCGAGCTGCTGGGCGCGATGGGGGAGGCCGGCGCCACGGTGGTCGGTGTGGACTGGCGTACTCCGCTGGATGTCGCGGCAGGTCGGGTTGGCCCCGGAAAAGCCTTGCAGGGCAACCTCGATCCGGCGGTGCTGTTTGCCGGGTGGCCGGTGGTGGAGCGTGAGGTGCGCCGAATCGTTGGCGAGGGGCGTCAGGCCGTGGCCGACGGTGCCGCCGGGCATATCTTCAATCTGGGGCACGGGGTGCTGCCGGATACCGATCCGGCGGTACTCACCGATGCGGTGGCGCTGGTGCATTCGTTGTGACCTTCGCGACGTCGTCGGCCTCGCCTTCCATTGCCATTGTGGGGGGCGGTATTTCGGGGCTGACGGCGGCGTACCGGTTGCGGCGCGGGCTCGGCGATGACGCGCGCATCACCGTGTACGACCCCGCCGAGCAGCTGGGTGGGATCCTTCGCACCATCAACCTCGGTGAGCACCGGATTGATATCGGTGCCGAGGCTTTCATCACCCGCCGCCCCGAAGTGCTGGACCTGTTGGAGGAACTGGGGCTGGGGGACCGCAGGCTCGACACCACGGGAGCGCGACCGCTCATTTATGCCGGAGGCAGTCTGCATCCGCTGCCCACGCGGACGGCGAACGGCATCCCGGCCTCGGCGGCGTCGGTGGTCGGGCTCGTCGACGAGGAGACCGTGGCACGCATCGAGAGCGAGCCGCAGCGCGATATGCACTGGACCGTAGGAGCCGAACCCACCGTCGCGGACCTGGTCTCGCTGCGGTTTGGCCCGCAGGTGGTCGAGCGGCTGGTCGATCCGCTGCTCGGCGGCGTGTACGCGGGTTCGGCCGCGACGACGGGGCTGCGTACGGCGGCACCCGGTATCGCCCGGGCGCTCGATGAGGGGGCGGGCAGCTTGCTCGCCGCGGCCCAGCAGGCGTTGCCGCCGATCTCGGCCACCGGCATCTTCGGTGCCATCGACGGTGGTTATGCGGTGCTGCTGGAGGAACTCTGGCGCCGCGCCCGCGCCGCACATCGGCAGCTCGCGATCACCGGTATCGCGCGCGACGGCGACGGTTGGGCGCTCACCGGCAACGGAACCTCGGCTGATCATTTCGACGCGGTCATCGTCGCGGTACAGGCGCCCCGCGCGGCGGCGATTCTGGATGCGGTGGCACCCGAATCGGCCGCGGCGGCGCGAACCATCCCGGTCGCGTCTTCGGTGGTCGTCGCGCTGACACTGCCCGGCGATGCCCCGATTCCGGCGAATTCCGGCGTGCTGGTGGCGTCGGAAGAAGCCTTGCACGCCAAGGCAATAACCTTCTCGACCAGCAAGTGGGGATTACGCGGACACAATACCCAGGTGGTGCGGTTGTCCTACGGACGCTTCGGTGACACGGTGGCGCGGGCCACCAGCGACGAGCAACTGCGGCACTGGGCCGTTGTCGATCTGGAAACCGTGCTGGGTGCGCCTGTCACGCCGATCAATTCGGCGCTGGCCCGTTGGATCGACGCCATGCCGCAGTACGGTCCCGGCCACGCCCATGTGGTGGAAGCGATCCGTGCCGGGTTGCCGCCAGGGGTCGCGGTGGCGGGGTCGTACCTGGACGGGATCGGGGTGCCCGCTTGTGTGGCCTCCGCCTCTCAAGCGGTGCGAGCCACCGTGGCACGATGGGGACATGGCTAGCCTCGATTTCGACACCCTCAACTCCACCATTCGCTACCTGATGTTCTCGGTGTTTCAGGTGCGCGACCAAGGACTGGGCGAGGATCGCGATACCGCCGCCGACGAGGTGGCCACCCTGATCAAACGTCATGAAGATGACGGTGTCGTGGTGCGCGGGATCTACGACGTGGCCGGGCTGCGCGCCGATGCCGACTTCATGATCTGGTCGCACGCCGAATCCATCGAGAAGCTGCAGGCGCTGTACAGCGACTTCCGCCGCACCACCGCGCTGGGCCGGGCCAGCACCCCGGTGTGGAGCAACGCGGCCCTGCACCGGCCCGCCGAGTTCAACAAGAGCCACATCCCGGCCTTCCTCGCGGGGGAGGAGCCCGGCGCTTACATCTGCGTGTATCCCTTTGTGCGGTCCTACGATTGGTACCTGCTGCCCGATGAGGAGCGTCGCAAGATGCTCGCCGATCACGGCATCGCCGCGCGTGCGTACAAGGATGTGCGCGCCAACACCGTGCCGGCTTTCGCGCTCGGCGACTACGAGTGGCTGCTGGCGTTCGAGGCGCCCGAGCTGTACCGCATCGTCGACCTGATGCGCGATTTGCGTGCCACCGAGGCACGGTTGCACGTCCGCGAGGAGACGCCGTTCTTCACCGGCCCGCGTGTCTCGGTCGAGGAGCTCGTGGCCCGCCTCCCTTAGGACCACTCCGCGCCGACACGCCGTGACATGCCGAGACACGCGCGCGGAACGCGGCGTGTCGGCGACTGAAGGCAGTCAGGACGGCTGCAGCGTCAGTGAGATCGAATTGATGCAGTAGCGCTGATCGGTGGGCGTGGGGTATCCCTCGCCCTCGAACACATGCCCCAGGTGGCTGTGGCAGTTGGCGCATATGACCTCGACGCGACGCATACCCAGCGACTTGTCGGGCTTCAGGATTACCGCGTCCGAATCGGCCGGGTCGAAGAACGACGGCCAGCCGCAATGGGATTCGAACTTCTCGGTGCTGCGGAACAGCTCGGCCCCGCACGCCCGGCAGGCGTAAACACCCTCGGTCTTGGTGTCGGTGTACTCACCGACGAACGGTCGTTCGGTACCCGCGCGGCGCAGCACCGAGAACTCCTCAGGAGTCAGTCGCTCCCGCCACTGCTCGTCGGTCAGATTCACCTTCGGGTCGTTCGATGTCGTCATCGGTCGCTGACTCCTTAGTGCTTGTCCCAGCCGTCATCCAGTCCGGATCTAGCCCGTTATCCAGTGTGCCAGCGGCCTTGGCATACCGGTACCGAAGCACCAGCACCATCATCACCACGATCAGCAGCAGGCACCATCCGTAGGTGATCTTCAGGTACTCCAGAGCGCGGCCGGTCGTCAGCCAGTGCACGAGCAGCCAGCGGTCCATGGTGAAGAAGCCGTAGATCGCCAGCCAGGCCGGCCAGTTCCGCAGCACCGAGTTGGGCAGCACGATCGTCATGACGAACGGGAACAGCGCCATCGAGTAGTAGCCCTGTCCCAGTCCCAGGAGCAGGAACGAGGCGGTCAGCACCACACCGCCGGTGGTCAATGCCCAGAATCTGGGGTCGCGCCGACGGTAGTACTTGTACAGCAGCCACACGCTCACCAGGGCGATCAGCAGGAACGCGATGCGCAGGAAGCCGATCAGCGGCACGGGGAGCCCGTAGTACACGCCATTGCCGGCGATGGAGCTGTTGAAGTAGTCGCGGGTCTCACCGAGGTACCTCACGGTGCGCCGGAGGTAGTCCCAGCCGTCCACGATCCTGACCTTGTGTGGGCCGAACATCGCCACGAGGTTGAAGAAGGCGGGGATACCGAACGCGGTCGCGAAAACTCGCCACTGCCGGTTGAGTAGCGGCAGCAATAGCAGCGGCAACAGCAGTGGTTTAATGACCAGCGTCAGGCCTATCGCGACGCCGGACAGCCATTCGGAGTTCTTGTTCCCGTCCAGTAGCCAGCGGAAGAACAGCACCTCCAGCAGTAGCACCACGCCGTTGATGTTGGTGAAAACAATGGTGTTGGTGACGCTTTCGGTGCAGAACATGGCCAACAGCAGCGCCGGTGCGGCCACCGAGGCCAATGTGAAGTTGAACAGCCGCAGCAGGAAGTAGGCCGCGATCACGATCGCGATGACGTTGATGGTGATGAACCAGTACCGCGATGCGTCCACGGGCAGATATCCGAAGGGCGCCAGCAGCAGCGTGCCACCCGGTGGGTAGATGTAGTGCGGGTCGACGTAGCCGAAGTTCTCGTTGTAGACCGGCAGATGGCGCTTGAAGGCGATGACGGCGCGGTAGACGGGCCCGAAGTCATCGGTGATGTAGCCGTTGGTACCCAGCACGTAGCTGCGGTGGATGACCGCCATGATGGCGACGGGCCACAGCACCGATCGCAGGATGGTTGCGACAGAGGGCGGTGCGGTCGGAGGTTTCAGGGCCTGCGAGACGGAGTTCCTGAGGCCTTCAATCAGGCGTGAAAAGGACGTATCGACTGAGACCACGCAGGCACCGTACCTTGAGCGCCCGCGGCAATTCCGGCAAGTACGACTAGGCCGGGCAGAACGTGTCGGTCTCCGGAAGCTTTCCGTCGTTCAGGTAGGCAAGGGCGGGCGGCTGTGCGCATGCGGTGTAGACGATCGCCCCGTGGCCGATGCCCTGCCACATGACGCGCTTGCTCGCGGCCTTGGCATTGATGATCACCGCGGCGGTCGCGGACACGCCCTCGCTGCCGGAGATCGGGTCGTGTTGTCCGCCGAGGATCAGCACGTTGATCTTCAGGTCCTGCGGCGGGTTCGGCTTGGATCCGCTGGGCCATTGCAGGCAGTTCACCAGTTCGAGGGCGGAGGTGCGCCCGAACAGTGGGTACTGCTTGCCCCAGGCCACCACGAGCTCGCGCACCCGGTCAGGGGTGGGGCGTGCCAGCGCGTCGCTACAGGAATTGACGAACTGTCCATCGGAATCGCGCAGCGCGTTGGCTCGATCGACCAGCGGCGTGAGGGCCTCCCGGTCGGTACCGCGCGCCGCGTTGAGTGCGTTCGCGAGATTCTGCACGACGGCGGTGCTGTCGCCGATCGGATACGCCAGCGCCGTGGTGATGGCCCTGACGATTGTCGCCCGCGACCACGGCAGTCCGCCGTTCTGAGCGCGGTTCAACAGGTCGCCGACGGCACCCGCGGGATCCGGTCCCAGCGGGCAGTTGTTGGCGACGCACTGTGCCGCGAACGCGTCGAATGCCGACTGCTCGCCCTTGAGCCGCTGCTCGGCGGCCGCCTCGGCGGCGATATCGACGGCCATCGGTGAGTCGAGCATCAGCCGGGCCAGCTTGTTGGGGTGGGATCCGGCGTAGGCCAGGGCAACTCGAGCGCCGCTGCCGATGCCGAGGACCGCCAGCGTGGGCACATCCCATTGGGCGCGCAACGCTTCCAGGTCCTCCGCGGCATGCGCGTCGTTGTAGGCGGAGTCGCCGGGGGAGATGGTGTCGGTGCAGTTGGTGGTCGCGGTCTCGACGATCTTGCCCAGGCTCGCGACGGGATCGTCACCGCCACGGTTCTGCGCCAGGTCTCGCATATCCCGCAGGTCCCAGGTATCGCGGCACGTGATCGCGTCGGATCGCCCGATACCCCGACGATCAACGGCCACCACGGGCCGTTGTTTGAGCACTTGCGCGCCCGGCCCGTTGAGCCAGGTCACCAGTTGGACCGAGGACGGCAGATCGGAGCCGGTGGTGAACACCAGCGGACCGGCATCGGCGGGTGTCTGGGAGGTCTTGGCACGCACCGCGCCCAGCGTCACGCTGCCCGGCGCTCCGTTGATCGGGTCCAGCGGCGCCTTGTACTCGGCGCACTCGAGCGTGAATGTCGGGGATGTGGTGATGTTGGCGCTGCCGAGTACCTCACGGGTGCAGTCTTGCCAGGACAGATCGACCTTGGGCTTGTCGATCGATGGGGGGCCGCTCGGCGGCGGTGCCGTGGCGGGGCCCACATTTCCGTGGCCCTCGTCCATGGCGTAATGCGGTCCCGCCGAGGGGCCGGGGGCGCACCCGGCCAGTATTACGGCAACCGCCATCGCCCCCATCAGCCGTGCACGCATGCCGACCACAGTATCGGGTGAATGTCACTCAAGCCCGGACGTGCCGCGCGAACAGGTAGCCGTCGGCATCGCCGAGCAGCAACACTCGCCGCCACGACGTGAGCACGTCGGCGGGGCTTGCCGTAATGCGGGCCGCGCCGCCGCCGACCGTGGTGGGTGCGGTGGTCAGGCACAGTTCGTCGACGAGCCGCGCGGCCAGCAGGGTGCCCAGCAGGGACGGTCCTCCCTCACACAGCACGCGGGACAGGCCCCGGCTGTGCAGCTGCGCCAGTGCCGCGCGCAGATCAACCTTTCCGGCGTGCTCGGCGACCAGAACCTGCACGCCGGATATTCGGGACGTGACATTCCGCGCTCCAGAGGCCGAGGTCACCACGATGGGCGCGACCTCGGACTCGGTGAACAAGGGAATGCTGGGGTCCACCGTCCCCGAGGCCGTGACCACGGCAATCACCGGAACCTCGCCCTGCCCGCGGGCCTGGCGGCGCTGGCGCAGACCGACCGGCAGATGCGCGCCGTGATAGCGCTCGGCCCGCACGGTGCCGGCCCCGACGAGAATCACATCGGCATTGGCGCGCATTGCCGCGAACACCGCCTGGTCGCCTTCGCCGCCGAGTCCGCCGGACAATCCGGTCACCGTAGCCGCCCCGTCCAGACTGCCAATCATGTTGGCGCGCAAGTACAGTCCGTCGTCGTCCGGGTAGTCGTAGAGGTCCACCAGCTCGCTGGAATCCACCGGTGCCCCGGTTGTCAGCTGTGTGAGCTGTATCCCAGCCGGGCCCTGAATTGCCTGTTCACCGTCACTGTCGGCCACAAGGAGATCTCAACACGCCGTTACGCTGCCCGTGTGACTGATCCGCAATCCGGTGCCGTTCCGGGCCATTCCCCGTCGCTTCGCCCGCCCGGGAACCCCCAGCACCTTGCCGACCGGCACCCCACCGTCTCCAATGAGCGGCTGATTGCCCAACTGGTGCCGCCCCCCACGTTCACGTCGGTGAGTTTCGATTCGTACCGGCCCGACCCCAACGAGCCGACGCAGTCGGCGGCCGTGGAATCGTGCCGTGCCTTCGCCGGGGAGGCGACGATCCGCCGGGCGGGCAAAAAGAAGCTGTTCGGTAAGCGCGAGGTGCTGCCCGGGGTCGGGATTTATCTCGACGGCGGATTCGGAGTCGGTAAGACCCACCTCTTGGCATCGATCTATCACACCGTGCCCGGCCCCAAGGCGTTCGCCAGTTTCGGTGAGCTGACGCAGGTGGCAGGTGTTTTCGGCTTCCTGGAGTGCATCGAGCTGCTCTCGGAATACACGGTGGTGTGCATCGACGAGTTCGAGCTGGATGACCCGGGCAACACGACGCTGGTGTCGCGGCTGCTTTCGGAGCTGGTGGCGCGCGGGGTGTCGATTGCCGCCACCTCCAACACCCTGCCCGAGCAACTCGGCGAGGGCCGGTTCGCCGCGCAGGACTTCCTGCGTGAGATCAATACGCTGTCGGCGATCTTCAACACGGTGCGCGTCGAGGGCCCCGATTTCCGCCACCGTGACCTGCCGCCGGCTCCCGAGCCGCACACCGATGATGAGCTTCGCGAGTTGGCGGCGTCCATCGATGGCGCCACTTTCGATCAGTTCGACGATCTGTGCCGGCATCTGGCGAGCATGCATCCGTCGCGGTATCTGACGCTGATCGAAGGGGTGACAGCGGTGTTCATCGCGGGCGTGGAGCAGGTGCACGATCAGGCGGTGGCACTGCGGATCGTCGCACTAACGGACCGCCTCTACGACGCGGGTATCCCGGTGGAGGCCTCGGGGGCGAAGCTGGACACGGTTTTCGACGACGAGATGGTCGCCGGCGGATTCCGCAAGAAGTACCTGCGTGCCACCTCGCGGCTGCTGGCGCTCAGCGCGGCTCCGCTACCAAGCGCTATATGACCCGCTGCATCACATAGTCGTTCTCGACGCGCTCGCCCACCTGGAAAGTCTTCGTGCCACTGCGGTTGAAGCCGTGTTTGGCGTAAAAGCGCTGTGCGCGTTCATTTTCCTGGTTGACGCCCAGCCAGACCCCCGTCGCCCCGCACGCGGCTGCGTCGGTGAGGGCCGCGGCCATCAGCGCGCCGGCCACCCCGGCCTGGTGGAATTCGGGCAGTACGTACATCTTGGAGAGCTGCATCGCGGGCCGCTGTGTGACGGCGCGCTGCACGTCGGGATCCGCTGCGACGCCGTCCACGAGCATCGCGTACCCCACGATGGCGTTGTTCTCGCGCGCCACCAGTACCCGGTGCTCGCGGATGTAATTATCGAAGTTGTTTGTACTGAGGTTGGCCGCGATAAATGCCGCGATGTTCTCCGGGGTTGACGACGTGGGACACGCCAGCGGGAAGGTGCGGGCGGCTACGGCCGCGACTTCTGCACTGTCGGCGGCGGTCGCGCTGCGGACCTGAATCGGCATGACCGGCACGCTACCTATACTTGGCGCGGTTCCGAGACAGCGACCATGTTGATGATCAACCCTGAGGAGCACCATATGACGCGGCGCGTGACGGCCTTCGGCGAGATTCGTGACGCCGTGGTGGGGCAGGGCCTGCGCACACTCGCCCGCACCACCCCATGGGTGGAAACCGAGCTGGTGGGTATCGCGCAGGTGGTCAAGCCCGGGGATGTGTGTTTGGACGTGGGTGCCGCGGCCGGTTTCTACACCGCGGAGCTGGCGCGTCTGGTGGGCGCGGATGGCCTGGTGTACAGCCTGGAACCGTTGCGGTTCGCCCATGCCACCTCGTCGGCGGCCCTGGGGCTGCGTAGCGCGCAGAACGTGCGCCGCCACGCCGTCGCACTCGGCACCAACCCGGGTGAGCAGGTCATGAGCGTTCCGCTGCGCAACGGCAAGCCGATCACCGGACGGTCCTTTGTCGACGCCGGGGCCGATGGGCTGGGCTCGAACGCCGAGTTCGATGAGCACATCCGGGTGGTCGTGGACACCGAGACGTTCGACGGGTTCTGCCAGCGCCTGAGCATCACGCGGATCGACTTCGTGAAGATCGATGTCGAGGGCGCTGAACTCGATGTCCTGGTGAGTGGCGAGAAGACCATCGAACGGACCCGTCCGGCGATGATGCTCGAGGTGGAGGATCGCCACATGGAGCGGTTCGGACGCAGCGCCGAGGACATCGTCGCGTGGTTCACAGCGCGGGATTACCGGATGTCGGTATGGAGCGCCGACTCCTGGCGGCCTGTGGACAAGGTCACCGATACTTTCCGGAATTACCTGTTCCAGCCCCGCTGAGAGCTCAGAGGTCCCACTGGGCCAGGTGGACCTGCGTCTGTGACGAACGCAGCACGATGTGCCGCACCGGTCCGCGGTAGACGTCCCAGTACACAGCGCCGCTCACGGTCGAACCCTGTGGCGCGTTGCGCAGCGCGTAGTTCAGATCGTCGGGCTCGTCGGTGCGCTGGGGCTCGTAGGCATCCCCGGTTTCCGGTGAGATGCCGCCGAGCTTGAGCGCCATCAACAACGCATACGCATTGGGCACCTTGGTCGGCCGGATGGTCACGTACGCCTTCCAGATGATGCCGCGTGGGGGAGCCATGCCGGCCGGGACACCGGTGGGTTCGATGTTGTGCACGGTGACGTCGGCGCCGATGGTTCCGTAGTCGAAATGCAGCGTCTCGCCGATGTGCCCGATGGGCGTCACCCGCTCGGGTTGTGCGGTCGCCGTCGGAGCCAAAGCCATGGCGATGGCGGTGAGGGCGGCGATGAGCTGGAAGGCGGGGCGTAGACGCACCCAGCGATCTTGGCACACGTCGCGGCGGGGACGGTGCCGCATGGCTCTTCGGCATTCGCCCGGTATGGAGGCGCTGACAACCTACGATGTCCTGATTGGAGCGGTTCGCCGCACCGGACGGGACGTGAAGTATGCGCGTATTGGTCACTGGCGGTACCGGATTCGTGGGTGGATGGACGGCGAAGGCGATTGCCGACGCCGGGCATCAGGTGCGCTTCTTGGTGCGTAAGGAAGCTCGCCTGCACACCACGGTGTCGACGCTCGGTGTCGACGTATCCGACTACGCCGTTGGCGATATCACCGATCGCGCATCCGTCGAGGCCGCGCTCGACGGATGCGATGCGGTACTGCACAGTGCGGCCATGGTCAGCACTGATCCCCAAGAAGCCGACCGGATGATGTCGATCAACCTCGAGGGCACCCAGAACGTTCTCGGGACGGCGGTTGACCGGGGCCTCGACCCGATAGTGCACGTTTCCAGCATCACCGCGCTGTTTCGGCCGGGTCTGGAAACCTTCGAGGCGGACCTGCCCGCGGCCGGAGGTAGCGATGGATACGGTCAGTCGAAGGCGCGGGTCGAGCTGTACGTGCGCGACTTGCAGGAGTCCGGTGCACCGGTGACCATCACGTACCCGGGCATGGTGCTGGGACCACCGGTCGGGGATCAATTCGGTGAGGCCGCTGAGGGCGTGCGCTGGGCCCTGCTGATGAGGTCGGTCCCGGGACGCAGCGCGGCGTGGCTTGTGGTCGATGTCCGAGACCTCGCTGCCCTGCACGCCGCGTTGTTGGAATCGGGGCGGGGTCCGCGGCGCTACACCGCGGGCGGTCATCGGCTGGAGGTGGATGAGCTGGTGAATGTGTTGACCGATGCGGCCGGCAGTACGGTGCTGGCCGTTCCGGTGCCCGACTCACTGCTGCGCGTGGCGGGGACGGTGATGGATCAACTCGGCCGTTATGTGCCGCTCGGTACTCCGATGACCGAGGCAGGTATGCAGTACTACACTCAGATGCCCGCCTCTGATGACTCACCCAGCGAGCGTGAACTCGGTGTCACCTACCGTGACCCACGGGAAACGCTGACGGACACCATCGTCGCCTTGCGTGGCCAGAAGGCGACCTCGAGATTGTTCGGCTTATGGCCCTTCTCCGAATAGAGCGCGTCAGCGCGCTCTCTGTCGACGAAGCTTTCGTGCGCATCACCGACTGGCCGCGGCACAGCGAGCACATTCCGTTGACGACGGTATCCGTGACGAGCGACCCGCCCGCGGGGGTGGGCACCACGTTTGTGGGGCGAACAAGTTTGGGAGCCATAGGTTTTGACGATCCGATGACGGTCACGTGCTGGCAGCCACCACAGGAGGGGAGTCCCGGCTGCTGTCGGCTGGAGAAGACGGGGACGTTGATTTTGGGGTGGGCCGAGATCGAGGTGCAGGCGCGGGGCAGTGGTTCACGCGTCGTCTGGACCGAAGAGGTGAGCATTCGAGGTCTGCCGCGAGCCTTCGACCGGTTGGCACAGGCGGGTGGGCAGTGGATGTTCGGCCGCGCGATCGACGGATTGCTGCGCTAGCGGGAGGCGCGCCACTGTGCGATGGCGATTCCGATCTCGGTGGCGGGAGGGTCGCCGTAAATCCACTCGCGCGCGATGCGATGCCAGTTGCCGGTGACATTGAGCTGGCCGAGCACACCGAAGGTGTAGAAATCTGCACGACGCGAGAAAATGTGCTCGGGAGGCAGGTTTTGCCTGCGCATTCCGGTGAATTCGCTGGAGCGTGGGTCCACCGCGAGAATCATGGCGCTGGAAGCGATTTCCGGAGTGATGGTCATTTCTTCGTCGACAAGATTCCACCCCGAAGCCGCATGGCAGTACTCCAGACAGTTCTGGGGGGTGACGTCCGAATGGGGGTCGACAATCCCGCGCGCCACCATCGCGTCGTACATGTCCTGGGCGCGGCCCTCGGTGGCGGCGCGCATGATCTTGCGTTCGAAGTCGACGTGTTCGGGGTCCATCCGGTTGTACAGCCCGAAGTCCACGAATCCGATGGTGCCGTCGGCCGCGCGCAGAATGTTTCCCGGATGCGGGTCACCACAGAAGTCGTTGTCCTGGAACAGTGATCCGATGTAGAACCGGAAGATGAGCTCACCGATGCGGTTGCGTTCCTCGTCATCGAGTGTCTGCATGAACGGAAAGGCCTGTCCGTCCAGGAATTCCGTCACGAGAATCTGCGGTGTGCACATGTCGGACACGCAGTCCGGGATCACGATGAACGGGTGCCCGCGATAGCGTTCGGCGATCTCATGTTGAGTCCGAGCTTCCCGGGGATAGTCGAGCTCGCTTTCCAAATTCATGGAAATCTCTTCCATGAAGGCCGAATTGGACAGCGTTGGTACCGCTTTGCGCCAAAACTTGGTGAACAGTGCGAGGTTCTGCATGTCCGCGCGTACCGCATCATCGACGCCGGGGTACTTGACCTTGACCGCGACCTCGCGCCCGTCGTGCAGGACGGCTCGGTACACCTGGCCGATGGAGGCGGCGGCGACGGGAGTTTCGTCGAAGTCGCGGAAGTTCTTCTGCAGCGTGCCCAAGTTGGACTCGATGATCGGACGCATCACCGTGAACGGCTCGCGCGGAGCTTGATCGCGCAACCTGGCCAACTTCTGACGGAAGCGCTCGCGATGGGCCTCCGGCACCATGTCCACTTCCAGCATCGACAGCAGTTGGCCCAGCTTCATCGCCGAACCCTTGAGGCCGCCCAATACGGTCACGAGCTGATCGGCCGCCTGCAGGGTGGAGCGTTCCGCGAGGAGCGCGCGTGCTTGTTCGGATCGCCCGATCATGGAGAGTCGACTGCTCGCGGTGCGTACTGCCTGCCCGGCCGCCAACTTGCCGAGCGCACGGCCACGAGTGATGCGCGCCAGGGGGACCCCGTCGGTCATGCGGTGCCACCGGGTGTGCTGGTGAACGCCAGGTGCAGCGGCTGGTCGGGATCAAGCGTCAGGCCGTTGAACTCGGCGATCGATGCGGCGAGCCCGGACAGGACAGTGGTCAGATACTCCACGAATCTTTCAATGGGCATCGGTTGGGCACGTTGCTGATTGGGCCCCAGGAACCATTCGGTGGCGGTACCGATGGCACCGGCGGCAGAGCTCACCGCCAGGTCGGCATCGTCGATGTCCACCGTCTCGTCGTCGATCGCATTCGAGAGTATTTCGGCGATATCGTGCGTCATCTGCTGCGCGGTCTCCACCAGACGCTCAGTGCCGTCACTGGAATTGACGAAGTGGCCGTGCACGATGAAGCGCAACACGTTCGGGTGATCCGAAATCATGCGGGCGTACTCATTGGCGCCATGCTCGACCAATTCGCGGGCCGAGTCTGCCATCAGATTGATCCGACCCATGGCCGCGTTCCACACCATGTCCTGCACACGTTCCAGCACAGCGCTGTGCAGGTCGGCCTTGTCTTCGAAGTAGCGGTACAACTTCGGTTTGGCGACCCCGGCCTCGCGCGCGATGTCGTCCATGCTGACGGTCGAGCCGATGGCATCGATGGCGCGAAACGCGGCGTCCAACAACTCTTCCCGGGCGACCTTGCGGCGGTCGCCACGTCGGGCGGCGCCGGGGCCGACTTTCGACGCGATGGCTGTACTCACGCTTTCCACGCCTCTCATCACCAGTGATGGTACGTGTGCCCGGCCCCTGATCTGCCAGTTCGGGGCGACACACGGGTCCTGCCTATTGTGCTAGCGCCGTGCGGTATGGATACTACCAGTAGTACTCAGAGTACTAGTAGAAATCGCCAGGTCAGACGTCAATGGTGACGTCCCAGGAAGGAGTTCCGTCATGGCTGTTGTCGAGCAGGGGCGGTCGGGAGTAACAGCGCGCGAGTTGCCCAAGGTACGCCGGATGAACTTTCGGTTCGGTGAGCCGGCCCCCATGAAGAAGCACTATGTCGAGGGCGACATCGTCTTCAGTCATTTGGTGTCGCTCCTTTCCGGTGCGTTTCCTCCCGGCGAGGAGTCCTTCATCAGGTCCGTGCGCAACTTCGCCGATCAGATCACGGACCCGGTGTTGAAGAAGCGGGTGGCGGGTTTCATCGGGCAGGAGGCCATGCATGGCCGCGAGCACCGCAAGCTCAACGAGAAGATCATCGATATGGGCTACCCCTTGGTCCGGATCATGAACTTCGAGGAGGGTAGTCGGCGTGAGAAGTTCGTCATCGCGCTGGAGAAACGTACGCCCAGAATCGCGCATCTGGCGATGACCGCTGCTGCCGAGCATTACACGGCGGTACTCGCCCAGCGGGTGCTCTCCAGTGCTCAGCTGCAAGAGATTCCGATGTCCGGCGAGGTTCACCACCTCCTGAACTGGCATGCCATGGAGGAGATGGAGCACAAGTCGGTCGCCTTCGATGTGTATCGCTCGGTGGGTGGTCCGGAGTCGGTACGTATCGGTGTGATGTCACTGATTTGGGCGGGCACACTGCCCCTGATGACGCTGGCCGTCTTGGCATCGATCCTCACCGACCCCAGCGGCTGGAAGCCGTTGGCGGTGCTGCGGCAGACCATCGATGTGTACCGCGGCCCGCTGGTGAAGGGTTTGATGCGCGATATCGCCGAATACATGCGCCCCGGGTTCCATCCCGATGATGTCGACACCGAGGAACTGCTCGAGACGTGGCAGGGAATCCTTTTCGGTTCCGAGGGCGAGCTGAATGATCGCCTACCGGGCCGCCGTGCGGTGGGCCAGTGACGGCAGAAGCCATCAGGGTTACCGGCAGCGACACCACCGGGAACACGGTCCTGGAGGTTGAAATCTACGGCAGCACACATGTTTTGGACTGGCCGAGGGGCAAGAAGCTGCTCGACGTACTCCTGGACGCAGGGATCGACGCGCCCTATGTGTGTCGCGAATCGGCCTGTGCCACCTGCATGTGCTCGGTGCAATCGGGTCAGACGCGGATGCTGATGAACGAGTCTCTCATCGACAGCGAGGTGGCCGAGGGGTTCACGCTGGCGTGCCAGACACTTCCGGAATCTGACCGGGTGCAGATCTTCTTCGACGCGTGAGCAAGGACTCCCGCGACACCTGACGAAAGCTACGCCGGGTGTTGCGGGAGAACTGTGTCCGGGTCCACCTGCAAACCCGCAGGGCCGGAACATGATCCGAAGCCACCGCAGTGGTGGCGCTCGTCGCGTTCGTCGATCTCGCGGTTGCGCTTGCGGTTCCGTTCGAAATGGTCGACCTGGTTGATGCCGCACGGTGGCGATCAGTTGTGAAGCACCTGTGAAACCGCAGATGGGCCTTCCGGGTAGGCGTGAATAGGCAGGGATAAGCTGAGTATCTGCTGATCGAATGAGGTGGATCGAGTATGGCGACATTTGACCTGCTGGTGCGTGGCGGCCTGGTGTTCGACGGGACGGGCGCACCCGGCCAAGTCCTGGACGTCGGGGTTCGCGGCGGCAAGGTGGTGGCCATGGCGCCCGGCCTGTCGGGTGACGACGCCGGCGAGGTCATCGATGCCGACGGCAAATGGGTCATCCCCGGCATGGTCGACGTGCATACCCACTACGACGCCGAGGTGCTCGTCAGCCCGGGGCTCGGCGAATCGGTGCGCCACGGTGTCACCTCCGTCATCTACGGCAACTGCTCGATGTCCGCGGTGTACGCGGATCCGGAGGATGTTGCCGATCTCTTTGCCCGGGTAGAGGCCCTGCCGTGGGATGCGGTTCACTCGGCCCTGAAGGAGCACAAAGACTGGGACGGACCACGCGGGTATCGCAAGTTCATAGAGTCACTTCCGTTGGGCGCGAACGTCGCAACACTGATCGGGCACTCGGATATCCGTGCGGCGGTCATGGGTCTCGCACGCGCGACCGACTACGACGAACGCCCCTCATCCGAGGAGCTGGCCCGGATGCGGGCCATGGTGGCCGATGCGCTCGACGCCGGTTTCGTCGGCCTGTCTACCGACCGGCTGCGTTTCTCCAAGCTGGAGGGCACCCGGTTCGCGGGTCGGCAGTTGCCGTCCACGTACGCGACCTGGCGCGAGTACGGCGCGCTCTATGAGGTGGTGCGCCGGCGCGGCGCAGTGGTGCAATCGAACCTCGACGTGGAGAAGCGGCCCGAGACGGTCATGCACTTCCTGCTCAGCGGTGCCCGCCCCTGGCGGCGCTCCCTCAAGACGACCCTGTTGGCGGCCTTTGATCTCAAGAGCAACCGGTCGGTGATCAATCTCCTGAAGGCGGCGACCGGCGCCCTGAACCCGTTGCTGCGCTCCCAGGTCAACTTCCAGCTGCTGGCGGTGCCGTTCCATCTGTACTCCGACGGCATGGATTTGGTGATCTTCGAGGAGTTCGCCTCGGGCACGGCGGCATTGGATATCCGCGATCAGCTTCAGCGGGTCGATCTGATCAAGGACGAGGGATATCGGCGACGGTTCCGCAAGGAGATGGCGCAGAAGTACGGGGTGGTGGCCTGGAATCGCGATATGTACGACACGGAGATCGTTGGTTGCCCCGACCAATCGGTGGTGGGAAAGTCGTTTGGTCAGGTGGCAGACGATCGTGGAGTGCAGCCCGTTGACGCCTTCCTTGACCTCGTGTCCGAGTACCCGGGAAAGGTGCGCTGGCACACCACCATCGCCAACGACCGAACCGACATTCTGAACCAGGCCATCAAGTACCGCCACTTCCAGCTGGGCAACAACGACTCGGGTGCGCACCTGCGCAACATGTCCTTCTACAACGCGGGGCTGCGGTTACTCAAGCGCGTGAAAGAGGCCGGCGAGGCGGGTGCGCCCTTCATGCCGCTGGAAGCCGCGGTGCACCGGCTCACCGGCGAGCTCGGTGGGTGGTACGGCCTGGACGCCGGGCGTCTGCGTATTGGGGACACCGCCGATATTGCGGTGATCGACCCTGCGGGCCTTGATGATTCGCTGGAGGAATATCACGAACAGTTCATGGACGAGTTCGGGGTGTCCCGACAGGTGTGCCGCAATGACAGGGCGATCGCGGCGACGGTCGTCGGTGGGCAGCGGGTGTACTCCTACGGCACCTTCGTCGAGGGCTTCGGGAGCACGGTCAAGGCGGGCAGGTTCCTGGCCGCGAGCTAGCTGAGCCAGCCCATGTTCTTCCCGAAGGTCTCGGCCGCGGGCGACAGTGAGCCCAACTCACTGCTGCGCTGCACGTAACCCTGGATGGCCACCATGAACTGCATCGGGTTGTAGACGTCTTCCTCGTTGGCCCATTGGTTATCGCCGGCGTAGCGGAAGATGCTGATATTTGTTGCTTCCCAGATGCTTCCGTCGCCGGGGTCCTTCATGCGGTTGACCAGCTCGCAGATGACCCAGCCGTGTTCCTCGTCGACGACGTGCCAGTTGGAGAAGTAGTGCGGCATCTCCGCCCCGGGGAACTCCGACATGGTCTTGACCATGGATTCGCGGATGGCGTCGCGACCCTCGAACGTGCCGTACGTCGGTTCGATATAGCTGGCGTCCTCGGCGAACAGGTCGGCATATGTGGCCCACTCACCCTTGGGGCCTATCTCATCGACCACCCGAAGGTGATGGTCGAACATGCTCTGCAGCTCGTCACGTGACCACTGTCCCATGGCGGCGACACTAACACCGGTCACGATTCCGAATCCGGGCTTTCGTCGCTATCACTCCGGAATTGAAAGCGGCGCACAGAAATTCGCGCAGCTACAGCAGGCCGAGCTGTTCGAGGTCCTTGGCGTATTTGACGATCAGATCCCGGGTGAGGTGGGGGATGTCGATGTTCTGGGCAGCTTGGACACCCTCGCGGAATCTGATGGCGGGTATGAAGGCCCCGTTGTGCGCGTGTTGCGGGTATCGGTACGCGTGTAGCAGGGGTAGCAGCGAGTGCTGCTTTTGCTTTTCGGGTAGGCCGCGGATGGCGGTGTCGAAGCGGTCGAACCACTGGCTGTAGTTGTCGATGCGCTGGATGGGGTAGCCGGCGTCGATGAGCCAGTCGACGAAGTTGTCCAGCGATATGCCGTCGGCATGTGGGTTTACCGAATCGTAGGTCTGGAATGCTTCAGAAGCCGCGACCGTCGTGCCGACCGCGGTGATGGCCGATGCCGTGAAATCTGCTGGGAGCCCGTCATAGTGCGCACGGGGACGCTCAGCTGTGGCCTGCGCCTGATAGAACGATCCGGGTGCGATGCCGGTGGCGATCACGCTGAGGATCAGGCGGGTGAACTGGTCGGGGACGTTGAGCTGGCCGGTGTAGTGGCTGTGCGCCAGGATCATGTCGGAGCGGAACACCGCGACCGGCAGGCCGCAGAGATCGTGCGCCTCCCGCAGCAGCACCTCGCCCGCCCACTTGGCATTGCCATATCCGTTGGCGTATCCCTCATCGATGGGCCGGACCGCGCTGATGAGCCGGATATCGGAATCCTCGTCGAATGCCCGGGGGTCCACAGACATTGCCACGGCCACCGTGGACAGATAGGTGATGGGCTTGATCTTGGTGGTCAGTGCCAGCTTGATAATTTCAGCGGTGCCAACGACATTCGGGCCGAACAGCTGGCTGTAGGGGAGCACATGATTGACCAGGGCCGCGGGGTGCACGATGACATCGACGGTGTCGGCCAGGCGTTGCCAGGTGTCGGGTTCCAGTCCCAGGTTCGGGTCCCCGATGTCGCCGGGGAGCACCTCGAGGTGCTTTTCGGCCAGCGTTCGGAAGTGCGCCAGCAGTTCGGCATCTCCGCTGTCGAAGGCTTCCTCCAGACGGCGGTAGGCGGCGTCGGTGTTCTTACCGCGGACGATGACGATGAGCTTTCCACCGGTCTTGTCCAGGCGTTCAAGCCATTCCAGTGCCAGGAACCGGCCCAGGTAGCCGTTGGCTCCGGTGAGCAAAGCGGTCTGCGGTGTTCCGATCGCTCTGGGCAGTGAAGGGGCCGCCTGCAGGGTGGCCTCGTCGATGAACTTGTCCAGAGTCAGGTCGGTGGCTCGGACCTGGGTGTGCCCGGTGCCGTGCACCGTCTCGGCGGTGAGTTGGGTCGATCCGGAGTCGCGTTGTCTTTCGATGATGCGCGCGATGGCGGTCAAATCGTTGGCAGCGCTGACGATATCGCCGACCGGAATTTCGACGGCGAAGATGTCCCGGAGCAGATCGGAGAATGAGAGGGCGGAGAGGGAATCGCCGCCCAGGTCGATGAAGTGCGCCTCTGGGCTGACCTCCGCCGCGGACAGCCCCAGCAGCGCCGTGACCGCACGTTGCACGGTATCCAGGACAGGCTTGCCCTCGTGTCCGGCCGAGTGCAGGGCCTGAAGTTCGAGCGCCTGGGCGCTCGCGATATCGGAGTACAGCTGCTCGAGGCGGGCACCGTACTTCTCGTGCAGCTTGGGCCTTGCCAGCTTCGCGATACCGGTCAGCAAGCCGTTGGCGGCAGTGAACGGCGCGGTCTCCACCAGGAAGTCGCGAGGCACCTCGTAGGGCTGCAGCTGTGCGTCGCGGGCGACCTGTTGAAGAGACTCGCCGATCTGGCGTCTGAGCAGCTCGTCATCGCCATGGCTTAGCTCGAATGCCTCGGAGGTCGGTACCACCACGGCCAGCAGGTAAGATCGCTCGCTGCTTCCGTAGACGCAAATCTGTTGTACCAGTGTGCTATTGGCGTATTCGGCCTCAAGGTTGGCGATAGCGACGAACTCACCCTGCGACAGCTTGATGACGTTGTTGCGCCGATCGACGATCTGGATTTTGTCGGGCTCGAGCTCGGCAACGATATCGCCGGTCTTGTAGTACCCGTCCGGATCGAACACGTCGGCCGTGACGTCGGGACGCTTGAAGTAGCCGCCGAATACCGACTCGGCCTTGACCAGCAGCTCACCTCGCGGGTGGGGCTTGTCGGTGGAGAAGTAGCCCAGTTCGGGCACGTCGATCAGCTTGTAGTCGATGACGGGCGGGCGCTGGATTCGCCCGTTGCGCACAATGACCCCGGCCTCGGTGGACCCGTAACCGTCGGTGATGCGCGCGTCCAGACAGGATTCGATGAATGCCGCGAGCTCTTCCGACAGTGGCGCCGAGCCGCAGACGATGGTCAAAACGCGTCCGCCGAAAAGGTTTTCACGTATCTCGGTCTTGACTTCCGCGTCGAGGTCGGCGAGGTCGGTCGCGGGATCCGCCCCGGCGCGGCGTTCGACCTCATTGCGGTAACGCTGAAAGAGCATGTCGCACACGCGGGGAACGAGGGTCACCACCGTGGGACGGGTGAGGGTGATGTCTTCGAAGAGGGTGGACATATCGCTTGACGCCGCGAAGTAGGCGAGGCCGCCGCAGGCCAGCGCCGTGACCAGACTGCCGCGGCCCATCACATGACTCATCGGCATGAAATTGAGGTTGATCAGCGGGATTTCGGCCTTGGAGCTCAGGGTGTCGGCCCTCAGCCATGGTTTGGCGACCATCTTCTCGGTGTATGTCGCGCCCTTGGGGGTGCCCGTGCTGCCCGAGGTGTAGATCACCAGGGCCAATGGGTCCTCGCCCTCGTCGGCGGTGAATAGGGGAGCCTCCGGAAGGGCTCGCCCATGCCCGATCACCGCAGATATCACGTCAACGGAAATCGGCAGCCCGGCCTCGGCGATCCGGTGCTGCGCGGATTCGATGCTGTCGTGCTGTGTATCGACACCGGGGTGGTAATCGAAGACCGTGATATGTCGCAGCGACGGCGTAGCAAGCGCCGATTCCATTGCTGCATCCAACAACTCGGCGCTCACGGCCAGCACCGAGGGTTCGGATTCGGCAAGGATGGCGGTCCAATTCGATGCGGGCGCGCTGGTTTGCAGCGGTACCGCCACGGCGCCCAGATGGATGCACGCCAGATCAACCGCGGTGTAGTCGACGCTTGTGAAACCGAGCATCGCAACAAAATCGCCGGTCCGCAGCGGCGCGTTGGCATCGTGATGCCAGGCGGAAGCCAGCGCACGGGCCATACCCCACAGCTCGCCGTAGGTGACGGTCTCGAATTCGGGCAGTGGACGCAGCGTCGAGCGTCCCGCCTCATCGGTGACGAGTTCCTGGGCCCGGTGCCCGAGGGCGGGCCGGTCGGCGTACCCGTCCATGATCGTGGCGACCACCTGCGCGAGCCGCAGGCCGGGCACGGCGACGGCAGCATCTACCGCGGTGTCGGGTTTGGCGGCACCGAACTGCGGATCCTCGGTGAAGAGACGCCTCACGCGGTCAACCAACCGCTGACGACGTGCTTCCTTCGTATGGGCAGCGGTGGCGTCGATCGTCATATCGGGCAGCTTACGAAACCGTAGATTCTGTAAGTGCGGGGGCTCACCTGGACCTACAGCAGACCGAGCTGTTCGAGATCCTTGGCGTACTTGACGATCAACTGTCTCGACAGATGCGGGATGTCGGTCGTACCGTCCTGCCCGACCGGACCGATTCCGGCCGCCTGCACCGCATGCTGAAAACGCTTGGCCGGAACAACCCCATGGTCCTCGGCGCCGGAGGGCTGTTCGAACGCGTGCAGCAGGGGTAGCAGCGAGTGCTGCTTTTGCTTTTCGGGTAGGCCGCGGATGGCGGTGTCGAAGCGGTCGAACCACTGGCTGTAGTTGTCGATGCGCTGGATGGGGTAGCCGGCGTCGATGAGCCAGTCGACGAAGTTGTCCAGCGAAACACCATCGGAATGCGGGTTCACACAGTCGTACGTCACGTAAGCCTCGGGGCCCTCCGGCACCTGCGTGCCCAACGTGGTGATGGCCTCGGCGGTGAAGTCACCCGGCAGCCCGTCATAGTGCGCACGGGGACGCTCAGCTGTGGCCTGCGCCTGATAGAACGATCCGGGTGCGATGCCGGTGGCGATCACGCTGAGGATCAGGCGGGTGAACTGGTCGGGGACGTTGAGCTGGCCGGTGTAGTGGCTGTGCGCCAGGATCATGTCGGAGCGGAATACCGCGACTGGCAGGCCGCAGAGGTCGTGGGCCTCCCGCAGCAGCACCTCGCCCGCCCACTTGCTGTTGCCGTAGCCATTCGCGTACAGCTCGTCCACGGGACGCACCGCGCTGATGAGCCGGATATCGGACTCTTCGTCGAAGGTGGCCGGGTCGACATACGCGGCGACCGCGACCGTCGACAGATAGGTGATGGGCTTGATCTTGGTGGTCAATGCCAGCTTGATGATTTCGCCGGTGCCAACGACATTCGGGCCGAACAGCTGCTTGTAGGGCAGTACGTGGTTCACCAGTGCGGCGGGGTGCACGATGACGTCGACGGTGTCGGCCAGGCGTTGCCAGGTATCGGCTTCCAGTCCCAGGTTGGGATCACCGATATCACCCGCGAGCACCTGGAGGTGTTTTTCGGCCAGCGTTCGGAAGTGCGCCAGCAGTTCGGTGTCGCCGGTGTCGAACGCCTCCTCGAGGCGGCGGTAGGCGGCGTCGGCGTCCTTGCCCCGAACGATGACGATGAGCTTGCCCTCGGTTTTGTCCAGGCGTTCAAGCCATTCCAGTGCCAGGTAGTGGCCCAGGTAGCCGTTGGACCCGGTCAAGAGCACGGTCTGAGGGACTCCGACCGCTCTGGGCAGTGAAGGGGCCGCCTGCAGAGTGGCCTCGTCGATGAACTTGTCCAGAGTCAGGTCGGCGGCTCGGATCTCGGTATGACCCGCTCCGTGCACCGTCTCGGCGGTCGGCCGGTTGCCGCCGGAATGACGTTGTTCGTCAACGAACTTCGCGATACCGCTGAGGTCGTTGGCCGCACTGACGATGACACCGACGGGAACCTCGACGGCGAAGATATCGCGCAGTAGGTCGGAGAAGGACAGGGCAGACAGGGAGTCGCCGCCCAGGTCGGTGAAATGTGCGTCCGAAGACAGCACAGCGAGTTCGGCCGATGACACGCCCAGCAGGGCCTGTGCGGCCTTGAGTACCGTTTCCAGCGCGGGCTTATCGGGATCGTAATCGGAACGCAGCCGCTGCATTTCCAAGCTCTGCTGCTCGGCGATATCTGCGTACATCTGTTCGAGCCGATCGCCATAGTGCGACTTGAGGTTCGGCCGTGCCAGCTTGGCGATGCCGGTCAGCAGACCGTTGCCCTGGGTGAAGGGCTGGGGCTCGATGATGAAGTCGCGCGGGATCTCGTAGGACTGCAACTGGATCTCTCGGGCGATGTCCTGTAGTGAATCCGCGATGGTCACCTTGAGTGCCGCGGTGTCTCCCTTCGCGGCCGCGACGGCCTCCGGTGTGGGCACCACGACCGCCAGCAGATAGGACCTTTCGCTGCTGCCGTACACGTAGATTTGGTGCACCACAGGGCTGTTGGCGTACTCGGCTTCCAATGTCGCGACCGCGACGAACTCTCCCTGGGACAGTTTGAGCACGTTGTTGCGGCGATCGACGATCTGGATGTTGTCGTGGGCGAGCTCGCTGACAATATCGCCGGTCATGTAGAAACCGTCGCCGTCGAACACGCCCGCGGTCACCTCGGGGCGCTTGTAGTAGCCGAGGAACATGCCGTCGGTCTTCAACAGCAGCTCACCGCGCGGATGCGGCTGGTCGGTGGAGAAGTACCCCAGCTCGGGCACATCGACGAGCTTGTATTCGATGACCGGCGGGCGTTGCACGATTCCGTCGCGGAACACCATGCCGGCCTCGGTGGATCCATAGCCGTCGGTCAGATGCAGCTCGAAGCACGACTCGATGAATTCGCCCAGCTCCTCGGACAGCGGTGCGGAGCCCACCATGACCGCCAGGACGCGGCCACCAAAGAGATTGTCACGAATCTCGGCCTTGACCTCTGCGGCCACCGTGTCCGAATCCGCGGAGTGACCGCTGGCGAGGCGACGATCCACCTCGGTCTGGAACCGCTGGAAGACCATGTCGCATACGCGGGGAACCAGGGCGAGCGCGGTGGGGCGGATCAGCTCCATGTCTTCGAAAAGTGTTGACATATCACTGGATGCGGCGAAGTACCCGAGGCCACCGGTAGACAGTGTTGAGGTGAGTGTGCCGCGGCCCATGATGTGGCTCATGGGCATGAAGTTCAGGCCGATCATGGGCAGGTTCTCGGTCCCGGCCATGACGTCTTCGCGAATCCACCAGCGGCGCACGATGTTCTCACTGTGCATGGCGCCCTTGGGGGCTCCGGTGCTGCCGGAGGTGTAGATCAGCAGCGCCAGCGGATCGTCACCGGACGAGGGTGCGTAGAGCGGGGCGGCCGGAAGCTGTGCGCCACGCGCGATCACCGCATCGAGTGTCTCGATGGTGATGCCGGTTCCTGCGAGCTGTGCGCCGGCGGCCTCGAAGGCCTCGCGTTGCGCATCGACCTCGGGGGTGTAGTCGAACACCACGACCTGCTTGATCGACGGGGTGGCGAGTACGGATTCCAGTGCAGTGCCGATCAATTCGATGCTCACTGCGAGTGTGTTGGGTTCGGTCTCGGCGAGAATGGTGGTCCACTGCGAAGCCGGCGCGCTGGTCTGCAGCGGCACCGCGACCCCGCCGAGAATCATGATCGCCAGATCCAGCACCGTGTAGTCGACACTGGTGAAGCCGAGGGTAGCGACCAAGTCGCCGCCGTTGACCGAATGTGCCGCGTCATGGTGCCAGTAGGCGGCGACAGACGTTGTGCGGGACCATAATTCACCGTAGGTCGTGGTATCGAAACGGGGGAGCAGGCGCAGCACGGTCCGGCCGTCTTGGTCGGTGGCGAGTTCACGTGCACGCTCGCCCAGTGCGGGGCGCTCGGCGTATCCGGTCATCAACGTCGCAATGGCCTCTGAGAGATGAATGCCGGGGCGCAGTACCTTCTCGGCGACCGCGCGGTCGGGCAGAGTGTCGCGGAACTGTGGATCGCTCTCGCGCAGATTCTCGATGCGGCGGGCCAGCTGCTCCAGCTGCGGGTCGGTCTCGTTGGTCACGGTCATGGCAGCCTCACATCGACAGGGTGTTCTTTGGAAGTCTGAAAAGTAGATTACCTAAACTAACGATATCTCCAGACATGGTATTCCTCACACCTGGCTCCCATTGTCTGGGATGCGCATCCACCGACAGCGTCGGCGTGCGGACGGTTGCGGGGAGGCCTCCCGATGTGAAGGACTACCGGATACGACGAGCTACGACGGGGGGCATATTGCCTCGCACAGAGGTTGCTCGCAGGGCCGCTCGGGTGTCGAATGCTTGAGGGCTTGGGTGAAGATCCGGCCCGGGCGGATCAGGTTCGGGTGAACTCCACGATGTCGCGCCACCGGCTTCCCGTGGCCGAGGAGAAGGCAAAACCCTCGGGTTCGGTGAGAGTGCGCAGCTCGGAGATGCCCAGGCGGTCGGGGTCCAGGAAGATCTCCTGGAAGACCAGCCTTCCGCCGGGCTTGAGTGCCTTGTGCAGTGACTGGATGCATGCGGTCTTGTCGGGGACTTCGCCGATCACGCTGGCGGGGAAGGCGATGTCAAAAGACTTGTCCGGGAAGGGAAGTCCATTGCTGGCATCGCCCGAATGAAATCCTGCGTTCCGATATCCGGCCCGATCGAGCTTGCGTTTGACCTTGTCGAGCATCTCGGGTTGTACGTCGAACAGGTCGAGATGGCCGGCGGGGAGTCGTGGGGCGATCTGCACGCTGAAGATTCCCGGCCCTGGGCCGATCTCCAACACTCGTTCGTCACCGCGTAGCGCCAACCGCTCGGCCACGCCTGCGGGATTCACGAACTTTCGGTGAATCGGATTGTCGAGCATGAAGGCCGCCTGATGTGGAAACGGGAAGTCGCCCACCCTGCGCACCTGGCGTACCACGGTGTCCATCCATGTTGTTGGCATGAAGTAAGGGTAGCCTTACTCGCACTGTGATGGGGCTCTCGCTAGTGGTGGCCACCGCCACTGCTGCTGTCACTACTGCCACTGCCGTAACTGCCCCCACCACCGTAACCGCCACCACCGCTACTGCCGCCCGAACTGGGAGCCTGTGTCGCCGTGCTGTACGTCGGTGCCTCCCGCGTGGGCGCTTCACGTGTGGGTGCCACGGTTTCTGGCGCCGACGCCCGTGACGGGGGCGTCTCACGCTCGACGGGGGCCTGCTTCGCCGGAGCCTCGGTGGGGACCTGCTGGGGCGCAGGTTCCACGGTCGCCCGCGGTGCGGGTGCTTCGGACGTCGGGGCCTCATACGTCGGCGTGCTGTGCTGTTTGGTCGGTTCGGGAGCGGCCGACGGCTGGGTTGTCTCCGCTGGTGGTGTGGTGGCCGTCTGGCGTGGCGTAGGCGTAGCCGGTGTCTCGTGAGTTGGAGCCGTCGGCGTCGTGACGGGTGCCGAAGTCTCCTCCTTGGGTGTGGGCGCCGGAGCCACTGACGTGGATGCGGGAGCCGGTGCGCTGGTGGTGGCATTGGTCGGAGGCCCGGACGTCGGGGTCGGTGAGTGTGACGGTTCGCTCGACGTAGCCGGGCTCGAAGTACTGGACGTCGCGCGCGGCTCCGTAGATGGGGCCAGCGTCGGTGGTGGAACCGTCGGCAGTGCCGGGGGTGTGAAGTCCTCGGGCACTTGCTTCGGCGGAACCGTAGGCACTGGTGCCGTCAATACCGGTGGGGCGGACGGCTTTACCTCGACAGGGGACACCGATGTCGGTGTCTTCTCGGGAGCCGGCGGTGGGGTGGCAAGTTCCTTGCTGAAGTTTCGGACCGACTTCGTCGAAAGATCCTTGATGAGATCCCCCGACGGGCGGGCGGACTTGTCGTCGGTGAGGAACTGTGCCAGTGACGCATCGAGATTCACCACCGGCTCGGCCAGCACCGGGCGGTCGGCGACGCGGGCCACGGGTGACCAGTCACGCTCTAAGGGGTTGTCCCAGCTGCGATTCAGGTTCCAATCCTGGTATTGCGCAGGGTTGACCCCATGTGCCTGATCCCACAGGTTGCGGCTGTACACCGGGTTGGTGTTCTGGAACTTCCAGTCGTAGTACTCCCGATACGGGTGGTACCTGTCGTACCAACCCTGGTCGCGGGGATCCTCGTCGCGGAACTGGCCCCATTCGTTGCGGCCGTCTCGGTCTCGGCCGTCGCGGTTGTAACCCGACCAGTTGTAGCCGTCCCAGTTGTAACCGGACCGGTCGTAACCCCACCGGTCGTAACCCCATCGGTCATAGCCCCATCGGTCGAAGCCCATGAAGTCGAACCCGTACCGGTTGAAGCCGGACAGTCCCCAGTTGAACCAGTCCAGGACGTTGTATCCGTAGAGCAGAGACCACGCTTGGTCGTAGCCGCCCAGATCGAGCAGGTTGGGTGTCAACGGCGGCGCGACGGGAGCCGGCCAGTCGGCAACCGGATCTACCGGAATTCCGGGAGGCGGGGGAGCCGAGTAGGACTGCGGTGCCGGGCCGGGCGCGCTCGCGGCGGCAGCGTAACCCCAGCTTGGCGGCGATGATGCCGGAGCGGCGGGCCCCACGTTGGCAGCCAGGTTCGCGTCGGTGTTCACCCCTGGCGGGGCGGGCAGCGCGGGAAGCTGCTGGGCCTGTTCCGGTGTGTACTGCCGCAGCTGCTGAGTGAGCTGCAGATACAGGTTCTGCAGGGTGGTGCGTTCATCGGAGGCGGAGACGAACTCCAATCCCCGTTTGGCCTCGTTGAGTGAGGTCCGGGCCTCGGTGAGCTGATCGGGAGAGGGCTGCTGACCGTTGCCCAGGATGTCCTGGGCGTTCTTGAGTGGGGAAACCACGGCACGCACGGCGACGTCCTGGGAGTGGGTGGTGAAGACGGTCTTGTTCAACGCCCACAGGGAACCGCCGGGTTCGGCAGCGTAGGCGGCGCCCAGAAGCACCGCCACCAGCAGGCCGATCAGCGTCCCGAAGGCCGCCGCACGCAGCTGCGGCTCACCGGGCACGTACTTGCTCCACTGTGCGGGCGGCTCGGGGTCGTTCTCGGGGAACTCCCACGCCCGCATCGCCGTGTCCTCGACGGGAGGCGGAACAATCGTCATCTCAACCCTCTGCACTACCGGCGCCCCCGCTGCACCCAGCGGAGACAACTATCAGCACTGATACACACCGAACTCTAGGTATTCCATCGCCAGGGTAGTCGCGGTCGTTACCGATTCTCAGTAATCCAGTGGGTCGGACTTCAGCGATGTTGGGGCGCAATCAGTCCCGGTACATCGCCCACAGTGTGGGGCCGTCGGGCGTCGGTTTGATCTCGTCGACCACCGTGAAACCGAAGCGTTCGTAGAGCGGGTTGTTGCGGATGTTGGAGCTCTCCAGATATGCCGGGCCTTCGATCTGATCGATCTGGTGTTTGATGAGCGCCGAGCCGATGCCTCTGCCGGGGACGGTGGCGCCGATGGTCGCCAGATACCAGTGCGGGTGCTTGGGCCGGACTGCCGCGGCCGCACGCGCCAGGGCGATACCGCGGAAGACGCCGAGCCGCACGGCGCCGAGAATCAACGGGATGCCCCGCATCCTCTGCGCGCCCGGCGGCTCCCAGCTTGGGGGATCCCAATGCGCGGCCCCGACGGCCACGCCGTCCTCGTACAGCAGGTACTCGCCCTGGCCGGAGCCGTGCAAGGCCAGCGAGATCCCGTGAAAAATTGCCTCGTCACGCCGGGGATCGGAGTTGACCCAACGAACCACGGGATCCTCTGCGAATGCCGTGGCGATCACGCGGTGGGCAACGCCCTCGGTGGCGGAGTCGATGTCTCGGATCTCGCGGGTCATATGTGTTCTACGAGCCCGGTGCGCCGAAGGTTCCCGATCAGGTGTCGCTGTGACGCATCACAACGGCGGCCGTTATCGCCGTGGCCACCAGGACCAGCGTTGATACCCCCGCGACCGCGTGGATTCCGTCGGTCCATCCGGTCCTGGCGAGCTCGGCCGCGGCGGCACCCGCCTCACCGCCGATGTCCTTGGCGCGCGCCATGGCCTGTCCGAGTGTCTCGTGCACATGGGTGCGGGCGGCGAAGATCGCCGAGGCGAGGGCGCCGAACAATGCCAGCCCGAAGGCCGTCCCGAGCTCAAAGCTCATCTCTGAGATGCCGGTGGCCTGCCCGGCCCGCTCGGTTGGGGCGGCATTGAGCGCCACCGCCGAGACGAACGTAAACATGACACCGGCGCCGGCGCCCACGATCACCGTCGCCGCGATGTAGACGCCCACCGGCCCGTGCGGGCCCAGCGCGAGGAGCACCGCGTTGCCGACCGCCATGGCCAGCAGAGACGTGACGAATGTCCAGCGCTCCCCGAGTAGCCGCTCGATACGCGCTGCGTCCATGGAGAAGTAGGCGACGGTCAGCGCCATCGGCACGCCCAGGAAGGCGGCGGCCAGCACATCGAAACCGAGCACTGACTGTAGGTAGAGCCCGGTGAGGTAGGTGGTCGCACCGAAGGTGGCCATCGCGGCGACGGTGCCGACGATTGCCACGGTGAAGGTCCGGTTGCGGAACAGGTCCAACGCGAGCAGCGGGTGCGGGCAGCGCATCTGCTGCCGGACGAACACCGCCAGGGTGGCGACGCCGATCACACCGGTGATGGCGACTGATAGCGAGAAGCCATGCGTCGCGGCGGCTTTCACGGCATATACCAGGGTCATGATGCCGACCAAGGACAATGCGACGCCGGCCAGGTCGAACGGTTCCAGCACTGGGTTTCGGTATTCGGGGATGAGCGCGTTGGCGGTGAGCAGCAGCACGATCAGCACCGGAACGTTGATGAGGAACACCGAGCCCCACCAGTAGTGGTGCAACAGCAGGCCACCGATGACGGGCCCGACGGCGGCACCGAATGAGAAGGCTGCGGCCCAGATGCCGACCGCGAGCGCCTTCTGGCGGGCATTGGGGAACATGACGCCGATGAGCGCCAGGCTGGCGGGCAGCAGGGTGGCCCCGCCGATACCCATCAGCGCGCGGGCCGCGATCAGTGTCATCGGGGTGGGCGCGAATGCGGCGATCACCGATGCGATGCCGAAAAGCGTGGCACCCCAAAGCATGAGACGTCGACGTCCCCACCGGTCGCCCAGGTTGCCCATGGTGATGAGCAGTCCGGCGAGCAGGAATCCGTAGACATCCAGGATCCAGAGCTGTTCGGCCGCCGACGGATTGAGTGACTCGGACAGCCGTGGCATCGCCAGGAACAGCACCGAGACGTCCATCGACACCAGGAATACAGGCAGTAGAAGGGTGGCGAGCCCGAACCATGTGCGGCGTCCAGCGCGGGCGCCTTCTGGCGTCGCGTTTTCGGGCGCAGTGCTCTTGCAGCTGGTCATGGGGTATCGCTCCGGTGATATTTGGGCGCGTACGGCGTACGCAGTAGACTGGGTACACTGTACGCAAATTGGTGAAGCCGGTCAATCGAGTTATGAAGGGAGCATCGTGACCGATCCGCGTCTCACGCTGGAATCGATTGTTGCCAAGGCCATCACGATTGCCGATGCCGAGGGTCTGACCGGTGTGTCCATGCGCAAGATCGCTGAGGCCCTAGGAGTGGGGGCCATGTCGCTGTACCGCCACGTCGCCGACAAGGATGCGCTCCTGGTCGAGATGACCGCAGAGGTCACCCGCCGATTCGCCTACCCCGCCGACATGATGGGCGACCCCGACTGGCGCGCACGGGTGCGCGTGGCCGTCGAGTACGACTTCAATCTGTACAGCACTCATCCCTGGGTGCTGTTGGCGTATGCGGTGCCACGCAACGGGATGCAACCCGACACTCTGGTGTGTTTCGACTGGCTGCTGGAGGCCTTCGGTCACCTCGGGGTTCCGGTGCCCGAGGCGGCGGAGTTGGCATTTCAGGTGTGGAGTTACTCGCAGGGCGTCGGCCTCGGTGCGGTCGGCGGGCAGCTTGTCTCCCCGGGTGCGCGCACCGACTTTTCAGGTTTGTCCGAGCTGATCGGCGGCAACGTCGAGCTGCCGGAGTCCCCGCGACTGGCCGCGCTGGTGGGGGTGGGCGATCTGCCGCAGGTGACCAATCCGCGTGAAGTGATCGTCAAGGGTGTCGAGATTCTGTGCGACGGCATCGCGCGACGCTATGGGTCGTTATAGGTACCCGGCGATGACCGCAGCCTCCTCACGCAGCTTCGCGGCGGCCTGAGCTTGGCCGAGCGTTTCATAACGCTCGGCTTCGGTGGCGCGGTCATCGATCTGTGCCCGCAGGATGGCACGCACATCGGCAGGGGAGAGCACCTTGCGGGCGGCTTCCGCGGACCCGAGACCTCTTGTCGAACCAGCGATATGAGTGTTGTCCAGTGTGGTCTGCGCTGTGTCGTCCACTGACTCGGCGTTGTCGATCGCGGCGATCGTCGTCCGCAGCGCGCTCACGGCCACGCTGTTGCGGGCCTTCATCGCGGCAGTCAGATCGGTGCGCATGGTGGTGCGCAACACGTGTGGGTCGTGGGTCGATGTCATGGGGATCCGGCCAGGCCGACGCCGTCTTCGTACTCCACGACGCCAACCGTCGAGGCCGCACCGCCGGGTGTCGCGAGGATCCACCGCTCACCCGACTCGGCGCTCGGATCCTCGATGTCGAAGAGCACCCGCTGGCGCAGTTCGTGGGCAATGGTCTGTGCCACTGCCTCCTGGGACCGGGTCATCGGCGCGGTGGGCGGCCAGATGATGCACAGTCCCATCTCGAATCCGTCTGTGTACTTGGTGATCTGGACATAGCCATCCGCGTCATCGACGGGATGACCATCTGATTCCAGGGTAAAGCCACAGGCTTTGGTGCAGGCGGTGACCACCGGCATATCGGACGCGACCCGCTCTACGAAGAAGTTCATGTAGTTCGAGTCGGTCATGGTTGGCGCCCGAGGTCAGGCGTCGCCATCGCGCGGCTCGTCGTCGGAATTGTTGCGCCACTCCGAGAATCGGCGCCGCACATCGGTGGCGACATCGGTGACGCCCTGGCCGACGACATTGACCACGCCATCGAGCGTGGATCCGAAGTTACGCAGCGCGGAGATGAGCGGATCGGTCGAGGAATCGAAATTCTCCTTGTATGACCTTGCCGCGGAGCGGAACTCGGAGCCCAGATCGGCCTGTGGGTCTTCTTCGCGTCGCGGATAGTCGCCGCTGAGGATCGCGCCGTATTCGCCGCGGTCGATCCACTTGCTGAGCTCGGCGGCCCGCAATACCGAGAACGGGTGCGATTGCAGTTCGAGGTTGAGTAGTTTGAGCACGCCGTCACGCATGTCTCCGGTGCGCTCGTACTCGGCTGCCTGAGCCAGAAAGCGCTGCGTGTCCATCTCGTCGAGGCGTGAGCCCCCGGCCAGCTTCATCTCCACGCGGATCGCGGTGTCCACGTCCTGACCGCAGAGCATCCCGGCGCGGTCCCCGGAAAGCTCGGATTTGCGCTGCCATTCCATGAGCGCGGCGACGACGGCGCGCAGCGCCCACCCGCCGATAGGCATCCAGCCGAGGTTCCCGGCCAGCCGCATCAGGTGCATCAGCATGGTGCGGTACACCGCGTGTCCCGAGAGTGCGTGCCCGAGTTCGTGGCCGACGATGAAGCGCAGCTCCTGTTCGTTCATCAGGTCCAGCAGCGCGGAGGTCAGCACGATGAACGGTTGGTCCATGCCGATGGTGTACGCGTTGGCGTACGGCCCCTGAATGACGTAGAGCTCCGGGGTTTCGGGGGCGTCGAGGACGCGAGCACAGTCGTTGAGGGTGTCGTGCAGTGACGTGAACTGTCGATCATCGACGCGGACGGCGGTCGCCAGATACATCAGCCGATGCTGACGTTCCCGCAGCAGCGCGGCCAGCGCCTTGAGGATGGTATCGAAGCCTTTGAGGCTGCGCAGTGTTTGCAGAGCCGCCCGGTCGGCCGGGTGTTCCCAGGCGCGGGTACTGATTCCGGGAAACTCGGCGTAGGTGCGAGTAGGCAGATCGGACATGGCATTCAACCTATCTGGTGACCGTGCGCGGCGCGTGCGTCCGGGGAAATCGGGGAACGCGACAACTGTTAGCGGATGCTATGCGGTCAACGCCTGGTCTCGATGTCATGTGTCCCCCCGGAAGCTCCTCTTGTTAGGTCAGACGATCGCGCATACGTTTTGGTTCCCCGCACACCTACGCCTTCGTGTTCCGGAGTTCCCTCTGGTACCACTCAGACTTGATCCGCACCGCGTCCATCAGTGTCGGGTACTGGCCGATCCCGTTGGGGCCACTACCGCCGAGCTCGAACACGGTGCCCGGCTCATCGCTGAAGTACGAGTGGGCAACGGCGATGATCATCACGTAGTCGTCCTCGGTGCCGAGAACGGGAATCAGTTGGTTGAAGGAGTGGGCACCGAAGTATTCGGGAGTCAGTGACGCGCCTTCGAGGTACGCCTTCATGCCCTCCCAGTTCGTCGAGCCGGGCGCCGAATCGGCGAGAGAGAACAAGTCATCGAAGCCACAGAAGGCGCGCAGGCCGTCGGAGATCTGCAACAGTTCCCGGTGGTCGGCGTCGAGGTACAGGCCCCACTGGCGTTCTTTTACCCGGATGTCCTTGCGTGTGGTCGGCTGGGGTGTGCCGGGAAGGTCGTACAGAGGGTCCTTCTCATGCAGAGCCTTCTGCTGGTCGGCGAGCATCGAGACGAGTGAAGACCATTCCTCGTGCCGGGCAGAGCTACTGGGGGACACACATGCACAGAGGAATGCGGCGACGAGGAAGAGCGTCGCGCCGTACCGCGTCCGACCCCCGAAACTTGCGCCCATCAGCAACGATAGCAAACGGCACGAAGCTGGTATGCCGAAATTCGCCCACCAGGATCCCATCTTGACAACAGCTGATGTCAACATGATGATTGCTCGGGCAGCACGCCTCGACTCTGCCGGCGCAACGCGAAACAGTCAGCAGCACACGAGCTATGGGAGACCCGATGCGGGCCGTCAGACACATGATCAACGTTCTTACGAAACCGGTCAGCGTCAGCTACCCATGGACTCCGACGCTGTCCGAGCGGGTGGGGGGCCGGACGGTGTTGATCACCGGCGCCTCCAGCGGGATCGGCCGGCGGCTGGCCGAGAGGGTCGCGGAGGTGGGGGCTCGTGCGATTGTCACCGCACGCCGGGCCGATGAGCTCGACGACGTCGTGCGCGAGATCACGGTGCGAGGCGGTGTCGCGCACGCCGTGCCCGGCGATTTATCGACGAGTGACGGCGCGAACGCGGTCGCCAATGAAGTGCTCGAACGCTTTGGGGCACCGGATACTTTGGTGCTGAACGCGGGCAGGTCGATCATGCGGTCGCTCGCCGACTCCGAACACCGGCTGCACGATTACGAGCGCACCGTGGCGATCAACTACCTCGGTGGTGTGGGCCTGGTGCTGCGCCTATTGCCGGGCATGCGTGCGCGCGGCTCGGGGCATATCGTGCACAGCTCATCGATCGGAGTGCTGGGCAACCTGCCCGAGTTCTCTGCCTATGTCGGGTCGAAGGCGGCCTTGGACGCGGTGCTGCGTATCGCGGGCATCGAGAGTCGTGCCGACGGAGTGCGCGTCACCAATGTTCATCTCCCACTGGTCACGACCGACATGATTGCCCCGTCGGACTGGAGCCAGTACGCATCGCTGACGTTGGAGGAGGGCGTCGACATGGTCGTCGACGCGATCAGGCGTCGCAGTCGTGAGGTGAACAACCCCCTGGGCATCCTGTACCGGGATTCCTACCGTGTTCTGCCTGGAATCGTGAGCCGGGTGCAGAACGATTACTACCGTTGGTATTCGAGCCGCGGACGGAGCGCGGAAGCCCCGGTAGAAGCGGTGACCGCCCCGTTGAGGTAGCCCCCAACGGGCCCGTCTACGTGGATATACTCGCCGACCTATGGACAGCGTGCCTACCGCCCTCTCGGCGCCGAGCGGGCCGGCCGAGCAGTGGGGTGTGACTGAGTCGGGGCGCCCCGACAAGCTCGACGCCTCGCTGCTGCGGATTGCGGGCATCTGCGGTTTGGCCAGTGTGATGGCGTTTCTGGACAGTACGGCGGTGGCGGTCGCTCAGCGCACCTTTGTCGCCGAGTTCGGTTCCAGTCAGGCCGTTGTGTCCTGGACCATCGCCGGTTACATGCTTGCCTTCGCGACCGTGATCCCGATGACCGGATGGGCGGCCGACCGCTTCGGTACCAAACGTCTGTTCATGGGTGCCGTCCTGGTATTCACGATTGGCTCGTTGTTGTGCGCGGTGGCCCCAAATATTTTGCTGCTCATCATTTTTCGTGTGATTCAAGGGGTTGGCGGTGGCATGTTGATGCCGCTGAGCTTCATGATCTTGACCCGCGAGGCGGGTCCAAAGCGGCTTGGCCGAGTGGTCGCGATCGGGGCGGTGCCCTTCCTGCTCGGCCCGATCGGTGGGCCGATCTTGGGTGGATGGCTGATCGGTGGCTACGGCTGGGAATGGATCTTCCTGATCAACCTGCCGATCGGGTTGAGCGCCATCGTGCTTGCGGCACTCATGTTTCCCGGGGACAACCCTGAGCCCTCCGAGAAACTCGATATCGTCGGCGCGCTGTTGCTCTCACCCGGCGTGGCGATACTGCTGGTGGGGATGTCGGCCATCCCCGGGCGCGACAGCATGGCCGACCTGCATGTCCTGGTGCCCGTCATCGTCGGTGTCGCACTGATTGTCGCGTTCGTCGTGCACACCAAGAACCGTGCGTCACATCCTCTTGTCGACCTACGGCTGTTCGAAAACCGTGTGGTCAAGTGGGCCAACATCACACAGTTCGCTTTCGCCGCCACCTTTGTCGGCGTCAGCTTGCTCGTCCCGAGTTACTTCCAGGTGGTGCTGCACCAAACGCCGATGCAGTCCGGGATGTCCATGGTGGCGATGGGAGTCGGTCTCGTGCTGACCATGCCCTTCGCGGGGATGTTCATGGACAGGCGCGGGCCAGGCACGATCGTGTTGCTTGGTCTTCGGTTGATCGCGGTGGGCCTGGGCATCTTCACATTCGGTGTGGCACGACAAGCCGTTTTCTCTCCGATACTGCTGGCCGGGTTGATGGTCATGGGCATGGGGGTTGGCTGCACGTCAACGCCACTCTCGGCGGCATGCGTGCAGTCGCTGGCACCGTCCCAGATCGCGCGTGGCACCACGCTGCTGAGCGTCAACGACCAAGTGGGCGGATCGGTGGGGGCCGCGTTGATGGCAACGTTGTTGACCAATCAATTCAATCGAGCCGGAGGCGGAATTCAGGCTGATTCATTGGCGGTATCGGATGGAGGAGCCGGCAGTCATGGAATATCGAACGGCCCGGTGCTGAATCCCACGTCAGATTTTGCGATAAATGCTTCTCAATGGCTCTCGCACGCGTACACGGAGGTATTCGTCGTGGCCGCTGCATTAGCGGTGGTCACCATTGTTCCGGCAGTTTTTTTGCCAAGGAAGTTAGTGATGGGCGGCGACGCCTGAAAATTTTCGCCACGTTTCGTTCCGCGCGCCCATGCAGGTTAGCGCCCTGATACCCGACCCTGAGGTCCGTCCGTACGGGTTAGGGAAGGCTTGCGTAACCTGAGGAAACCCTTAGGCTGATCTGCCAGTGGAGTTCAGTTTGTGGGCATAAGCCCCTGACCAGCGGTTAAGAGCTAAGGGGTCGTACATGCGCATTGTGTCGTTCGGATATCAGGTCTGGGGTTACCGAACCTTGCAGGCCTTGGTCGATCTGGGGCATGAGGTTGTGCTTGCGGTCACGCATCCGTCCAGCGAGGAGGCCTACAAGGCGATTTGGTCGGCGCCGGTCGACGAACTCGCACGTGAGCATGGCATTCCCGTGCATTTCACGACGCGTGTCGATGCCGAAACCATCAATTTGGTCAAGGGCGCCGAGCCTGATGTCATCGTCGTCAATAGCTGGTACAACCGGATGCCCGTCGAACTTTATGATTTCCCGCCGCACGGCACCCTGAATTTCCATGATTCGTTGCTACCGAAATTCACCGGATTTTCCCCTGTCCTCTGGTCGTTGATCAGTGGCGAGACCGAATTCGGGTTGACCGTGCACCGCATGGATAGCGGCCTGGATACCGGTGACATTCTGGTGCAGCATTCGCTGCCGATCGGCCCGGCCGATACCGGCACCGAGCTGGTGCTGCGCGGCATGGATCTGATCCCGGGGGTGCTGGCCGAAGCGCTGGGTGCCCTGGAGTCCGGCAACGCGGTGTGGCGGCCGCAGAACAAGGCCGAACGCACGTACTGCCACAAGCGTTCTGAGCGCGACAGCGCGCTCGACTGGACCTGGCCCGCCGAGGATCTCGAACGATTCGTGCGCGCACTGTCGGATCCGTATCCGCGTCCCTTCACGTTCTACGACGGGGAGCGGATCGAGGTCCTGGAGGCACGCATTTCCGAGGCCCGCTACGGCGGCACACCGGGGCGGGTGATCGTTCAGGAGGAAGGCGGCGTGGTGGTGTGTGGTTCTGATGCCTATCGCGTCGGTAACCGCGGGCTGGTGATCACCCGCATTCGGTGCGCGGACGGCGTCGAGCGCAGCGGCCACGAGTACTTCCGGCGCGGGGGATATCTCAACAGCCCCACGTGATCCCGAGGCGGCAGATCCGGTGCTGACTGCAGCACCGTCGCGCTCGGGTCATGATGATGAGGAAAGTCGATGCAAACCAATCCCTTTGACGATGACAGTGGCAGTTTTTTCGTTCTGGTCAACGACCAGGAACAACACAGCCTGTGGCCGTCCTTCGCCGATGCCCCGGCCGGCTGGCGCGTGGCGTACGGTCATGCGGGCCGCGCAGCGTGTCTCGAGTACATCGATGAGCAATGGCCCGACATACGGCCCAAGGACCTACGCCAACGACTCGCATAGAGGTCTTATTCGCCTTGCACAGCAAGGTATCTCACCGCTGATTCTTCAGACGCCAGTACGCAGGCCCAAGTAGGGAGTTCGTCGTCCTCATGCTCAACTATGGAACGCAGTCCGACGTTCTTGGACCTCTGACAGCCGCGCAGCGGTCGATTTGGGTCGCGCAGCAACTGCGGCCCGAGGTTCCCTACAACTTTGCGGGATTTGTCACGATCGACCACGACGTGGACGCCGAAAAGCTCATGGTGGCCTGCGAATCGATGGCCGCACGGTTCGGCACACCGTGCGCACGGCTGTCCATCGAGGACGGCGAACCGGTCTTCGTCGTCGACCGCTCGTTCCCGCAGATCATGCCCTGCATTGATCTGCGTGCCGAGCGTGACGCGGTCGCTGCTGCGCGCCGCTGGATGGACGAGGAGTATCGCCGGCCCATCGACTTGCTCAGTGAACGGCTCACGCACTTCGCGCTCCTGCGGATAGCCGATGAGCTGTCGTACTTCTACATGCGCACACATCACGTTCTCTTGGACGGGTACGCCACCAACAATCTGCTGCGGCATATCGCGGATGTGTACTCGGGATCGGTGGCCGCCGAGACCGACGTCGATTTTTCGGAGTTCTCCGTGATCCGCGAGGCCGATCAGAAGTATCAGCAGTCCTCGCGCAGCGACGCAGATTTCGAATACTGGAAGAACGTCCTGTCCGGTCCGGTGGAAACGGCCGACCTGGCGGGTATGGAGCGTGTCGTCACGCCGCGGCACCCGCTGGTGCGTGACTTGGTGTGCGATGAGCTGTTGTCGGAGAACGGTCTTGGCCAGTTCGACGTGGCTCGAGTCGTCGCGACGCTGGCCACCTTCTTTGCCAAAACCACGGGGCGTCGAGATGTTTCGTTATCGCTGCCCGTCTCGGGGCGCACGACGGCGGCGTTGAAGAGATGCGGCGGCATGGTGTCGAACCTGGTGCCTTTGTTTGTCACCGTCGACGGTGGGGACACCATCGGAGCGCTGGACGATCAGGTCGCCAAGGCCGTGGTGGGTGCGCTGCGTCATCAACAGTTCCGGCGCTGGCCGGAGCTGGTCATCGATGCAGGACGCCGCGACACCAACATCGAATTCGGCCAGGTCATCAACGTCTTCGACTTCGCGGATGTGTTCTTCTTCGGGCCCTCGGAGGCGGTGGTCAACGTGCTGACCACCTTCCCCGTCCAGGACATCGCGATCAATATCTATCCGCGTCCGGGCGGCGGCACCTCGCGCATCCAGTTCGCGTGGAATCCCGACAGGTACACCACCGCTGAGATCGACAGGCACATAGCCCGTTTGGAATCGCTCCTGGGGCGTCTCCTGGGGGCTGCCCCCTCGGTGGTCGTGGGTGAGGTGCCGCTGCTGGATCAGCGGGAACGCGCTCTGGTGCTGTCGCAGTGGTCCGGTGCCGGCCTGCAGGCGCCGGTCGGTGTGGCACCGCAACTGTTGGCCGCCGCAGTAGCCGCCACTCCCGACGCGGTGGCGGTGGTCGACGGTGCCCGAGAGCTCACCTATCGCGAGTTGGACGAATGGTCGACGCGATGGGCGCGGGTGCTGATCGAGACCGGCGTGGGCCCGGAACGTGCGGTGGGTGTGGCGATGGACCGCCGTGCTGAGCTGGTCGTGGCGTGGTGGGCGGTGGCCAAAGCCGGCGGGGTCTATGTGCCGGTGGACAGCGCGCATCCGGTCGAGCGGATCGCCACGGTCTTGGACTCGGTGGCGGCCGTGTGCGTGTTGACCTGCGGCTCCGACGAGGTTTCCGGGGCCGGTGCGCGCCCGGTGCTGCGCATCGACGGCCGTGACGTATCCGCGCAGTCGGCCGAACCGATCACCGACGCCGATCGATCAGTGGCGCTGCGGTCGCAGAACACCGCGTACGTGATCTTCACTTCGGGCTCCACCGGCACCCCCAAGGGCGTGGCGGTGGGCCATGCCGGGCTGCCGGGAGTGGTTGCAGGGCAGCGGGATCTGCTCGAACTGCGTGGCGATGCGCGAGTGCTTATGGTGGCCTCGCCGACATTCGACGCCTCGGTCTTCGAGATGGTGTGGGCGGTCGGTGCGGGAGCCGCGCTGGTGGTGGCGCCCCGGGATGTGTACGCCGCCGATGCGTTGACGGATTTCCTGCTGTCTCAGCGGGTCAGCGCCGCGGTGTTGACCCCGACGGTGTTGTCCTCGCTGGATCGGTCGGTGCTGGACACGGTCCGCACTCTGGTCACTGCGGGGGAGGACTGCCCGCGCGAACTGGTGGATGACTGGGCGCCGGGTCGGCGGTTGGTCAACGCGTACGGCCCCAGCGAGAGCACCATCTGGTCCACCTCCGCGCCGATGGCGGCGGGGCGGCCGGTCGGCATCGGCGCCCCGATTCCGGGCGTGCGCACCCTCGTGCTCGATGCCGGGCTTAACCCCACACCCATCGGGGTGGTGGGCGAGCTGTATTTGGCCGGGCCCGCCCTGGCGTCCGGCTATGTGGGCCGGGCGGCTTTGACGGCGGAACGGTTTGTGGCCAACCCCTACGGGCCGTGCGGGGCGCGGATGTATCGCACCGGAGATCTGGTGCGCTGGAACGCCGATGGTGCGTTGCAGTACATGGGCCGCGCCGATGAGCAGGTCAAGATCCGCGGCAACCGCATCGAGCTCGGCGAAGTGCAGGCCGTGCTGGCCGGTGCACGCGGAGTGGAGCAGGCCGTGGTGATGGTCCGCGAGGACCGTCCGGGCGACAGGCGCCTGGTGGGTTACGTCACCGGTGCCGTCGACGTGGCCGGAACCCGGGTGGCACTCGGTGATCGGTTGCCCGCCTACATGATTCCGTCTGCGATCATCGTGTTGGACGCGCTTCCACTGACCGCCAACGGCAAGCTGAACCTCCGCGCGCTCCCGGCACCCGAGATCACGGCCGGATACCGTGCGCCTTCGGACGACGTTGAGCAGACGCTGGCCGCTGTGTACGCACAGGTCCTCGGGCTCCCACGGGTCGGCGTGGACGATTCGTTCTTCGACCTCGGCGGCGACAGCATCATGTCCATGCAGGTGGTCTCGCGGGCACGCGCCGCCGGAGTGCTGTGCCGACCTCGCGATGTTTTCGTTGAGCAGACTGTGGCGCGGCTGGCCCGCGTGGCCACCACCGTCATCGGCGATGCAGACGTGGCCGATGCCGGACTGGGCGAGCTGCTCGCGACGCCGGTCATGCGGTGGCTGCAGGGCGTACCGGGCGAGGCCGACCAGTTCAACCAGACGATGGTGCTGACGGTTCCGGCGGCCGTGACCGAAGCCGATGTGGTGGTGGTTCTTCAGGCTCTGCTGGACCGCCATCCCATGCTGCGGCTGCGCGCCGAAGACAACGGTGCGCAGGGATGGTCGCTGACCGTCCCCGACGCGGACGCGGTGGACGCGCGCAACTTCTTGCAATCGGTGGATGCGTTGTCCGACGAGGCCCTGGTGCGGGCCCGCGCCCTGTTGAGCCCTGCCAACGGAACGATGCTGAGTGCACTGTGGGCGAGCTCCACGGCACAGTTGGCCCTGGTCGTTCACCACCTCGCGGTCGATGGAGTTTCCTGGCGAATCCTGCTGGAAGACATCAACATCGGCTGGACCCAACATCGCGCCGGACAACCGGTGGCTCTGTCACCGGGCGGCACGTCCTTCGCTCGGTGGGCGGCGTTGCTCGACGAGCATGCGCGCACCGCCGAGGTGGCCGAACATCTCGAAGCGTGGAAGCGGGTTCAGGCGATCCCCGCACTGTTGCCGGCCGTGCGGCCCGAGTTGGACACGTACGCCACCGCCCACACGATGTCGGCGTCACTGGATGTCGAAACCACCCGCGTCTTGTTGAGTGAGGCACCGACGGCGTTCCACGCCGGGGTGGGCGATATCTTGCTGATCGCATTGGGCATGGCAGTCGCACAGCTCTCGGGCAACACCGGTGCGCCGGTCGGTATTGACGTGGAAGGCCATGGGCGCCAAGAGGACTTGGTTGCCAGCGGGAAATCGCCGGTGGACCTGTCACGCACGGTGGGGTGGTTCACCAGTAAGTACCCGGTGGCCTTGAGCCTCGGCCGGCCGGACTGGGCACAGGTGAGTGCCGGCGGCAGCGCCTTGGGAGCGGTGATCAAGGATGCCAAGGAACAGCTCCGCGCGCTGCCCGAGGGCATAACGTATGGCCTGCTGCGCTATGCGAACCCCGAGACGGATCTCGCTGGGGCGCAGCCGGTTATCGGCTTCAACTATCTGGGACGGTTGGGCGGTGTCGGTGAGCAGGGCGGCGACTTGTGGCTGCCGAGCCCCGATGCCGTGTCGGCCGCCGCGGTGGCCGCTGCGGTACCGCTGGCGCTGGCCCACACCGTGACCCTGAATGCCGGCGTCCTGGAATCACGTACGGGCACGGGCCCCTGTCTGCAGGCCAATTGGACCTGGGCGTCCTCGATCGACGATGAGCAGATCAACCTGCTGAGCCAGCTGTGGATCGAGGCACTGACAGGTATCTGTGCGCATGTGCGCGGCGGCGGCGGGGGGTTGACTCCGTCGGACATCGTGCCTGCACATCTCACCCAGCAGCAGATCGACGAACTGGAGCAGTTGCACCGGGTCGCTGACGTGCTGCCGCTGACCCCGCTGCAGCAGGGGCTGCTGTTCCACGCCACCGCCCACGCCGGCAGTGACGACGTGTACGCGGTGCAGCTGGACCTCACTCTTGCGGGCACGCTGGATGCGCCCAGGCTGCGCGACGCGGTGCGCACGGTCGTGGCCCGGCACCCCAACCTGGCCGCCCGCTTCCATCCGCAGTTCGATCCGCCGGTGCAGAGCATCCCGGCCGATCCGGTAACACCCTGGCAGCACGTCGAATTCGCGGGCACCGATATCGAAGACCAGATCGCGCGGCTGTGCGCCGCCGAACGCGCAGCGGTATGCGACCTGACCCATCCGCCGCTGTTCCGGGTGGTGCTGATCGGGGTCGGTCACGACCAACACCGCCTGGTGCTCACCAGTCACCACAGCGTCCTGGACGGCTGGTCGTTGCCCATCCTGTTGCAGGAGATCTTCGCGGGCTACGGCGGGCACAGCCTGCCGCCGGCCGTGCCCTACCGCAGGTTTGTGACGTGGCTGGCCGATCAGGATCTTGATGCCGCGCTGTCTGCCTGGCAGGACGTGCTGGCCGGATTCGAGACACCCGCGCTGGTGGGTCCGTCGCACAAGCTGGGATCGGGGCGGCGCGAGACACAATCGCTGCGACTGTCCGGGCAGGCCACGCGGGCGCTGACCGATCTTGCCCGCGCACACCACACCACCGTCAACACCGTCCTACAGGCGGGCTGGGCGCAGCTGTTGGTGTGGTTGACCGGTCAGCACGATGTGGCCTTCGGTGCCGCGGTCTCGGGCCGTCCTGCCGAGGTGCCGGGCTCGGAATCGATGGTGGGCCTGTTGATCAACACGGTGCCGGTGCGTGCGCGTATCGCCGCGACAACCACCACCGCCGAATTGTTGGAGCAGCTGCACGGCGTCTCGAACCGGACACTGGATCACCAGCACGTAGCGCTTCCCGAGATTCACCGTGTCACCGGGCAGGACCAGCTTTTCGACACCCTGTTCGTGTACGAGAACTACCCGATCGATCCGGCAGCATTCGGGACGGTCATGGGCACAGGCGAATTGGCGATCACGGGCTTCTCCAGCCGGGAAGCCACCCACTATCCGCTGGCGCTGCAGGTGACACCGGGCCACGAACTGGTGCTGAGCATCGAACACGACACCGATGTCTTTGACGTCGAGAGCGTCGTGGTGTTGGCCGGCCGGTTGGAGCTCGTGCTGGCGGCGATGGTGGCCGACCCGTTGCGGCGGTTGTCCTCGGTGGATGTGTTGGGAGCCGATGAACGCGTGCTTCTGGACGCGATGGGTAACCGTGCGGTGCTGGATCAGCGGGCGACGGGGGTGACGATTCCGGAACTGTTCTCGGCTCAGGTGGCAAGGACCGCCGATGCGGTGGCGCTGAGTTGCCGGGACCGGTCGTGGACCTACGCTGCGGTTGAGCGTGATTCGAACCGTTTGGCGCACTTCCTGATTGGCTTGGGTGCGGAACCGGGTCGCTGTGTGGCGGTGATGTTCGGGCGGTCCGCAGAGGGGATCATCGCCATCCTGGCGGTGCTCAAGACGGGTGCGGCATACGTGCCGATTGACCCGACGGTGCCCGATGCCCGGATTGATTTCGTGGTCGGTGACGCAAAGCCGGTGGCGGTGGTCACCACCGCGATGTTGGCCGGCCGGTTCGGTACACACGATGTCGTGGTTGTCGACATCGACAACCCTGCTATCGACGCGCAGGCCGACGCATCGCTGCCGCTACCCGCTGCTGGTGATGTAGCGCACATCATCTACACCTCGGGCACTACCGGTATTCCCAAGGGGGTTGCGACAACTCACCACAATGTGACGCAGTTGTTGGAGTCGTTGCATGTCGGTTTGCCCTCGGGGCCGGGGCAGGTGTGGTCGCAGTGGTATTCGTTTGCCTTTGATGCCTCGGTGGAAGAGATCTGGGGCGCGCTGTTCCACGGTTCGCGGTTGCTCGTGATTCCGGAGTCGATCGGTCCGGATGAGTTCCAGGCCTTGCTGATTGATGAACATGTCACGGTGTTGCACCAGACTCCGTCGGCCGTGTCGGCACTGTCCGTGGAGGCGCTGCAGTCGGTGGCGCTGGTGGTGGCGGCCGAGGCATGCTCGGCGGAGCTGGTGGACCGGTGGGCGCCCGGGCGCGTGATGACGAACGCCTATGGGCCCACGGAAACCACGATGTGCGTCACGGTCAGTAAGCCGTTGGCCGCGGGTTCGGGGACGCCGACGATCGGTGGGCCGGTGCCGGGGGCCGCACTGTTCGTGCTCGATGCCTGGCTGCGGCCGGTGCCGGTCGGAGTGGTCGGTGAGCTGTATGTGGCCGGGCTCGGGCTGGGGCTCGGATATGTGAGCCGGTCCTCGTTGACCGCGTCACGGTTCGTGGCCTGCCCATTTGGCGCCCCGGGCGAGCGTATGTATCGCACAGGGGATTTGGTGCGCTGGCGTGCTGACGGGAACTTGCAGTACTTGGGCCGCGCCGATGAGCAGGTCAAGATTCGCGGGTATCGCATCGAGCTCGGTGAGATCCAGGCCGCCCTTGCCGAGGTGGTCGGGGTCGAGCAGGCGGTGGTGATCGTGCGTGAGGACCGACCGGGCGATAAGCGCCTGGTCGGCTACGTCACGCAGTCGCCCGAAGCGGAGCTGGCCGGGGGAGTCGATACCGCCGGTGTGCGTGTGACGCTGGGTGAGAGGCTGCCGCCGTATATGGTGCCGGCCGCGGTCGTGGTGGTGGGTGCCCTGCCGTTGACGGTCAACGGAAAGCTCGACACGCGTGCCTTACCGGTGCCGCAGTACCAGGAAACTCAGTATCGTGCCCCGTCGAACGCGGTCGAAGAGATCCTGGCCGATATCTATGCACACGTACTGGGTCTGGAACGTGTGGGCGTCGACGACTCGTTCTTCGATCTGGGCGGCGATTCGCTGTCAGCCATGCGTTTGATCGCGGCCGTCAACAAGTCGATGAACACGCATCTGACCGTGCGCGCGCTCTTCGACACCCCCACGATCGCCCAGTTGGTTCCGGGGTTGCGGACGGATTCGGGCGGGCGCGCACCGTTGGTGCCCGTCGCACGGCCCGACGTGATCCCGCTGTCGTTCTCGCAGCGACGGTTGTGGTTCCTGGACCAATTGCACGGTGCCTCACCGGTGTACAACATGGCGGTTGCGCTGCGGCTGAGTGGGCAGCTCGACCTGGATGCACTGGGTGGGGCATTGTCCGATGTGGTAAGTCGCCACGAGTCGTTGCGCACTGTGTTCCGCGATGAGGAAGGTGTGCCGTATCAGCTGGTGCTGGCACCCGATAGTGCCGAGTTCGGCTGGGAGGTGGTCGATGCCACCGCGTGGTCGCCCGCAGAGCTGGACGAGGCGATAGGCGTCGCGGCGCGCCACACCTTTGATCTGGCGGCCGAGATCCCCATGCACGCAAAGCTCTTCACGGTGTCCGGGGACGAGCACATCCTCGTCGCCACGGTGCATCACATCGCCGCCGACGGCTGGTCGGTGGCCCCACTCATGCGTGACCTGACGGTGGCCTATGCCAGCCGGTCCGGGGGGCATGCGCCCGATTGGGCACCGCTGCCGGTGCAGTATGCCGATTACACACTGTGGCAACGTGATCAGCTCGGCGACCTCGAAGACACCGAGAGTGCCATCGCCACCCAGGTCGCCTACTGGCATGACGCGCTCGCCGGCATGCCCGAACATCTCGCGCTGCCCACCGACCGGCCCTATCCGGCGGTTGCCGACTACCGCGGTGCCAGTGTGGATCTGGAATGGCCGGAGCAGCTGCAGCACGCGGTGCGTGCGCTGGCACGTGAACACGGGGCCACCAGCTTCATGGTGATCCAGGCGGCGCTGACCGTGCTGCTCTCGAAGATCACCGCCACGTCCGATGTGGCGGTGGGGTTCGCGGTCGCCGGCCGCGATGAGCCTGCCCTCGACGAGCTGGTGGGCTTCTTCGTCAATACCTTGGTGCTGCGCGTCGACGCCGGTGGCGATCCCACCTTCGCGGATCTGCTGGCGCAGGTCCGGACCCGCAGCCTGGAGGCGCTCGATCACCAGGACGTGCCCTTCGAGGTGCTCGTGGAGAGGCTCAACCCCATCCGATCCCGGAGTAGCCACCCGCTGGTTCAGGTCGGACTGACCTGGCAGAACCTTCCCGGACAGGATGCCGACGGACTAGGGCTGGGCGATCTGCGGATAACCCAGATACCCGTGCACACCAACACCGCCCGCATGGATCTGACGTTCTCCCTGGGTGAGCGCTTCACTCAGGCCGGTGAGCTTGCCGGGCTCGGGGGTGCGGTGGAGTTCCGCACCGATGTATTCGATCGCGCGAGTGTCGAGTCGTTGATCGCACGGTTGCGGCGGGTACTCGAGGCGGTTGTGGCCAATCCATCGCAGCGGTTGTCGGCGGTCGAGGTACTCGACGCCGCCGAGAGCGATCTGCTGGACCAGCTGGGTAACCGCGCGGCGTTGTCCACACCCGTAACACCGACGTCGATACCGGAATTGTTCGCCGCACAGGTGGTTTCCCAGCCAGAGGCGATAGCGATCAGATGTGGGCAGCGTTCGTGGACCTACGGCGAGCTCGATGCCGAGTCCAATCGTATGGCGCACCTGCTGATTGAGTACGGCGCCGGGCCGGGACAGTGTGTGGCGTTGTTGTCGGAACGCCGCGGTGAGGCAATCATCGCGATTCTGGCTGTGCTCAAGAGTGGTGCGGCGTATCTGCCGATCGCTCCGGCGGTTCCCGATGCGCGCATCGAATTCATGATCACCGATGCCGGTCCAATCGCCGCGATTACCAGTGCGGCACTGCGTTCGAGGCTGGACGGGTACACGTTGCCGATCATCGATATCAGTGATCCCGGGGTGAGTACCCAGCCCAGCACCGCCTTGGCGGGGGCGGCCGCCGACGATATCGCGCACATCGTGTACACCTCGGGTACCACCGGTATTCCCAAGGGGGTGGCGACAACTCACCACAACGTGACGCAAGTGCTGGGGTATGAGCACCTCGGGTTGCCGTCGGGGCCGGGGCAGGTGTGGTCCCAGTGGTACTCATACGCCTTTGATGCCTCGGTGGAAGAGATCTGGGGTCCGCTGCTGCATGGCGGCAGCCTCGTGGTGGTACCCGAATCGCTGGTCCCGGAAGACTTCCAGGAATTCCTCGTCTCTGAGGGCGTCACCGTCTTGCACCAGACACCTTCCGCGGCGGCTGCGCTGTCGCCGCAAGCGCTGGAGGGCATGGCCCTGGTGGTAGCCGCCGAGGCCTGCTCGGCGGAGATGGTGGACCGTTGGGCGCCGGGGCGATTGATGGTCAACGCCTACGGCCCCACCGAGTCCACACTCTGCGTGACCGTGAGTCCGCCGCTGGCTGCCGGTTCGGGAACGCCCGCGATTGGTGTTCCGGTGGCAGGGGCGGCGCTGTTCGTGCTGGACTCCTGGATGCGGCGGGTTCCGGTGGGCGTGGTCGGCGAGCTGTACATCGCGGGCCACGGGCTCGGGGCCGGTTATCTGCACCGCTCGGGGCTGACGGCATCGCGTTTTGTGGCATGCCCTTTCGTTGCCCCGGGCCAAGAAGGGCTCCGTATGTATCGCACGGGAGATTTGGTGCGGTGGGGTACGGGAGGCACAGCCGGGCAGTTGCATTACATGGGGCGCGCCGATGATCAGGTCAAGATCCGCGGCTACCGCATCGAACTCGGTGAAATCCAAACGGCACTGTCCGATCTCGACGGCGTCGAGCAAGCGGTGGTGATTGTGCGTGAGGATCGTCCCGGCGATAAGCGCCTGGTCGGGTACGTCACCGGGGCCATCGAGCCGGCCAAGGCGCGCGCAGAGCTGGCCGAGCGGATACCGGCCTACATGGTTCCCGCGGCCGTGGTGGTCATCGACGTTTTGCCGTTGACGGTCAACGGGAAGCTCGACACCCGTGCGCTTCCGGAGCCGCAGTATCAGGAAACTCAGTACCGCGCCCCGTCGAACCCGGTCGAGGAGACACTGGCCGGTCTGTACGCGGACGTGCTCGGCCTGGAGCGCGTGGGGGTCGACGACTCGTTCTTCGATCTGGGCGGCGACTCCCTGTCGGCCATGCGCCTGATCGCCGCCATCAACAAATCGATGAACACACACCTGACTGTGCGCGCTCTCTTCGACGCCCCCACAGTGAGCAGCCTGAGCGGGCAGCTGGACAAGCATGCCAGCGACCCGCGCTATGTGGCCGTACACGGTTCCGGGGTTACAGAGGTACGCGCGGCCGACCTGACGCTGGACAAGTTCATCGACGCGGAAACCCTCAGCGCCGCAACGACACTGCCGAAGCCCAGCGGGGAAGCACGCACCGTGTTGCTGACCGGAGCGACCGGCTTCCTCGGACGGTACCTGGTGCTGCAATGGCTCGAAAAGCTGGAACTGCTCGACGGCAAGCTGATCTGCTTGGTACGGGCCGCATCTGACGAGGAGGCCCGGCGCAGGCTGGAACAGATCTTCGATAGTGGCGACCCGGAATTGTTGCGGCACTTCCACGAACTGGCCGAGGACCATTTGGAGGTCGTCGCCGGTGACAAGGGTGAAGCAGACCTCGGTTTGACCGGGGAAACCTGGCAGCGGCTGGCCGATACCGTTGACGTGATTGTCGATTCGGCGGCCGTCGTCAGCGGCGCGCTGTCCTACGGCGAGTTGTTCGGACCAAATGTGGCAGGGACCGCCGAGCTGATCCGGCTGGCGCTCACCACGAAGCTGAAGATGTTCACGTTCGTATCGACGGCCAATGTGGGTGATCCGGTCAAAAAGGTTGCCTTCACCGAGGACGCCGATATCCGCGAGATCTGTGCCACGCGTGTCATCAAGGACACGTACGCCAATGGCTACGGCAGCAGTAAGTGGGCCGGAGAGGTGTTGCTACGGGAGGCCCATGATCTGTGCGGGTTGCCGATCGGCGTCTTCCGCTGCGACATGATCCTGGCCGACACCACCTACGCGGGTCAGCTGAACTCATCGGATGTGTTCAGCAAGATGATCCTGAGCATTGTGACCACCGGCCTGGCGCCCAAGTCGTTCTACCGCCTGGATGCTGAAGGCAATCGGAGGCGTGCGCACTTCGACGGGTTGCCCGTGGAATTCGTCGCCGAGGCGATCACCACCTTGGGTGTTCAAGTGGTGGATGGGTTCCAGACCTATCACGTGATGAACCCGCATGACGATGGCATCGGTCTCGACGAGTACGTCGACTGGTTGGTCGAGGCCGGGTACCCCATCGAGCGCATCGACGATTTCCAGGATTGGTTGCAGCGGTTCGGGACAGGATTGCACGCGCTGCCCGAGAAGCACCGGCGAAACTCAGTGCTGCAGATGTATCTGACGCTGGTGCAGGATCCCGAGCGGGTCAGTCCCATCGTGCCGACTACCGGTTCATTCGCCCCAGCCGATCGTTTCCGCGCCGCGGTGCAGGAAGCCAAGATTGGCCGCGACAGAGACATTCCTCAGGTCGGGGCGCCGAACATCGTCAAGTACGTCACCGATATGG
>NZ_MAFC01000029.1 GCF_002013465.1 Mycobacterium sp. D16R12 | reverse complement strand
TGAGGAGCAGGCCCGCCCCGGCCCCTGAACCCGCCCCGGCTCCCGAGGTCATCGCGGCCCCCGCACCGGAGGCTCCCGTCGTCGACGAGGCACCGGCCGCCGAGCAGGCTCCGGCTCCCGCAGCCCCCGCCGCCGAGGACCAGGTCCTGCCCTACGAGTTCCAGTCCGGCCCGGCGCCCGCCGAGCCCGCACCGGCTCCCGAGCCGGCCCCGGCACCTGCCGCGGCAGCTCCCGAGATCCCGCTTCCCGCCGGTGTCCCGGACGCGGCGGATATCGGATTCGCCGCCGGCAAGGCCGCGTTCGACGCCGGTCCGGTCGCCTCCAACGGAGCACTGAACACCGAGGCCATCTCGGGCGTGGTCCGGCACCTGCCCGATCCAAACAACCTGCCTCCCGGTACCACTGACGTCACTCCCCAGGACAGTCGCGGAGTGTCGTACCTGAAGGACATCGTCTTCGCCATGCAGACGCAGGATGTCAAGGCCAGCGACGCAATCCTCGCCCTGGCACAGCGCTAACTCGCACCTAGACAATCGCCCCGGCCCTCACGGCCGGGGCGATTGTCGTTGCGGGGTAACCTTTTCGACGGGAATTCTAGGCACCTTGTCAAGGGGGTTGACGTCCCAGCTTCGAGGCGTACGTTGGTGACCATGACGGCACCGACCACTCCCCCGGACGTTCCCAGTCAAGAATCGTTCGAAGCGGTCTACAACGGCAAACCCATGTTCGACGGCGCCCCCGCGGCGGGCGTGCCCTGGGATATCCGGGATGCGCAACCGCGCATCAAAGAACTCGCCGCCTATGGCGCATTGCGCGGCGACATCTTGGACATCGGCTGCGGTCTCGGCGAGAACTCGATCTATCTCACCCAGCAAGGCCTCTCGGTCACCGGCCTCGACTTTTCCCCATCGGCCATCGAACAGGCGAAGCAACGCGCCGCCGCCGCGGGCGTAACCGTCGACCTCCAGGTGTCCGACGCGACCAAGCTCGACGGCTGGGACGCAAGGTTCGACACCGTGATCGACAGCGCCGTGTATCACTGTTTCGACCACGACGGCCATCAGCAGTACGCGAAGGCACTGCACCGGGCCACTCGGCCTGGGGCACGCTGGTTCATCGCCTGCTTTGGCGACGGCACCGTCAATGGCATCGCGATGCCGTTCGGCGTGCAGGAGCCCGAGGAGATCAAGGGCGTGTTGTCCGAAGCCAACTGGAATATCCAATACTTCGGCCGGACAACGTATCTCGGGTCTCGGGCGGCATTCGTCGGCGCCGCGCTGGCCGGTATCGATCCGGGGCAGATGCCCGCCGATATGCGTAAGCGTTATCAGCAGCCGGGCGTGGCAGAAGAAGCACAGAAGACATTCGAACGTCTCCAGCAGCTGGACGACGACATCATCCACATGCCGTTCTTCAACATCGTCGCGGAAAGGGGTTGAACAACATGACCGCACCCACCCAGAACACATTCGAGGATCTGTACCGAGAGAGCGTCAAGGACGGCGGGCCCATCATCCCGTGGGATTCCCAGGACGCCAAACCCCGCATCAAGGAACTGGCACTGCTCGGCGCGGTCCGCGGCGAGGTCCTGGATATCGGCTGCGGCCTTGGTGATAATGCCATTTACCTTGCTCAGCAAGGTTTTAACGTTACCGGACTGGACTTCGCCCCCTCGGCGATCGAGCAGGCCAAGGGCCGGGCGTCCGCCGCCGGCGTCACCATCGATTTCCAGGTCGCCGACGCCACCGAGCTCAGCGGCTGGGAAGGACGGTTCGACACCGTGATCGACAGCGGCGTGTACCACTGCTTCGACCACGAGGGACACGCGAAGTACGCGAGCGCCCTGCACCGCGCCACGCGTCCCGGAGCACGTTGGTACATATGGTGTTTCGCTCAGGGTAGCGTGCACAGCATCCCGACCCCGTTCCAGAACGCAGTGCAGGCAGCGGAAATCGAAGAGGTGTTGCCCGCCAACGGGTGGAACGTGCTGCAGCTGAACCCGACGACCATGACGGCACCAAAGGCGGAGTTCCTCAACGCGATTCGCGGTACCTTCCGCGGAGACCCCGAGCGACTGGAGCGGCTGGAGCAGGATCTCGACGATCCGCTGCTCTACATCCCCGTGCACACGGTCATCGCCGAACGGGCATAAACTACAGCTGGCGACCCCCGAGTACGCGGGCCGCCGCAGCCGACATCACCGCCATGGTCCATAAAGCGGGCGTAGTGCCAAGCATGGAATTCACAGTGCGGGTGCCGGATTCGGGCGCCATGCCCTCCAGGCGTTGCGCCAGCCACCGCAGGGCAGCCGGTGCGCCCAGTATGACCAGTGAGAGATGCTCGCTGAAGCGGTCACGCCGGTACGTGACATCGGTGCCGTGGGTGGCGTAGAAGTCGGCCTGGCGATCCACCTCATCGATACCGACGAGCTGGTCGTGCACTGCGGTGTAGATGTACACCGGGCACGTTGGCGCCACCTTGCCCAGGCGCAGGTCCTCGCTCATCGCGGCGACGTCGGGCAGCGCCATCAGTTGGTCGATCGGCAGGTTCACAAAGCGGTCGAAGTTGCGCATCGCGTACCGGCCAACGGCCTGGCCCGTCGAGAGCCCCCGAACGGACGTCATGACCTCCTCACCCCGACGCGTAAGGTGTTCCGTCAGTACAGAATCCAATGCGGGATAGCTTCCGCGCAGAGCAGAGATCGCGGCGATACCCAACCCCGCGAACAATCCTCCGTCGGCCCTCTCCAGAATCTTGCTGGGGTCCGAGGCCGGCGAGCCCAACGCTGCGCCGACAATGTTGAGCTCGGGGGCGTAGTCCGGTGCCATCTCCGCGGTCCACGAACTGGCGAGCCCGCCACCGGAGTACCCCCACAACCCAATCGCCGTATCGGCCGGGAGCCGTAGTTCGGCGAACCGCAGAGTGGCCCGCAGAGCGTCGAGAACGTGGTAACCGGGCTGGCGTGCGACGACATAACGCCCGGGCTGCCCTCCATGGTCGGCAACGCTCACGATCCAGCCCTGACGCAACGCGGCGGCCATCAGCAGCAACTCGATCTGTGGATTGGCGAACGGTCCACGCGCACCCTGCAGCAGGCAGTAGGAAGGGAAGCAGGATCGCTCGCTGGAATTGATCGCGCATTGGTACGCCAACAGACGTGGCGAGTGCGGATCATGTCCGGCAGGTACCAGCACGGTGGTGACCGAAACCTCAGGCACGCCATGCGGATCAGTACTCCGGTAGAGCAGCTGCCAGGCGGTCACTCGCTGACGTCGCAGCCCCAGGAATCCGATGTCTACAGGGCGGGCACGCAGAACCGTTCCCGGTGCCGTGTCCCCGAAACCGTCGGGCGGAACGTGAAACGGATCATCGGCGGGATGCACCGGGCGCTTACCCGGGTGCGGAAAAATTTGGGGTGTCGGCGCCGCAGCGCGGTGTTTCGGTTGCACGGAAGTGCTCATGAACTAAGGAAGCTAGTGCACCCATGGGACTCGCAGCGCCCTGATCTGGGTTTTTAGGTACCAGACCCCAATCGGGGCCCGGATTTTTCAGGCAGACCCCACCCATTCGTCGCTGCCGTCGGCGAAGAACTGGTGCTTCCATACCGGCAGCGCCGCCTTGACGTCGTCGACGAGGCGCTGGCAGGTGGTGAATGCCTGACGGCGATGATCGGCGCTCACCGCCACCACGAAGGCCGCCTCACCGACCGTCAGCGCGCCGATGCGGTGACTTACCGCCACTGCGCGCACTCCCTGAGCCTGCGCGGCGATGCGCCCTACCACATCGGTCAGCACCTGCTGGGCCGACGGATGCGCCGAATACTCGAGCCGCAGCACCGTTTTACCACCGTCGTGGTCGCGCACATTTCCCACGAATCCGACTGTGGCCCCTGCTGATTCGTGATCGACGAGTTGCTCGTGCTCGATCAGTGAGATGTGATCCGCAGTCAACAGCGCTCGAGAGACGCTGGCGCTCATGCGTGATCACCCCCGGCTATCTGGTCCAGCGCGTGGCCGAGCACGCCGTCGAGCACCGCGAGTCCGTCGCGTACCCCACCGGTGGAGCCGGGCAGGTTGACCACCAGGGTGCGGCCCGCGACTCCGCACAGGCCGCGGGACAGGACACTGGTGGGCACGGCCGGCAACCCGGAGCGTCTGATGGCATCGGCCAGGCCGGGAATCTGGTAGTCCAGCAGTGGCGCGGTCTGTTCGGGTGTGACGTCGGTGGGCGAGAGCCCGGTGCCGCCGGTGGTGACGACCAACGAAACTCCGTCGGACACCGCGGCGCGAATCGCCGCTCCCACCGTGTCGCCATCGGGCACGACGATCGGTTTCTCTACATGGAAATCTTGTGCGCCAAGCCATTCGACGATGACGGGTCCGGTTTTGTCGGGGTACTGACCGGTGGCCGCCCGAGTGGAGGCCACGATCACCCGCGCAGACCTCAGGGTCGGGTCCATGTTCCGGTCTTGCCGCCCTCTTTACGCAGCACGCGGATGTCATCGATGCGCGATGCCGGATCGACCGCCTTGACCATGTCATGCAATGTCAATCCGGCGACCGTCACGGCAGTCAACGCTTCCATCTCGACCCCGGTGCGGTCGTTGGTGCGCGCGGTGGCGGTGATCCGAATGGATCCGGCTGTGGCGTCAATCTCGAAGTCCACGTCAATGCCGGTGAGCGGTATCTGGTGGCACAGGGGAATGAGGTCGCTGGTGCGTTTGGCGGCCATGATGGCGGCCAGCCGGGCGGTGGCGATGGCATCGCCCTTGGGCAGCGTGCCGTCGGCCAACAGCGTCAGGACTTCTGCAGTGGTGATGAAGCATCCGGCCGCGACCGCCTCGCGTGCAGTGGCTTGTTTGGCCGAGACGTCGACCATGTGTGCGGACCCGTGCTCGTCGATATGAGAGAGACGGTCAGGCTCCGATGAGCCGCTATCGCGAAGACCGTCGGACACCGTTACTTGTTGATGACGGTGACGGGATGCACGTAGGGCACGGACTCCACCGGGAACTCGATGTCGCCGAAGGGTGACAGCGCTCCGGTGCGGTCGGCCGCGAGTTCGGAGACGGCGTGCTCACCGTCCACATGTGCGGGCCAGCCATTGTCGACGTATTGCTTCTTGTCAGCCACGAAGCCATTGTGGCAGGCCGGGAGCACGACGGCGAACCCAACCCGCCTCTACGCTGGTGTCCGATGAGTGACGATGCGGCGTTGGCGACCTGGCTGCGCCAGCTGCCCGATGAACAGTTGGTGCAGCTGGTCCGGCTGCGACCCGATTTGGCCTCGCCACCCCCGGGGTCGCTGGCCGCCCTGGCGGGCCGGGCGTTGTCGCGCCAATCGGTACGCGCAGCCACCGACAACCTGGACTTTTTGACTCTCGCGGTCCTGGATGCGCTGCTGGTGGCTCGTGCGGACGTCACCGGCACTCCGGTCTCGGATGTGCTCGCTCTGGTCGATGGTCGGGCCACCGAACTGCAGGTGCGCGCCACCCTGGACCGGCTGCGCGAGCTGGCGCTGGTGTGGGGGGATCGCGAACTGCATCTGGCGGGAGAGACACGGTTGGGGCTGCCGTGGGTGGTCGGGCAGGTGATCAGCGAGCAGACCCCCGGCTCCTACGACGCGGCCCGCGCCGCCTTGGAGGCGACCGACGAGCGCGGGATGGAGCTGCTGCAGGCACTCATCACCGGATCTCCGATCGGCCGCACCCGGGACGCCGCACCCGATGCCCCGCCGGATCGTCCGGTGCAGCGCCTGCTCGCGGCCGGCCTGCTGCAGCGGATCGACGACGAGACAGTGCTGTTGCCCCGGTTCGTGGCACAGCTGCTCCGTGGTGAGGAGCCCGACCGGCTGCAGCCACCGACCACCGAGACGACAACCGCGACCCAGACCGAAGCCAACGCCGCTGCCGCGGGGGCGGCACTTGATCTGCTGCGTGAGGTGGGACTGCTGCTCGATGAGCTCGGCGTCAACCCCGCTCCTCAGCTGCGCAGCGGTGGCCTGGGGGTGCGCGAGGTCAAACGGCTGGCGAAGGCGACGGGTATCGATGACACCAGGATGGGGCTGCTGCTGGAGGTGCTGGCGGCCGCCGAGCTGATCGCAGTGGGTGATCCCGATGTGCAGACCGATGCCGAGGGCTGGCATTGGGCGCCGACCACGCAGGCCGACCGTTTCGCCGAGCTGCCGACCGCGACCCGCTGGTTACGGCTCATGTCGGCGTGGTTGATGCTGGCGGCCCGCCCCGACCTGATCGGCAAGCGCACCAGCGAGGACAAACCGATAGCGGCCCTTTCGGATTCGCTGCGGTCGACAGCGGCGCCGCATGACCGCAAGCTACTGCTGGAGATCCTCGGTGAGCTGAAACCCGGGCATGGGTTGCGGGCCGAGGAGACATCACGGGTGATGCGGTGGCGTCGTCCGCGCTGGGGCGCACGGCTGGGTGTGGAACCGGTGACGGCCCTGCTGTTCGAGGCGACGACCATGGGCGTGATCGGGCGTGGCGCGTTGACGACACATGTCCGTACCTTCCTGGACAGCAGCGGCGATGATGCGGCGACACAGGCCGCGATGGAGAAGGCATTACCCGCTCCCATCGACCACTTCCTGGTGCAGGCCGATCTCACGGTCGTGGCACCCGGCCCTCTGACGCGCGAGGTAGAGCTCGAGCTGGCCGCGATGGCGAACCTCGAATCAGCGGGGGCGGCCAGTGTGTTTCGGGTCAGCGATGCGAGCATCCGGCGTGCGCTGGATTCGGGGCGGACGGCGACCTCACTGCACAGCTTTTTCGGTTCGCGATCCAAAACCCCTGTCCCCCAATCGCTGACGTACCTCATCGATGACGTCGCGCGTCGGCATGGCCAGCTTCGGGCGGGCGTGGCCAGCTCGTTCCTACGCTGCGATGACGTGGCTCTGCTGACGCAGGTGATGGCGTCGGTGCTGGCGGAGGATTTGGGGCTGCGGCTGCTGGCCCCGACCGTCGCGGTGTCACTGGCCCCGCTGGCCGAGTTGGTGGCTGGGCTGCGCGCGGCGGGCTTCGCTCCCGCCGCCGAGGATGCCACCGGAACCATCGTGGAACTCCGGGTGCACCGCGCCCGGGTGACTCCGCAGCAGCACCGGATGGGGTGGACGCCACCGGTACTCAGTGAGCCGGCGGCCGCCGCAGTGGTCAAGGCATTGCGCGCGGCCGGTGATCACGACGGCATCCGCATCGAGCCCTCGCACGCGGTGGCGCTGTTACAGCAGTCCGCCAAGGCCCAGACCAGCGTGCTCATCGGCTACGTGGACCCGGCCGGGGTGGCGTCCTCGCGAGTGGTCAATCCGATCAGCGTGCGCGGCGGGCAGCTGTCGGCCTTCGACACCGCCGCCGGGCGGATCCGCGACTTCGCGATTCACCGCATCACCGCGGTCTCGCCGCCGTCCTGACCGTCGATCAGCGCCGCGTCAGCGGACGCCCTCGAAGGGGTTCCACGATTCGCTGTGGCGAACCCAGTGCAAGTAGTAGGCCTGGTTGGCGATGCCCATAAACAGCGCAGCAAAGCCGAAGGAGAACGCACGCGACACGCTGTCGGAAGCTCCCACCACCCCCAGCACCACGCCGAGACCCACGCTGAGCCCCAGTAGCACCAGGCCTTTGCGCCACATCCCCTTGACGAAGAAGTAGATCGGGCCAAAGAAAAAGGCAAGGAAATTACTGGTTAACCGGATGCGTGTCCAAAACGACCCCGCGCGGAAGATGGCATTCGCCTCTTCTTTCGTCGGCGCCGCAGCGTACTGGTCGTAGAACGCGAATCGGCGCTGCCAAATCTCGGCCAGGGTGCTGCGGTCTTGTGGTGTCGTCACCGCAGCAATCTAGCAGGGAATACGGCACCCTCCGATGTCCCCGGGGGTCACTATCCTGGATCGAATGACCGATGGACCGCTGATCGTCCAATCCGATAAGACCGTGCTGCTAGAGGTCGATCACGACCAGGCAGATGCGGCGCGCCAGGCGATCGCCCCCTTTGCCGAGCTCGAACGCGCACCCGAGCACGTACACACCTACCGCATCACGCCGCTGGCGCTGTGGAACGCGCGCGCCGCCGGGCACGACGCCGAGCAGGTGGTCGACGCCCTCGTCACCTTCTCCCGTTACGCGGTGCCGCAGCCACTGCTGGTGGACATCGTCGACACCATGGCTCGCTACGGGCGCCTCCAGCTCGTCAAGCATCCAGCGCACGGCCTCATGCTGGTGAGCCTGGATCGCGCGGTCCTCGAAGAGGTGTTACGACACAAGAAGATCGCCCCCATGTTCGGTGCCCGTATCGACGACGACACCGTGCAGGTGCACCCCAGCGAGCGTGGCCGGATCAAGCAGATGCTACTCAAAATCGGTTGGCCCGCAGAGGATCTCGCCGGATACGTGGATGGCGAAGCCCACCCGATCAGCCTGGCCGAGGATGGTTGGGAGCTCCGGGACTATCAACAGATGGCAACCGACTCGTTCTGGGCGGGCGGTTCCGGTGTGGTGGTGCTGCCCTGCGGGGCCGGTAAGACGCTGGTGGGCGCCGCCGCGATGGCGAAGGCACAGGCGACCACCCTGATCCTGGTCACCAACACCGTGGCCGGGCGGCAGTGGAAACGCGAACTCATCGCTCGAACCTCCTTGACCGAAGAGGAGATCGGCGAATACTCCGGTGAGCGCAAGGAGATTCGGCCGGTCACCATCGCCACCTATCAGGTGATCACCCGGCGCACCAAGGGCGAGTATCGCCACCTGGAGCTGTTCGACAGCCGGGACTGGGGCCTGATCGTGTACGACGAGGTGCATCTGCTGCCCGCTCCGGTGTTCCGGATGACGGCAGATCTGCAGTCGCGGCGCCGCCTCGGACTCACCGCCACCCTTATCCGGGAGGACGGCCGCGAGGGCGATGTCTTCAGCCTCATCGGCCCCAAGCGCTACGACGCGCCGTGGAAAGACATTGAGGCACAAGGTTGGATCGCCCCCGCCGAGTGCATCGAGGTACGGGTCACCCTCACCGAGAACGAGCGGATGATCTACGCCACCGCCGAGGCTGACGAGCGATACAAACTGTGCTCGACGGCCCACACGAAGATCAACGTGGTGAAGTCGATTCTCGCCCGCCATCCCGGAGTGCCGACGCTGGTGATCGGCGCCTACCTGGATCAGCTCGATGAATTGGGAACCGAGCTGGGCGCCCCGGTAATCCAGGGCTCCACCAAGAACGCCGAACGCGAAGCACTCTTCGATGCTTTCCGGCGCGGCGAGATCGCCACCCTGGTGGTCTCCAAGGTGGCCAACTTCTCCATCGACCTACCGGAAGCAGCTGTGGCTGTTCAGGTTTCGGGTACGTTCGGCTCACGCCAAGAAGAAGCGCAGCGGCTTGGGCGGCTGCTGCGGCCGAAGGCCGACGGCGGCCAGGCCTACTTCTATTCGGTGGTATCCCGCGACACCCTCGATGCCGAATACGCAGCGCACCGGCAGCGGTTCCTGGCCGAGCAGGGCTATGGCTATCGGATCACCGATGCCGACGATCTACTCGGACCCGCGATCGGTTAGACCCCCGCAGTGCGGGAGAGTTCGTCTCCCGACCGCTCCGTGGATGATTCGAAGCGGCGCTTGATGCGCAGCAGGGGCGTCTCGAAGTACCGAAAGCTCAGATAGGCAACGGCGATGACGAGGACCGTAGTTCCGGCGCAGAGCGTCAGCCCCTGCTCCTCGTGGACTATCCGGCGCACGACGTTGGCGCACAGCATGTGCATCAAGTAGATGCCGTAGCTGATCACTCCGATGAACGCGAGAGGTCGCCAGCTCAGTACCGGATGCATGAGGGTGTTCTCACCGATGGAGACGGCGACGACGGTGAGGACCATGAGGGTCTGGATCGACCATGGCGGCGCACCGATCCACAGCGCGACAATCATCGCCGCGAACACCGCCGGGGCCGACCACCACCAGCCCAGCACCGCAGCGACCCGCGCGTAGCCATCGCGGGTGTTGACGATGATCGCGAAAGCCGCGCCGAGCAGGATGGGCAACGACAAGCTCGCCAGGATGCGCCAGGGCAACACCCGCGCATCGCAGCACACGCCGGTTCCGGCCGAGACCGCTACCAGTACGGAAAGCACGATGAGCGGCGCCCAGATCCTTCCCTTGCTCAGCACCAGCGCCGCGGCCAGCAGCGGCGGCCACAGCAGATAGAACTGTTCCTCCGTGGACAGTGACCAGGAAAAATAGAACGGCACCGACGTGCCGGTGGACAGGTCCACGAACCAGTTGACGGTATAGGTCAGGAATGCCGGCAGGTTCCCGAAGAATTGCTCCCCCTTCGGGGTACCGCCTTCGGTGGCCAGCACCAGCAGGACGTATAGGGCCAGCACCGCGTAGTACAGCGGGAAGATACGTAACGTCCTGCGTGCGTAGAAGTTTCGCAGCGACACGCCGGATGTGCGATCACGTTCCCGAACCAGCAAGGTGGTGATGAGAAAGCCACTGATCGCGAAGAAGAAGTCGACGCCCATGAATCCGCTGTGCGAGATCCTTGGGCCGGGCGTCCCGGACGTATGGTGCCAGATCACCGCCAGGACACTCAGTGCGCGCAAGCCGTCCAGCGCCCCGAACTTCTTCGTGGCGAGGAACGATTCATAAGCAGCCACTGCCCGTCGCGACACCGAAAGAAGGGTATCAGCGTTACCAGATCAGTGCTGCTGCCGGCATCCGTTGTTCGCGGCGGTGTCGAGCTGGATGTCCGTGGAGCTGATCGACGGCGTCAGGAACCGAAGACGCCCGATCAGCTCCCGCGGCAGATCGTCGATCCGAGTCGAGTAGCGGGTGCCGTCGATCACGCTGCGCGCGGTCAGCGAGAAGGTCTTCGCGACGTCGGCGTCAAACGCCCCGTACTTCTGCAGCGCCGTCGCGACCATCCGCTGAAAGGGGGTCAGGTTCAACGTCCGCAGGTCCAGGGACGGATCAAGCTGAATTCTGATCCCCTCGGGCACCCCATCCGGAATCGTGCCGTCCGACCGCGTACCCGGGTACACGTAGGTGGGTGCGTTGATTGGGATCGCGAACCGCAGCGCATGATCGATCACTCCGGCCTGTACGTCTTCTGGCGTGATCAGCCCCGCGAGGTAGGACAGCTCGCCTCCCGAATGCGCGGGCCCACTGACATGGCCGCCCGATCCGGTGTTTACCCGATAGGTGGCCTGCGCGATCGCCGACATCGACTCCGGCTTGAAGGACTGGAACTCGTATTCACACCCGTTGGTGTCGTCGATGACTGCCAGATGAGCGTCGGCGTCCTGCGTGGGCAGATAATGCGGCAGATACGGGATGTCGATCGACTTACCACTGTTGCGGACGGCGACGGTCCGGGTAGGAGTGCCCGCGGGTGCGCGATAGACGGCGGTAGTCCAGATGTCCTCGTTGACGTCGATTGCCTTGACGTCGGGGTGATGCATCAGCGCGGCAACCCAATTCGGCGAACGAGGGTCGATCGCCGGGCTCGGCGGGAGCGGCTGATTCAAGAATGAGTTTGCCGCGAAGAAGTTGCCATTCGCAGACTCTGGACCGAGCGCAACTTGAGACACCGAGAACTCTTGTACCGCAGGGCCACTCGTACTGGAGTAGTTGACCCGGACCGTGTGTACACCGGCCTGGACGGTGCGCGTGGCCAGATCGGTTCCCCAGTCACGGGTGTTGGCATGATCGAAGATCTGCTCGTCATCGAGCCACACCCGCGCGACGACGCCACCGCTCATCGAGGCGATCTGGTATTCGCCCGTCACGGGGAATCGCAGCGAGCCGGTGGCATCGACCGAAAATTCGTCGGCTCGCACACCCGGCGCTGGAGATGCCGCGAAGTTCCCGCCGACCGAGTACTCGCATCGGGCGAGCACCGCGGTGCCGGAATGATCAGTGTTGTTGTAGTAGCGCGTCCAGTATTGACCTACATCGCAAGGGTTCTGGGCCGCCGCATCCGTCGGGTTGCGGGCAGGCGCGCAGGCGGCCACCAACAGGATCACCGTAAGCAGGACGAGCGTGCGCACGGATTCACTGTACGGGCGAACGCTTACCTTCCGGCTGCGGCGATCTTCTCGAAGTATCTCTGGGTGCGCTTCATCGAGAAACCGACGATGGCATTCACCGCGGGGGTGGCATTGCGAATGGGGCCCGTGCCGTCGATGGCCCACGCCCAGGTGAAGTCGGCACCGCGGTCGGTCGGCGTCACCACATAGTCCTCGGCGAAGGCGCGCAAGCCAGGCGCCGGCACCGGCATGCTCGTTACGTAGAACGCCTTCCGTCTTCCTTCCTCCCAGAGGAAGTAGTGCTCATTCACCTTCGGTCCCACCGCGGGCCCGATCTTGCGGACAGCACCGACCCCGGCGCGCGGGTTACCCCACACCACCCTGATACCCGGCGCCAACCACCGCAGCGTGGTGTCGTTGGTCAGCTCACGCCACACCGTGTCGGCGGACACCGGTACGGAGATGGTGTGGCTGGCTCGCACGGGAGCGCTGGACAGGAAGGCTTCATCGACTGCGTCAAGCGAAGGCATTCCCGTAACTTACGGTATCGGTCGGGCCGTAAACAATGGGCCCTACTGCTGTTGGGCACATGTCTGGTCGGCCTGCTCGTCCAGCCGGATGTCGGTAGACGTCACAGTCGGTTTGAGGAACTGCAGGTGCTGGATGAGGGCCTGCGGCAGGCCCGAGAGCGAGAGATTGAACGGCGCCGAGGCCGCGGTGTTCTCCGTGGCGACGGCGAGTACCCCGGCGGTATCGGCGTTGTAACCACCGTAGTTCTGCAAGGCGACGGCCACCATCCGCTGGAACGGGGTCAGGGTGAACTGGTCCAGATCCAGAGATGGGTCAAGCCGCATCCTGGTGCCCTGCGGAATCCCGTTGGGCGTGCTGCCGTCGGAACGGGTGCCCGGATAGACGAATCGTGGTGAGCCGATGGGCAGCGCATATCGCAGCGCGTGGTTGATGCCACCCGAGTTCACCTCGGCCGATCTGATGAGCCCGGCGAGCCAGGACAGCTCACCGCCGGAGTGGGCCGGGCCCGACGTGTGCCCACCGGTTCCTGTGTACGCGTGATAGGAGGCCGAGGCCACCGCCGAGGACGAATTGTTGAACATCTCCAGCTCGTAGGCGCATCCCTTCGCCTGATCCACAATGATCAGCGCGCTGTCGCCATCGGGGCTCGCCTTGTAGGACGACAGATACGGGACGGTCAAGTTCTTACTCGAGTTGGTGATCCGGATGGCGCGGGTGGGAGTGCCGGGCGGCGCGACGTAGATCGGCTGGGTCCACGTGCTGCTGTTCAGGGAGATTCCGTTCTGATTTCCCAGCATCGCCACCCAGCCCTCGGAGCGAGGGTCGATCTGGGCATCGGCGGGGATGGGCGTGTTCCAGAAGGAATCCGCCGCGTAGTAATTGCCGTTGATGCTGGCCGCGCCAGGCCCCATTTGTGAGACCGAGAAGAACTCGAAGGAATCGCCGGACGCCTTCCAGAAGGCGACCTGAACCGTGTGATCGCCCGCGGTGACGTTCTTGGCGGCCAGATTTCGGCCCCAGCTCACCGCCCCCTTGTCGATGACGAGTTGTCCGTCGAGCCACACGCGCACCGCCATGTTTCCGGTGTCCGCGCTGAACACGTAGTTGCCGCTGACGGGAAACCGGATGGTCCCGACATACTGGGCACCCCAGTTCGAGGCGTTGACGCCGGATACCGGTGCGGCACTTCGGAAGTTCCCACCCACCGATGTCTCACACTGTTGCACCGCGGGGGAGCCGCTCAACGCGGTGTTGTTGTAGTAACTGGCCTGGTACTCATTCACGGCGCAATCCGAAGGCGGGGTTGCCGGTGTCGTCACTGCTGTCGGCGGGACTGTGGTGGGTGCCGTTGTCGGGGCCGGTGAGGTCCAGACCACCGTCACCTTGTCCAGCACCAGCATTCGCGCGCAGAAGAACGCCTTGTACGCCGCGCCGTTCGTGATGGTGATGGAATGCGAGCCCTCGGCGATGGATAAGTCCACCGAATACTCGGTCAGACTATTTGCCGATACCGTGAAAACGCCCACCGCGACATTGTCGACACTGACACGCATCACCGGAGCACCCAGACATTGCTGCCCGCGCGCCCGAATGACAATTCTCGACGAAGCCTGCAGCCATACCGTGTTGGTAGCAACCGCATTCTGGCCGTACAGACCCAGCAGTGTTCCACCGGACGCGCTACCGTCCGCCCAGGTTCCGCCGCCCCCGTTCGAGTAGGACATCGATTCCGCTTCGATGGCCGTATCCGCTTGTGAGACAGATGGAAACGTTATCCCGATGGCCGCCAGGACGGCCACGGCAGCCAAGAACCGCAGAACTCTCATGAGCGTGAATACCCTGTCCGATAGCAGGCGTAAAACGATTCACGCGGAAAATACTCCCGGAGTGAACCCCATCACCAGGGCATTCGTTCAAGCGATATTCCCCGGCGATGAATCTGCAATAGACAGGCTGACCAATCGACTCAACTATGAACTGCTGGCAACTATCTCGCGAACAAACAAGTCGATTCCGGAGCGGTCATAGGCCGCTTCCGGGAAATTGCAGATCGCATAGCCGAGCCCCAGCCGACGCAACGTGGCCAGACGCTCGGCGATCTGCTCCGGGGTTCCCGCCGTCTCGGCAAGGTTCCCCACCGTGGCCTCGGCGACGTCCTCGCCGATGACCGGAACGAGCCGCGCCTTGATGGCTGCCAGCCGGTCGGCCACCTCGGCGTCATCGGCGCCGATGACGACGTTCATGTTGGCGCTGCGAACAATCGCATCGAAGTCGGTGCCAATGTCTTTACAGTGCGCTGCAAGAACTTTCGACTTGTGCTCGAATTCTTCGGGAGTCTGCCCGAAGTTGGTGTATTGCGCATAGCGCGCCGCGATCCGCAGCGTTACCTTCTCGCCACCACCGGCGATCCACAGCGGAATTCCCTTGGACTGCAAGGGCTTGGGGGCGACAATGGCGTCATCGACCTGGTAATAGGTGCCGTCCAGGGAGACGCGCCCGTCGCGCCAGGCGTCGCGCATGATGCGCACCCCTTCGCGCAGCCTGCCGAGGCGTTCGGCGGCGCCGGGAAAGCCGTATCCATACGCCCGCCACTCGTGCTCGTACCAGCCGCCGCCGATGCCCATCTGGGTGCGCCCACCCGAGATGATGTCCACTGTCGCGGCGATCTTGGCCAGGTACACGGGGTTTCGATATCCCATGGCCGTACACATCTGCCCCAGTTTGATGCGCGAGGTCACGGCCGCGAAGGCCGACATCAGCGTCCATGCCTCATGGGTCGCCTCATCGGTGGGCACCGGCACGGTATGGAAGTGGTCGTAGACCCACACCGAATCCCACGGACCGTCCTCCGCATAGCGGACCAGATCGCGCATGACGTCCCATTGATGCTCGGGCGCGATGCCTACCAGATCCAGGCGCCAGCCCTGCGGGATGAAGACTCCGAACTCCAGTGTCTCGGCCACCCGCGCCACACTACGCCGGGGCCGGTGATCCCACCCAGCGGGTGAGCGCTTCGCCGAGGCCGGTATCGGAACCCTCGCCCACCCAGGCGACATAACCGTCTGGGCGCACCAGCACCGCGTCCGGTGCCGTGACCTCACCCAGCACCGGAAGATCCCACGTACCTGAATATTTCGCGTCCACCAGCTGAACTCGGTCGGTCCATCCTTCGAGGCGCAGACTCTGCGAATCTCCGAAGTTGAACAGCACGGGACGGGCGGTGTGCAGGTACGGGTAGACGCGTGTCGGCCCTTCCGCGGTCACCACGTCCAGGTCTGGCATACGGCGACCCAGCAGTGGATGCGCTGTGCCCTGATGCCCACCGACGTCGTAATGGATGTCCAGGCCGCTCATCATGCCGGCGATCCGCTTGCGCGGTTCGTCCATGGCCAGCAGGTCGGCCACGATGTCACGCAACGCATCGATCCGTGGACTCGCCTCGGACAATGGTGTTTGGGCCATGGTGTTGTGCAGCACCCGTTCCGCCACTGGGTGGCGCTCGCAGTGATAGGTGTCCAGCAGTGCGTCCGGGGCTTCTCCCTTGATTACCGCGGCAAGCTTCCAACCCAGGTTCACCGCGTCCTGGACACCGGTGTTGAGTCCTTGACCGCCGAATGGAAAGTGGATGTGCGCGGAATCGCCCGCGAGGAACAGGCGTCGGTCACGGTACCGGTCGGCCTGGCGGGTCATATCGGAGAACCGAGACATCCAGCGTGGACTGTGTAATCCGAAATCCGTTCCCGCTATGGCGATAAGCGCTTCCTTCGCTTCCTCCAGGGTCGGTTCGGCGCCGAGTCGGGAGAGGTCGGTACTGAAGACCAGCCGGCACCACCCCTCCTCAAACGGCAGAATGGCCAGGAAGGCCTGACCTGGCTTGCGCAGCAGCCCGAACTCGAGCGGTTGCTCGGTGATCTCGGCGTCCACCAGCATTGCCGAGCAGGACGGATCATGGCCGGGAAACCCGATCCCCGCGGCCTTCCGGATGACGCTGCGCCCGCCATCGCATCCGATGAGGTACCGCCCGCGCATCGCACGCCCGTCGGCAAGCTCCACGTCCACACCGGAGTCGTCCTGGGTGAATCCGACCACCTCGGCGTTGTACGAGATCGCCACCCCCAGTTCGGTGATCCAGGCCGCCAGCGTCTTCTCGGTGTAATGCTGAAGAAGACCCAGTGCGTACGGGTGGCGAGTGGGAAAGTCCTCGATGCTCATGAAGATGCCCGAAAAATGGGTCACCTGGCCGGTCGCGCCCTGGGAGAGGAACCTCTCGGCGATACCACGCTGATCGAACACCTCGATCGTGCGCGAATGCACACCCGCCGCACGGGATCCCACCTCCTCGTGGCTGCCCCGACGTTCCAACACCGCAACGTCGACACCGGCGAGGGCCAGCTCACCGGCCAACATCAGCCCGGTCGGGCCTCCGCCCGCGATGACCACTGCGTGCTCGGTCATAATGCTCCTTAACGTTGTTATTGGTATTGACTCCATAATTACGTTAACAATGTTAAAGTGTCAATGTGTCCCTTGATCGTGAAACCATCGCTCGCGCCGGCCTGGTCCTGCTTGACCGCCACGGCGCCGAGAACCTGACCATGCGGTCCGTCGCGGCAGCCCTGGGCGTTCAGGCACCCGCGCTCTACTGGCATGTGAAAAACCGGCGTGACCTCGTCGACGCGATGGCCGACGCGATGTTCGGCGATGCCGTGAACAAGTTCGATCTCTCGACGCCGCAATGGGACCAATTCCTCACCGAGGGCGCCCGCGCGTTACGTCGCGAAATGCTGCGCTATCACCAGGGGGCACGGATTCTCGCCGGCACCGCCACCGCAAAGGCCGCCGACATCACCGAACCCATGCTGAACGTGATGACGAAGGCCGGGTTCACCTTGCGCGACGCCGCGCGACTGACGCCCACGATCTTTCACTACACCATCGGATTCACCATCGAGCAGCAGACTCGCGACGGTTTCGAGTATCCGGAATCCAATCCCTACAGCGAGGAGAACATGCGGGCTCATGTGGATATGACCACGCATCCCACTGTGGCACAGGCTTTTTCTGAGCTCTACGAGCCTGACTTCGATGCGGACTTCGAGGACGGCCTAGCTGTCATCATCGACGGCCTACGAGCTCGACTTCGCGGGAAACAGAAGTCTGCGGCTCCTCGGGTGGCGAATCAACGCTAGGACAATCGGGCTCGTCCACTACCGGAGAAGCCGCATCCTGCACATCGGCCTTCGACCGCGAAAAGTGTTTCTGGAACCAAGGTTCCACGATCGCGGAGGGCCACCAGTTGGCCTGCCCACACAGCACCACCAGAGCGGGAATGGTGATGGTACGCACCAGGAAGGTATCCAGGAGCAGGCCCATCCCGATGATGAAACCCGCTTCCACCATCGACTGCAGGTTACCGATCAGCAAGCCGAACATCGAAGCCGCGAAAATGACCCCGGCAGAGGTGATCACGCCTCCGGTCGACTTGACCGTCTTGATGACCCCGGAGCGGATGCCGTCGGGAGACTCGTCCCGGATGCGCGAGATAAACAAGAGGTTGTAGTCCGCGCCCACCGCGACCAGCACGATGAACGCCATTCCGGGCACACTCCAACTCAACGGCTGTCCACCGATGAACTGGAACGCAATCACCCCGATGCCCACCGCAGAGGCGTACGAAATGATCACCGAACCAATGAGATACAGCGGTGCGACGATGGCTCGCAGCAGCGCGACGAGGATCAGCAGCACCACGATCACCGTCAGTACGATGATGAACCGCAAGTCATGGTTGTAGTAGTTGCGGATGTCGTTGTACATCGCCGACAACCCGGCCATCGAGATGGACGCATCGGAGAGCGTGGTGTTGGGCTGCGCGCTGTGCGCCGCATCCTGGATGGCCCGGACCTGATCCATCGCCTCGGGGCTGAACGGATTCAGATTGCTCTGCACCAGATAGCGCACCGCATGCCCATCGGCCGAAACGAACGCTGCCGCAGCGGTCTTGAAGGAGTCTTGGGTGAGCACCTGCTGCGGTATGTAGAAGCCGGACATCGATCCGGGTGCCGCGTCGCGCTTGGCGGCCACCAGGAGCGTTGAGGCATCGCCCAACTGGCCGCCCATCTGCTTGGTCTGGTCCACCAGCATCTGCACACCCTCGGCCAGCTGTGCGCTGCCATCGGCCAGTGAGTTGACGCCGGTCAGAACCTCGGCGAACTTCTGCTGGATGCCGTAGGAGTCAGACAGGCCCAACCGGCGCAGGTTCGTGTCGATGGCGTTCAGCGCGGTACGCAGTCGGGCGATGGTCGAGCTGATCTGTTTGTCGTTGTCGACGGACTTCAACTCACGACCGAGTTCGACGATCCTGTCCCTGGTGCCGTCCTGTTTGGTCTCCAGAAACTTGTTCATCTCCTCTCGCGAGGAGCGGCACGCGGGGTCCATCTCACAGGCCGGGTTGCCGACCAACACACGTGCGACGGGTTCGATCCAGCCGTACACCTCGCTGGCGCTCTGGGCGTTGGCCTCGATGGCATCGCCCAGGGAATGCATGCTGGTGACCAGCTTGTCCACGGAGTCCAGATCGGCGAGGGTGCCCGTCCTACCGCTGCCGCGCAGCTGGGCCAGCACCTCGACCAGTGCGCGTGCGGTGCCCAACGAGTTCTTCACCGAGTTGCGGACCTCACCGAGCTTGTCCGCCAATGTGTGTCCGCCCGCGGCGAGCTTGTCCAAATCCCGAGTGCGGGCATCGATCAGGTTCGATGCATCGCCCAGCTTCCCGCCGACCTCACCGGCCTGGAAGGACAGCTTGGCCTCCTCCAGCGGTTCGCCCGTGGGCCGGGTGATACCGCGCACCTTGTCGACACCGGGTACCTGGCTCACCCTCGCTGCCATCTGCTCCAGGTCGGCCAGCCCACGCGGCGTGCGCAGATCATGAGGCGACTTGATGTAGAGGTATTGCGGCAGCGTCGAATTCACCGGGAAGTGTTTCTCGATGGCGGCGTAGCCCTGATTACTGTCGGCCCAGGAGGGCAGATTCTTGCGGTCGTCGTATCCGAACTTCACCATCGCACCGCAGGTGGCGAGGATGATCAGGATGACCAGGCTGACCGCCAGGTGCGTGCCCGGACGCTTGACGATGTTGATTCCCGAGCGGTGCCAAATCTTGTTGGCGTAAGCCTTTCTGGGCTTCACCCAGCCGCGGCGTCCCACCAGGATCAGCACCGCCGGCAGGAAGGTCACCGACGCCACGAATGCGATCAGGATGGACACACTCAGCGCCGGACCGATGGTGGACAGGATCCCCAGCTTGGTAAAGCCCATGCCCAGGAAGGTCACCGCCACCGTCGCCGCCGATGCCGCAACCACCTTGCCGATGGATTCCAGCGCGGCAGTCACCGCACTGTCGGAATCCATGCCCTGTTTGACGTATTCGTGATACCGGCTGATGAGGAAGACCGCGTAGTCGACACCCGCGCCCATCATCATCGCGGTCATGAATGTCAACGTCTGATTCGAGATGCTCAGACCCATCTGCGCCAATCCCCCGACGGCCGCCTGGGCGATGCCGAGCGAGACCCCCACCACGATGAGCGGCAGCATCATCGTCACCGGATTGCGGTAGACGATCAGCAAGATGAGCAGAACCAAAGCAGCCGTCGTGATTTCGACCTTGTGCAGGTCGCGCTCGCCCACCACCGTCAAATCCCCGACGGTGGCGGTCGGCCCCGTCGTAAAGGCATTCAGCGTGGTGCCCGCGGTGGCGTCCTTGATGATCTTGAGGGCTCCGACGTACGCCTTACCGGATTCGGGGGTGGCAAGCTCACCCTGCAATCCCACCGGCAGGTACCACGCCTTGCCATCGGTGCTCGACATCATCTCGCGCAGCATCGGTTTGGTGATGAAGTCCTGCACCATGCTGACATCGCGGGTGTCTTCGCGCATGCGTGCCGCGAGAACTCGGTAGGTCTGTTCGTCGGCGGGCGTCAGCCCGTTCTCGTTGGTGAGCACGATCAGCAGGATGTTCTGCGCACCCGACTCCTGGAATGACTCGACCATCTGCCGCGTGGTCTCCATGACGGGAGCATCCTTGGGCAGCAGATCGACCGGGTGATCCTCGATGGCCTTCTGCAGCGAGGGCGCGGTCATCGCCAAGATGGCAGCCAGACCGATCCACACCCCGATGACGGCGACAGGAGCCTTCCGGACGATCCGAGCGATCAGTCCGTAGATACCACCCGTGTTGTCCGCCACGACTACTCGATCACCCCGTGCATACCGAAGTCGTCGAGCGTCTCGGTCAGCAGGCTGATCAGGTCGGCGCGTGTCTCGATCACACCGGGTTGGTAGGCGACGACGGCCAGGAAAACCCTCTCGTTGACCCTCCCGGATGCGACGAAGAGCTGCCCGTAAGTGCTCAGCACCTTGTCCGGCCGCGCCCGCCGCTCTGCCAGTTTGCAGTAGACGTAGTCGGCGTGCGTCCCGTCCGGGCGATTCACGTCGGGGTCCAGCGGCCCGACGTTCGAGCATCCCACCGGATAGTCACCGTATTCCAGTGCCACATCAGCCAATCGGCGTGCGGCAGCCTTGGGGATGAAGGGCGTCAGCGGTAGCAGTGCCCACTTTTCGTCGGGTGCGTCCTGCAGTCCGGAGAGCACCTCCTTGGTGGCTCTGCGGATTCCGCGTAGATCGGTGGTCAGGTCAACCGGATCGACCGCGAACATCACCGAGGTCATGGCGTTGGCACGATGATCGCCCTCAGTGCGCTCATTGACGGGCATGGAGAGAGTCACCCGGCCGTCGGGTCCGAGCCTGCCCACCTTGGTGGCGAGTTGACCGGCGAACGCACCGACTAGCGAGTTACTGGTACCGCCACGACCACGCGCGTGCGTGTCCCAATGGGTTTCGTCCAGATACACGGTCACCGCCGGGATCTGTTCGATGTGCGCCTCGGTCGCGGGACGGCCCGCATGTTTGATGTCCGCGCGCCGCGAGCTCAACATCTTGGTGGCCTTGCGGAAGGCCCGTGCGGTGTCGGGCAGGTCGCGTCTGGTGCGCCGCAGGTCTTCCCGCACGCTGCGTAAACGCTTGCGTACCTGTGGTGTCTCGTAGCCCAACGGAACTACCGCATCGTTGACCGCATCGGCGATGGCCCGGCACATACCCACGCCGTCGGCGATGCTGTGCGAGACCACCAGACTCACCGCGGTGGCACCATCGGTGAACCGGGTGACACCGAGTCGCCAGGACGGACCGTGCTCGGGATCGACCGGTAGCTGGGCATGCCGGTGCACCCAATCCTGCAGATCGGCGCGCGGCAAGGGCGCGAGCTCGACATCGATGGGATGGCACGCCGGATCGAGCACCCACCGATGACGACCGAAGGGCACGCGGGAACGTTCGATTCGGCGGCCGAACAGTCCCTGGCCGAGGTTGGCATGGAACCTGCGCAACCGGTCGGTGTCTATATCGCGTTCGTAGACCCAGACCATCTGCCCCAGCGTGGACAGCTCGGTGGCCCGCAACCCCAGGAAGGACGCCTGATCGACGAAGTCCAAATGAGAGATCGGCAGGGATGTAGTGCGCGGCGGGGCGTCTACGGCCGGGATCGTCGCCGTCACAGCGACTCTCCCGCCGGCGACACCCCCAACGTGCTGTAGAGCTCGTTGATCAGCCGCACGCTACGAGGGTCGGCATCCGCCTTGGTCACATCGAACTGGTTCATCACGTACGAGTAGCCGATGCGGTGCTCCAGGTCGACGAACGCGTACGAACCACCAGACCCGCCGTGCCCGAACGTCTTCTGGTTGGGACCTGCATAGCAGCGCTGGTTGAGCATGTAGCCCAATCCCCATCCGTGGTTGGCAACCCGCGGGCCCAGCACCACATCGGGATCGAATCCACCCTGCGACACCCGCACCACATCCATATGGTCGTGGCTGAGCAGCTTGCCCAGCGCCATCGCGTTGTAGAAGGTGGCCATACCCAGCGCCGAAACGTGCGCATTGGTCCCGGGGAACTCCAGCGCCCGCCACCGCGCAATGTCCGTACGGGCAATCTCGTCATCGGGGATGAAATCACCCGAGATGAGCGGTCCCGCCAGCGGGTGGTCACTCATGCAGTCGAATTCCCCAGGAGCACCACGGAATACATCACGCAGGAACGGCTTGTTGACCAACTCCGCGCACCGGTGATGCTCGCTGTGCGGCAGCCCGACGTGTACGTCGAGGCCGTACGGCTCGGCAATCTCGGTGCGCAGGAACTGCCCGAGCGTCTTACCGGTTGTCCGGCGGACGACCTCGCCCAGGATGAACCCGAACGTCGCCATGTGGTAACCCTGCGCGGTTCCAGGCTCCCACCACGGCGTCGCCCTCGCGATGTGCTCGCACACCTCGTCCCAGTTGGCGGCCTGCTCCGGCGTCAGCCGGGTACGCGGTCCAATCACGCCCGAGCGATGCCCAAGCACCATGGCCAGCGTGATGGATTCCTTACCGGCCTGGCCGAATTCGGGCCAGTACCGCGCAACCGGCGCATGCAGATCGAGCACACCGCGCTCGACGAGCATATGGACGCAGGTGCTCATCAATCCCTTGGTCCCGGAGTACACCGGCGCCAAGGTGTCCTCGGTCCACGGACGGGTGCGCGCCTCATCGGCCCAACCGGCCCACAGATTGACGACGAGCTCACCGTCAACCCAGATCGCGACCGCGGCGCCCAGCTCGTCGTTCTCCAGGAAATTCAGTGCGAACGCGCGCCGGACATTGTCGAAATCCGGTGAGCTGGTCCCATTCACCGCGACGTCAAGGCTTGTGCTCATGACAATGCCTTCCTTTCAAGTACTGCCCAATGCTGCGGGGTGCGGCCGCGATGCCGCGGTTTCAGGAAACGAACTGTGACTGCGCGACACGCTGGTAAACCATGCGGGCCACTTCGAGATAGCGCGACACAGATTCACGGGCGACGGCGTTGTCGGGGAACGAGATCGTCAGGTTGGTTTCGTTCTCAAACCTGTTGACCCACATACAGACCTGATCGGAAGAACGGCTGTCCCCGTAGATTCCGCCATTAATACGATCCCATTCGGCACTGACCGGGATCTTGCGCGCGTCCAAGAAGGACACCATCGGGACCACGTAGTCCGGGGCGGTCAGCCCCGACTCCGGACCCGCGAGCTCCAATGCACGCTCAAAAGGAACCTTGGCCAGCGGCTGGCATTCGTCGAACGACTTCTGCGCGGACCGCGCGACCCGCGCGAAGGAAGCCTCCGACATATCGACCACGAAGGGAATGAAGCTCGCGTACCAACCCACCGACATCTGCTCCTCGGCAGTGCCGCGCGTGTCATACGGGGTGATGCCATAGAAGGCATCGGCGCCGGTGAGCTCGCGGTCGATCAAGGCGGTACACGCGAAGACGCCACCACTGAAGCGCACGCCCGCTTGTTCACAAGCCTTTTCGAACGCCACCGTCTCCTCCGCGTCCAGTAGAGGAGCAGCGACCATGCCACCGACGTGCGGCTCGGAGCGGTCGCCGAGCGGCAGCACGAAGTCCGGCAGAGTGCCACCGTTGTCCCGCGCGTACCGGAGCCAGGTCTGCACCTCGAAGGAATCCAGGGTCATGGCCTGGTTATGCGCACGTTCGCGGGCGGAGAAATCCAGATAACCCGCGGGTGGTGGAAGCTGTAGCGCCGACCCGTGCACCAGGCTCGCGTACATCAACTGGATCTCGACGTAGATGATCCCCGTCGACATGCCGTCGGTATGCAGATGATCGACACTGATGTACACCGTGAAGTGGTCCGCGCGCTGAATCACCCCGAAGGTGAAGCAGTCCCATGAGAGCGGAGTGCCCGAGGTACGCAGCAGGTGCGCGCGGATCTCCTCGGGCCCCTGCAGCCCATGATCCTGCGGCACGAAGTCGATGGTCTCCGGATCCTCGATCGCATGCCGGACGATGTTGTCGGCCGTGTCGAACTCGAACCATGAGTGGTAGGTGTCGTGCCGACGCAGATGCGCGTTGATCGCCGCGGTCATCGCATCGATATCGCAGACACCGGGGACGTCCCAGGATCCGATGCCCAACCGCGCCATCTCACGGTCCCGGCGGGCCAGATCCCGGTAGGAGCGCACATGCTGGGCTTGTTGATAGCTCGGCGGCACCAGACTGGCGGGCGCCTGCGCAGCGACCTGACGGGCGCGTGGCGAAGCACTCCAGGAGATGACGGTTCCCGGCTTGGGGCGCCAATCGTGGATCGTTCCGAGTGCAACCATCGTCCCTATTCCTGCTCAGCGATCTCGAATACGGGCCGAACCAAATTCGACCTACCTGCCACAATGTGAGTGGCAAATCCATTACTCATTGCGGGCAGCGTAGCGAACAAATATCTCGCAAAGGCAGGTTCCATCAAAGAAATAGCGAGTGAACTGTGGGTAACGTCGCGTTACGCCGTGTGACAGCAACTTCTCGAAAGTCTTACGGTAACCCAATTCCAGCAAATATAACTACCGTATCGAAATACCCTATGACCAGGCAATTCATGTCTGGTCACGCGAAGTACCAATAACTATGTTTGTAGTGTCACCAGAGAACCTACGTGACAACCCATAATTTCTGTGGGCTACCACCCTCGGCTACCTGCAGTGTGGCGCACACCACTCGACGCGCGGCGACATTTCTGACTGCCATCTCCAAAACTACCGAATTCGCTAGGGGTTCAACGGTTGTTGACACCAAGCCGGGTGCGTCGGCACCCGAATCTCACGAAAAATTTGGCCCCACAACGCACCTCAGCCGCCCACCCCCAAAGGGTGAGCGGCTGAGGTGTTGTCGAGCCCTGTCTTACGCGTCCAGGAGCGACGCGGGCGGGTTGAAGCGGTCGCCGTACTTGGCGGCCAATTCCTTTGCGCGAGCCACGAACCCGGCCTTGCCCTTTCCGGCGGGACCGTCGTATCCGACGATGTACTGGTGCACACCGCCGGTCCAGGGCGGGAAGCCGATGCCGAAGATCGAGCCGATGTTGGCGTCGGCGGTCGAGGTCAACACGCCCTCGTCGAAGCACTTCTGCGTTTCGATGGCCTCCGCGAACAGCATGCGCTCGATGAGGTCCTGTAGCGGCGGGTTGGCCGCGTCAGATCCCAGACGGGTGTTGAACGTCGTGCGCAGGCCGGGCCACAGCGCGGTGCGCTTGCCGTCCACGTAGTCGTAGAAACCAGCACCACCCAGACGGCCGGGACGGCCCGCCTCGACCAGCGTGTCGATGACACGGCCCGCCGGATCGTCCGGCAGTTCCTTGCCCTCGGCCTTGGCGGCCTCGACGGTCTCCTTACGGATCTTCTGCATCAGCGTCAGGTTCAGCTCATCCGACAGCTGCAGCGGTGGAGCCGGGTATCCGGCCTGGCTGCCGGCCTGCTCGATGGTCGAGGGCTCGATGCCCTCGGCCAGCATCGCGACGGCCTCGTTGACGAAGGTGCCGATGACGCGCGAGGTGAAGAAGCCACGGCTGTCGTTGACGACGATCGGGGTCTTCTTGATGGCCAGCACATAGTCGAACACCCGGGCCAGCGCCTCGTCGGAGGTCTTCTCACCACGGATGATTTCCACCAGCGGCATCTTGTCGACCGGCGAGAAGAAGTGGATACCGATGAAGTCTTCCTGACGCTTCACACCCGCAGCCAGACCCGTGATGGGCAGGGTGGAGGTGTTGGAGCCGAGAAGCGCGTTGGGCTCGACGATGTCCTCGATCTCCTGGAACACCTTGTGCTTGAGCTCGGTGTTCTCGAAGACCGCCTCGACCACGAAGTCGACGCCTGCCAGATCGGCAGGATCAGCGGTCGGGGTGATCTTGGCCAGTAGCGCCGCCGACTTCTCCGCGGTGGTCTTGCCACGCGAAAGAGCCTTCTCCTCAATCTTTTCCGAGTAGGCCTTGCCCTTTTGAGCCGCCTCCGCCGAAACATCCTTCAGGACGACGTCATAGCCGGCCTTGGCCGAGACGTACGCGATGCCGGCACCCATCATGCCCGCGCCCAGCACACCGATCTTCTTGATCTCCCGCTTGGCGATGCCGTCCGGGCGTGATCCGCCGCCGTTGATGGTCTGCAGGTCGAAGAAGAACGCCTGCGTCATGTTCTTGGCGACCTGGCCGGTGGTCAGGCTGGTGAAGTAGCGGCTCTCGATACGGCTTGCCGTATCGAAGTCCACCTGGGCACCCTCGACCGCGGCGGCCAGGATGGCCCGCGGGGCCGGCATCGGCGCGCCCTTGAGCTGCTTCTTCAGGTTCGACGGGAACGACGGCAGGATGGCCGCCAACGCCGGCGTGGCGGGGGTGCCGCCGGGGATCTTGTAGCCCTTGACATCCCAGCGCTGCACGGCCTCGGGGTTGGCCTTGACCCATGCCTTCGCAGCGGGGATCAGCTCGTCGACGGAGCCAACCAGCTCGTCGATCAAGCCGACTTCCTTGGCCTTGGTCGGGTTGAAGCGGGTGCCCTGCGCCAGCACGGTCACGAAGCCGTTCTGGATACCGAGCATGCGGGTGACACGGGTGACACCGCCACCGCCGGGCAGCAGACCCAGCGATACCTCGGGCAGACCGATCTGAGATCCCTTGACGTCGGCGGCAATCCGGTAATGGGTGGCCAGCGCGATCTCCAGGCCACCGCCGAGGGCGGCGCCGTTGATGGCTGCCACGACGGGACGACCGAAGGTCTCCAGCGTGCGCAGGTCCTTCTTGATCTCCTCGACCTCGTTGAAGGCCTCCTGGGCGTGCTCCGGCTGGATCTGGATGATCTTGGTGAGGTCACCACCGGCGAAGAAGGTCTTCTTGGCACTTGTGATCACCACGCCGGTGATCGAATCCTTCTCTTCCACAAGGCGCTTGACGGCCGCGGCCATCGACTGCTTGTAGTCGTCGTTCATCACGTTGGCCGAGCCGTTGGGGTCGTCCAACGTGAGGGTGACGATGCCGTCGGCATCCTTTTCCCACTGAATTGTGTTTGCACTCATTGGTTCTGGTTCTCCCTACACTCGCTCGATGATGGTGGCCACACCCATGCCGCCGCCGACGCACAGGGTGATGAGGGCGCGACGGAGGCCGCGGCGCTCCAGCTCGTCGACCATGGTTCCGGTGATCATGGCGCCGGTGGCACCCAGCGGGTGGCCCATGGCGATGGCGCCGCCGTTGACGTTGAGCTTCTCGTCCGGGATGTTCAGGTCCTTCTGGAACTTCAGGACCACGGAGGCGAACGCCTCGTTGAGCTCGAACAGATCGATGTCGTCCACGGTCAGGCCGGCACGGTCGAGCACCTTCTGGGTGGCCGGCGTGGGGCCGGTCAGCATGATGAGCGGCTCACTACCGGTGGTGGCGGTGGCCACGACCCGGGCACGCGGGGTCAGCCCCTGAGACTTACCGGCCTCTTCGGAGCCCACCAGCACCAGGGCGGCACCGTCGACGATGCCGGAGCTGTTGCCACCGGTGTGCACGTGGTTGATCTTCTCGACGTAGGTGTACTTGATGCGCGCGACGTCGTCGAACCCGCCGAGGGCAGCCAGGCCCTCGAATGCCGGCTTCAGCTTGCCCAGGTCCGCGGCGGTGGTGCCGGGACGCATGTGCTCGTCGTGGTCCAGGATGAGCAGACCGTTCTGGTCCTTCACCGGCACAACGGACTTGGCGAAGTATCCGCCGGACCATGCGGCTGCGGCACGGTCCTGCGAGCGCGCGGCGTAGGCATCGACGTCGTCACGGGTGAAGCCCTCGATGGTGGCGATCAGGTCGGCACCGATGCCCTGCGGTACGAAGGACACGTCGTAGTTGGTGGCCGGGTCCGAGGCCCAGGCGCCGCCATCACTGCCCATCGGGATGCGAGACATGGACTCCACACCACCGGCGAGCACCAGGTCGTCCCAACCGGAACGGACCTTCTGGGCCGCGACATTGACGGCTTCCAGCCCGGAGGCACAGAAGCGGTTGAGCTGCACGCCACCGACGGTGTCGGGCAGGCCAGCCGCCAGCACCGCGGTGCGGGCGATGTCGCCGCCCTGGTCGCCGACGGGTGCCACGACGCCGAGCACGACATCGCTGATCAGGTTTTCGTCCAGGTCGGGGAAGCGGCGGCGGATCTCGTCGATCAGGCCGACCACCAGGTTCAGCGGCTTGACCTCGTTGAGGGCGCCGCCGCGCTGCTTGCCGCGAGGCGTGCGGATGGCCTCGTAGATGAATGCTTCAGTCATGGGTATACGTCCTTATAGGGGGTGCGTATGGGGCATGTGGTGCAAGGTGTGCCGGCCTTTGATTCCGGGGTTGACTCCGGGTCAGTTCGCCGAGACAGCCCTACGTTAGACCAGGGTGGCGTCCCCATGGTAAGCAGCCCTCCCAACCCGTTGGTTGGGAATATGGTGCCGGTAGGCTTGCAGTGTGCTGCGGACTCGGTCTCTCCCACTAAGACGCGTGCTCATCGGGGCTATTGCCGCCCTGACGATATTCGCCGTGTGGTGGGCCTGGGACTCGCTGGGCACGAGGACCATCTACTGCCCTGCGGCCTCGCCTCCGCCCAAGGCATTTACAGATCGCACCCCCCTACCCAGCTGCGGGTCCTATGCCTTCGGGCTCAAAGACGGTCCAGTACCCGACGCACAGCGCGACTGTATGAACGTCGCCAAGACTTCCGGCAGAGGCGCCGAACTGAAGCTCGTCGAGTCCACGATCGAGGGCGATCCCGTCATCACCTATTACCGGGTGTTCTCCCCACAGCAGAGGGTCGAGGTCTTCGTCGACTACAGCGGCGACCAGTTCAGCAATTTCGGCTGGCGCCATTTCTTCTGCTGGGCCGCCCCCACCGACTACACGCCGAACCCCGGCTGCCCCGACCCCACATCGCAGCCGGATCGATAGCCCCCTGGGGCCGGACCCCAGCCGGACACGCGCTTTACCGTGCTGTGCGACGAGATTTCACCGAAATCTCCCGCTGTCGACCCGAAGGCGGCAAGTCTGGAGCGATGCTCAAAGGACTCTGCACCGCGTCGGTAATCCTGGCTGCCTTCGCGGCAGGAGGTCCGCCGCTGGCGCAGGCCGCGCCGGATCCGCTCACCCCCGACCTCGCCTTCGAACAACGGCCGGCGCTGCACGACTGCGGCAGGTTGCGCATGCTGCCGCCGTCACACGAGATCCCGCCGAACTATCTGGACTGCATGCGCCAGGCCCGCGCCGCCGGTACCGGCGGCGAACTGGTGACCACGATCGCGAACTTCTTCCTCGAGGACACCACCACGTACTACCGGGTATACGGCGCGGACCGGGATGTGGAGGTCTTCGTGGACAGCCATGACCGAGACAATCCGGGCCTTAGTCACTATTTCTGCCCCATCCCGGACACCGACCTGTCCTTCGAACCGCCCAGCTGCTAGCTCCGGCGGTAGGCTGCCCGGCATGAAGCCGGGGACCGTCAACCGGTTGCGCCCTTTCGGCGCAACGATCTTCGCTGAAATGTCGGCCCTCGCGGTCCGCCACGACGCGATCAATCTGGGCCAGGGATTCCCCGATGAAGACGGGCCCGCGTCCATGCTCGACGCCGCGCAGCAGGCCATCCGTTCCGGTCTCAACCAATATCCACCCGGGCTGGGCACCCCCGAACTGCGCCGTGCCATCGCCGCCGATCGGCTCGCCCGCTACGGCGAGGAGCTCGATCCGGAAACACAGGTGCTGGTGACCGTCGGCGCCACCGAGGCGATCGCGGGTGCGGTGCTGGGCCTCGTCGAACCCGGCTCCGAGGTCATCTTGATCGAGCCGTACTACGACTCGTATGCCGCCGTGGTGGCCATGGCCGGTGCTGTTCGTGTCCCGGTACCGCTTGTCCCCGACGGTGCGGGCGTCGCCCTGGACTGCGACGCGCTCGCGGCCGCCATCACCCCCCGGACCGCCGCACTGGTCATCAATTCTCCGCACAACCCGACGGGCAAGGTGTTCACCGACGCCGAGCTGGCACGGGTCGCCGAGCTCGCGGTCGAGCACGATCTGCTGGTCGTTTCCGATGAGGTGTATGAGCGGCTGCTCTTCGATGGGCGCACGCAGACCACGATGGCCAGCCTGCCCGGCATGGCCGATCGCACGATCACGATTTCCAGCGCCGCCAAGACGTTCAACTGCACCGGCTGGAAGATCGGCTGGGCTTGTGGCTCAGCGGACTTGGTCGCGGGTGTGCGCGCCGCCAAACAGTTCCTTACCTATGTCGGCGGTGGGCCATTTCAGCCCGCGGTGGCGGTGGCCTTGGACACCGAACAAGCCTGGGTAAAGAACCTGCGAGAGTCATTGCAGCGCAGGCGCGATCGCCTCTCTGGGGCACTCACCGGCCTGGGGTTCGAGGTGCACAGCAGCGAGGGCGGGTACTTCGTCTGCGCGGATCCGCGGCCGCTGGGATTCAGCGACAGTGCCGAGCTCTGTCGGCGCTTACCGGAAACCGTTGGCGTGGCGGCGGTTCCGGTAAGCGCCTTCTGTGATCCCGGTACCGGCACAGCCGATCAATGGAATCACTTGGTGCGGTTCACCTTCGCTAAACGCGACGCGGTGATCGACGAGGCGATATCGCGCCTGGCGCGGCTAGGAGGTTAGGCCCGCCGCGACAGTGTCCGGACGCTGCCGCGCCTTGGCCAGCCCGGGCACGATCTTGATGAACTCGGTGATCTCCCCCACCGCGCGCCGCGCGTCCGGGTTCGTCGCCGCGAACACCTGGAACACGTGAATCGCACGGTCAAAGATCTGCAACCGCACCGGAACCCCTGCCGCGACAAGACGTTCCGCCAACAGCTCAGAGTCGGGCCGCAGCGCCTCCTGCGAACCCACCTGCAGCAGGAATGGGCCCAGTCCGGTCAGGTCGGAGTCGGCCGGGCACGCTCCCGGCTCGCGCACACCGTTGCGCAGCACGAACACGTCGTTGATCATCTTCAGGAAGTTCACGGGGAACATGGCATCGCCGACGCGTTTGGCGGCTGCGTACTTGGGCTCCATGTCGTTGTTGGTGGCTGCCGAGATCAGCACACACCCCGCAGGCGGGCGCAAGCCCTGATCCCGCACCGCGATAGCGGTCATCGCCGCCAGGAATCCACCGGCCGAATCGCCTGCGAGCACGATGTTGTCCGGATCGACACCCTGGCTCAGCACGTACCGGTACGCGTCGACGCCGTCGGCGACGGCATCTTCGACCAGATTGCGCGGGCACAACCGGTAGCCCACGCTCAGCGCCCGTGCACCGGAGTCACGCGCGATATGGCTCACCAACGGCCGATGACTGTTGATCCCCAACGCGATGAACGCCGACCCGTGGAAGTAGATGACCACCGGGGCGTCTGGCCCCGGCTCATTCTTGGCATTCCACGTCCATTCGGCCTCGCAGTTCGGCAGCTGAACACGCTCGGTGCGGGTTCCGGACACACCCGGCACCCAGCCCATGAGGCGTTCCAGTCCGTCGTATCGCCGGTTCAGCAGGGCATCCGGGAACCGCCGGTTGAGGGCCAGCATCAGCCGGGTCAACCCGTACAGACCCGGCTTGCCCACCGCCTTGAACAGATACGTCTCGGCCACCGAATGCCAATTGGCCTTACCCATCCACTCCGGCCCCGCATAGGTGACGGCGGCCAGCCGGGATTCGGTGGCATGTCGGGCACTGGTCATCGAGCCTCCTCGTAGCGTCATTGCTTTGGGGCGAGACTACCAGTACCTAGTACTAGCAATCTCGACTAAATCACCAGCCGATATCGGAGAGCTCGGTCGTGTCCTTCGGCGGCGCCTCGATGGGCCCACTGGGCGTCCGTGAGAAGCGCGGAGCCGGCGCGGCCTGCGTCACTCCGTTGACGTCGACGATGGTGCCGCGCTCGCGCAGATGCCCGTTCTGTTTGGCCTCGCCCCAGGTCAGCACCGGTGACACACAGGCGTCGGTGCCGATGAAGATCTCAGTCCACTCATCGCGGGTCTTGGTCTTGAATGCGTCGTCGAACATCTTGCGCATCTCCGGGTAGCGCGCCTTGTCGAGCTGGAAGGGAACGCTCTCGGGATCCAGTCCCAGACCCTGCACCAGAATCGCGAAGAACTGCGGCTCGATCGATCCCACCGCCATGTATTTGCCGTCGGAGGTCTCATAGGTGCCGTAGAACGGTGCCCCACCGTCGAGCAGACCAGACTCACGCTCGTCGAACAGCAGATCGTTGTTGTACATCGTCCATTGCATCTGAGCCAGCTGGCTGACGCCGTCGACCATGGCGCCATCGATGACCTGCCCCTTGCCCGACTTCTCACGCTCGTACAGCGCGGCCAGGATGCCCTGCACCAAAAGCATTGAGCCACCACCGAAATCGGCGACCAAGTTCATCGGCGGCATCGGCGGACGGTCCTTGTAGCCCATCGAGCCCAGGGCACCGGTCAGCGACAGGTAGTTGATGTCGTGGCCCGCGCGGTCGGCCATCGGACCGTGCTGGCCCCAGCCCGTCATCCGGGCGAAAATCAGCCGCGGGTTGCGCTTGGCGCACTCCTCGGGGCCGATCCCGATGCGCTCGCACACACCGGGCCGGAACGGGTCCAGCAGTACATCGGCCTTGTCGACGAGCGCGAGCAGCCCTTCGGTGTCCTTCTTGACGTCCAGGTTGACCAGGCGCTTGCCGCGATGGAAGAGATCGCTCTCCTCAGCGGGGATCGCAAGCCCACCCGGGCGACGGACCCGAATGACGTCTGCCCCCAAGTCGGACAACATCATCGCCGCGTGCGGCCCGGGGCCGATGCCACCGAGCTCGATCACCTTTACGCCCGCAAGGGGCCCTGTCTTGACGTCACTGTCAGCCATGGGGGTCACCCTAGCCAGTCAACCCGTTGGTTGGGAAGTGTGGCTAGAGCGACGAGGAGATAGCCGGCGACGAGGTTTGCGCGGGTGCCGGGACCGGTGTCGGGGTCGGGAAGTTAGGGATCACCGGTCGCGACGTGCTCGGCGCTGCCGGAGCGTCCGACGCCGGTGGCGGCGCGGGCGGCGGAGTGAACTCGTAGGCAGGCAACGGAGCGGGTGGTGGATCGTCGTCGCCCTCACGCCAGTGCGTCGAGCGGTACAGGTCGATCACCTTGCCCAGATCATGCAGCCGCAGCGCCGGTGGGCGGCCGCCGCGGGCGTCCCGAATGCGCTGTGCCTCCCAGGCGACGAGGCATTGGGCCGTCGGCGTGTTGTACAGGCTCTCCAGGAAGGGCGTCAACGCCTTTGCGAGGTCGCCCTCCGCCTTGAGGACGTCGTTCCGGTACGGGCCGTAGTACGGCAGGATCGCTTCGAGGACGCGCACCATGACGGTCTGGAATCGGGTGACGAACTGGTCGATCGCCCACGGATGCCGGGAGAGCAGCGGGGAGATGCGCGCCAGGACCGGTCCCATCATTTTCAGGATCGGTTCATAGGCCGTCGCCGGGGCGAACGCCTCCGAGGAGAACACGCCCGCTGCCGGTGCCACGTCGATCAGCGACGCCAACCCACCCTGCTCGTCCGGGCCGGGTGCCGGCCAACCGAAGGGGCAAGGCTGAGCCACAGATATCGGTAGCCCACGGTCGGTCACCGAAGGCAGTGCGCCAAATGGTCCCGCGGCCTGGCCCGGTGGGTGCGAAGGCACCTGAGGACGAGGTAGCGGTGCAATCAATTGCGGCCCCGGGGGCGGCACCGGGATCGGGATAGCGCCCTCGGGAATCGATCCATCACGGTTGACGATCTGATAACCGACGATGGGGGCGCGCGCAGGCGAATACGACAGCTGGGTAATGGCAGCGACGCTGCCGATCACCGTAATGGCGGCGAATGTCCTTACCGCGATGCCGAATACGCGCTCCTTGATGGGCCTACGCTGAACGGAGGCGATCGGAGCCGTCTCTTCTGCGGGTGTCAGAGTCATCGGTCTTTCACCACACCTTCGAGGTGCCAGACTCCCGTGAAGCTGTTGAACGGACCACCCACGATGAGACTGGTCCAATCGAGCGTGAACTTCTTGGTGTCCTTGTCGTATGTACCGGTGGCCTTGGGGCTTTCGCCGTCCACCGAATCGCGGCCGACCCAGCGCCCCGCAACGAATTCCCACACCTGCTTGGCACGGGCCTCGCCCGGGATTTGCGCCTGCTCTTTGGGTTTCGGCTTGGGCGCACCCTGATTGAACTCCTGGCGGTTCCACGAGGCGGCCCACGCGGACACATCGGCCGTGATCTTGTCGCCCGCGACCGTGGCCGAGGGCGCCAAGAGCTCGCGTTGCGTCTGCGGGTCGATCTTGTTGGTGGAGATGCCGAATTCGATGTTGAAGAACTTCGTCGGCTGGGTTACCCGGGCGGCCAGGGAGTAGCCGGTGGCCTCGTCAAAGGCGGGATTCGGCTCACCCTGGTAGTCGCCCAACACCAGCCCGCCGTCCGTGCCCGGCGCGAGCAGGGTCGCCGCCCCCTGCGGTACCGGCGAATTGGCGTTCGGCATGAAGGGACCCTCTTGGGGGTTCCCGCCCGGTTGCACCATCTTGAACCAGGTGCCACTGAGCTTGTTCCCGTCGATCGTGCCGGGCTGCAAGGCCAGCAGCCCGGTGAGCGGGGACTCGGTCGGCTTCTCCGACCCACAGGCCGGAGCCGTCACCAGCACCGCGGCCGCCAGCGCCGCACCCAGCGTGCTGCGCATCATCGTTTTCTGGGCCACCGTGCGGCTCCTTTCACGTCAATAGCGGCAGCGGCCGCCAGTACACCGGGCACGAGGAAGAACCACCCGAAATAGTCGAATGATCGGAATCCGAGCGGAGCGGTGATCCGATCGAGCGCCACCACCCTGCCGAAGTTGTCCACGTTGTCGGCCATTACTCCGATCAGCGAAGCGAAATCTGCTGTCATGGGCTGCCATTGGGAAACGAAGGCGTCGATTCCCGGAACCGCGCGGGCCGGATCATGCTGGCGCAGATCGCCCAGGAATTGGGTGTCCAATTCCCCTTCCGCCGCCACCAGCACCACGAAATGCCGCTGTACCGCCGCCACCCGCTCGTGGGTCATGATCGGAGTGAACGCGTCAATGAGCTGGGCGCCCGCCGGGGCGCGCGAAAAAAGTCCGTCCGCGAACGGCACAGCGATCAGCACTGCGGCCGCGAGGACTGCGAGAATTCTTGCGCCGAATGCCTTTTCACCGTTGCGAGTTCGCCGAAGGCCCCACACACCCGCGCCGAGCAGGACCAGCCCCGGCACCGCCAGCAGGAACGGCAATACGTCGAACGGACCCACGGCGCGTAACTGCCCGTAGTTGTTCACCTGACCGCCCACCGCATCGAGCAGACCGTTCATATCCTGTCGAATCGACGGGTACTGCGCGACAAAGACATCCAGTCGCTCGTAATGTCCGCCCGCGACCGACTGTGTCGCCTGCACATCGGCACGCGCGGCGTCAACGGTGTCGAGGTAACCGCGAAACTTGGCGAGCACCTCCGACGACACGAAGGGCCGGAACTCGGTGAGCATCTGCTGCCCGCCCGCGGCACGTGTGAACATCCCGGTGACCACCGGCAAGACGAACAGCAGCACACCAAGGGCGATGAGCGCGATAAACGGCCAGCGGGGCCTGGGGGCCGGGCCGGCCTCGGCGACAACGGCTTCCTCGCCGACGACGTCGGCATACGAGGGCAGGGCCGACTGAGATGTCTCAGCCAGCCGCTCAGCGGCCACGGCTGAAGATCCGCTCCCCCACCACGAACAGGATTCCGCCACCGATGGCGACGAACACCAGCAGTGCGATGACCCACGGCGGAGTTATCGTGCGCGGGTTGTCATCAATGGGCAGTGCGATGAGCTGTTGGCCGGCCGACAGCGGTGGCGGTGCCGCCAGCTGTTGACCAGCTTGCACAACAACCTGCCCGGGGGCCGCCGGCGCGGCCACGGCGGGCGGCGCATCCGCCGCTGGTGGGGCACCCGGCGGCGGAGGAGGTGGCGGTTCGGCCACTGCTGCGCCACCGGCGCCGCCCCCGACCTTGCCGACCAGGTGCCACAACCCGGTGAAGTCGTTGAACGGGCCGCCCACGATCTGGCTGGTCCACTCGACGATGAAAGCCCCGGTGTTGCGGTCATAGGTGCCGGTCACCGGGGTGGTCTTACCGGGAAATGCGCCACCGGGTTTCGGCGATCCCTGGTTGAACACCTGGTTGTTCCAGGTCACTCCGAAAGCGCTGAGATCGCCGCCGAGCTTGTTGCCGCTCACCGTGATCTGCGGCGTGGCGGTGCCCTGACCGGTCTGTGGGTCGGTCTGGTTGGACGCGGTGGCAAACCCCACACCGTAGAACTTGACCGGCTGGGTAATGCTGCCGGACACCGCATTTCCGATTCCGTCGAATGCGTTGCCGGGCTGTGGTTGATACTCGCCCGACTTCAGACCGCCGTCGGTGCCCGGTGCCAGCAGGGTGACCGTGTTATCCGAGCAGGTCGAATCGCCGTTGGCGAGGTAAGGACCGGACGCGTCACCCGCAGGCAAGATCATGCGGAAATACGAGCCCGTGGCGCGACCCTCCGCGCAGCTTCCGGGCGCCAACGCGAACAGGCCGTTGAGCGGCGTTGCGGTATCGGCCATCGCCGGGTAGGCGGCAGGCGACATCGCCGCGGCTGCCACAACGAGGGCGACCGTCGCGCGGCGGGTGAGATGCTTAATCATCGGTGTCCTATTGCATGCTTATTGCACTGTTGCTCTGACCCGTAGCACGAGCTGGGAACGGCGCAAACGTATGAAGGACCCGACCGTGCGTCAATGGCAACGTCCAGCAAACATCTTCACGTTAGTGGCGTTCCCGCAGGTGGTAGACCTGCAATCCGGAGGCCGCTCGTTCCATTCACCCCGAGCCGATTTGGGTCACATTCGTTTGTCGCCGCAGGCCGGTGGTAGTTTGCTCGACATGGCAACGGCCGGACGCGTGATTGCCGCGCTCCTGATGCTGCTGGCTTTCACCGGGTGTTCTCAGGACCAAAGTCCGCCGCCCGCCACGGCCCCGACGCTGTCTCCCGACGGCTTCCCACTGAGCATCCCCCATAGGTACGGCGGCGCGTTCCTTGCGACACGGCCCAACCGCATCCTCACACTCGGATGGAATGACCAAGACCTCGTGCAGTCGTTGGGCACTAAACCTGTCGGCGTGCGGTCCACACTGCCGGAGTACCCCATGTACCCCTGGGTCGTTCCAGAAGTCTCGTATCCCCCCGTCGTCTCTGGCACGGAGCTGAATTTCGAAGCCATCACCGCCGCCAAGCCCGACGTCATCCTGGCCACCGGTGCCGATATCGACAGACCCACCTATGACAGGCTGGCCCAGATCGCACCAACCGTGGTGTCGGAAGACCGCCTCGACCGTGCCGAAACGCCTTGGTATACCCAGCTCTTCACCATCGGTCGAGCCATCGGCAAGTCCGATCAGGCGCGCATGCGATCCGAAGAGGTTGGCACTCGGTACAACCAGATACGCACCGGACACCAGCATTGGGTCAACCGCACAGCCGTCGTCGACTGGGTCGCCGATGGACAAGGGACCTTCCTGGTGGGTTTCCGCGATCCGCGCCGAGCGGTTTTCGACGGTTTGGGGTTCCTGAGCCAGCGATACTCCGGCCCCGTGCCCGATAGCGAGCTGAAGACCAAAGCCGACCAGGATCTCCTGGTCGTGGTGGGAGCCACCGAGCAGCAGGCGAAGTCCATGGGCGGCCTTGCCGATCTGCGTGCCGTCACCGAGGGGCGCGCGATCTACATCCCGGCGGACAGCCCAGTGGTAAACGCGCTTCGGCTCGGCGGCCCGCTCGCCCGGATCTACGCCCTCGAACAACTGACACCCCAGCTCGAAAAGGCATTGAAGCCACCTCCTCCGCGATAACCGCAGTCCCCCTCGCATCTGTGTCGACGAACATCTGTGGCCTCCATCACTGTCGTGTTACGGTCCTATCGCTCGATTCAATCAACCGATAGACACCTTGTCGGGAGGGCCGTGACCGACCAAACCGCCGAATCCCTATGCGCTCCGTACACGATCGAGTTCGGATTCGAACGCACCGTCGGCCCGAAGATCGGCACCTTCCTCGGCGGCTTGCGCGACGCGCGGCTGTTCGGAGTGCGGACAGTCCGTGGCCAGGTGTTGTGTCCGGTGCTCGAATTCGACCCGACGGACGCCAGTGCCACCGGTGAATTGGTGGAGCTTGAGCCGAAGGGTGTTGTCCTGCAATGGACCTGGGTGTATCCACGGCCGTCCGATGAGATCGAGACGAGTTTCGCATGGGCGCTCATCCGCATCGACGGAACCGCCAACTCGATGTTCCACGCGGTCGACGTCGGCGGAAACCCCGCGGTGATGAGAACCGGCCTTCCGGTCGCCCCCCGATGGCGCACCGACCGCATCGGCGCCATCACCGATATCGCCTGCTTCGAACCGATCGGTCAACAGTGACCACGTTGCCCGAGCCTGTCACCTCGATCGCCAGCCCGTTTCACATGGACTACACGTACGTCGCCGGAATCGGCCGTTCGGTATTCCTCCGCGGATTGGCGCGGCGACAGCTACTGGCACGCCGGTGCCCGGACTGCGAACGCGCGCACTGTCCTGCGCCGCAATTCTGTTCGCGATGCCTGAGTGTGCTGGGTGATCCGTACCCCCTTGCGGGAACCGGCACGGTCCAGACCTTCTGCATCGTCAGCTTTCCCTTTCCGGGGCAGGTGTTCACCCCGCCGTACGCGGTCGCACACATCCGACTGCTCGGCGCCGACACCAGACTTATGCACATGATCGGAGACACCGCACCGGACAGGGTTCACATCGGTATGACGGTCGAGCCGGTCTGGGTGTCCGACCAGGATCTCGGTGCCACCATGCAGAGCATCCGCTACTTCCGCCCGGTATCGAACGAGGCCGCCGATGCGTGAGGTCGCCGTGATCTCTTTTGCTCAATCACCTTGTACTGCAGCTAATCTGCGAGACGATATGGCCGAGATCCTGCTGCCGGTCGTGCGCGAGGCCCTGGAACAGGTGGAGCTACGTCGCGAGGACATCGACTTCTACGCATCGGGCAGTCATGACTTCTTCGAGGGCCGTACCTTCGCGTATATCGAATCCCTCGACGCCGTCGGCGCGTGGCCACCGATCTCGGAATCCCATGTCGAAATGGACGCCGCTTGGGCGTGTTACGAGGCGTGGGCATGGCTCCAATTGGGGCATGGCGATATCGCATTGGTCTACGGCGTCGGACGGGGTGCACTGCCCGCCGACCTTGACCAGGTGTTTCCCTCGTCACTGGACCCCTACTACCTGACTCCCCTGCATCCGCACCGGCATGCGATCGCCGGGCTACAGGCGGCCGCGGTCATCGAAGCCGGTATCACCACCGAGCGCCAGATGGCCGATGTGGTGAACCAATCACTGACCGACGCCCTGTCAAATCCCTTTGCACTCAAGGCCGGTGCTCCGGGAGTCGAAACCCTGCTGGATGAGCCGTACATCGCCGCGCCGCTGCGCCCACACGATGCGGCCCCGGTTGGAGATGGCGCAGCGGTCCTCATCCTGGCCACCGGCGACGTGGCACGGCGCCTGGCCCGGCGACCGGCGTGGATCCGGGCGATCGATCACCGGATGGATACGCACCAGCTCGGCTCGCGGGACCTCGCGGTGCTGGATTCGGCCCGGATCGCCGCCGAAAAGGCAGCCGCCATGGCCGGTTTCACGGCATCAAGCGTAGAGGTCGCCGAGCTGCACACCGAATACAGCTACGCGGAACCGTTGCTCACCAAGACTTTTGGCATCGACGACAACACGCTTATCAATCCATCCGGCGGACCGCTGGCAGGTGCGCCCGCTACCGCCACCGGTTTGATCCGCATCGGTGAATCGGCCCGCACCATCATGCAGGGGCGGGCCACCCGGGCGCTGGCCCATGCGACCAACGGGCCCGCACTACAGCACAATCTGGTGTGCCTCATGGAGGCAAGCGCATGAGTGCCCGGGTTGCGGTAGTCGGTGTCGGACAAAGCAAGCAAGCCAAGAAGCGGGACGTCAGCATCGCGGCGCTGGTCCGCGAGGCGGTGGACGGCGCGCTGGCCGATGCGGAGCTGACATTCGAGGATATCGACGCGATCGTGCTCGCCAAGACCCCCGATCTCTTCGACGGGGTGATGAATCCTGAGCTATACCTCGCCGACGCGATGGGCGCGCGGGGCCTGCCGGTCACCAGGGTGTTCACCGGCGGCAGCGTGGGCGGGCACGCGGCCATCTATGCCGCGCACCTGGTGCAGGCGGGGCTCGCCGGGAGGGTGCTGGTAGTCGCCTATTCCAAAGAGTCCGAAGGAAATTTCACCTGGGCACTGTCACGGCCGCTACCGTTCAGCGCCCAGCTGGGTGCCGGTGCGGGCGGGCATTTCGCGCCGGTGATCCGTGAGTACATTCGCCGCTCGCAGGCACCGGAGCACATCGGCTGGCAGGTCGCCGTGAATCATCGCCTCAACGCCACCCGGAATCCATACGCGCACATCCACAAACCAGATATCACCGTGGAGGAGGTACGCAACTCCCCGATGCTGTGGGATCCCATCCGGTTCCTGGAATCCTGCCCGTCATCGGATGGCTCGTGTGCCGTCGTCGTTTCTTCCGAGCTGTTCGCCACGCGTGCCCCACGACCGCCCGCCTGGATTCACGGCACCGGATGGCGCACCGAGACAGGTCATTTCGCCGGCCGCGATGAGGTGAATCCGCGCGCAGGGCAGGAGTGCGCTGCCGAGGCGTATCGCGGGGCGGGGATCACCGATCCCGCCACCGAGGTCGACGTCTCCGAGCTCTACATCCCCTACAGCTGGTATGAGCCGATGTGGATGGAAAACATCGGGCTGGCCCCGGAAGGGGCGGGATGGCGCGCCGTCGACGAGGGTCACACCGCGTTCCAGGGCAGACATCCGATCAACCCCTCCGGTGGTGTGCTCTCGGGTAACCCCACTGGCGCAACGGGCCTCCTTCGATTCGCCGAGGCGGCCTTGCAGGTGCGCGGACTGGCAGGGGAGCATCAGGTCGACGGCGCCAGACGCGCGATAGGACACGCCATGGGTGGCGCATCGCAATTCCACGCACTCTGGGTAGTGGGAAGCGAGAGACCATGACCACCGAGCGGGAACTCCTCGTCGAGCGCGACGGCCCCATCGTCATCGTGACCATGAACCGTCCACATCGGCGGAATGCACTGTCCACCAACATGGTCGGGCAGTTCGCCCAGGCCTGGGACGAGATCGACGCAGACGACGGAATACGGGCCGCCATCCTGACGGGCGCCGGTGCCGCCTACTGCGTGGGGGGCGATCTCAGTGACGGCTGGATGGTCCGCGACGGTTCGGCGCCGCCGCTGGACCCCGCCGCCATAGGCAAGGGTCTGCTGCTCACCCATACTCTGACCAAACCACTCATCGCGGCAGTCAACGGCGCGTGCCTCGGTGGCGGCTGCGAGATGTTGCAGCAGACCGATATCCGGGTGGCCGACGAGAACGCAACCTTCGGTCTTCCGGAAGTGCAGCGCGGGCTGGTGCCCGGAGCGGGGTCCATGGTCCGCCTCAAGCGCCAGATTCCCTACACCAAGGCCATGGAGATGATCCTCACGGGCGAGCCGCTCACCGCCCAGGAGGCATACCATTTCGGCTTGGTGGGACACGTGGCACCGGCGGGCACCGCATTGGACAAGGCGCGCAGCCTCGCCGAGCGCGTGGTTCGCAATGGCCCGCTGGCCGTACGCAATGCCAAGGAGGCAGTGGTGCGCAGCGGATGGATCGCCGAGGAAGATGCCCGCGCCATCGAGGCACGGCTCACCCGGCAGGTGATCACCTCCGCCGATGCGCGCGAGGGTTTGGCCGCGTTCCGCGAGAAACGAGAGGCACGGTTCACCGGGCAATGACCAACATCGCAGCAGAACCTACTGGTGTTGCGCACGATTCCACCGACCAGCGATTGCTCGGTGCCGCCGAGCGATTGTTCGCCGAGCGCGGCGTGGACGCGGTATCGCTGCGCGCGATCATGGCGGCGGCCGGCACCAATGTCGCCTCGGTGCACTATCACTTCGGATCCAAGGAGCGTCTCATCGAGGCGCTGCTGGACAAGTACCTGAACCAGCTGGAGAGGCGCCGGTTCGCGTTGTTGGATCTCGCCGAGAAGGCCGGGACACTGCGCGCCATCGCCGAGGCGATTGTCGTGCCGCTGGCAGAGATCGGCGAAGAAGGCGGAACAGCATGGCTTTCCACTCTGGGGAAGCTCCTCATCAGCGGGCATCCCGCGTTGATACCGATGAGCGTGAGTTTTCAGCCTCAGGCCGCGCGACTGCAGGAACTCATCGTGCGGCTGCGTCCAAACGCGTCACTGCCGTCCATCCGTTTCGGCGTCACCCACGCGGTGACGCTGACCTGTGTGGTTCTCGGCGATATCCCACACACGAATCGTCTGATGTCCTTGAGCGGCACCTACCTTGACGACGGACAGATGAATGCGCACCTCGTCGACATGGTGACCGCCATCCTGGCCGGACCTCCTCTAGAGGACTAGGCGCGCCCTTCCCGGAACGCATCGAAGGAGCGGCGCAGTTCCCCTGTGGCAGTGCACATCACCTGGGTCCTGTTCTCCAGATCCAGTGCATGTCGCAGGCTCGGCGCGTCGACCGTCTGCCACATTGTCTCCTTGGTCATCCAGACCGCCAACGGCGAGTGCACCGCGATCTCTTCGGCCTTCGCCAGTGCGGCGTCGAGCAGGTTCTCGACAGGCACCACGTCGACGATCAAACCGATCCGCAGGGCCTCCTCGGCACCGAACACTCGTCCCGTCAACATCAGCTCGGCGGCGCGGGCCGCACCCACCAGCCGCGGTAGGTGATAGCTGGTGCCCATATCGCAGTTGGACACCCCATGACGAATGAACACGGCGCCGAAAGAAGCTTCCGGACAGGCGAACCGGATGTCGCAGGCCAGCGCCAACGCAAACCCTCCGCCAACCGCATGCCCATTGACGGCCGCGATCACCGGCTGACGCATCCGGTGAATCCGTTCGAACAGCGAGGCCATGAGCTCCTGGGCCGCAAGTGTGCGCACCAGCTCCGAGTCGGTGGCACCGAGTAGCGCGGCCGTCGAGGTGACACCGGTGTTGGTGAAATCAGTGGGTAGCGACTTCAGATCGGCTCCGGCACAAAAGGACGCACCGACAGCGGTGAGGATCACCACACGGACCTTGGGATCGCCGTCAGCCTTGTCGACTACGGAGTGCAGCTCGGCCACCGTCTGCGGATCGAGTGCATTGCGGCGCATGGGACGATCGATGGTGACTACCAGGATTCCGTTGTCGCGACGCTCGGTGCGGATCATCGGGCCACCAGCCCGCCGTCTGCGATGATGGTCTGGCCGGTGATGTAGCTGCCCGCATCGGATGTCAAAAGCAGTGCGGTGCCCACCATCTCGTCGGGAAGCCCGAGCCGTTTGAGGTGGTTGGCGTTCGCCATGCGTTCCACTTCCGCGGGCGGGGTCTTACGCACCATGTCGGTATCGATCGCGCCGGGGGCCAGTGCGTTGACACGCACCCCCCGCGAGGCGAGCTCTGCCGCAGCGGACCGGGTGTAAGAGACGAGGGCGGCCTTGGCCGCCGAGTACATGGAGACTCCCTGCCCAAACATGAAGGCGCCCACTGATACTACGTTGAGAACCGCCGCGTGCTGGCTAGCCACCAGATGCGGCAACGCGGCCTGCACCAGGAACACCGGCCCGCGCAGGTTCACACCGAAGGACTTATCCCATCCGTCGACGGTGAACGCACCCACCGGCTCGGTCAGGGCATTGGCGGCGTTGTTCACCACAATGTCGATGCCGCCGAATTCCCCGACGGTGGCCTGCACCAAGTGCTCAAGAGACTCAATGTCACCGGTGTGCGTCGGCACGCCCAGTGCCCGCCCACCCAGCGCGCGCAGATGCTCGACGGTCTCGGCGCATGCCTCTGGTTTGCGGCTCGCGACAACGACATTGGCACCCGCGCAGGCATAGCCTTCAGCGAGTGCGCGTCCGATCCCGCGGGTCCCGCCGGTGACGATCGCGGTCCGCCCGGTGAGGTCGAACAGGCTGGAGAAGGTTTCCCGGTTCATCGTTCCCTAACTTGTCGCTGGTCCACAAAACTCGCGGCGCGCACCATGCCAAGGATCTGTTCGATGAGCGCATCGTCGGCGGTGCCGCGCAGCACGCCGTGGTAGACCGCCATGCCCACGATGGTGTCGAAGAGCGCGTCTGCCCCCGGCTGGTCCGCACACCGGCCGGCGACGGCCGCCTCGCTGTGTGCCGCCCGGAATGCTTCACGCAGAGGCATTTCGGTGCGCTCCACCAAACCCGCGTACTGGCTCGGTTCGCGGTAGTACTCAACGAGGAGTCCCGGCATCGCCGCACGGGTGGCCGGATCGGCGAAGTATTCGACCACGGAGCGCACCACAACGGGCAGATGGTCCTCGAATTCGGCGCGCTCGGCGAGCGCCTCGGGCCAGGGGCGGTCGGCGATCGCACTTTCCACCATGGCGGCCTGAGTGGGCCAGCGCCGGTAGATCGTGGGTGCACCGATTCCGGCGGCGCGTGCCACCGCGGGAATGGTGGTGCCCTGATAACCCTCGGTGGCCAGCATCTGACGCACCGTCTCGCGCACCGCGTCGTCCTTGTCGGGGTCGCGGGGGCGTCCGCCCTGGCGTCTATCCACTGTCCGGCCGTCCCACTAGTTTCGATATTAGAAATAACGGTACTAGGGGTGGCCCGGTGAAGGAAAGGCCCTATCGGTAGGTGGCAAGAACCTGCTTACGCAACCCGTCGGTCGCAGTTTCCATGGCGCCCTTGATGGCCCGTTTCAGCAGAAATCCAGGCAACGGGATCAGCGGGTCGACCGTCAGCTCGAACGTGACGTGCGTCTTGTCGCCCTTGGGCGTGAATGTGTACTTGCCGTCCTGACGGCGCTGCGCGCTGGACTTGACCAGCGTCCAGCTGACGGTGTCGGGCCCCCAGCTGTAGGCGACGGTTTGTTCGTCGGTGATACCCGCCGTCTTCACCTTCATCTTCACCTCATGCGGACGCCCGTCCTCCCCCGTCGTCAACACCGTTGAACTCTGATGCGCCGAAGACCATTTCGGAAGCACCCCGAAATCGGCGATGACGTCCATGATCTGTTCGGGGGTCGCTTCGATGACGATTTCCCGGCTGTCGCTAGTGGCCATGGATCTGACCCTAGCGACCCGCCTACTGCTAGACGGTGAATCCCCCGTCGATATTGATGGCTGTTCCCGTGATGTACCACGCCTCCTCGGACGCCAGGTAGCTCACCAGGCTCGCGACGTCGCGCGGGTGTCCATAGCGCCCGACCGCGATGTTGGGACGCAGAATCTCGGCCAGCGCGCCATCCTCGGGGTTCATATCGGTGGCCACGGGACCCGGCTGAACATTGTTGATGGTGATGCCGCGCGGCCCGAGCTCGCGCGCCAGCCCTCGGGTGAGGCCGGCGACGGCGGCCTTCGACATCGAGTACAGCGACGCATTGGTGGTGGGCGAGCGGTCGCCGTTGATGCTTCCGATGCTGATGATCCTGCCGCCATCCTGCAGGTGTGGGGAGGCGGCCTTGATGGCGGCGAAGACGGCCCGCACATTCACCGCGACAATCTTGTCGAAGTCGTCCAAGGTGGCCGTGTCGATGTCACCAAAACTGGCGATCCCGGCGTTGTTGACCAGAATATCCAGTCCCCCAAGGTGTTCCGCTGCCTCGTTGACGGCGCCCGCGACCTGATCGGGGTCGGCGACATCGGTCTTGATGGCCAGCGACCACCCACCTGCCGCCTTGACATCGGCCACGACATCGGCAGCCTCTTTCGCTGAGCTTGAAAACGTGAAGACAACACGTGCGCCGTCGGCGGCGAGCCTGCGCACGATGCCCGCGCCGATTCCGCGCGATCCACCGGTGACGAAGGCGCGGCGGCCCGTGAGTGGCTGAGTCATGTCGATCCCTTCGGTCGGTACTCACAAGACAAGGGGACCGGGGTCCGAAACATTCCCACCTGTCCAAATCGTCCACGGTATGCCCATACCCCCGGCATACTCGCTGTGTGTCGTCCCATGGCATTCATCCCAATCTCCGCTTGGCCGCCAAGGTGTTTCCACGGCAGGTCGGCCTGCCGCGAACCCTGTCGACGCTACGCGCGGTTATCCGCGCCTCGGGGGTGCTTCCGAGATTCGGGATCCGGACCATGGCGGTCAACGACGACGTGACCGTGCGCGCGCACGTTCCCAAGAATCTCAACGAACCGTCCCCGGCCCTGTTGTGGATTCACGGCGGCGGCTATGTGATGGGTACCGCGCGCCAAGACGACCTGTTCTGCCGCAAGGTGATGCGGGAGACGGGACTTCCCGTCGTGTCAGTCGACTATCGGCTCGCGCCTGAACATCCATATCCCACCCCCATCGAGGACTGTTATGCGGCGCTGCGCTGGCTATCCGTGCAGGGCTGGATCGACCCGACCCGCATCGCCATCGGCGGTGCCAGTGCCGGGGGTGGACTGACCGCCGCACTGGCGCTGCTGGCACGTGATCGCGGAGAGGTGGCCCCCGCGATGCAATTGTTGGTTTACCCGATGCTCGATGATCGCACCGCCGCGCGCACCGATGTCGACGAGACCACGCTGCGGATGTGGAGCAACAAGAGCAACCGGTTTGGCTGGGATTCATATCTCGGTGACGCAGACCCCGATGTCGCGGTGCCGGGTCGCCGCCCCGATCTTGCGAGGCTAGCGCCGGCATGGCTGGGTATCGGTACCGCCGACTTGTTCCACGACGAGGACCTCACGTACGCCGAACGCCTACGAGCCGCCGGGGTGCCGTGCGAGTTGGAGGTGGTCGAGGGCGCGTTCCACGGTTTCGACAGAATCGCACCGTGGGCGCAGGTATCGAAGGACTTCGTCGCCAAGGCCTGCCGGAGCCTGCAGCAGGCGCTCGTCTGAACGGCGTTCGCCGAGAACATATCTCCAAATTCTAAGGCGTCGACATTGTCGAGCGCGCACCGAATACACCTAACTCCTACGGGGTATCGGCACAGCCTTGCATCCCACACGCTAATGTAAATGAATATCGTTATCGTTGTCATTTAGTGCTGCGGAGGGTGTGGAGTGGCTATGCCGGTGTGGATGGCGTCTCCGCCGGAAGTGCATTCAGCCCTGCTCAGCGGAGGTCCGGGCCCCGGGCCTCTCCTCGCCGCCGCTGCCGAATGGTCTTCGCTCGGTGCGCATTACACCGAGACCGCCGACGAACTCCGCGCGATTCTGGCCGCTACCCACGCGGGAGCGTGGCAGGGCCCCAGTGCGGACACGTACGTGGCTGCGCACGTTCCATACCTGGAGTGGCTGACCCAAGGCGCTATCGAAAGCAATGGGCGAGCCGCTCAGCACGGGGCTGCGGCCGGTGCCTACAGCGCTGCACTCGCGATCATGCCCACCCTTGCCGAGTTGGCCGCCAACCACGCCGCGCACGCGGCGTTGATGGCAACAAACTTCTTTGGTATCAACACCATTCCCATCGTGGTCACCGAGACCGACTACGTACGTATGTGGGTCCAGGCCGCGACCACGATGGCGACGTACCAAACCGCCTCCGATGTCGCGCTGGCATCCACACCGCCCTCGACGCCGCCACCGCCGATCCTGCATGGTCACGATCATGACCACGATCACGACCACGGTCATGGGGACCTCGACCCCACCGACCCGGAGTGGTGGGTACATGTGGCCGGCGAGATGGTTGAACATATTGAGCTGCTGTGGAACAACCTGCTGACCGATCCAGCCGCGCTATTGACCAACCTTCCGTTGGTGCTGGCGGACGTGGCTTTTCATGCCGCTCAGTTGGCTTCGACAATCGGCCAGTTCGCCCCCGCTCTGATCCAGCCCGCGCTGGCTCTGGCGATCGCGAGCCTGGCCTCGGTGGCCGGGCTTGCCGGTCTGGCCGGCATCCAGCCGTCGCCTGATGCTCTTGCCGCGGAACCGAATCCCATTCAGGAACATCCGACGGCGGCCGCTGCGGGGTCGGCCCCGACGAGCAGTCCATCGCCGTCAGCTCCGGCATCGGCCCCTTCCGGTGCACCAGCGCCAACGGCAACAGGTACCGCGCCCGCTCCGTCGCCTCCGCCACCTGTCGGCGACCCGGGCTTCTCCTTCCCGTATGCCGTAGGTGGCGGCCCACGCATCGGCGCCGGATTGGCATTGGCGAGCCAGGTTCACACCAGAGTCAATGCGGCAGTCAGGAACTCAGCATCAGAACACGCGTCGACTGCTGCCACAGCGGCCGCGCGACAGGCACGCCGACGACGCGACCGGAGCAAGCAGGAAGGTCGCGCCGTCGAATACATGGACATGGACGCCACCGTGACCTTTCACAGGGACGAGCCTTCAGCGACGACCTCCCACCGCAGTGCCGGACCGATGGGGTTCACCGGTACTGCATCCAGAAAAGACACGGCAGCAGCAGGATTGGCGACATTGAGCCAGGATGACTTCAGCGAGGGGGCTCGGGCGCCGATGATTCCGAACACTTGGGATCCCGATGGTGGTCACGCAAATTAGACATCACGACTCAAAATACGCATCCGCGATGACGCCGGTAAGCGTCCATCAACGGCTGCGCTATCTGCTCGCCCTTAGGAGCGATGTTGAGTAGCCATGTTCGCTCCCACTCGATGTATGCGAAGCCGACCACGAGACGCTGCGGCGGGCCGCTCGCATAGAACAGCCCCCAGCAAACGGGTTACGGTGTGTTGTTTGGCCAGGAAATCTGGAAACCGCCCATGATTTTTTCTTTATCGGCGGCATACCTCGGGTTGTCCGGCTCGGTGGTTTGCACGGTCACCACGGCGGCCCAGATCTTGCGCTCGTGCTCAGCGACGACGATAAGTGCGGTCACCGGCCGGTTCTTCAGGGTGTAGGTGATTGTGTTGCTGGGGTATCCGCACACGGTGCCCGCAGTACGGGACGTAACGGCCATGCCGCCTTGCTCCACAGCGGCGATCTCGGCGTCAACGCCCTGTTGTACGGATGGGACTTTGCCAGTCAGGTCTTCTAGCGTCACCACCGCATTGGGGCTGAAATCGTTGGCCCGCAACTCGGTGTTGACGATCGCGGCACGCACCATTTCTGAAACCATTGCCGTCGATCGTTGCCAACCCGCCGGCTGCGGAACCGCAAGCACAGGCTCATCGGCCCCCTTCGCGTCCAAGGTGACCCGCGGCACCTCACTAGCCGCGCACCCGGCGGGGCTGGCAGCCGGCGATGATACGGACGCCGATGACGCGGCACGTGTATTGGACGCACCGGTCGCCGACTGAGACGAAGAACATCCCGCGATCGCTGCGGCGACAACCACGCCAGATAACACTCCGACTACACGGACACAGCCTTTCACGGCAGACCCTCTTCCAATCGAGTTATCAAATTGCCGATATTTTTATGCTTGTTTGCGATCCTTCCCTAACATCCTCGAAGGTCAGGTAGCTTCGCGGCGACATGGACCTGTTCGGGAAAGTGGTCAGTGCAAGGTCTATTTTTTCTTGAATTTGTCTCGAAGGGCGAAACTCCACTGCACAGCGTGCCGCTGAAAATACCGGTTCACAACCCCCACCAGGCAAAGGATTAAAAATCCCACAACAACAATGGACGTCAATTTTATTGACAATCCGTATTTGGGGTAAAGCATCATCAAAACGCCAGCTATAGTTATTGCGCCTAAAGCGATGGCAGAAAGAGTGCGTTTCAAACTCCATGTGATCGCAAAACCTATACCGCACACAAAGACGAAAAGAAAGCCTACAGTCTGTATCGCGTTCACTGCGCTCTCGCCTGTTTCGCATTGCGCCTGTATTTGTATGCATTGCGTATGATCAACACCAGCGCAACACATAAGGCTAGGTAGCGATTCCTGGCGTCAGGGAACAGTAGCCAGGAGGAACCCACTGCCAGCAACGTTGCAGCTACATGGCCAGCAAGCGCGCTCGCATTTTTCGTCCCCACTTCAATTTTCGCGCTATAAAGAATTGAGAATGCAACGGACACCAATAGCGTCGTTGCGAACAATACTGTACCCACAGTAATCAACCTTCCGTCCGGCAACTAACCGGTAGCCCAAGTGAACAACTTTTCGCCTACGAACCCTCCCACAGCGGCGAAAAGTGGGACGGCGACAGGCGCTAGCGGGCCCGTGAAACCACCTGCAAAACCTCCGATGAAAGATCCAGCGGCACTTGCTGCCGCCTTTCCTATTGCTTCAGCTGGAGGAGTGCCGCTAGCAATATCTACGATTGCTCCCGCTCCATCTAGAATTGGACCGACTACAGGCGTAACTCTTCCGATTTTAGATAGCGTTTTGGTGGTGTCTTTCGCAATCGTCAAACCCTCTTTTTCAGCCTGTTTAACGGCCCATTCGTTAGCCTTGACGACACCCTCTGTCGAGTCATTTGCGGCCTGTCCACCCTTGAGTAACGCCTGTGCCGCTTGTTCGCCACCCTTCTCTGAGGTCTGCTGGGTGGCTTGCTGTGTCTGTTGCGTTGCCTGGGTGGCCTGCTGGGTCGCTTGCTGAGTGCCTTGTTGCGCTGCTTGCTGGCCTCCTTGCTGTGCAGCCTGCTGCGAGCCGCGGCGGGTGGCCGCCGTCGCCAGGTCCGTCGGATCCATCGGACTCTTCTTAGGCGCGTCAGGTTCTTTCTGCGGCTGCTGTTGCGGTGCCTGCTGCTGATTCGCAGGGTTTTGCGGCTGCTGCTGGCCAGGTTGAGTCTGCTGCGGCGGGCTTTGTTGTGGCTGCTGGCCGGGCTGGCCCTGAGGCTGTTGCGCACCAGGTTGTTGGGGTGCCTGTTGCGCGGGCTGTTGGCCAGCAGGATTCTGTGGCGCCTGAGCCGGGTTCTGTGGAGCTTGGGCTGGTTGCTGCGGAGCCTGAGGCGCCTGCTGGACCGGTGCTTGGGCGGGAGGTTGAGCGTCGGGTTGCCAGGGGCCATAGTTGGGCAGTGGCTCGCCATGGGCGGCGCGTTGACCGGACATTTGCGGGCCCATGTTTTGGGAGGCTTGCTCAGGGCCGCCTTGAGCAGGGCTTTCGTTGTAGATCGAGATTCCCGAGTTTTGGTTCAAGGGCGGCTGGTTGATGCCGCCTTGATAGTCGGGTTGTTGGGCGGGCATGTCCGGTGGTTTGAACTGGCTGCCGCCCCCAGGGGGACCGTCAAGACCACCCCCGCCGCCGCAATCCGGTGGGCAGGCAGCCCTCGCCAGGGGTGCGGCGCCTGGGCCGGTGTAATCCTGCGGTGACGCCAGTCCAAATCCCATGGCGGAGAACCAGATCAGTGCGATCACGGCGGCACCGGCCTGCATCTGTCCCAGCGGACTGGCGCCACCACCGCTGCTGCCGTGGGTGTGGGCCCAGGTCCACCATCCCGATAGTGCTTTCCACCACCAGGTATTGGCCGCGAAGGCCACGGTCAGGATCGCCGCAATGGCCGCGAAGGCGGCCATTGGGTCATCGCCGGAAAGCCACCCCGACACCCACGGAACGACGTACCCGGACAGGAACACCAGCGCCGTGGCGCCGGCGAGCAGGGTTAAGCCGAGGCCGGGGTGGCTGGACCACCACGACACCCATCGCCGCTCGCCGATGTTCTGGCTACCGCTATCACGTTGGCGGGTACCAGAATTGACGAAGATCGCAGCGGCCAGGGTTCTGGCGCCGCCGAACAGCAGCGCACCGAAAACGGCGATGAGTGCCACTTGCACCAGCTGCGAGGTCAACGCCCACCCCATCGCGCTGCCGGTGCCGGTGGTCTCCGTCCACCAGATGGCCGCGTGGCCGCGCATCACCCACCAGATGCCCACGGCGCCGATGACAATTCCGACCGTGGCACGCACAGGGGCAGAGATAGGTTCCAGCGGCGCCACGGCGGCAGCGGTGACCGGCGCCAAGGCCCGGCGCAGCAGGGTGATGCCCTTGCCTAATGCGGTGAAGGCGGCCAACAACAGCACAACCCAGCCGACCGACCCCACCGCACCGCCGCCGGGGGTCAGCACATGCAGACCCCACACCCCGGCGGTCAGCAGCGCGGCCCCCGTGATCCCGGCGGCAAAGCCGGTCAACTGAGTACCCGGTGACCGACCAGCGTCCGTGGCGGCGAGCAGAGTTTCGGTGGGCGCATCCTCACTCATTGACAAGATCCTTCTCTCCGAAATTGTGCTGTGAAAATGTTGCGTTAGTGGACACGTCAGGTTCCCGCACCGGCGGCAGTGGGCCCGGACGCCATGTTCTCTTTGGCCCAGCGGGTATGCCCGTTGGCCGCCGCTAGGCAGCCCTCGTAATCGGGCCCGTCCTGCCCGAACGCAGTAACACACGCATTGGTCAGATCGCCCATAAACGTGTTCTCACACGTCAAGGCACTGGTGCGGACGGGAGCAGCGCTCATGCAGGTGGCCAGCCGGGTGCATGACGGCACGAAATCAGCAGCCGCGCCAGGGGTTCCGTCGTTCCCGGCACCGCGGAATTGCGGTGGCCCGGACACACACCGGCCACCCTCGACGACCAGCGGGCGCTTAGGTCCCGGATCGCCCTGAGTCACCGCCGGAATGGTGGTAGTCGACCGGTAGGCAACGGTGATGGTGACGGGAAAATTGAGCAGCCCGACATCGCCGACATTCAAGTTCAGATCCGATTGCTGATACAGATAGCTCGCACCGATGGACGGGGACACCGAGATAGCGTTTCCGGCGCCGTCTTTGGCCTCGGGGATGCTGAACGCCCCAATAATCGCTGCCGGCCTGCCCGGAGAGGCGTAGGTCTCCACGACCACCACCTGGCCAGCTTGGCGCAGATGAGTGCTCTCCGGATACCTAATCCCCAAGGAGAAGTCACTCGGCGAGATGAAGGTTTTGCGGATCATGCGGATATCCGCGCCGCCCCCTGCATCGGGAATCACCACATAATCGACCGGCCCCGAGCCGTAAGCGGCCGCACCGCCTTCACCCCAGTTCGCAGCCGTCAGGGCGCGTTCATTGGGTAAGTGGATGACAATCTGTCTTCCCGGCCAGGCGGTTGCGGCGTGCACGCCATCGGTGGCGACCGGAGGCACCGCGGCCACCGAGCGTTCTCGCGGCTCCGATAACGGCCGCCCGGTGCCGTCTCCCATTCCCTGCGGAACATTTGATTTCACTTGAGCGCCACCGATATTGACGGTGCGTGACAGATTATCCGGTTGCGGAACTGCCAACGGCGGCGGAGCCGGAGCTGGAGGACCCGGCTGATTAGGGTCTGCTCCAGCTGGACTCGCGCTAAATAGCGTGAGTCCAGCAACCAAGATCATCGCCGTAGCCGACACCGGTCCGACACGGAACCACCGCGGCGTCCGCTGGCCGGAATGTCCATCTGAAGATTCGCTGGATGTAGGTAGCGCACGACAGTTGATCACTGTCAGCGGCCGACGCGGCATGCTCTCACCGTAGATATCGCCGCCCATGACCCCCCTGCATGTAACCGTACTCCCTAAACCTCTCAGCGACTAGGATACATCAGCAATACCAGCAGATCTAGCCATGGTGGCAAAATACAGGGGGTCACCGAGCGTTGCCCGATTGTTTGTGCATTCCAGGGCAATATCGACATGAACCTGGGTCTTAAAGGCGCCGCCGACGAAAGCGTTTGACGCTAGTGAAAGATAGCCCAGAAGCGAATATGTCCGGTCGACGCTGCGCCAATTGGTCAGTCGCCTATCACGGCCTGGGCCTGTGCTAGCGACCAAAATGCGGTTCCGATTCGGGCGCACATCTACACCGCTGCGATCCGGACCAGTTCGCGCATCGGGATCAGCCGGCGCCTGCCGACCTTTACGCCGCGCAGCCTGCCGTCCTTCATCTGTGCATAGATCAGCGACTCAGAACAGCTCAGGTACTCCCCGTCCCCGCGCACCGTCAGCATCCGCCTGCGGTGCAGGCGGTGCGGCTGGTAGGGCTTGTCCGACAGCGGCCAACAGCGCGGCAATCGCAGCGGTCCGCAGGTATGCCAATAGCACCAATGACACGTTGGCTAAAGCAGCGGCCATGCTCGGCACGATCACCACGGACAAGGAGAAGGACGCAAAGTAGCCCGCTGCTGCGAATAAGGAAGCCAATGTGTCACATGTGACACATTGGAGTCTCTCGGAGGTGCCCCATAAAGCGGAAAAAAACCCGCCGTCACCGGCGGGCTCTCATGGTGGCCAGGGCCGGGATCGAACCGGCGACCTTCCGCTTTTCAGGCGGACGCTCGTACCAACTGAGCTACCTGGCCGGACGGCAGATCCACAGATACTGCCTCGCCGTACTGGCGACCCTGACGGGACTCGAACCCGCGACCTCCGCCGTGACAGGGCGGCGCGCTAACCAACTGCGCCACAGGGCCTTACTCTGCTCCCAGTATGACTGGTTGCGTACCCCCAACGGGATTCGAACCCGTGCTACCGCCGTGAAAGGGCGGCGTCCTAGGCCACTAGACGATGGGGGCCCATGTCCGAATCACTCCGGGGTACTCGTCAACGTGGTCACGTTGGGAGCTCGCCTAGCTTAGGACACAACCTCCCCAGAACCCAAACCGGATTACCTCGGTGCCGACTCACCGGCGCGACCAGTATTCTGTCTCGGCACGCCCCTATAGCTCAGTTGGTAGAGCTACGGACTTTTAATCCGCAGGTCCCAGGTTCGAGCCCTGGTGGGGGCACCAGCGCGCCGGTTGCGATCAGCGGGAGCAGGAGCCTTATCAGGCCCTCCCCCGCTGCCTACCGTTCGGAAAATGACGTCGACGGCCCAGAGCACCACCGACACAGCAGCGCCCCAATCCCAGCCCGTGACGTTCCGGCAGGCGTTCTTCGTCGCCGTGACGGCCGGCCTCGGGTACGGCTTCGACTCGTACGCGGTGAACATCTACGGTCTGGTGCTGCCCGAGATCAAGAAAACCCTGCACATCACGGAGGCTCAGGCCGGATACATCGGCTCGATCTTTCTGCTCGGCTACACGATCGGCACCATCGGCTTCGGCCTGGCCGCCGACCGATGGGGACGCAAAACGACACTCGGGGCCTCGATCCTGCTGTACGGCATCACGACCTCACTGGCAGGTCTCACCACGAACGTCGCGGCTTTCACCGGGTTGCGGTTTCTCACAGGGGTCGGTGGTGCCGGTGAACTCGCGGTCGGTGCTCCCTACACCGCCGAGGTATGGCCGGCCAAGACCCGCGCCATAGGCGTTGGTGGCGTCATCTTTTCACTCTTCTCGCTCGGATACGTCCTGGCCGCCGGTGTCGCCCTGGTGCTAGTTCCCCGCTTCGGTTGGCAAGCGGCCTTCCTCGTCGCGATCGTTCCGGCGGTCGTGCTTTTCCTTGCCCGGCAAGGCATCAAGGAATCGCACCGCTACACAGCGACCCAGGCGAAGGTCGAACGCGGCGCCACCAAGCCCAAGCTGTGGCATCTGCCCGGCGTGCGACGGCGTCTCCTTGTCGGCTGGCTCGTCTACACCGCCAACGCGGTCGGCTACTGGGGCATGACGCTGTTCCTGACCACATACATCGTCAAGAAGTTCCACGCCACCTCGGTAGAAGCGATCCGCTACGCCTTGATCTTCTTTCTGCTGCAGGCCGTGTTCGTATTCATCGGCACCGCACTTGCCGACTGGATAGGGCGACGCCCTTCGGCCATCCTCGCCGCTGTCATCGAAATCGCTTCTACCGCATTGGGAGCCACATCAGACTCGCTCTCGCAGTATTTGGTGTTCGGCGCCATCTCGATCGCCACGCTCGGCTGGCTGTGGGGCGTCGGCGATACCTACGTCGCCGAACTGTTCCCCACCGTGTTGCGCGGCACCGGATTCGGTATCGCGGTCGGCGGCGGCCGCGTTGTCTCCATTGCCGCACCAACCCTGGTGGGCTGGGCCATCACGCATTACGGAATCCAAACGCCCTATCTTGCGCTCAGCGGCCTGTGGATCCTGACGATTATCGGATACCTACTGGGACCCGAAACCAAAGGCAAGGAACTGGAAGACCTTGCCGACGAGGCCTTTACCGAAGACCTGGCGACCTGACGAACGCCGATGGGGGCACCGGCAACATGTGCCGATGCCCCCACTCGCGTGATTCTCTTAGCCGGCGAGTTCCTCAGCGGCCTCCGAGATGAGATCGGCGATGGCAACGGGCTGCGAGGCCAGTGAAGCGTGGCTCGCATCCAGCTCGATGGTCTTGCGAGGGTTGATCCGCTGCGCCATCTTGCGTTCGTTCTCCGGGTTGATCATCCGGTCTTGCGTGGATACCTGGTACCAGGAGGGCTTGACCTTCCAAGCGGGCGCGGTGATGGCGTCCCCGAATGTCGATGCCAGCGGCGCCTTCTGGGTGACGGCCATGACGAGTGCCGCGTCCTCGGACAGGTCCTGGGCGAAGCTCTCGCGGAACTTGTCCTGCTTGATCCACAGATAACCATCGCTGTCAGGTGCCAGATTGGCCGCGGCGGCAGGCGGCAGCTGTTCGGTCAGCTGCCCCGGGCTCTCGCCGGCGTCGGGGGCGAACGCTGCGACATAGACCAGGCCCACCACGTTCGGAAGATCGCCGGCCTCGGTGATCACCGCGCCGCCGTATGAGTGCCCGACAAGAAGCACCGGCCCATCGATCTGCTGGACCATCTGCCGCGTGCGGGCGGCATCATCGGCCAATGACGTCAATGGGTTCTCGACCGCGTAGAGCTCCCCGTAGCCGCGCTTATGCAGCTCGACGATCACGTTCCCCCAATGTGCGGCGCCACCCCAGAATCCGTGGACCAAGACGATGGCCGGTTTGCTGGACATATCTGCCTCTCAGTAGATGTTGGACGAGCTCAACCCCGTCGTGTCCGCCGTCGGCGGCACTGTTGACTTACCGGGGCTCCTCCAACATATTTGGACTATGGAGCAAGTGGTATGACCGATCATCCTGAATATTTTGCCGGTCGGCCAGAATCACATAGCTGGTTCTCAGACTCGACAGATATCGACGCCTTCTCCGGCGTCCTATCCGCCATCGGGCTGAGGGGCGAAACTGTGATGCGTTGCTCCTCCGAGCCGCCGTTCGATATCGCCTTCACTTCCAGCGATCGCGTACTCCACATCGCGGAGACCCCAGGGCTCCGCGTGCATATCGACGGAGACCTCGAGCACACCCTCGGTGCCGGAGACATGGTGCTCCTGGCGCGGGGAACCGCACACCGCCTTGCCAAGGGCGAGCCAAGCTGTGTGCGAAGCCTGTCTGCGGCGGACGGGCACGTGAGCGTGCGCGACACCTCGAGCGCAACCCGTTGGGTCAGTGGGCGGTTCACCGCGGAGAAGACAGCCGCCGATCCGCTGCTGTCGGTCCTGCCGCCGGCGATCGTCGTGCGGACCGATCAGCCCGGCCATGAATGGCTGTCGCTGTCTCTTCAGCTCGTGCTGGCCGAGGTCGTCACGCCCAGCCCTGGCTCCTGGGTGATGCTGTCGCGAATCCTGGACCTTTTGTTCATCCATGCGCTGCGGGAGTGGTCGACATCCGATCGCGCCGAACCCGGTTGGCTCACCGCGGCCATGGATCCGCGCCTGGCCCCCGTACTCACCGCGATACACAACAATCTGGAGCACCCCTGGTCCATCGCCGAGCTCGCCAAGCACGCGCAACAGTCACGCTCGGCCTTCACGCAGCGGTTCACCGCGCTGCTGGGACAGCCGCCCGCCGGCTACATCACCGAGCGACGGCTCGATCGGGCGTCGCATCTCCTGCGCTTCAACACCGACGCGGTGAGCCAGGTCGGCAGAGCCGTCGGCTACACCTCGGATGCCGCCTTCAGCCGCGCATTCCAGCGCCGATTCGGCGAGCCTCCCTTGCGTTGGCGCATGCGGCACCGGCCCAGCTGACCTCAGATCAGCGACTGCCCTTACGGCTCAGCACAATTCCAGCGATCACAATCGCCCCGCCCAGTGGCTCGTGCCAGCCGATACGCTCGCCCAACAACAAGGCGCCAAGCAGCACCCCGATCACCGGGGTCAGGTAAGTGACCGACGAGGCCGCCGTGGCACCCCATCCGTTGATGATGCGCGTGTTCCAGACGTAGGCCAATCCGGTTCCCAGCACCCCGAGGGCCATCATGCTCAGCACCACCGCGGGAGTCGCGTCCATCCGGTGGCGGTCCACCAGCGCCACCACGACGGTCATCAGCACCGCCCCCACGCCCACCTGAATACCGGCGACGGTCAGCGCGGGCAGCCCCAGCGGGGTGAGGTACTTGCGCATGTAGACGAAACCGATTCCATAGCTCAGAGTCGCCCCGAGGCAGGCGAATTGTGCGAGCACCGGCCCCCCGTGGCCGAGCAGCTGCCACGGAGCCAACACCACGCACACGCCCATGAATCCGAGGGCCAATCCGAGCAGCTGCATCCGGCCGGGGCGCTCCGCCCGCAGCGCGATGAGTGTCACCAAGGTGGTCATCAAGGGAGTTACCGCGTTGTAGATACTCGCCAACCCAGAGTCGATGGTCTGCTCGGCCCACGGGTAGAGCACGAACGGAACGACGCACAGCGTCAGCGAGACGACGGCGATGTGCCCCCACACCGTGGCCTGGCGCGGTAGCGGAACGCGCAGCAGCAGAATCAGGGAAACGAGCGTGAGGGCACCGAAGTCCAGGCGTGCGGCCGCCACCTGCAACGCCGACAAGCCCTGCAGACCGATCTTGATGAAGAGGAAACTCGCACCCCACACCAGGGCAAGGGCGACGAACTGCGCAGGAAGCCAGCGATGACGGGCCGGAGCGACGGTCGCGGTGTCCACCTAGTAATTGCACAGGACCATCGGCCACCGGCGCTAGCGGTTTTCCGCCGTTACACCCCGGTGCTGGATCCCGGGCGCACGATCATCAGCACGGTGACCGCCGCCCACAGCAGGTTGAAGATCCCGGTGGACATCGCCAACCGCGCGAACACCCGCCCGTCGAGCGACTCGCCGTCGCCCAACTGGGCCAACACTCGCTGTTGCCGCGGCAGCATCACAAACACCAGCACCGCTGCCGCCACCCCAGTGAGGGCCAGCGAGGCGATCAGCCAGGGGGTGCCCAGGACACCCATCAGATCGGCCAGCGGCAGACCGAACATCGGAATCGCGATCCCCACCGCCGCGTACACCCGGCATACCCGATGCAGGGTGCGCAGGCTTCCCAGCTCGCCAGTGCCGTCCGGCGAGGCCGCGGCGCGTGCGAATGCCGGAAACATACTGGCCGCCACGGCGATTGGTCCGACTGCGAGAATCACAGCCAGCACGTGGATCGAGAGCAATACCTTGGTCACGCGCAGACGGTATCGGTCCCACCGCCGGGCCGAAAGCCCGAAGCTGGCCATATTTCGACGACTTTCGGCCGTATCGCTCCCGAATCTTGGGAGTATGTGCCGATGGGCCGTCGAATACTGATGTATTTCACCGTGTTCGGGATCGCGATGTGGTTCTTCGGAAACCTCTACGAGGCCATCGTGATAGGGCCGAACATCGCCGGTGATACCAAGGAGCAGCTCAAGGCCTTCCAGCAGTTCACCGAGGTGACCAATCCCGTGTACTACTACATCCCGCTCACCCAGATCGCCGCGATCACCCTGATCGTCTGGTTCGTGCACACCCCGCGCAGAGCCCCCGAGAAACTCTCACTGTTCCTGGCCTGCCTCGCCGAGATCGCGGCCGTGGCCCTATCCGTCTACGTGATCGTCAAACTCAATATGACCCTCTTCTTCGGCGCTCTGGGCGAAACCCCCAGTGAGGTACATCAGCTCGCGCTGCAGTGGAACATGCTCAACCTCATCCGCGTAGTCCTCACCGCCCTCGCGCTACTGTTCGCCATGAGAGCCCTGCGCCTGTTCTGGCAGTCCTCCGGTCGACACCCGACCGCCACCGTGTGAAACTTCCCCTGTTCCGAACATCTCAACGAGGAGATCTGCATGTCCAGCACCCCGAGGACAGTGGTCATCACCGGCGCGAACGCCGGTATCGGCCTGGCCACGGCGCACCGGCTCGCCGCTGATGGGCACACCATCGTGATGGCCTGCCGCAATCAGCAGAAGGCCAAGACAGCGCGCGATGAAATCCTGGCCGCAACACCCGGCGCGCAGGTCGACATCATGTCGCTGGATCTGTCCTCGTTCGAGCACATCCACCGTTTCGCGGGTGAGCTGGCCGCACAGCATCCCCAGGTCGACGTGTTGGTCAACAATGCCGGCGCCTCACCGATGCGCCAGTCCAGAACCGAAGACGGTTTCGAACTGCAGTGGGGGGCCAACTATCTGGGCCCCTTCCTGCTGACACACCTGCTGCTTCCGCAGCTGCAGGCCGCCCGAACCGGCGATGCCCGCGTAATCCACCTGGCATCCGTCGCCCACAGCGTAGGCAGGATCAACGAAAATACCTGGCGTGGAAGACGTTTCTACTTCACCTTCTCGGCGTATGCGCAGTCGAAGATGGGCAATCTCATGTTCAGCAATGCACTTGCCCGCCGCCTCCCCGATGGGGTCACCTCGAACGCGCTACATCCCGGCAACGTCAGATCCGAGATCTGGCGTGAGATACCGCAGCCCATCCGGCCGCTGGTGATGCTGACGCTGATCACACCGGAGCGACCCAGTCAGCTGATCACGGACATGGCGGTGGCGGAGGATCACCGCGGGCACAACGGGGAATACCTCACCGCACAAAGGCCGAGCCCGGTACGGCGCTACACGAAAAACATAGCGGCGCAAGATGGCCTGTACGCGAAGAGCTGTGAGCTAGTCGGTGTCGAGCCGTTGCCGTCACGCAGCTAGCAGACCTGCTCACTTCAAGGCGTGAATTCCGTTGTACAGCACCATTACACCGATTACGACCAGGATTGCCGCCATCAGGGCGGCGTTGTTCTTGTCCATCCAGTCCTTGAGCCGGCTCATGGTGTCGTCGAGGCGGTGCCCCGCAGCCGCATAAGCCAGTATCGGGACGGCGACTGTCGATGCGGCGACGGCTACGAAGAACGCCGCCGCCGTCCAGCGATCCGCGACGTCCAGCCCGCTGGCGCCGATCGCCAATCCGGCAGGAACGCAAATGAACAGGACATCGGGCCGTACCACCACCAACGCCGCCCCCGTTATCGCCGCCCGTCCCGGGCTGATCGTCGAGAACGACCGCATCCAGCCCGGCGACTCGGTGTGATGATGCCGGGTCAGCCACCGGTAGATACCGAACAGGATGAGCGCCGAGCCAAGCACCACGCGCACCCACGAGGCCCAGTTCGGCGCCGACCGGTGTAGCCCGCCGAGTAGTCCGGTGGCCGCGACGCACAGCGCCGTGAGCGCGGCCAGGCCCAATAGCCACCCGACAAGGAAGGCCAGACCGCTCGGCCGCGGCCTCGGAGCCTGCAAGACCAACACCGCCGGGATGACCGTGATCGGCGACAGCGCGATGACCAGTCCGAGCGGAACAAGCCCGGTGAGGACAGAGCTCCAACTTCCTGCCATGAGCAGCATCTTCGCACCTAGAGCACGATGTCACCGGCGAAAAGTAAAGAACGGCAGCCGGTCGGTCAGGACACCGTGGGGCTGTAGTGATGGGGGCTGTCGCGCAGCGCCACCGGCGGCAGGTAGCGCGCTGAAGTCTGCGGCAACGGCGCGTCGGCGGGCATCCGACCGGTCGCCCGGTCCCACCCCGCTCGTGCGCGCGGATGTTTTCTCCATCGGAACGGCACCAGGCGGAAGACCGCGTGGTTTACCCGTCCGAGTCGCTTGAGACGCCGCTCGTCACGGTCGGTCCACCTGTACCCCAGACGTTTTCGCACTGGATCGTCGAACATCCCAATCATCACCCACGCGGAGAACCGGGTGAAGATGGGAAGCGCTAAGCACCACATCCAGGTCGGCATCAACGGCAGGAACGGCGGCTTGGGCAACTGGGCGAAGTCCAGCAGATCACGCGTTGCCTTGTTGTCCTCTAAGACATTGGTGCACATGTCATCCCAGTAGTCCTGAAATTCCTCCCAGGACTTAGGCACGGGCCGCATGCTCATCCCATACATCTGATACCAGACGATGTGCTCATCAAAGAGCTGGCGTTTCTGTACCTCGGTAAGCCCCCCACCGAATCGCTCCACCGAGAGCAACAACGATTTGAAGAAGGTTGCGTGCGCCCAATAGAAGACGTCGGGGTCGAGCGCACTGTAGCGACGCCCTTGACTGTCAACGCCTTTGATGCCGACGTGATAGCCGCGCACCTCGGCGCCGGTCATCGGGGCACGATCCCCGTCGAAGACCACACCGGTGATCGGATACAGCGACCGCAATAGCCGTTCCCACCGCTCGCGCAGAAAGGTGGAGTGCTCCTCGACGGCTGCACCGAGTTTCGGGTGCATGTTCTGCATCGCGGTCGCGTAGGAGCCCATCAACATCCCGGACCAGTCCGCGGTGAGTTTCCACGTCAACGACTCCGGCCCCAGCGGCACCGGCATGGACCGATCCGAGCCGTGGGTGACCGGACACCCCGCCGTCAGAGAATCGACCTCGCCGTCGGCCATAACCCACTCCGTTGTCGCTCGTGTCAGAAACTGAATTGAGATTCAGTTATATGTCGACACTAGGAGCCCCGATGTGGTGACGTCAAGCACCAAAAACGGGCGGGTTCAGGAGACCTTGGGGTTGTAGTGGTTGGGGCTGCCCCAGGTGTCCAGTGGCGGCAGGTTCCGGTCCGGAGTCTGCGGCAGCGGCGCGTCTGCGGGGATGCGCCCGAGGGCGCGATCCCACCCGGCGCGGGCTCGGGGGTGACGACGCTTGCGCTCCGGCACGAACTTGAAGAGCACGTTGACGGCCTGCCCAAACTTGCGGTGCAACCATTCGTCGCGCGCAGACCAGGTGTAGCCGAAGCGTTCCCGGACGGCGGGGTGATACAGCCCAACGGTCAGCCACACGAACATCGGCGCCACCAAACGCCGCTGGAACCGCCACAGACCCTCAGGAATCCAGGGCGCAAACGGCGGCACCGCCAGAGTGGTCAGGTCGAGCACGTCGCGCGAGGCCTTGTTGTCCTCTAAGACGTTGGTGCACATGCGATCCCAGTACTCCTGGAAATCTTCCCAGGTCGCCGGCACCGGTCGCATGCTCATGCCATACATCCGGTACCAGGTGATGTGCTCATCAAAGAGCTGGCGCTTCTCGGCCTCACCGATACCGCCACTGAGCCAGTCCGCGACGACGATCGTGCCCATGAAGAACGTCGCGTGCGCCCAGTAGAAGACGTCCGGATTGAGTGCGCTGTACCGGCGCCCCTGATCGTCGACCCCCTTGATGTTGACGTGATAGTCGCGAACCTCGGCGCCCGTCATCGGAGCACGATCTCCGTCGAACACGACGCCGCCAATCGGATACAACGACCGCAGGAGCCGCTGCCAACGTTCCCGGAAGAACAGGGAATGCTGCTCGACGGCAGCACCCAGCTGCGGGTGCATGTTCTGCATGGAACCGGCATAGGGGCCTTGCAGCACGCCCCGCCAATCGCCGAAGTACTTCCACGTCAACGATTCAGGACCGAGTGGCACGGTGGTCGACGAACCCGCTCCGTGGCTCACCGGACAGCCCGACATGAAGGTGCCAGGTTCGGCGACAGGCTGCGTCTGGGCGAGCTCGGACATATCGTTGACCATTCGGAACGCTCCGTTGCAGTTCGACGTATAGTGACAACGAAGGTTGTCAGCTTTGATCCCAGGTTAGGAGGCCCGTGGCGAACGGTCAAGCGCAGCGACGTAGCTGGGCGGGCATCTCAGCGGCCGAGCGCGCAGACGAGCGGCGGCGCGAGCTCATGGCAGCCGGCGTACGACTGCTGGGGCTCAGCCCCCGGCCTGCCGTCACCGTCCGTGCCGTATGCCGATCAGCGGGCATGACCGAGCGGTACTTCTACGAGAACTTCTCCGACCGCGACACCTTCGTCCGTGCGGTCTATGACCACGTGGGCTTTCGCGCGATCGAAGCACTCAGTGGTGCGCGATCCGCGCACGAGGGTGTCGACGCGTTCGTCCGGCTCATGGTGGACGAACCCACCATGGGGCGAGTTCTGTTGATAGCACCCACATTTGAGCCGATACTCTCGGAATCCGGTTACGACTGGCTACCACGATTCGTCGCGTTGTTACAGGGAAAGCTCAGCACCAACCTCGCCGACGAGGTGCAGCAACAATTGGTGGCAACCAGCCTGGTGGGCGCGCTGACAAGTCTTTTCAGGGGATACCTGAACGAAGAACTGAATGTGGGGCGACAGCAGTTCGTGGACTACTGCGTGCAAATACTGCTACAGGGCGCTACCCCGACACCGTCAACAGCCGGGTCGACTGGGGCGATTACGTCGCCGCGGACTTCGCCTTATCCTCAGCAGCCTTCTTAGCCGCCGCGACCTCTGCCTTATAGCAGCGCAGGGTCACATGGACCATCTTCCCGCGGTCGTCCTGGCCCTTCTTGACGGTGAACGCTTCCTGATGCGAGACAAGACAATTGTCAAGGCCCACTTGATCACCAGAGCGGCCCGCAACGACGACCGTGTAGCCCTCACCCTTAAGGGTGGAGGAGGCATCGCCGTAGAACTGCCCGGTTGTATCGGTCGGGCCACCAGCATGAGCCAGGCCGGCCATCGCCAACGAGAAACCCGCACCCGCAACCGCAACGATGGTCGCGTTGACTACCGACTTCACTGGATACACCTCCGCTTTGGGATGTCGGCAATCATACTGCGGGTATAGCGCCCTCGCAGCCCGAGCGAGAAACGCATTGATCCGCACGTCGGAAGGCGCGCGGAAGGGTATTTGTGCGCCATGATCCGTCTACTTGTGTGCAACCGCCGTTTACAGATATATTGACTGCAACTTCCAGATACAGATAACTCTGTCGAGACCTGAGGAACGTGTCCATGCAGAAGGAATTCACCGACCTCGAGCTCATGCACGAGCTCGAGCCCGTGGTCGAGGAGAATGTCAACCGCCACCTCGGTGTGACCAAGGACTGGAATCCGCACGACTACATCCCGTGGTCCGATGGCAAGAACTACAAGACGCTGGGTGGGCAGGACTGGGATCCGGAGCAGTCGAAGCTCTCCGAGGTAGCCCGGGTCGCCATGATCACCAATCTGCTTACCGAGGACAACCTGCCCTCGTACCACCGCGAGATCGCCATGAACTTCACCATGGACGGGCCGTGGGGCACCTGGGTCAACCGCTGGACCGCCGAGGAGAACCGCCACGGCATCGCGATCCGTGACTACCTGGTCGTGACCCGGTCGGTGGACCCGGTGGAGCTCGAGAAGCTCCGCGTCGAGCAGATGACCCGCGGCTTCTCCCCCGGCCAGAACCGGCAGGGCGGGGAGGAGATTTTTGCTCACAGCCTGCTCGATTCGGTCGTCTATGTGACTTTCCAAGAGCTGGCCACCCGCGTCTCGCACCGCAACACCGGCAAGGCCTGCAACGAGTCCATCGCCGACGAGCTGCTCAAGCGCATCTCGACGGACGAGAACCTGCACATGATCTTCTACCGCAACATGGTCGAGGCCGCCCTCGAAGTGTCGCCGAACCAGGCCGTGAAGGCCGTCCACCGGGTGCTCGACAACTTCAAGATGCCCGGCTACACCATCCCCGGATTCCGCCGGAGCGCCGTCACCATCGCCACCGGCGGCGTCTACGACCCGCAGTCGCATCTCGACGAGGTCGTACTGCCGGTGCTGCGCAAGTGGCGCATCTTCGAACGCACCGACCTCAGCGGCGAGGGCGAAGCCCTGCGCGAGGACCTGGACCGCATCGTCAACGATCTCAGGAAGACCTCCTCCGACTTCGAGGAAGTCAAGGCCAAGTACCTGGAGCGTCAGGCCAAGCGCGCCGAGCGCAACGCCGCCAAGGCGGCCAAGGCCTCCCAGGAAGCGATCAGCGTCTAATCGACTGACACCGTGACCACATCCATCGAGCTTCCGAAGGCCCGATCCCGCGAGCTGCGGATCGGGTCTTTGGTATTGCCGAGTCCCGTCGTGCTCGCTCCGATGGCGGGCGTCACCAACGTGGCGTTCCGGACGCTATGTCGCGAGCTGGAGCTGGCGACCACGGGCACCGTCAGCGGACTGTATGTCTGCGAGATGGTGACCGCGCGGGCCCTCGCCGAACGGCACCCCGTCACCCTGCACATGACGACCTTCTCCCCGGAAGAATCGCCGCGGTCCCTCCAGCTCTATTCGGTCGATCCGGAGACGACATATCGCGCCGCCAAGATGGTGGTGGACGAGAATCTTGCCGACCACATCGACATGAATTTCGGTTGTCCGGTCCCGAAGGTCACCCGAAATGGCGGGGGCGCAGCCCTTCCCTACAAGCGGCGCCTGTTCGGGCAGATCGTCGCCGCCGCGGTGCGTGCCACCGAGGGCACCGACATACCGGTAACGGTCAAGTTCCGCGTCGGCATCGACGACGACCACCACACCCACCTGGACGCCGGCGCCATCGCCGAGGCCGAGGGAGCCGCGGCGGTCGCGCTACACGCCCGCACCGCCTCGCAGCGCTACTCAGGCGCTGCCGACTGGAGCCAGATAGCCGCGCTCAAGAACCACGTGACAACCATCCCAGTCCTCGGAAACGGCGATATTTTCGATGCCACCGATGCCGTCGTCATGATGGAACAGACGGGCTGCGACGGCGTCGTCATTGGCCGCGGATGCCTCGGCCGGCCCTGGCTCTTCGCGGAGCTGAGTGCCGTTTTCAACGGTCAGACGATTCCGGTGCCGCCAAATCTCGGTCAGGTCACGGACATCATGCGTCGCCACGCTGTGTTGCTCGTCGATCATTTCGGGGAGGACAAGGCGTTGCGCGATATGCGCAAGCACATCGCCTGGTATCTGCACGGCTTCCCGGCCGGTGGCGACCTCCGGCGCGCGCTCGCACTCGTCAGTACCCTCGCCGAGCTGGACACCCTGCTCAATCAGCTGGATCCCGCCGCTCCTTTCCCCGAGGGCGGAAATGGCCCCCGGGGGCGCCAGGGGTCACCAGGCAAGGTGTCGCTGCCCGATGGTTGGCTCAACGACCCCGACGATTGCACGGTTCCCTCAGCCGCCGACGTCATGCACTCTGGCGGGTGACGTGGGGTCACATCTCGGTCACCGGGCATGGTGATCTGCGGCAATGCTCAGTAGCATGTGACGACGACCGTGCCCCGGGCACGGCGTTATGTGCTGCCGGTGTGCCGTGTACTTGCAACTGTCCAGACGTTTTTAAGCGAGGTTGAATATGGGTGATGGCCCCAACGCCACTCCTGCCCAACCGCGCGCGTACGGCGCGGCCCCCTGGGAACGCGCGGTCGAACCCGTTGGCAGTCATCCTGACATTGACGTGACGCCGGAACGGTCCAACACACCGTGGACACCACCACCAGCGCTGAATCACTCGTTGCCCGATCCCACCGACGACGAGTGGACCCGGCGGTTAGAGACCACACATACCGAGCGCGAGACGCAGCGCCCGGAGCCAGCGCCGGCTCCCCGACCCGCGCCGCGGCAGGCCGCACGACCGCCTAGGCCGGCCTCCAACGGATCAAAGCCGGCCCGGGCAACAGAACCGCCCGCGCCGCCGTCGGCACACGAGACCGGCTCGCACTCACTGTCGGTGGCGGACCTCCTGGCCCGTGAGGGCGCCGGCGGTGGACGCCGATCGCGGCGGCACGCCCGCTCAGAGCCCGAGGACCGCGCCGAGGAGCCCGCTCCCGCGGCGTACGCCGACGAAGGCCACACCGATGTCCTCCCGCAGGTGCAACAGGACGCACCCGACCTCGATCGGTATTCCGCCGCGCCGGTCGACGAGCCCGCGGGCTTTGTGGACTACCCGGATGACGCCCCCCTCTACGACAAGGCCGCTGCACGCCGCGTCCGGGCTTCGAATCTGGACGACAACATCGACACCCGCGCCATCCCTATCCGCGTAGGGAATCCGGAAGTCTTTATCCAGGAACCTGAGTCCAAGCGCTCACGGCGGCCCATCTACTTCGGACGCTCCATCGCCGCGATCGTCGCGGTGTGCTCCCTCACCGTGACCGGCGGCGCGTGGCAGTGGAGCAATGTCAAGAACAACAGGCTCAACCGCGTCGAGGCGCTGGACCCCAACTCCCACGACATCCGCGATCCCAATGCTCAGTACGGCGACGAGAACTTCCTCATCATCGGCGTCGATACGCGCGCGGGCGCCAATAGCAACATGGGCGCCGGAGACACCTCCGATGCCGAAGGCACGCGCTCGGACACCATCATGCTGGTCAACATCCCGGCGAACCGTAAGCGAGTCGCGGTCGTGTCCTTCCCACGCGATCTGGCGATCCAGCCGACGCTCTGCGAGGTCTGGAACGAGGACACCCGGTCCTACGGACCCGATAAGGCCTACACCGAAACCAAGCTCAACTCGGCGTTCGCCTTTGGCGGTCCCAAGTGCCTGGTCAAGGTCATTCAGAAGATGTCGGGATTGAACATCAACCGCTTCCTCGGGGTGGACTTCGCCGGGTTCTCCAAGATGGTCGACGCGCTCGGCGGGGTCGAGGTGTGCACCCCCACGCCGATCGAGGACTACGAGCTGGGCACCGTGCTGGAAAACGCTGGGCGCCAAACGATTGACGGGCATACGGCCCTGCAGTACGTGCGCGCGCGTCAGGTCACCACCGAGTACAACGGCGACTACGGGCGCATCAAGCGTCAGCAGTTGTTCCTGTCATCCCTGCTGCGTTCGATGATCTCGCACAACACCTTCTTCTCGTTGAGCAAGCTCAACAACGTCGTGAACACCTTCATCGACGACTCATATGTCGACAACATCAGGACGAAAGACCTTGTAGACCTGGGTCAGTCACTGCAGGACGTGAAGGCCGGCCGGATCACCTTCCTGACGGTGCCCACCGACGGCACCGACTCCGAGGGCAACGAGACGCCGCGCACCACGGATATCCGAAAGATCTTCGACGCCATCATCAATGATGATCCGTTGCCCGGTGAGCTACAGCCCGATGGCACCCGCGTCCCCATGCCGGGCACCACCACCCAGGACACCACCTTGGCGTCCAGTGAGCACGGAGCGGCGACCGAGCTCGGCGAAACATCCACGCCCACACTGACTCCCGCCGCTACACCGAGTGAGCAGATCGACCTGGTCACCACCGAGCCCAGCGAAATCAACGTTCACGTGTCCAACAGCACGGGTCAAACGGGCCTGGCAGCATCGGCAGCCAGCCGGCTGTCCCAGTACGGATTCGGCATCACCACCACCGACGACTATCCCTCCGCGCTGCCCACCACCACGGTCTTCTTCTCGCCCGGCCACGAGCAGCAGGCCGCGACGGTTGCCGCCTCGTTCGGTGGAGCCAAGCTCCAGCGGATCAACGGAGCGCAAACCTCGGTGCGCGTGGTCCTCGGCAGTGACTACACGTCCACCGCCAATCTGCAGGCCCCGCCCGCCGCCGGCTCGACCGTGCCGTTGCAGCTGTCCTCGGGCGCGATGGCTCCCGCCGAACTTCCCATGGACCTGACGGTCGTCAACGCCGGCGACGCTACCTGCGGATAGTCCGTCTATTTAGACGCTGCTCGCAGTTTCTTCGACGGAACCTGTGGGGGCATTCACTCGCCGTTCACACCAGGGCCATGACTCGACGACGACGGGTCCGTAGTCTTAATCCATGCGTACCGCGTTTCAGGAGCAGCTATCCTCATTATCGGCACAGCTGGGGGAGATGTGTGGGTTGGCCGGAGCCGCCATGGAGCGGGCCACTCGTGCACTGCTACAGGCCGATCTCGTCCTTGCCGAGCAGGTTATCTCCGACCACGAGCAGATCACCGCGATGAGCGCCGCCGCCGAAGAGAACGCCTTCGCCATCTTGGCCCTGCAGGCTCCGGTGGCCGGCGACCTACGTGAGGTCGTCAGCAGCATCCAGATTGTCGCGGATGTGGACCGGATGGGCGCCCTGGCTCTGCACGTCGCCAAGATCGCCCGACGTCGCCATCCGCAGCACGCGCTACCCGAAGAGGTCAACGGATACTTCGCCGAGATGGGCCGTGTTGCAGTCGATTTGGGCAACAGTGCGCAGGAGGTGCTGCTTACCCGCGATCCGGAAAAGGCCGCCCGCATCAATGAAGAAGACGATGCGATGGACGATCTGCACCGGCATCTGTTCACCGTGCTGATGGACCGCGAGTGGAAGCACGGAGTGGCCGCCGCCGTCGACGTGACGCTGCTGGGCCGCTTCTACGAGCGCTTCGCCGATCACGCCGTGGAGGTCGCCCGACGGGTCATCTTCCAGGTGACCGGCACCCTGCCCCCGGAGGGGCAGGGCCACGACCACCTGACGCCGCTCTGAGCGGCTAAGGCACCAGAACGATCTTTCCGCGGGTGTGCTGCTTTTCGAGCAGCTCGTACGCATTGCGCACCTCGTCCAGCGGGAAGGTCTGCGCGACAATCACATCCAGCTTTTCGTCGACAATCAGTGCGGCCAGCTCGGCGAGCACCTGCGCCGAGGCGCCTTCGGCGTTTCCCACACTTTGCACGCCGTATCGCTCGATTGCCGCGAAATCGATGATGGTGTCGATTCGCCGCAGCTCCACTCCAAGCTCATTGAGCGCCAGCTCCACGTAGCCTCCGCCGAAGAGATCGAGGAACGCATCGATCCGCCCGTTGGGCGCTGCTGCCTTGATACGGTCTGCCAATCCGTCGCCGTAGTTGACCGGGATCACGCCATGCGCGGTGAGCCACTCGTCGTTACCCCGCCCCGCGATACCGATCACGGTCGCACCAGCGGCCTTGGCGAGCTGTACGGCGATGGTGCCCACTCCCCCCGCCGCACCGGAGACGGCGACCACATCACCCGGAGCCAAATCAACCGAGCCGACTGCGGCGTATGCGGTGGTACCCGCGACGAAGAGGCTGCCCGCCACCTCCCATGACAGACCCTCGGGCTTGGTGACTAGCTGGCTGGCCGGGACGACGACGAACTCCGCGTGACTGGCGCGCTCATCGGTATAGCCGAACACCTCGTCCCCCGGCGCAAAACGCGCCACGCTGTGACCGACCTCCACCACGACACCCGCCAGGTCGCTGCCCTGCCCGGAGGGGAAGGTCGCGGGGAACCTGTCATGCAGCACACCGGTGCGAATCTTCGCCTCGCCGGGATTGATCCCCGCGGCGCGCACCTGCACGAGCACCTCATCGGGCCCGGGGATCGGACGCGGCACCTCCCGCACCTGCAGGACGTCGATATCGCCGTACTGGTCGAACTGCACTGCCTTTGTCATGCCCACTAAGACAGTTATCCGACCCGAGGTATTCCGCCGAGTCTGCGATCGGGATCAGCCGAAGCGGCCGGAGATGTAGTCCTCGGTGGCCTTCTGGCTGGGGTTGGAGAAGATCCGCTCGGTGTCGTCGATCTCCACCAGCATGCCCGGCTTGCCGGCGGCCTCGAGGTTGAAGAACGCGGTCTGATCGCTGACGCGCGCGGCCTGCTGCATGTTGTGCGTGACGATGACGATGGTGAACTCCTGCTTGAGCTCGGAGATCAGATCCTCGATGGCCAGCGTGGAAATGGGGTCCAGGGCCGAGCACGGTTCGTCCATCAGCAGCACGTCTGGCTGCACCGCGATGGCCCTGGCGATGCACAGACGCTGCTGTTGACCACCGGAAAGCCCGCCGCCCGGACGATCGAGACGGTCCTTGACCTCGTTCCACAGGTTGGCGCCCTGCAGCGAGCGCTCGGCGACCTCGTCGAGGGTCTTCTTGCTGCGCACGCCCTGCAACCGCAGGCCGGCCACCACATTGTCACGAATCGACATGGTGGGGAATGGGTTTGGCCGCTGGAACACCATGCCGATGGTCTTCCGCACCGATACCGGGTCTATTCCGGCGCCATAGATGTCGGCACCGTCGAGCAGCACCGACCCCTCGACACGAGCACCGGGTGTCACCTCGTGCATCCGGTTGAGGGTGCGCAGCACCGTCGACTTACCGCAACCGGACGGGCCGATGAAGGCCGTCACGCTGCGAGGCGGAACCGACAGCGCGACATCCTGAACGGCGTGGAACTTGCCGTAAAAGATGTTGACGTCCTTGAGATCGAGGCGCTTGGCCATAACTACCTTCCTAGACCTTTTTCGGTGCGAAGAAACGCGAAATGAGCTTGGCGATTATGTTGAGAATCGCGACCAACAAGATGAGGGTGAGGGCGGCGCCCCAGAGCCGCGACTCGGCAAGTCCCACCACGGAACCGCTGCGCTGGTCGAGCATCATGCCGGGCAGCGAGGCCATCTCGCCGCCGAACATGTCGTAGTTGATCAGCTTGCTGTAGCCGACGAGCACCAGCAGCGGTGCGGTTTCGCCCATGACACGGGCCAGCGCCAGCATCACACCGGTGACCACACCCGAGAGTGCGGTGGGCAGAACGATGCGCGCGATGGTCTTCCACTTCGGGACGCCCAGCGCGAAAGAGGCCTCACGCAGATCGTTCGGAACGATCTTGAGCATTTCCTCCGAGGAACGCACCACCACCGGAATCATCAACAGCACCAAGGCAAGTGATACCGCAAGGCCCGACCTCGGTAGCCCGAGCGTGGCCACCCACAGGGCATAGATGAAGAGGGCGGCGACAATGGATGGCACGCCGGTCAGGATGTCGACCATGAAGGTGGTGAGCTTGGCCAGCCGGGAGTTGGCACCGTACTCGACGAGGTAGATGGCCACGAAGATACCGATGGGCACCGAGATGATCGCGCAGAAAAAACCTTGGAACAGCGTGCCGATGATGGCGTGATAGGCGCCGCCGCCCTCGATCCGGTTGGTCATCATGTTCTGCGATTTGAACCACCAGTCGGCGCTGAGGATGGCACTGAATCCACGATCGAACACGGTGTACAGCACCCACACCAGCGGAACCAGGGCAACCAGCACCGCGGCCGAGACGAGCACCGTGGCAAGGGCGTTGGTGGCCTTGCGCCTACCCGAAAGCGGATGGAAGGCAGGCTCCTTCACGGGCCTGTCAAGAGTGGCGGTCATGCCCGGCCCTTTCCGCCGACGACGGCACGCGCCGCCGAGTTCACCAGGAATGTCAGCACGAACAGCACCAGCCCGGCCGCAATGTAGGCTCCGGCCTCCAATTCGTTATTGAATTCGGATGCGTTGGAAGCGATATGGGTCGCAAAGGTGCTCCCACTGTCGAACAGCGACCAGCCGAATGTCACCGAGGTACCCGACAAGATCAACATCAGCGCAATGGTCTCGCCCAGCGCGCGGCCGAGGCCCAACATGGAACCGCTGATGTATCCGGAGGTGCCGAACGGAATGATGGTGGTGCGCACCACTTCCCATTTGGTGGCACCCAAGGCGAGCGCGGCCTCGATCTGGCCCTTCGGGGTCTGAATGAAGACCTCTCGGGTGACGGCCGCGATGATCGGCAGGATCATCACCGCCAGCACAATGCCGCCGGTAAACAGGTTGCCGCCGCCTCCGATGTTCACGGGGCTGTCAGCGAAAAGCGGTATGAAACCGAGGTTTCTGTTGAGCCACAGGGCAACCGGCGCGATCGCGGGCGCCAGCACGTAGATGCCCCAGAGGCCGTAGACGATGGACGGCACCGCGGCCAGCAGGTCAATGACATAGGCCAGTGGCCCACGCACCCGTGCCGGCGCGTACTCGGTGAGGTAGATCGCGATACCGAGAGCCACCGGCATGGCGAGCAGCAGCGCGAAGACGGAGACGAAGACGGTGACCTGGAACAGATCGAGGACACCGAACTGCATGTGTGCCGTGTCGTCGGTGCGCCACGGACCGTTGTAGAGGAAGAAGTTCGCGTCGTCGTTGTTCAGCGCCGGAATAGCACGCAGGATCAGGAATACGGCCACCAGACCGATGAGCGCGACAACGAACACACCCGACCCAGTCGCGAGTCCCGAGAAGATGCGGTCGCCTGGACGGCTGACCGTCTTGGTGGACGTAGCGAACGGCTGATGGTCGCCCTCATCGCTCATGGGTTGTGACTTCTCCTCGAAGACCGATCCGTCAAGATCCGCCGGACGGGCTACCCCCACGGGATCGATCCCGCTGGTCTGGCTGCTCATTGAACTCGCTGTCTATGTCGTTGATGGTACGTCCCCACCCGGGTCGCCTGAGCTCACCGGGTGGGGACGAATCAGCTGCTAGGAGAGGGCCTTGATGGCCGTCTCCAGACGGGACTTGAACTGCGTGGGCAGCGGGGCGTAGCCGACATCGGCCAGACCCTTCTGCCCCTGGTTCACCGCAACCGTCAGGAACGACTTCACCGCGGCGGCAACTTCGGGATCCTTGTAGCCCTTGGAGCAGACGATCTCGTAGGTGGCCAGCACGATCGGGTAGGCACCCGCGGTCTTGGTCCCGTAGATCGAGGCCAGGTCCAGCTTGAGGTCGTTACCCTCGCCTGCGAACTTGGCGGTCTCCACCGAGGCGGCGGCGGTCTCCGGAGTCAGCGCAACCGCGCCGGCACCGCTATCGATCTGGGCATAGGGCATCTTGAGGTCGTCGGCGTAGCCCTTCTCCACGTAGGTGATGGCACCGGGCAGAGCCTTGACCTTCTCGGCCACACCGGAGGACTTCTCGGCGCTCTCACCGGCGCCGCCCTCCCAGCTGCCGCTGCTGCCCTTGGTCCAGCTCTCCGGGGCAGCGGTGGTCAGGTACTTGCCGAAGTTCTCACTGGTGCCGGACTTGTCCTTGCGGTACACCGGGGTGACCTTGGTGTCCGGCAGCGTCGCGCCCGGGTTGAGCGCGGCGATGGCCGGGTCGTTCCAGGTGGTGATGGCGCCGGTGAAGATCTTGGCCGCGGTGTCCGCGTTCAGGACGAGCTTGTCAACGCCGGGGACGTTGTACGCCAAGGCAATGGGGCCGAAGACGACGGGCAGGTTCCACGCCTCGTTGCCCGCGCAGCGCTCCTTTGCCTTGCCCGCCTCTTCCTCGGACAACGCCGAGTCGGAGCCGCCGATGTCGACCTGTCCGGCGATGAAGTTGTCGCGTCCCTTGCCCGAGCCGGTGGGGTTGTAGTTGATCGACTTTCCGGAGCACGCGGTCGAGTACTCGTTGGCGAAGATGTCGAAGGCGTTCTTCTGGGCCGACGAGCCCTCGGCGCTCAGCTTGGCCTTGCCCGCACAGGCACCCGAGCCGGAAGCAGCGCCGGAGGCACTGGACGAGGACCCCCCCGTGGTGTTGTCGCTACCGCAGGCGGCGAGGCCGGCGGTCAGAGCGACTGCGGCGGCCGCCGCGAAGATCGTGGTGCCAGTGCTTTTAAGATTCACGGCCTTGAGGTTCACGGCTCTCGCTTTCTCGCATGAGTGATCGGAAGTCAGGTGATGGGGATGGATCTTCTACGCGCACCCCGGAAACTAAAGGCAGTCCATGGACGGGCACCCGACCGCAGGTGAACGGAAAGTGAACTCACAGACTTGACAGTCCGGTCGTTATCGCAGGTAAACGCCTATCAGCCCCGACCGTAGGCGGCATCGGTGAGGGAAACCTCGAATCCCAGCCGCTCATAGGTCCGCAGGGCGGCGCCGTTGTCCGACTCGACGTACAGCAACACGGTGCCCAATCCGGTGTCAGCCAGATGATGTAGCCCCACCAACGTCAGGAGGTGACCCAATCCCCGGCCCTGCGCGGCGGGGTCGACCCCCACGACATACACCTCGCCCACTCCGGGCTTATCCAAATGTCTTTTGGTCCAGTGGAATCCGAGAAGGTCTCCGGTCTGCGCGTCGTGCGCGAGGAACACCCCACTCGGATCGAACCAGGGTTCAGCGAACCGGCCGGACAGGTCGTCCAGCGTCCAGCCCCCCTGTTCCGGATGCCACGCGAACGCAGCGTTGTTGACGCGAAGCAGGTCCGAATCATCTTGCGGCCCAGCATAATGCCGGATCACGACACTGGGGTCGGTCGAGACGGTAGGCAGATCGGCCAGGGGGCGCCGCATCTGATGGAGTCGCCGCAACGCGACCAGCCCCAGCTCGGCCGCCAGCGCCCGGGCCTCGGGCAGGTCTCCGTGAGCCCAGATGCGGGTGCCCTCGCCCCCCTTGTCGAGGGCTTGCTGAATCATCGCCGAACCGATTCCGCGGCGCCGCATCGCCGGTGCGACCACCAATTCGGCCATCGCCGTGGCATTCTCGGGGTCAACCCCGTCTACGGCACTCTCGTCCGGCAACACCAGGTTGAGGTACGCCGCCACGTCGTCCCCATCCTCGGCGACCAGGTGCTTGGCTCCAGTTCCGCGCAGCTCACGCAGCACCTGTTCCCCCACCGGGGCAACACCGTCGACGCGCGTGGCCTCGACGATCAATTCGCGTATCTGCAATTGGCGCTGATCATCGAGAAGCGGGACCCATTCGGTCATACCGTCACGCTAGTCGTGACTCAGCCTGCGTTGCGTGCCCCTGGTTCGGCGACGATATCGTCATCGCCGATCTCATCGTCCACATCGTCATCGTGGACCGCGACACCGGCACTCTCGGATGCGCCGGAGTCGCCCTTCGCGCGCGGCGGCCGTACCGCCTTGTATCCGACGTTGCGCACGGTGCCGATGAGCGATTCGTACTCGCCGCCCAGCTTCGCGCGCAGCCGTCGCACGTGGACATCCACGGTGCGGGTGCCACCGAAGAAGTCGTATCCCCACACCTCTTGAAGCAGCTGTGCCCTGGTGAACACCCGGCCGGCGTGCTGCGCCAAATACTTGAGCAGCTCGAACTCCTTGTAGGTGAGGTCAAGCGGGCGGCCGCGCAACCGCGCGGTGTAGGTGCCCTCGTCGATGACCAGTTCGCCGAGCACGACCTTGCTGGCGTTCTCCACGTTGACCGCGCCCGCGCGGCGCCCCACCAGCAGACGTAGCCGTGCGTCGATCTCGGCGGGGCCCGTTCCGGGCAGCAGGATGTCGTCCAGACCCCAGTCGACGTTGACCGCCACCAGGCTGCCCTCGTTGACCACGGCCACCACCGGAACCGACGATCCCGCGGCTCCCAGCAGTCTGCAGAGCCCGCGCGCGGAGGCCAGATCCGTGCGCGCATCGACGATCGCGACGTCGGCCGAGCCCGCCTCCAGCAGCGAGGACACCTCGCTGGGCACCGGTCGCACGGTATGGGCGAGCAGCGATAGAGACGGCAGCACCGCATCGGGATTTTGGTCAGCGGTCAGCAGCAACAGGTCCAACGAGCCCTCCAACACCCGGGTGCTTCGGTCTCCAGGTGTTCCATAATGTACCCCGCCACCTGCTGGTAAGCCCGGCCGAGAACGTCGGACGCGCGGCAGTACGCCAGAATGTGCAGATGCGCAAACCCCTGATCGCCACTATCGCGGCGGTATGTGCACTCGCAATCGCCGCCACCGGCACGGATTTCGGTTTTGCGATCTACGCCGAATACCGGCTGTCCCGGACCCTGCGCGCCGAGGCAAACCTGAGCTCCGATCCGTCCGTGGCGATCCTGGTGTTCCCGTTCATTCCCCAGGCTCTGGCGCACCGATACAAGGAAGTAGAGATCAAGGCGCACGGGGTGGACCACGCGGAAACGGGTAAGGCAACGCTGGAAGGCACGTTGCACGGCATCGACATCTCCAAGGCTTCCTGGCTGATCCGTCCGGACTCTCCATTGCGCGTGGACAGGGTGGAGAGCCGAATCATCATCGACTCCAACCACTTGGGCCGATTCATGGGAATCAACGACCTTGCCGTCGAACCCCCTCCGAAGGAACAGAACGATGCCACCGGTGGCACCACCGAATCCGGTATCTCCACGGGAACCGGCCTGCTGTTCACCGGAACGCCGAAGACCGGAGAGTTCCAGCACAAGGTGACCGTGTCGGTCGACGTCTCCGTCGGCGGACCGGACAAGACGGATCTACAGTTCGTCGCCACATCCGTGGTGACGGGCCCCGGCACGGCCGACCGCGATGTGCCCGAAGACCAGCAGGCGGGCGTGTTCGGCGCGTTCACCAAGGTGGTCCCGCAGCAGAAGCTCCCCTTCGCCATCGAACCAACAACGGTCGGCGCACGTGGATCAGATGTGATCATCGAAGGTATCGCCAAGGGAGTAACCATCTCCCTGGACGCGTTCAAGCAGTCATGACGTCAGGTTTGTCCGCTCTTCAGGAGAGCGGCTCGTCGCCCTTTGTGACCGCGGTCATTGTGATCGCGGTCGCGCTACTTGCGTCGAGCCTCATCGCAGTCGCGATCAAGAGCAGGGCCGGCAAGCTCCGTGAAGGACCCGGCGGGACGGACGAAGTCCAGGCCCCGCCCGGTATCGAGCTTTCCGCGACCGGACCCACAATCGTGCACTTCAGCGCGGTGTGGTGTGGTCCGTGTGCGTCGGTCCGCCGAGTCGTCGACCAGGTCTCGGCCGACCAGCCCGAGGTGGCCCATATAGAGGTCGACATCGATGCCAATCCCGACGCCGCGCGGGCGCTCTCGGTGCTGTCACTGCCGACAACGTTCATTTTCGATGCCACCGGACGACAGGCGTATCGGGTCTCTGGAGTACCCAAGGCCGCCGACCTGCGCACTGCGCTGCAGGGCATGACGCAGCCGGGGTAAACTCGTCGCCGTGCAAGCCCGCCTTGAGCCGATGCTCACCAAACGACGCGCTGTCGATCTGTGCCGCGTCGCGGGCTGCTGCTGTTGTTGCTGCTAATAACGGCCACCTTCGAGTGTGCCGTACCTGGTGTAGCCATATCCGCCACCCTTAGGAGCACAACAAACCATGACCACTGCCAACACACCGCCTGCAATCAGTCAGGTTGACGTTCGCGGTCCCCGCTTCGTCGCCTGGGTCACCACCACAGTTCTCATCATCACCCTGGCGGTGTCTGCCGTATCGCCGGTGGCGGCCGCGGTGATCCTGGGACTTCAAGCGGTGGTGTTCGCGATCGGCGCGCTGCTGGGGCCGCACCGCGGGCCCTACGGAACGATCTTCCGGACTCTGATCCAGCCCAGGCTGAGCCCGGTCACCGAACGTGAGCCCATCCCGCCGCTGCAGTTCGCCCAGCTGCTGGGCTTCACCTTCGCCGCGGTCGGAACCATCGGGTTCGCCACCGGCGTCACATTGCTCGGACTGATCGCGACGGCGTTCGCACTGGGCGCCGCCTTCCTGAACGCCGCCTTCGGCATCTGCCTGGGCTGCCAGCTGTACCCCCTCGTTACCCGTTTTCGCCGCACACAACCGTCGGCTCAGTAACCCGACAAAACCACCGGAAGGATCCCCTGCATGGCACGCTCTGACGTACTGGTCTCCGCCCAATGGGCGCAAGACAACCTTTCCGCCCCCGACACGGTGTTCGTGGAGGTGGACGAGGACACCAGCGCGTACGACGTCGGCCACATCGAGGGCGCCGTCAGGCTGGACTGGAAGACCGATCTGCAGGATGCGGTCAAGCGCGACTTCGTCGATCAGCAGCAGTTCTCGAAGCTACTGTCCGACAAGGGCATCGGCAACGACGACACCGTGGTCCTCTACGGCGGTAACAACAACTGGTTCGCCGCGTACGCCTACTGGTACTTCAAGCTGTACGGGCATCAGGACGTGAAGCTGCTCGACGGCGGCCGCAAGAAGTGGGAGCTGGACGGCCGCGCGCTGTCCACCGACACCGTCTCGCGACCCGCGACGTCCTACCAGGCCGCCGCGCCGGATAACTCGATCCGCGCCTTCCGTGACGAGGTGATCGCCGCCATCGGTGCCAAGAACCTGGTCGACGTGCGTTCACCCGACGAGTTCTCGGGCAAGATCCTGGCTCCCGCGCACCTTCCGCAGGAGCAGAGCCAGCGCCCTGGACACGTCCCCGGCGCCATCAACGTCCCGTGGAGCAAGGCAGCCAATGAAGACGGCACCTTCAAGTCGGATGACGAGCTGGCCAAGCTCTATGCCGATGCGGGGCTGGACGGTGAAAAGGAAACCATCGCGTACTGCCGTATCGGTGAGCGTTCCTCGCACACCTGGTTCGTGTTGCAGGAGCTCCTGGGACACCAGAACGTGACGAACTACGACGGCAGTTGGACCGAATACGGCTCTCTGGTGGGAGCCCCGATCGAGTTGGGAAGCTAGTTATGTGCAGTGCACCGAAGCAGGGCCTGGCCATTCCGGCGGGCGTTGACGTGGAGAAGGAAACCGTGATCACCGGCCGCGTGGTCGATGGCAACGGTCAGACGGTGGGCGGGGCCTTTGTGCGCCTGCTCGATTCCTCCGATGAGTTCACCGCCGAGGTGGTGGCGTCTGCGACCGGCGACTTCCGGTTCTTCGCCGCTCCGGGCGACTGGACGCTGCGGGCGTTGTCCTCGGCCGGGAACGGCACGGCCACGGTGAGCCCCACCGGTGCCGGCATCCACGAGGTCGACATCAAGATCGAGGCCTAGCCTCTTCTTTCGCTGCCGAAGGCACTCAGGTACGTATTCAGCCCGAATCACGTACCTGAGTGCCTTTTCGCGTCACTGGACGCCGTTTCAGTTCGCCGTATCCGGTGCGGCGACGGGACTGCGCGCCGGCTGCCTGGCCTCCAGCCCCGGCATGGGCCGCTCGGCTCCGCCCCCGACGGGGGACGGATCCTCCAGTCCGATTGATTGCCCAGTCGCGGGGTTCTGCCGCCCGATGGCGGACGTCGCACCCGGCATCACGCCGCCGGCCGCGTCGGGCGCGGCGGTGTCCTGCATGGGCGAACCTGTGCGCACACCGAAGACCTGCCCACGCGGACCGGCCTCTTGTGGCTTCACGACGACATGTTTCAACTGCACGCCCAGACGATCGTCCGGCAGCCCGATATGAGACGACGCCGGGTCTGCGTTGGTCATGGCCCCGACGCCACCCGCGTCCAGGACCCGGGGCGGCGGAGTCAGGGAGAAAACGGTTTGAAACCCGTACGCGCCGGGGAAGTAGCCGATGTAGCCAGGCGGGCTGTAAATCTGTCCTGTCGGGTCGCCCGGCACCGAAGGATCAGCCGCTGCGCTCGGCGCCCCAATAAGTGCCGCCGGTAGCAGCGCGACGATCACCGCTGCTCGTGTGGGGTGCGTTCTCATGTGATGGATCCTCTGTGTGTGTGGGGGTGGGTCACTTCGACAAGGTGGGACCCGTGTCGGGGCCGCTGTTCACCGAGCTTGGCCCGATGGTCCCGTTGGCGGACGGCTGCAGGGATTCACCGCCCAGGGGCAGCTGTCTCGCGGTTCCGGCGTAGGGGTCTTCGAGGCCGCCCCCCGGACTGCCCACTGGCATCGTGTACCCGGGCGTGACGCCACCGGCAGGATCGGGTGCACCCGTCGCCTCCATCTGCGACTCCGGCCGCACTCCGAAGGCATTCCCCACCATGGAACGCCGCTGCGGTTCGACACCGAGTTGCGAGCCGGGAAGCCCGAACTCGGCCGATTGCGAGTCCGTATTGGTCATCGCGGCCACGCCGGCCGTGTCGAGGACGCGCCGGGGCCGCATCCAGAAGCCCAGGATCCAGGTGTACGCACCGGGTTGGTGCCCGATCCGGCCCGGCATGTTGTGGTACGGAAGACCGTCGTAGCCAGGGGGTGGGCCCGGAGGGACGGGGTCTGCGGACGCGTTCGGCGCCAGGAAGATGCCTGCGCCGCAGAGAATCGCGAGCGCTCCTGCCGCGATCGTGCGTGATGCCATGGCGTTCTCCTTGCTCAGATCTTGGTGGGTTCGCCATAGATGGCGTAGGAGGAATGTGCCCCCGTGGTCGAGATCCGTAAGTACGCGTACGACCGGATGGTGACATCGCCGCCGCAGGCATCCGCCTTGACATGCAGGTTTGTGACGTCGAGTGTGGCGCGCCCCGACTTGTCGAGCCCCATGTTCGACATCGGCAGATCAACAATCACGCCGGGTTCCAGGACCGTCTGCGCATATCCGGTAAGACCGCCACCTACTGATCCGCCGACGGAGCTGCTCGACCCGAGGCTTCCGGTTCCGCTCACACCGCCGGACGCCGCGCCGCCGAACTGAAGGCCGCTGGACACATCAGATTGGCATCCGAGCTGATAGCCCATGATGAACAGGCTGTCCACGATGTCCCCTTGCCCACCCTCGACCCTTGCCGAGGCATACAGGGACACAAAGGCCTCGCGGGAGTTCGTCGCATTGGCCAGGTTCGGAATCGAGTTGACTACCTCGTTGTAGCTGTTCAGATGGATGTGCCAGCCGTCCGGTGTCACCTGATCCAGGTCCTCCGGCAGCATGGTCACCGGTTCCGCGAATGCCGCGGGCGCTTCTGTCAGTGCCATACAGCCAAGCACCGCGACAACGTATGCAGCACGCGCAAATCGATCAAGCATTTTTGCCATGTGAGCCTTTCGAATGGTCCATGAATAACGCCGTTGTGTCTTACGGAAAGGTGCCACTTGCCCTTTGAGGACATTTATCGACTGATATCGACAACATCACCGTTGAGCAGGCAACAACGTCAAGATTTCTGCGAATTGCGCTGTATCGCAACAATTTCTCCCGACGTCACTTCTGCCCGATAGAGCCCTTCGCAACTGAACGGACCTCATCTAGCTAGAGCGCCGTTAACGCGACCTCGCATCCTGGTTAACGGGGACTAAACGCGGAAATTGGTATGGTTTCCCACCATTAAGCAGGTGTGGTTTCCCCCCATGCGCACAGAATCGCGGCCGGAAATACCCGAGAGTTACCTGCGTGTGAGGGAACGCGGCGGCGACTTGGTCAGAGGATCGGAATGGAAACGTCCAGAGACGTGCCGCGCCCTACAGGGCTGGACACACTCAATGTGCCGCCGAGCGCCTCGACTCTGTCGGTCAAACCCACGAGCCCCGAACCCTTACGGGGATTGGCCCCACCCACCCCGTCATCGCGGATAGCCATACAGAGATCCGGCCCGCTACATCGCACCGAAACCTGCACCTGATTCGCAGCGGAGTGCTTGGCGGCGTTGGCAAGTGCCTCCGCCAGCACGTAGTACGCGGCCATCTCGACCGACTCGGCTATCGCGCCATCAACATTTACCTCGATAGCGACCGGAACGGCCGAACGCCGCGCCAGTGTGCACAACGCGGGCCGCAAGCCACTGGACAGGATCGCCGGGTGAACACCGCGCGAGAACTCCTGAAGGTCCTCGGTGACACCGACCAACCCGGCATTGAGCTCCGCGAGTTGGTTGGCCAGATCCGGTAAACCCGAGGGCAACTCCGCGGTCACCATGCCGAGCCGCAGGCGCAGCGACGCCAGGCGCTGCTGTACGCCGTCGTGCAGATCGCGCTCCAGGCGCCGACGTGCCTCGTCGGCCGCTGTCACGATCCGCGCGCGGGAGGCCGTGAGTTCTTCTCGCGTATGGGCGTTCGCGATCGCGGTGGCGGCCAGGTCGGCAAAATCGTTCACGAGTGCAACCGCAAGGCCTTCCCCTCGCAGCACTGCCGCTCCCCACGTGCTCCCGCCGACGCGGATGGGAGTGCCCACGCCGGCACCGAATCCCAGCGCCTCTCCCGGCGGCACGCCGTCGTCCAGCACGAACTGGGTCCCCGGGGTGTGGCCTGGGCCTACGTCACCGGATGCCGCGACAATGGTGACGGTGTTGCCGGCCTCGTACCGCAACAGAATCGCGGTGTCGCCGTGCAGGCAATGGACCATCTCGTCGACCAAGGCCGCGAACACGTCCGACGGAGGTACCGCGCGCGCGACCAGAGTCGCTATCCGGCGCAACCCAGCCTGTTGCTCGGCGACAGCGGCCGCCTCCCGACGGCGCGCCTCGACCTCGTTGGTGCGGGCACGAGCCAGGCTTGCCAGGCCGTTGGCGACCAGCGCGGCAACCAGGAAAATCACGTGGACCACGCCGTTCTGCAGCTCGACCGACAGCACATGACCGTTCGGCCAATCGCGTACGTAGTCGAACGTGATGGCGCTGGCGATGGAGGTGAGCACCGCAAGCCGCAGGCCCCAGATCGCCGACACGACCAAGATGCCCAGAAGATAAATGGTGCCCATGCGCTCGGTCGGCGCAATCTGCCGCAGTAACAGCGCCGCGACGGTTTCGGACACGAGAAAGCCCACCCCCACCAGGATTCCGAGTGTGGCCGAGGGTGGTGCGCCCGGCCGGAAGGGCAGCGTCAGCCATCCCCACAATCTGGGTGATGATGCGCCGCGGCCGTTGTCGATCGACCCGCCGGCCATCGTCGACGGCCCCAGTGGCAGCGTTGAGATAGTGGGGGTCACGTCGGGAACTTCCTTACCTCCGGGACCCAGATACGTCCCGCCTCTTCGAATATAGCCACGCAGGTTGCGCGGCTACTCTGGCGCCGTGGCCGCCCTGCGCGTGGTAATCGCCGACGACGATGTGCTCCTTCGTGAAGGGATCGCCAGCCTTCTCGATCGTTCGAACTTCGAGGTTGTCGGCCAGGCGGGTAACGCCGTCGACCTGATGGCTCTGGTCAGGACTCACAGGCCTGACCTCGTCGTCACGGATATCCGGATGCCGCCGACGCACACCACCGAAGGGCTCGAAGCTGCCCGGGCGATACACAAGGAATTTCCCGCGACGGGAGTGCTGGTCCTTTCCGCACATGTGGAAGCGGAGTACGCGATCGAGCTCGTATCCACGGGAGGCGGGCGGGGCTATCTCCTCAAGAGCCGGATCGGCGATATCGCGGAATTCGTCGATGCGCTCAACCGGGTCGCGGCAGGGGCCGCGGTGCTGGACCCGGCACTGGTCAGAGAGCTGGTGGTGACACGCCGCAACGACCATCCGATTGATGCCCTGAGCCAGCGCGAACGCGAGGTACTGGGGGTGATGGCCGAGGGTCTATCGAATGCCGGCATCGCCCGCAGGCTGTGGATTACCGAGAGCACGGTCGAAAAGCACGTCCACAACGTGATGACGAAGTTGAATCTCACCGAAACCGATGAGTACCACCGCCGGGTGCTGGCGGTGATCACCTTCCTGGCGGGTACCTAAACCCGCCGAGCTCGATATGCGTTGCGGCTACGACGCTGTGTTCCCACAGACAACGCCGGGATTCTCACATTCAGGACCGGTGGTGTCGGGCAACTGCACCCATTCAGGTTGACCGCGTTGACTTTGCACCTGATCGGGGTACCAGATTCCCGTACTGCAGATGACGCCTCTATCCATGCACTGTGGCCCGGTGCCATCGGGGTGGTCGACCCAACCACCGGCGCTGTCGCGCGGCTGCTGTGCCTCGGTGGGCGCCATGCCGCCGTCGAGCCACTCACCATCGTGGTTGGGCGAGGGCACCGGAGTGGGCTTGTCCGGCGCCGCATACGCGAGACCCGGTGTCGCCACTACGAGGGCGAGGCCGACAAGACCCACACCGATTCCCCGGAACACTGACTTTGATTGCCACACAGTTGATTTCCTATCCACGACGCCCACTCGGTAATCGTTCCGTGCGCGCCAACCGCTGGCATCCAGACTGACACCCAATGTTCATGGGGGCTTACCCCCAAAGATCGGAAGCTCGCGTTAGTAGGACCAGCTGCCGGAGGGCTGCACGACGAATCCGTGCTCGCCGTAATGCCGGTCCGGCGGATCCGGGGTGTCCTTGGCCCAGGAATCGGGTTTCTTGGCCCGACAGGCCAGCGCATCCTCGGCGAGGACCGCACAGACCACGCCATTGCCGGGCGCGATCTTGGAGCCGGTGGACAACAGCGGATACGGATGATCGTCTGGCGTCTGGTCGTACTGCGCGATGAGCCCTGGCTTCGCCAGGGACACCGTCACCGAGTTCATGCCCCCGCCGGCACCCGCGATCTGTCCGGTACACGACACACCCAGATCCGCGATCATGCTGCTCTGGCATCTGAGGCCGCCGGGCGTGCTGAACACCCACCCCGACATGCTCGGGTGCGCACCGATCACGCGGTACTCGTCGAGTTCGACCGCCGGATAGGAGTCAACGTCCGGAAACTTGGGCGGTTGCGCATTCGCTGTGGGTGCCACGATAAGCCCCGCAGACATCGCAAGGGGCGCTAAATACGCAGATAACAATCGTCTTGGCAAGATCGTCACACCCTTGCATCGCAGTAGCTGGATTCGACGTTACCCGGCGAGTTGTGGGTCACACCGTTGTCCCAGGTAAGCTCCCTTCCCGTGGTGCTCTTCTTCGAGATCATGTTGGTGGCCGCGGTGTTCGTCATCACCTGGTTCGCGCTGTACGCGCTGTACCGGCTGATCACCGACGAGTCGTGACGGAACCAGATCCGACCGCCGCCGAGCCGCGGCCATCGGTGGGCCGGAACCTTCCCACATTTCAAGACCTCCCCGTCCCTGCCGATACCGCGAACCTGCGCGAAGGCGCGGACCTGCATGGGGCCATGCTCGCGCTGCTGCCCCTGGTAGGCGTGTGGCGTGGCGAGGGCGAAGGCCGTGATGCCGACGGCGACTACCGCTTCGGACAGCAGATCATCGTCGCGCACGACGGCAGCGACTACCTCACGTGGGATTCACGATCGTGGCGACTGGATGCTGACGGGCAGTTCGAGCGGCTGACGCTGCGCGAGAGCGGGTTCTGGCGGTTCGCGCCCGATCCAGACGATCCAGACGAGAAGCAGGCCATCGAGCTGGTGCTGGCGCATGCCGCGGGGTTTGTCGAGCTGTTCTACGGCCATCCGCGCAACGCCTCATCCTGGGAGTTGGTCACCGATGCGCTGGCTCGAAGCAAGTCCGGTGCGCTGATCGGCGGGGCCAAGCGGCTGTACGGCATCGTCGACGGCGGCGACCTGGCCTATGTCGAGGAGCGGGTGGGTGCCGACGGCGGCCTGACACCGCATCTGTCGGCGCGGTTGTCCCGCTTCGTGGGCTAGACCTCCCGCGCCTGTCGCTCATAGCCGGGCACTTCGGCGAGTCATTTCGGCCGTCCCCAGAAAGGGGGCGGCCCCCGAACCATTCGGCTCGATCGGACTAATCGAGGGTTCGGGGGCCGGGTGGCTGCGGTGGATTTGCCCACTGCAGCGCATGGCTGCAACTAGGGAGCAGCCACCTCACATGTCCAATAAGCAATCAAAGTGTCGGACCACCTCCTTCCTTGTGTACCGACGACGGTACGACGCAAGAGAGTTCGCGACAACCGATTTATTCTCTGGCGAGCAGAACTAGAGCGCGATGGCCTTGTCGACCAACTCGGGCAGCCGCGCCGCCAGTGGCCCCGCGGGACGGCTGATACCGTCCAGCGTGCGTACCCGGGCCGCGAGAGTAATACTGGCCAACATCCAAACATCTTGGGCGGCAACCAGATCAGCAGGTCTCACGGCCTCATACCGGCACGGAATGCCCTCGGCCGCGGCCACCTCGAAGAGTGCCCGCTGAGTGGTTCCATGCAGGATCCCATGCTCTGGGAACGGGGTGACCAGCGCGTCGCCGGTATCCACGATGACCGTCGACCGCGGCCCCTCAAGCACGAACCCATCCGAACTGACGAAGATGACGTCTTGAGCCCCTTGAGCTTCGGCATATCGCAGGGCAGACATGTTGATCGCGTAGGACAGCGTCTTGGCCCCCGATAGCAGCCAGGGCAGCGGTTCGGCGGGTTGCGCGGGCAGCCCTCGATCCAGGGTGATCACCGAGACACCATCACGCCGCGCTACCAACGATCGCTCCGGAACCGGCGCGATGGTCAGATATGCCGTTGTACCCCCACCGCTTTCACGACCTCGGGTGTAGACAAGCCGCAGCATCGCATCGTCGGTCGATGTCGAGTTCCACTGCCGCACAGCGACCTCGACGGCCACACGCCAGGCACGCCGGTCCGGTTCGGCCAGATCCATCGCCGCGGCAGATACGGCCATCCGATCCAGATGCGCGTCCAGCTTGCAGACCAGGCCGCCGCGCACGAGCAGCGTCTCGAACGCGCCGTCTCCGCGAACTGCCGCAAGCTCGTCGGCATACAACAGCGGCACCGAGGGGTCATGCACTTCACCGTCGAGTGTGACCAGCACCGCTACCGCCATGGGCAATGAGATTAGCGGTCGTACAGTAGGACATGTGATGAGCCGCTTGCGTGAAGAACAATAGGCACCGATGAAGGCCATCTACGTACCTGAAGACAACCCCGACGCCGGTGCGGTGTGGCACTACGGCGACCCCCTCGGCGAGCAGCGCACGGCCCTGACCGGTGCCGTCCTCATCGACCGGTCGACACGCCCCATCGTCGCCCTGTCCGGCACCGAACGGCTGAGCTGGCTGCACACCATCTCCAGCCAGCACGTCACCGACCTAAAGGATGGCGAAACGCGGGAAAACCTCAGCCTCGACGGACAGGGACGCGTCGAAGATCACTGGGTACAAACCGATCTGGACGGCATCACCTACCTGGACACCGAGCCGTGGCGAGGCCAGGCCCTCAAGGACTTCCTCGCCAAGATGGTGTTCTGGGCGAAGGTAGAGGTCTCGTCGTCCGATCTGGAGCTCTTCACCCTGCTTGGACCGGACACCGTCGACCTCACCGAAAAGCTGGGGATCGCAGCTCTCCCCGAACTCGACCGCGCAGTCGCTCTGCCCGGCGGCGGCCTCATCAGGCGCATGCCGTGGCCGCTCCCCGATGCGACGTTCGACCTCCTGGTTCCGCCGGGGCACGACCTCGCCGACCGGCTGGGTGTACGACCCGCGGGCCTGTGGGCGTTTGAGGCGCTCCGGATCGCGGCCGCGCACCCGCGGCTGAGCCTGGACACCGATGAGCGCACCATCCCGCATGAGGTGGCGTGGATCGCGGTCGACGGCGATCCACGGGCGGTACACCTGGAAAAGGGGTGCTATCGCGGGCAGGAGACGGTGGCGCGGGTGCACAACCTCGGCAAGCCGCCACGGGTGCTGGTGTTGCTACATCTCGATGGCTCCGCCGATCGGCCGTCCACCGGAGACGAGGTGGCGGTGGGCGGCCGTTCCGTCGGCCGGGTGGGCTCGGTGGTCGACCATGTTGACCTGGGCCCCATAGCCCTGGCTCTGCTCAAACGCTCGGTCGTCGAGGCCCTCTCCAACGGCGATCAGACGCCCCTCACGGCAGGGCCGTCACCGGCCGCGATCGACCTCGATCTACTGCCCGACCTGCAGGGTGAGCAGCGCGGACGCGAGGCGATCAACCGGCTACGACAAGGGCCGGGTCAACCGGGTGGTTAGGGCGTGCAGCAGTTGGTGGATCGGCACGCTAAACTATCGTCAGGATCGATAAAAACACTCCACCGGAGCCGCCCTGAAATTGGGCCGCTCCGCTATTGCGCGAGGGGGTTCCCCCATGGGCCGCGGCCGGGCAAAGGCAAAGCAGACCAAGGTTGCTCGCGAGCTGAAATACAGCTCTCCTAACACGGATCTCGAGCAGCTCCGCCGTGAACTTTCCGGCGCTCCGTCATCTCAGCCGGATGACGATCGCACCAGCGACCGCTGGACCGAAGACGAGGACGCCTGGCGCCGCTGACAGCGGCCCAGGCGCAGCACCTCTCCTTAGAATCTCGGGTGCTGGCCCAAGAGCACGGCATTCTCGCTGCTTGAATCCTTGCCCGACTTCTTGATGGCGCCAAGGGTCCAGCAGTCGATGTGCCGTGCGGTCAGGACGGCGAGCGCCCTGTCGACATCTTCGGGTGCGACGACGGCGACCATGCCGACGCCCATGTTGAAGGTCTTTTCCATTTCGGCGCGCTCGATGCGGCCGCGCTGGGCGATCATCGCGAAGATCGGGCCGGGGGTCCAACTACTGCGGTCCAGCTCGGCCACCAATCCATCGGGGATCACCCGGGCGAGATTGCCGGCGAGCCCTCCACCGGTGACGTGGCAGAAGGTGCGCACCTCGGTCTCGGCGGCCAGCGCCAGGCAGTCCTTGGCATAGATGCGGGTGGGCTCGAGGAGCTCCTCGCCAAGCGTCCTGCCGAACTCCTCGACCTGTCCGAACAGGTCCATCCGGTCGATTTCCAGCAGCACATGCCGAGCCAGCGAGTATCCGTTGGAATGCAGGCCAGAGGACCTCATCGCGATCACGACATCACCTGGACGCACCCGGTCCGGCCCCAGCACCCGGTCTGCTTCCACGATGCCGACACCGGTGGCGGACAGGTCGAAGTCATCGGGAGCCATCAGGCCCGGGTGTTCGGCGGTCTCGCCGCCGAGCAGGGCGCAGCCGGCGATGGCGCATCCCTCGGCGATGCCGGCAACCAGCTCGCTGACGCGCTCGGGCACCACCTTGCCGACGGCGATGTAGTCCTGCAGGAAGAGCGGCTCGGCCCCGCACACGACGAGATCGTCGACGACCATGGCCACCAGGTCGAGGCCGACGGTGTCGCGCTTGTCCATGGCCTGTGCGACGGCGATCTTGGTGCCGACGCCATCGGTGGAGGCCGCGAGCACCGGCTCGCGGTATCCGCCCTTGAGGGCGAACAGCCCGGCGAAGCCGCCGATACCGCCCAGCACCTCAGGGCGATGCGTCTTCGCGACGGATTTCTTGAACAGCTCGACCGCCCGGTCGCCGGCTTCGATATCCACCCCGGCCGCAGCGTACGAATTACTGGGTTTGTCGGCTCGCTCGCTCATAACGGGCCTTAGGCTACCCGTCCCAGCTGTCAGCGGTGTCCGCACAGCCCTACTTGAACCGGCCCGCGAATCCGCGCAGTGGCAGGTCGGCCGAGGTGAGGATGCCCGGTGGGGCATCGATGACGCTCCGGATGGCGTTGAGCGCGGGCAGACCCGTCACGGTCATCCCGACAGATGCGAAGGCGGCGGGGTCGGAGAAGTCGGTACCGGGCTTGGGAATGACCATGTGCTTGCTGTAGACGCAGGGATCGCCCTGGATCTTGGTGATGTAGCAGCCCTTGACGTTCCAGTGCGGCTCAGTCTTCGGCGTCATCTGCCATTCGACATGCACCTCCACCTTGGGTACGCCATCGACGATTCCTTGGTACTTCAGATAGTTGGCACCCAGGGAGCCCTTCGGCAGCCGGTACCAACCGAGGTCGACGTCCTCGGTGCAGGCCCCCAGCTCATAGGAGAACGTGACGTCGTCGAGTTCGAGGCCGAAGCAGTCGGCCATCAGATACACCCCGTCGGCGAAGACCCGGGTGCCCTTCTCGAGGAGGGCCGGGATCTCCGGATCCTCGATGGGGCGCCCGTATCCGACCATCTCCCAGGAGTCCACCGAATGATGGCAGGACACATCCACCGATTCGATGACGGTCACGTTCTCGATCTCGGCGACGTCGCAGGAGTGGATGACGCCCAGGATCTGTGTCAGACCCGGATTCATCCCGGTGCCGTAGAAGGTGGATCCGCCCCGTTCACACGCTTCCCGCAAGACCTCGGTGGTGGATCGGCCCGAGGGATGCGGGTGGTTCTGGTCGCGGTGGTGTCCGGTGATCCAGTCGGCGGTGGTGACGATGTCGATGCCCGCCTCGAGCACCTTCACGTAGAGATCCTCGTCGGGGAACACACCGTGGAAGGTCAGCACATCGGGCTTGGCGGCGATGATCTCCTCGACGGTGCCTGTCGCAAGGACGCCATTGGGTTCCAGCCCCACGAGCTCGCCGGCGTCGCGGCCGATCTTTTCTCTTGAGTAGCAATGCAATCCGGCTAGTTCCAGCTCGGGATGCTGGGCGATACGCTTGATCATCTCGGTGCCGAGGTTTCCGGTCGCCACCTGAAAAACCCTGATTCCACTCATGCGCGGACTTCCTCCGGATAGAACTGGGTTGCCCATTTCCGTAGGGCGATGAAGCCTTCGTATTCGGCCCGCACCAGGGCCGGCGGGTCCGAGTAGCGTTGATGCGACCAGATGTGGATGTCGGCAAGGAACTGGTCGATGATGGCCTGCGCGAAGGTCTTTGCAGTCCGCGACGGTTCCTCGGACCCGCTGGCGCAGTCCCCCGGGGGTCTTCCGATGAAGACCGTGAATCGGACATCGCAGGTCTGGTCATCGACCGGGGTCACCGCGGACACGGTGCGGTTGTCGATCATCCCCCAGCTCTTGGTGACGGCGACCCCCAAGCCGCCGTTGATGGCCTGCACTCCGCTCTTCATCTCCTCGGCCGACATGCCCGGTATCTCGTCGAAGGCAATGGTGAAGTCGACATAGGAGATGGGCTCCTCGAACTCCTGCCGGGTGAACTTCGGGATGAACGGCGTCTTGTGCACGTACTTGAAGTGCGCGAAATCGACCCCGTTCTCGAGCACGTACTGCGGATGCAGTTGCAGCCGTTCCCGATACAGGGTGCTATGCGGATATCCCGGGTAGTAGTCCTGGGCGCTGCTGCCGTCGGCGAATCCGGTGAAGACATCCGGGACGTCGAAGTACGGCTCGCGTCCATCGACGTCATGCCAGATGTACACCGCCTCATTGCGTTCCACCACTGGATAACTTCGAATGCGCCGCAATGGATTTGGCCGATTCTCGTACGGGATGCACACGTTCTTGCCGTCGCGGTTCCATTCCCAGCCGTGAAAGGGACAGACGATGCGATCGCCCTCAACGTGGCCGCCATGCCCGAGGTGTGCACCGAGATGCTCGCAGTAGGCATCCATGACGGCGAGTTCGCCCGACTGTGCGCGCCAGGCCACCATCTCGCGCCCGAAGTAGGTCATCCGGTGCACAGCGCCGACCGCGATCTCTGCGGACCAGGCGACCTGGAACCACCCCGTGGGCTTCATCGACAACGGCGGCTTCGGCATCGGCACCTCCTCACGCGGTGACAGTAATCCAATCCGTCCACTTTTCACAGATACTTCTGTGAAAAATTCCCGACCGCTAGCATCACTGAAATGAGCGAAGCGGTGGCCACCGGACGACGAGCTAATCGTCGCGGCCTGGCGACCCGCGAGAGCATGCTCGATACGGCGCTGCGCGTGCTCGCCTCGGGCGATCCCGCCGCGGTGTCGGCGAACAGAATCGCCAAGGAATGCGGCGCCACCTGGGGCGCGGTCAAGTACCAGTTCGGTGATATCGACGGGCTGTGGGCCGCGGTATTGCAGCGCACCGCCGAGCGGCGCGGCGACCAGCCCTGGCGATCCGATCCGGAGGGCCCACTGGATCGCCGGGTCAGCGCGATCGTCGAAACCCTCTATCGGGGTTTGACCTCACCTGACTCCCGGGCCATTGAGAACCTGCGCCGCGCACTGCCCCATGAACCCGCCGAGCTGGAACGGCTCTACCCCCACACCGCCGCCGAGCTGGCGTCATGGAAGCATCGTTGGGCACGAGCGTGCGGGCAGGCGTTCGACGGCTTGGATGTGGATCCGATCCGGGTGCGCGAGGTGGCGGCCTTCATCCCCGGCGCCATGCGTGGGCTTGTGTCGGAAAAGCAGCTGGGAACCTACTCGGATCTGGAAGAGGCCCGTCGAGGCCTGACCAACGCGATCGTCGCCTACCTAGGAGGTCACGCATGACGGGCACGCACGTCGTTTCGGCATTCACCGAGGACGCTCTTGGCGACCTGGATGCCACCGGGGTCGCCGAGCGTATCGCCTCCGGCGAGGTCACCGCGGGCGAGTGCGCCGAGGCCGCCATCGTCCGCCTGGAGCGGGTCAATCCGGCGCTCAATGCTGTGGAGTTCAAGGACTTTCCGCGGGCGCGAGAGCGGGCAGAAGTGGCGGACGGCGCCGAGACGTTCATTGCCTTTCGGGGCGTACCCACCGCGACAAAATGCAATATCCATGTGGCGGGGATGCCGCTGACAGAAGGCTCGGCGGCGATCGCACCGACGCTGCAGACCGTGGACGGACCGTTCACACAACAGTTCCTGAGCACCGGAGTCGTGCCCATCGCGTCAACGACCATGCCGGAATACGGCTGGTCTGCCAGCACGGAACGTTCGGGAGGCTCGGTCACCCGCAATCCGTGGCACACGGACTTCTCCGCCGGCGGGTCCTCAGGCGGCTCGGCGGCCCTGGTGGCCGCCGGCGTGGTGCCCATCGCGCACGGTAACGACGGCGGCGGCTCCATCCGGATTCCGGCCGCGGTCTGCGGACTGGTTGGCCTCAAGCCAAGTCGTGGAAGGCTTTTGGGCGATCCGTCGAGCAGCTCGGCGCCCGTGAAGATCGTCGCCGACGGGGTGCTGGTACGCAGCGTCCGCGACTGCGCTCGGTTCTTCGAAGCGGCCGAACTGCACTACCGCAATCCGAAACTGGCGCCGATCGGCCGCGTGGACCGCCCGGTGCAGCGCCGGCTGCGCATCGGTCTGTGCATGGATTCCCCGTTCACCCCGGCCACCGATACCGCGACCCGGCAAGCGGTGAACTCCGCCGCGGAAATGCTTGAGTCCCTTGGCCACAGCGTCGAGCCGTACACACCTGCAGTGCTGCCCTCGTTCAAAACCGACTTCGAGGACTACTGGTCCTTCTTGGCGTTCGCCGTCGCCAAGGGCGGTTCCAGACTGTTCGACGGATTCGACGCCTCCCGACTGGACCCACTGACACTCGGACTCAGCCGCAGGTTTGTCAGGCGGTCCTACCGCACGCCGCTGTTCCTGGCCCGGCTGGCCGCATCCGGCCGGGTGTACGAGCGCGGATTCGACACCGGTCTCGATGCCGTGCTGACCCCGGTGCTCACCCACACCACCCCGCGCATCGGGTACCTCACCCCGGACCAGGATCCCGAGGTGTTGCTGGACAAGCTCAGCTCATACGTGGGCTTTACCCCGATGCACAACGCGTCCGGCGCTCCGGCCATATCGCTTCCACTCGGCCAGGATCCGGACGGTCTGCCCATCGGGGTGATGTTCAGCGGCCGCCGAGGCAGCGAGCGGACGCTGCTTGAACTGGCCCTGGAAGTCGAGGAGGCGCGGCCCTTCTCGATTCTGGGCTAGTCGACCATCCGGCCACATCCAACCCTCAACCGTGACACCAGTCACAAATTGTCAGTGTTGCAACAGAATTGGGACGCTCGACATGCGATCTACCGGTCGAGCACCTACCGTTTGGTGCATGCCGACGGCATCGCATCAAGCGAGCGGTATCTTCCGGAATCCCCCTTCACCGCACCCACGTGCAGACAGGCTGCGCCTTCTGCTGGCCGCGTCCCTCGTCGCATCCTTGGTTGTCACGGACGGGGCGCCCGCCGCCCTCCACCCGACCCCAGTCAATCCGTTGTCCGCGCCGATGACAGTGATGGTGGAGTCCGGGTTCATTTCTCTGACCTCGAGCTCGACGCCGCTCGGAGCCGAGCACGGCGCCTCTGATTCCTCACCCACCTTGACGATCACCAAACGGGCCACCGTGTCGCTGAACCCGGGCGTGAACGGCCAAGGACTCGATGCTGTCATCATGTCAGAATCTGCCACTTCCTCTTCCGAAGCCGACAAACTCACACCGGGAAGCATCCCAGTCGTCCTGGTGCACGGCACCGCCGAGAACGAGAAGTACTGGGATTCGATGAAGACGAGCCTGCACGACGCAGGGATGAAGGCATTCACCTTCGAGTACGGCCAGACCGGATTTCAGGGCCTCGTCGGATCGATCGGACAGAAGCTCGGGCTGCGTGGCTTCGGTGACGTCGAAGTGTCCACCCAGCAGCTCGCGCGCGAAGTCGCGACGGTCTTGGACCGAACGGGCGCGGGCAAGGTCGACCTCGTGGGCCATTCCCAGGGCGGCCTACTGATCAAGAACTTCGTGGCGCAGGACAAATCTGACAGAGTGGCCAATGTCGTTCAACTCGCCCCGTCGACCCACGGCACCAACTTCAGCGGCCTGGCGGACTTCGTTGGCCCGGTGGGCAACTCCGTCGACATCAATGGCTGGAAGCCCGTCAAGGACGCGATCTATGGGACCGCCAGCACACTGGCCTGGCCGTCCCTGTCGCAACAAACCGTGGGCAGCCGCTTCCTCGAGAAGCTCAACAAACTTCCGGACACCAAACCCGGCGTCGACTACCTGGTAGTGAGCACCAAGGACGATGTGGTGGCCACGCCATACAAATCTCAGTTCATCACCGCAGCACCGGGTTCCACCGCGGTCAACATCGAAGCGCATGCGCTGCCCGGCGTGCCGCGTGACGGGGTCGTCGACCACGGCCTGAATACCGGGGACGTCATCTCGGCGGTGACCAATTACCTCAAGTCCAGCCAGTCGGCACAGCGCTCAGTCGACCAGGTCAAGGCCAATCCCGGCACCACTCTCACCCGGGACGGCGATACGACAACCGTGTCCGAGGGCGGCAAGGTGGTCGCAACCGTCGACGACCGATCCGATCTAAAGCCGAGCGCCACCAGGCAATCTCGCGAATCAACCGGCAAGGCCGCTACCGGTGGCACCGTCACCACGCCTTCGGGAGCGACCCTTGAGGTTGCGGGGCGCGATGTCACGCTGAAACGCAATGGCCAATCGGTTTCCATCAGCGAAACTCACGGTGTGAGGGTTGCCGATAGCCCGGCCGAACAGTCATCGAGCACCAAGATCTCCGCGCAGCCGGATCATCCCGCCAAGGTCAACCAGGGCGCCAGCGCCAAATCCTCCCCGTCGGATGGTGACACGAAGGCCAGCCAGGCAGCGGGTAAGCCGGATGCCGACAAGAAATCCTCAGCCCATGAGACTGTGGGCATCACACCGAAAATCGGCATCGGCGCCAATGGGCTAGCCGGCCGCAGTGGGACAACGGCGGGCGGCAGACCCGCCGATCACCCGACCAGCGGCTCCACCACCGATTCGGAGTCGACGAAGTCGGCGCAGTCGGTGAAGCCCCCGACGGCGACCGAGAAGAACGGCGCGGCGCCCGCAAGTGCCGGGGCCGCTGCGCACACCCCCGACGGTTCCCCTGGACGCCCAGGATCGTCAAGCAGCCTTGGCGGACAACAATCTTCGGCGCCCAAGGACGGTGCAGGCTCGTCCGGCTCGACAGGCTCGCGATCGGCGGCCGGGGGAGGTGACAGCAAGCCCGGCCATTCGGACACCAACTCCAGCTCGGGTGCCGGTGACCACAAGAAAGTCACCACCGGACCGTCTCACGAGCACGCCACAGGCGACTCCTAGCGGCTGCGCCGCCGCGCGCGTTGTTCTATGGGATCCGGCACGGGCACGGCGGCGACCAATGTGCGGGTGTACTCGGTCGTCGGATTGTGCAAGATCTGGCCGCGCGTCCCGAGCTCCTCCAGGACACCGTGACGTAGCACCGCGACCTCGTCGGCCAGCCGATCCACCACCGCGAGATCGTGACTGATGAACAGGCAGGCGAACTGCCACTGACGCTGCAGCTCCTCGAACAGGTCCAGCACCGCTGCCTGTACAGACACGTCAAGCGCACTGGTGGGCTCGTCCGCGACCAGCAGGTCGGGTCCCAAGGCAAGTGCTCGGGCCAGATTGGCACGCTGCCGTTGGCCACCCGAAAGCTCATGTGGATAGCGGTTTTCGGTGCCAGCCGGAAGTTGCACGGCATCGATCAGGTCGGCGACGCGGCCCAGAATCTTGCGCTGATCGCCGTATCGGTGCACCCGCATGGGTTCGGCGATGCAGTCGCCCACGCGCATTTTAGGATTGAGCGAGGTTGCCGGGTCCTGGAACACAAATCCGAACTTGGCGCGCAGCGGACGCAGCTTGCGTTGGCTCATACCGACCAGCTCCTGCCCGAGCATCCGCACCGATCCCGAGGCGGGCTGCTGCAGCGCGGCGACGCATCGGCCGATAGTCGACTTGCCGGATCCCGACTCCCCCACCAGCCCCAGGGTCTTCCCTCGACCGATGCTGAAGCTCACATCATCTACCGCACGGAAGGACGAACGGCCCAGTAGGCCAGGGAATTCCACGACGAGATTGGATACCTCCAGCACCGGCTCGGCCGATTCCGGACTCTGCGCGAGCGCATGCTCGGGATCTCCCTGCCCCAGGTGCGGGACCGCCGCCAGCAACGCGCGGGTGTACGGCTCGGCAGGTGCAGCGAAAAGCTGTTCCACCGGCGCTATTTCGACAACCTTTCCCTGCTTCATGACGACCACTCGGTCTGCGATATCGGCCACCACCCCCATGTTGTGGGTGATGAGCACGATGGCGCTGCCGATCCTGTCACGTAGATCCCGCAGGAGTTCCAGGATTTCGGCCTGTACCGTCACGTCCAGGGCGGTGGTTGGCTCGTCGGCGATGATGACCGTGGGGTCGCACGCGATGGCGATCGCGATGACTACGCGTTGTTTCTGCCCACCCGAAAGCTGATGCGGATAGCAGTCATAGCGGCGCTCCGGATCGGGCAGCTGCACGAGTTTGAGTAGTTCGATGACACGCGTACGGGCCTGGGCGCGGCTCATATCCGAATGCGCGCGCACGGCCTCATTCACTTGGTATCCGATGGTGAACAATGGATCCAGTGCCGCCCCGGGCTCCTGGAAGACCATCGCGATGTCCTTGCCGCGCATCGCCGTCAGCTCCCGGCCCGACAGTTTGGTCACATCGCGGCCGTCGAGCAGAACCGAACCGGTGATGCGCGCGGTGTCGGGGAGCAGCCGGATGGCAGTGCGCGAGGACACCGACTTGCCCGAACCCGACTCACCGACGACGGCGAGCACCTCTCCCGGTTTGACGTCGAACGACACATCTTCGACTGCGGCCACCGGACCACTGTCGGTGCTGAATGTCACCGACAGTGACTGGAACGACAGCGCAGCCAACGCTTCCTTCTCGCTCATGCGTCGCCCCGCCTCGTCCGCAGCAGCGGATTGATGACCTCGTTGAGGCTCTCGCCCACCAGCGTCATCCCGAGCACCACCAGCACGATGGCGGTACCGGGAAACACGCCCGTCCACCAGATGCCGTTCGCCACGTCCGAGAGCGCCTTGTTGAGGTCATACCCCCATTCGGCGGCCTGAGTGGGTTCGATGCCGAAGCCGAGAAAGCCGAGGCCGGCCAGGGTGAGGATGGCCTCGGCGCCGTTGAGTGTGATGATCACCGGCAGCGATGAGGTGACATTGGACAGGATGTGCCGGAACAAGATTCGTGGGGTGCTGGCCCCGGTGACCCGTGCGGCGTCCACGAACGGCTCTTGTTTGATGCCGACGGTGGCATTACGTACCACCCGAAAGTACTGCGGCACGAACACCGCCATGATCGCGATGGCCGCGGCGATAATGCCTCCGCCGGTGCTGGATTGACCTCCGGTGACGGCGATCGACACCACGATGGCCAGCAGGAGCGAGGGCATGGCGTACAGCGCGTCCGTCACCAGCACCAGCGCACGGTCCAGCCACCCACCCAGGTATCCGGAGGTCAGGCCCAGCGCCACACCCACCGGCAGGGAAACCGCCAGCGAGGTCACGATGACCAGCAGCGCTGTGCGGGCACCGAACAGTACGCGCGAGAGCACATCTTCACCCCGCACCGAAGTACCGAACCAGTGCGCCCAGGACGGGGCCTGCTGTCGCACGAAATCGATGCCGTCCACACTGGTTTGCGCGAACCCGTACGGCGCCAACAAGGGCGCCAGTATCGCGACGAGAACAAATCCCACGACGAGAACCAGGCCAGCCACCAGCGTGAACCGTTGCAGGCCATGCGTGGAACGCAACAGGCCTACACCCGGCAGCCTGCGCAGCCGGTCTCCGAGGGGTTCCCTGACCGATGCCGTCATCAGAACCTCACCCTCGGGTCGATAAGGGCGACCACCCCGTCGATGACGAAGCTCATCACCGCAACGATGATCGCGATCACGGTGACGATGCCCTGCACCGCCACAAAGTCGCGCGCCGAAAGATAGTGCGCCAGCTGTGAACCCAACCCATTCCATTCAAAGGCTGTCTCGGTGAGTACCGCACCGGCAAGCAGCATGGCGATCTGCATACCCATCACCGTGACCACCGGCACCAGTGAGTTCCGGAAGGCGTGCCGCCCCACGACGACTCGCTCCGAAAGCCCGCGGGCACGGGCGGCGTCCACATACCCCGCACGCAGCGTCTGCAAAAGATTGACGCGCACCAGCCGCAGGAACACCCCTGCTGTCAACAGCCCGAGCGCCAGCACCGGTAGCACCAGATGTTTGAGCGCATCCACGAAATATCCACTGTTGCCGTACAAGACGGTGTCCACCAGCAATAGGTGGGTGCGGTGCGGCATGGCATCCAGCGCGATCTCGGTCCCCACGGTGCTGCGCCCAGAGGCGGGCAACCACCCCAGTTTCACCGAGAAGAAGAGCTTGAGCAGGATCGCGACGAAGAACACCGGAGCGGCGTAGAAGAACACCGCCGCCAGCCGCAACGACACGTCGGTGATCTTGTCGCGATGCGTAGCGGCCAACCGGCCCAAGGGGATCCCCACCAGCAGCGCCAAGATGATGGCGCCGACGGCAAGCTCCAGGGTGGCGGCGCCGTTGACCAGGATGATGTCGGTGATCGAGCGCTTGTCGGTCAGCGTACGTCCGAAGTCCCCGCGCAGCACGCCGCCGAGGTACTCCCAATACTGGGTCCAGATGGGGCGGTCGAATCCCGCCTCAGCCTTGCGTTTGGCGATCTCCGCCGGAGCAAGTCGGCCGCCGGCCTGCGCGGTGATCGGGTCGCCGATACCGCGCATGAGCACAAACACCAGCGTCATCAGAATCCACGCCGTCGGAATGATCAGCGCCAGGCGCACTCCGAGATAACGCAGCAGCGTGGCGCTCATGCGGCCCCACTCGTTTTCTTCAGCGGAGTGAACTGGAACTTAAACGAGGGACCGAGCTTTATCCCCTCGACATTCTTCACCGATACCGCAATCTGTTTTCCGGTGAGCAGCGGCAGCGTCGAGATGTAGTCACGCGCCATCAAATCCTGGATCTGCCCGATGATGCTCAGACGCTTGGACCGGTCCGGCTCGGTGGCCTCGGCAGTGATGAGCCGCGTGATCGCGTCGTTCTCGAAGTGGTTCACCAACATGTTGTCCGGCATGAAGAATGGGGTCAGATAGTTGTCAGGATCGGGGAAATCGGGGAACCAGCCGAACTGATACACGGGGTAAGAGTCCGATGACCGTCTCTCCTGGTAAGCGACCCACTCGGTGGACTGCAAATCCACCTGGAAGAGGCCGGACGACTCGAGCTGCCCCTTGACCGCGGCGTACTCCTCCGAGGAATTGCTTCCATAGTGATCCGGGTTGTACTGCAGGTTGATCAGCACCGGGACTGGAATTTTGGCATCGGACAAAAACTTTCGCGCCAGCTCTACATCGGGTTTGGCTCCGTAGAGCGTCTTGAACGATTCCACGGCGCCCGACATCGAGTCGGGTACCACCGAATAGACCGGGGTGTAGATGCCCTTGTACACGTTGCGGGACAACGCTTCGCGGTCGACCAGCGAGGAGACGGCCTTGCGGATGGCCAGCTTCTGCGCATCCGTGCCGCCCGGCATGGTCTTGAGATTGAAGACGATGTATCTGAGCTCGCCACCGGGCCCCTCGTGCACGGCAAGGCGCGGATTGACCCGCAGCGTCTCGATGTCGTTCGGCGACAGGCTTCGGTACGCGACGTCGATGGCACGGTTCTCGATGTCGATCTTGAGGTTCTCGCCACCGGTGTAGTACTTGATACCGATCAACTCCCATTGCGGCTTACCCAGCCCGCCAACATATGTGGGATTGGCCCGCAGGCCGATCAGCTGGTTCTTGCTGTGCGAGGTGATGGTGTACGGACCCGCAAAAGGTTCGGCACGCGCAATGGCGTCGTCATCGAGCAGCCGGTCGGGCGGAAAGACTTCTTCGTCGATGATGGGCCCGGCGTTGGTGGCCAGCACCTGAGGAAAGGTCTGGTCGTTGGGGAGTTTGAGCCGGAAGTCGACCGTCAATTCGTCGGGCGTCTCGATGCGATCGAGGTTGGCAAGCAGCGACTGCGGCCCGTTGGGATCGTCGATCACGCGCTCACGGTCGTAGGAATACTTCACGTCCGATGAGCTCAGCTTGTGCCCGTTGGCGAACACCGTGTTGGGCTTGAGCGTGCAGCTATACAGCGTGGGGTTCTTGAAACCGCACGAGGCCGCCAAATCGGGCTTGAGGTCATCGGTGCCCGGCGTGAAGTTCAACAAGAACGGGTAGACCTGGTTCTCGACCTGGAACGAGCCGTTGTCGTAGGCACCGGCGGGGTCGAGCGTGGAGACACGGTCCGTGGTGCCGACCGTGAGGTACTCGCCGTCGACTGCTCCTGGTGGCCGACCCACTCCGCATCCGGCAACGAGCAGCACGGATGCGGCCACGGCCAGTTTGCGCATCCGACGAGTATGGCAACACTTGCCCCAACCTGCTGGGGTGCGGTGCAATACATGTCACAAGACCGACCAAGCGAGCGTTAGGTAGGTTGGTTGCGATCCCGTCGTCCGCGTCAGCGCCCGGCGGTCACGACACCTGAGCCACACGAGGGACAGAAATGAAGACTGCCGTCACCGGAGCCGCCGGCTTCATTGGTACCAACCTAGTCAATCTCCTGGTGGAGCACGGGCATGAAGTGGTCGCCATCGACCGCGTGGCGCCCAGCTCACCAGAGACTCGCGAGGCCGTGACCTGGGTCTCCGGTGATGTTCTCGATCTGGGTTCGATGACGAAGGCCCTCGAAGGCGTCGAGGTCGTCTACCACCTGGTGGCCGTCATCACCCTCAAGCACGAGGACGAGCTGTGCTGGCGCATCAACACCGAGGGCGCGCGCACCGTCGCACAGGCTGCCCTGGCCGTCGGCGCCCGCCGCATGGTGCATTGCAGCTCTGTCGATTCCTACTCCAACAGCGTGGCCACCCTCGACGAGAACTCGCCGCGCTCGACGGGCGCCGACCTGCCCGTCTATCAGCGCTCGAAGTGGGGCGGCGAGGTAGCCGTGCGCGAGGTCATCGAGTCCGGGTTGGATGCCGTCATCGGCAACCCCACCGGTGTCTACGGCCCGGTGGATCTACCCAACCTGTCTCGCCTGAACCAGCTGCTGTTCGACAGTGCGCGTGGGCGGCTGCCCGCGATGGTGAACAGCAAGTACGACCTGGTCGACGCCCGCGATGTCGCGGCCGGGCTGTACCTCGCCGGCGAGAAGGGCCGCACCGGTGAGAACTATCTGCTCGGCGGACACATGGGCAGCCTGTTGCAGGTGTGTCGCCTGGCCGCTCAGCATGTCGGCAAGCGAGGTCCGCTGTTCGCGCTGCCGATGGGTCTGCTCAACGCCGCGGTTCCGGTGATCGAACCGATCGGGAAGCTGCTGAAGAACGACGCTCTGAGTCGCGCCGCATTCAACAAGCTGACCGTGTCGCCCACCGCGGACATCACCAAAGCACGCACCGAACTGGGCTACGACCCACGCCCGCTCGAGACCACGGTTACCCAACTTGTCGACTTCTTCGTCAGTTCAGGCCGGCTCTAACCCAGCATCGAGGCGTTGCCAGGTTCTCGCCTAGCGACCTCGGCGAATTCCCTGACTCGGTCCACTGTGACGAGGCCGAGCCTCGACACCTCGACGCCCGGGACATCTCACCTTTCCGTCAGGGAACAGACGGAGCTGCTATACCTACCGACCAAGGTGGCAGAGGCCCTGCGCGCGCGTGGAATTGACGTGCCGAAGCACCGGGGTAGTTGAAACTGGCAATAATCTATACCAAGATCACCTCTCGGATCTTGATTCAGGAGGTGACGTGGAGCAGCTGTCTATCCCGCCGCGATGGGGCACCCTGGCGGTGGAATTGGCACAGCAGCAGGGCATGGACGCGGCCAAAATGCTGATGAATGCGCGAGTTTCGCCGCGGTTCCTCTCCGGCGAGCCTGCGACGATCGGCCCCGAGCAGTTTCGCAGCGTGGCACGTGAGGTCATCGCCCGCACCGGAGACCTGTCATTCGGCAGCAGCCCAGTGCCGGTCCCACCCGAGACGCTTCAGGTCCTGATGTTCAGTCTCGCGACATCGGAAACAGTCGGTGCGGCTTTCGCCCGCTGGGCGGCGTTTGGGGACGCCATGCCGCTGGTACCGAACATGACGGTGGCCAGAACTAGAGACCTCGCGACCGTGACGATAGAGGTGTCGACGCTCAGATTGCCCGACGCCACGGTGATGGAATGGTCGGTCGCCGCCATGGTTCGAGTCTGGAGCTGGTTGACCATGAGGTCGATACATCTGGAGCGCGTTCTTCTCCCCCAGGCTTGCCCGGCCGGACGATCAGATCGCAGCAACATCCTCAATGCGCCGATCGAATTCGGTAGTGGTTCGGCCGCAATGATTCTGGATGCCAAACTCCTCGACGTTCCGATTCTGCGCACCGAGGAAGAGATCACGTCCCTCCTCGATCATCCCGAGCAGCTCTGGTTCAACGTCCGCGGTTACGACCAGCAGTTACCAGAGCGCGTCGAGCGAATCGTCGCATCGAGTATCGGGCAGGGGATTCCCACCGTGGGCGATATCGCGGCAGCGCTGAACATGGCGCCCTCCGCGCTTCAGCGTTCGCTCCGAAGCGAGTTCGGCACCTCGGTGCGAGAGATCAGAGACACCGCGCTGCGTGTAGAGGCCATCAGAAGCCTTGAGGACGGAACGGAATCCCTCAGCAATCTGTCAATCCGCCTTGGCTTTTCGGAGTTGAGCGCCTTTACTCGCGCGTTCCGGCGCTGGACAGGCGCCTCCCCGGCCCAGTACCGAAACGGCGCGCGTTCGGTCAAGTAATTCGCCCAATTCGGTCATCGCCCGCTCCTACTCCATCACATAACCTCGGGCGAAGGGAATCCGAGGGGGGAAGTTTGCTATCGGCTGAGCGGCGATTTGAGTTCTCGCGGAGCCTTGAGGAAATTTCTTCGGTCGCCAGCTTTGAGTTACCGTCGGTCAGCGATATCGAACCCGGGAATCACGCACCCCTGGCCTTCGCCGATAGTGCTCGGCGGCTCTGTGATCTCTCCGTCGGAGACGAATTCACCACGCAGGCCGGAATCGCCGGTCTCATGATCCCCATCGAATGGGTAATCGTCGAAATCACCCACACGGCGCAACTTCTCGCCGCCCGTCGGGGCCGCTACCAAGTGGTGTCGAAAGGACTGCAGAGTGCGACCGCCACTGTCGTACTCAACGTCTACGAGCAGAAGCCGTCGGTCAGGGCGGAGCTGTTCGTGTTGATCGACGAAGTGATCTTGACCGGAGACCTTCAACATTCCTTCATGACGGCACTCGACGGCACGATCGACACCCAGGTCGAGCTCATCAAGAGGAGCTCCGCGGTACTTCGGGATGTCACCGTCGTCGAGGAATACCCGCCACGGGGACGCGACACTTAACGCGCCTGAACGGAATCTGCGCTGTCACTTGACGTCTCCCGTGCGGTCGCCGCGAGCATGTTCTCGACCACGTTCTTACCGAGCGCCGTTTCCTTGGGCAGCTCGATCGGATAGTGGCCGTCGAAGCACGCACAGCACAACCTCGAACGAGGTTCCGTGGTGGCAGCCACCATTCCTTCGGCCGAGATGTAACCGAGGCTGTCGGCACCGATCGCGGTACGGACGCCATCGAGCATCTCGTCTTCCGATTCCACCGCGTTGGCGATAAGTTCTGCGGGAGAAGCGAAGTCGATGCCGTAGAAGCATGGCCAGCGCACCGGCGGGGAGGCGATACGCACATGCACCTCGGCCGCCCCAGCCTCGCGCAGCATCCGCACCAACGCCCGCTGAGTGTTACCGCGGACAATCGAATCATCCACCACCACGAGCCGCTTGCCGCGGATGACTTCACGAAGTGGGTTGAGCTTCAAGCGGATGCCCAGCTGACGGATGGTCTGCGACGGCTGAATGAAGGTGCGGCCCACGTAGGCGTTCTTCATCAGTCCCTGTCCGTACGGGATGCCCGAACCTTGCGCGTATCCGACGGCCGCCGGGATACCGGACTCGGGAACACCGATCACCAGGTCGGCGTCCACCGAATGTTCGGCAGCCAGCCGGCGCCCGATATCGACTCGGGTGGAGTGCACGGAGCGGCCGTCGAGCATGCTGTCGGGCCGGGCCAGGTACACGTACTCGAAGACGCAGGTCTTGGGCGTCGCGTTGGCGAACCGGCTGGAGCGCACCCCGTCGGCGTCGATGGCGAGCAGCTCGCCCGGCTCGATATCCCGGACAAAGGAGGCGCCCACGATGTCCAGGGCCGCGGTTTCGGAGGCAACCACCCAGCCGGTGTCGAGGCGGCCCAGGCACAGCGGCCTGACCCCGTGCGGATCGCGCGCCGCGTACAGCGTGTTCTCGTCCATGAAGACCAGGCAGAACGCGCCGCGAACGGTGGGCAATAGCGACATGGCCGCTTGCTCAATGGTGGCGTCCGCAGCACCGTGTGCCAGCAGCGCGCCCATGATGTCCGAATCGGTGGTGGCCAGCCCCGGGGTCTTCGAGTTGATCAGGCCCGCATCGCGCGCCCGCGTGGTGAGCTCGGCGGTGTTGACCAGGTTCCCGTTATGTCCCAACGCGATTCCGGTGCCCGCGGCCGTCGTGCGGAACACCGGCTGGGCGTTCTCCCAGGTCACCGAACCGGTGGTGGAGTAACGGCAGTGACCGACCGCCACGTGTCCCCGCATGGCGGCGAGGGTCTGCTCGTCGAACACCTGGCTGACCAGGCCGAGGTCCTTGAACACCACCACCTGCGAACCGTCCGCGACGGCAATACCGGCAGCCTCCTGGCCACGGTGCTGCAGCGCATACAGGCCGTAGTAAGTGAGTTTTGCCACCTCTTCGCCGGGGGCCCAGACCCCGAATACGCCGCATTCTTCGCGAGGGTCGTTTTCCAACTCGATCGGCTGTGCGGTCACGGTGCGGCTCCCTGGCTGAGTCCTGCGTGGGGTGGTGACCTGTCCAGTTTACGGGGAAGGTTGCTGAACGCAGAATCGGCTGGCCGATCCCCGCAAAACGACCCGTCGGTGCCCTCACGGAAGTGATCGGAGCCACTGCAGTACCCATATCGTGACGCCCGTCCTCCGCTAGCTGAGCGGGACCAACGGCAACCAGTCGGCGATCTCGGTGGCACGTGATCCGGACGCGGTGACGGCGCGCTCGGCGGTGGCCTGATCCAGAGTCAGCAGCCCCGTCGCCAGCAGCAGCCAGGTCCGCGGGGTGGTCTCCACGACGTTGGGTGGAGTTCCCCGGGTGTGACGGGGACCCGAGATACATTGCACCGCAACGAACGGCGGCACCCGCACCTCCACCGAGGCGCCCGGAGCATCGGCGGCCAGGGTGCGGGCAGTGAACCGGACCGCGTCGGCGAGGACGGCGCGCGCCGGTTCCGGTACCTGCGGGTCACGCAGCCAATCGGCCACCGCGAGCACTGCCGCCCGGGTCGAGGCGGCATCCGGTGCACGAGCTGGCATGGCCGCCAGCCTATCCGGGGGAAGTCAGGGCCCGGCCGAGGAACCTACGCCCCGTTGCAGATTCCCGAGTCTCGAATGGTGTTGCCATAGACATTGGCAGTGGCGATGTTCGCGTTGATCACCCCGGACGGCAGCTGCTGCTTCATCTTGTCGCTGATCTGGGTGAACTGGAACCACAGGTGATAGAAGGAGTCGCCGTTGTAGAGCGGCGAGTACTGGCTCTGATCCGGGTAATTGGTGATGTACAGGGTGTGCACCCGCGGATCCAGGAATGCCGCCGACTGATCCAGGTTCGCGGTCACCACATTGCCAACGGTCTCCGATCCGGAGGCAGCCCAGACGTCGCGGTGATCACGCAGGTAGTTCTGGAATCCGTACACCGACCCCATCAAGGTGCCGTACTGGGCGTTGAACCACTGACAGGATTCGCGCAGCGCCGTGAACTGCTCGTCGGTCGCCCGGTTCTGCCACATGTTGTAGGGGAACACCGAGGTATCCGGCGACCAGTCCGAGGGGTACGGAACAAACACCGGCAGCGAGGCGCCCTGCCCGGGGTCGGCGCCGGCAGGTGCGGCCAGTGCCAGTCCGGCGGCGATCGTCATACCGGCCAGCGCTGCAGCGGCCCTGCTTCTCCAGTTCGAGACCATCCGCCGATTATCTACAGCCAATACCCAGGAGTCCGGGCTTCGGGGAAAAACCGCACTACATCCATGGTCACAGCGGTCCGCGTGTCGCCCGTTGCACCGCCAGTGCGGCCAGCGCGCCGGCCTCGTTGAGGGCCAGGTGGGCCAGTATTGGCGCCGCCACGCTCCCCGATCGCTCGCGCAGGCGGCCCAACAACCAGCCGAACAAGCCAGTGACCAGCACAGTGGCCGGGACGGAATCCCCGGCGGCGCGGGCGGGCCGGATATGAGCGAGCCCGAACGCCACGGCCTGCACCACACCGCCGAGCCTCTGGCCGTATGCCTCGGCCGCTAGCGGCTGCAGCACTCCGCGGAACGCGAGCTCCTCCGACCACACCGTGCCCACCGGGATGTGCAACCCCAGCCAGGCCGCGGGATGAAGACCGATATCGCGCTCCCGCATCGAGATACGCACCGGTTTCAACACAGGTGAGGCACCGACCGCGACCGCGACGGCCGATGCTACGACTCCGCCCAGACGCACACCGGCCCCCAGCTGGGGTTGCCGCAGCCCGAGCGGTGTACCCGCGACGGCTGCGAGGGCGGTGCTCACGCTCGCACCGACCAGTGGGCGCCAGCGTTGCGGGAACCGTTCCAACAACGCCGGCCAGGTGACGAGCGCAACGGCCAGGACCCCGGCTCGCGCGCGAGCGATCACGTGTCGGGGCCGTCGAGCGACGCGGTGTCGACGAGAGCCTTCCGAATGCGTTCGGTGTCCTGCGGGGTCCAGCCCTCCGGCGGCGCGATGGCGGCCCAGCCGTTGACCGACGAGATGCCGTAGTTGTGGCCATGCCCGTCGGGCACTCCGACAGCGTTGGCCAGGTCGGCCGCCACCTGCCAGAAGGTGACGATGGGGTACCAGCGCATGGCGGCGGAGCGATCGCCCACCGGCGCCTCTTTGAGCCAATCCGGTTCACTGAAAAGCAGATCCGTGGACCACCATGTCACCGGGTCGGACGGATGTTGCACGAAGAGCACACGCGGGTTCTGCCACGGCGGTCGGGCGAGAGCGTCGATATCGGGACCTATCGCGAAACGCGCCGTGAATCCACTGTCGTATACGGGGAGCGCTTCCAACGTGCCCCGGTCCCGCTTGGACACCAGCTCATTCCAGATCTGGCTGAAGTTCGGCGGACCGGTCCACAGCACACCGTCGACACCCGCCGTACGGATATCACCAAGACCGCCGAATGCGCCTTGTCCTGCAAACGATCCCAGGCTCTCGCCATAAATGAGCAGCTTCGGACGATGCCCTACGGGCTGCTGCGCCCAGCGCTTCTGAACGGCATCGACCAACAGACTGCCCGAGGCCAGTGCCTTCTTCTTATCGGCCAGGAACGAGATCCAACTGGGCAGGAACGAGTACTGGGTCGCGACGATTGCGGTGTCGCCGTTGTACATGAGCTCGATACCGCGCGCGGCAGCAGGCGTCACCCATCCGGTGCCGGTGGTCGGGACGATGATCAACGCCTTGCGTTCGAAGGCCTTGGTGCGCTCCAGTTCCCGTACCAGGACGTCGGCGCGCTCCTCGGCGGTGTCGGCGGTCTCGAGTCCGGCATACACCCGAATGGGTTCCTTGGCCTGGCGACCGTTCACCTTGGTCAGCTCGTCGGCATGCAAACCACCGGAGACAAAGTTACGCCCCTCGAAACCGAGACTCTCCCAGGAGGCCAGTGATGCCGGACTTCCGGAACGCTCCGGCTGGGCGGGCTGTTCCACCCCGGCCCGGGTGGTGTCGTTGTGCGGGCCGAACGAGGCGTTGGCGGCGGAGAAGAAGCCGCGCACCAGCACGCCGTTGAACAGCATGATGGTCAGCACCGCCACGATGGCGGTGCCGATGAGCAGCGATACTTCGCGACTGAGATGCAAGCGGCGAATAAAGAAACGGGCCAGCAGCCGAACCAGATCTCGCAGCACTCGGGCCACCGAAATCAGGAGTGCCCCAAAAGCAATCGAAACAACGAAGGACTTGGAGTACTCGAGGGTCGATGGTCCTTGTGTCTCCATGAGGGTCGCGATCTGGCGTTGCCAGCGGGCTGCGGGCACGATCATCGCCAGCGAGCACACCGCCGAGAGCAGCACCACCCCGAGCTTGGCGGTCACCATCACTCGGTCACGCAGCGGCCACCACGTCTGGTGGCGGAGCCAGAAACGCAATACCAACTTGGAGACGGCCACACCGATGCCGTAGCCGATGGTCGCGGTGGCACCGCCGATAAGCCCCTGGAACAGCCAGGTACGCGGCATCAGCGACGGCGTCAGTGACAAGCAGAAGAACAAGGCGCCGAATGCTATTCCGCAGAAATCCAGCCGCAGCAGATTCCATGCCCAGGCCACCAAGGGGTGCCGGTTCTCGAGATGCTCCTCAAGCTCCTGGAACGCCAGCCAGCTGCGGCCGATCCAGTCATCGGGATCGACGGTGCTTGTCGTGACGGGGACTCCAGGAGTCTCGCTCATCCGAACAATCCGGGCAGCACACCTTCGTGAATCTCGCGCAGCTCGGCCAAGGTGATCGAGAATTGCCCCTGCACTTCAACGGAATCCGAGCCCTGATCGACAACGCCGATGCGAACGGCGGGCAGTTGCCGCGCCTCGCACATCGCCACGAATCTACTTTCCTCGGTGCGCGGGACGGCGACCAGCACACGCCCGGCGGACTCGGAGAACAACGCCACAAAGGGGTCGGCCCCTTCAGGAAGCAGGATGCGGCAACCAGTTTCACCGGCGAGTGACGACTCGATGACGGCCTGGATGAGCCCACCCTCGGACAGGTCGTGAGCAGCGGACACCAGCCCGTCTCGCGATGCGGCGGTGAGAACCTGGGCAATCAACTGCTCACGGCCGAGGTCCACCTTCGGCGGGGTGCCACCGAGGTGGTCGTATGCCACCTGCGCCCAAATGGAACCGTCGAACTCATCGGCGGTGTCACCCAGCAGGATCAGTGTTTCGCCGGGCTCGGTGCCGAATCCCGTGGGGAGGCGTCGGTTCACGTCGTCGATGACACCCAGCACCCCGACCACCGGAGTGGGCAGGATGGGGGTGGTGCCGGTCTGGTTGTAGAAGCTGACGTTGCCTCCCGTGACCGGGATGCCCAGCTCCACACAGCCATCGGCGAGGCCACGGACCGCCTCGGAGAACTGCCACATGACGCCCGGGTCCTCCGGAGACCCGAAGTTCAGGCAGTTGGTAACCGCGACGGGGGTCGCACCGGAGGCGGCCACATTGCGGTACGCCTCGGCGAGCGCCAAGCGGGCGCCGTTATAGGGGTCAAGCACCGTGTACCGACCGGATGCATCGGTGGCCAAGGCGATTCCACGCCCCGTCTGCTCGTCCACCCGGATCACACCGGAGTCGGCGTGTTCGGCGAGCACGGTGTTGCCCCGGACATACCTGTCGTACTGCTCGGTGATGAAGGCGCGGCTGCACAGGTGTGGGCTGCCGATCATGTCCAGCAGCGTCTGCCGCAGCTCGTCACCGGTGCCCGGGCGGGCCAAACCCGCTGTGCTGTCGGCGATCAATGCATCCTGGGTGTCCGGCCGGGCCACCGGACGCTGATAGACGGGACCCTCGTGTGCGACGGTCCGCGGCGGCACATCCACGACGGTGTCGCCGTGCCAGCTGATCCGCAGCCGGTCGCCATCGGTGACCTCACCGATGACGGTGGCCAGCACGTCCCATTTACGGCACACCGCCATGAAGGCGTCCACGTTGTCCGGGGTCACCACGGCGCACATGCGCTCCTGGGACTCACTGGAGAGCACCTCGGCCGGCGTCATCCCGGTCGCGCGCAGCGGCACCTTGTCCAGATCGATGTGCATGCCGCCGTCCCCGGCGGAGGCCAGTTCCGATGTGGCGCAGGACAAACCGGCACCGCCGAGGTCCTGGATGCCGACCACCAGATGCGCGGCGTACAGCTCAAGGCAGCACTCGATGAGAACCTTTTCGGTGAACGGGTCACCCACCTGCACGCTGGGAAGCTTCTTGCGTGATGCGCCGTCGGCCTCGTCGCCGCCGAATGTCTCGGAAGCAAGCACCGACACACCGCCGATGCCGTCGAGCCCGGTGCGTGCACCGAACAGGATGATCTTGTTGCCGGTGCCGGAGGCGAAGGCCAGATGTAGGTCTTCCTTGCGTAGCACCCCCGCACACAGTGCGTTCACCAACGGGTTCCCGGCGTACGAGGCGTCGAAGACCGTCTCGCCGCCGATGTTCGGCAGCCCCAGTGAGTTGCCGTAGCCGCCGATGCCGCGCACCACGCCGTCAAAGACACGACGGGTGTCGGGGGCGTCGGCAGCACCGAAACGCAGCTGATCCATGACGGCGATCGGCCGCGCGCCCATGGCCATGATGTCGCGAACAATGCCACCCACACCCGTGGCGGCACCCTGATAGGGCTCGACGTACGACGGGTGGTTATGCGACTCGACCTTGAAGGTGACAGCCCACCCGTCGCCGATGTCCACGACGCCGGCGTTCTCACCGATTCCGGCGAGCATCGCCGAGCGCATCTCCTCGGTGGTGGTCTCCCCGAAGTAGCGCAGGTGCACCTTGGAGGACTTGTACGAGCAGTGCTCGCTCCACATCACCGAGTACATCGCCAGCTCGGCGTCGGTGGGGCGGCGACCGAGAATCTCGCGGATGCGCGTGTACTCGTCGTCCTTGAGCCCTAATTCAGCGAAGGGCTGTGGGTGATCGGGGGTGGCTGTTGCGTTGTCGACCGTATCAACCCGTGAAGTCACGAACAGATTCTATATGTGGTCGATGCAGGCCTGGACAAACGCTCCAGGCGCATACTAGGCAGCGTGAAATGGGGGCGCGGACGTGCATGGACCATATTTGCCAGTGCGGCCATTCTGCTGGCAGCCGGATGCGCACCTCAGCGCACCGAGGAGTCGCAGCAGATCTCCACGGAGATCGGCACGCTCCCTGGCGTCACACAGACCACCCACGACTACGCCAATGTCTTCACCAAGGGGCAACGGTTCGGCCTGACGGTCACGGTGATTCCCGCTGTGACCGCGGAGCAAGTGACGGCGGTATGGGACCTGTTCACCAAACGTGTACGCGAGGTTGGGTTCAGTCAGCATGACGTGACGCTGACGGTCGTGACGCCCTGCACAACCCAGGACGCCACGTCGGGCTGCAGCAAGGTCACCTCGGCCATCGATCCGGAGGCCAAACAGCAGCCCGCCCCGCCCTTCGCCGAGTGGGTGCGGTTGCGACAACTGCCCAACATCGGCGGCGTCGACATGGCTGCCGCCTATTCCGGTCCCGGGCCGCGCGTCACGATGGATGTCGCGGTCAAGGGACGCCAGACGGGCACGCCTGTCGACTACCGCGACATCACGGCGGCCTTTCGTCAGATCGCCGGCGACTTTGCGTCGTTGTCGGGTGCCGCCTGGCGTGTCGGACCCGTCGGCGGCGTTTACCCGGCCCTCGCCACGGAGCGGGGCTTTCCCGATATCAGCGCGGTCGTCCTGTGGGAACGGCTCAATGCGGTCGCGCCGACATCCTCGAGATTCACGTCCCACTCGGCCCGCAAGGACCAGAAAGACGTCCAGTACTCGACGGCACGGCACTATCTGAACACCACGTACGCGGAGGTGCCCGCAGCGAGCGAAGCGCAGCTCCGAGACATCGCCCGTCAGCAACTGGAACTGCTGAAGCAGTTCGGGCAGCCCGGCATCTACGAGTTACACGCGAACAAGGCCAGTGTCACCGTGTGGCTGGGTGGTTGCATGGGCGAAATGCCTCCCTCACAACGCACTTCCGCGGTGGAGGAAGAGCTGCGCGGCATGTATGAGACCTGCCCGAGCTAGCCGATCAGCACCTTCAGTAGTTCACGCCGCCGCAGGATCATGGCAGCCCAGATCAGCAGTCCGAAGCCGACCGCGAAGACCACCGCAAACCACACTTCCTCGTGCATATCGATCGTGACCGCGCCGCCCAGGTAGGCCGTCAACCCCACGGCGCCGAGCACCGAGGTACGCGGAATGGCCCACACGATGGTGCACGCCAACAGCACCCAGCCGATGAGGGCGGTCTGATACGCCGGGAAACCCAGCTGCTCGGTCGCCTTCTGGGCGAACTCCGCGCCAAAGATCTTAGGTATGGCGTCACCCAACAGGAACAACAGGATGATGCCGCTCAGTGCGATGCCAATCTTCTCCGGCGTCGTTTTCTCACTGAATGTGGATGTGACGGACATGAGATTCCTTTCTCGAAATCCCCGATGAAACAACTCTAGAGAGACCGACCGACACAATCGACGAAATTCATCGCTCAGGCCTTCACCGGCTCTCGTAGGCTCGGGGCCATGACCGTCACGATCGTCGCCAAAGATCCCGTCGTCGCCGCACTGGGTGCCGAGTGGACCGCGCTGGACGAGTTGGGCACCGCCCTTACCGATGACCAGTGGGCCGCGCCGTCCGTACTGCCGGGGTGGACCGTCAAGGACGTCATCGCGCACGTGGTGAGTACCGAACGTCTACTCTCGGGCGATCCGATCCCCAGCACCGAGGAAGCCGTCGCCGGTCTTCCACACGTGCACAATCCCGTCGGCGTCCTCAACGAACGATGGCTGACCTACTACCGCAAGCTGCCACCTGTGGCGGTGCTGAACGACTTGCGCACCGTGACCAGCGCGCGCCTGGCCCTCCTTGAGGGTCTGTCCCAGGAGCAGTTCAACGCCGAAACCGTGACTCCGGTGGGGCCGGAGAGCTATGGACGGTTCATGCAGATCCGTGATTTCGACTGCTGGATGCACGAACTGGACGTGCGCGACAGCCTCGGTTTGCCCGCACCAGCCAACCCGGTGGCGGCGACACCCGCGCTCACCGAGCTGATCAATGCGCTGCCATTCCTCGTTGGGAAGCGGGCAGGCTCCCCGCAAGGCAGCCGGATCCGCTTCATGCTCACCGGCATTGGCGCGCAGAAGATCGACATCGAAATCCCCGACCGGGCCCGCATCGTGGCTCAGTTCTCGGAGCCCTGGGACACCCCACACGTGACGCTCACCGCGGACACCTGCGAGTTCGCCCGGCATCTGGGTGGCCGGGCCAGCGCCAACCGCAATGGCTTCACACTCGACGGCGACCCCGACCTGGGTTGGAAGATCATCACCAATCTGCGCTTCACGATGTAGCGGGCAGCTCCAGAAACGCTTGCAGCGCATCGGAGTACATCTGCACGTCGCGCGCGCCCATCAACTCACGCACCGAATGCATGGCCAGTGTCGCCGCTCCCACGTCGACGGTGACCATGCCGGTGTGTGATGCCGCGAACGGACCGATGGTCGAGCCGCATTGCATATCCGCGCGATGCTCGTACCGCTGGAACGGAACTCCGGCGCGCTCACAGGCCAGGGCGAAGGCCGCCGCACCTCGACCATCGGTGGCGTAGCGCACATTCGGGTGAATCTTGATCACCGGTCCGGCGTTGACGGCAATCTGGTGGCCCGGTTCATGCCGATCCGGATAGTTGGGGTGCGTGGCATGAGCCATGTCCGCCGAGACCATCAGCGAGGCGGACGCGCGCCGCAGGAAATCCTCTCGGGTACCGGTGCTGGACAACACAATCCGCTCCAGAACCGTCGACAACAGGTCCGAGTGGGCGCCGTGATCAGAGACCGAACCTATCTCCTCGTGGTCGAAGAATGCGAGCACGAGAGTCGAGCTGGATTCGGCGGCCAGGAATGCCTCCAATCCGGCGTAGCAGCTGGCCAGGTTGTCTAAACGCGGTGCACTAACAAGGCTCTCGTCGGGGCCGATGAGTGCGGCCGCCGTCAGGTCGTGGGCCATCAGATCGCGTCCGAGAACATCGGCCGGGGCCACCCCCAGCTGTTCGGCGATGAACTCGTCGAAACTCTTCCCACCGCTCCATACGGAGTTCACATGCCACTGCGGGTCGATCACCCATTTCTTGCGCTCCTCCGCGCTGACCATGTGGATCGCCAGGTTCGGCACCCGCAGGATCGGCTGCTGGATGCGAATCAGTGTCGACCGCACGGTATCCCCGTCGCGCACCAGCACCCGTCCAGACAACCCCAGATCGCGATCCAGCCAGGTCTGCACCCACGCACCGCCGTAGGGCTCCAGAGCGACCATGGGCCAACCCGCTTGCACGCGATCAGCATTGGCCTTCACCCGCAGGTTCGGGCTGTCGGTGTGGGCGCCGATCACCCGGAAGGAGGCGTTGTCGTCTGCCATGTCGACACCACGCCAGGCCACGATCGATCCCGAACGCACCGTGAAGTAGTCACCGGAGTGCCCCGGCCAACGCTGCGCCTCGAACAGTTCGGTGAAGCCCTCCTGACGGAGGCGCTGCGCCACGGCGTCCACGGCGTGAAACGGCGACGGTGAGACGTCGATGAATTGGCACAGTCCTGTTGCGGTCGCGGTCACGCTTCCCATGATGGCTGACCGGATGGGGTCTAGGGTCGAGGCGTGACCGATCCCGTGCCACAGCCTGTTCTGGACCCGCTGTCCTCGTCGGCCATTTTCCTGGTGGCAACCGTCGACGAGGGTGCCGAACAAGCAGTTCACGATGCGTTACCCGACTTGTCCGGCCTGGCCAAAGCCATCGGATTCCGCGACCCGGCACGGCGATTATCCCTGGTCACCGCGGTCGGGTCGGATGCCTGGGACCGGCTCTTTTCCGGTCCGCGCCCCGCCCGGCTGTGGCCGTTCCAGGAGGTGCGCGGTGAGCGGCACAGCGCCCCGTCCACGCCCGGGGACCTGCTGTTCCACATCCGCGCGAGCACCATGGACCGCTGCTTCGAATTGGCGGCGCGCATCACCACCACCCTGGCGGGCGCCATCACCGTGGTGGACGAGACGCACGGCTTTCAGTACTTCGACAACCGGGACCTGCTGGGATTTGTGGACGGCACCGAGAATCCCGATGGTGAAGAAGCCGCCTCGGCCGCCCTCGTCGGCGCCGAGGACGCCGATTTTGCCGCCGGTAGCTACGTGCACATCCAGAAGTACCTGCACGATATGGCCGCCTGGAGCGCGCTGCCCGTCGACGAGCAGGAGAAGGTGATCGGCCGCACCAAACTCGATGACATCGAATTCGACGATGCCGTGAAACCGTCGAATTCGCATGTGGCCCTGAATGTCATCGAGGACGACGAGGGCAACGAGCTGCAAATCCTGCGGCGCAACATGCCCTTTGGTGAACTCGGGAAGGCCGAATTCGGGACGTACTACATCGCCTACTCACGCACCCCGGATGTCACGGAACGTATGCTGCGCAACATGTTTGTCGGGGATCCGCCGGGGAACACCGACCGCATCCTGGACTTCTCGACCGCGGTCACCGGCGGGCTGTTTTTCGCGCCTTCCGCCGACTTCCTCGACGCCCCCCCGCCGCTGCCCACCGAGGTAGCCGCGAAATCCACTGAGTACCAAGGGTCTCTATCCATCGGCAGCCTGAAAGGAACGTCGGCATGAACAACCTGTATCGCGAACTCGCACCCATTACGGACGAGGCGTGGGCGGAGATCGAAACCGAGGCCAGCCGTACCTTCAAACGCCATATCGCCGGACGCCGGGTGGTTGACGTCAGCGAGCCCGGCGGTCCCTCTAGCGCGGCCGTGAGCACCGGACACCTACTCGACGTGGCGGCACCCGCCGACGGCGTGCAAGCCCACCTCCGGGAAAGCAAACCGCTCGTGCGGCTGCGAGTCCCCTTCACCATCAGTCGGTCCGCGATCGACGATGTGGAGCGCGGCTCTCAGGACTCCGACTGGGACCCGGTCAAGGAGGCTGCCAAAAAGCTGGCGTTCGCCGAGGACCGCGCGATCTTCGAGGGCTATTCCGCCGCCTCGATCGTCGGTATCCGCGAATCCAGCTCCAACCCCGAACTCAAGCTGCCCGAAGATGTCCGCCAGTACCCCGACGTCGTCGCGCAGGCACTCTCGGAACTGCGGCTGGCGGGCGTTGACGGCCCGTACTCGGTGCTGTTGTCGGCTGAGGAGTACACCAAGGTGAGCGAGGCCTCCGATCGCGGATACCCGATCCGCGAGCACCTTGGCCGGTTGGTCACCGGGGAGATCCTCTGGGCGCCGGCGATCGACGGTGCACTCGTGCTGAGCTGCCGCGGCGGGGACTTCGATCTGCAGCTGGGCACCGATGTCACCATCGGCTACCTGTCCCATGACGCCGAGAGCGTGCAGCTGTACCTGCAGGAGACGCTGACGTTCCTGAGCTACACCGCCGAGGCGTCGGTCGCGCTGCGGCCCTAGGCGCGCCCGGGTTCTCAACACACTCACGTACGCCCGCCTATGAGCGACAAAGCAATTCGTCAGCTTGCTTGTCGCCCAAAGGCGGGCAACGGGAAGATCAAACGGCCTGGAGTTTCCCGATCGCCGAGTGCACCACCTGGTCGAGCCTCGCTCGCCCCTCACCGGCATCCCACGCGAACGATCGCACGACAACCAGCAGCCCACGAACTCGGACCCACGTCACCAGCTGCCCGGGAATCTCCTGGTCCATGTCGGCCGGTCGCATCAGCGCCGTGACCGACGGATACGGCGCGGTGTTCGGGCCGGGCGCGGACGAAACCTGCACCGACGCGGTGCCCGTCTCCAGAGTGTTGAACCCCTGCGCGGGCACGATGGACTTGGCCCAGACGATCATGTCGGCCCCGGGATTCTCTTTGCCGTAAAGGACATCGATCGATTCCGTGCAGTGCGACAACGCTTGCAAACGAACCAGAAAGTTGACCTTGGCGCCATTCGCGTCGCCAGCCTGGTGACACAACTGGTCACCGCTACTGGTTGCGCCGGCGAGATCGTCCTTCTCCACCTTCCAGTCAGCCGGAATGGCATCGTCCGGAAGCAGCAACATCAATTGTGAGCTCGGCTTGTCCGCCAGGTTGCTATCAGCCCTGGCCGGGCTCGCGAACCCGCTAACCGCAATCAGAATCGACATGGCCGCCGCCATGCCTCGCCTTTTACGCCTGCTTGACCACCCCATCAACATGCTCCCTCCTCAGTTGGTGGGAGCATAGCTGGGAGGCAGAAAAACTGCATAATGGCTAAGGCCTTGATGCATATATCAGCTGAATCTAGCTTTGCTTCACGCCCCGCAGGAGCTGGCCGGCATGACAGGGGACGATGATGCCCCACCGCCGAATAGGACTAGAGCACGCGGCCGACATGCAGAATCGCCAGCAAATACCTACCGAAGAGTCTTACGCGGCGAGCACGGCGTCGAGCGCCGAGTAGAAAATGCCGAGCCCGTCGTCGCTGGGGCCGGTCAGCGGCTCGGTCGCGTGTTCCGGGTGCGGCATGAGCCCGACCACGCGGCCGTTGGCCGAGGAGATCCCGGCGATATCGCGCATCGATCCGTTGGGGTTCTCGCGGTAGCGGAACACGACCCGGCCCTCGCCCTCGAGCTCGTCGAGCACCTCGTCGGAGGCCACGTAGCGGCCTTCGCCGGACTTGAGCGGCACCAGGATGTCGGCCCCCTGCTCGTACCGGGAGGACCACGCGGTGTTGTTGGCGTCGACACCCAGCCATACGTCGCGGCATACGAAGTGCAGACCGGCGTTGCGGGCCAATGCTCCGGGCAGCAGCCCGGCCTCGCACAGCACCTGGAAGCCGTTGCAAATGCCCAGGATTGGCAGACCTTGCGCGGCGGCGTCGACCACCGAGCGCATCACGGGTGCAAAGCGCGCGATGGCCCCGGCGCGCAGGTAGTCACCGTAGGAGAAACCGCCGGGCACGATCACCGCGTCGACGGACTTCAGATCGGCATCGTCGTGCCACAGCGAGACCGCCTCGGCACCGGAGAGTCGGGCTGCCCGAGCGGCGTCGACATCATCGAGGGTGCCGGGGAAAGTGATGACACCGATGCGTGGGGTCATTCGGACTCCCGCACGATTTCCCAGTCCTCGATGACGGTGTTGGCGAGCAATGCCTCGGCGATCGACTCGAGATCGGAGTCGCCGATCTCTCCCTCGAACTCCAACTCAAAGCGCTTGCCCTGGCGCACGTCTGCCACGCCGGCATAGCCAAGGCGCGCGAGCGCACCCACAATGGCTTGTCCCTGCGGGTCCAGGATCACGGGTTTCGGCATGACGTTTACGACGACTCGGGCCACGGGCTGACTTTACCGTGTGGGCCGGGACACATCCCGCCTAGACTCCCCTCATGCAGCTGACCCACTTCGGGCATTCGTGCCTGCTGGCCGATTTCGGCGGCACCACTCTGCTGTTCGATCCGGGCAATTTCTCGCATGGCTTCGAGGGCATCACCGGCCTGTCAGCCATCCTGATCACCCATCAGCATCCCGACCACGTGGATCTGGAGCGGCTACCCGCGCTGGTCGACGCCAACCCGGGGGCGGCGCTCTACGCCGATCCGATGACCGCGGCGCAGCTGGGCGAGCCGTGGCAGGCGGTGCACGCCGGCGATCGCTTCACCGTCGCGGAACTGAGCGTGCGCGGCGTGGGTGGCCAGCATGCGGTCATCCATCCGGAGATCCCGCTCATCGACAACACCTCGTATCTGATCGGCGACGGAGATCATCCCGCGCGGCTGATGCATCCCGGCGATGCGCTCTTCGCACCCGGCGAGCAGGTCGACGTGCTGGCGCTACCGGCAGCGGCGCCGTGGATGAAGGTGTCCGAGGCGATCGAGTACCTGCGCGCGGTGAACCCGGCCCGGGCCGTGCCCATTCACCAGGGCATCCTGCAAGAGGCCGCATACCCGTTCTTCTACACGCGGTTTCGCGAGATGTCCGATGCCGACTTCCAGGTGCTGCCCCACGAGGACGCGGTCACCTTCTAGACCCTCCAGCGCCGACACGCCGCGTTTCGTTCTGTTTCGCGAGTAACTTTCACAGAACGCGGCGTGTCGACGGACAACGGAACGCGAGTCAGCCGATGTCCTCGGCGGCGCCCCGGCCAGCGGCCCGTCCGCTGAAGATGCAGCCGCCCAGGAACGTGCCCTCCAACGCGCGGTATCCATGCACACCACCACCGCCGAATCCGGCAACCTCACCGGCCGCGTAGAGGCCCTCGAAGCAGCTGCCATCGGCGCGCAGAACCCGCGAGTCGAGGTCGGTCTCCAAACCGCCCAACGTCTTTCGCGTCAAGATGTGCAGCTTCACCGCGATCAGCGGACCCGCCTTCGGATCGGTGAGCCGGTGCGGCGCCACCACCCGGGTGAACCGATCCGCGAGGTAGGCACGGGCGGCACGGATGGCGGCGATCTGCGGATCCTTGCCGAACGGGTTGGCCACCTCACGATCACGTGCCGTCACCTGCTGGGCGATGGTCGCGTAGTCCAGCGGGGTGACCTCCGGCAGCGCATTCATCTTGGCGACCAGGTCGGGCAGGTTCGAGGCACTGACGAAGTCGATGCCCTTGTCGATGAACGCCTGCACTGGCGCCGGGGCACCCGCCTTGCCGCGCCGCAGCACCCCGCGCACATCCTTGCCCGTGAGATCGGGGTTCTGCTCCTGCCCAGACAGCGCGAACTCCTTGGCGATGATCCGCGCATTCAGGATGAACCACGAATAGTCGTGGCCGCTGCGGCAGATGTGTTCCAGTGTTCCCAGGGTGTCGAACCCCGGGAAAAGTGGCGCTGGTATTCGAGATCCATTGGCGTCCAGCCAGAGTGAGGATGGTCCCGGAAGGATCCGGATGCCGTGGCCCGGCCAGACCGGGTTGTAGTTGGTGATGCCCTCGGTGTAGTGCCACATGCGGTCGCGGTTGATCAGATGAGCACCGGCGTCGACCGAGATCCCGAGCATGCGTCCATCGACGTGAGCCGGCACCCCGGTCAACAGCTGGGACGGAACACGCCCCATGCGTTCGGGCCAGTTCTCCCGGACCAGGTCGTGGTTACCTCCGATTCCGCCACTGGTCACGATCACGGCCTGCGCACGGAATTCGAACTCTCCCAATGCCGTTCGTGAAGACGTGACACCTCGCGCTGCGATCGAGGGCTCCAGCACAGTGCCGCGAACACCGACCGCAGCGCCCTGTTCGATGATCAGTCCGTCGACCTGGTGCCGGTAGGCGATGCGCACTTGGCCGCGGTCTACAGCGGCGAGCACGCGCCTGGCGAAAATGTCCACCAGACCGGGGCCAGTGCCCCAGGTGATGTGAAATCGCGGTACCGAGTTACCGGGTCCGAGGGCATCCTTGCCGCCACGCTCGGCCCACGCCACCACGGGGAATATCTGTAAACCTCTGGCACGCAACCAGCTTCGCTTCTCGCCCGCCGCGAAGTCGACATACGCGTGCGCCCATTGACGGGGCCAATGGTCTTCCGGTCGGTCGAATCCGGCGGTACCGAGCCAGTCCTGCAGGGCCAGCTCATGGGAGTCCTTGATCCCCAGGCGGCGCTGTTCGGGACTGTTGACGAAGAGCAGGCCACCGAAGGACCAATAGGCCTGCCCACCCAGATTGGCGGCATTCTCCTGCTCGATGACGACGACATTCTTGCCGCGGTCCACCAATTCACAGGTCGCCACCAACCCTGCAAGACCTGCGCCCACGACAATGACATCGGTACTCACGTCACTCACCGGTTCACCGTAGCGGGGAGGATTGACGATTAAAAGGTCCAACTTCCTTGTGGTGAAAGCACAAAGCCATATCCCGTGCACCGAGGTAGCTCACGCACGGGGTGATCTGAACACCCACAGAAACCACAGTTCGTGAGGGCCATCGCCGCCCGTGCGTGAAGTGCGGAGCAAACTGTACTAGTCAGGCCACGCTGTGCAATACCTGCTTGGGCAACCACTCGTAGACGCCCGGCACCGAACCGTGCAGCAGTGACAGATCGATGGCGTCGATCATGGCCTGCCGCGGGCCGGGCTTGCGCAGATGCTTGGCCGAGATGGCGACTCGCACCACCCCATCCCGACGGGCAGTGCGCGCCGCGGACAACACCAACATCCGGCACCACCAGGGCTCGGAAAGGAATCCCTCACCGATGCCCAGCACCCGAGCGCGCACCGAGGTGCCATGGACCAGATCAGAAATCTCGGAAAGCCCAATGTTCAGGCGGAAACCGTTGCGCGGCAACATCTCTACCGCTCCCACGGAGGCCGTCCAACCCGGTGCCGCAAAGAGGCGCGTACGCAACCCGGTCTGCTCCATCACCCGGTCAGCGGCCATCAGCCGCAGGTTGGCCTCGTGCGCGGGCAACGCGGCGAACTCGTCGCGACGCTTCTTGGTCGCCGCCTGGTCGTACCCATGCAGCACGATGGCGTCACCGCGCGAGCGGCGCGCGGCCAACCAGTCGACCGTCGGCTGATCCTCCACCAGGCGGTACTTGCCCTTCAAGCGGGGAGACACGAGGAACGACAGCGGAATCGACCGCTTATCCATTTCCTCAGTGAATACAGCGATCTCGTCGAGAGTGCGATCGCAGATTCCCGATACCGATACCAGCAGCTGTCCTGCCATGCCGCCAGTGTGGCAACTTCAGATGTACGCAAGGTGTCAGACACCCCGCATCGAAAAGAACGCTCCGGCTCGCTAACCCAGCTCCTTCTCGATGGCCGCGATCACCTCGGGAGCATCCGGCACCGTCGTCGGCCGAAACCGGTTGACCGGCCGGAGAGATCCCGAACTGTCCCGCGCGATCAAGAACTTCTCGAAGTTCCACTGCACGTCCCCGGCGGCACCTTCGGAATCCACGGCCTTGGTGAGCTCGGCGTACAGCGGATGCCGGTTCTCACCGTTGACATCGATCTTCTCCAACAGCGGGAAGCTCACCCCATATGTGGTGGAACAGAATGTCTGGATCTCCTCGGCCGTCCCGGGCTCCTGGCCCATGAACTGGTTGCAGGGCACCCCGAGGACCGTCAGACCACGGTCGGCGTAGTCGGTGGCCAACTTCTCCAGGGCCGCGTATTGCGGGGTCAGACCACATTTGGAGGCGACGTTGACGACCAGCACGGCGTTGTCGCCGAAATCGGCGAGTGACAGCTCGGAGCCGTCGAGTGCGGTCAACGGAATGGAGGCGAGATCGGTCATGCTCACCACGTTACCGGTGTTGCGATGGTTGACTGTTCGCACATTACGCAACGTTGCGGGAGGTCATATGAGCGAGGAGAACGAATTCTCCTCAGGCCGCAGTGCCCTGCGGATCGCGTCGGTGGCGGCGCTGGGCGGACTGCTCTTCGGGTACGACAGTGCGGTCATCAACGGTGCCGTACAGGCCATCCAGGACGAGTTCGCCATCCGGGATGCGGAGCTGGGATTCGCGGTCGCCTCCGCGCTCCTGGGGGCCGCTCTCGGTGCCATGACGGCCGGACGCGTCGCCGACAGGATCGGGCGAGTAGCGGTCATGAAGATCGCCGCCGCCCTCTTTCTGCTGAGCGCGATCGGGGCCGGACTGTCACCGAACATCGAATTGCTCGTCATCTTTCGCGTAATCGGCGGGGTGGGGGTGGGCGTCGCCTCACTGATAGCACCTGCCTATATCGCAGAAACGTCTCCGTCGAACATCCGCGGCCGCTTGGGTTCTCTGCAGCAATTGGCCATCGTCACCGGAATCTTCTCGTCCCTCACCATTGATTGGTTATTGGCACATCTGGCCGGCGGCTCGCGCAGTGAACTGTGGTTGGGCCTACCGGCGTGGCGCTGGATGTTTCTCGCGATGGCGCTACCAGCGCTCATCTACGGCGCCCTGGCGTTCACCATCCCCGAGTCGCCACGTTATCTCGTTGCCACGCACCGAATTCCCGAGGCGCGCACGGTGTTGACGAGGCTGCTCGGAGAGAAGAACCTGGACATCACGATCACCCGGATACAAGAGACACTCGATCAGGGCACCGCGCCCTCGTGGCGCGATCTACGCAAGCCCACCGGTGGTTTGTACGCCATCGTCTGGGTGGGTGTGGCGCTGGCGGTGTTTCAACAACTGGTCGGCATCAACGTGATTTTCTACTACTCGAATGTGCTGTGGCAGGCCGTCGGATTCGGCGAGACCTCGTCGTTCACCATCACGGTCATCACCTCAATCACGAACATCGCCACCACGCTGGTGGCCATCGCGTTGATCGACCGGGTGGGCCGCAAGCCCTTGTTGCTCATTGGTTCGGCCGGCATGGCCGTGACGCTCAGCACCATGTCGATTGTCTTCAGCACGGCCACCATCGTGGACGGCAAACCGCACCTCGGCCCCGTGGCAGGGCCCGTTGCCCTGGTTGCCGCCAACCTGTTTGTCGTGGCATTCGGAATGTCATGGGGCCCGGTGGTCTGGGTGCTACTCGGCGAGATCTTCCCCAACAGGATCCGGGCCGCGGCCATGGGAGTGGCGACGGCGGGAAACTGGGCCGCCAACTGGCTGGTCACCGTCAGCTTCCCCGCGCTGCGTGACACGCTGGGAATCGCCTACGGGTTCTACGCGATCTGCGCGGTGCTGTCCTTCGTCTTCGTGGCGCGCTGGGTCAAGGAGACCAAGGGCCGAACACTGGAGGATATGGATTCGGTGATCAGCTGAACAGCTGACCGGACCGTGCGGCCGCGATAACACCACCGTCGACCAACAGATCGGTCCCGGTGATGTACGACGACTCGGTGCCCAGCAGGAATGCCGATGCCGCGGCAATATCGTCAGAGGTGCCGATGCGTCCGAACGCCGAACCCTCGACCATGGCCTTCGTAATGGCGCCGGTATCCGAGGCAAGCTCCTGATGTCCCATCGCGGTGGACACCACCCCCGGGCTGATCGAGTTGATGCGAGCCCCCCGCGCACCCCACTGTCGGGCGGACACACGAACGCGAATGTGGTTGGCGCGCTTGGATAACTGATAGGCCACCGCGGGGTACTCAATGCTCTGGACGTACGGTAAGGCAAGCAGATCCTCGGCGCTGCTGGTCGCGAGCTCCTGCTCCTGTTCGGCAGAGAGTTCCATGGGCATGTGACCGGCCATGCTGGCAATCACCACGCCCGCACCACCGGAGGAAACGATCTTGCCGAATTCCTCCACAACCAGGGCCACCCCGACCAGATCGACGGCAAGGATGGCCTGCGCCGGGGCCTGTGCCGGGGAGAGGCCCGCGGTGTGCGCCAGCTGGATAACTCGCCCCAGTTCCGCCGCGGCCGCAGCGAGCCCAGCGACCGACTCGCGAGAAGAGACGTCGATGCGGCGGCCAATGACGTTGTGCCCGTCCGCTTTGAGCTCCGTGACGACAGCCTGCAACGCATCTTCGTTGTAGTCGGCGAGCAGCAGGGTCTTCCCGATGCCCTGCCTGCGGGCGATGACCTTACCCATCCCACCGACACCGGTGACGACGACAACCTCGTCAGACATCCGACTCCTCGTCCCCGGCCCCAAGAACATCAAGAATCCAGGCCAGCTGGAACGCGGATTCCTTCCAACGCTCATAGCGGCCACTGATACCGCCGTGCCCGGCCGTCATCTCGGTGCGCATCAGGATGGGGCGATCGCCTGTAGTCGTATGTCGCAGCTCGGCAACCCATTTGGCGGGTTCCACATACAGCACCCGCGAGTCGTGCAGTGAGGTCATCGCGAGAATAGTCGGGTACTCGGTGGCACGGATGTTCTCGTAGGGCGAGTACGACTTGATGTAGTCGTAGACGTCCTTGTCCTCCAGAGGATTTCCCCACTCATCCCACTCCGTGACGGTGAGCGGCAGCGTCGGATCACAGATGGTGGTGACGGGGTCCACAAAGGGCACCTGCGCCAACACCCCGGCGAACAAGTCGGGAGCGAGGTTCACCGCGGCACCCACCAACAGGCCGCCCGCGCTGCCACCCCAGGCCGCGAGCCTGTCCGGCAGCGCAATTCCGGCGTCAATGAGATGCCTTGCCGCCGCGACAAAGTCGGTGAAGCTGTGCTTCTTGTACAGCATCTTGCCGTCCTCGTACCAGAGGCGACCCATCTCGCCGCCACCGCGCACATGGGCGATGACGAAGATCAGTCCCCGATCCAGCATCGAGAGCCGGCCGATACTGAACTGCGGGTCCTCACACATCTCGTACGCGCCGTACCCATACAGGAGGGTCGGAGCAGGTTCACGAATGTCCCTGCGGTGGACCACGGACAACGGTATCTGCGTGCCATCATCGGCGACCGCCCACTCGCGACGCTCCACGTAGTCCTCGCGGCAATAGCCGCCGAGCACCGGTTGTTCCTTGAGCAGCGTGCGTTCCCCGGTGTGCACATCGAGGTCGTAGACCCGAGTCGGTGTGATGAAGGACGTACAACCGACACGCAGCAGCGGCGAGTTCCATTCGGGGTTGTCGCCCAACCCGGACAACATGAGCTCCGAGTCGAACTCGATCTCCTGCGGTGCGCCGTACCCGTCGGCACTGATCGGCCATACCTGGATGCGCGGCAACGCTTCTCGTCGATAGCCGACGACGAGCCGCCCGGCGAAGGCTTCCATGCCGTCCAGACGCACATCGTCGCGATGAGCAATCAGGGTGCGTGCCAGTGCCGGGTCGACCGGGCCGTCGGCAACCGCGGACACGGGTAGCTCGGCGAGCGCGAAATTCACGGCGCCGTCGTTATGGAGGATCAGGAATCGATCCTCGCCGCCAACCACGATGTGATCGATCGTGTATTCGATTCCACTGCGGCGCAACCAGATCGGAGTGAAGGCCGTGACGGGGTCAGCGGCATCACCAATCAGAACCTCGGAGGTGACCGACGAGTGTGAGCTGATGGCGACAAAACGGTCGCTGCGGGTGCGGCCGACCCCGATCCAGAATCGCTCATCCGGTTCGGAGAACACCTCCACGGGATCGACGCCGCTACCCAGCGTGTACCTGCGAATAGCGTAGGGACGGAACGCCTCATCGATCACGGGGTAATACAACGTGCGGCTATCCATCGCCCAGGTGGCGCCCGCGCCGATGTCGGCGATCTCATCCGAGTACATCTCGCCGGTGGTCAAATCCTTGAAGCGCAGCGTGTACATCTCGTGGCCGACGACGTCGACCGAGTACGCCAGGGTGTTCCCGTCGGGGCTGACGGTCGCGGCACCGAGGGAGAAGAAGTCGTGGCCTTCCGCCTCCGCGTTACCGTCAAGCAGGACCTGTTCCCCCGGCACATCGTGGTCCAGCGTCGGCGGCTTCCAATCGCCAGGATCGCCTATTGGGCAACGACAATGGACGCCGTACTGCTTACCCTCGAAGCTGCGGGCGTAGTACCACCACTGCCCCATCCGAGTGGGTATCGAAAGATCGGTCTCCTTGGTGCGGGACTTGATCTCACCGAAGATGGTGTTGCGCAGCTCTTCCAAGTGCGCGAGCTGATCATCGACATAGGCGTTCTCGGCCTCCAGGTGCGCGATGACCGCAGGACTTTCCTTCTCACGCAGCCATTCGTACGGGTCGACGAAGGTGTCCCCGTGGTACTCGCGCGGAGTGTCGACACGGTTCGCGGTGGGCGGGCGTACGGGCCCGCTCACGCCGACTTGCCGATCCAATCAGCGAAGCTCAGCCCGGAAATACGTTCATACGCCTCGATGTACCGCTCACGCGTGGCCACGGCGACCTCCTCTGGCAGGGGCGGCGGCGGTGTGTCCGACGCGCGATCCCATCCCGATTCGGGCCCGGTGAGCCAGTTGCGCACGAATTGCTTGTCGAAGCTGTCCTGCACCACGCCGGCCTGATAGTTGGCGGCATCCCAGTACCGAGACGAGTCGGGGGTGAACACCTCGTCGGCCAGCACCAAGGTGCCCTCGACATCAACTCCGAATTCGAACTTGGTGTCGGCAAGAATGATTCCCTTGTGCAGGGCGTGCGCCGCGGCGCGAGTGTAAATCTTGATGGTCTCATCGCGCAGTTGGTTGGCGCGCACACCGCCGACAAGGTCCACCACCGCGGCGAAGTCGACATTCATATCGTGCTCACCGATATCGGCCTTCGTCGCCGGGGTGAACAACGGCGGATCCAGCCGACTGGCCTCAGCAAGCCCCTGTGGCAACACATGGCCGCATACCGCGCCGGTGCGCTGATAATCCAGCAGACCGGATCCGGTCAGGTACCCGCGCGCCACGCATTCCACGGGAAGCATGTCGAGCCCTCGCACCAGTAGTGCCCGGCCCAGTACCTCCTCGGGGATGCGCGGATCGTCGGGCGGCCCGGCCAGATGATTCGGCACGGTCAACAGCCCGAAGAAGAACACGCTCATCGCCGTGAGGATGCGCCCCTTGTCGGGTATCGGCGTATCCAGGATGAAATCGAATGCGGAAATACGGTCGGTGGCAACGAACAGCAGGTGCTCGTCGTCGACTCGGTACAGCTCACGGACCTTTCCGCTGGCCACATGCTGGTAATCGGACAGCGGAGGACGCATCGTGCCATCCTACGATTCATGCGATTCCTGCCCTACTCGACCCGACCGGGACGGTTGCTCGGCCAGCTGTTCAGCGATGTAGCGGTCACGATCTGGACCACGATCTGGGTGTTCGTCGGGCTTGCTGTGCACGCCGCGGTCTCGACAATCGCCGAGGTCGGCCGGCAGGTGAAGGACGGCGCCGACGGCATTTCGGACAATCTCAACTCCGCGGGCGACAGCGCCCACCGGATTCCGTTGGTGGGTGACAAGGTGGGTGGACCGCTGCGCGCGGCCAGTGAGGCGGCCGCCGATCTGGCCGGAGCGGGCCACAACCTGGACACCACCGCGACCTGGTTAGCGATCGTCTTGGCGATCGCCGTCGCCGCCCCACCCATCCTTGCCTTCGCAGGGCCGTGGATCTTTTTGCGGATCAGGTTCTTTCGCCGCAAGCTGGTGGCGGTGCAGCTCGCGGCCACCCCGGCCGGTGAACAACTGCTGGCGCTGCGGGCGCTGGCCAACCGGCCGCTGAAGAAACTTGCGGTGGTCACTGCCGATCCCGTCGCCGCGTGGCGCGCCCAGGACACCGCGTCGATACGCGGCCTGGCCACCATCGAATTGAAGGCCGCGGGTATCAGTACACCGAAGGAATGGCGCACCCCGGCGCCTTAGGACGCCGCGACGACCAGATGGCGGATGCCGGTGTGCCGGTTACTGCGCGTCCATTCCACCGGCTCAGTCAGCCGCAGCGACGCAAAGCGTGACAACAGCTCCTCGAACACCACCCGTAGCTCCAGACGCGCCAGATGCGCCCCGAGGCAGAAATGCACACCCTGTCCAAAACCCAAGTGAGGATTGGGTTTGCGTGTGATGTCGAAGGCGTCCGGCCGGTCGAATACCAGCGCATCTCGATTCGCCGAGCCCTCCCAGACCACCACCTTCTGGCCCGCGACAATCTCTTGTCTGCCCAACGTGACGTCGGCGGTCGCCGTCCGGCGCTTGGACGGTGACGGCGAAGTCCAGCGCAGCATCTCCTCGATCGCCGTCGGCAGCAGGTCAAGATCCTCACGCAGGAAATGGAATTCATCGGGGTGGTCCAGCAGCGCCAACAGTCCACCGGCAATGGCATTGCGTGTTGTCTCGGCGCCGGCGCTGAACAGCAGGTAGAAGAACAGATACAGCTCCGCATCCGACAGCGAGGGCGCCTGCAGATCGTCGACCGTCGCGTTGGCCACCACCGACAGCATGTCATCGGCGGGCACCGCGCGCTTCAACGCAACCAGCTCCGAACCGTATTGGTACATACCGGAACTCGGATCGCCCAACGAACTGGCGACGTGCGAGCGACGTGAACCGCCGAAGTCGAAACTGGGCTCCACGGCCTCGAACAGCCAGTGCCGATCCGACTCCGGCACTCCCAGCAGGATGCAGATCATCTGCATGGGCAGCTCCGCGGCGATATCGACAAGGAAGTCAAAGGGCTTGGACGGCTCCACCGCATCCAACAACGTCCGGCACCGCACCCGTAGGTCGTCCTCGACTCGCTGAATCATGCGTGGCGTCAGACCGGAGCTCACCAACTTGCGGATCTGACGGTGTCGCGGATCGTCCATCATGTTGAGCACCTGCCCGGCGATCGGCAGGTCCTGTATCAGGGTGCCGCCGTACGGGCGATCGCCCCCGGTCACCGACGAGTACATCGCCGGATCACGCAGCACCTCAAAGGTTTCCGCGTACGTGGCCACCGACCAGAAACCCTCGTTATCGGGGGTGTTCTGGGTGGGTTCGTGCCAATACACCGGCGCCTCGCGCCGATGCCTCGCGAACAGGGCGTGTGGGAACCCGCCGGCGAAGTTGTCCAGGTCGGTCAGGTCCACCCCATCGAGAGCCACGCAGCCCATGAGTTACAGGATGGCACCCGGGTTGTAAGCGGCGCCCTCGGGGTACGTGTCGACAAGTGCCGAGACGACAGCCGCCACTCGATCGACCTGATCTGCGGCGGCACCGGTGAACGAGGCCCGGTCCGACAGTGCGGCCTCCAGCACCGAAGCGTCCAGTGGCAGTCGTGGATCGTTGGCCAGCAAGCCCAAAAGGTCTGGCTCAGCGCCTTTTTCGCGCATGGCGAGGGCCGTCGCGACGGCATGCTCCTTGATGACTTCGTGAGCTTCCTCGCGGCCGACCCCGGCACGCACCGCAGCCATCAGCACTTTGGTTGTCGCCAGGAACGGCAGGTAGCGACGCAGCTCCCGGTCGATCACCGCGGGATAGGCACCGAACTCGTCGAGCACGGTCAGGAAGGTCTCAATCATCCCGTCGATGGCGAAGAAGGCGTCGGGCAACGCGACACGTCTCACCACCGAACAGAACACATCACCTTCATTCCACTGCGCCCCAGCCAGTTCCGCCGCCATGGAGCCATACCCGCGCAGAATCACCTGCAGACCGTTGACGCGTTCGCAGCTGCGCGTGTTCATCTTGTGGGGCATCGCCGAACTGCCCACCTGCCCGGGCGCGAAGCCCTCGGTAACCAGCTCGTGCCCGGCCATCAGGCGAATCGTGTGCGCCAGCGAGGAGGGGCCGGCGCCCAGCTGCACCAGTGCGGACACCACATCGTGGTCCAGCGAGCGCGGATACACCTGGCCGACACTGGTCAGGGTGCTCGCGAAGCCCAAGAACCCGGCAACCCGGTCCTCCAACGCGGCCAACTTGACCACGTCTCCGTCGAAGAGGTCGAGCATGTCCTGCCCGGTACCCATCGGGCCCTTGATCCCGCGCAGCGGATACCGGTCGAGGAGCTCCCGCAGCCGGGTCAGTGCGATGAGGGTCTCATCGGCCGCCGACGCGAACCGCTTACCCAACGTGGTTGCCTGCGCCGCCACGTTGTGACTGCGCCCGGCCATCACCACGTCCCGGTACTCCACGGCGTGACGCGCGAGCCGCGCCACCACGGCGACGCCATGGGCGTGGACGTACTCCAGCGACCGGCGGATCTGCAGCTGCTCCACGTTTTCGGTGAGGTCGCGGCTCGTCATGCCCTTATGGATGTGCTCGTGCCCGGCGAGCGCGTTGAACTCCTCGATGCGGGCCTTCACATCGTGGCGGGTGACACGCTCGCGCGCGGCGATCGAATCCAGGTCGACGTTCTCGACCACCCGCTCGTAGTCCTCGATGACTCCGTCGGGAACATCGATGCCAAGATCGCGTTGTGCGCGCAGCACGGCGATCCACAACTGGCGCTCCAGCACCACCTTTGACCGCGGTGACCACAGCTGAACTATGGCCTCGCTCGCGTACCGAGATGCCAGAACGTTAGGGATTTGCACAACTAGAGTCTATGGGGGGAAGGAAATCGACTCTGCCAGCTGTTCGGCTTCCAGGGGAGCAAGCACGTCGATGACGTCCACCAGCATCGACGTCGCCGTCGCCTGCGGACTGCTGGCGGCCTCGGTGAGCGCGCCCACCATCGCCCCGTCGACCGTCGAAATCAGCACCGCGACACGGTCGTTGTCGATGGAACGACCGGACCGGCGAACCACCTGGGCCACGGCGTCATCGCGTTGCCCCCGCAATCTCTGCTGCACCTCGCGTAGTTCGGGATGGCGGCTACATGCCAGCTCACGCTCGTACCGGGACACCAGCTGTTCCCCGCTGCCGAAGCCAGGCGTGCCGAACAACAGTTCCACCACCGCCTCGGCGGTGGCGGCCGCTCCACGGCGCCGATACTGAACCAACGACAGCCGTTCCTGGATCTGTTCCAGCTCGTGAGCCCCCGCATGCTCGACGGCCCGTGCGATGAGGTCCTCCAGTGAGGAGAAGTAGTACGTGGTGGAGGCCAGCGGCAGGCCCGCACGCTGCGCCACGGCACGGTGGCGCACCGCATCAATACCATTGTCCCGCAACAGATCAGCGGCAGCAGTGATCAGGGCACGCCGCCTGCGCTCCCCCTTGGGGGTGGCTTGCGGACGGTGCACGGCATTCCCGTCGGGGAACACCTCCACCTGCTGCCTGAACGTCACGTCATGTCATGCTGCCAGCAGCGACGCATCCCCACGGGCGTTTTGCGCTATCTCATGCAAGCGGTCGACATCAGCCGCGGCCGAGCCGCGCCAATGCCTCCTCGATCGCATCTGGGCTTCCCGCGAAGCTCAGGCGGATGGTGTGGTGACCGTGCACGGTGTCGAAGTCGATGCCGGGCGCGACGGCTACCCCCGTGCGCGCCAACAGGTCCGCACACCATTGTTCGGCATTACCGGTCAGGTGCTCGATATCGGCATACGCATAGAAAGCGCCGTCGGGTGGCGCGATCTTCGAGATTCCCGCCGCGGCCAGACCGTCGATGAGCAGGGTCCGGCTGGCCGCGTACCGGCGCACGTGCCCGTCGAGCTCGACGCGCGCCTCAGGGCTGAAGGCGGCAAGCGCGCCGTACTGGGATACGGCCGGCGGGCAGATGGTGAAGTTGGAGGACAGTCGATCGACGGCCCGCAGGTAACGGCGCGGCACCAGCATCCAACCCAGCCGCCAGCCCGTCATCGAGAAGTACTTCGACACCGAGCCCATCACCACCGCTTCACGGCTGAATTCCCATGCACTGCAGGTTTTTTGGTCGCCGTATGACAGTCCGTGATAAATCTCGTCGGATATCAGCAGGGTGCCGTTGGCCTCGCACCAGAGCGCCAGGGCCTCGAGCTCGGTCGCGTCGATGATGGTGCCGGTGGGATTGGCGGGGCTGGCGACGATGAGACCTGCCGGTGGCCGCCCTTCCTCCTGCAGGACTGCCTCCAACATCGCGACCGTCGGTTGGTATCGCGTCTGGGGGCCGCAGTCGATCTCAACGACCCGGCAGCCCAGTGCGGCAAGACAATTACGGTATGCGGGGTATCCGGGCCGGGTCATCACGACGGTGTCGCCGGCATCGAAGGCGGCGAGGAACAGCAGCGTGAACCCACCCGAGGATCCCGTGGTGACGACGACGTCGTCCGCCTGGACCTCGATACCCGAACGCTCATGGTGATACCCGGCGATCGCGTCGCGCAGTTCCGGCAGTCCGAGTGTTTCGGTGTATCCGAGCACGTGCGTGCCGAGTGCCTGGCGCACCGCGTCGAGAACCACCGCGGGAGCACCTGTCGACGGCTGCCCGGCGGCCAGGGAGATCATGTCCCCGTGGGTGCGCTGGCGCGCGGCGGCAGCCGTCAGCACATCCATGACGTAGAACGGCGGAACGTCCGAGCGCCGCGAGAGACCTACCACGGCTGCGACGCTATCGAATGTCTGGGATTTGGACGGAACCGGCATGATGGTCGACATGCGCGATCTGTCCCGACGCTCCCTACTCAAACTCGGCGCGGCAACCGGTGCCGGCGCCACGCTCGCCGCTCTCCCCGGCCTGGGAGCTTTCCCGGCCCGCGCCGACAGCGCCATCACCGCGGGCTCGTTTGTCTCCGCGGCGCGCGGCGGGGTCCGCACCGAATGGCGTATCGCACGGCCGCCCGGTGTCACCGGGCCCATCCGGCCCATCATCGCGCTGCACGGCAAGGGCCAGACGGCCGCCGGAGTCATGGAGGGCGGCGTGGAGAACATGCTGGCCCAGGCCGTGGCCGCGGGTGCCAAGCCGTTCGCCCTGGTGAGCGTCGATGGTGGCGGTGGCTACTGGCACAAGCGGGCCTCGGGTGAGGATTCCGGCGCCATGGTGCTGAGCGAATTCATCCCGCTGCTGGCCGAGCAGGGGCTGGACACCTCGCGCGTCGCATTTCTGGGCTGGTCCATGGGCGGGTACGGCGCCATGCTCCTGGGTTCACGGCTGGGCGCGGGACGGACCGCCGCCATCACCGCTGTCAGTCCGGCGCTGTGGACATCCTCGGGCTCTGCGGCGCCGGGCGCCTTCGACGGTCCCGACGACTACGCCGCCAACTCGGTATGGGGGCTGACCGCGCTGAACTCCATTCCGCTGCGCATCGACTGCGGTGACAGCGATCCCTTCTACAGCGCCACCAAGCAGTTCATCGCCCAGCTTCCGACCCCTCCTGCGGGCGGGTTCAGTCCCGGTGGCCACGACGGCTCCTTCTGGAGCTCGCAAATCGGCGCCGAACTGGCGTGGATGTCGCCGCTGCTCACCGCGTGATGCCGCTGCGCTGCCGAGTCTGAGTTTCACGACGGTTTCGGGGCCAAAAACGTAGCCAAGCGCAGACTCGTCGACCGGTTGGACCTCGACGGGTTAGCCATCCGCTGGCATCATCGATCCCGTGACCGAAATCAGCCGACGTCGCTTGTTGCAGATGGGTGCCACGCTCGGGGCTGGTGCTGCACTTCTTCCGGCGCTCGCGGCACCCGCGCGAGCCGCCGCCGATGTCACCAGCGGGTCCTTTGTCTCTCAAGCCCGCGGAGGCATCCGCACCGGGTGGAAGGTAGCCAGACCGCCCGGAGTCGACTGGCCGGTGCGTCCGGTGATCATGTTGCACGGCCGCGACGAAAACGCGGAGCGGACGATCTACTGGGGTTACGAACGGATGCTCGGGGATCTGGTCGCGGCGGGGGCCCCGCCCTTCGCGGTGGCCGCGATCGACGGTGGCAACAGCTACTGGCATCCGCACCAGAACGGCGATGACCCGGGCTCGATGATCATCGACGAATTCCTGCCGATGCTCGCCGAACAGGAAGGGCTGGATGTCTCCCGCGTCGCCTTCATGGGATGGTCCGCGGGTGGCTACGGCGCGTTGCTCAATGGCGCTCGCCTGGGCGGGCCCAGGACGGCCGCCGTCGCCGCGGTGAGCCCGTCGATATGGCTGTCCTACCCCGAGGCCACGGCCGATGCCTTCGACAACGAGGAAAACTGGGAAGAGAACTCGGTTTTCGGGCGACCCCAGCTCAACGGGATGCCGGTGTGGGTGTCGTCCGGTTATGACGACAGGTTCTTTACGGCCAGTAAGGTTTTCGCCGAACAGCTGGCGGCACCGCCTGCCGGCGAGTTCGGTCCGGGCGCGCACGAGGGCGGGTATTGGTTATCTCAGGTCCCGCAGGCATTGGGCTGGATCGCGCCGATCCTGGCCGCCTAGAGTCCCGGATTCGGGGGGATCTCGAAGGTCGTCGAGGGTTCCCTGGGTTCTTGAACACAACGGACGGTCCACCAGTTGGCAATCGAACCCGACCGTCGATCCTCGCACTGACGCACTTCCTTCTGCCTGAGGCCGTCAAACTCGCGGGTCGTTTCACAAGAACGCGCCGCCGATTGACGAGCGAATTCGTAACGGAGGGCCAGCGCGTCGATCGATAGCAGGCCGTCACGCCGGGCCAGCTTGTTGGCGAGCACCACATCGTCCTCCGCCATCCCACGAATGTCCGCCTCCAGCGTCAGTCCATGGTCGGCATGACCATCTGGCATCAACACCCGCAATGCTTCCGCCTCACGCCGCAATGCTTGGCTGAATGCCGAGGCGGCAGGTCCGATCCGCTCGTCCTGCCACGACCACGTGCGACCCTTCGTCACTTTCGAGAAGTCGTCGTATTCGGGTGCAGCACGCTCACTGACGGCGAGAAAGGCTGTACACAAAGACAGTTCATGGACGTCAGGCGCCGGTACTGCTTGTGACTTGTTCGACCTCCAGCTCACCCCCAGCAGCACGAGGGCGACGAGAACTACGGCCACCCCCATGATGACCCACCGGTATCGCATCTGCCTGGCCCTAGACGCTGATGCGCCCCTCGGCAGCAGCCAGTCCGATGTCACTGCGGAAGTGACTGCCCGGCAGGCGTATTGCCTCGATTTTGGCGTAGGCGTCCGCGCGTGCGCCCTGCAGGTCCGCGCCGGTACCCACAATCGACAGCACGCGGCCACCAGAGGATACGACGGCACCGTCCTCCCGACGGACCGTCCCGGCGTGCAGCACACCCTCGGCCTCAGAGCCGGTGATCACGTCGCCAGTACGCGGACGCAACGGATAGTTCTCGGCGGCCAGCACCACAGTGACGGCACTGCCGGGTTGCCAACGCAGCGAGCCGAAGTCGTGGAGAGTACCCGTCGCGGCGGCGTGCAAAAGCTGCCCCAGCGGCGATTCCAGGAGCGCAAGCACCGCCTGCGTCTCGGGATCGCCGAAGCGGCAGTTGAATTCGACGACGGAGGGGCCGGTCGAAGTGATCGCGAGCCCCGCGTATAGCACCCCGGTAAACGTGCTGCCGCGCTTAACAAGCTCAGCGGCAACGGGTTTGACGATGGTGTCAACGATCTCGGTGACGGTCTCATCGGGCAGCCAAGGCAGCGGACTGTAGGCGCCCATGCCACCGGTGTTCGGGCCGGTGTCGCCGTCGCCAACCCGCTTGTGGTCCTGGGCCGGCAGCAGCGGCACCACCGTCTCTCCGTCGACAATGCACAGCAGCGAGACCTCGGGCCCGTCCAGGAACGACTCCAGCAGCACCGGATGCCCGTCATCGAGCAGGCTCGCGGCGTGGGCACGAGCCGCGGCGCGATCATCGGTGACCACCACACCCTTGCCCGCCGCCAGCCCGTCATCCTTGACCACCCAGGCCGGCTCGCTCGCGAATCGGTCCAGTGCGGCATCCAGATGCGCTGGGTTGTCGACGATTTCACTGCGTGCGGTGCGCACGCCCGCGGCGGCCATGACATCCTTGGCGAACGCCTTGGAACCCTCGATGCGCGCGGCGTCCGCTGATGGGCCGAAGCACGCGACACCCGCCGCACGGACAGCGTCACCAACGCCGAGCACCAACGGCACCTCGGGGCCGATGACGACGAGGTCGATGTTCAGCTTGGTGGCCAAGGCCACGACCTCTGCTCCGGAGCCGATGTCGACGGCATGCTGTTCGGCCACGGCTGCGGTGCCCGCATTGCCCGGGGCTATCGCCAGATAGTCGACGTTCGGGTCACGCCTGAGGGCGATCAACAGAGCGTGTTCACGGCCACCGGACCCAATGACAAGGACGCGCATGCCCCAGACCCTATCGGTCTGGGTGGGCCTGGCTATGCATCCGGGCGGTATCCCCGCAGCAGCTTGGCAAGCAGCTCGTCCCTGCCCGCGACGAGCTCCGGGTAGGGACGCAGCGTCTTCACCAGCGCCTCCCCGTCGAACATGTCGGTGATCATGAAGACCAACGTGACGAGGTCCGCGTCGGAAAGCCGGTCGGTTCCCGGCACAGATCGCGCCAGCGAGACCATTTGAGCGCCGTATTCGGCCACCGCGACCTGCAAGGTCTCCCGCAACTGGGAGTCGGTGCGCGCGGCCACCATCAGTTCGTAGAGCACGGCGTTGATGGGCTCTTCCTTCAGGGAGCGCATCACCGCCATCACATCCTCGAATTCGGTGAGGCTGTCGCCTGACTCATCGAACTGGGCGCGCACGGTGGCCAGCTGTCGGCGCAGGGTCTCACGCGCCACCGCCGCCATGAAATCGCCGACAGCCGGAAAATGGCGGAACAGCGCCCCGTAGGAGAGCCCGGCCCGCTTCGCGATCCGCTGCACGGACGCCCGCGAATAGCCCAGCTCAGCGATGGTATCGATACCGGAATCGAGCAACCGCGCGATGGTCGATTCACGGCGCTCTGCCTGAGTGGGACTCACGGGTGCACACTAGAGGAACGCGACACGAATGTGGCGCCCATCACTAACATTGTGATTGGTTGCCATCTTTTTTAGACTCGCCGTAACACCCCAACGAAGGGCAGCCCCCCATGAGCGACTACGACCTCATCATTCGCGACGGCCTCTGGTTCAGCGGCACCAATTCCGAACCCCGCAAGGCCAATCTCGGGATCAAGGAGGGGCGGGTCGCCACCGTCTCCACCAAGGCGCTGGATGAGACCGGTTGTCCCGAGGTGATCGATGCCGGCGGCAAGTGGGTGCTGCCCGGATTCGTCGATATGCACACCCACTACGACGCCGAGGTGCTGCTCAACCCCGGCCTGGACGAATCGGTGCGCCACGGCGTCACCACACTCGTGTTGGGCTGCTGTTCCATGTCGACCGTCTATGCCAAGCCCGACGACGCCGCCGACCTATTCAGCCGGGTGGAGGCGGTGCCGCGCAAGCATGTGATCGGCGCACTCAACGAGTTCCAGGACTGGACCGATCCGGAAAGCTACGTCAAGAAGATCGACGCGCTGCCGCTCGGCCCGAATGTGACCTCGTTCCTTGGGCATTCAGATCTACGCACCGCCGTCATGGGACTGGGCCGCGCTACCAACAACTGGTCTTTCCCCACTCGCACGGAACTCGACCGCATGGCTGACATGCTCGAGAAGGCACTCGATGCGGGCATGCTCGGCATGTCGGGAATGGACGCCCCGATCGACAAGCTCGATGGCGACCGCTACCGCTCGCGCGCGCTGCCGTCGACCTACGCGTGGTGGCATGAGCGGTGGCGCCTCATCAACGTGCTGCGCAAGCGCGATCGCATCCTGCAGAGCGCCCCGAACATCAACAATCCGGCCACCGCGGTGCTGTTCTTCCTGTCCACGGGAACACGTTTCTTCAAGCGCCGCAAGGCTGTTCCCGTCAGCCTGCTGGTTGCGGCCGACTCCAAGAGCATCAAGGGCGCCAACGTGTTCTTCAGCGCCGCAGCCCGAATCGGCAACAAGATCTTCAAGTCCAACGTCAAGTTCCAGCACCTGCCCGTGCCGTTCACGCTGTACTCCGACGGCATCGATCTGCCGGTGTTCGAGGAGTTCGGTGCGGGCACCGCCGCCTTGCACATCAAGGAGCAGCTCGAGCGCAACAAGCTGATGGCCGACAAGGAGTATCGCCGCAAATTCCGGCGCGAGTTCGCCATCAAGAAGCACAAGCCAGGCCTGTGGCACAAGGACTTCCACGACGCCGTCATCGTGGAATGCCCCGATGCCGCGCTGGTCGGCAAGACCTTCGGTCAGATCGGTGACGAGCGCGGAATCGAGGGACTGGATGCCTTCCTGGACGTCCTGGTCGAGAACGGCGAGAAGAACGTCCGCTGGACGACGACCGTCGGCAACCACCGCCCCAAGGTGCTCGATGAGATGGCCAAGGACCCCAACTTCCAATTGGGCTTCTCCGATGCCGGTGCGCACTTGCGCAATATGGCGTTCTACAACTTCCACCTGCGCTTCCTCAAGCGTATGAACGACGCACAGAAGGCCGGGAAACCCGTCTTGTCCCTTGGCCACACGGTGCATCGACTCACCGGGGAACTGGCCGACTGGTTCGGGCTGGACGCCGGGCACCTGCGTGAGGGCGACCGCGCCGATTTCGTGATCATCGATCCGGAGAAGCTGGACGGCAGCGTCGATGCCTACAACGAGGCGCAGGCCCCGTTCTTCGACAACCTGTCGCGCATGGTGAACCGCAATGACGAGACCGTCGTGGCCACCGCGATCAGCGGCAAGGTGGTATTCCGTCTCGGCGAGTTCATTGAGGGCTACGGCCACGACCTGCAGACCGGTAGGTACCTGAAGGCCGGTGAGAAACTCGCAGTCCGATGAGCGCGGCGACCCGCCTGTCCACGTTCACCCATGACGGCCTGACCTTCGACGTCATCGACGAAGGCCCCATCGCGGGACCGGTAATCGTTGCACTGCACGGGTTTCCCGAGCGGGCCGATAGCTGGAGCGGTGTAATCCCTGTCCTTACCGCCGCCGGGTTTCGGGTGCTGGCCCCAGACCAGCGGGGCTACTCCCCCGGGGCACGCCCCAAAGGCATACGGAATTACACACTCGACAAGCTGGCCGGCGACATCCTGGCACTTGCCGATCAGGCCGAAGTACCGAAATTCCATGTGCTGGGACATGACTGGGGTGCTGCGGTCGCATGGCAGCTGGCCGGCCAACATGCCGACCGCGTGATCACCGCATCCATTCTGTCGGTGCCACATCCACGGGCGTTTCTCGCCGCGTTGCCACGCGGGCAGCTTCTGAAGTCCTGGTACATGCTCTTTTTCCAGCTCCCCTGGCTGCCGGAACGACAGACCACACGGAATGGCCCTCTCATCCGCAAGTTGGCGCGAGATATGAAGCTCAGTGAGACCAAGGTCCAGGAAACACTGGAATTGGCACGCGAGCCGGGCGCCGCCACCGCGACCATCAATTGGTACCGCGCCATGCGGTATGCCAACCCGTCCGGTCCGGGACGAATCCAGATTCCCACCTTGTATGTGTGGAGCACCGATGATGCGGCACTGGGCCGCAGCGCCGCCCAAAATACCGCCAAATACGTCGACGGGCCGTATCGATTCGAGGTGCTCGATGGCGTCTCCCACTGGATCGCCGCGGAACGACCGAACCAAACTGCGGCATTAGTGCTGGAGCACGTCAAGGCCCATACAAATCAGGCCGCAGGGCTATAGGTCCACCACGATCCGGGCGCCCGCGGATGTCGCCCGGGAAACGCAGACCAACATCTGGCCTGCCGCTCGCTGTTGCTCGGTGAGGGTTCCATCGCGGTGCTCTACCTCACCGGACAGCACGCGCTGTACGCACGTCCCGCAGAACCCTTGCTGGCAGGAATACCCGATGTTGGGCCGCGCGCCCCGCAACGCGGCCAGCACGGTCTGCTGCGGTGCGACAGCCAGTACGTCTCCGGTGTGTGCCAACTCCACCTCGAACGCCATTCCGTCAACGACGGGTAGCGGCGAGAATCGCTCAGTGTGTAACTCGACGCCCCGCGGGACGGCTCGACCCACCGACTGCGTCATCGGTGGCGGACCGCACACATAGACAGCCGTTCGTTCATCGGATCTATCGAGAAGCTCAGCAGCACAGGGCAATCCGCCCTGATCGTCGGTGCGCACCCGCACCTTGTCTCCGAACGCGAGCAATTCGTCCACAAACGGCAGGCTGCCTCGATGCCGACCGGTGTAACACAAGGTCCAGGGCACACCGAGCTGCTGGGCCACCCGGACCATCGGCAGGATCGGTGTGATGCCGATACCGCCGGCGATGAAGTGCAGACTCCTGGCACGCGAGGACACTCCGGGCAGCGCCAGCACGAAGGCATTGCGGGGATCGCTGATGTCGACTCGATGACCGGTGACCAACCCGTGCATTTCCACGGACCCACCGCCGCCATCCTCAATGCGGCGCACCGCGATTCGATACTCGTGCGGTTGCAGCGGATCACCGCATAGGGAGTACTGGCGCGTTCGCCCCGACGGAAGGTGAACGTCGATGTGCGCCCCGGGATGCCAATGCGGCAATGACTCGCCGTCATCGGCTGCAAGCGTCAGCTGCACAACGTCCGAATCACCGGCGAGCACCATGCGATCCGTCACTCGTACCGTTCGCCGGTTTGCGGCGCGCGGAAGCTCGGGCAGTTCACGATCGCCGCCGAGACGCATAACCAACGAAACAAAGTGCGGAACTGCCGCACCCGCTACACGGATCAAGGTGTCGGGGCGGGTGTCCCGATAGAGACCGGGGGGCGGCTCGCCTGTGTACGGCTTGAGCAAACCTGTTGCGAGCCGTGACAATCGGCCCTTAGTCATGGAAAACGCGTGCCGCCGGCGACGTGGCCAGATAGGCGATCGCCTGCGCGGTACTGCCCTCATCCACCGGGCTGTAGTCACGTTTGAGCAGCCGCAGTCCGCTCCGCGCCATGTATCCGGCTGTGGGCGCCGCCCCCCGCTGCCCGGAAGCGCGCAGCTTCCACAAAAGCCGGACATACCCGATATTGGGCAAGGCAGGATCTTCGTGGACAAGAAACCTGGCGCCACGCAGCAGCATGACGAAGAAGACAACGCTGACCATCACCCCCGACACGGCCTGGGCGAGATAGTCCATACCAAAATACTTCGCCACGTTGTACGAGACATGCCGGTGCTCCACTTCTTCGGCTCCATGCCATCGGTACAGATCGCACAACATCGGGTCGACGTCCATCTCGTCCCATGAATTGTTCAATGCCCAATGACCAAGAACACCGGTGTAATGCTCTGCAGCACATAGAGCGTGAGTTCCGGAGGCGAGCGCCTTACGCCGGTTCGTCCTATTTGCCCGCGCGGAGCGATGGCCGTATTGGGCCACGACCCACTCCAGCTGACGAGTGAATGGCCCCGGGTCGATCCCATGCCGGCGCACGTAGGCGACCAAGACTTCATCATGGGTCTTGGCATGCACCGCCTCCTGCCCGATGAAGCCGATGATCTCCTCTCGCAGGTGCTCATCTCGCACGTATTCCAGCGCATCGGATAACAACGCGCTGAACCAGCGCTCGGCCACCGGCAGGAACAAGTTGAGCGCCGTCACGACATGCGACGCGTACGGATCGCCAGGAATCCAGTGCAGCGGCGACGCCCCCCACTCGAAGTGGACATTTCGTGGGCGCAGCGCCACTTCTTCGGGAGCAAACCTATCGGTCACCATTGACCCTCCTCACCCGCAACGTGCGCAAGGTACACCGATCGAGCCGGGGTTCTTGCGCTTTGGGAGTAATTCGATGCCAACGGCCCTTTGGACGGGTGCCTGTTCGGTCTGCTTTCAAAGAAATCTCGCCGGTGGATGAAAGGCCCAACCGACCGAGCACACACTCCAGCGACTATCCCGACTCCAGTATCGCGGCCGCGTCCCGCAAGCCGCCGATGGTCGCGGCAATCGCCGGGCGATGCTGAGTGCCGGGACGGGCCAGCACCTCGTACAGCCGCCCTGCCCGGACCTCACGGATAACCAGTCGCGCCACCCGCGGGCTGCGGCTCACGTATCGCGGCATCAACGCGATGCCATGGCCGTGGGCCACCATGTCTTCGACAATCTGGAAATCCTTGAACCGGAACCGAACTCGGGGTCGAATACCCGCCGATACTCCGAGCGAGACCAGAACATCGTCTACCGGAAATCCCTCCGGGACACTGATCCAGGTCTCGTCCGCCAGCTCACCCGGCGTCACCGAACCACGCCCCGCCAGCGGGTGATCGTTGTGCACCAGGAGATCGATCGGCTCTCGCATGAGCGTCATCGACCACACCCGAGCAGACCGCAGGGCAGCAGCTCGCTCGTCCCGGTGGGTGACAACGATGTCGTACTCGGCCAGCAGCCCGGGAGCCTCGCTGTACGGCACGTCCTCGTCACCCGGACGCACATCCACCACACCGTCGACGGCGGCCACCAGCCTGGGCAGCAGCAGGCTCCCTCCGGAGGGGAACGACGCGATCCGCACGACCGGTTGCGTCCCCTCCCGGTATGTCACCATCTCCTCAGCCGCCCGGTCGACGGCGGCAATCACCTCGTCGGCGTGCAGCACCAGCGCGCGGCCGGCTTCCGTCAGTGCGATACCGCGCCCGTCCTGCCGCAGCAGCGGCACGCCCGCCTCCCGCGCAAGGACCTTCAGCTGCTGCGATACCGCCGACGGGGTGAGCCTCATCGCGTCCGCGACCTCGCCGACGGTGCCGCGATCGGCAAACTCACGCAGAATCCGCAGGCGGCGCACATCCATGAAGAAAATCTACATTAATAGTGCACATTAATTAGATTGTGCTAAATCGATTCGGTACGCAGGATCGACGGCATGACAACCCGGCACCGTCTTCTCGGACTGACCGTCGCCGTGTTGTGGGGCATCAATTTCCTGGCCATCCACGCTGGGCTGGAACATTTCCCGCCGGTCTTCTTCGCCGGGCTGCGGTTCGCGGTGCTGGCGGTTCCGGTGATCCTGTTCGTGCCGTGGCCGCGGGTTCCGATGCGTTGGTTCCTGTTGTACGGAGTGGGGTTCGGCACCGTCCAGTTCGCGTTCCTGTTCCTTGCCATGGCGAACGGGATGCCGACAGGGCTGGCGTCCTTGGTGCTGCAGGCCTCGGCCCCCTTCACCGCGATCCTGGGCGTGCTGCTGCTCGGCGAGCGGATGTCGGGCCGTCAGATCGCGGGTATCGCTCTTGCCGTCGGTGGGATGGCCCTCATCGCGGCCGATCGCGCGGCACACGGCGCATCCGCCGCGCTGGTCCCGGTGATCCTGACGCTGCTTGGCGCCCTGGGCTGGGCCTTCGGCAATATCGGGAGCCGAAAGGCCATGGCGGACAATGCCGATCCGGGCACGCCGCTGCGCCTCACCCTGTGGATGTCGGTGGTGCCGCCCATCCCGCTGTTCGCGCTGTCGGCAGCCACCGAGGGACCATCGGCAGGGTGGCACGCGGTGGCCTCGATCGGTGAGCGCAGCGGACTCATTGCCCTGGGCGGCCTCGTGTACATCGTGCTACTGGCCACCGTTGTGGGCCTGGGCCTGTGGACCTACTTGATGGGCCTGTACCCGGCGAGCCGCGTGGCACCGTTCTCTCTGCTGGTGCCGATCGTGGGCATCACCGCGTCGTGGCTGATCCTCGGCGAACGGCCGACCGCCCTGGAACTCGCCGGGGCTGCGGTGGTGATCGCAGGCTGCCTGATCGGCATGACGGCGCGCCCGGCCGCACGACGGGCCACTAACCTAGGGACATGTCCAGCGTCTTCACGAAGATCATCAACGGAGAACTGCCCGGTCGGTTCGTCTACGAGGACGACGACGTCGTCGCGTTTCTGACCATCGCACCGATCACCCAGGGCCACACCCTGGTGGTGCCGCGTGCCGAAATCGACCAGTGGCAGGACATTGACGCGGCCGTCTTTGCGAAGGTCAATCTTGTCGCACAGCGCGTCGGTCGCGCGATCCGCAAGGCCTTCGATGCACCGCGTGCCGGTTACATCATCGCGGGCATGGAGGTGCCGCACCTGCACATCCATGTCTTCCCGGGGTTCACGCTGACCGATTTCAGCTTTGAGAACGCCGACCCCAACGCTTCGGCGGAATCCCTCGACGAGGCTCAGGCGAAGATCAAGGCTGCGCTGGCTGAGATCGACTAGTCCGCAAGATCTTTGGCGCAGAAGCCGCAGCCTCCGCCACCTCAGCATCGACGTCCTCGCTCTCGGTTTCCTCGTCGGTCATATCGGCGCGAGGCAGCCGCACCTCGAATCGGCAGCCCGCACCGGGCGCGGTGTGCACGGTGACGGTGCCGTCATGCGCGGCGGTGAGGGCGTCGACGATCGACAGACCCAGCCCTGTACCGCCGCTACTGCGGGTGCGTGAGGTGTCCGCACGATAGAACCGCTCAAAGACACGTTCTGCATCGGTCTTCGTCATGCCCGGTCCCGCGTCGATGACCTCCAGGACGGCGTCATCTCCCTCGGTGCCCACCCGGACCCGGACGGCAGCGGTGGTGTGCCCGAGCGCGTTGCTCACCAGATTGCCCAGCACCTGACGCAACCTCAGCTCGTCGCCGATGACCTCCGGAGTGCCCGGGCCGTCAAAGACTTCCAGCTCCACATCACGTTCGGGCGCAGTGGCTTTCGCATCGTGCACGGCATCGGTGGCCAACACCAGTAGGTCGACGAGCCGCTGCTCCATCGGCCGATGCGCGTCCAGTCGCGCCAACAGCAGCAAGTCCTCCACGAGCTGACCCATGCGGGTCGACTCTCCTTCGATGCGGCCCAGCACCAGCTCGATGTCGGTGGCAGCACCCTGGCGGTAGAGCTCGGCGTAGCCGCGGATGGTGGTCAGGGGTGTACGCAATTCATGACTGGCATCGGTGATGAACCGACGCATGCGCTCCTCCGAAGTGCGGGCCGTCTTCGCGGACTTCTGCGAATCGGCCACCGCGCGCTGAATCTGCGCAAGCATTCCATTGAGCGCCAACGACAATCGGCCCACCTCGGTACGCGGGTCGCGTTCCGGCACCCGCCGATCAAGATGACCCGCAGCGATATCGGCGGCCGTTGCCTCTACTTCGGCGAGCGGCCGCAGGCTGCGGTGCACCAACCAATATCCCGCAATACCAAGCACAGTCAGCACGGCGATCCCTATCGCCACCTGCAGCCACAACAGGTCGCGGGCCGTGGTGCGCACATCGGTGATATCGCGGGCAACTGTCGTGTATCCGCCCAACGCGTCGTGGCGGGACACCGCACGCCACTCCGTGGTGCCGTCCGCCGAGCGCACCGTCACGGGGCGGCCACCCACGTCATTGTCGAGCGGTAAGTCCGGATCGGCCCGGGCGCGGTCATTGAGCATGATGACCACCCGCCCACGGTCATCGGTGGTGCGGATGAAGAACAAGGACGGGGGCCGATGCCGGTTGGTGTCGAAGGCAGGCGGCGGTGGCGGTGGCCGGTTCGCCCACCCATTCGCGGCGTCGATCAGCTCGCGATCGGCACGGTTCATCATGGTGCGCTGCATGGTGGTAGTCACCGCAATGCCAGATGCCACCAACCCGAGCGCAACCAAAACCAAGGTTCCGACCACGAGGCTCACCCGCAGCGGTACACCCCGACGAACGCCGGGGCGGGCACTCACCGCGGCTCGCGCAATACGTATCCCACGCCACGAAGCGTATGCAACAACCGCTTCTCACCGTTGTCGATCTTGCGCCGCAGATACGAGACGTAGGACTCGACGACGTTCACATCGCCACCAAAGTCATAACGCCACACATGGTCGAGGATCTTGGGCTTACTGAGCACGGTGCCCGCGTTGATCATGAAATACCGCAGCAGCGTGAACTCGGTGGGCGAGAGCGCAACCGGCTCACCGGTCTTCCACACCTCATGGGTGTCCTCGTCGAGCTCGATATCGGCGAAACTGAGCCGCGATTTGCGGGCAGGCTCCGAGCCCATCCCGGAGCGACGCAGGATCACCCGCAGCCGGGCGACCACCTCTTCCAGGCTGAACGGCTTGGTCACGTAGTCATCGGCGCCCAGCGTCAGTCCCGCGATCTTGTCCTGCAGACCGTCGCGGGCGGTCAGGAACAGCGTCGGCGCATCGATCCCGTCGGCGCGCAGGCGGCGCAGTACCCCGAATCCGTCCATTCCGGGCATCATCACGTCGAGGATCACGGCATCGGGGCGAACCGTGCGGGCCAGATCCAGGGCGGCGGCACCGCTGTCGGCGGTGTAGACGTCAAACCCCTGGAATTTGAGACTGACCGAGAGCAGTTCGACAATGTTCGACTCATCGTCGACCACCAGCACCTTGGCGGGGGTGGTGCCGTTGGCGGGAAACGTTCCTTGGTGTGTCTCAGTCGTGATGCTCACCTCTGACAATCTTCCCCTCAAAATTTACGGTGTGCTGGATCTTCGCTGTGAGGTTCCTGTGAGTTCTTCACAGGAGATTGTCAGCCAACCGCGCAAAGTCGCCCTAGAGTTGTGCCATGAAGCTGGTGTCGCTGATCACCGCGCCGCTCAAGATTTCGCTGGCCGTTGCCGACACCGGCTTGGCGGTGGCCGCGAAGGCGATCGATACCGGGCGCGAAATTCTCGCCGAACTGCCCGACGGACGGCCCCACGACGGCCAACCCGACGCCCCCGGATCGGGCCTGGTTGGCACCGTCGAATCCCTGCTAGGGCTGGTCGGACGCAAGAGCCCGCTGAGCTCGGCGATGAGGGTCGCCGAGCTCATGGAAGAGGACAAGCCCATCGGCAGGGCGCTGCGGCCGGGTGGACCGGTAGAGCGCGTCATGGCGCCCGGCGGGCTTGCTGATCGGCTCACCGAACCCGGTGGTGTCCTGGACCGGCTCTTCGCCAAGGACGGGCCCGTCGATCGACTCACCTCACAGGACGGCGCCCTGGACCGGGCGCTCGCACCGGGTGGGCTGGTCGATCAGCTGCTCGCCGAGGACGGGATCCTCGAACGGCTGATGCGCGAAGAGGGCGTCCTGGACAAATTCACCGCGAAGGACGGTCCACTGCAGCAGCTGGCCAACCTGTCGGAGACGGCCGCCAAGCTGGCGCCCAATATCGACGCGCTGACACCCACCATCGAGCTACTGACCGATACCGTCTCGGCACTCAGCTCCGTGGTCGGTCCACTGGGCGGTTTCCTGCCACGCCGGCGACCGTCGCGACCGTCCAGCTCACCGCGGCCGATACGGTCCGAGCGAGTTATCGAAGGCGAGATCTAGTCGGCGGACTAGTACGACTTTCCGTCGGCATAGCGCTGCCTGCGGAAACTGCGGCCATTGCCGCGATTGCGGCTCTTGTAGGTCGACAGTTGCGAGTCGCAGTTCGGGCAGACCAGCCGCAGATTCTCTCGACAATTGTTGACCGGGTTTCCGTCGATATGGTCCAAGACCAGTACGAGCGGGGAGTCTTGCCAGATGCTCGCTCCACCGCAGATTGCGCAGCAGCCCGATTGAGCCGCTGCGAGAAAGTGCCGAATGAAGTGGCCCTGCTCGCTGCGCACCCGGGCCTCACCGGACTCGAGCCACAGTCTGATACTGGCAACGCGTCGGGCTGCCGCCTGGCAAGCATTGCCGCAATAGATCTTCTGGCTTCGCCTGGAAAGTGGTGCGCCGCAACCAAGGCACAGTCTCATGGGCTGAAATTACGTGACGACACCGACATGACAAATAACTCGTTGAGCCCCCTGTCAGGATTGAACTGACGACCTTCGCTTTACAAGAGCGGTGCTCTACCACTGAGCTAAGGAGGCAATAGAACGTCGTACAGCTTAGCGGTCTTCGTCGACGACATGTTTGGAGCCCACCCACGCGGCCAGGTACATCGCTAGCCCTTGAGCAGCAGCGCCACCAGCAGCACCACCATCCCCAGCAGCAGGACGCTGAGAAACGTCGGCATATGACTCGGTGGCAGGTCTGCGTCGCGGCGCATGGCGTCCTGTACCCGGCGCCGCCGGCGCGCGGCCGCCATCGCCAGCACGCCGCCCGTGATGACCAGCAGGATGCTCGCCACATGCCGGGCACCCGGAATCCAGAACTCCGGAACGAACTGCATGAGCGCTACCCCGCTGGCAATGAGCGCCAGCGAGGTACGCACCCAGGCCAGATATGTCCGCTCGTTGGCGAGCGTGAATCGGTAATCGGGTTCGGCGCCAACGGATTCACCGACGGTCACGAGCCGTACTTCAGCCATAACGGCATTACCTTGTTGAGACGATCCATGAACTTCTGCAGTCCCACGCGGTGTTCACCGAAACCCATCGGGTCAATCCGGTACTCGGGGAACGCAATTCCGGCGCCAAACAGACCAGGTGCGATGATCCCGTTGGCGGCATTGCACTCCAGGTGCCCCCACTGCGGCGCAGCGGGTATCGGCCTCGGACTGAACCCGACGGTGTACACCGCGTAATCGCAGCTCTGGAGCAGCTCGAGGTATTCAGGGCTGTCAACGAGGCAGCGCTGCAACCGGTCCGGCAGCACGCCGTCGATGTTCTCCCGCGCCCACCGTGCGGCCTCGCCCTTCAAGCCGGTGTCGTCGAACAGCGTCCAGTCCCCCATGTCGACCGCATAACGCAACGGGCCGCGATAGAAGTTGATCACCTTGGCCGCCGGGCCGGCCAGCAGGTTGGGCAAGGCGATCATGCTCGAGTGCGACGCACCGAAGACGGCGACGGTGGCCCCCTCCAGCGGCAACGCGGCAAGCTTCTCGGGGTTGAGCGCCACCTCGATCGGGATCTCGTTCAACCACGGGTAATCGAGTGTCTTGGGAACCGAACCGACCGCGAGGATCACGTTCTTCGAAGTGATATCACCCATTTCGGTTTGCACGGTCCACTGGCCCCCCTGCAGTGACAGACCCGTCGCGATGGTGCGCAGGGCATGCACTTGGTCACAGAGCTGCTCGGTGATCCACACCAGCGGATCAGCGACATCCCCGAGCAGACAGGTGTCCGTGGGTGCGAGGTCGTTCAACGCGAAATGCGGTGCATGGGCGAACCGGAAGGACTGTGCGTCCGTCAGGTAGTTGATGAACAGCTTCACCGACGTATTACTCGGCACAGCACGCCATTTCGTGCCGAAGTCGCCCGCGGCGAACTCCGGGTCGACCCAGGCGATCGAGCCGGGCGGCACTCCGTGGTCGAGCAGCTTCCCCACTGCCGCAATTCCTGCGGGGCCCGCGCCGACCACTGTCCATCCGTACTCGCTCACTGTTCTGCCCTTCTCTGCGTGGAAATCTAGGAACGCCACCGCTGATGCTTCCGGTGACTGTCTTCGATTGTTCTGCGCAAAGACGCCCGTGAGTAGTGCCTAATCCGTGAACGGCCCCAAAGTTTTACTTATAGATGCAGGTAGAACGGCTATCACTGGTCCGTACTGTCGGGTTCCCAGGTACTCGGGAGCATGGGAACCACCTGCGGAGTGTCATCTGATCCGCGTCTGACCGCCCTGGCGGTGTGTGTACTGGTCACGGCGGGCGCCGTGCCCGCGAATCCCAGCGGGCCGGCACCCCGGCCGGTCGCAGCGCGCTCGCCGGTGTCGGTGGAGTACCCGGCCGTCGCGCCCATACCGGCTGTCGCTTCCAGGTATTCGTAGCGCTGGCCACCGATGCGGGCCTTGTTCTTGCTGCGCTGCCTGCGCCGAACGGGAGCCACCGCCGTAACACTTGCCGCTGCGGCGGCATCGATCGTGTCGACGGCAGAATCCGACGATTTCGCCGTGCCCTTGGGGCCGAAGCTCACCCCGGGCGGCACCAAACCGGGTATGGCATAAGTGATCCCACTCATCGATGCGGGAGGGGCGGACGGAGCCGGAGCAGTCGCGCTCGGCGCGGGAGCGGCCGGCGACGTGCCTCCCGACGGGGCAGCGGACATGGCAGGCAGGGGTACCGCCGCCAGGCTCGCCTCCGGACGATGCACAGCCCGGAGCGCCGGCCTGTCGGCAGAGGGCGCTGCCGCCGGAGCCGGAACCGCTGCCGGAGTAGGCCGAAGGTGTACCAGTGCCGCCAAACCACTGAGCCCACTGAGGGCGGGAATGAGAAACGGCAGCAGGTACGAGGCGTAATACGGGTACCAGAGTAGGTCGTAGAGGAAGAGCATGATCACGGCGAGCACGGCCGAAGTCGCTGGATTGAAGCCCATCTTCTCGAACCACTGCTGAAAGCCCTGCAGCATCTGCTTGATCTGCTCGGGCGAACCCAGGGGCGGATCCGATTGGTCACTGCGAGCCTCGCCGCCGGGACCGAGAATCGGCGGCGCCTGCTGAGTAGGCGGTATCGCCGACGTCATGGCCTCGGAGGTCGCCTGATAGGCGCTCATGGTGCCCGCGGCCTGCACCCACATGCGGACATAGTCGGCCTCGTTGAGCGCGATCGGGATGGTGTTGATTCCAAAGAAGTTCGTGCCGACCAGCACCCCGTGCGTCACGTGATTGATGGCGAGCTCGGCAAGTGTGGGCATGGCCGCCAGCGCACCACCGTAGGCCGCGGCGGTTGTTTCGTGTTGCGTGGCAATGAGAGCGCTCTCAACAGCGGCCTGCTCGAGCCACGCCAGGTACGGCCCGTGGGCGGCCACATACTCCGCGGCACTGGGCCCCTGCCAACTGCTTGCCTGAACTCCGGCCAAGACCTGGGTCAGCTCGACCGCCGTGCGTGCATAGTTGTCCGCGATCTCTTGCCACTGCATGGCGGCGGCGAGCACCGCACCCGGACCCGGGCCCGCACTCAACAGCGCCGAATGCACCTCCGGAGGCTCCGCCATCCATATCGGTGCCGTCACCCGTCGCCTCCCTGCTGAATGGACGCAGTCGGTTTCGCGTCTCCATGGGAGTAGTCGTACTGTGCACCGGAAAGTTCCCGCACAACCAGAATCAGCGTTCGAAATCACATTTATCGTTGCGCGCCAGGAATTCCCACGCAGTATCGCCGTCCCGTACAGTCGGCCCCATGCCAGTCATCGATGCTCGACACCTCGACGGTGTGTCCGAGACCGCGCTGCTCACCTTGCATCAACGGGCGACGGAAGCGGCCCGGCCGGACGGTATCATCGATGACCCCATGGCCGTCGCACTGCACGCCCGCCTTGATTACGACTTTCAGCATTTCGGGCGCACACATCAAGCTACTGCCTTGCGCGCCTTGATATTCGACACGGCCACGCGGGAGTATCTGACCGGGCATCCGCGAGCGAGTGTGGTGGCCTTGGCCGAGGGCTTGCAGACGAGCTTCTGGCGCGTCGACAACGGCGAGCTCACCTGGACATCGGTGGACCTGGAGCCCATCGTCCGGCTGCGTCGACAGCTGCTTCCGCAATCCGACCGGTTGCACTACCGTGCGCAATCCGCGCTCGACTATTCGTGGATGGACCGGGTGGACGGCTCCCGCGGCGTGCTGATCACCGCTGAGGGCCTCTTCCAGTATCTGGAGCGCGAACCGGTATTCGACCTGATCGCCGAGTGCGCCAAGCATTTCCCTGGCGGCAGGCTGATCTTCGATTCCGTGCCGAAGTTCCTGAGCACACACTCGCAACGCGGGATGAGACTCAGCGAGCAGTACACTGTGCCGCCAATGCCCTTCTCGTTCACCGCAAATCAGTACGGAGAACTGCGTGCCATCCCCGGCATCCGCAGCGTGCGCGAGCTGCGGATGCCGGCCGGGCGCGGCAAGGTACTGCGCTGGGCCGGCCCGCTGCTGTATGCACTGCCCGGCCTGGACCGGGTGCGCGCACCGCACACGGTGATCGAGTTCGGCTGAGGTACTAGCGTTTTCCGCCGGTAGCCGCTATCCGGCAGCGACCGCGAAATCACCACCGGCACGCACAAGCGTGTCGTGAACTTCTTCCACCGACAGCACACTGTCGGACAGAACGCGTACCTTCGAGGCACCCTTGGGGTCCAGGTCGACGGACACCTCGCGCACCGGGTCGAGTGCGGTCAGCGCCTCCGTCACTCCCATGACGCACGAGTTGCAGTGCATCCCGCTGATGGCGAAGATCTGCTCGGACATATCGTGTTTCCTCCTGAAATATTTATTCACAACAGATCTAGAGGCACCGGGCCTCCAAGACAGGGCGTTTATG
>NZ_MAFC01000028.1 GCF_002013465.1 Mycobacterium sp. D16R12 | reverse complement strand
CTGATTCGGCCATCCGCAACATGCAAACGATGGGGCTGGTGCGATGAGAAAGCCAGCGCAATCACCACTTTGACCGATCACGCGCCGCTGCCGGAAGACACACGAGCACTGACGTCGAGACAGTGACTCCACAAAGACCGAACATCACAGTGATTCGGAACTGAGTACCGCCAGCAAGCACATCAGCTCTGGGTTGATGCGAACTTGGGCTGAGCATCTTCCGGCGGTGCAGGATCCTTCGATGACAGGAGCCTCCGAAAGCCGGTGCTAGGTAGAAATCCGGCAATCTAACGATGTCGGAGATCTCTTGTAGCTTGTGATCAACCGGCAATCGGACGCGAGGGGAATACCGATCATGGGACAACTGCTGAACGAGTCCAGAGCGGAGCAAGCCCTCACGGTGATCGAGGCGCTGGCCGGCCCCGGTGCGATGCTGCGGGACGATCAAGAGATCGCCATTGCTGCGCTACTGGAACCCGCGGCTCGGGTGCTGGTGGTCCAAGCCACCGGATGGGGTAAATCCGCGGTGTATTGGGTCACGACAGCGATTCGGCGCTCCGAGGGCGCCGGTCCGGCACTGATCGTCTCGCCACTGCTGTCCCTGATGCGCGATCAAGTCGCTGCTGCCGCTCGGGCAGGGCTGCGAGCCGCGACTCTCAACTCGTCGAACTTCGACGACTGGAACGCGATCGAAGCGCAGCTCGTGGCTGGTGATATCGACGTGCTGCTGGTGTCACCTGAGCGGCTGGCTAACCCGTCGTTTGGCCGTAGGGTGCTTTCGGCACTCGAGGGCTCTATGGGGCTGCTGGTCATCGACGAGGCGCACGCGGTGTCGGATTGGGGCCACGATTTTCGTCCCGACTACCGCCGGGTGTCCGACGTGCTCACCCGGTTGAACCCGCAGACGCCGGTACTGGCCACCACTGCCACCGCTAACGCGCGGGTCACCGATGACGTGGCCTCCCAGCTTGGAGACGCCACTCTTGTTCTCCGGGGACCGCTGGCTCGTCGCTCATTGCAGCTCAACGTGTTACCGCAGATGTCGCCGCTGGCACGCTATGCCTGGGTCGCTCAGCATGTGGACGACTTACCAGGATCGGGCATCGTCTACGTACTTACCGTCGCCGATGCGCAACGGCTCGTGAACGCCATCCATGCAGTACACCCGCAGGCGAAGGTCGCTGCGTACACCGGCCAACTCGATGCGGACACGCGAGCCCGGCTCGAGGACGCGCTACGTGAAAACCGGATCAAGGCGCTGATCGCCACGTCTGCGCTGGGAATGGGCTTCGACAAGCCCGACCTTGGGTTTGTAGTCCATATCGGCTCGCCGCCGTCACCTGTCGGCTACTACCAGCAGGTGGGGCGCGCCGGCCGGGCCATCGACCACGCGGCAGTCGTCCTGCTGCCATCGGAATCCGATGCCGGCATATGGGACTACTTCACCACCGCCTCGATTCCAGATCCCCAACAGATGGACACAGTGCTCACCGCTCTCGCCGGCGAGACGCGCGACGGCGCGGAATCGATATCGGTAAACGCACTCGAGGCCAAGACAGGTATCCGGCGCACACGAATCGAGCTCATGGTCAAACAGCTCGCCGTCGACGGAGCAGTGGAGCGGGTGGACAGCGGCTGGCGATCCACCGGTAGCCCTTGGAGTTTCGACGCGGAACACTACGAAGGCATCATTGCCACTCGCCGCCGCGAGGCCGACATCATGAAGGCCTATACGCGGGGAGAACGCTGCCTCATGCAGCTGCTCACAGAATCGCTCGACGATCCCCAGGCGGCATCGTGCGGACGCTGCTCGGTGTGCCTCGGACAGACACCCGATGGACTTGGACTGCCCGCGACCGCCGACCTGATGCGGACGGTCGCCGCCACCCTGCGCGCCGACTCCACGGTGCTCGAACCCCGAAAGATGTGGCCCGGCGGAGAATTCGGTACCCGCGGCAAGATTCCAGCGGACCTGCTCGCCGAGCCGGGCCGCGTGCTGGTCCATGCCGATGCTCCCGAATGGAGCGGGGTAATCACCGCTGCGGGTGCGGGCGAGCCCGAGGCGATCGAGGCTCTGGCCCAGGCCTCGGTTTCGACTCTCGCTCGATGGCGCGACGAATGGGTCGCCCGTCCCGAGATCGCCGTATCGCTTCAGCTGACCGGTACGCCCAATCCGGTCCGGCCGGTGACGGACCAAATTGCCACGGTCGGTCGTCTGCAGCACGCAGTGATGCCAGTGGCCGCGGGCAGGGCTCCTGGCCGTGATTCGTCCGGCGGGGAGGAGGCCGCCTACTGGCGTGACGTGATCAGCACAGACGACTCGCTCCGAGACGCGGTCCACGGCCGGTGTGTGCTGCTGGTGGCGGACTCGACGTCCACCCGGTGGCCCGTCACCGTGGCCGCCGCTCATCTGCGGAAGGCCGGAGCGCGAGTGGTGCTGCCGCTGCTCATCCACCACCCAGCCTGACCCTGCCCAAGCAACAACTGGCACTCATTCAGAAACTAAAAATCCCCTCCGACCTAGGTCAGAAGGGATTTTTGTTGTCGGGCTGACAGGATTTGAACCTGCGACCACTTGACCCCCAGTCAAGTGCGCTACCAAGCTGCGCCACAGCCCGCCGCCGCTATGAGCAGCAGACGGAAGCCTACCGTAGGTCTGGTGAGATCCTGAACTCGGATTCCGGCCAACGGCGCCGGGACTCTGAAATCACTTGTGTCACAACAAAATCATCCGCAACATTTGGTGTCCACTTGTCGGAGTGGCTTCCCATCATTCGAACATGGGTTCGATGGTTGATATCGACGCAGGTAAGGTCCTCGCGGGACTGGGTCATGCCATCGACGCGCTCTCGGAACTCGTGCGCAGTCTCTGACGCAGGGCGACCGTCTCGCCGTCCTTCGCGGCGTAGAGGCGCTTATCCAACGAATTCCCGCCGCGATCCGTCCGATCGTCAATGAGCTTGTAGCCGAGCATGTTCCAGGGCAGTTTGGTAGGGCCAATCTGGCGGATGTGCTTGCGGACACTCTCATCCGGATGGCCAGTCACCCCCATGACTACCTGGCCGTCTTCGACGACAACGGGCGCGCACTGCACTTGGGGGCGGGCGAAACGGATCGCCACCGCGGACCAGCGAATCGTGTTGACCGCCAAGGACCGTGGCTGCACCTACCCGGAGCGCGATCGGCCGGCGTATCACTGCCGGGTGCACCACATGGACGAGTGGGCCCACGGGCGGCACGACACACGCTTCTGGGGCTCCAGGATCACCACTGGCGGGCCACACGCGGCCCTGAGGGCCCGTACGTGGTCGATTCCGCCCGCACGTGTTGATCCGGCACGCGTCCCGCGTACCAATTCGCTCCACCACCCCGATGGCTACCTACGGGAGTAGCACGACATCGGCCCCGCCAGGGGTTAACCCGACGGGGCCGATGGGGCCAAGAGGCTTGCATCAAGCTGCTTGCTTAAGCGGCGTGATTACTCCGGGATCGTCAGAACCTGACCCGGCTGGATCAGATCGGGGTTGGCAACCCCGCTCGCGTCGGCGATCTTCTGGTACTGGTTGCCGTCACCGTAGAAACGCTCGGCGATGGCCCACAGGGTGTCACCCGACACGACGGTGTAGGTGCGGGGCTCCGGGGCAGGAGCAGGCTCCTCCACGGCCGCAGGCGCAACCTCAACAGACTCGGTTGCCGGTGCAACCGGGGTGTCGGTCTGAGTGCCCGAAGACCAGACAGAATCCGCGCCTGCGTAAAGCACCAGGTTGCGGTCGTCCTGCAGCACCAGCTTCACGTCGGAGCGGCCCTCGGTGTTGCTGCTCCAGAGCGCGCCACCACCGTTGTCGTACACGACGAAGTTGCCGTCGCCCTGCACCTCTGCGTGGCCGGCGGTGTGTCCGCTTGTGTCTGAGGCCCAAACGGGGCTGCCGCCATCCGTCAGAACCAGGTTGCCGTCATCCTGCAGGGTCAGGGTGTACGCGCCGTTGTTCGAGGTGAGGCTCTGTCCCGAATCCAGCTTCTGACCCGGGGTGAGTGTGTCCGCCACTGTGTTGCGCCTTTCGTAGGTGGTTTTGCTACCGCCGCAGGATGGTAGACGGTCAAACCAGCCTAGGTCGGCAAACCGAAAAAGTGGGCGATTCCGATCGGGTAGATCTCAACACGAGCGCGAATATTCGGTGAACGGAGCCTGCGAGGGCAATGTGCATGAGGTCTTTTAGCTTGCCCCTGTTGCTATCTCACCGACAGTTAGCGTTTGGGTCCGCGCTTCTCGCGCATCCGAACATTCACCCTGATGGGAGTGCCTTCGAAACCGAAGGTTTCACGCAATCTGCGCTCGAGGAATCGGCGGTACCCGGCTTCGAGAAAACCGGTGGTAAATAGCACGAAGGTGGGTGGCCGCGATGTGGCCTGGGTGATGAACAACACGCGTGGCTGCTTCCCGCCGCGCACCGGAGGTGGCGTCGCAGCAACCACTTCCTTGACCCAGGTATTGAGCTGACCGGTGGAAATTCGCGAATCCCACGAGCGCAGCGCAGACTCGATCGCGGGCACCAATTTCTGGAGTGCGCGGCCGCTCTTGGCCGAGATGTTCACGCGTTGTGCCCAGCTGAGCTGTGAAAGCTGAAGGTCTACTTCACGTTCAAGGAGGTCGTGACGATCCTCGTCCACCAGATCCCATTTATTGAATGCGAGTACCAATGCGCGCCCGGATTCGACCACCATGGACAGCACTCGCTGGTCCTGTTCGGTGATGGGCTGCGATGCGTCCAAAAGCACGATCGCGACCTCGGCCGCCTCGATGGCTCCATGGGTACGCAGCGAGGCGTAGTACTCATGGCCGGAGGCTTGCCCGACCTTGCGGCGCAAACCAGCCGTATCAACGAAACGCCAAGTCTTGCCGTCGAGTTCGATCAAGGTGTCTACCGGGTCGACCGTCGTCCCGGCGGTGTCGTGGACCACCGACCGCTGGTCCCCCGACAGCTTGTTCAGCAGAGAACTCTTGCCCACATTGGGTTTTCCGACGAGAGCCACACGTCGCGGACCGCCCTCTCCCGATCCGCGTGCGGACACCTGGGGCAGATCGGCGACCACACGGTCGAGTAGATCCGCGACCCCACGCCCGTGCATGGCGCTGATGGGAAAGGGCTCGCCCAGTCCCAGCGACCACAGTGCTGCGGCGTCGGCCTCGGCCCTGTCGCTATCAACCTTGTTGGCAGCCAGGAAGACTGGCTTGCCCGATCGGCGCAGTAGTTTCGCCGCGTCTTCGTCTGTTGAGGTCGCGCCGACCGTCGCGTCGACGACCAGGATGATCAGATCCGCGGTCGCCATCGCGTGCCGCGCCTGTTCGGCGACGAGCTGCTGCAGGCCAGACGCATCGGCCTCCCACCCACCGGTGTCTTGTACGGTGAATCGGCGATCCATCCATTCGGCGGGATAGGAGACGCGGTCCCTGGTCACCCCGGGAATGTCTTGGACAACCGCTTCACGACGCCCGATGATCCGGTTCACCAATGTCGACTTGCCGACATTCGGGCGACCGACCACCGCCACCACGGCAGGCGCGGCACTCGATTCCTCGGCCGCCTCGTCTTCGCCGAATTCGTCGATTTCCCAATCGCTTTCATCGACCCATGTGCCGTCGGTCATCGAGATGCCCCTGCCTTTGTTCGCACCAGGTCCAGCAGGTGGGCCACGACCTGATCCTGTGTCATATCGCTCGTGTCGACCTGCACCGCGTCCTCGGCCGGCCGCAACGGCGAAACCGCTCGTGTCGAGTCCAAATGATCGCGGCGCTGCACGTCGGCGAGTACGCGCTCGTACTCGTCGGCTCCGCCGCCGGAGATGTTCTGTGTATTACGGCGCTGCGCCCGGGCCTGCGCCGATGCGGTGAGATAGATCTTCACGTCGGCATCAGGGAGCACCACGGTACCGATATCGCGACCCTCTACCACCACCGCGCCGCCACTGCCCTCGGCCAGCTCACGCTGCTGTCGCACCAATCGCTCGCGTACTGCCGGCACCGCAGACACCGCAGAGACCGCGCCGGTCACCTCGGTTCCCCGGATGGGAGTTGAAACATCTTCTCCCGCAAGCAGAGCTGTCTGCGCGTCGGGATCGGACCCCACCGACATGGGAACCTGTGCGGTGGCAGCGGAGATGGCTGCGGGATCGGCGAGGTCGACACCGGCGCGCAGCACCCAGAGCGTCACGATCCGGTACATCGCCCCGGTGTCCAGGTAGGCGGCGCCGAGCTGCCGAGCCAATTCCTTGGCCACCGAAGATTTTCCGGTGCCGGACGGGCCGTCGATGGCGACCACGACGCGCGTCACAAGCGCACCGCCTTGTACAGCGAGCCGACCTCGTCGCGGCCCAGAGCGCGCAGGCTCCCGGGACGTTGATTACCCAGCACCACATCGCCGATTTTGGTCCGCACCAGCTCCAACACCGGATGGCCCACGGCGTCGAGCATCCGGCGCACAATGCGATTGCGTCCCTCATGCAGGGTCAGCTGGATCATGGTCTGGCCATCCACGGTGCCGAGGAACTTGAAATCGTCAATCTTCGCAGGTCCGTCGGCAAGCTCCACGCCGTCGCGCAACTGCCTGCCGAGGCCGCGCGGCACCGTGCCCGCCACCGTCGCGATGTACGTCTTGGGTACCTCGTAGGACGGGTGCATGAGCCGGTGAGTCAGCTCCCCGTCATTGGTGAGCAGGATCAGCCCGACGGTTTCGGCGTCGAGACGCCCGACATTGCGGACGCCCTGATTGCTGCGCACCCGCTCCTCGATCAGCTTCCCGATGCACGGGCGACCACGGTCGTCCGACATGGTCGACAGCATGCCGTAGGGCTTGTTGAGTGCCAGATACACCAACTCGGAGTTCATGATCACGCGGGCGCCATCGACGCGAACCACGTTGACCGCCGGATCGATTCGCCTGCCCTGCTCCGTGACGATCTGACCGTCAACTTCGACGCGACCCTCGTAAATCATCCGCTCGGCTACCCGGCGTGACGCAATTCCCGCTTGCGACAACACCTTCTGGAGTCGAATTCCCTCTTCATTCATCGTTCAGTCCTGATCAACAGTAAAGGCGGGTGCGGCACCGGATCCTGCACCGTCCGCGGGCGACCGATCGAGCCGCGCGAACCGCGGCTCGTCGCCGAGGTTTTCGGATAGGTCGTCGATCACGTCGATATCGGGAAGAAGCGGTGCGATATCGGGAAGATCGGTCAATGAGGTCAGCCCGAGCCGCTCCAGGAACAGCTCCGTGGTGCGGAACATCACAGCGCCCGAATCGTCATCGGTGCCGGCTTCGGCGATCAAGCCGCGCATCAGCAGTGTCCGCATGACGGCGTCGACATTCACACCGCGGACCGCACTGACGCGGGATCTGGTCACCGGCTGCCGGTAGGCCACCACGGCAAGGGTCTCCAGTGCGGCCCGAGTCAGCTTGGAACGTGCGCCGTCCAGCAGCAGCTTCTCGACGTACGGGGCGTACTGGGCGCGCGTGTACATACGCCAGCCGTCGACCGTCTCACGAAGGTCGATTCCGCTGGTGCGATCGGTCAAGATTTCTGAAATCCGTTGCAGCGCTTCGGCTACGCGGTCTAGTGGCTGGGCGACGACAGCTGCCACCGCCGAGGCACTGATGGGTGTGTCCACCACCAGCAAGAGGGCTTCGAGAGTGCTAATGAGTTCGTCATCGGCCATCGGGACGAATTCCTCCGCACCCGACTCTGCCTCGCCAGAGGCTTCCGAGCCCGATTCCAAGGCACTGATCTCGGTGTCGACGGGGGCATCGAGATCGGTGGACTCGTGCGACCCCTCGACAGGGATCGTCTGCTCACTCATGCGTAGTCCACTGCCTTTTCTAGATCATCCTGCGCCGGGCGCTCACCGGTCCATGAAACTTGGAGCGGTCCAAGCGGTTCGGATTGCTCGAATAGTACCGCCTTGGAGCGGTAGAGCTCGAGCACGCCCAGGAAACGGGCCACGATCTCGATGGGTGCCGAACATTCGGCGACCAGCTCGGTGAACGTCATCCACTGCCCCGCACCACGCTCGGTCAGCAGCTCGACCATCCGTTTGGCGTGTTCAGGCACCGAAACCCGGGGAATGTGCAGATGGCTCAGGCCCACCGTCGGAACCGGCCGGGGTGTGAACGCACCGGCGGCGAGCTGGGCGAATTGGTCCCCATCGAGCCCCAGGTGGACCGGCGGCAGCAGCTCGCTGAACCGCTCCTCCAATGCCACCGCGCGCGGGTACGAGCGCAGGGCGGCGGCCTCCAGTTCGGCGAACATCTCCGCCACATGCTTGAACGCCCGGTACTGCAGCAGCCGCGCGAACAGCAGGTCACGGATTTCCAGCAGGGCCAAATCGTCGGAATCGTCCACCTGGCCCGAGGGCAGCAACCGCGCTGCCTTGAGGTCCAGCAGGGTGGCCGCCACCACCAGGAAGGCGGTGACCTCGTCCAGGCTGTACGTGTCGCCCAACGTCTTGGTGTAGGCGATGAATTCGTCGGTCACCTGGTGTAGGGAGACCTCGGTGACATCGAGCCGATGCTGCGAAATCAGTTGCAGCAGTAGGTCGAACGGACCCTCGAAGTTTGTGAGATGAATCCGGAAGCCGTGGGTATCGGCGGCCCTCGGTTCCGGTTCCGCAGCGGCGGAGTCGGACACTACGGGCTCCGTGGAAGTCGCGACTGAATCAGACACAGTCCGCGCTTCGGGTACCTCAACGGTCACGATTCAAACCGGTCGATTACCTCGCGAGCCAACGAGACATAGGCCTGGGCACCGGAGGATTTGGGCGCCCAGGTCGTGATGGGCTCCCCGGCCACACTGGTTTCCGGGAAGCGGACGGTGCGGGTGATGACGGTGTGGAAAACCTGGTCGCCGAACACCTCGATGACCCGGGCCATCACCTCACGCGCGTGCAGGGTGCGGGCGTCGAACATGGTGATGACGATTCCGGAAACCGACAGCTTCGGGTTGAGGCGGTCGCGCACCTTGGCCACGGTGTCGGTGAGCAACGCCAGCCCGCGCAGCGAGAAGAATGCGCACTCCATCGGGATGACCACGCCCTCGGAGCAGGCCAACGCGTTCACCGTCAGCAGACCCAGCGACGGCTGGCAGTCGATGAGCACGTAGTCGTAGCGGTCGAGCACCGGGTGTAGCGCGCGGGCCAGCGAGTGTTCCCGGCCCACCTCGTTGACCAGCTGAATCTCGGCCGCAGAGAGGTCGATATTGCTCGGGATCAGGTCCAGTCCCTCGACGCGGGTGCGCATGAGGACCTCGTCCACCGACACCCTGGGCTCCACCAGCAGGTTGTGCACGGTGGTCTCCAGCTCGTGGTGGGCGATTCCCAAACCGGCCGACAGGGCGCCCTGCGGGTCAAGGTCGACAAGCAGTACCCGTCGGCCATAGCCAGCCAACGCGGCACCCAGATTGATGGTCGACGTGGTCTTACCCACCCCGCCCTTCTGGTTGCACATCGCGATGACCCTGGCCGGGCCATGGCTGGTCAGCGGCTTTGGTTCGGGAATGTCCTTGTGAGGACGACCGGTGAGATCAACGTCGCCGTCCACGCCGGGGAAGTCAGAGTCGAGGCTGCCGTCCGTCACGTCACCTCCCGGTCGTCTGTTCGACCCTCTTCGCGCAAATGGCTCATCGAAGGCATTCGCGCAAGTCTAGTGGGGTTGCGGCTTCCGGTAGCGGCAACCCGCGCATGGAGTGCGCACTATCGGGCACGGGGATGCGCACCAGCCCACACTTCGCGCAGCGAACTGACGGTGACCAGCGTGTAGATCTGCGTCGTCGTCACCGAGGCGTGGCCGAGTAATTCCTGCACGACGCGAACATCGGCACCACCTTCGAGGAGGTGCGTTGCAAAGGAGTGCCGCAGCGTATGCGGCGATACCGCCGCGCTGATCTTGGCGCGTTCGGCGGCATCGGCCAGCACCTGCCAGGCACTTTGGCGTGACAACCGCCCACCCCGCGAATTCAGGAACAGCGCGGGCACACCGCCGCGTCCTCGTCGCGCCAGATCGGGGCGGCCGCGCACCAGATAGGCCTGGAGTGCTTCCACCGCGGGGCGCCCCACGGGCACCAGTCGCTGCTTGCCGCCCTTGCCCCAGAGCAGGGCCGAGCGGGCGTGGACATCGACATCGTCGACATCGAGCCCCACTGCCTCGGATATGCGCGCCCCGGTCGAATACAGCAGTTCCAGGAGCGCGCGGTTGCGAAGATCGAGCGGGCCGTCAGTGGCAGCTCCGCCCGCGGCGGCCAATAGGGCCTCCACTTGGTCGATCGTCAGGCTCTTGGGCAGCCGCCGGTTGGGGGTCGGTGGTTTGACGGCGCGAGCGACATCGGTCGGGGCCAGCCCTTCGAGGGCTGCGAACCGGTGCAGTCCGCGCACGGCGATCAGCGCGCGGGCTGCCGACGACGCGGACAGCTCGGGCACGCCATTGTCAGGGTCGCCCCGGCGCAATGTGACCACGAAATCGCTCACATCGTGTTCGGACACGTCGGCCAGGCGGCCGATCTTGCGGTCGGCGAGATGCTGCTGATAGCGGCGCAGGTCGCGACGGTACGAGCTCAGTGTGTTGGCGGCGACGCCGCGTTCCACGTCGAGGTGATCCAGATAGGACTGGATCTCACCGTCCAGGAGCCCGACCGCCACGGTCACATTCCGGCCTTGCGTTTCGCAAAGGCTGTCGGCCGGTCCGGCCACGGGGCATCCGAGTCGCGGGTGTGGTGGCCGGCGAGGGCCACATGTGCGGCCAGAATGCCTGCCGCGGCAATGGCATTCACAATCTCTCCGGCGAGCACCATCGACACCGCCTCGGGCAGCGGCACCCAATGCACCGTCATGTCGGCCTCTTCGTCATGGCTTTCGCCGCGGCCCGGATGCGAGAGCCCGGTGGCCAGAAACACCCTGACCACCTCGTCGGTGAACCCGGGTGAGGCAGCGGCGTCCACGAGTACGCGCCAGGTGGTTGCTTCGACGCCGGCTTCCTCCTGCAGCTCGCGTGCGGCGGCCAGCTGGGTGTCCTCCCCCGCGATGTCGAGCAGTCCGGCGGGTAGTTCCCAGAGCCGGTGTCCGAGCGGATGGCGGTACTGGTGCACCAGTGCGACCTGTCCGACCTCGTCCACGGCGGCGACCGCCACCGCCCCGTAGTGCTCGACTACCTCGCGAATCGCGCTGCCACCGCCGGGCATCGCGACACGATCACGGCGCAACGCCAGGATGCCGCCCATGTACACGGGCTCGGACTCCAGGGTGAGGAACTCATGGCGTTCTCCCTCCCCGGAAGCCCCGCTACTCACTGTCAGGGTCCAGCGGAAGACGTTCGGCCGCTTTGTATTCCATCGCAGCACGGATGAATGCGATGAACAGCGGGTGCGGACGAGTGGGACGGCTCTTGAGCTCCGGGTGGGCCTGGGTAGCTACCGCGAAGGGGTGCACATCCCTCGGATACTCGACGAACTCCACCAGATGCCCGTCGGGGGATGTTCCCGAGAAGCGCAGACCACTCTCGGCGATCTTGTCGCGGTAGGGGTTGTTCACCTCATACCGATGCCGGTGCCGTTCGGACACTTCGGTTGTTCCGTACGCCTCGGCAACAATGGAGTCGGCTTCCAGAACAGCGGGATAGGCACCGAGGCGCATCGTTCCGCCCAGATCTGCCTCACCGGCGACCGCCTGCACCTGATCGGCCATAGTGGCGATCACCGGGCTCGGAGTTTTCGGGTCGAATTCGGCAGAGTTGGCATCGGCGAGGCCCGCCGAGCGCGCCGCCTCGATCACCATGCACTGCAGTCCGAGACACAGGCCGAGCAGCGGGACGCGCCGCTTACGTGCGTAGCCGATGGCGCCGAGCTTGCCTTCGATACCCCGGATGCCGAAACCACCCGGGATCAGCACCCCGTCGACGTCACCGAGCGCGGACTGCGCGCCGGCCTCGGTCTCGCAGTCGTCCGAGGGCACCCACTTGATGTCGACCTTCGTGCGGTGCCGGAACCCACCGGCACGCAGCGCCTCGGTGACCGATAGATAAGCGTCAGGCAGGTCGATGTACTTACCCACCAAGGCGATTCGCACCGACTCGCTGGGCTCATGCACGCGCTGCAGCAGATCGCCCCACTCTGTCCAATCGACGTCGCGGAAGGGCAGATTGAGCCGGCGCACCACGTACGCGTCGAGCTCCTCGCGGTGCAGCACCTTCGGGATGTCGTAGATGGACGGGGCGTCCGGTGTGGAGATCACACCGTCGACGTCCACGTCGCACATGAGCGCGATCTTGTTCTTGAGCGGCTCGGGCACCTCCCGGTCGCAGCGCAGGATCAGCGCATCGGGGGTGATGCCGATGCTGCGCAGCGCGGCGACCGAGTGCTGCGTCGGCTTGGTCTTGAGTTCACCGGACGGCCTCAGGTAGGGCACCAGTGAGACGTGCAGGAAGAAGACGTTGTCACGGCCGACGTCGTGCCGGATCTGGCGTGCTGCCTCCAGGAACGGCTGCGATTCGATATCGCCGACGGTGCCGCCGATCTCGGTGATGACCACGTCGGGCCGCTTGCCATTGGCATCGGGCTCGGCCATCGCGAGGATGCGGCTCTTGATTTCGTCGGTGATGTGCGGGATTACCTGCACGGTGTCACCGAGGTACTCACCGCGTCGCTCCTTGGCGATCACAGACGAATAGACCTGCCCCGTCGTGACATTCGCCGATCCTGACAGGTCGCGATCCAGGAAGCGCTCGTAATGCCCGACGTCGAGATCGGTCTCGGCGCCGTCCTCGGTCACGAAGACCTCGCCGTGCTGGAACGGGTTCATGGTGCCTGGATCCACGTTGAGGTACGGGTCGAGCTTCTGCATGGTCACGTGCAAACCGCGTGACGTGAGAAGTTGCCCGAGGCTTGAGGCGGTCAGTCCCTTGCCCAGCGAGGAGGCGACTCCGCCGCTGACGAAGAGGTGCCTAGTGGCGGATTGAGGATGCTTGCGTAGACCTGGCAAGAAGGCTCCCGTGACGACTGCGCAGGGCAATTCTGACTGGATCGGGGCCCTGCTGACCCACGGAACCTCACCCTAACAAACACGCCGACAACAGGCACCGAACACGCCGTGCGGTGTGGGCTAGATCCCCTTTTTGTGGCTCACCTAGGGCACGGTGATGGAGGTAGCTCCGGGACCAAGCCCGTAGCGGCCCGAGTGGCCGTCGGACTGTTCACGCAGCGCCAGGACGGTGGTGATGCGGCCCGAGGCCATCTCAACATCGTCGACGGTGCTCGCCGCCGAGGCCATGGAACTGTCGGCCCGGGTCACCGCTATCGACGCGATGCCGTTGGCCGATCCGCTGCGTCCGACGAGTACGGTGCCCGAGCCGCGCCGATCCAGCGCGGCAGCGAATCGCGCCACGCTGGATCCCTTGTTCCCGGCGTCGTCGGGTAGTGCTCCCCCCGTAACGATCACCGCGAGATTTCCCGCGGACACCTGTCCGTCGGTGTAGGTGATGAATCCGCTCTGACGCAGCGCCGAGAGCGCGATGTCGCGCTGCTCGTCGGTCACCGGCGGCGCCGGCTCTTCCGGTTTGTGCGGAGCGATCTGCAGCACGATGCCCACGAGGTCTCCCGCCTGCGATCCCTGGTCTACGGCATCGGTGCGCAGCTGCGTCCCGGCGGGCAGAATCGACGAGTTCACGATGGTGCGCAACCGTTCGCCCTGATTGGCGTCGGTGAACTGGTCGGTCAGCCCGACCCGGCCCGATACCGACCCGCCGGCGGTGGAGATCAGTTGGGCGATGCCGTCGACATCGGAGCGATCCGCCTCCGGCGTGGTGAACAGCACCACTTTTCGGTCGCCCAGGGCGTCCTTGACCATTCGAGGCGCCATGGTGGCATCGAAATTACTTGCCGCGTTGAGCTTCTCGCCCAGGGCATTCTTGTCCTGATTGAGGTCTTCGATCTGCCGTTGCTGGGTGCGCTTGTCCTCACGCAGGCCGGAGAGGAGCGTGTCGTTGAGCAGGCCGGAACCGAGTACGACACCCACTGCCAGGGCGAGGAAGACCGCAGCGAGGGATATTGCGTGCTGACGCAGAGTAATCACGGGTAGCTCAGCTGACTAGGTTCTGCACCCAGACCGTCATCCGGTTCCAATAGGCGAGCAGCCATTCAGCCGCACTGTCGCCTGCGCTGGTAACCCACAGCATCGTGATCACGGCCACCAATACCGCCAGGATCAACAAGGCGATCGCCCCACCGGAGAAGCGGTTGCGGTACAGCGTTGCAACGGCTTTGGAGTCGACGAGCTTGGCACCGACCTTGAGCCGGGTCAGGAAGGTCGACGGATTGGACTGCTGGCGTTCGCGATCGAAGAACTCCTCGATGGATGCGGTGTGGCCCACCGTGACGATCAGCGATGCGCCGTGGTGATCGGCCAGTAGCAGCGCCAGGTCGGCGGCCGAGCCCGCCGCCGGGAAGGTGACGGCTCCGACTCCCAGGTCCTGGATGCGTTCGAGCCCGGCGGCGTGCCCGTCGGCGTCTGCGGGAAGAACAACCTGTGCACCGGATTTCAAGACATCGTTGCTCATCAACAGCGGGTCTCCCACCACGATGAGCGGCCGGTAGCCGGCCTTGCGCAGGATGTCGGCGCCGGTCCCGACTCCGATGAGAACCGGTTGGTACTCCTTGATGAACGGCTTGAGATTCTTCAGGTCTTGAGCGGCACCCACGCCGTCGGAGACGACGATGACATGGCGGTTGCGCAGGTCGATGTCGACATCCGGGATTCCGATGCCGTCGATCAGCAGCGGACTCTCGCTGCGGATGAACTCGATGGTGTTGCCGGAGAAGGCCTCCAGGTGTGCGACCAGCCCGGTCTTGGCATCGGTCATCAGGTCGTGCACATCCGCATCGGTGCGCGGCGTCCCGGCGATGAGCCGACGGTCACCGTTGTAGATGCCGCCGTTGTGCACGCGAACCGTGGAGCCGTCCTTGACCTTTTTGAAGACCTCGGGTCCGATGCTGTCGATGAGGATGATGCCGTTGGCGACAAGCACCTCTGGCCCCAGATTCGGGTAGCGACCGGAGATGGACGGCGACACGTTGACCACCGCGCTGACGCGGGCATCGACGAGAGCGTCTGCCGTGATGCGATCCAGATCGAGGATGTCGATGACGGCGATATCACCCGGATTGAGGCGTTGCAGCAGCCGATTGATGTCCCTGTCGGTCCGCACTGTTCCGACGATGCCGGGCCGGGAGCTGCTGCTTCGCGTGAGCATCGTGGTCAAGTTCATACAGCTGATGATCGCTCGCGGGGCTGCTCAGGCAGTGGAGGCGCGCCGTAACACCTGTCACATTAGTCACTCCAGCCCCCCTGGTTTCGAGGCCGAGGAGGCGCATATCGCACAGTTCAGCTGGGGTTTTGGGTGCCACGAGCGTGCCCCCGCACGCGGGAGGTACCCCCAGCCCGTGGAGGCCGAACTCAGCCTCGCTCGGAGCGGGCGGCGTCGAGCAGCTCGCGGGCATGCGCCCGGCCGGTGTCGGAGTCGCCGAGACCGGCGAGCATCCGGGCCAGTTCGGCAACCCGATCCTCGTCATCCAGGCGGCGAACACCGCTGCCCTTGCTACTCACCCGGTCGACCGCGAGGTGGCTATCGGCGAACGCCGCAACCTGAGGCAGGTGCGTCACAACGATCACCTGATGGGTGTGTGCCAGCTTGGCCAACCGCCGGCCGATCTGCACGGCCGCTCGGCCGCCCACGCCCGCATCGACTTCGTCGAACACCATGGTGGTCCCTGCAGTCGAGACGGCAAGCACTACCTCCAGAGCCAGCATCACACGCGAAAGTTCACCGCCGGATGCGCTCTTGGCCAGCGGCAGTATCGGGTTATCGCGATGCGCGGCGAATCCGAACTCGACGGCGTCGGCACCCGCTGATCCCGCGTGCACGGTCTGCCCGGACGGCAACGTCAGGGGCGCCACATCATCGGTCCGGGCCACAATGGGCTCCACGGCAATGGTGAACGCGGCTCGGTCCATCGCCAGCCCGGCCAGCTCGGCGGTAACGGCTTTACCCAGCGCCTTGGCGGCCTTGGTACGCGCCTTGGTCAGAACTGTTGCGGCGGTGGCCAGTTCGCCAGCGAGTCGATCTACACGGACAGCGATGGCGCTCAGTGTTTCTTCGGAGGTGTCGACCTCGGCCAGCCTGCCGCGCGCTTCCTGCGCCCAGGCGATAACCCCATTGAGGTTGGCGGCATACTTGCGGGTCAGCGTGCGCAGCTGTCCCTGGCGTGCCAGCTTCTCCTCGAGCGTGCTTGCATCGCTGGGCAATTCGTCCGTAAACGCGGTCAGCTCTCGGGACACATCACTGACCACCGCCAGTGCCTCAGCCAATTGTGGTGCCAGTGCCCGCAGTGCGGCGTCGTCGGTGGCTTCGAGCAGGACCTTGGCCTTCGCGATGCGATCGATCGCCGAATGGGAATCGTCGGCCTCGCCGTTCGACTCCGAGCCGGCCAGCGCGAGGCGCGCGGAGGCTGCCGCGTCGCGCAGCGCATCGAGTTCGGACAGACGATGGATATCGGCGGCGAGCTGGTCATCCTCCCCCGGTTTGGGGTCCACGGCATCGATCTCGTTGAGCGCGAACCCGAGTCGATCGGCTTCCTGTGCAAGCTCACGCGCTCGGTTGGTGCGGTCGATGAGATCGCGCCGCGCGGTGAGCCATTCCTCGCGCAGCTTACGGTAGGTGGTCAGTAGCGCCTCGATACTGGCCGGACCTTCCGAGGCGAACCTGTCCAATGCCGCTAGCTGCTGCTCGGGGCGCATCAGGCGCAGCTGGTCGTTCTGTCCGTGCACGGTGAGCAGACCCGCGGTGAAGCTGGCCAGCGATTTGGCAGGCACACTGCGTCCACCCAGGTACGCGCGCGAGCGGCCATCGGAGGTCACCGAGCGCGCGGCGATCACGCTGCCGTCGTCGTCCCGTTGCGCCCCTGAGGAATCCAGCACCTCGGTGACGTCGGTGGGCTCGGCCCCCAGCGGATCGGTCGTGAGAAATCGGCCCTCGACCACGGCACGGTCGGCACCCGCCCGCACCCGGTTGGCATCGGCACGCGCCCCGCCGAGCAGATGCAGACTGGTGACCACCATGGTCTTACCGGCGCCGGTCTCGCCGGTCAGCACGGTCAACCCGCTGTCGAACTCCGCGGTGGCAGCGGGGATGGCGCCAAGGGACTCGATGCGAATCTCGGTGAGCACGATTACCTTCCCCGCCAGCCCTTGACGGGCAAGTGGAACTTACGCACGACCCGGTCCGCGAACGGCTTGCTGTCCAATCGCGCCCACAGCACGGGCTGGTGGCCGCGCACCACCTCGACCCGCCCTCCCGGCGGCACCCGGATCTCGCGGCGCCCGTCACAGAAGAGCAGTGCGTCATGCCCGTCGGCCTCGATCTCGACAGCCACGGTGGAGGCCGGGCTGGTCACCATCGGCCGAGCGAACAATGCGTGGGCGTTATTGGGTACCACGAGAATCGCGTCCAGGTCGGGCCAGACAACCGGTCCGCCGGCCGAGAACGCGTAGGCGGTGGATCCCGTTGGGGTGGAGACGAGAACTCCGTCGCACCCGAATGCCGATACCGGGCGGGCATCCACCTCCAGTACCACCCCGAGCACGCCAAGCCGGGGACCCTTTTCGATGCTCACCTCGTTGAGCGCCCAGCCGCGTTCGACCACCTCACCACCGATACGGACCAGAATGTCCAGTGTCATCCGGGTCTCGACGCGGTAGGTGCCCTCCACCACGTGGGTGAGAACGGCGTCGATGGCCTCGGCCTCCACCTCGGCGAGAAAACCGATGCGGCCCAAGTTGACTCCGAGTACGGGTGCGGTCGCGCTGCGCGCGAGGTCGGCCGCCCGGAGGAACGTGCCGTCCCCGCCCAGTACCAACACCAACTCGCAGCCGGTGGCGGCGTCCTGATCGGCGTCGACAACCTCGACGCCCACACCGAGGGAGCGGAATTCGGTCGCGTCCAGGTGCGCCGGTCCGCGATCGATGGCCTCCGCGGACAGCACCCGCAGCGTGATGCCGTTCTCCCCCAGCGTTTTCGCGACACGGCGGGCGGTCTCGGTCACCTCTTCACGGCCGGTGTGCGCGACAAGCAGGATCTTGCGTTCGCTCACCTGAGTCTGATGTTCTTCGCCCAAGCGGGTCATCACTGCGGCCCCTTCGTAATAGCGTCGGCAACGGCTGCCTCAACATCCAGGCCGGAATCTGTTTTCCGTAGCCATAGGAAGTACTCGACGTTTCCAGACGGCCCGGGCAGTGGGCTGGCCGTCACTCCCGCGGTATGCCAACCCCGCGTCCGCGCGCGGGCGGCGACGGACAACACGGCATCGGCGCGCAGCTGCGGATCACGCACTACCCCGCCGGTGCCGACAAGCTCCTTGCCCACCTCGAACTGGGGTTTGACCATCGGCACGATATCGGCATCGGTTGTGGCACAGGCGATCAACGCCTCAAGCACCAAAGCCAGCGATATGAAGGACAGGTCGGCCACGATCAGTTGCGCTGATCCGCCGATCAATTCGGGTGTGAGGGTGCGCACATTGGTCCGATCCAGAACGGTAACCCGGTCATCGGACTGCAGGGACCAGGCGAGTTGTCCGTACCCGACATCGGCGGCCACCACCTCGCGAGCACCCGAGCGCAGCAATACCTCGGTGAAGCCGCCCGTCGAAGCCCCGGCGTCCAGGCACCGCTTGCCGTCAACGGAAAGCCCCTGTGGGCCAAAGACATCAAGCGCTCCCAGAAGCTTATGGGCACCGCGCGAGACCCACTTGTCCCCGGGTTCCCCCTGCACCACAAGCGATGCCGTCGCCGGCACTGCTGTTGCGGCTTTGGCGGCCGGTATACCGTCGATGCGCACTCGGCCCGCGTCGATCAGTTCAGCTGCCTGCTGACGCGAACGAGCGAGCCCTCGGCGCACCAATTCGGCGTCGACCCTGGCGTGCCGGGCCATGGCTATCCCTGCTCCGCGGATTCCAGTGCTCGGACCAACACATCATGTGCCTGCTCCAGGACCTGGGCTTGGGTCTCGAGATCCAGTTCGGCCTCGGATTCACCGAAGCCGGCGGGTGGGTCGAGCTGACCCAGTAGCGCCTGCACCTGGGACCTGACCTCATCGGGGTCGGGTCCACCAGCCTGGCGGGCAACATCGTTCGGGGTGGTCATCGCGCTCAAGGCTAGTGGATCTCCCCACAGTGGCAGGGGCGACGACACACTATCCGGCAGAAAGCTGCTGCCAGACCCGTTCTGCCAGGTCATCGGTGGGCACGATGGGCCTGATGGCCGGGGCGGAGCCGGTCGCCCACACCGCGGCTGCCAGGGCCTGGGCCAGCGACAAGGGCGACCCTGCGTCGTCGACGGCTCCGATCGACACCTGGTCGGCATCCACGGTGACCTGCCACGACGGCTTCGGTTCTATGCGCACCTGGGACTGCGGCAGGTGCAATGCCGCCAGATCGGTCCCCAAGAACGTGGGTCGATGGGCGGTATCCGCCCAGATCGCATCGATGGCGCTGTTCACGCCGGTGAGAACCATGAGACTGGGCAGGCCTGCGGCATTGGCTCCGGAGATGTCGGTATCGAGCCGGTCCCCGACAACCAGAGGCCGCCTGAAGTCGCCGCGTGCCAACGCGTCCTCGATAAGGGCACGTCCCGGCTTGCCGGCCACGACGGGATCGGCATCGGTTGCGGTGCGCAGCGCGGCGACCATAGACCCGTTTCCGGGCAGCAGGCCGCGCTCGGTAGGCAGCGTGGCGTCCACATTGGCCGCCACCCAATAGGCGCCCGCCCGGATGGCGAGTGCGGCCTCGGCAAGGGTGGTCCAACAGGTGTCCGGTGAATGCCCCTGGACCACAGCGCGTGGGTCCGTATCGAAGCTGCGCACCGGGGTGAGGCCGACGGCGGCCACCTCGGCGGCCAGTGCCTCGGTGCCGACCACGAGTACCGCGTCATCACGCTCGAGCGCCTCGGCGAGCAGTCTCGCCGCACTCTGTGCGCTGGTGACAACGTCACCGGGGGTCGCCGCGAATCCCAGGGAGGTGAGGTGATCGGCCACCTCGGGCGCGGACCGGCTCGCGTTGTTGGTGACGTACAGCTGCCGCGCCTCGCCGGCGGCCGACAACGCCGCGATGGCGTTCGGGGTGGGTTCGGCACCCCGGAACACCGTGCCGTCGAGGTCCAGAAGTAGGCAGTCGTGGGCGCCGGCGAGTGTGTCAGGCAAGTTCGGCTGCCCGATCCTCGGCGTCCGTGTGACCTTCGACATCGGCGTTGGCGGCGTGCAGGAACCATTGCACCGCTTCGGGTTTGCGATCCAGAGCCAGGAGGATATCGGCATAGGCGTAGAACAGCCGGGCCGCGACCACACCGGCACGCTTCGGATCGGGTGCCGGCGTGGACAGCACCGCCAACGCCTGATCGAGCTGTCCCATATCGGCGCGCGCTCCGGCGATGACGATGCGCAGTTCGTCGGCGGCGTCGCCGGTGAGCGCCTTGGCCTCATCACCGCGGGCGAGTTCGATGGCGCGTTCGGGTCGGCCGACGCCCCGTTCGCAATCGGCGATGAGCGCCAGCAGCGGCGACCGGGTGCCCATGCGCTTGGCCGCACGCAGCTCGGACAACGCCAACGCCCAGTCTCCGCAGTGATAGGCGGCGATGCCGAGCGCTTCGCGGACACCGGCGATGCGGGCCGCACGGCTCTTGGCGGCCTTGGCGTGCTCCAGCGCGCCCTCCGGGTCCTCATCGAGCAGATTGCCCGCGACGACCAGATGCCGGGCCACCGTATCGGCGGTGTTCTTGTCGAGGCTCAGTAGTTCGGCGCGCACATCGTGGGCCAGCTGCTTGGCCTCGACCTCGTCGGGAATGGTCGGGCCGAAGTTTCGCGGGGCCTGACGCTCGTCGGTGCGCCGAGGCCGCGGCGCCTGATTTCGCTGAGATCTGTCGCCTCCGCGCTCATCCGACCGGCGCGGACGCGCTGCGCCACCACCACGGTCGTCCCGCCGGGCACCTGAATCCTGTTCGGGGCGACTCGGGCCGTGTTTTCTGGGCCCCTGCTGCCTGGGTCCTCGCTGGTCCACGGGCACCTCCTTATTGTCGATGAGCCGCTTGCGCGAAGACCATGTGCTACAGCGCGAGTATGCCGGTAACAGGGCCTTCGCCGGAAATTCAGTGGCGATCGATGTGATCCGTTACGCAGACTGAGCGTTATGAGCCATGTGCAGCTCGATGCCATCGGCTACCACCTCCCGGACGGCAGAGCACTTCTTCACGATGTCAGCCTCCGCGTCGGCGAAGGCAGCAAAACCGCGCTGATCGGCCCCAACGGGACCGGTAAGTCGACGTTGTTGCGCGTGATCGCGGGCGACACAGATCCGCACGACGGGTCCGTCACGCGTGGCGGGCAGCTCGGCGTGATGCGACAGTTCATCGGTTCCGTTCGGGACGATTCGACGGTCCGCGATCTGCTGCTGTCGGTGGCGCCGGATCGCATCAGAGTTGCCGCCGGCCGTCTGGACCGCGCCGAGCTGGCGCTCATGGAGCATGACAGCGAACGCGATCAGCTCACGTACGCACAAGCGCTGGCCGACTGGGCCGATGTGGGCGGGTACGAGTTCGAGACCGAATGTGACGTGCACACCATGGCGGCGCTGGGAATTCCGTTCGAACTGGCCAGATTTCGCGGTGTCAACACACTGTCTGGCGGCCAGCAGAAGCGCCTGGTCCTCGAATCGCTGCTGCGTGGTTCCCACGATGTGCTGCTACTCGACGAGCCCGACAACTATCTGGATGTCCCGGCCAAACGGTGGCTTGAGGGCAGGCTCGCGGAGTCGCCCAAGACTGTCCTGTTCGTCAGCCACGATCGCGAGTTGATCAATCGCGTTGCCGGCCAGGTCGCCACGCTGGAACCCACCCGGTCCGGGTCCTCGCTGTGGGTGCACCCGGGATCGTTCGCGACGTATCACCAGGCGCGGGCGGACCGGAATGCCAAACTCGCCGAGTTGCGTCGTCGCTGGGACGAACAGCGGGCGGCGCTGCGCGAACTGGTGTTGATGTACCGGCAGAAGGCGGCGTACAACTCCGATATGGCCAGCCGTCTACAGGCAGCCGAGACCCGGCTGCGTCGATTCGATGAGGCGGGGCCACCCGAAGCAGTCCCACTGCGGCAAAACGTTCGCATGCGTCTCACCGGCGGCCGTACCGCCAAGCGTGCCGTAATCGCAGAAGGCCTTGAGTTGACCGGTCTCACAAAGCCATTCACTACCGAGTTGTGGTACGGGGATCGGGTCGCGGTGCTGGGCGGCAACGGCACCGGCAAGTCACATTTCCTGCGACTGCTGGCCTGTGGGGGCAGCGATCCGGAGCCGGACCAGTTGCCGGTGGGCGACATGATTCCCGAAGCAGTTCGCCACGCCGGGCGGTTGCGGCTCGGCGCGCGAGTCCGCCCGGGTTGGTTCGCACAGACACACCATCACGAGGGGCTGATGGATCGGACGCTGCTGGACATCCTGCATCACGGGGACGAGCGACGCGCAGGACACGGACGTGAGCAGGCCTCACGGATCCTGGACCGCTACGGGCTGGCGCCGTCCGCCGAGCAGACCTTCGGCTCGCTTTCCGGTGGGCAGCAGGGCCGATTCCAGATCCTGCTGCTGGAGTTGATGGGGTCGACATTGCTGCTCCTCGACGAGCCGACCGACAACCTGGACCTGCATTCAGCGGAGGCATTGGAAGACGCGTTGGCGGCCTTCGACGGTACGGTCATCGCAGTTACCCACGATCGCTGGTTCGCACGGGCCTTCACGCGCTACCTCGTCTTCGGCGAGGACGGCAAGGTGAAGGAATCCGTTGAACCCCAGTGGACGTAGCGGACTCTGCGACTAACGGACTCGCTGCACTCCGGCGATGTTGCGCTTTCCGCGGCGAAGCACGAGCCACCCTCCGGTGAGGTAATCGCCGTCGCTCGGAGTCCACTCCTCGGCATCCACCCGGATGTTGTTGACGTACACACCGCCCTCCTTGATGGTTCGGCGTGCGGCGCCCTTGCTTTCCGAAAGTCCGCTGCTGACCAGTAGATCGACGATGGTGTCGGGTTCCCCGTCTGCGAGCCGGGCGGGCTCTCCGTTGCCGGCCTCGGTGAGCGCTGCGGTCAGGGTGCCCTCGTCGAGCCGGTCCAGCTCGCCGCGACCGAACAGCGCACCGCTGGCGAGTTCGACTGCTTGGGTGGCACTTTCGCCGTGCACCAGGGTGGTGACCTCTGCGGCCAGGCGACGCTGCGCGGCGCGCTCATGGGCCCGCTCGGTCGTCGCGGCCTCAAGTTCACCCACCTCATCCGCGGACAGGAAGGTGAACCAGCGCAGGTACCGCACCACGTCGGCGTCGGCGGTGTTGATGAAGTACTGGTACCAGGCGTACGGACTCGTCATGTCGGGGTCGAGCCACAGGTTGCCGCCCCCGGTGGACTTGCCGAACTTGGTGCCGTCGGCCGCGGTCACCAGCGGAACGGTCAGGGCATGTACGGAGGCGCCGTCGAGCTGGCGAGCCAGCCGGACTCCGGCGACGATGTTGCCCCATTGGTCAGAGCCGCCTATCTGCAACGAGCAGCCGTACTTTCGGTGCAGTTGCACGTAGTCGTTCGCCTGCAGCAGCATGTACGAGAACTCGGTGTAGGAGATGCCATCGCCCTCAAGGCGGCGGCGGATGGTGTCGCGGTCGAGCATGACGTTGACCGAGAAGTGCTTACCCAGATCGCGCAGGAATTCCAGGGCAGACAGCTGGCCGGTCCAATCGAGGTTGTTCGCGACGATGGCTCCGGTTGGGGTGTCATCAAATTCGACGAACCGCTCGAGTTGCCCGCGAATTCGATCAGCCCATGCCGCGACGGTGTCCGCGCCGTGCAGGCTGCGTTCGGAAGTATCGCGCGGGTCTCCGATGAGGCCCGTAGCGCCTCCGGCCAGCACGATCGGCCGATGCCCCGCGCGCTGGAAACGGCTCAGTGTCAGCAGCGGCACCAGATGCCCCGCGTGCAGACTCGCGGCGGTGGGGTCAAAACCCCCGTACACGCTGATGGGCCCCTTCGCGATTTCGGCCGCGAGTGTGTCGCGATCGGTCGTCTGCGCGATGAGGCCGCGCCAGGTCAGCTCGTCGAGGATGTCGGATGAGCCGCTTGCGTGAAGACCGTCAGTTGTAGAAACCACGGCAACGATCATCCCCTATCGGGTTCAGCGTGCGGGATACCGCTCATCCCATCGAGGCCCCGAAGGCCCGAGAAGATCGTGGGCGATGGTGGCGATGACCTCGCGCAGTTCGAGCCGATCCAGCCAGTCCGGGGGTAGCGCCCGCATGCCCCACATCGCCCCAAGGATGTTTCCGGTGATGGACCCGGTGGAGTCGGAGTCGCCGGAATGGTTCACCGACAACCGGATTCCGTCCTTGAAGTCGCGCGCACGAGCGGCCGCGCAGACACCGATGGCAAGTGCTTCCTCCCCGACCCATCCACCACCGAGCTGAGACGCGATGCGTTCCGGAGTGGGCCGTTCGTGCGCGGCGAGCTCGATACCTCTGCTGAGGGCTTCGTGTGTTTCCTCGTATCCGGAATGCGCGGCGAGCAGATCCAGTGCCCTCTGCACGGCCTCCGCCAGCGACGCCCCGGCCGCCAGTCGATTGACGATCACCGCCAGGGCTCCGGCACTGAGGTAACCGCTGGGATGTGAGTGGGTGAGCGCCCCCATATCCGCCGCCAGCTCGAAGGCCCTGGCCGGATCGCGCTCGGCAAGTCCCACCGGTGCGGCGCGCATCACTGCCCCGCAACCCTTGGAATTGTTCAACGGGTGCGTGCGCGAACCGCGCTCGCGGGCAGGTGAACTGGTGGACTCCAGCGCCGTTAGGCAGGTGTTCCCGGGCGCCCGCAGTGAGTGCAGCTCCGAGACGGTGACCAGCCATCCATCGATGACATCTGCGGGCACCTGGCCGCCCTGGGTATGCAGCCAGCGCAGGTAGGCGCGATGGGCGATGTCAGCCGGGTCGTTCGCGGGGTCACAGCGGGCGCGGATGAGCGCCTCGGCGGTGAACAGCGTCATTTGAGTGTCGTCGGTGATGAGCATCGGCTGCCCCGGTTCGGGTTCGGCAATGCCGTCATGTCCGCACTGCAGCCGGATCTGCTCAATGCTGTCGAACTCGACGAACCCGCCGAGGGCGTCACCGAGCGCACCACCGAGCAGTGCTGCGCGTATTCGTCCGTCAGGCATATAGCTCAGTATCGGGTCGCGGCGCGCGGGGACTACGCCGATACGCGGATACCTCGGGGTATCCGGGCAGCCAGAACCGCCAGGGCCGATCCGCGGCCACGCTGACACCCACTCGCGGCCCGGACTGCGCCTTCCGTTCGTGGCTCAACACCACACGCACCGGACTGGATGCGGAGAAGATATCGACGCCGTTGTCCTCCGGGGTGATCCCGAGAGCGGCGCCCAGGTTTCCAGGACCGCGGGCCAAGCCCGCGTCATTACGGGCGGTGGGACGCCGCTGCCAGCACGTGGGCGCCCCGTCCACGATCGCACCGGCCCGCATCAGCACACCGCCGGCGATACCGTCCGGGCCGCAAACCACGTTGGCGCACAGGTGAATTCCATGACTTCGGTATACATACAGATGGCCTGCAGGCCCGAACATGATCCGATTGCGATTCGTAGGCCCACGAAACGAGTGCGAGGCGGGATCGGGCCATGGACCATCGGGCACTCCCCCGTAGGCCTCTACTTCGACGATCAGCGCGCTGACCCCGCGCGATTCGATGGTGGCGCCGAGAAGGCGCTGTGCAGCGTTGACCGGATGGGTCGTCAGGATCTCGACACTCACCCCACGATTGTCCTTGACTCCGGGAGCGGCGTGTTGCGGGTGACAGGTGAGCTGCCGAGCCTTACGCGGTGAAGCGCCGGTGTTCTTCGTCGGTCACGTCACGGGCCTCGTCGGGCAAGAGCACCGGGATGGAGTTTTCGATCCGATAGGCCTTACGTAGGCGAGGGTTGTAGAGAATGCCGTCGGTCTCGCCGCCGATGAGCAGGAGTGTCCCGCGGTCAATCGGGCAGACCAGGATGTCGAGGAGTGCGGCGTCAAGAGGCATGTCGGTGATATCAGCCCAGCGGGATGTTCTCGTTGAAGATCTGTTGGCCCCCGCCTCCGCTGACGCCGATACCCGGTCCTGGGCTGACGTTGGGCGGTCCACCGTTCGGATTGTTGGATCCGTTGGTACCGCTGATGCCGATATGGACGGGCTGCTGTGGCTTCTGGGCGGCCTTGAGGAACTGGGACTGCGTGGCGATGACCGACTTCAGCGAGTTGATCAGTGGCATCTGGCTGGGCCGCTTGTCGAGCGCGGCCTTAAGGGCATCATTCTGCGAGGAGCTCACCTGCGCGCCCCTGGCTCGTAGCTGAAGCGCCGTGCGGACCAGGTTGGAGACCTGACCGCCACTAGTTCCGGTGGAGTACTCGTGCGCGATGTCATCAAGCACATCGGCGCCGGCGGTGCCGACACCGGGCCCGAACACTAAGGCTGCGGAGAGACCGGCGGCGGCCAGTGCGGTACCAGTGATGGCACGTAGGCGTGTCGGCATGACGAGTTCCTTCCGGGTATCGCGGACGTCAGCCTAACAACACCACGCCACATCAGCAGCGGAAGGCGGCGGGAACCGCGCTGGTGGCGCCCCGCCGCGGGCTACTGCGTGGCGCCCTGCAGCGCGTCATATGTCGCGGCGGTCAACCGATGGTAGGCACCTGATTCGGGGTCGAGATACCAGGTTTGCCGCCCCGGCTTCGGGAAGCCGGACTCCCGAAGGTGTGTTGTGGAAGGGCGATACGTGGCGCTCAGTGGCAGGTTGGGTACCACCTTGACGATATTGGGGCGCTCCGATATCGGCACAGTGGCAAACGCCTCGGCCAGGTCGGCCGGGGAGATCGCTTCGCCGGGGCGCAGAACCACAGCGGTCACCGCGACGTTGGTCTCACCGGACTCCACCGGGTACGTCGCGACTAGGTCGATGGCGCTCACCGAACCCAGGGCATGACTGGTTGCTTCGGCGTACACAACGCCGTGTGCGGTGCGGATCGCGGTGTTGCGGCCGTCGAGCATCCAGAAGTCGCCGTCCTCGTCGCGGCGGAAAAGGGACTCCGAAGACACCCACGTATCACCGGGGGCGAACACGCCACGCCGGACCGCCGCGGCGGGGTCCACATCGCCGGGGGGCTTGGCCAACAGCAGACCGACCTCGCCAGGCCTGGCGATCTGGACGAATCCGTCTTCCCCCTCGATGATGACGTCGTCGACAGGGTCATATGCGGCCAGCCGAACCTTGCCGCCACCGGGAAGCGGCCGGCCCTTGCTGCCGATCTTGGTACCGGACACATTGGCCAACACCGCTTCCCCGTCGGTGGTCGCGAAGAACTCGACGACGTGGGCAGGCGCGAATCGCTCGGTGACGCGCCGCCACAAGCCCGAGGGCATGCCCGAACCGATGAACAACCGCACGGGGTGGTGCGCACCCAATGCCAGCGAAGGGTCGTCAACGACCTCGTGCATCATCGCCCAGGTGTAGGAGACGACGGTCACGCCGTACTGATGCACCTCTTGCACAAATCGATCGGGATTGAGCCCGCGTGACAAGGCAATTCGCGCACCGCCTGCCACTGCCCCACCCAGGCTCACCAAGAGCCCGGACTGATGGTGCAGCGGTGTGAGGCAGTACACGGTGTCATTGGCGGTGAGCGCGGCCGCCGACGCGGTACCGAACGCCGACAATGCCCACCGGTGATTGGTGATCTGCTTGGGCACCAGGCGCGATCCGTATCCGCTGAACATCACGAACGCCAGATCGCGGGCTTGCCCTGGATCGGGCCGGTACCAGCCGGGCAGCTCGACCGCGTCGGGGTCGATCTTCTCCATGTCGATGATCGAGCCGTCGTCCGGTATGGACAGGTCGCGCGACTCGCCGCCGCCAAGCACCAGAATGTGCACGGGAAGGTCTTGTGCGACAGGAAGATTAGGCGGATCGGTGAGCAGCTCGGAAATCTCTCCCAGCTTCACCGCGACCTCGAGGTCGGCATCGGGCGGCAGCAGCACCGCGACGGCCCCCAGCCGGGACAGCGCGGCGATCGCCACCAGGGCGCTGGGACGGGTCTCCATCAGAACACCCACCCGGACGCCCTGACGTACACCCACCTCGATGAGGCCCCTGACGACATTGTTGATGCGGCGATCCACCGCCTCATAGGTGTGCACCCGCCCGTCGAACAGGAAGCTCTCACCGTGGGGCGTGCGACGGGCCTGTTCGGTCATCAACCGGCCCAGAGAGATTCGGGTGTGATCGTGGATCTGCCCGAGGCGAGTCAACCGCGGCAGCGTGCGAACCGCTTCGACAGCAATGGATTTCACCGACTTGTTGGCGGCGGCCGCGGCCGCACCCGCCGTTCGGGCGGCGGCGATGGCCACCTCGGTGGTGGTGCTCAAGCCGTGTGCGACCCGGGAGGTGAGCGGGACACCGCCGCCGTCGAGCTGGCCACTCTCGTGCTCGTACATGAGGTCAACCGACGGGGGCTTCGTCGCGTCACCCTCACGCCATTGCACCCACTGGCTGACCGTCGGCCACGTCTGGGCCACCGCGGTCGAGCCGACGACGAGACCGAAGTGACCGGCGCGGATGAGGTACTCGTACACGTCGGCCTTCGGTGCGGCGCGCAGGATGCCGCGCACCGACGCCGGCTGTCCGATGTCGTCGACCTCGCCCACCACCGCCAAGACCGGGCAGGTGATGTCGCTGAGGGTGACCACACGATCGTTGACGGTGAAGCCACCGGTGGTCATCCGGTTGTGCACCACGAACTGGCGCAGCAGCTCGGCGATCGCAGGTCCGGACCAGGCGATCCACCCCTCATTGGCGAGGAACTTGCGCTGTTGTTCGCGTGGTAGCAGCGCATCGCGGTCGTGCAGCTGCCGCAAGAAGTCGAGGCGACCCTTGACGGTCTTGACCGGGTCCAGCATCTGGAACCCGATGCGCGCCGACCATGCCGGGATGGAGAACCGGCTGAATATGTGGTCGGCCATGAACTCGGCGATATCGGCCGAAAGCCCGGCGGGCAGTCCCATGGGCATGGCGGCGTTGGCGTCGACCGGCGAACCGAACGTGATGATGCTCGCGATGGTGCGCGACTTGCGCAGTGCCGCAGTCTGGTAGCAGAACATGCCGCCTTGTGAGTATCCGGCCAGGTGTATCTGACGGCCGGTGATCCGATGCACGGTCTCGATGGCGTCGCTGACGGCCACCACGTGATCGGACAGGGTGCGTTCCATGCCGCCGGCCATCCGGTCGGGGCTGCCGAAGTCAATGACCCATGGATCGATGCCGGCGCGGTGCAGGATGCCGACGGCGCCGCCATCCTGGGTGACGTCCCACATGTCGGCGGCCATCATCATCGGGTGCACCATCAGCACCACAGGTCCGGCGTCCGCTGTCTCGGAGGATCCCGGTGCGAAGTAGCGGCGCAGCCGGTACATGGGCACACTCTCGACGATCTGGTGCGAGGAGGCGGTGCTGCCGGTTTCCAGTCCGCCGAGGCGCAGAACCTCCAACCCGTTCTGCGCGGTGGCCGCCAGACGCGCGACAGGCTTGGTCAAGGAGGAGAGATTGAAGGACACAGCTACTCCTTAGACCGATCTTCCACGATATTGCCCAGGTGAGGGCCTGCATATCCTGTCACAACGGGCCTATCGGGCTGACCAAATCCCCGTCACCGGATAGGAAGCGACGTTGCGATGCGAGCCTCTACGATGGCGCGGTGGGGAATCTGTTGCTGCGTCCGCTACGCCTCTGGGTGATGTATCTGCCTCAACTGGCCGCGTGCTATCTGTTGGGACTGCTGGGGCGAAACATTGTCATCGAACTGGCCGCCAAATATGCGTGGAACAACTACCTCATGGTCGACCTGCTCATGCCGTTTGCCGGCTTGGCCCGTCTTGGGTCGATCATCGGGATGTTCCTGGTCCTGCGCTCGTCGATTCCGGTGTTGGCGGCCATGCCCAGGCTCTCGTTACGCAATGTCGACATATTCGCCAATGTCGTACTGCCATTTTTCGTTATTTATCTGGCTTGGAAGATGTTCCAGGATGACTGGCTGACATACGAGCAGAAGGTGATGTGGCACCGTACCGGTGCGCGTCTTACCACCGGTGCCCAGGTGGCCGAACTGGGGAACGTTCCGGTTACGAACTATGTCTGGGCGCTGATCGCCGGTGCATTTGCGCTTCGGCTCGTGTTGAACCTCAAATCCATCAAGAACAGGCTGCCCGGGTGGTTTGTTTTCATCAGGGTGTACCTGGACGCCTTGTGGGTTTTCCTGGTGTTGTCCTTCTCTGCCAGCAAGGGCGTGAACTTCTTTCTCAGCCCATCGGCCTGGTTCAAGGAACGCCGCATCGTCGTCTGGTTTGACGAAATGCGTAGCGAACTGTTCTCGCATTTTCGCCCATTGGAAATTCTGTGGAGCTTTGTGAGTGACGCGTGGCATATCGTCTGGGGCGCAGCGGCAGTACCACTGATCTGGCTGGCCATCGCCGGCATCGTCTACGGCTCATCGAGTAATGCCAGTTGGCGTGGGGTGCTTCGCCGGCTGGCGGGTATCGACAGCGAAGCAGTGGCCAACAGATTGGCACCCACCCGGGGCCAGGTGCAGCGCACGGTGAGTGGCAGAGTCTCCGAGAAAACCCGAGATAAGGCCAAGGATTGGCTGTTGTCACAGTTCGGCAGCGCCAAACCCATCATCGATTCGGCCCGCCTGGTGCTGCACGGAGGTTTGGTCCTGCTGTCCGGCTATGTGTTGGTGTACCTGTGCTTGTCGTGGTTGGACATGTCCGATAGCTTTCTGACGACGCAAATGCAGGTCGGAGGGTATTTAACTCGTAGCTTCGCCTGGGTTTTGGGCCCACATCCCCTGTCTTTCTGGAATGGAGTTGCCCCCTTACTGACGGCGATTTCAGGTGTTCTTGTTGCGTCCCTGAGGGTTTGCGTCATCGCCTCGGTCTTCGCCCATTGCGTCGAAAAGGCGGAGGCGGAATCATCGGCGCTGCAGGACAACGAGATTGTCGACTATCCGGCTGACTCGGATGACTCTTCCATGGTGAGTCCCGTTGTCTCAGATGGGTAGAACTCAGGGAATCTCAAGTCTGACCAGAATTTGATTGCCGCCCCCCACGGGGTTCACGAGATCGATCGCGGTCATCGTGACATCGTCGGGCACCAGGAAGCTGAACTGAAGGTTTCCCGGTTTGTCGCAGTGATCGACGACGCCGTCTGGGGGCGCCACCGTGTACAACAGGAACGGAGCCTCCGGCCACTGATGCTCACCGTCAGTGATCCTGCCGTCACAGAAGAAGTTCTCAGGAACAGGACCAGAGCGTTCTATCGTGACCACCGCCAGTTCCGCCCCTTTCGGAATGACCCCATTGGCTCCGCGCGGGGCTTTACCGAGACGTCTGACTCCAGCGAGGCGCCAGGTCTGTCCGTAGGCATCCCCGGACTGGCCGATCGCGATTAGATGGAGTGGGACGACGCTGGCTCGATACTCGCGCCATGGGCCACGAAACGAAACTGCCCACACTCCGGAGAACACCGCGATGACAATCACGCCCGCGACGGCATTGCGAAACCACAGGCGTGAACGTAACGGCACGTGGTCCGGGGCGTGCTCGCGTCGGTGGCGCGGGGTATCGGTGCTGGTTTGCATTTCGCTCATTGCTTGCCCACCACCGTTTTTGGAAGCGCGATAACGGATGCACGAGGTGCATGCTCGGCGTCGAGCGGAATATCGATGACGAGCCGTGAATCCCATTTGTACTGTCCGGCGGCATAGAAGATGTACAACTTCGCCGAGCGGGCATGTTCAAGCACACTCGAGCTGACCTCGAAAACAAAAACGCCGGTTTCGGGGATCAGCGGAGTCAGTCGTGCGCCCAGTAAGGTCGATCCCTGAAGTCGGCTGTCAGGTGTGTAGCCCCTGTCGCCGAGCGCCAGTATCGCGTCGGCCTGTGAGGCTTCCGTCATTGATGTGATGGTGAGCTTGACGACCACCCATTGACCGACCGACGTGATGTTCCGCTGGCGCGGAGAAAAACCGGTGTGTTTGACGGTCGGAGCTACCGCGACCTTGGTTACCGTGGCCGAAAACAACCGGCCGGTCACCGAACTTCCCATGGTGCCGTGCACGTCAAAGGCGTTCTGAGTGTCGGCGGCAGACGGCAGGCGATTCCACACGAAGACGGAAGCGGACAATATGACGGCTACCACTGCCACGGTGCCAGCCAGCCGCAGAAGCGGTGAGGAGGGCCTCCAGGCCGCCAGATTTTTCGAGAAGATCACGAAGATACCTCCACCGGCACAGTGGTTGTTGCGCTCTTGCTGTCGTCAACCCAGCCCTCGCCGTAGAGCACCAAGCCACGGCTGTATTTTCGATACGGCACCTGAACTGACACCTGAGATCCGGGCAACACAGCGGCAGAGGGAACACTCCACACCACCGCCACCTTCTCGGTGATATCCGGTTGCAGCACAATCAGATTGCTGCCGTCTTCGATCCGAAAAGCCGTGGCGCGCTGGCTCTGGAACAGAGAAATGTCTTGTACATCGGGCACATTCGGCAGGGAGAATTCGCTGCTGACCACGTCGACGCGATCGGAGTTGTTGGTGACCTCCGCAAGGACCGCAAGGTACATCCGTCCGGGCCTCTCTTTCGCGATCACGGCTCCGCCACCGACGATTTCCGATCGCAGAATGGCTTTTTGCACTGTGATGGTGAATTCACCATTATCAAAAGGCTTGCCAAGATCGAAAGTCTGCGGGGTCTTGTCCACGGCGTCCAACCCACCGAACCCCGCGGTCGTCACAATCGCGAGCACAGTGACCACATGCCACATCTGCACGAACTCAAGGTCGTTCCACCACGTGCGGACCCACTCGATGGCCCGACCGATCACACCATGTGGTGCCGGCGGCGTTGGGCTCTCCTCGATCGCGACGCCCGCCTGCAGCGGTTCACTGCCCGCCGGGCGACGCCATGCCGCATTCGGGTCGTCCGGTATATCTCCCCCCGGACCGGGGCCCGACGATGTCGGGTCCGGCTCACCGTCCATGGCTGGATATTAGCGGCTCTGACCGCGCAGCACGTTCAGCCGGGCCAACACCAGTTCGCGCTGTTCAGCGACCCGCTCCGGCGCGGTGCCGCCACGCGCGCTGCGAGAGGCCACGGATCCGGAGGTGGTGAGCACTGCGCGCACCTGTCCCGTCAGGTCCGGATGAATGGCTCCGAACTCGGCGTCGGTGAGGTCCTCCAGACCGACACCACGTGCCTCTGCCGCGCGAACAGCCTCCCCCGCCGCCTCGTGCGCGACGCGGAACGGTACACCTTGGCGCACCATCCATTCGGCCAGGTCAGTGGCCAGGGTGAATCCCGCCGGGGCGAGGGCCGCCATGCGTTCGGTACGGAACCGCAGCGTGGCGACCAGTCCGGCCATCGCGGGCAGCAGCAGCTCCAACTGAGCCACCGAGTCGAACAGTGGCTCCTTGTCCTCCTGCAGGTCCCGGTTGTAGGCCAGCGGCTGCGCCTTCAACGTGGCCAGCAGGCCGGTGAGGTTTCCGATCAACCGCCCCGACTTTCCGCGGGCCAGCTCGGCGATGTCGGGGTTCTTCTTCTGGGGCATGATCGAGCTACCGGTCGACCAGGAGTCATCGAGTTCAGCGTAGCCGAATTCCGTTGTGCTCCAGAGGATGATGTCCTCGGACAGACGCGAAAGGTTGACCGCGATCATCGCGAACACGAAGGCAGCCTCAGCGGCGAAGTCGCGTGCTGATGTCGCATCGATTGAATTGTCTGCTGCCGCGGTGAATCCCAGATCCAATGCGATGGAGTCGGGATCGAGGCCGAGCGAGGAACCCGCCAGTGCGCCGGCCCCATACGGAGAGACGGCGGTACGCCGGTCCCAGTCCACCAGGCGGTCCACATCGCGCAACAACGGCTGTGCGTGTGCGAGTAAATGGTGTGCAAGCAGTACCGGTTGCGCGGCCTGCAGATGGGTCTTGCCCGGCATGATCGCCTCGGGGTGCGCGCCGGCCTGATCGGCCAGCGCCTGCACCACGTCGAGCACGCCCTCGGACACTCGACCGGCCGCATCACGCAGCCACATCCGAAACAGCGTGGCCACCTGATCATTTCGAGACCGGCCGGCGCGCAGACGACCGCCGACATCTGACCCGACACGTTCGATCAGGCCTCGTTCCAGAGCGCCGTGCACATCTTCGTCGGTGTCCACGGGGACGAACCGCCCCGAAGCGACGTCGCCGTCCAACTGCTGCAGCCCGTCCACCAGAGCGGACAGCTGCTCATCGGTGAGTAGATCCGCCTTGCGGAGCACCCGCGCATGTGCAATCGACGCCCGAATGTCGTACGGCGCCAACACCCAATCGAAATGGGTGGACTTGCTCAGCGCGGCCAACGCAGGCGCGGGCCCGCCGGCGAACCGGCCGCCCCACAATGATCCCTCGTTGGTGCTCACTTCCCCGACAGGTCCCGCTGCGCGGAGATCTTCGACGACAGTCCGTGGATGTGCACGAAGCCCTTGGCGCTCGACTGGTCGAAGCTGTCGCCCTCGTCGTAGGTGGCCAGGTTGAAGTCATAGAGAGACTCGGCGCTGCGGCGACCGTTCACCGCGATGTTTCCGCCGTGCAGCACCAGTCGGATATCACCGGAGACGTGCTGCTGGGTATCGGCGACGAAGGCCTCCAGCGAGCGCTTCAGGGGCGAATACCACAGGCCGTCGTACACCAGCTCGGCCCACTTCTGGTCGGTATGCCGCTTGTACCGGCCGAGCTCACGCTCCAGGGTGACGTGCTCCAGCTCCTCATGCGCGGTGATCAGAACCATTGCGCCTGGGGCTTCGTAGATTTCGCGACTCTTGATGCCGACCAGACGATCCTCGACAACGTCGAGACGGCCCACGCCCTGCGCACCCGCACGGCGGTTGAGCTCGACGATGGCCTCCAACACGGTGACCGGGTTGCCGTCGATCGCGGTGGGCACGCCCTTCTCGAAGGTGATGATCAGCTCATCGGGCGCCCCCCAATTGAGGGTCGGATCTTCGGTGTAGTCGTACACATCCTTGGTAGGTGCGTTCCAAAGGTCTTCCAAGAAGCCGGTTTCCACAGCTCGACCCCACACATTCTGGTCGATGGAGAACGGAGACTTCTTGGTGACGTTGATCGGGATTTCGTTCTCGGCGGCGAATGCGATGGCCTTTTCGCGCGTCCAGGCGTAATCACGCACCGGGGCGAGCACTTCCAGATCCGGTGCCAGCGAGGCGAACCCGACTTCGAACCGAACCTGATCGTTACCCTTGCCGGTGCAGCCGTGGGCGACGATCCCGCCGCCGTGCTCGCGTGCGGCGTCAACCAGATGCTTGACGATCAGCGGGCGGCTGATGGCCGATACCAACGGGTACCGATCCATGTAGAGCGCGTTGGACTGCACAGTCGGCAAGCAGTACTCGTTGGCGAATTCGTCACGGGCGTCGACGACAACCGCTTCGACGGCGCCGCAGTCGATGGCACGCTGGCGCACCACTTCCATGTCCTCGCCGCCCTGGCCGAGGTCGATCGCGACGGCAACTACCTCGCGGCCGGTCTCCTTGCCGATCCAGCTGATCGCCACCGACGTATCGAGCCCACCCGAGTAGGCCAGGATTACGCGGTCAGAGGTTGTCGATTGGGTGGTCATGTCATCTCTCTCTTAGGCAAGCTGTTCGAACTGTGCGGCGAGCTGGGCTCCGGTCAAGGGTTCGCGGGCGATCACCGCAATGGTGTCATCCCCCGCGATGGTCCCGACAACGTCGGGTAACGCGGCGCGATCGATCGCGCTGGCGAGATAGTGCGCGGCACCCGGCGGTGTGCGCAGTACCGCGAGATTACCGCTGGAGTCGGTCGCTACCAGCAGCTCCCCCAGCAACCGGGAGAGCCGGTCGGTGCCGCCGGACACGCCGCGAACGGGACTGCCGTCCTCGGGCACCACGTACACCCCCACTCCGCCGTCAGCGGCGCGGAGCTTGACGGCACCGAGCTCGTCGAGATCCCGGGACAAGGTGGCTTGCGTGGTCTCAATGCCCTCGGCCGCCAGCAGCAGCGCCAGCTCACTCTGGCTGTGCACCGACTGGGTGGACAGCAGCGCGACGATGCGGGCTTGGCGCCCCGCGCGGGTGTCGGCGGCATGTGAGGCTGTCATCGCATTCTCCGCTCTTCGCGCAAGCGGCTCATCGCTGCTCCAGCAGCCACACCAGCAAGGCCTTCTGCGCGTGCAGACGATTCTCGGCCTCATCCCATACGGCGCTTCGTGGGCCGTCGATCACCTCGTCGGTGATCTCCTCACCACGGTGAGCGGGAAGGCAGTGCAGGACAATGGCTTCTGAGTCCGCCACGCCAAGCAGATCCTCGTTCACCTGGAACGGCCGAAACGGCCGGACCCTGTCGAGCCCGTCATTTTCCTGCCCCATCGAGGTCCACGCATCGGTGACGAGCACGTCTGCGCCGGCCGAGGCGATCCGCGGGTCGGCGGTCACAGTCACCGAAGCGCCGGTACTGGCGGCGATCCGCTCGGCTTCGTTGACGTACTTGGCATGCGGCGCAAACCCATTGGGTGCTGCGATCGTCACGTGGATACCGGCGGTGACGCCACCGACCATCAGCGAGTGCGCCATATTGTTCGCGCCGTCACCCAGATATGTCAGCCGCAACCCGGCCAGCGAACCCTTACGTTCGGCCAGTGTCTGCAGATCCGCGAGCACCTGGCAGGGATGGAAGTCGTCAGACAGGGCATTCACGATCGGCACCGTGGACCCGGAGGCCATGGCGGTCAGTCGTTCCTGCGCGTAGGTCCGCCACACGATGGCTTCCACGTAGCGGGACAGCACCTTCCCGGTGTCCTCGAGGGTCTCCTCGCGACCCAACTGAGTGGTACGGCTGTCGACGACCACGGCGTGCCCGCCCAGCTGCGCTATGCCCATCTCGAATGAAAAGCGGGTTCGGGTGGAGTTCTTCTCGAAGATGACGGCTACCCCGTGCGGCCCCTCAAGCGGCCGCCGCGAAAACGGCGCCTTCTTGAGTTCGGCGGCCAGCGTCAGGACTTCGGCCTGCTCGGCAGGTGACAGATCGTCGTCCCTCAGAAAATGCCTGATGTTTCCCGCCGGGCTCATGTCTGCTCCTGTCCTGCTGCGGTATCGAGGATGCCGGGCAGCGCAGCGACGAACTCCCCGATCTGTTCGTCGCTGATGATCAGCGGTGGGGCCAGACGCAGCACGTCGGGTGCGGCGGCGTTGAGAAGGAAACCCGCCTCGCGTGCCGCGGCCTCGGCAGCCTTGGCGCGTTCTTCCGTCAGGACAATGCCCAGGAGCAGTCCTGCCCCGCGCACTCGTGCGATCAAGGGATGGTTCAGCCCTTCGACGGCATGGCTCAACGACTTTCCTGCCGCGGCGGCGTGGTCGATGAGGTTCTGCTCATCGAGCACCCGCAGGACCGCCAGGGCTGCCGCGGCACAGACGGGATTGCCCCCGAATGTGCTGCCATGCAGACCCGGAGTGAGCAGCTCCGCAGCTGCCCCGGTGGCGATGCAGGCTCCGATGGGCAGCCCGCCGCCGAGCCCCTTGGCAAGGGTGACGATGTCGGGGGTGATACCCAGCTGTTGATGGGCGAAAAATGTTCCGGTACGGCCGATTCCGGTTTGTACCTCGTCGAGTACCAGCAGCGCGCCATGGCGCGCGGTGATCTCGCGCACTCCGGCCAGGTAGCCCTCCGGTGGAACCACCACTCCGCCTTCACCCATGATCGGTTCCAGGAAGACCGCGGCGGTGTCGCCATCGACCACTGCCTCGATGGCGGCCAGGTCGCCGTAGGGTACGTGCACCACCCCGGCGGGCAGCGGTTCGAACGGGGCCTGCTTGCTCGGCTGACCGGTGAGCGCGAGCGATCCCATGGTTCTTCCGTGGAAGGCGCCTTCGGCCGCGACGACTTTCGTACGCCCCGTGAGCCGGGTCAGCTTGAACGCGGCCTCGTTGGCCTCGGTGCCCGAATTGCACAAAAACACCCTGCCGGGAACGCCCAGCCGCGCGATGAGCGCCTCGGACAGTTCGATGCCGGGGCCCGTCGCGTACAGATTCGATGTGTGGCCGAGTGTGGAGAGCTGGTGCGTGACGGCATCGATGACGGCCTGGTTGCGGTGCCCCAATACGTTGACGGCGATGCCGCCCAACAGATCCAGGTACCGCTTGCCGTCGACATCGGTGACGACGGCGCCGTCGCCCTCGGCAAGGACGACCGGTGGTGTGCCGTAGTTGTTCATCATGACGTGTTCCCAGCGCTGCTGAGTCTCACTGGTGCTGCTCATGATTGGCTCCTGACGATTGTCCCGACACCCTCGTCGGTGAATAGTTCGACCAATACGCAATGCTCCACGCGCCCATCGATGATGTGGGCGCTGGGCACTCCCCCGTCCACCGCACGCAGACATGCCTCGACCTTGGGAATCATGCCCGATTCCAGAGCGGGGAGGAGCTCGCGTAGATCCTGCGCGGCTATCTCGGTGACCAGCGACTCCCGATCCGGCCAGTCGGTGTACAAACCTTCGATATCGGTGAGCATCAGGAGGCGTTCGGCGCCAAGGGCTTCGGCGAGTGCACCGGCCGCCGTGTCGGCATTGAGGTTGTGCACCACACCATCCGCGTCGGGGGCAAGGGTGGATACCACCGGGATTCGTCCGGCATCGATCAGGTCAAGGATCGCTTCCGGATTTACCTGTGCCACATCGCCGACCAGTCCGATATCGGTCTCGACGCCATCCACGGTCGCGGTGCGACGCACGGCCGTGAACAGCTGCGCGTCCTCACCCGTGATTCCCACCGCGTACGGACCGTGGCTGTTGATCAACCCGACGAGCTCACGGCCGACCTGGCCGAACAGCACCATGCGTGCGATGTCCAGCACTTCGGGCGTGGTGACCCGGAAGCCGCCCTTGAACTCGCCGGACACCCCAAGTTTTTTCAGCATCGACGTGATCTGCGGGCCGCCGCCGTGCACGACGACAGGATGGATGCCGCAGTTACGCAGGAAGACCATGTCTTCGGCGAACGCCGTTTTGAGGGCATCGTCCGTCATGGCGTTACCGCCATACTTGACCACGACGATGGCGCCGTGCAGCTTCTTGAGCCATGGCAGCGCCTCGGCCAGCACCCGTGCTTTCTTCGGAGCCTTCATCTGGATGCCTTCATGAGCTGTACGCCGAATTCTCTTCGACATAGGCGTGCGACAGATCGGTGGTCCGGATCGTCGCCGTCTGATCCCCGGCGCCGAGGTCGATGAGCACTTCGACATCCGGCCCGGACAAATCGATATCACGGGCGCCCTGAACGCCAGTGCAATTGGCGCATACCAGGTTTCCGTTGAACGATACGGTGACGCGATCAGGGTCGAGATCTATCGGAGCCATTCCCACCGCTGCGAGCACCCGACCCCAGTTGGGATCAGAACCGAAGAGCGCGGTCTTGACAAGACTGTCGCGAGCGACGGTCCGGGCGGTGGCAACCGCGTCGTCCTCACTGACCGCTCCGGTGACGGTGATCAAGATTCGTTTGGTGACGCCCTCTGCATCGGACTGCAGCTGCGCTGCCAGATCGTCGCAGACCCGGACCACCGCCGCAGCGAATTCTCCTGCATCGGGCGTGATCTCGCTTGCTCCCGAGGCCAACAGGAGCACGGTGTCGTTGGTGGAACAGCTGCCGTCGACGTCGAGCCGGTCGAAGGTGCGTGCGGTCGCCGCCCGCAACGCGGAATCCAGCTGCGCGGCAGGCACCGCGGCGTCGGTGGTGATGACCACGAGCATGGTCGCCAGCGAGGGTGCCAGCATGCCTGCACCTTTGGCCATGCCACCCACTGTCCAGCCGTCCTTATGGTGCAGGGCAGTCTCTTTGGGCACGGTATCGGTGGTCATGATGGCGTGCGCGGCATCGGTACCGCCGCCCAGGCCACCGGCCAGCTCGTGCACGATTTCGCGCACCCCGGCCAGCACCTTGTCCATGGGCAACCGGTCGCCGATGAGTCCGGTGGAACAGACGGCGACCTCAATGGCCCCGGTCTCAGTGCCCCAGTCGCTGAGAGTCTTCGCAACCTCTTCCGCGGTGGCGTGGCTGTCCTGAAATCCGAGTGGCCCGGTGCAGGCATTGGCTCCGCCGGAATTGAGAATCACGGCGCGCAGGCGGCCAGTGGTCAGTACCTGCTGCGACCAGAGCACGGGCGCGGCCTTGACCTTGTTGCGGGTGAACACTCCTGCCGCGGCGTAATCGGGTCCCTCATTGAAGACCAGGGCAAGATCGGGCCTACCGGATGCCTTGATGCCGGCGGCGATTCCAGCCGCCTTGAAACCTGCGGGCGCGGTGACTCCCTGCGTGCGCACCAGTGGTGAAGTCTCGCTCACGGTGCCACTCCCACGATGGTCAGACCGTCGCCCTCGGGCCATCCGAGGGCGAGGTTCATCGATTGCACCGCGGCTCCGGCGGTGCCCTTCACGAGGTTGTCGATGGCTGCGACCGCCACCAGGACGCCCGCGTCGGGGTCGACCGCGAGGCCGATGTGTACGGCGTTACTCCCCGATACCGCCTTGGTGGTGGGCAGTTGCCCTTCGGGAAGCACATGGACGAACGGCTCATCGCGATATGCCTCCTCGTAGGCCTCCCGAATCTGAGCCAGGGTTGCCGTGGTCGGCGCTGTGCACGTGGCAAGGATGCCGCGGGGCATGGGGACGAGCACCGGCGTGAAGGAGACGGTGACAGGATTGCCCGACGGATGATTCAGCCCCTGAGCGATTTCCGGGGTGTGCCGATGCGTACCGGCAACGTTGTAGGCACGCGCGGATCCCATCACTTCGGAAGCCAACAGGTCTGCCTTGGGGGCACGTCCGGCGCCGGTGGTGCCGCTCACCGCCACCACGGTGACCCTGGGTTCCACAAGGCCCGCCGTCACCGCGGGAGACAACGCCAACAGTGCCGCCGTGGGATAGCAGCCGGGAACGGCGACGCGCCTGGCGCCGTACAGGGCATCGCGCTTGCCCGGAAGCTCGGGCAGGCCATACGGCCAGCTTCCGGCATGCTTTGAGCCGTAGTAGCGCTGCCACGCCGCGGCATCGGTCAGCCGGAAATCTGCACCGCAGTCGATGATGAGGGTCTGCGGCCCCAGCTCGTCGGCGATCTTGGCCGAGGAACCGTGTGGGAGCGCGAGGAACACCACGTCATGACCCCGCAACAGTTTGGGATCGGTGGGCTGTAGTTTGTGGTCAGCCAAAGGTGTCAGATTCGGGTGATGCTCGATGAGGCCGCTGCCGGCATTCGAACCGGCGGTCAGCACTCCGATGCGCAGGCGGCCCGCGGCGTAAGCCGGATGTGCGAGCAGCAGACGCAAGATCTCACCGCCGGCGTACCCGCTGGCACCGGCGACCGCGACCGAGAACCCAGTAGTCATGAGACCAATTCTGTATCATTATGCAGACAAGCGCAAATATATTCGACAATCTTGGCGAATTCGTGGTCAACCTCAACTTGAGCTAAACGGTGTAATGCCCGGTTCCCACAGCTACGGTAGAAGTAGCTGGCGAATAGCGCCAGCAGTCGATAACGAGCGAGAACGAATACGAGAAGGGAGCCTTCCATGTCGGATCGTGCCGATCGTCAGCGCCAGGAGCAGCACCGCGAGCAGGCTGACCAGCGAGGCAAGTAGACCTGCTAAGCGCGTTGGGTTGCCCCGACGCGCTCGGCCGCAGAGGCCACCGCCGTGATCCGTGCGGCGGTGGCCTCGTCTTCTGTGAGGGTGCGGTCAGCTGCCCGGAAACGCAGCCGGAAGTTCAACGATTTGTTGCCCTCGCCAACTTGCGGTCCGGTGTAGACCTCCACGAGCCGCACATCTTCGATCAACTCACCCGCACCCTCGCGCAGCGCCTCGGTGACCGCTTCGGCAGGCACCGTCTCGGCCACTATCAACGAGACATCCTGAAGAGCGGCAGGAAACGGCGAAATCCTCGGTGCAGGAAGCGGGTTGGTGCTGGGAAGTGCATCGAGGCTCAGTTCCAGAGCACACGTGCGCTTGGGCAGCCCGAGGCGTTCGATCACCGCCGGATGCAGCTCACCGGCATGTCCGACAACCTGGCCGCCGGCCACGATCTCTGCACACCGCCCCGGATGCCAAGGCAATTCGTTGCCCGCGCGCAGCGACAACTCCACATAAGCGGCACGCCCGATGATCCGGGCCGCCTCCAGCGCGTCGGTGACATCTGCGGCTCGTCCACGCCCCCACGGCCCACTCGGCTCACGCACTCCGGTCAGCACGAGTGCCACATGCACTGGCTGCGCGGGCAGGGATTCCAGCAGTGCGGCCAGCTCGGCCTCAGAGGGGCGATCGCTCACATCGAGCAGCGGGATCGCCCTGGTCGCCTCGGTCGGCCGTACCACCTGACCGATGGTGAACAGTGCGACATCGGAGGTACCGCGAGAAATGTTACGCGACAATGCCTCGAGCACACCGGGCAACAAGGTGCTGGCCAGCTCGGGGCGATCGGATTCCAGCGGGTTGAGAACCTTTGTGGTGCGACGGCGCGCATCGTCGTCATCGAGACCCCATGCGTCGAACACCCCCGCCGGCAGGAAGGGCATCGGCAAGATCTCGGTGTATCCGCTGAGGGCCAACGACTTCCCCACCGCGCGGCGTCGGCGTTGCGTAGGTGTGAGACCGCCGCCTTGTGGCGCCGCGGGCAGAATCGACGGAATGTCTTCCAGACCTTCGAGTCGCAGCACCTCCTCGACCAGGTCCGCGCCCTCGGCAATGTCGGGGCGCCAGCTCGGCGGTATCACGCGCAGTGTGTCGCCCGCCGCAACCACCTCGGCGCCGATCTGACGGAGCCGGTGTTCGACCACTCCGTCGGCGTAGGTCACCCCGGCGACGCGTGCGGGCAGGTCAGTGGCGATGACGATCTCTGCCGGAGCTTCACCGTCCGCCGACCAATCGGTCAGCTCGGCAGGCGTACTACCGCCGGCGATATCACGCAGCAGAGACGCGCAGCGATCAAGCGCGGCAACGGATATCGCAGGATCCACGGAACGCTCGTAACGGCGCCCCGCCTCGCTGTGCAGGTGCAGCCGTCGTTGGGTGCGCAGCACAGCGGCCGGATCCCACACCGCGGCTTCAAGAAGCACGTCAGTGGAGTCATCGCGCATCTCGGTGCTGCCGGCGCCCATGACACCGCCGATGGCGGTGACACCGGCGTCGTCTGCGATCAGGACGTCGCCGGGCTGAAGTACGCGCTCGACGTCGTCGAGGGTGAGCACCGTTTCACCGGGTGTCGCGAACCGTACCCGGAAATCCCCGCTGATCCGGGCGTTGTCGTGTGCATGCATGGGATGCCCGATTTCGAGCATCACGTAGTTGGTGGCGTCCACCGCGGGCGAGATGGCCCGGATTCCGCAGAGCATCAGCCGTCGCTGCAGCCACCATGGCGATACCGCCGTCGGATCGATGCCGATTACCGGACGTAACCCGAAGCGCTTCACTCCGGTGCCGGCATCGATATGCACGGGCAGCGACGGCCCATCGGCCGGGAGTGGCGGTACCGCAGCGGGATCGACGAACTCCAGGTCGTACGCACACGCCAGATCGCGCGCAAGTCCGCGAACGGACAGGCAGTATCCGCGATCGGGAGTAATCGACAGATCGAAGACGGCATCGTCAAGTCCGACCACCCCGACGGCATCGGCACCTGGCTCGGCGGTCCCCGGCGGCAACACCAGAATGCCCGCCGATTCCGACCCGAGCCCGAGCTCGGCCGTCGAACAGATCATCCCGTCCGAAGTGTGCCCGTAGGTCTTCCGCGTCGCGATGGTGAAGTCTCCGGGCAGCGTGACACCCGGAAGCGCCGCCACCACGAGGTCATCGACTGCGAAGTTGGAGGCGCCACAGACGATTTCGCGAGGCTCAGCCTCGCCGACGTCGACCAGGCAGAAACGGATCGGTTTCTTGAACTCGGTGAGCTCGGTGATCTGGGCGACTCTTCCGACCACGAGCGGACCGGTAACCGGTCCGGGCACGATGACCTCTTCGACCTCGTGGCCGATGCGGATCAGCGTTTCCTCGATGCTCGCAGGAGTGGCCGAGAAGTCCGGGGCACCAGCGCGCAGGACCTCGATAAGCCAGCTGTAGGGAACGCGCATCAGGCACTCACCCCGAACGGAAGGCTGAAGCGCACGTCGCCTTCGATCATGTCACGCATATCCGGCAGGCCATTGCGGAACTGCAAGGTGCGTTCCAGTCCCATGCCGAACGCGAAACCGCTGTACTCTTCGGGGTCAATACCGCTGGCTCGCAAGACATTCGGGTTCACCATGCCGCAACCACCCCATTCAACCCAACCGGCGCCGCCCTTCTTGTTCTCGAACCAGACGTCCACCTCGGCAGAGGGTTCGGTGAACGGGAAGAAGTGTGGGCGCATCCGGGTGTGCGCCTGGGCCCCGAACATCGCCCGCGCGAATGCGTCGAGGGTGCCCTTGAGATTGGCCAGGGTAAGTCCGCGATCCACTGCGAGCCCCTCAACCTGATGGAAGGCGGGCAGATGGGTGGCATCGATTTCGTCGGTGCGGAAGGCACGCCCCAGCGAGATCACGTAGACGGGCAGTTCGCGGGCCAACAGGGTGCGAACCTGAACTGGCGAGGTGTGCGTGCGCAGCACCTGTCGGGAATTCTCGGGCGCGATGTAGAAGGTGTCCTGCGTGCTGCGCGCCGGGTGATCGGGCAGGAAGTTGAGAGCATCGAAGTTGAAGTGTTCGGTTTCCACCTCGGGGCCATCGGCCACCTCCCAGCCCATCGCGACGAAGGTGTCCGCGATGTGTTCGGAGAGAATCGTGATCGGATGACGCGCACCAACGACCTGCCGTGTCGAGGGCAAGGTCACATCGATGCGTTCCGCGACGAGTACCGCCGCGTCACGTTCGGCGCGCAATACGTCAAGCCTGACGTCGTAAGCCTGTTGTGCCTGGGTACGTACGGCGTTGACGAGCTTTCCGGCCTCGGCCCGTTGATCCTTGGGCAGCGCGCCGAGAGCCTGACGGGCCAGCGCCAGTGGCGACTTCTCCCCCAAATGGTCGATCTTCGCCTGTGCGAGTGCGTCGAGGTCGCCCGCGGCGTCAAATGCCGCGCGAGCAGCACCGACAGCGCTCGTCAGAGCTGTCTCTGATGGGTCCACTGAAGGATCCTGCGAGTGATCGGCCACGGATGCCGATCATAGGGTAAGCCGGGTTAACCACCTTCCGGTCATGCCTGCCGCGCGCCCGGGCGGCCGCCTAGTGTCGACGGTGTGAATGGCGAAGCGGTACGCCGCTGGATCTTCGAACGGCATTGCCACCCGGTGAGTGCGTGGTCGCGTTGGGCGACGACCCCGCTGTTGCTCGTTCCGGTGTGGACCCGGCAGTGGCGGTGGGCAATCCCGATCGGCATCTGGCTCGCGATCAACCCGGTCGTGACGCCGCCGCCCCGGGATGACAGGTCGTTCGCCACTCGTGCCATACGCGGCGAGGAGATCTGGATGACCAAACCCACCTCCGACACCGCCCTCACCGCCTTGAGCCTCCTCGGCGGCGCGGCGCTGCTCTCCGCACTTGTGGCCGCACGGCGTCGTTCGTGGGTCAGGGCGACAGAGGGCAGCGCGATATCGATGGTGATCACGCTGCTGGCCTGGCGTCGCTACGCCCTGATCTGGGCGACAACCGCGACCCGACGGTAATGTCCGATTTCCGCTAGCACTGTGGCGCGACGGCGGGCATGCTCGGATACATGGAACTTGACGCGGAGGCCTGCTACCGGGCCGTGCAGTCCCGTGACACGCGATTCGACGGACAGTTCTACACGGCGGTTCGCACCACGGGAATCTACTGCCGACCGTCCTGCCCTGCCATCACACCAAAACGACAGAATGTCTCCTTCCACCCCACCGCCGCCTCCGCGCAGGCCGACGGCTATCGGGCCTGCCGACGGTGTCTACCGGACGCGGCGCCTGGCTCACCACTGTGGAACATCAAGTCCGACTTGGCCGTCCGAGCCATGCGCCTCATCGGTGACGGCGTGGTCGAGCGTGAAGGTGTGGAGGGGTTATCTCGCACCCTGGGATACTCGAGTCGCCAACTCAACAGGGTTCTACTGGCCGAGCTCGGTGCGGGCCCGCTGGCCCTGGCACGGGCGAACCGGGCCACCACCGCACGCCTGCTGATTCAGCGGACCGAGCTGGCAATGTCCGATATCGCCTTCGCTGCAGGCTTTTCCAGCATCCGGCAGTTCAACGACACGATCGCGGCGGTGTTCGCAACGACACCATCGAAGCTGCGGACCGAGTTGCCCCGCCGGGAAAACGTCGCGCCGGCTCCGATACCTAGCGGTGTCAGCCTCAAACTCCCTCTACGGCAACCCCATAACGTCACGTGGTCCACTTGGCTGCTGGAACATCACTGCGCGCGCGGCGTCGAAGACTTTTCCGAAGGGCGGCACACCCGAGCGCTGAGGATGCCTCACGGTCCGGTCGTCGTAACCCTGACGGTCGCCTCCGATCAGGTGCGGGCGGACCTGCAGCTGACCGATATGCGAGACCTGGCGCCCGCCGTGGCGCGCCTGCGTCACCTTCTTGATCTCGACGCCGATCCCGCGGCGGTCGACGACGCATTGCTGTCTCATCCCGCGCTGGCTCCCCTCGTCGCCGAGGCTCCCGGCATCAGGGTCCCCGGGACGGTCGACGGGTCAGAGCTGCTGTTGCGCACCATGATCGGTCAGCAGATCTCGGTGTCCGCGGCCAACACGGCGACCGCGAACCTGGTTGCCGCACTCGGTGAGGAAGTGACGGACATGACGGGAAGGGTCACGCACCTCTTTCCCACAGCCGAATCTGTCGCTGCCGAGGGCGCGAGGGTACTGGTAGGTCCCGCGGCACGGATAGGCGCAATCGTCGGAGCAGCGGACAGGCTCGCGACGGGCAAACTAGAGTTACATCAGGGTATGGCCGCCACCGACATGCGCCGGCAGCTATTGGAAATCAAGGGAATCGGACCCTGGACCGCAGACTACGTGGTGATGCGTCAACTGGCCGATCCCGATGTCCTACTCGAGCACGATCTGGTGCTGCGCCGCGGCGCGTTGGCCGAGGGTATCGACCTCGCCGCCGCCCGCGGCTGCTCGCCGTGGCGCTCCTATGTATCCATGCATCTGTGGCGCAAGGGGATTGCCGCACAGACACGACCACGCAACCACACGCGGAAAGGAAACTCATGAGCGACTACACGACTCTGACAACCCCGGTAGGACCATTCACCGCCATAGTCGACGGATCGGGCGCGGTCCTGGCATCGGGATGGACGGACTCACCCGACCTTCTGCGCTCGTTGATTCATCCGACGTTGCGTCCGCAGACCCTGAGCCGCAAGCGTGACCTTGGGAGGGTCACCCAGGCTGTCACCGACTACCACGCAGGCGATCTGAGTGCCATCGACCCGATCCCCGTCATCCAGCAGTCCGGGGATTTCCTGATGCATGCCTGGGACGTGTTGCGCGACGTCGATCCGCAGGCGCCCATCACCTACAGCGAGTTCGCTGCGCGGGCTGGGCGACCCGCCGCCATCCGCGGGGCGGCCAGTGCGTGTGCCCGTAACGCGGCGGCGCTGTTCGTCCCGTGCCACCGGGTGTTTCGGGTCGGCGGCGCGTTGGGGGGCTTCCGCTATGGGCTTCCCATCAAGCGATGGCTACTTGATCACGAGGCTCCCGCCGCGACCTGACCCACTGAGTGAGGAGTACCGCCGCGAACGCGGTGGGTACCGCCGCGGCGAGGGTCTGGCCATCTTCGGAGAACATCATGAGGGCGAACAGTCCGCCGAATCCTAGGAGCACCAATCGAAGTGCAGACCAACGCGGTGTGCGCAGGGCAAGTGTGTGCGCGGCGAGCATTCCGAGTAGAAGTGCGGTGAGGTGCCCCACCTCGGTAAAGGTCTGGTTGCACGCGATGGAGACGACGCCTACGGTGATCCAGCCCGCCACCCACGAGCCGCGCCAGCGCGGCGGGATCGATGCCGTGAGCGCCCCGAGAACGGCAGCGGTTCCATAACTCATCCCCACATCGCTGGCCCGTGCCAGGGATACCGGGGCCCAGTGCATCCAGATCGCCAGCGCCGTTCCGACTCCGACGATGAGAGTTGCACCAATGTGCCCGAGCACAAAGGTCAACGCTAAACGTCCACTGCGCCATTGAAGTTCAGCCAAGGCGAGGATACAGATCAAGCCGGGTAGCCATAGATAGATCGGTCCCGCGTCGGTGACGAAGGCGCTGCCGATGAGCGTCCCGAGCCGTCCCTGATGCAGGTTGTGCAGATTGGTACTCGCATGCGCGACGACTCGGTCTTGCATGCGTGGCCCTTGCACCACCAGCACAGTGGCCACCGCGACCAGCGCGACCGCATATGCGATCGTCACTCGTAGCCGGACTAGCGCGGCCCAGACTCTCCGCATGACCCATGATCGCACCGGCTAGATGCGACCGTCATCCCCCGCCACTGGCAGTTCCCTGCGAGTTTCGAGCAGGTACATCTTCATATTCTCGGGCACACCCGCGGGCCTGCTGGAGAAGAGCGGTCGCCGGACGGGCGTAGGTGTGAGGCCCAGGTGATCGAGAAGCACCAGGGGCACCTTGGCCAGGGCGGGTTGCGAGATCGCCAGACCACCTTTGGTGGCGCTCTCCATGACACGGGCCGCGATGTTCACGTCGACGCCGAGCCAGTCCGATCCGATGCGCTGGGGCGTCCCGGTGTGGATGCCTATCCGCATGAGCGGCGTATATCCCTGGATTTCAACGTTTCTCAATGCCTCGCGGGCCGGAATAACAGCATGTAGGGCCGTCACCGGGTCGTCGAAGACGGCCATGATGCCGTCGCCCATACGCTTGACCACCTGGCCCCCGGCGTTGAGCATGGGCGGCTCGGCGACGGATGCCACACGGCGCAACAACTTCAGGGTCGCCTCGTCGCCGGCTTCCAGTGCCCATCCCGAGAATCCGACGAGGTCGGTGAACACCAGCGTGACTTCGCGATTGGCCGGTTGCTTGCTGACCTTCTCGGTGAACGCCTGCCAGATCTGCAAAGCGCCGAACCCGAACTCGCGGAACGCGGTGTCCCTGTCGGTCACCAACCGGTCGGCCGCGCGTGCCACCGCACTCGCCCCGCCAAAACCACTTGTCGACAACGGATCACCGAAATACGGGTCGCCGGGCAGCGAACGCCGGGCGCGGCGCACCGCCGCGACGACGGTTGGATCACGATCCATCTTGCGAAACCAGTCGCCGGCTGTCCGTGACGCGCGCGCGATCTGTCGGGACGTGGGCTCGTTGGCATCGGAATCAACCGCCGGCACCGCATTGTCTGCCGACTCCGCGGCGAGCTCATGCCGCACAGGCCCACGGGTGCGGCCTCGCCTGCGCTTACGGATTCCAGAGTCGTACTCACGGTCCGGTTCGGCATCGAGGCCTGACGGCTCGACATCCACCGCATCAGCCTATGTGCTGGGGTGTGCGGCGGCAATCTCGTCGTTGCCAGTGGCGCGATCGCGGGGCCCGTCTCCTCAACTGCCTGGTCGCGGTCGGTCGGCGCTGGTAGCGGCAGCGTGGAGCTTCGGACACGGTTGGCAAACGGTTCTCAACAGCCCCGGCGCACTCGTGGACAACGCCCGTTGTCACCCATATCGTGCGTGATAGGCGCCACACAGGAGGGTCAACGATGACATCCGACACTGCCAGCCGAGCTGCTCGGCGATCCGCGCGCACGTGCTCGTCTCACGTGCGATCACCAGCCGAACCAGGCCATGAAATCGATCGAGACGACGCGCCGCAACCGCTGGGCCCAGATTCGCTGACATGGAAGTACTTTGCGGATCTGCGCACCGGGTTGCTCGGCGTGTGGATCGGATCCATCCAGAACATGTACCCGGAGTTGGGCGCCGGTGTCGAGGATCATTCGATCCTGCTGCGCGAACCCCTGCAGCGGGTGACGCGTTCGGTCTTTCCCATCATGGGCGTGGTCTATGACGGTGACCGCGCCGCAGACACCGGGCGTCAGATTCGGGGGTACCACGACACCATCAAAGGAGTCGATGACAAGGGGCGCCGATATCACGCACTCAATCCGGAGACGTTCTATTGGGCCCACGCCACCTTCTTCATGCTCATCATCAATACTGCCGAGTACTTCTGTGGCGGGCTCACCGAGACAGAAAAGAGGCAGCTGTTCGCCGAGCACGTCCAGTGGTATCGGATGTACGGCATGAGCATGCGGCCGGTGCCCAACTCCTGGGAAGAGTTCCAGGAGTACTGGGAGCGGGTCTGCGATGACCAACTGGAGATCAATCGGGCGACGTTGGATATCTTCCACATTCAGATTCCAAAGCCGAAGTACGTACTGATGCCGGACTTCCTCTGGCATCAGATCTGGGCCCCGGCCCGGGCATTTCAGAACTGGGTCGCTGCCGGAGTCTTCAATGCGTCGGTGCGCGAGAAGGCCGGAATGCGTTGGACCCCCGGTGACGAAGTGCTCCTGCGATTGTTTGGCAAAGTGGTGCAGTTGGCATTCAGTCCTCTGCCCGACGACATCCGGCTCCATCCCCGTGCGGTGTCGGCATACAAGCGGACACGGGGAGAATTGCCGCCCGACGCACCCCTCGTCGAGGCTCCGAAGATCACCGCACCACCCAGAGACAGGCGGGGACTGCCCATGCACTACGTACCGGCATCGGTCCGGCCGACGTCGCTCACCGCGCGTGCGGGTGAGTTAGTGCATGCGGCCTTCTCGCTCGCCTCGTCCCCGTGGCCCATCCGGGGCGGCCGCAAGGTCGCGTAACACCTGTTTACGCAGCTTTTACAGGGCATTTCTATGGCGTAGGCCACATTCTCGGCTTCGGAATTTCTGTCGTCTGACAGACGAAATAGCGTCGTCCGGACACGGGTTAACGCCGCAGTGGGCGGCCCGACACATGGTGTTCACCAGCTAATTGGCCCTGCATACCAACAAGTTCGGACAGCCTGTCTTTAGTTGATTGTCGGCGTCCAGCAACACATCATCAACTCACTGTGAAGGAAACTCGGGGGTGAGGATCCTCGTCCCAGAAGGTGATTCCTGTGAATTGGCTGTGAGTTTTGATCAGCGGCGGTGTTTTCGCAGGCGTATCTTTCCGTCAGCTCACATAACAGACTTATCACACCGACCGGTGATAGACGACGACGCAATAGCTCCCAAACTCAGATACAGGTTCACCACCATCCACATCCGCAAGGGGAAACGAGGCACTCAGATGGCAGTACGTAAGCGAGTCGGCGCCGTCATGGCGTTGTTCACGGCGATCTGTACCTTGGCTACGGCTCCAGCTCAGGCTGATCCGGTATCCATGGCGCCACAGACGTACACAAAGATAAGTCGTGACGGTTGGACGCTGATGATCCGGATCGACCACGAGACCATCAACTCGGTGCCCAACCTGGCCGAGGCCTCCAACTCTCGGGAGGCGTTCGTGACCTTCGACGCCACGGCAATCGCCACCGGAGGGTCCGCCCCGATCACCGACAGTTTGTTCATCGCGGGATATCAACTGGGTTGTCAGACAGATGTTTCCAGTGGTCTGCAGATCGGTGGCACCGGTGGTCTGGCGGGCTCTGTGGGCTACAGCGGCGGGCCGTCCGTTGGCGGTTCGGGTGGTGTCGCCGGGTTTGTGCAGACCATCCTGCAGCCCGGTGTGATCACCGACCTCCCCCTGGCCAACATGGCGTTGAGTGATGGCGGCAAGGCGATGCTCGATGTCGACAATCTGCACATCAAGGCAGATGCGTGCGGTGGCGATGTCACCATCCGCTCGTATGTCTACTTGAGGATTTCGACCGCCTCGGCGCACACTGAGTTCGCCATCTACGGCGACCCGATCAAGATCTAGGGAGGTACGTGTGCCGAAAAGGAAGATCGTTGCCACCATGGCAGGTGTCGCCGGAGCGCTAGCGCTGGGAGCGCTTCCGGCGCCCACCGCGCTCGCTGACCCACCGGGGATACCGTTCGTACCCGGTGTGCCGGCGCCGCTGCCTGCCACCCCCGGCAGCTATACGTACATCTACAACAACTTTCCGGCGGTAGCGCCGGCCACGGTGGATGCGCGCGGCGTGAAGATCGCCGCCAACGCCGATCCCGCGGCCGGTGCTGCCGGGCTACCGGGCAGCAAGTTGGGCAACGCCGCTCATCCCGCCAACGTGTTGACCTCGTCCAGCACCCGGTACGGCATTCAGGGCGGCGCCACGCCCGCCGCCCCCGCCAGCACCACTGGCGTGCAGTTCGGTGCGGGAAACGAGAACCCCGCGCTGGAGGATCCGCACGGGGCACCGCCGCAGAGTGCGGCCGGGATCGAGGCGACCGCCCCGACGGTGATGCCGGGAGCTCCGACGCCTCCGGTTCTGGAGTCGCCGGACGGTCAACCGCCGAAACCCGCGGAGGAGCCGGCCGGCTAGGCCCGGACCAACGTCGACAAAGAGGCCCCCTGCTGAGCAGGGGGCCTCTTTGTCGACGTTTGCTCGACGAAACAGAGCGAGTGACGGGACTCGAACCCGTGTGAACGGCTTTGCAGGCCGGTGCCTAGCCTCTCAGCCACACCCGCGTCGAGCACCGATGATGCCGAACCACGGTGCGCGACACGAGTGTTGGACTCAGGCTGATCTCAGCGCGGGCTAGCCGGCGAGGCCGGAGTAGTCCGCGCCGGTCAGCTCTACCGACTTCTCCCACAATCGAGCCGCCAGCTGCGGATCGCGGGCCTCCTTGTTACGCGGCGCACGCTTCACCGGACCACGCATGCCTTGCAGCTGCGTGGGCCCGAGGTAATCATCGGGCTGCACATCGGGCATGGTTGCCGCGTACAGCTCGCCCTCGGCCCCCTGACGCTCGTCCTGCAGCACCAGACCCATACCGAAGTAGAAGGCCTTCTGCAGGCCGGGCAGATTCGGGATCATGGAATCGAAGAGGTTGGTGGCGGCCACGCCCGGGTGCACATTGACCGACAACAGTCGGGATCCGGCTGCCGCCGCCTTGCGGGCCAGCTCCGAGCCGAAGAGCATGCACGCGAGCTTCGAGGCCCGGTAGGCGGTCAGACGGTTATACGGACGCCGAGTGAAGTTCAGATCGTCGACGTCCAGGTTGTTACGCCCCTGCGCGTGCGCGATGCTGCCCAGCGAGATGACTCGTGGCGCGTCGGCGGCGAGCAAGGAGGGCAGCAGCGCGTCGGTCAGCACGAAGTGGCCCAGATGATTGACGCCTATCTGCGTCTCGAACCCTTCGGCGGTGCGCCGCAATGGGATTGCCATCAGACCCGCGTTGTTGAGCAGCACGTCGACCTTGGGCGCCTGGGTGCGGATCGCATCCGCGGCAGACCGTACGGAGGCCAGGCTGGTGAGGTCGAGCTCCACGAGTGCATGGTCGGCCTTCGGTCCGAGCGCGCGGACCTTGTCCAGCGCCGCCCGCCCGGTCTCCTGATTGCGGCAGGCCAGCACGACGCGTGCGCCTGCGCGAGCTAGCGCCTCGGCGGCGACGAGACCCAGGCCATTGTTCGCGCCGGTGATGACGTGTGTCTTACCGGTCTGGTCGGGAACATCCGACTCACGAAAGTGCCTGATCTGCAGGGGTGCGGGCATTAGGTTCCTCGATCCGTGGAAGTTACTAGTACTCGTCGTTACGGCTTTGTCGGATAGTACTGGAGGCTATCGACCACGATGCATCCGCGCCGTGGCATACAGGCAAATCGACGCGGCGCTGGCCAGGTTGAGACTTTCGGCTCCCCCACGCATCGGGATGATGATCCGATGCGTCGCCAGGGCCGCCGTCGCGCTGTCGAGCCCGTGCGCTTCGTTTCCGAAGATCCAGGCGCAGGGCCCGCGGAGTACCGAGTCGGCATCGTCGAGCGACAGCTCGCCGTCGAGAGTGGTGGCCAGCACTGCCCCACCCCGCGCGGTGAGATCCTCGGCGATCGACGCCGCGTCTCCCCCCGGTACGACCGGAATGTTGAAAATGCTGCCCGCCGAGGCGCGCAGGCTCTTGCCGTTGAACGGGTCGACGCTGCTTCCGGCCAGTACGACGGCGTCGGCGCCCATCGCGTCGGCAACTCGGATCAGCGTGCCCGCGTTGCCTGGTTCCGAGATATCAACGGCGACAACGACAAACCGTGGTGAAAGCGCAGCGATCTGAGTCCACTCGGCCGCGACAGAGCGGCACTCGGCCACCAGTCCAACTGGAGTCACGGTGTCGGACAACGCTTTGGCGGCCCGCTCGGTCACCAGATGTACGGAAGCGTCAACCAAAAGGCCGGCGAATCGCTCCACTGCGGCCTCGGTCGCAAAGACACGTTCTACCGCGCCGGACCGCAGCGCGGCCTCGACCAGGTTGGGGCCTTCCGCCAGAAAAAGACCGGCCCGCCGACGGGCGGCGGGCCGGTGCAGCTTGACCGCGTCGATCACAGTTTGTGACCGCTCAGTCAGAGCCGAGTTGCTCAGGCGGCTTCCCCGGCTGGAGCGTTGACGTCCTCGGGCAGCGCAGCCTTGGCGACCTCGACCAGCGCGGTGAACGCGGCCGCATCACTGACAGCCAGCTCGGCGAGGTTCTTGCGGTCAACCTCGACGCCCGCGATCTTCAGGCCCTGGATGAGGCGGTTGTAGGTGATGTCGTTAGCGCGAGCCGCGGCGTTGATACGCGTGATCCACAGCTTGCGGAACTCACCCTTGCGGGCGCGACGGTCCCGGTATGCGTAGGTCAGCGAGTGCAGCTGCTGCTCCTTGGCCTTGCGGTACAGGCGCGACCGCTGACCGCGGTAGCCCTTGGAGGCCTTCAGGATTGTCCGGCGCTTCTTCTGGGCGTTGACTGCCCTTTTCACGCGTGCCATAAGTGTTCCTTATTAGTAATTTCTAGTGATGCAGTGTGGTGCTGTGTATTGGAGTGGTCGTGAACGCGGCTACTAGCCGGTCAGCATCTTCTTGACGCGCTTGGCGTCGTTCTCGGCGACCACCACGCGGCCGTCGAGACGACGGGTCCGACTGGTGGGCTTGTGCTCCAGCAGGTGGCGACGGTTCGCCTTCTGGCGCACGATCTTTCCGCTACCGGTGGTGCGGAAGCGCTTCGACGCACCGCTGTGGGTCTTGGCCTTGGGCATCTTGGTGTTCCCTGTTCTTCGTTGTGTCGATACTTAGGTATTACGGCTGTTCGGTGGGCGCTTGCTCGGCCGGTGGGGCCGCCTGGGCTGGGGCCGGCACTGCAGGAGCTTCTGCCTGCTCGGCTGCCTTCGCCCTGGTCTTCGCACCCCGGTGCGGCGCCAGCACCATTGTCATATTGCGGCCGTCCTGCTTCGCGGAGGTCTCCACGAAGCCGAACTCGGCGACGTCTGCGCCGAGCCGCTGCAACAGCCGGTAGCCCAGCTCGGGCCTCGACTGCTCGCGTCCGCGGAACATGATCGTCACCTTGACCTTGGATCCGGCTTCCAGGAAGCGCACAACGTGGCCCTTCTTGGTTTCGTAGTCGTGATCATCGATCTTCGGCCGAAGCTTTTGTTCCTTGACAACGGTCTGCTGCTGGTTCTTGCGAGACTCGCGCTCCTTCAGAGCCGTCTCGTACTTGAACTTGCCGTAGTCCATGATCTTGCAGACCGGAGGCCTGGCGTCTGGGGCTACCTCGACAAGGTCGAGATCGGCGTCTGCGGCGACGCGAAGCGCATCTTCGATCCGCACGATGCCGACCTGCTCGCCTTTCGGGCCGATCAAGCGGACTTCGGGTACGCGGATACGTTCGTTGATGCGGGTCTCAGTGCTGATGTGGCCTCCCTGGCTCGTCCTCTACTGTCATGACCGGAACACGGATCGACAGGGACACAAGCGGGGTCCATCAGCACTCTGCTCATTACGAACAGAAAAGCCCTGCTCATGGCAGGGCCCGAAGCCGACCGGTCACGACGACGTACGCCGTTCTGCGGATCGCAGAACAACCACCCGAAGGTGGCTGGACCGGACCGCTGTACCGATTGGCCAGCGGTGGGAGCGGGACTCCACTTGATGTCCCCGACGGAGCCGGGAACGGTCGCGCATGACAGTCTAGCAGCCGTGACCGATGACCTTGACCATCACGACGAAGACCATCACGACGAGCCACTCACCGAATCGATCCGCGAGCTCGCCGATATCCCGGCCATCGAGGTGATCACCAAGGCCATTGTGATGCTGATGAGCTCCAGTGCCGAAAAACTGGGCCTCTCCTCCCCCGATCCCGATGAAAGCCCGCATCGTGATCTCGACGAAGCCCGCCGGCTGATCACCGCACTCGCCGGCCTGGTGGCCGCCTCTGTCGAATACCTGGGCCCGCACGCCGCGCCGATCCGGGACGGATTGCAGAGTCTGCAGAAGGCATTCCGCGAAGCCAGTGCCGTCCCAGATGAGCCCGGCCAGGGGCCCGGTGAGAAGTACTTGCGCTGAGCGTCAGTGAACTGCCAGGTACACGGCCTATCCTCGCTAGGTGACATCTGAGGTTTCTGTCTCACCGCCACTAGCCGGCCCGGGAATCGGCAAGACCCCCAAGCCGATTCCGCCGCCCGCCTCGACACTGCACTGGGTACCGACTTTCTTCGGGTCGCTCGTCGGGGTTTTCGCGGCGATGATCTTCCTGTCCAGCATCTCGCCGATCATCCGGCACCTGACGCAGGTTCCCCGTGCGTTTATCGACGAGTATCTGTTCGACTGGCCGGACACCAGCCTCGCGTGGGCCTTCGTGCTGTCACTGCTGGCGGCGGCACTCGCGGTGCGCAAGAGCATTGCCTGGTGGATCCTGCTGATCAACCTGTCGGTGCTGTCGGCCCTGAACATCGGCGGTTTCGTCCAGCACCGCGACACCGTCGAGATCCTCGGGCTGGTGCTGCACGGCGGCACGATCATCCTGCTGATCCTCGCGCGTCATGAGTTCTACGCGAAGGTCCGTCGTGGTGCGACGCTCAAGGCCGTCGCCGTGCTCATCGGCGGTTTGGTACTGGGAACGCTCGTTGCCTGGGCCCTCACGGAGATGTTTCCGGGATCGTTGGCGCGGTCCGACCGTTTCTGGTGGGCGCTCAACCGCGTGGCCGGTTTCTCACTTGCCGGTCATGAGTACTTCGACGGTCACCCCCATCTCTTCCTGAATTGGCTCTTCGGCCTGTTCGGGGCGCTGGCACTGATGTCGGCCGCCGTGGTCTTGTTCCGCTCCCAGCGTGCTGTCAACGCATTGACCGGTGACGACGAATCGCTGATCCGCGGGCTGCTCGAGCGCTATGGGCAGGACGATTCCCTCGGCTACTTTGCGACACGCCGCGACAAGGCAGTCATCTTCGCGCCCAACGGCCGTGCGGCCGTGACATATCGGGTGGAAGTCGGCGTCTGCCTGGTCAGCGCGGACCCCATCGGAGACAAGACGGCATGGAGCCAGGCCATTGCCGCATGGCTGCAGGTGTGCCAGGCCTACGGCTGGGCGCCCGCGGTGATGGGCGCGAGCGCCGAGGGCGCGCTCGCCTACCGCGAACACGGACTGAACGCATTGGAACTCGGCGACGAGGCGATCCTGTACCCGCGGTCATTCTCGATATCGGGTCCGCACATGGCAGCAGTCCGCCAGGCCGTCAACCGCGCCCGGCGCTCGGGACTGTCGGTGCGTATCCGCCGCCATCGTGAATTGACGGCGGACGAGGCGAAACAGATCATCACCAACGCCGACCTCTGGCGTGACGGCGGCACCGAACGCGGATTCTCCATGGCCCTCGGACGGTTGGGGGACTCGACCGACGGTGACTGCCTGCTGGTGGAGGCTATCGACCCCGACGACAACGCCGTCGCCATGCTGTCGCTGGTGCCTTGGGGAGCCAACGGGGTGTCCCTCGAATTGATGCGCCGTTCGCGTCAATCACCCAACGGCACCATCGAATTCATGGTTACCGAGCTACTCACCCGAGCAGAGGCCATGGGGATCACCCGGGTCTCTCTCAACTTCGTGATGTTCCGCTCGGTCTACGCGGACGGCTCCCGCATCGGTGCCGGCCCGGTACTCCGACTGTGGCGCTCGGTGTTGATGTTCGCCTCCCGGTTCTGGCAGTTCGAGCAGTTGTACCGCTCAAACGTGAAGTATCAGCCGGAATGGGTGCCCCGGTTCGCCTGCTACGAGGACGCCCGGCTCATACCCCGGATCGGTGTCGCGTCGGTGATCGCGGAGGGGTTCCTGGTATTACCGTTCGGCAACCGGGACAAGCCAAGGCACACCGGTCAATACAGTGCGGTGCCGCAGGCCATCGTGGCCACCGGACTACTGCACCACGATGGCACCGCCCCGGACCTACCGCCGCAGCCCACAGCGCTGCAGCGGGTGCCCGAGCAGGTCAAGGTACGGCTCGGAAAGCTTGCCGCCCTGCAGGAGCGGGGAATCGACGCATACCCGGCAGGCTCTCCACCGAGCCACACCGTCGCCGAGGCGCTGACCGCCGCCGACGGTACCGAGGTCGTCGTCAGCGGTCGCCTGCTGCGCATCCGTGATTACGGCGGTGTGCTCTTCGCGCAGCTGCGCGACTGGTCGGCAGAGGTACAGCTGCTCATCGACGACCCACTCCTGCATGAGGAGTTCACCGCAGCCATCGACCTCGGCGACCTGGTCGAAGCCAGTGGGGTCATGGGTCAGTCGCATAACGGCACCCGATCCGTGCTGGTGCGATCGTGGCGAATCATCGGCAAATGCCTGCATCCGCTGCCCGATAAGCGAAAGGGTCTTACCGACCCCGAGGCCAGGGTGCGCGCGCGATACCTTGATCTGGCGATCAACCCAGAAGCCCGCGACCAGATCGTGGCGCGCAGCGCGATCATCACCTCTCTGCGTAACACCTTGCTATCACAAAGATTTTTAGAGGTCGAGACGCCGATCTTGCAACAGGTACACGGCGGAGCCAACGCGCGCCCATTCCTGACACATATCAACGCCTACAACCTGGACCTGTATCTGCGCATCGCGCCCGAGCTGTATCTCAAGCGACTCTGCGTAGGCGGCGTGGAGAGGGTCTTCGAGCTCGGTCGGGCCTTCCGTAATGAGGGTGTGGACTTCAGCCACAACCCCGAATTCACCCTGTTGGAGGCGTATCAGGCGCACGCCGACTATCTGACCTGGGCCAAGACAACCCAACAGCTGATCCAGAACGCCGCGAAGGCGGCACATGGCAGCGAAGTGGTGATGCGCGCGGGCGGAGAAGGCACGGACGGGAAGCTGGCCCCCGTCGATATCAGCGGCGAGTGGCCGATCATCCCGCTGCATCAAGCAGTCTCAGCGGCCCTCGGTGACCACATCGATGCGACAACGGAAGTTCCTGTACTGCAACGGTTCTGCCGATCGGCGGGGGTGCAGTTCAATCCGCGATGGGATGCCGGACACCTGGCGCTCGAGCTCTACGAGCAGCTGGTCGAGAAGCACACCACCACACCCACGTTCTACAGCGACTTTCCCGTCTCGGTGTCCCCGCTGACTCGCCCACACCGGAGCACCGACGGTCTCGCCGAGCGGTGGGATCTGGTGGCCTGGGGTGTCGAGCTCGGCACCGCGTACACCGAGTTGACCGACCCGGTGGAACAGCGTCGACGACTGTACGAGCAGTCGCTTCTCGCTGCGGGTGGTGACGCCGAGGCCATGGAAATCGACGAGGACTTCCTGCGTGCGATGGAGTACGCGATGGCGCCCACCGGCGGTATGGGTATGGGAGTCGACCGCGTGGTCATGCTCATCACGGGGCGCAGCATTCGCGAGACCCTGCCGTTCCCGCTGGCCAAGCCCCGGTGATCACGGCGAATCTGTTCGGATTCCGTACCCAGACTCGTCAAATACCTGACAGACAATTCACAGGTAACTAGGCCATCATAGGTGCCGTGTCCGGTCATGACATCTCGTTGTTACATGGGAGCTTTCCTGTCTCCATGCAGGTCATTGCCGGTTTTGCACTAGTCATCGCGATAGGGCTGCGCACTCGTCAGTGGTTTCAGCGCTGGTTACCCGTAGCGGTCGCAGTCGGCGCCACCCTCGCGGTATGGGCTTACTGGTACATCAACTCCGAGGGCTGGGCCGACAGGGGCAACCCCGCACCACTGATGCTGTGGGTGTGGATCGCGCTCACCGGGGTCGCCGCCACCGTCCTGTTGGTCGGCTGGCGCACGGCGCACTGGTGGCGTCGCGCGATCGCGATCACCGCGGTGCCGCTCGCGCTCCTTTCCGGATCACTGATGCTGAATCAATGGACTGGCTACGTGCGCAGCGTTCAGTCCGGGTGGGCGCAGTTGACCGCCGGCCCGCTGCCCAACCAGGCCGATATGGCGACGGTGACCGCCGCTCGTGAGGAACGCCGCGGCCCGACGATGACCAAGGGCAAGCTCGTGCCGGTGGATATCCCGGCCGATGCCAGTGGATTTCGCCATCGCCAGGAGATCGTCTACCTGCCACCGGCCTGGTTCGACTCCACCCGCACCGAGCTGCCGACAATCATGATGATCGGCGGTGAGTTCAACACCCCCAGCGACTGGATTCGCAGCGGAAACGCGGTCGAGGCGGCGGATGCCTTCGCCAGCCAGCACGGCGGGAACGCCCCCGTCATGGTGTTCGTCGACGCGGGCGGCTCGTTCAACAACGACACCGAATGTGTGAACGGCCCGCGCGGTAACTCCGCCGACCATCTCACGAAGGACGTCGTCCCCTTCATGGTGTCGCGCTTCGGGGTCAGCCCACGGCCGCAGAACTGGGGCGTGGTGGGCTGGTCGATGGGTGGCACGTGCGCGGTGACGCTAGCCGTCAAACACCCCGAATTATTCAGCGCCTTCGAGGACATCGCCGGTGACATGTCGCCGAACACCGGAAACAAGACGCAGACCATTGCTCGCCTTTTCGGCGGTGACACATCGGCATGGGAGCAGTTCGACCCGGCAACGGTGATGTCGCGCCATGGACGATATGCCAACACCGCCGGGTGGTTCGACGTGAACGGACTACATCGCGCGGGGTCCGGTGCGATCACCAGCACCGGAGCGGCCCCCGGCGCCTCGGCCTCCGTTCCGCTGAGCGATCAGGACCGTGCCGCACACCGCCTGTGTGAGATCGGTGCGGCGCAAGGGATCTCATGCACGGTGCAGCACAAGCCCGGCGAACACAAGTGGCCTTTCGCGCAGACGGCGTTCACCTCGGCACTCCCCTGGATGGCGGGCCGGATCGGTACGCCCACCGTGCCCGATATGCCGTTGCCACGCTGACCGTTCTGCGGAGCGGAGTAGCGTCGAGCGGTATGTCCGATACCCCTGATCCGGGATACACCGACGGCGGTGTGCCAACCTTCGAGTCGGTGCGCGAGAAGATCGAAACCCGATCCGGCACGGCTGCCGGGTCCGCTGAGCTGGACGCCGAAAGCGATGAGGGCCGTGCGGTCGAGGAGCAGTTCGAGGCCAGAGCCCGGGCAGCCGCCGAACGGCTCGAGCAGATCCGTAATTCGATGCGTGAGGAAGCTAGCCCGTCGCGGCCCGACGGGCAATCGCCTGTTCACGGATGAGGCTGCGCCGGACCTTGCCTGAGTCCTCACGCAGCGGCTCCGCGACGAATTCGATGGTGCGCGGAACTTTGTACCGGACGATCTCGTCGAGCAGGTAATCGCGCAGCTGATCTGCTGTCACGTTCCCCTCGGCGTGCACAACCGCGTGCACGACCTGCCCGAGGTCGTCATCGGGTAGGCCTACCACGACACTGTCGACCACTCCGGGGTAGCCGTTCATGACGGATTCCACTTCCGCGGGAAAAACATTCGCTCCGCCTGTCACGATCAGGTCGGTACGACGATCACTCATGTAGAGGTATCCATCGTCATCGACCCACCCGAGATCGCCGATGGATTCCCAGGTTCCGACCCGCTTGATCTCGGCGCCAAGGTACTTGTAGGGCTTGGGTGTTCCCTCCCACGGGCGCATGAAGATCTCCCCCACCTCCCCGGAAGGCAGCGGGTTTCCCTCCTCGTCGAGGATCGTCAGTTCACCGAGCGCAGGTTTACCGACGGAGCCGCGGTGGGCCAGCCATTCCTGTCCGGTGATGATGGTCCCGCCGATGGCCTCTGTGCCCGCGTACAGCTCCCAGATCACTTCCGGGCCCAGCAGGTCGATCCATGCTTGTTTCAACCACACCGGACACGGAGCAGCCATGTGCCACAACACCCGAATGGTGGACAGGTCGAATTGCCCCGGGTGCTGACGAACCTCGCGCAGTATGCGCGACATCATCGTGGGCACCACCTGCAACCAGGTGACCTTGTGGGTGTCGATCAGTTCGAGCGCCTCCAGCGCGTCGAACTTCGGCTGCACGATCAGATGGTGCCCCAGTAGCAGCCCGTATGACGAAAACATCAGCGGCGCATTGTGATACAGAGGACCTGCGACGAGCTGGGCATCTCCCGGCAGCATGCCCATGATCTCACCGGCCGCCGGGCCGGTGATGGCCGCGGGGCTGGGAGCGAGGATGATCTTGGGCTGGCCGGTGCTGCCTCCGGAGGTAGGTGCCTTCCAGGCCGGCGACACCACCTCCGGCAGTGGCCCGGCCGCATGGTCTTCGGCCAGTGGCTCGAATCCCGCCTGCACGCACACTCGATCCGGATGATCGGCCGGATCGACCCCCACCACGAGCGCGGAGTCGGCGAGCTCGACGATTGCCCGGCGCTCCGCGAGCGGCAAGCGCCATGACACCGGCTGCGGGGTGGCACCGAGCTTCCACACCGCGATCTGGGCCGCGAAGAATTCCACCGAGTTGGGCAACCCAATGGTGACGAGGTCGCCCTGCCGTACCCCGAGGCGTTGATACGCGTGCGCCAAGGCGGTGGCGCGCCGCTCGAGTTCGGCCCGGGTGACCGATTCGGTACCGCAGGTGATCGCCGGGGCATCGGGCGACGATTCCGCGAGGTTGGCGAGGATACGAACGAACGGTTCACCAACTGCCGCGTCAGTCATGAATGCCACCCTAGACCGGCGTGACAACCTTCCTGGTACGCGGTTTGGCAGGCGGCTTTCCGGCGCTCTTGGCCGGGGCCTTCGCGGGGGTCTTACCGTTCCTTGCGGGCTTGGGCAACAGGCCCGCAAGGAACTCACCGGTATAGCTGCCCGCGGTCTGTGCCACCGACTCGGGTGCGCCCTGTGCCACCACGGTGCCGCCGCCCGACCCACCCTCTGGGCCCATATCGATGACCCAGTCCGACGTCTTGACCACATCGAGGTTGTGCTCGATCACGACGACGGTGTTGCCCTTGTCGACCAAGCCATTGATCACGGTGAGCAGCTTGCGGATGTCCTCGAAATGAAGGCCGGTGGTGGGCTCGTCGAGGATGTACACGGTCTTGCCCGTTGAGCGCTTCTGCAGCTCGGCGGCCAGCTTGACGCGCTGCGCCTCGCCACCGGAGAGCGTCGGAGCCGGCTGGCCCAGCCGCACATAGCCGAGGCCGACCTCCACCAGCGTGTTCAGGTACCGGTGGATAGAGGTGATGGGCTCGAAGAATTCGGCGGCTTCCTCGATGGGCATGTCCAGCACCTGCGCGATGGTCTTGCCCTTGTAGTGGACCTCGAGCGTCTCGCGGTTGTAGCGCGCGCCGTGGCACACCTCGCACGGCACGTACACGTCCGGCAGGAAGTTCATCTCGATCTTGATGGTGCCGTCGCCCGTGCAGGCCTCGCAGCGACCGCCCTTGACGTTGAAGGAGAACCGGCCCGGCTGGTAACCGCGCACCTTGGCCTCGGTGGTCGCCGCGAACAGCGTGCGAATCTTGTCGAAAACCCCGGTGTAGGTCGCCGGATTGGAGCGGGGTGTGCGCCCGATCGGCGATTGATCGACCCGCACGAGCTTGTCGACCTGGTCCAAACCGGTCACTCGAGTGTGCCGCCCGGGCACCTGGCGTGCGCCGTTGAGCTTGTTGGCCAGCACGGTGGCGAGGATGTCGTTGACCAGCGTCGACTTCCCCGAACCCGACACTCCGGTGACCGACGTCAGCACCCCGAGCGGGAAGGACACGTCAATGTCCTTGAGGTTATGTTCACGCGCGCCGACCACCGTGACCTGACGTTTGGAGTCGATCGTGCGGCGCATCAGCGGCAACGGAATGCTTTCCGCGCCAGAAAGATACGAGCCGGTGACGGAGTTCTTGTTTTTCAGCAGCTCGGCGTAGGTGCCGCTGTGCACCACCTGCCCACCGTGCTCCCCCGCGGCCGGTCCGATGTCGACGACCCAGTCGGCGTGTTTGATGGTGTCCTCGTCGTGCTCGACCACGATCAGTGTGTTGCCGAGATCCCGCAGCCGCGTGAGCGTTTCGATGAGTCTGCGGTTATCGCGCTGGTGCAGACCGATGGACGGCTCGTCGAGAACATAAAGCACACCCACCAGCCCGGAGCCGATCTGAGTGGCCAGGCGGATGCGCTGTGCCTCGCCGCCGGACAACGTGCCCGCGGCGCGCGATAACGACAGGTACTGAAGGCCGACGTCCAGCAGAAAGCCCAGCCGGAACTGGACTTCCTTGAGAACCTGCCCGGCGATGGCTTGTTCACGGTGCCCGAGTGTCAATGCGTTGAGGAACTGCGCGCATTCGGCGATGGACAGGTCACAGACCTGCGCGATCGATTTGGCCCCGAGCTCGCCGGCCGTCAATGTGACGGACAGGATCTCCGGCTTCAGGCGCGTTCCGTTGCACTCGGGGCACGGAATGTCCCGCATGAAGCCCTCGTAGCGCTCCTTGGCCCATTCGGACTCGGTCTGCTCCATGCGGCGTTGCAGAAACGCCAGTACGCCTTCAAATTCCGCATAGTACGAACGCGTGCGGCCGTACCGGTTCTTGTATCTGACATGTACCTGTTCGGAAGAGCCGTCCAGGAGCGCCTTTTTGGCCGCCGCCGGAAGTTTTTTCCAGGGGGTGTCCACGTCGAACCCGAGGGCGTCGCCCAGCCCTGCCATGAGCCGAACGAAGTAGTCGGCGTTCTGCCCCATCGACCAGGGCGCGATGGCGCCCTCGGCGAGGGTCATATCCGGGTCGGGGACCACCAGGTCCGGGTCGACTTCCTTCTTGATTCCCAATCCGGCGCACTCGGGGCAGGCGCCGTAGGGCGAGTTGAAGGAAAACGACCGTGGTTCAAGATCGTCCACGGCGAGCGGATGTCCGTTGGGGCAGGCCAGCTTCTCGGAGAACCTGCGTTCACGCTGCGGAGAGTCCTCGTCAGCATCGACGAACTCGAGCACCACGATGCCGTCGGCAAGGCGCAGCGCCGTCTCCACCGAGTCCGTCAGGCGCTGCTTGGCGCTGGCCTTGACGGCGAGACGGTCGATCACCACCTCGATGTCGTGCTTCTCCTGCTTCTTGAGCTTGGGCGGGTCGGTGAGCGAATGCACTACGCCGTCAACCCGAATGCGGCTGTATCCCTGGGAGTTCAGCTGTTCGAAGAGGTCGACGAACTCGCCCTTGCGTGTGCGCACTACGGGAGCGAGCACCTGGAACCGCAGGCCCTCTTCCATGTCCAGTACCTGGTCGACGATCTGCTGCGGGGTCTGCTTGGCGATCTTCTCCCCGCATACCGGGCAATGCGGGGAGCCGGCCCGCGCGTACAGCAGACGCAGGTAGTCGTAGACCTCCGTGATGGTGCCCACGGTGGACCGAGGGTTGCGGTTGGTGGATTTCTGGTCGATGGACACCGCGGGAGACAGCCCCTCGATGAAATCGACATCGGGCTTGTCCATCTGCCCCAGGAACTGGCGGGCGTACGCGGACAGCGATTCGACGTACCTGCGTTGCCCCTCGGCGAAGATGGTGTCGAAGGCCAGGCTCGACTTTCCGGATCCGGAGAGACCCGTGAAGACGATGAGGCTGTCTCGGGGTAGGTCAAGGTCGATACCGCGCAGGTTGTGCTCACGCGCGCCCCGCACGATCAGACGGTCGGCCACCTGTCTCCTTTCACACTGCCCCAATGTGCAGGTGTTTTCGCATCGCTCAGCCCCTGTAGTCCCATGCGGAATCCAGGCCGGCCGAGTCGTCGACTCCATGCTAGGACGAGGCACCGACAACCCTCGCGCCACGAGGGGCCACTACGGTGAAACCATGACCTCGATCACCATCGATGACGACTACTCCGGCCACATCGAGCCGGGCTCCGGCGTGGCTCGTCGCACCGTGGACGGCGCCACCATCATCAAGGCCTCAGTGGGGCCTATGGACAACAACGCATACATCGTGACGTGCACGAACACCGGCAAGTCACTGCTGATCGACGCGGCCAACGATGCCGAACGGCTGGCCACCCTGCTGGACGAGAATGCCCCGAACATCGAGCTCATTGTCACCACACATCAGCACTTTGATCACTGGCAAGCCCTTGAGGCGATCGTGGATAAGACGCAATCCCCGAGTGCCGCACATGATTTAGATGCCGGACCGCTTCCCGTGCCGCCCACGACGCTCCTGGCGGGAGGCGACAGCTTCGATATCGGCGACCTGCACTTCGACGTGATCCACCTGCGCGGACACACGCCGGGCTCGGTGGCCCTGGCGTTTACCGCCGCCGGGGTGACCCACCTGTTCACCGGGGATTCGCTCTTTCCAGGTGGTGTCGGAAAGACCTTCAGCCCCGAAGACTTCAACCAGCTGCTCGACGATGTCGGTGAGCGCCTCTTCGGCGCGTACTCCGATTCCACGGTGGTCTACCCCGGACATGGAGATGACACCACCTTGGGCGCGGAGCGCGGGTCACTCGGCGGATGGCGCGAACGAGGCTGGTAAGCCGGCCTCGTTCGCGGGCAGCCGGGTCTTAGGTGGTGTGAACGATCAGCACGTCGCACCTGGAGCGGCGCGCGACATCCGAGGGAACCGAGCCCAGCAGCCTTCCGGCGATGGTGTTCAGACCGACATTGCCGACGACCAGCAGATCAGCCTTGGAATCCATCACCAGGTCCAGCAGCGCGTCCACCGGCGCTCCCTCGATCGAGCGTTCTTCCACGCTCGTCGCGCCCGCCGCTCCGGCCCGCTCGCGGGCGGTGCGCAGGATGTCGTAGACGGGGGCCTTGCCGGTGACCTTGTAGGCGTCATCCTTGAGCACATCGGCCGAGTGGGGGTTGTTCTCCGGGAAGTACGCGGTCGCGACGATGAGCTTGGCACCGGCAGCGCCCGCGATGGCTCCAGCGCGGTCGACCGCCCGGTACGACGAATCCGATCCGTCGGTACCGACAACGACAGTGCTGTATGCACTCATGAAAGGTCCTCCAGTTCCATTTGACCAGGCCAGATGAGATTAGCCGGGAAGGGCCCCGGCCATGCGTCATTTGGCTGATTGTGTCGGGCTATGCGCGTGATTTTCCCTCGCCTGGTGCGCATGCAGGTATGGCCTGCGCCTCAATCCGACTATGAGGACGATCACGCGCCATTACGCCACGCGGTCATGCACCGTTGGAGTAAAGCCTGACGACTTGATAGAGAAATGCCCGCCCGTCGTACAGGGACTTCACCTGGATTCGCTCATCGAGGCCGTGCGCGTGGGTCTCCCCGGGCTGGGCGAATATGCCACTGAGGCCATACACCGGAGTCTTCCCGAAGTAGATGGCATCGGTTGCCCCGGTGGACATGGTCGGGACCAGCGGCACACCTGGCCACATGGATCCGGCGACGGCTTTGATGGGATCGACGATCTGCGGCGTCAGCGGCGGAACACTCGCGACGTTGGTGCGGAACGCCTCGGCGGGCTTCACCGTGATCTTGGGATCGTCGACGGCCTTCACGATGGCACCTTGAACGGCCTCTTGAACGGACCCGGCGCCGCTGCCGGGCAGTATCCGGCAGTTCACATTCGCGGTGGCGCGTTGCGGTAACGCGTTGTTGGCATGTCCACCTTCGATTTTCGTGGGGACGCAGGTGGTGCGCAGCATCGCGTTGTACAGCGGGTTTCTGGACAGCACAGATGTCGCCGCCGGGTCTTGCGGATTGGCCACAATTGCCGACATCGCACGACCGGCCTCACCCGGTTGCAGCGGCGCCTGTGCCGTGAAATACGCCCGGGTCACGTCGTTGAGCTGGACCGGGAACGGCGCGGCGGCGAGCCGGTCCAGGCCGGCCCCGAGTGCCTGTATCGCGTTGAACGGTCGGGGCTGGCTGCTGTGTCCGCCCTCGTCGGTCACCTCCAGGGTGAAGTCCTGGTAGATCTTCTGGCCCGCCTGGATTTCCAGCAGGATGGGTTTGTTGTCTTCGTCGAGGTCTCCGCCTGCGCCTTCGTTGACGACGAATTCGGCATCGACAAGCTCGGGCCGGTTCTGATGGAGCCACTCGGCGCCGTTGACCTGCCCGCCACCTTCTTCACCGCAGGTGAGCGCCAGGCGAATCGGATGTTTCGGCACGAAATTCTCTGCGCGGTACCGGATCAGGCTGTCCACGAAGATCGCGGCCATGGCCTTGTCGTCCTCGGCACCGCGCGCGTAGAAGTATCCGTTCTCCTCGACAAGAGTGAACGGATCACGCTTCCAATCCTCACGTTTGGCTTCGACAACATCGATATGCGCCAGCAACAGAATAGGTTTGGCAGCCGTATCCGAGCCTGCAAGCGTCGCGACCAGTCCGCCGTCCCTGGGATGATCGGGCGGGCTGAACAGCACCAGGTCCTTGTCGGTGTATCCGGCGGACTTGAGACGGTCGGCCATCTTTTGTGCGGCGTCGGTGCAACTCCCCTGCGATGCGGTCGTATTGGTCTCGATCAACTCCCGATACAGATCGCGAAACGCACCTCGATCGTCTGTGGTGGTGGGAGTGCTACTTGCCGGCGCGCTCCCATTCTGCGGCGTTCCACAGGAGGCGATGGTGAGCACGGCGGCCGTCAGGGCGAGAATCCGATGCATGGTTTCGTTCATACACCCGTGACGCCTACCCGGGTGCCCGAACCGCGCCTTCCTCTCGCTTATCCGTCACGTCGGCTGTCCCTCCGGTACCGGGTCCTGCACGAAACACTCTGGAGGACAGCACAACACCCGAGAGCGCTATTGCGGCGAAACCCAGGAATAGCAAGTGCGCACCACGCGTGGCCGATCCACCGAGATTGACGAGCACCCCGGCCAACCCGGCACCGAAGGCTCCCGCGATCAGCTGCACGGTGCTGATGGCTGCGGCGGCCGCTCCACTCTCGGCCGGATCGGACGACACCGCCATCGCCGCGGACGCCAGGTGCGGCCAGGCCATACCTATACCGGCGCCTGTCACCGCGAAACCGATCGCCCACAGTGCGATCTCCAGGGCGCTGGCGCCATCACGCTGGAGCGCACCCGCCAGGACCAACCCTGCGGCAACTACAAGGGGCGCAACCGTCACCACAGGTGCGACGGTCCGGGCCCTGGCCGACGCGCTGATCATTTCGCCAACGGTCCAGCCGAATGCCAAGGTGGCCCCGAGGAATCCCGCGGCGACCGGGACGAGGTGCCCGAGTCGCTGACCAAAGAACGGAATGTACGTCTCCACCATCGAGGCCACCGCCAGCACCGCAATCGTCAGGTAGATCCACTTCAGCGGGTTGCGTGCGAAGACCGCTTTGGGAAGTACCCAGGCGGTAGCGCGGCGATCGAGCATGACGAACAGGACGACCAGTGCGGCCGCGCCGGCGATCAGCCCCACCATGGTCGGCAGCGACGATTGGAGCCCGGCCACGGCCACCAGGCTGGCCGCTGCCGTCAGCACCAGTAGTGACCGCACCGGAATGCGGTGCCGCGCAGCCTCGGTGCCCGCGCACCGCGGTCGCATCAACACATAGGGCACCATGGCGGCGATGCCGAGGGTGATCAGCGTCAACGATGCGAATGCCCACCGCCACAACCCGAATTGGGCGAACAGCCCGCCGGCCGCGGGCCCCACAAAAGTGCCCACGCCCCACATCGCCGACGTGAGCGCTGAGGCACGTGTCCATAGCCGCTGTGGCAGTGAAAGATTGATGACGGCGTAGGCGAGTCCGGCCAGTAGTCCGCCGGCTGCCCCCTGGACCGCACGGCCGGCGAGCATGATGTGCATGTTCGGAGCCACCGCACACACGACGGTGCCTGCGGCGAACGCACTGAACGCGAGTAGATAGGCGCCCCGCGGACCGGCCCAGCCGAGGAGGGGGCTCACCACCGTGGCGGCACTCACCGAAGCAATCAGATACAGCGTTGTCACCCACGCGTAGAAACGTTCCCCACCGATATCGGCGACGGCGCTCGGCAACAGACTGGTGGTCAGGTACACATTGGTCGCATAGAGCGCCACTCCGCCAGCGAGCACCGTGACGATGCCGAGTTGCCGACCGCACAACAGATCCCGCCAGCTGCCGGTCGCCACGTCGTGAGTCATACCGACACGCTATGAGCTAAAGTGCACTTGAGATCAAGGAGGCCTGATGAAGGACAAGGCCGAGCTGTTGCCGATCGGCGAGGTGGCCAAGCGTTCCGGAATCGCGGTATCCGCGGTGCGCTACTACGCCGATATCGGCCTGATCCCGGCCGAGCGCACGCCCGGCAATGCACGGGTGTTCCGCCGCCATGCGTTGCGCCGCATCTCGCTGATCCGGGTCGCTACCGGATTCGGCATTCCACTGTCGGAAGTCGCCGATGTGCTGTCGAGCCTGCCGGATGATCGGGCACCGAGTACGCGTGACTGGCAACGAATCTCACGCCAATGGCATTCACATCTGGAAGAGCGCAAGAACGCCATCGCAGACATGCAGGACAAGCTCACCGGGTGCATCGGCTGCGGGTGCCTGTCGATGACGAAGTGCACACTGTTCAATCCGGCCGATGTTCTCGCCGAGGACGGGTCGACCGGTGCGCTGCTGCTCGCCGATCCGGGCTGATTACTTCAGGCCCGCGGCGTCCATACCGCGCAATTCCTTCTTCAGATCCGCGATCTCGTCGCGGAAGCGCGCCGCCAGCTCGAACTGCAGGTCGCGCGCCGCCGTCATCATCTGCTCGGTCATGTCCTTGATCAGGTCGGCCAGCTCCGCGCGGGGCATGCTCTTGGTGTCGCGGCCTTCGAACACCCCGGCACTGACCGCGCGGCCGGGCTCACCCTGTGCCCGCCTACCGCGACTGGAGTTGCGGCCGGATCCACCGATCTGAATCGCCTCGCTGCTCTCTGTGTCCGAGGCTTCGCGGTATACCTGGTCGAGAATGTCAGCGATCTTCTTGCGCAATGGCTGTGGGTCTATCCCATTCGCCTCGTTGTACGCGACCTGCTTGGCGCGCCGCCGATCGGTCTCGTCGATGGCCTCTTTCATCGAGTCCGTCATGGTGTCGGCGTACATGTGCACCTCACCGGACACGTTGCGCGCGGCGCGCCCGATGGTTTGGATCAGACTCCTGCTGGACCGCAGGAAGCCCTCCTTGTCGGCGTCGAGAATGGCGACCAGTGACACTTCGGGCAGGTCCAGGCCTTCTCGAAGGAGGTTGATACCGACGAGGACGTCGTACTCACCGAGCCGGAGTTGGCGCAGCAACTCCACCCGCCGCAGGGTGTCGACCTCCGAATGCAGGTAACGCACCCGAATACCCATCTCCAGCAGATAGTCGGTGAGGTCCTCGGCCATCTTCTTCGTCAGTGTCGTGACCAGCACGCGCTCATCGGCCTCGGTGCGTTGGCGGATCGAGGCGATGAGATCGTCGATCTGCCCCTTGGTGGGTTTGACGACCACCTTCGGATCCACCAGTCCGGTGGGCCGGATCACCTGCTCCACGAACTCGCCGCCGGCGGCGCTGCGCTCGTAGTTCCCGGGCGTCGCCGACAGATACACGGTCTGCCCGATCCGCTGGGAGAACTCCTCCCAGGTAAGTGGACGATTGTCCACCGCCGACGGCAACCGGAAGCCGAAGTCCACCAGGTTCCGTTTACGCGACATATCGCCCTCGTACATGGCGCCGATCTGCGGAACCGTCACATGCGACTCGTCGATGACGAGCAGAAAGTCATCCGGGAAGTAGTCCAGCAGCGTGGCGGGTGGTGTGCCGGCGCCGCGCCCGTCGATATGACGCGAGTAGTTCTCGATACCCGAGCAGAAACCAACGTTGCGCATCATCTCGATGTCGTAGTTGGTGCGCATCCTCAGTCGCTGGGCCTCCAGCAGCTTGCCCTGGCCCTCCAGCTCGGATAAACGCTCCTCGAGCTCACTCTCGACACTGACCAGCGCCTTCTCCATCCGGTCCGGACCCGCCACATAATGTGTGGCCGGAAATATGCGTAACGAATTGGTTTGACGCACAACGTCTCCGGTAAGCGGATGCAAGTAGTAGAGCGCCTCGACCTCGTCGCCGAAAAACTCGATACGCACCGCCAGCTCTTCATACGAGGGAATGATCTCGACGGTGTCGCCCCGGACCCGGAAGCTGCCCCGCGTGAATGACACGTCATTGCGGTTGTACTGCATGTCGACCAGTAACCGCAGCAGCGCGTCCCGGGGCACTTCGAGGCCGACATCCAATTGCACAGAGCGATCCAAATAGGACTGCGGGGTGCCCAGACCGTAGATGCATGAGACCGATGCCACCACCACCACGTCTCGCCGGGACAGCAGGTTGGACGTCGCGGAGTGCCGCAGGCGCTCCACATCGTCGTTGATGGAGCTGTCCTTCTCGATATAAGTGTCGGTCTGAGCGATGTACGCTTCCGGCTGGTAGTAGTCGTAGTACGACACGAAGTACTCGACAGCGTTGTGCGGCAGCATCTCCCGGAGCTCATTGGCCAGCTGCGCGGCGAGAGTCTTGTTGGGTGCCATGACGAGTGTCGGCCGTTGCAGCCGCTCGATGAGCCAGGCCGTGGTCGCCGACTTGCCGGTACCCGTGGCGCCCAGCAACACCACATCCTTCTCCCCCGCCCGAACTCTGCGTTCAAGTTCGGCGATGGCGCCGGGCTGGTCACCCGCCGGCTCATACTCACTGACGACCTCGAATCGCGCATCGGCACGCAGGATGTCCGTGACCGGGCGGTACTCGGAATGCGCAACGATGGGGTGTTCTGTTGCGAAAGCCATGAGCCCAGAGTAAGCGGAGGGTCCGACATCGCTTCTCATACCAGTGAGGAAGGCAGGGAGGAAACCAGCGTGCACCCGCCCAAACGCGAGATCTTCGACCTCGATGCGATGACGAATACCGATCCCAAGGGAATCGTGCGGTCGGTGGACGAGTACCGGGTAGAGCCCTGGGGACTCTTCATGGCTCGCCCGACACCCGGTCGGGCGCAGTTTCACTATCTGGAGTCCTGGCTGCTCCCGACACTGGGACTGCGAGCGAACATTTTTCACTTCAACCCGGGCCACGAGCGCGATCAGGACTTCTACGTTGATGTCGGCGACTTCGTCCCCGGCCCGTCACAATGGGTCGCCGTCGACCACTATCTTGACCTGGTGGTGCGCTGCGGACGGGAAACCGAATTGACGGATGTGGACGAGTTGCTCGAGGCACATAAGGCAGGATTGATATCCACTGCCACAACAGAACTCGCTGTCCGCCGGGCGGCCGTGACTATCAGCCACCTCGCCAGGCACGGGCATGATCTGAACGCGTGGCTCGACGCGGCCGGCATGCCGGTGACCTGGTGCGACCCGAACGGAGCCGCCCATGTCTGACGCCATTCGCTGGGGAATCATCGGGCCGGGCCGCATCGCGGGAAGTGTGGCCCGCGACTTCCCGCTCACACCGGGAGCCGAGCTGGTGGCCGTCGCCTCCCGGTCCGCCCAGCGTGCCCGGGACTTCGCGCAGGCGCACCGAATTCCGCGTGCCTTCGGCTCCTATCGGGAGCTGCTCTCCGATCCCGATGTGGATGCCGTGTACATCGCCACTCCACACCCCCAACATCGAGGGGCCGCGATCGCGGCGCTCACCGCAGGCAAAGCGATCTTGGTCGAGAAGACCTTCACCGCGACCGTGTCCGGAGCGCAAGAGATCATCGACATCGCCAGGGCCCGCGGTGTTTTTGCGATGGAGGCGATGTGGACACGGTTTCAGCCGGCGATCGTCGCGGCCAAGAAGCTTGTCGATGACGGGGTTATCGGCGAGGTTCGTCAGGTCCAGGCGGACCTGGGTGTTGACCGCCCGTTTGATCCCGACGACCGATTGTTCAGTCCCGCGCTGGGGGGCGGAGCACTCTTGGATCTTGGTGTCTACGTGGTCTCACTGGCCCAGTACTTCCTCGGCGATCCGGCCGCGGTGGTGGCGCACGGTTCGTTGTTTCCCACCGGAGTGGACGCCGAGGCCGGCCTGTTGCTGCGGTACGACGACGGACGCGCCGCGACGTTGCTGTGCTCGCTGCTGCATCCCACACCCGGCCAAGCACGCATCTTTGGCACCGAGGGCTGGATAGATATCCTCCCCCGTTTCCATCACCCGCGCGAGATCGTGTTGCACCGCAAGGGATCTGATCCCGAACCAATCGTCAAACCGCCGGTTGGCGGCGGTTACAGTCACGAACTCGCCGAGGTCACCGGATGCCTGCTCGACGGCAGAGCACAGAGCACGGTGATGCCTCTCGCCGATACGTTGGCCGTGCAGCGGGTCCTGAACACGGCGTGCGAGCAGCTCGGGGTGCATCACACCGAAGACCCCGCTGACCTGGAGTGATCCCGTTGCCGCCGCTTCTTGAGCGCCGGTAGGATGCCGGTATGCGTCCCCTCCTCCGAGGGCTAGGCGCTGTCGGGGCAGCGGCGGTCACGCTCGCGCTTCCGGCAGCACCGGCCTCCGCAGCCGAGCTGCACAACATCAGCTACATCGCTCGTGTCGATGGGCTAGGCCGCGGTATCTCCGTGACATTCAAGACCGATCCGGTGGACCGGCGGACCGAGCAGCCCCGACTGGGGCCGGGTGAGTCCTGGGAGGTGAACCTGGTGATGGAGGATCCCGCGCAGGCCGGAATGTCTGTTCGGGTGCTGCCTCCCTACGGTGTCGGATTGCACTGTGAGGTGCAGGTCGACGATGTCGTGGTCGACTCCCAGGACCTCACGGTGCCCCCCGCTCTGGGGATTTTCAACGGGCCCGTCAACGACTCTGTCACCTGCGGTCACTTCAACTCGTAACAAGAGTCAAATTAGTCACTTTCGCACCCCGGACCTGCGCGAAAACCGCTACAATGGCGCCATGCGCCTGAACTCCATTCGTAGCAATATTCGCGGTCCATTCCGCGCTGCCGGAATTGCGATAGTCACCGCGGGAATCGCCGCGAGCACAATCCCCGCGATTGCGTCCGCGGACTCCACCGATGACTACCCAATTCCCCGCCGGATGCTGAAGACCACGTGTACTGCCGAACAGTACTTGGCCGCGGTCCGCGATTATGACCCGATCTACTACACGCGATACATGATCGACAAGAACAACAAGCCCGATTATGTGCAGCAGGCGACGATCGACCGGATTCACGAGTTCTTCGCGAAGGACTACACGGGTCGCCGTGCCGAGTCCGAAGTCTTCGCGGTGAACTACCCGCCCGAGGCCCTGACGTCTCAGTGGCCCAACTGGGGCAAGATCTTCTTCAACAACAAGGGTGTCGTGGCCAAGGGCACCGAGAACTGCAGCAAATACCCGTCCGACATGTCGGTGTGGGACGGCCCCTAACCAAGCGCACAGTAAAAACGCCCCGCGGTGATCACACCGGCGGGGCGTTTTTCTGTCTGCGTATCAATGCTGCACAAACATCGACTAAGAGTTCGGCCCCCATGCTTTGTGAGCATGGGGGCCGAACTTTCGCTAGTCGTCAGATCGCAGGTCGCGGGAATTCCGCGGTGACCGGATCATCATGTGCGGGACCTGAACCGACCGGAACTGGAGCCGGTGATGGCGGTACCTGCTCGACCGGCACGGGAGGCGGCGGCGGATCGGTTGCGTACTTGCTCACCTTCATGGGCCACCAGAACCACCGACCCATCAAGGCAGCGATCGCCGGCGTCATGAATGCCCGGATTATGAAGGTGTCGAAGAGCAGACCCAGGCAGATGGCCGATCCCGCTTGGCCGATCGCGATCAGATCGCTGGTGATCATCGAACCCATGGTGAACGCGAACACCAGACCGGCCTGGGTGGCCACGCTTCCCGATCCGCCCACACCACGAAGGATCGCGGTGTTCAGCCCACCGTGCAGCTCTTCCTTGAATCTGGACACCAGCAGCAGGTTGTAGTCCGATCCGACCGCCAACAAGATGATGACGGTGAACGGCAGCACGAACCAGTGCAGCTGCAGTCCAAGAATGTGCTGCCACAGCAAAACCGACAGGCCGAAGGATGCCCCGAGCGATATCGCGATGGTCCCGACGATCGTGAACGCCGCCACGATGCTTCGCGTGATGACCAGCATGATGACGAAGATCAGGCACAGCGACGCGATGACCGCGATCATCAGGTCGTACTTCACCATCTCGCCGATGTCGTGATAGGTGGGTGCCGTACCGCCGAGATAGAGCTTGGCCTCGTCCAGCGGGGTGCCCTTGATGGCGTTCTTGGCGGCCTTGAGTTCGACCTCGGTGTTGGCCAGCGACTCCTTGCTGGCGTAGTCACCCTCGTGCGTGATGATGAACTGCGCAGCCTTGCCGTCCGGCGACATCATCAGCTTGACGCCCTTCTTGAAGTCTTCGTTATCGAAGGCTTCCGGCGGCAGGTAGAAGAAGTCGTCATTCTTCGCCTCGTCGAATGCCTGACCCATCACCGTTGCGGTGTCGGTCATGCGGTCCATCTGGCCGATCATGCCGTTCATCGTGCTGTACATGGTCAGCATGGTGTTCCGCATGTTCTTGGTGATGGCAATCATCGGTGGAAGCTGTTCCACCATTTGTGGCATCAACTTGTCCATCCTGTTGATGTCCTTGACCATGCCGTCCATGTTCTCGGCCATTTTGTCGATACCGTCAAGAGTGTCGAATATTGATCGCATCGACCAGCACATGGGAATATCAAAGCAGTGCTTATCCCAATAGAAGTAGTTGCGCAACGGCCGGAATTGATCATCGAAATTGGAGATGTTGTCTCGCATTTCGTGAACGGTGCCTTGCAATTCCGTACTGACGCCCGCGAGATCATGCGTCACGTCGACTAGCTCTTTCATAATGCTGTACATGCGTTCGATGATCGCGATCATCGAACCCAGATCGTCGGCCATCTTCAACATATCGGCCATGCTGTTCTTCAAGTAATTCATGTTCTCGGTCATCGATACCGATTGCATACTCACCTGGAAGGGCACGGAACTGTGGTCGATGGGTGCGCCCATCGGGCGCGTCATGCTCTGCACCTTGTTGATGCCCTCGGTGCGGAAGACGTTTTTGGCGATCCGGTCCAGCACCAACATGTTGGCCGGGGTCCGCAGATCCTTGTCCGCCTCGACGATCAGGATGTCGGGGTTCATTCTCGCCTTCGAGAAGTGCCGATCGGACGCCTGGAAGCCTTGAATCGACGGCAGGCCAGTCGGGATGTAATACCGGTCGTTGTAGTTGACCGAGTACGTGGGCAGGATGCCCAACCCGACGATCGCGATGATCATCGTGACCGCCAGGATCGGTCCCGGCCAGCGCACGATGGCGGTGCCGATCTTGCGCCATCCCCGGCTCTTGATGGTGCGCTTGGACTCCAGCAGCCCGAACTTTGTCGCTATCAGAATCACCGCCGGACCGATGGTGAGCGAGGCGGCCACCACCACCAGCATGCCAATCGCACACGGCACACCCAGCGACTCGAAGTACGGCAGCCGAGTGAATTTCAGGCAGAACGTGGCTCCCGCGATGGTGAGGCCCGAACCCAGAATCACGTGCGAGACACTGTGATACATGATGTAGAAGGATTCGAGCCGGTCCCTGCCCTCGGCCCGTAGCTCGTGATATCGGCCGATTTGGAAGATCGCATAGTCGGTCCCGGCCGCGATGGCCAGGGACGTCAGCAGGTTCACCGCGAATGTCGACAGGCCAATGATTTCGGCATTGCCGAGGATCGCGACCACGCCACGAGCAGCACCCAGTTCGACGAACACCATGAACAGGATGAGCAGCACCGTCGTGATGGACCGGTAAATGAGGAGCAGCATCACGGCAATGACGACGAAGGTGATACCCGTCATCTTGAGCATGCTCTTGTCGCCGGCGTCGTTCATGTCCATCGTCAGCGCGGCCTGGCCGGTGACGAAGACCTTGAGCCCGTCGGGATACGTACCGTTCTTCTTGCTTTCGTCGATGAGCTTGGCAACGACGTCCTGGACCGCCGTGACGGATTCCTTGCCTTCCGTCGTGCCTTGGTCCCCACGGAGATTCAGCTGAACGTACGCAGATTTTTCGTCGACACTCTGCGCACCACCGGCGGTGATGCGGTCGCCCCAGAAGTCCTGGGCGTATTCCACGTGCTTGGTATCGGCACGCAATCGTTTGACCAACTCGCGGTAGAACGTGTGGGCCTTGTCGTTCATATCGGTGGAGAACTTGGTGTCACTCTCCAGCAGGACCATCACCATGCTGTCGTCCTTGAACTGCTGGAACAGCTCACCTTGGCGCTTGATGGCCTGATATGACGGTGCGTCCTTGGACGCCAACGACACCGAGTGCTCTTTGCCGACCTCTTCGAGCTGCGGCACGACAACGTTGACGATGACCGTCAACACCAGCCAGGCAAGAATGATCGGTACGGAGAACGTGTGGATGAAACGCGCTATGCGCGAAGGCTTTTGGGTTGCGCCATTCGTGGGAGCGCTATGTGTGCTCATGCGGATTTCACCATGCAGAAGACTTGGGCGTTGTGGTTGGACACAGTCTGTTCGTCCTTTACTTCGCCGTTGGACAGGATGCGGCAGCCGATTTCATCGCTATCCCCCATCGCGACGACATTGGCGAAGACGGAAGTCATCGTCGTCGTGATGGTTAACGTCCACGGCAGTGTGGTGAACTGGGCGCGCTGCGGTTGCGCGCGGTCATCGAGATAGTTGACCTCGCCCTTTGTCCCTGCGGGACCGAAGATTTCGTAGACGATGTCCTTGGGGATGATGTTTTTGGAGTCATCCTTGATGCCGATCGCCGAATTGATGTTGGTCGAGCCGAACACGCCGTGAAGCCGATAGACACCAAACGCGGCGGCCGAGATCACCACCAGAACGACGAGCGGGACCCATACCCGCGCCAATACTTTGAAAATGGTCCAATCCCCTTCACCCGTGTGGCCCGGGGGCCAACAACTCGACTCTGCCTATCGCGTCCGGCTGTGTGTGTCCGCGATTCGCGCGCAAATAGTTACCAGCCAGTACGACACCGTGTTGTTTTTGCGGAGCCAGCGAGCACCCGGGGTGGCCGGTCACAACATCGGTTCATGTCACCTGGCTCCGCTCATGCCCGTTTTCTCAGTAATTCGTAAGGGATACTACATACGTTTGTCAGGGAACTGTACATGTGTCATCAGTCACAACTTGCGCATTTCGTCCCCTGAACACTCGAAACAGCCTAGTTAGCTACAAGGAGATGTCAACAACCGGTGACACGGATCTATTCCCTGCTTCTTTTCGTCGATGTTACGAAAGAGCCTGCTCGCACATCTAAGTTGGTGACTGACCTAAGAGTCGCACCAGCTAACGGACCTAGCCAGTGTTTGCCACTGCTATCTTTCGGCGGACGGCCCGTTGCTGACTCGAGTGCCCTAACCGAACACAAATCCCGCTCGTGTCGCAGCGGGCGAGAGTGACTAAAACCGACCGGTCTCAGCGGGCGTGTCCTTCGCCACATCATGAGACATTCGTCCATTAGCAACGTCGCACTCACCGTCGCGAACGATCGGCAACAATGAATTCAGCAAACAATTTGGCGCACTATTCCACACCCGGACACCCAACGATGGCGGAGACAAATCAGGAGATCCAACCATTCACCAGCGGGAGTTATCCACGCGCCGGTACCAACTCTGGTGACAGCCGTCTATACGCGGTCCGCGCCTAGACAGCTGTCCGGGGCCGGCCAGCGAACGATCGAACGGTTAGACCGCTGGCCTCGGGAATTCGGTCGTCACCGGGTCATCCCCCGGCCCCGAACCGACTGGTGCCGGTTGAGGTGGCGGCGCGGTCGCCGGTGACTGCGGAGTCCTCGGTGGTGGCAGCGGTCGGGTGCGCACGTTCAGCGGCCACCAGAACCAGCGGCCCAGGATGGTCGCGATGGCCGGGGTCATGAACGAGCGCACGATGAGCGTGTCGAACAACAGACCCAGCGCAATCGTGGTTCCGACCTGCCCGATGATGCGCAGATCGCTGACCACCATCACGGCCATCGTGAAGGCGAATACCAGGCCGGCGGAGGTCACCACACTGCCGGTACCGCCCATTGAGCGAATGATCCCGGTTTTCAGCCCGCCGTGTAGCTCCTCCTTGAGCCGGGAGACCAACAGCAGGTTGTAGTCCGAACCCACCGCGAGCAGCACGATGATGGCCATTTGCATGACAAGCCAGTGCAATTCGATGCCGAGTATGTACTGCCAGATGATGACCGATAAGCCGAACGATGCGCCCAGGGACAGCGCGACCGTGCCGACGATGACGAGCGAGGCCACGAAGCTTCGCGTAATGAGCAGCATGATCAGGAAGATCAGGCAGAGCGCGGAGATGCCGGCGATCATCAGGTCGTATCGGGCGCCGTCGGACATGTCCTTGAACACCGCCGCGGTGCCACCCAACTCAATCTTGGCATCCTCGAGGGGCGTGCCCTTGACAGCCTCGATCGCGGCCTGCTTGATCGGCTCAACGTGCGCAAGGCCTTCGGGCGTAGCGGGATCTCCGCGATGCGAGATGATCATCCGGACTGCCTTACCGTCCGGTGATAGGAATGATTTCAAGCCGCGTTTGAAGTCGGCGTTGTCGAAGATCTCCGGCGGCAGATAGAACGAGTCGTCGTTTTTGGCGGCATCGAAAGCCTTACCCATGGCGGTCGAGTTCTGGCTCATCTCGTCCATTTGGTTGTAGAAGCCGGACATGGTGCTGTGCTGCGTCAGCATCATCTTCTGCATGTCTTCCATGATCGGAACCATGGCGGACATGTCCGACACCATCTTGGGCATCAGCTGATCCATCCGCTCCATGTTGACCACCATGCCGTCCATGGTTTCGGTCATTTCGTCGATCTTGTCGAGGGTGTCGAAGATCGAGCGCATGGCCCAGCACATGGGGATGTCGAAGCAGTGCTTCTCCCAGTACAGGTAGTTGCGAATGGGGCGGAACCAGTCGTCGAAGTTCGAGATGCTGTCGCGCATCTCGTGGATGGTGCCCTGCAGGGTGTGCATGTCACCGACGAGCGAGTGGGTGATGCCCGCCATCGTGGTCATGTTGGCAAGGGTCCGCTTCATGATGACGACGTTCTCGCCCATCTTGTCGGCCTGGACCTTCATGTCCGCCATGCGGTCCTTCATCAGCTTCATGTTCTGCAGCTGGCCCACGCTCTGCATGCTGATAAGGAACGGGATGGAGCTGTGCTCGATCGGCGTGCCCTGTGGGCGCGTAATCGCTTGCACACGAGCGATTCCGGGAACTCGGAAGACTGCCTTGGCGACCTTGTCGATGACCAGGAAGTCCGCCGAATTCCGCATATCGTGATCAGCCTCGATGAGCAGCATTTCCGGGTTCATCCGGGCCTGCGAGAAGTGCCGGTCGGCGGCCTGGAAGCCCGCGTTGGCGGGAATCTCCTTGGGGATGTACTTCTTGTCGTCGTAGCTGGTCCGGTATCCGGGCAGTGCCGCAAGACCGATGATGGCGATCGATAGCGCAGCCGCGAGTACCGGTCCGGGCCAGCGCACGATCGTGGTGCCGATCTTGCGCCAGGCACGAATCCGCATGGCGCGCTTGGGCTCGAACAGTCCGAAACGACTGCCGATGGTGATCAGCGCCGGGCCCAGGGTGAGCGACACGAGCACACCGACGAGCAAGCCGACCGAACAGGGCACACCCAGGGTCTGGAAGTAGGGCATGCGCGTGAAGCTCAGGCAGTACATGGCACCGGCGATCGTCATGCCCGAACCCAGGATGACGTGTGCCGTGCCGTGGAACATCTCGTAGTACGCGGCCTCTTTATCGGCGCCCATGGATCGGGCTTCCTGGTAGCGGCCGATGAGGAAGATGGCGTAGTCGGTTCCTGCCGCGATCGAGAGCATCACCAGCAGGTTCACCGCGAAGGTAGATAGCCCGATGATCTCGGTGTTGCCGAGGAAGGCGATGACTCCTCGCGCCGCGGAGAGCTGAATGCCCACCAGCATGAAGACCATGATCACGGTGAAGATCGACCGGTAGAAGAACAACAGCATCACCACGATGACCAGGAAGGTAAGCCCGGTGATGAGCTTGAGGCTGCCGTCGCCGGCATGGTTCATATCGGTCTGCAGCGCACCGGGACCGGTGACGTACACCGTGAGCCCGTCGGGAAGCTTGGTGCCGTCCTTGGTCCACTCGGCTTCGAGCTGTTTGACGATGTTGCGAGCAGCCTCGGTGGACTCGTTGGAGAGGGTCTCACCCATGTTTCCGGCGAGGTTCACCTGGACGTAGGTGGCCTTGCCGTCGGTGCTTTGCGCGCCGGCTTCGGTGAGTGGATCTCCCCAGAAGTCCTGCACGTGCTGGACGTGCTTGGTATCGGCGCGCAGCCGCGTCACCATCTCGTCATAGAACTTATGCGAGCCGGGACCGAGCCGCTCCTGCCCTTCGAGCACCACCATGACGACGCTGTCGGAGTCGGACTCCTTGAACATCTTGCCCATGTTCTTCATCGCCTGCATCGCGGGCGCACTCTGTGGGCTCAGGGAAACGGTGTGCTCCTTGCCCACCTGTTCCAGCTGCGGAACAAAGGTGTTCAAGGCAAAGACGATGGCCAGCCAGCCGATGACGATGGGGATCGACAGGCGCCGGATCCATTTGGCGATGAAGGTGGGCTCGCCTGCACCATGTGCCCCGCTCATGCGGACTTCACAAAGCAGTAGACGTAGGCGCTCACCTCGTTGGTATACCTTTCATCTTTTTTCTCGTCATTGGCCGTGATGCGGCAGCCGAGCCCGTCAGCATTACGCGTCTGAGCCAGGATGTTTCCCGTCATCGACGGTGCCGTCGTGACAATCTCGATCGACCACGGCAAGACCGCGCCATTGATCTGATGCGGTTCGCCCTCTTTGTCGATGTAGTTGATGTCCGCAATGGTTCCCGGCGGGCCGTAGATCTCGTAGACCACATGTTTAGGCTTGGAGTTGTTCTTGTCGTCGGTCATGCTGCCGGCGTAAGTGGGCAGCTGATATGAGCCGAAAATGCCGCGAATCCGCCATACCGCGAAGCCCGCGATGGCAAGGACAAGCACCATCACCACCGGGATCCAAGCCCGCTTCAATGCGCTGAGAATCGTAAAACCCCTTCACCCGTTGGCGTTTCGCAAGGCGACGCCACCTACTGGCCCGAACCTGACGCAACTACTGATCGGATACCCGCACCCATCCGCCCCATGGACAAGGGCGGTGCAGCAAATGCCGCGCGATGGCTGCTTCGAGCCTGCGATGTCTAGGTGCGCGCACCCAGACGTTTCTCGAAGTAAACCATGCCTAAGTGCGGAACAGTCGGCTCCCTTCCAGCGCGTTCATCAGGATCTTTAACGCATATGACGTGCGTAACGCACGCTACCGGGTGGTTCGCTGCCTCGCAAATCACACGCCGTGCGTTATCCTCGGCACGTGGCGCAACTGACATTCCAACGCGCCCGCACCGACGAAAAGAAGCGTCAGCGGGCGGCAGCGATCGTGGAAGCCGCACGGTCGCTCGCTGTGGAATCGGGTGTCACCTCGGTGACACTGACTGCAGTCGCCAATCGCGCCGGGGTGCACTACTCCGCGGTTCGGCGCTACTTCAGCTCGCACAAGGAAGTGTTGTTACACCTGGCCGCGGAGGGTTGGACTCGCTGGTCGGATACGGTGTGTGCCGCACTGGCCAAGCCCGGTCCCGGCTCCCCCGCACGCGTGGCCGAGGCCCTGGCGCACGGGCTCGTCGGTGATCCGCTGTTTTGCGATCTCTTGGCGAACCAGCATCTTCACCTGGAACACGAGGTCGATGTCGAACGCGTCGCCGAGGTCAAGCAGATCAGCAACGCCGCCGTGATGGCGATCGCCGAATCGATCGAACAAACGCTCCCCGAGATCGGCCGCAAGGGTTCGTTGGACATCTTGGTGGCAGCGTTCTCGCTGGCAGCCATGCTGTGGCAGGTCGCGCACCCACCTGAGGGGCTTGACCACGACTATCAGAATGAACCGGGTGTCCCGCCGGACTGGAGTCTCGACTTCGAGCCAGCACTCACCAGGCTGTTGACGGCAACCTGTATCGGCATCGTCGCCAAGACACACTGAGTTCAGTGCGTCGAGAGCGTCCATCCGGTCTCGACGGCCCACGCCAGCGCGCGCGGATACGCCTGCGCGAACCAGGGTTCTTTGGCATCCACATAGGCAGCAGGATCACCGCCCGACGCTGTGGCCTCCCGCTCGGCCGCGTCTTTTACGGCAAGGTATTCAGCTCGCGCCAGCTCATCGGAGCGCAGCCAATCCCTGAAGACCAGAGCGAACCGCTGGCCTGGCCACCCGTCGACCCGTACATGCGCCAGCACCGCGCGCCCTGGATCGCTGGCGGCGTGAATTCGCTTGCCCCATTTGGCTTTGTCGGCGTCATGCGGGTCATCTGAGGTGATGCCCGCGATCGCGGGCAGCCCGATCCTGGCCAGCGGATCGGCCAGGGCATCTGCGACCTCGAGCGACTCGACGGTTACCTGGATATCGATCACATCCTTGGCATCGAGCCCGGGTACCGCGGTGGAGCCGATGTGGTCGATCCGCAGCGCCTTCGACCCGCACGCCACCGCGATCCGGTTTATTACGCGCTGCGCTTGTGCCGGCCAGGTGGGATCGGCAGGCACCAGCACGGGTGCCCACGGTGCCCGTTGCCGTGTGCGCAGGTTATCCGCGTAGGGCAACAACCGCGTAGACCAGAGATCCCGAACTGTCTGTGCGAGTGCTTCGGTGTCGCCTGAGTTATCCAGCCACACATCGGCGATCGCACGGCGCTGTTCATCACTGGCCTGCGCGGCAACACGTGCACGGGCATCCTGTTCGTCCATGTTGCGGTGGGTGACCAAACGTGTCACGCGGGTTTCGATGTCCGCGTGCACCACCAGCACCAGGTGGTAGAAGGGTGCCAAAGAGTTCTCGGTGAGCAACGGAATGTCTTCCACCACAACGGCATCCTCACCCGCTGCGGCCATCAGTTCGGCTCGGCGGGCCCCAACCAGCGGATGCACGATCCCATTGAGAGTGGCGCGGTGCTCGTCGTCCTGGAATGCGATAGCGGCCAACGCGGGGCGATCCAGGGCGCCGTCGGGCCGCAGAATCGATTCACCGAACGCCTCGACGAGCGCTGCAAGACCGGGAGTTCCCGGTTCGACCACTTCACGCGCGATGACATCGCTGTCCACGATGAACGCACCACACTCCGCGAGCGTCCGGGACACCGTGGACTTCCCCGCGCCGATTCCTCCGGTCAGGCCGATCCGCAACATGCCCGCAGTCTGTCACTCCCGGCGCGTTCACTATGCGTTGGGGGCGTTGCCCTCTCGCATTGTCTAGATATCACCGCCCTGAGCTCACCGTCAACAAAAGAGGGCCCCGGTCGTGATGACCGGGGCCCTCCTTGAAGAACACGTGCTTAGGCGTTGCCTGCCAGCTTCTCGCGCAGTGCGGCGAGCTGCTCGTCGTTGGCGAGCGAACCACCCTGCGACGCCGAATCATCGGACCGGGACGAGCTGGAAGAACCGTTCGCCACGGCAGCGGCCTCCGCCTCGGCGGCTGCTGCTGACTTCTCCATCTGAGTGGTGTGCATCTTGTGGCGACGCTCGGCCTCGGCGTACCGGGCCTCCCACTCTTCACGCTGCTTGTCGAAGCCCTCGAGCCACTCGTTCGTCTCGGAGTCGAAGCCCTCCGGGAAGATGTAGTTGCCGGCATCGTCGTAGCTGTCGGCCATGCCGTACTTCGAGGGGTCGAACTCCTCGGTGTAGTCCTCGTTGGCCTGCTTGAGGCTCAGCGAGATGCGGCGACGCTCCAGGTCGATGTCGATGACCTTGACCATCGCGTCGTCACCGACACCCACGACCTGATCCGGCACCTCGACGTGGCGCTCGGACAGCTCGGAGATGTGCACCAGACCCTCGATGCCCTCCTCGACGCGGACGAACGCACCGAACGGCACCAGCTTGGTGACCTTGCCGGGCACGATCTGGCCGATGGCGTGGGTACGAGCGAAGTGACGCCACGGGTCTTCCTGGGTTGCCTTGAGCGACAACGAAACCCGCTCGCGGTCCATGTCGACGTCGAGAACCTCGACGGTGACCTCGTCGCCCACCTGAACCACCTCGGACGGGTGGTCGATGTGCTTCCACGACAGCTCGGACACGTGAACCAGGCCGTCAACCCCTCCGAGATCGACGAACGCGCCGAAGTTGACGATCGAGGACACGACACCCTTGCGGATGGCGCCCTTGGTGAGCTGGTTGAGGAACTCGCTGCGCACCTCGGACTGGGTCTGCTCCAGCCAGGCGCGGCGGCTCAGCACCACGTTGTTGCGGTTGCGATCGAGCTCGATGATCTTGGCCTCGATCTCCTTGCCGATGTACGGCTGCAGATCGCGCACACGACGCATCTCGACCAGCGATGCGGGCAGGAACCCGCGCAGGCCGATGTCGAGGATCAGGCCGCCCTTGACGACCTCGATGACGGTGCCCTTGACGGCCTCGTCCTTCTCCTTGAGCTCCTCGATCGTGCCCCAAGCCCGCTCGTACTGAGCGCGCTTCTTGGACAGGATCAGTCGACCTTCCTTGTCCTCTTTGGTGAGGACCAGGGCCTCGATCTCGTCGCCCACGGAAACGACCTCGTTGGGGTCGACATCGTGCTTGATCGACAGTTCGCGGGACGGGATGACACCTTCGGTCTTGTAACCGATGTCAAGAAGAACTTCATCGCGGTCAACCTTGACGATGGTCCCTTCGACGATGTCGCCATCGTTGAAGTACTTGATCGTCTTGTCGATAGCGGCGAGAAAATCCTCGGCCGAGCCGATGTCGTTGACGGCTACTTGCGGCGAGGTGACGGTGGGACTTGGCATGTGTTGGGTTGCTCCGGACAGGTTGTGTAGTAGGGACAGTTCTGCCACAGCTAGCTTCAGCTGTAGGCGTGCTTTGATCTCCGCACGTGCGGCAGAGACGCACATCACCTTACTCGACTGCCCTCCACCAGGACAAACCCGGTCCACTCACCGGCCGTGGGCGCACCGCGGTTACCGCACCCGCAAGTGAGCTCGCAGCTACTCTTCGGTGGTGTCCTACGCGCCTGCGCCCGCACCCATGCCGCCACTGCCCGGATTTCCCCAGCGGATCAAGAAAGTCGGAGCGCCTATCGGCGTCATCATCGCGCTTGCGCTGGTGACGGGGCTGATACTCACCGGACTGCTGGTTTCCAACCCGGCCGGCGCGATGATCGGGCTGGTCCTGTCGAGCATCGCGATCGGGATCGTTGTCCTCTGTTATCTGTGGCTGGACAGATGGGAGCCGGAACCCTCCAGGCTCCTTGTGCTGGCGTTCGTCTGGGGTGCGTCACTGGCCGTCGTCGTCTCAATGATCCTCGAATTGGCTTTTGGGTCGGTTTTCGACCCGGACGGCGCCACGACATTCGGGGCCGTCGCCATTCGCGCACCCTTCATCGAAGAGGCCGCCAAAGGCGCCTTTCTGTTACTGATGCTGACTGGCCGCCGTCGTCAAGAGCTCAACTCGCTCACCGATTGCCTCGTGTACGCGGGCGTCACCGCCGCCGGGTTCGCGTGGCTCGAAGACATCGCCTACATCGGCAGTGGCAACACCGTGGGCGAGTCGGTGATCACCGCGATCCTGCGGCTCGGTCTGGGCCCCTTCGCCCACTCGTTGTTCACCACCATGACGGGAATCGGCGTCTACTACTCGATGCGGCAAAGTAACGCCGTCGCGAAATTTTTCTGCATCGCGGTCGGCTACCTCGCGGCCGTCCTCATGCACGGCCTCTGGAACGGCTCGTCCTTCCTCGGATTCGAGGGCTATCTCGCCGTGTACGTGCTGTGGATGGTCCCGATCTTTGTGCTGATGATCGTGGTCGGCGTACGCAGCCGACGCAAGGAACAGCATGTCGTCGCCGAGAAGCTGCCGGGAATGGTGTCCGCCGGATTGGTCACCCCCAACGAAGCCACGTGGCTGGGTTCGATCAAGGATCGCAAGCACGCCATCGCCGAGGCCAAACGAATCGGCGGAGCTCCGAGCGGCGCCGCGGTGAAGAATTTCGCGGCGCAGGTGGTGGAGCTGGCGTTCGTACGCGATCGCATCGAACGAGGCTCCCGCGACCCACGAGATGTCGCTCTGCAGACCGAGGAGGCGTATGCGGTCATGGCCGCGCGGGGCGCTGCTCCGGTCTTGCAAGCACTCTCGGGGTATCGCGCTCCGGTCACGGGGTAGCGTTACCGGTGGTGTTATCTAGTCAAAGGCGATCAGGAGCATCATGGCCGACATCTCGGAGCAGGACTTGATAGACGTTCTCATCGTGGGCGCCGGAATATCCGGCATCAACGCCGCTGTCCGATTGAGCGCGGCGGGCCGCAGCTTTCATATCGTCGAGCGTCGCGAACGTATCGGAGGAACCTGGGACCTCTTCCGGTACCCGGGAATTCGCTCCGATAGTGATATCTACACACTCAGCTTCGGATACCACCCATGGCACGAACGCAACACCATCGCCGACGGTGCCGACATCCGTGATTACCTCGAGAACGCCGCCAGTGACTACGGCATCGATCAACAGATCACCTTCTCCGCCAAGGTGACTGGCGCCGACTTCGGTACCGATACCGATACGTGGTCGGTACGCGTGGACACACCGACGGGCCCGACGACCTACCGAGCCCGATTCCTCTATCTGTGCACGGGTTACTACAACTACGACGACGGCTACACCCCGCAATTCCCGGGCATCGCCGATTTCACCGGTCAGCTGATCCATCCCCAGCATTGGCCGGAGGATCTGGACTGCTCCGGTAAGGAGGTGACGGTCATCGGCAGCGGCGCCACGGCGGTCACACTGGTGCCGTCGTTGGCGCGCGCCGGCGCGAAGGTGAGCATGCTGCAGCGTTCTCCCAGCTACGTGTACCCCATCGATCGAGCTGATCCCGTGGTCGGCTTGGTACGAAAAGTGCTTCCGCCCAACCTTGTTCAGCATTTCGCCCGGATCTGGCTGGGCGGATTCAGCTGGATCATGTACCACGTGTGCCGGCGAGCGCCGGGATTCGCGAAATGGTTCATCAGGCGGCGGATTTCCAAGCGACTACCCGCCGATTATCCGGTGGACGTTCATTTCAAGCCGCGGTACAACCCGTGGGATCAACGAGTATGCGCCGACACCGATGGCGATCTCTTCGAGGCCATCAATTCCGGCGGTGTCCGTATGGTCACCGACACGATCGACTCCTTCACCCCCTCGGGTATCCGGCTGGGATCAGGTGAGGAACTGCGCGCCGATGTCATCATCACGGCGACGGGCCTCAACCTCCAGATATTCGGCGGTATCGCGCTGAGCGTGGACGGCTCCCCCATCGATTCCCCGAATCGGTTCATCTACAAGGGATATCTGATCGAGGGAGTGCCGAACGCCGCATGGAGCGTCGGCTACACCAATGCGTCCTGGACGCTTCGTGCCGACCTGAGTGCACGGGCGGTCGTGCGACTTCTCGACTATATGGACCGCCTCGGTTACACCCACGCGTATCCGGACCGGCACGGTGAGGACCTCGAGGCCCGGCCGTTCTTCAACCTGTCCTCGGGCTACGTAAGTCGTGGCGAGGACCATATGCCGCGTTCCGGAGTGAAGGGCCCGTGGGCGATCCGGCACAACTATGTGCTGGATCTCCTTGCCTTCCACCGTGATCGAATGGACGAGAACATGCGATTCGGTACTGCGAAGTCAACGGCCGTGTCCTCGGCCGCCTAGCTTCTGAGCCCTATCTGCGCATCATCGAGCGCTGCTAGATGCGTAAGCACCCGAAGAAATGCGTCGCGATCCGCCGAGCGCACCCCGGCGAGGATCCGCTTCTCATTGTCTTGGATCGCTTTCTGCACGGCGGTAACCGTCTTGCGGCCGCTGGCAGTCAAGGACAACAGATTGCTGCGCCGGTCACTGGCGTCGGGCTGACGGTTGATCATCTTCCGTTCCTGCAGGTCGTCGAGCACGGCGATGATGCGCGTGCGGTCGGCGCCGATGGCACCGGCCAGGCTGGCCTGGCTACTCGCCTCGTTGTCCCGCAGCGCCGTCAGCACGGCGTACGCCCACATCGTCACACCGTGCGCCTCCAAGATCGGCAGCTCCGCACGCATCAACGATCGACCGAGCGGAACCATCAGCGCTGCGAGGTCGGGTCGGCCACCTGGGTTCTGTTGCGCCACGGGCGCCAGAATAGACGACACGGTGCGATCGTATTCCTTGATCAATCATAAGCGTGCGCATATCGTTTCTCCTGCGAAAAGAGTCGAGGCATTCACTTCGCTCAGCGTGTTCACAGCTCCTGGGTGCGAACCTGATGCCATTACCGGGCGATTCGAGGCCCCGGTTTCGACGGAAGGCCAGATATGACGAACTCGCGACGGGAAACGGCGAGGCTCATCATTGGCGCTCTGATGCTGTTCGGGGCCGCGGCCACCGTGGCTGAGGCACAAGAGCGAGCCCACGAGCGCACAAGTGTCTCGGTGAGCGAACACGCACCGACCCCCAGCACCACCCATCCAGGCCTGTAAGACTAACGACGCCACTTTCGGAGAAAGGTGCACAGTGCGGGTTCTGCTCGTCGAGGATGAACCGCTGCTCGCGGAGACGGTCACGGCCGGTTTACGGGCCGAAGGATTCGTCGTGGTCACGGTCGGTGACGGCATAGATGGGCTGTGGCAAGCCACCAACGAACAGTTCGACGTGATCGTGCTGGACATCATGCTGCCGGGTTTGAGCGGCTACGAGGTGTTGCGCAAAATGCGGGCAGCGCAGGTATGGACCCCGGTGCTGATGCTCACCGCCAAAGACGGCGACTACGACCAGACCGATGCCTTCGATCTGGGCGCCGATGACTATCTGACCAAACCATTCTCATTCATGGTGCTCACCGCCCGCCTGCGTGCGCTGGTGCGCCGCGGAGCACCCAAACGCCCCGTGGTTCTCACGGCCGGCGAAATCTCACTCGACCCCACTCGCAAGGTCGTTGAACGGGCCGGCACACCGGTGTCGTTGACACCGCGCGAGTACGGCCTGCTGGAGTACCTGCTGCGAAACAAGGATGCCGCGGTCACGAAAACCGATATCTTGCAAAATGTTTGGGATAGCCACTACGACGGTCCAGACAACGTCGTCGAGGTATATGTTGGCTACCTACGCCGCAAGATCGGCGCACACCAGATCGTTACTGTCCGAGGCGTGGGCTATCGGTTCGATTCGGGCGAGTTCGCCAACGGCAACTGAACAGTCATCACTGTCCCGCCACCGGCATGGTCACCAATGCCCACCGTGCCCTCGTGTGCGGCAACGATTTCGGCGACAATGGCCAACCCCAGTCCGCTGCCGCCGCCGTGACGTGAACGATCCGTATCCAGACGCACAAAACGTTCAAACACGCGGTCTCGCTCGTCCGCTGGGATACCGGGCCCGTCGTCGCATACGTGTAGATATGCGCTGTCACCCTCGGCCCGCACCACGATGGAGACTTCCGCACCAGCATGCCGGGCGGCGTTATCGGCGAGATTTCGCAGTACCCGTGCCACACCGAGCGCATCACCGGTCACCTTGACGGCTGCAAGTTGTGCTGAAATCTTCAGTGAGGTTTCACGTTTGAGTCGCGCCACCTCAGCCCCCGCCAGGTCATCCAGGTCGATCTCGGTGCGGCGCATGGGCAGCCCGTGCTCGTCGGCCCGGGCTAACAGCAGGAGATCCTCCACCAACGACTGCATGCGGTGAGCCTCGGGCAGCAACGCCGTCTGCAGGAGCGTCCTGTCGAGCATCTCGGGATGGCTCTCGGCGATCTCCAACGCCGAAATCACAGTCGCCAGAGGGCTTCTCAACTCATGCGAAGCGTCCCCGACGAATCGGCGCTGCGCGGAATGCCCGGCCTCGATCCGGGTGAGCATCTCGTTCATGGTGACCGCCAATGCCGAAATCTCATCGGCACGATTGGGTACCGGTACCCGCTCACCCAGATCAGAGGCACTGATCTGGGTGACTCGCGAACGAATCGCGTCCACGGATCTCAACGAGCGCCGCACCAGTAGATACGTCGCCACGGCAGCCACCACCGCAACGACTGGCGCGGTGATGGCAAGCATCGTTGCCACCGTCGACACCATCGACTCGATCGGTTCGATGCCACCACCCACCAGCACGGTGTACTGACCCTTGCGGCCGCTCACCGTCTCGCCGGCGACACGAATATCGTCGTCCGACGTCGCCGGCACACCGACCCGTGGATCAGTGAAAGCACTGTCCTGCAGCGGGATCAGCGGATGCTCGGGTGCCGATTGCGAGCGCCGCACCACCTGCCCGCCGCGGTCAACCACCTGGACGGCAACGATCCGCTGATCGGTGGCCAACAGCACCGATTCGAGCTCATCGGGTGGCTCCTCACGCAGCCGCTCCGCCACCGCCGCAGCGCGGGCCCTGGCCGCAGCATCGACATCGGCACACATCGACTGGTTCAGCAGCACCACCGAGACGGCCCCGACGATCACCAGGCTGGCCAGTACCACCGCCGCCGCCACCAGCGCCGAGCGAGTCGCGATCCCACCGCACCAGCGCCGCAATCGGGCAAGTACCGCCACCATGACTGCGCGGGCCTTCACCATCCGTCCAGACCCCGTGTCGTCCTGCTGAGATGTCGCGTCACGCGCAACGACCACATCCAGTCATCATGCAGGTACTACTACCGCACCGAGGTGGGCGGGGCCGACGTGGGTGCTACCGGAGAGGTGACAGAGGGCCGATCTCGGTCGTTACGCGCATCATCGTCGTGGTCACGTTCGGCGTTGTCACGCTCATGTGAATGAGACTCACTCTGGCCGTGATCATCCCTGCCATACTCGTCGCCAAACTCGCTACCCGCCCATACACCGGCACCGAACGTCAGCGCCAACACGGCCACGACAGCGGCGACCGCCCCCGTAATCGTCAGCGTTCGCATCAGCAGTTCACGCTTGCGAGTATCGGGCTCGGCACCAAGTGTCGAGTCGGTGGGTGGTTCGGGCGATGGGCTCACGTCATCAATGTTCGACATGCCCCGACAATGCCCATCGGGCACTGAGAGTTCGTTGAGAACATGAGCGGTGCCCCATATCCCGTGGCCTGACTGGTCATGCCGACATCGCCCTTGTGTGTTACCGTTCGGCTAGTTGTCTTTGTTCACCATGGAGATTGTCGTAGCCTTCTCGCCGACATCCTGGTTTCGAGCATTTCACCAAAGGATTGTTCCGCATGCCCCGTCGCGGGCCGCGGGATTGTCCGTATCACCACCTTATTTCGTGTCGTGCGTTCGGTCGGTTCGTCGCGGTCGACCTCGAGTGAGATTGCATTCGCATGGGAACCGCGTCGTTGCTCAGTGAGCGGTCCCTATGCAGACTCACCAACCCCGGCCTCCCGGGAGCGGTTCCCTGTAGTCGTCGCCGTGCCCCAAGACGACCGTTGAAAACTGAAAAGCAGGGCAGTGCAAATGATCTCGTTCATTTGGTCTCCAGGAAACGCTCTTCCGGCGGGTACCGGCGGCTCAGAAAACTACACCGTCGGACAAGTCCGAGAACTGAATCGGCGCCACATACCAGCTCAAGTGGTCACGATCGGCCTGGGTGTCGAGGACGGCCGACGTGACTTCAGTGACATCCCGTTCCAGTCGCTGTCGACGCTGGCCGACGTGAGTGAGCTCGACGGCACCGTTGTCTTCGTCAACGAACCCCATATCGTGGAGACCAAGCGTCCGGCGTTCCTGATCCTGCACAACCCGCCACCCATCCGGGAACGCTACAAAGCGTTCGCTATCAACGGAACCCGCGATCGGGTGCTGATCGCCACCAGCCGCTACGCGGCCCGGCTGTGGTCGAACTATCTGGACGTCGACATCGCGACGATCAGCGTCGTCTACCCGTTCGCCGAACCCTGCTTCGGCACGCGGCCCCGACCCAGGAACGAGACGGGCAGAACCCGAATCCTCTTCGCCGGCAGACTCAGTCCGGAGAAGGGCATCTACACCCTCCTCGAGACGCTGCACATCGACATCATCGAACAAGACAGCGAACTCAGCTTCACCGCGACCACTGCCGGTGCCGACAAGCCGCAGGGAAGGATCATCGAGCGACTACTGCGCCAGCACCCCGGGATCTCCGTAGTTCCCACCTGCAAGACGCCGACCACGATGGCTGCACTGATGACCGAACATGACATCGTGGTCATGCCGTCCAACAGTCAGTACTGGCACGAGACCTTCGGCATCGTCTCGATCGAGGCCCAACACTCCGGTTGCCGCGTGATCGCATCCGACGACGGAGGACTACCCGAAACAGACTGCGGCGGAGTAATTCTTGTCGCACCGGACAATGCCGAAGCGCTGGCCCGGGGCATCCGCGAGGCCATCACCAGTGGATCGCTTCCATCGTCGACCCGTCACGACGCTCGCAACAGGTTCACGGTCGGTCAGTCCGTCGACGCACTACTGGCGGTGTTCTCCGCACCGCTGCCGATCTCACCGGCAACGATCGTTCGCCAACTCGAGGAACTGATCCTCGTACCATCTGCTGCGCAACCACATACAGCGGCGTGAACCTCTGTCATGCCTCGGATAGCCTGCCATGCAATGCACTCTTGGCCGACACTCGGATCGCCCGCACAGGCGCCGGCAGATCCAACGAATCTAATGGCAGTACAAGAGGATTCGTCAGCTGGTAGCGTCTTCCCCGATAATCCACGCCTGCCGATCCGGCCGCTTGAACGTTACGAACCCAATCTGCCCTCGCGCCGTAATTCAGGACGACAGACAGGTAGCCGCCTTCGACGAAGCTCATGACCGGGGTGCGATACCGCTTCCCTGACGTGCGGCCGATGTGCTCGATGACGGCCATGTGTTTCATCCGCGGCGCGAACAGTCGCGGCACGACATTGACCAACTTCATGACCCGCGCAACGATCCTCATGGCATCAGGACCAAGAAGCGACGCGACCCGTGCCATCACCGCCGCGACCCTGCCCGAGAAAACGCTATTAGACACGCGTTTACTATCGCATTCCGCGACTGCGATGGGTCAGCTTTCTCAAGACATATCCGAGAAAGCTCCAAGGCAGATGTCGACAACGGCCCAATGGTTCCGTCCCAGGGGTGAGCGACCAACTAGGGTCGCGAACGAAGGGAGATCGTCATGGCCAAGTACTTGCTGCTCAAGCACTATCGCGGTGCACCCGCCGCGGTCAATTGCGTTCCGATGGATCAGTGGACGCCCGCCGAAGTTCAGGCGCACATTCAATACATGAACGACCTCGCGGCCCGACTGGAGGGCACCGGCGAGTTCATCGACGCCCAGGCCCTGACACCGGAAGGCGCCTGGGTTCGCTCCGACGGCGAGGGTAAGCCTCCGGTGACCGACGGCCCGTTCGCGGAGACCAAGGATTTGATCGCGGGCTGGATGATCATCGACGTGGATTCGTATGAGCGCGCCGTTGAGGTTGCCGGTGAATTGTCGGCGGCCCCCGGAGCCGGCGGCGAGCCGATCCACGAATGGCTTGAGGTTCGGCCGTTCATGGCAGCCGCGCACTGCGAACTGGATTGATGGCCGCTGCTGCGGTGGACGAGGTCCAGCTGCGGAACCTGATCCCCGGCGTGCTGGCGGTGCTTGTGCGCCGTGGGGCGGACTTCGCCACCGCAGAGGACGCTGTGCAGGAGGCATTGATCCGCGCCCTCCAAACGTGGCCGTCGCGGCAACCCGACGACGCCAAGGGCTGGCTGATCACCACCGCCTGGCGCTGTTTCGTCGATATCGCGCGATCCGATGCCGCCCGACGAAACCGTGAGCACGGAGCCACTGACGAACCGCCCCCGGGACCAGCGGCGGCTGCGGACGACACGCTGCAGCTCTACTTCCTGTGCGCGCATCCGCGCCTGTCCCCTGCATCAGCGGTCGCGCTGACCTTGCGGGCCGTCGGCGGCCTCACCACCCGCCAAATCGCACAGGCCTACCTCGTGCCCGAAACGACAATGGCCCAACGGATTTCGCGCGCTAAACGAACAGTGAGCGATATTCGATTCGATCGCCCCGGCGATCTGGGCACGGTGCTGCGCGTGCTGTACCTGGTGTTCAACGAGGGATACAGCGGCGACGTCGACCTTGCGGCCGAAGCCATCCGGCTTGCCCGGCAGCTTGCCGCGACGACCGACGATGAGGAGGTCGCCGGCCTACTCGCGCTGTTCCTACTCCATCACGCCAGGCGCCCGGCCCGCATCCGCGCCGACGGCAGTCTCGTGACGCTGACCGACCAAGACCGCGGTTTATGGCGCGGCGATCTGATCACCCAGGGCGTGGCCGTGCTTCAGGCCGCGTTGGCGCGCGATCGGCTTGGCGAGTATCAGGCACAAGCCGCGATCGCGGCGCTGCACGCCGATGCGCGGATCGCCGCCGAGACGGACTGGGTGCAGATCGTCGAGTGGTACGACGAACTGGTCCGGCTCACCGACAGCCCAGTTGTACGGCTTAATCGCGCGGTCGCCGTCGGCGAGGCGGACGGTCCACGGGCCGGTCTCGCCGCACTTGACTCACTCGATGCGGCCCTCCCCCGGTACATCGCTTCCTCGGCGTACCTTCACGAGCGCGCCGGAGACCTCGCCACAGCCGCGCGGCTTTACGCAGACGCCGCCACCCAAGCCCACAACCTCGCCGAACGCAATCACCTGACACTTCGAGCAGCCACTCTCAACCAGCGACTCTTGGCCGAAGACTCGTGAGCGCTGACAGCAGATTCGCAGGGAAGAGATCTAGCCTCATTCGTCGGTCCCGGAATCGATGAGAAGGACACGATGACATTCAGCCTGCGGAACCTTCGACCCGTAACGACGGTCGCGCGAAGCGCTGCGATTCTCGCGGCAGCGCTGTTCGTAGTTTTCGCGACACTTGCAGCGATAGCGCACCACTACGGCTCAGGCACCAACCTCGATCACCGCACGCTGGGCTGGTTGGTGATCCACCGGCACAGTTGGCTCACCTCTGCCGCGGTTGACGTCACCCACATCGGTAGCCCGGCGATGGTGTCCGTCGCCACGGTTATTGCAACACTGGCGATTTGGCGCTTCACGCGCTCCTTAAGAACCGCGGCCACCGTAGCCGCGGCCGTCATATCAGCGTTCCTTCTTGCCGCGGCGGCGAAATGGGCAGTGGGAGAGCACCGTCCACCTCACAGCACTCAGTTGGTCGCCGAAACCGGCTGGTCCTTTCCCTCCGGACATGTCACGGGTACCACCGCTCTTGTCGGAATGTTGACCGTGGTGGTCGCGTACCGTCATCGCGGCTGGCGACGCCCGGCAGCCCTGTCGGGCGCCGTAGTGGCGGTGATGTTGGTGGCCAGCAGTCGCCTCTACCTCGGAGACCACTGGGTGGTCGACGTCTTGGCGGCAGTGGTGCTGTCGACGTCAGTGGTGACGATCGCGGCCGCGACCCTTCACGAGACACCGATGACCACCCGATCCCCTCGCCCCGCGGCCTGAGATGTTCTCGTTCACGGAGCCACTCACCTGGGTGATGGTATGGCGTGCATGGCATTTCGATGCAGTGGCAGCTCTCTGCGTCATCTCCCTCGGTACTGGATACGGCTGGGCCCTGACTCGTGCGGGGCGTCGCCAATCGGATGTCAGTCGCGTATGGGCGAGTTGCTTCTTCGCCGGACTCGGATGCTGGGTGCTCGCATGCATGAGCGTGGTCGGCGTCTACGCCCACGTGCTGTTCTGGATGCGGGCATTACAGGTTGTCTTGCTGCTACTGGTCGTACCGTTCTTCTTGGCCCTCGGCCGGCCGGTCACCGTTCTGCGTGGCGCGCTACGACCGACCGGGCTGGCCAGATTTGATCGAGCACTGTCGTCGGCACCCGCAAGGGGCTTGACTCACCCGCTCACGACATCCCTGGCCATGTTGGCCACACCCTGGTTGCTCTATCTGACGCCCTGGTACACAGCATCGCTCACCCATGGCTTGCTCGGTGCGATGACACGAATGGCATTGGCATTGATCGGGTTTGCGTACTTCTACGCGCGCCTGCAGGTAGACCCCGTACCTCATAAATATCCGCAGCTGATATCGCTGCTGATCAGTGTGGCCGAGACGATCGGCGACGGGGTCTTGGGCTTGGTGCTGTGGCAGGGCCCGCTTGTGGCGTCAACCTACTATCTGGCGCAGCACCGCACCTGGGGGCCGGATCTACGAACTGATCAGACCTTGGGTGCGGGCATTCTCTGGATCTTGGGAGATGTCCTCGGACTGCCCTTCTTGCTGGTACTCATGCGCGCCTTATCTGCCGACGACAAGGCACAGGCCGCGCAGATCGACGCTGAACTCGACCAGTGCGAACAGAATTCACGCGACTCGGGCAACGCGACAGCCGAGGATCCGGCTACACCGACACTATGGTGGGAGAACGACCCACAGCTGCGAGAGCGATACGGAAGACGCTGACAGTCCCCTCGGACGGTATCTTTCCCAGCGAACTTCTGTACACTCCGTCTATTTTTCGGGCAGTATGGACGGATGGATGTCCCGCGGTGCGCCTTACCGTCGCTCGTTGACTCTTCCCCGCCCGAGCCTGGCTCATCCCAGCGCCCGCCCCGGCCCGCTTCTCCCGCCGTCGACACCTCGACGCCGATCGGACGCGCCGTAGCAGGCTTCTACCTCGCCTTCGAGGCCGTCGATGATTCAGACAGAATTCGTGAGGCCGCCAATCGGCTCGGTCGGCGGCACGCGCCGGAATCAGACTCTCGCCAGAAATATCTCGCGTTGGCCCACAGAATCACCCACGTCGAGACGGTCCGTCGCCATGCTCATCACACGTTGCGTGAAATCGCCAATACTGCCGCGCGAACGGCCGAACGGCTCACCCAAGACTCGACGAAGCTGCCCTCAGACATCAACGACGCGATCGATGCCGCCGTGCGCCGTGAGTCCATCGCCGTCTGCGACCGCGCTGTGCAGATGATCAACAGCCAGACCCGTCTGGTCCTGGACCTCGACGTGGTCACGACCGCGATCACCGTCGACGATTGGTTGGCGAGTCACGGCCTGACGGGTTGATCGGGCAGATTCTCTGCCAACGCCGCCCGCTCGACACTCAGCAGACTCTCGGCGCGATGTTCCTTCTCGTACGCCTCTCCACCACCATTGAGCCCGAATAGTCTCTTACTCCACAGCAGCCAGACCACCGCTGCGACGTTCACCACGATGGCAAGGATCCGAAGCACCGTCTGCTTCTCGATGACCTCGTAGATCTCCAGCGGCAGAAAGATACTCGTCGCGATGACAGCGAAGTACTCACCCCAGCGCTTCATCATCCACAGACCGAAGGCCTCGATGAACTCGATCGCGGCGTACGCCGCCAGGCCCACCGCCACCCACATCAGTGTCGAGGACGACAGCGAGAACGCGTCACCGATATGGCGCACGATCTTGGAATCATCCGGATTCCATCCGATCTGATCGGCCAGCGGGCGAATCAGCGGCAGGTCCCGCTCGAAAACCTGCTGAAGGTGTTCGCGTGAACCGCGGACCTTCATGACCCCGATGGCCAGCAGCACGATGACCAGACCCCGGAACACCCGCTCGACGGCCAATAGCCGCATCAAGGTCCGATCGCGCAGCAGCCGACCGCGCGGAATCTCTGGTGCGGTGTCGGCCGGTCCTCGATAGCGTGGCGTGCCGACCACAAACGCCTCGCACCGCAAGCATCGCCAGGCCTCCCCTGCGGGCGTCTCAACTCTCAGTCGGTCCCGAAGGGGCTGCTCATCGGGAGCGAATGTCGCATGCCCCCGTAGGCCACACGATCTCAGCGCAAAATCGATCACGCCTGAAACGGTAGCCCGACACCGCCCACGACACCGCATGATGTCCAGGTTCCGGCGCTACCCTGTCGTCGTGTTCGACCGTCGTCGGTTCTTGACCCTGTTGGCGGCCGCTGCCGCCGTAGGTGCTTCTGTCGTCGAATCAGCCGCTGCGGCCGCAGACCCCGGCACGTCAGCCGGAGCTTCCAGCAGCGGGCTGACGCGGGTGCCGTTACCCGGCGGCGGTGCGTTGACCGCTCTGCCTGCACGCACCGACGGCCAGCGGTTACTCGCGTTGACCCTTGATGACGGGACCGATGCGAACGTCATCGCCGCGTACACCCAGCTGGCACGCGATACCGGAATCCGTTTGACCTACTTCGTCAATGGCGTGAATGCGGGCTGGACGCAGAACGCCGGACTGCTTCGCCCGCTCGTTGACAGCGGGCAGATCCAGCTGGGCAACCACACGTGGTCTCATCCGAATCTCACGACGTTGACCGCCGAGCAGATCGCTGACGAGCTGACCCGCAATACCAAATTCCTGACCAACACCTACGGCGTCAATCCTGCGCCGTTCTTCCGCCCACCGTACGGAAAGCACAACGCCGCAACCGATTTGATTACACAGGGGCTCGGTTACGGACCGCCGGTGCTCTGGTACGGGTCATTATCGGATTCCGGAGTCGTCACCCCGCAATACATCGTGGACATGGCCCGCAAGTACTTCAATCCGCAGGCCATCGTCATCGGCCACCTCAACCACCCACCGGTAACCACGGTCTATCACCAGCTGCTCGACGTCATCGGGGAACGGCAGTTGCGCACAGTGACACTCAACGACGTCTATCAGCACTAGAGCGATTGAGCGTCCTGTTCAAGCAGCCTTTTGGGATGCATGCCGTCGACCTGACCGATAAACGGCGGGTGAATGCTGTACCCAAGCATCCGGCGAATGTCCTCAGACACCGTTCTCACGGTGGCGCGAGTCATCGACAAGGTGAACGCCTCCTGCGGACGCAACCACGGCTCGCAGTACTGAGCTGTCAGCGCCAGCCGGGCCGCATCGGACCGGTTGGCGCCCCCGCCGTGCCACAGCGTGCCTGGGAAGAACACACAGGAACCCGCCTTCATCACCACGGGCTCACGCTCGACATCCTGTGGCCGCCTCTCGCCCCAAAGATGGCTGCCTGCAATGACATCGGTGGCACCGTTGTCGGCGGTAAAGTCGTCAATCGCCCAGATCGTTGCAGCACCAAGACCGGCACGAGGACGCGGAATCGGATAGAAGCCGTCGTCGGTGTGCAGCATTTGCGCCTGCTCACCAGGCAGGATATTGATTACTTGCAACATCGACAACAGGTAGTTCGGCAGGAAAAGCCGATCGAGCAGGGCCAGCACCCGCGGGTGATCCGCAATCCGGTCACAAGCACGCGTCTTGTTCAGCACGCTGTACACCCGCTGAGTGGTGTGCCCTTCAAATCCATTGCGGCCATGCAGATTCAGCAACGGTGCAACGGCTTCCCGGATCTCCACCAGCTCCTCAGCGGTCAGCAGATCCGGCAAGATCACATAGCCATCGCGGCGCATCGCCGCCAAATCCGCCTCGGCGATGGCAGGATCGACACTCGCGCCGCTACTGACGGTCCGGCGATGAGTCCCGGCCAGGTCCCCGTCCAAATCCACCAACGACGACACTTCGGTGCTCATCGCCACACTCCTAAACATAAGATAATTATGTTTTGTACGATCACATAGTGGCACGCCCCTCAATCGGACGTCAACAGCTCATCGACGCCGCCCGCGATGAACTCGTCCGCGGCAGCGGAGTCATGGATCTGAGCGGATTGACCCGTCGAGCCGGACTCAGCACCGGCGCTCTCTACCACCACTTCGGATCCAAAAGCGGCTTGCTCGCGGTCATCTACGACGAGTTCTACGAGGGCCTCGTCGAAGCAATCGCCGACACGCATCTGGCCATGGACACCGACTGGCGCGTCCACGAGCTGGAACGCACCCGCCGATTTGTCGACTATCACGTGGCCGACCCGCTGGCCCCGATCCTGCTCAACCGCGCCGCGTTGGATCCGCAACTGGCCGAACTGGAAGCGACTTACCTGCAACGCATTAGCCATAACGCGGCCAAGAACATCCGCCGCGGGCAGAAGCTGGGTCAGTTGCCGTCCGACATCGACCCCGATAGCGCAGGCGCCTTCATCATCGGCGGAATTCGATATGGGATTGCGCAACAGCTCCGCCTCACCCCACTCCCCGCACCCGGGGAGATCACCGAACGGTTGTGGCGCCTGATCTCCGCGGCCCTGGGAGTCGGCTGAATCGCCGGCTCGGGAAACGTCGGCCAGATCGATGGCACATGGGCGATACTCCCTGCATGCGTTCGATACCTGTTGGCCGCGCGGCCGCTCTCACCCTCGCCGTTCTCGGCGCAGGGCTTTCCACCTGCCCACTGGCCATGGCGGCACCATCGGGCGAGGTAGCCCTCTGTTTCGACGGTGACGTGCGCGTCAGCGCCTGGCAAGCGAGCCAAGCCGACGCACGTCGCGACCTGATCCCGGGCACGCTCAACATGAACGCCACGGACGGTCTCGCCGGACCCAAGCAGGCGTATTTCCAGTGGCACAATCTGACCACCGGCGCCGTCGGCGAGGCGCACGGCGACGGTTCGGGCACGGCAGGAGCATCGATCTTCAATGTTGTCACCGGCCCGGGCCAAGTAGAGATCACCACCAATTACGGCGGCCGTTCCGGCTTCTTCTGGAACGACGAGAACATCGCTCACTGCACCGGGACGGTCACCGTCGCCTAAAACTCCTAGTTGACACTAGGCGTGTAAGTGTCTAGCGTCCTCGGTAGGCAACTAGCCATTCAGTGTCTACTCAGGGAGTCAACATGAGTGTCGTCAACATCCCGTATGACCCCGCCCGAGCCCTACGTATCGCCGAGGCGCACAACAGATTTCCGGATGACCTGGTGAATGTCTTCGTGCAAGGCATATTCCGGACCGACCCGCTGGTCGATGCGGTGGCCGAGGAGCTCGCCGAATCCGGCGGCGCCGGATGGCAGGCCGTCAATGACGCACTAACGCGCGCTCGACCCACGGTCGACGACGCACCGCCCAGCCTGGAGGCACTGCTCACACCGGTGATGTCGCCACCGGCGTGGTTCGATCCCGAGCAGGTGCGGTGGGGCGCTGCCCTGTGGTGGCGATTCTGGATTTCCAATCAGATAGGCCTCGCGGGCAGTCTGCGCACCGGCTACAGATTCGGCGACCTGAACAAGCCACAAGCGATGAACGGCAGATCCACCGTCATGGCCGCGAAGCGCTACGAGGAAACCGCGCGATGGGTCTTGGATGCGACCGAGCCGGGCGGGCTCGTACCCGGTCGTGCAGGGTTTTCATCAACGATGAAGATCAGGCTGGTGCATGCGATGGTGCGACGCAGGCTGCGCCGAGACCCGCAGTGGAACACCGCGGCCTGGGGCGAGCCCATTCACACGTCGGGGATGGCGCTCACCGGGATCGCATTTCTGATCCTTCCACTGGCCGCCGTGGAGATGGTCGGTATCGAGTACACCAATGACGAGAGGGAAGCGATCCGCGCGCTCTGGCATTGGATCTGCTACCTGATGGGTGTGGCCGAGCCGCTTCTCCCCCACACCATTGATCACGCTCGATCCATCGCGAACATCGCCACTGCGGTATTCGCACCACCCGATGAGGACACCCGGATGCTCGATAAGGCCGTCATGCACAACGGAATACGGGCCGAACGCGCGCTACCACCGTTCCTTCGACCGGCGCTGGCACCGGTGTTGCGTCCAGTCATGTCATACGGTATCTGGGGTGTTTCGAATGCGATCGTGGCACAGCTCGAAGAGCACCCAGACAACCCTCAGGGCGTCAATCACCCCGTTGTGCGTGCGCTGCGGCCACTGGTCGCCCGCCGCGAAAAGTCCCGCGAAAAAGGAGAATTGGGCTCAGATTTCGAAATCGCCGAACGCCAACGCAAAGGAGTGATCACGGCGCTCGGGTTGATCGACGCGGCACCACACGCATTGCATCCACGTGAGGCAATGGCGGCCACCCGATGACACCGGAAGCGCGCGAGCAAATAGTTGATGCAGCCGCGAAACTCTTTGCTGAGCAGGGCATTTACGCTACCTCGATGGCGCAGATCGCCAAGACCGCCGGAATATCGCGGGCGTGGTTGTATCGCAACTTCGACGGCCGCGATCCGATAGTGCAGGCAGCGTTGGCACGCTATTCGGGTCAGGCCGCCGCCATGCTGACCGACGCCGATCGCCGCGAGCGTTCCGTGGAGCAGGCAGTCATCGCCGTCTTCTGCCATCTCGTCACGCACGGACGACGTCAGCGCTACATCGCCGAGGCTTTGGCGGCCGACCCCGCCAGCGTGATCGGGCCGGCGGTAGTCGAACTTCAGCGATACCTCGTCGAACAACGCGCGGTGCTACCCCAGATAGAAGGGCGGATCGCCGCGGAGGCCATTGCGCGACTGATTCTGTCCGCGATCACCACCACCAGCATCACCATCGACTTCGATGATCCCGAGGCCGTCGCGGCGTTCGCTCATCAGATTCTTCCGCAACTACTTACGGCTTACTGACGCAAGCCGTGTGAACGCGGCGCTGTCGTGGCTGCAGAACACCGTCACTTCCTCGGCATGATCGGTGACGAGCTCGGTGAGGCGCCGCATGTTCTGTAGTTGCGCACGTGGGTGACTCGGATGCGCGGTGACCATGTGCATTGCCCTGCTGGCGGTGGTGAACAGGCCGGTGCCGAGCGCATGCGGCTCCGTGTAGGCGTCGCCGGCATGTAGCAGCCAACCGGTTCCGGTGTCGATGGCGACGCCGACGTGACCTCGGGTGTGGCCGTACAACGGCACCATCAAGATCTCCTGCGGTAGCCCGTCGAGGTCACGGACGGCACCGAAACCGAACCACGGCTCGCCACCATCAAGCTCGTTGACCTGCCAATTGACTGCGTGGCTACACAATTGTGCAGTGCGATAACGGATTCGATCGACAACGGTTGGCCGCCGACTGGCGCGAAGTTCAGGTCCGTGCACGTGCACGGTGGCCGACGGAAAATCCGCGAGGCCACTCGTGTGGTCGTAGTCCAGGTGGGTGAGCAGAATGTGCCGCACATCGCCCGGGTCATATCCGAGCGCCTCGATCTGCCGCACAGCCGTCTCAGCCTCGCGCAGCACGGGCCCGATGGCGTGCCGGGTCCACCCGAGTAATCGTGGATTCTGGATGCAGTCCAAACCGAAACCGGTATCGACCAGGACCAGCCCCGAGCCTGGCGTCTCCACCAGCAGGCAGTGATCTACGAATCCGAATGCCATTGTGCCGCAATTAAGATGGTGGACCTTCACATCTCACCTCGTATCGCGTTACCGAGCGGGCCTTCACTCACACTAACGTCCGCATCGACCGCACGGAATACCCGTCCCATGGGCCTGGTTCGTGCAGATATGAATGCTGTCCAGCAGTTCGACCCGCATGCACTCATCGCCGACAGCCGCATTGGCATATTGGCGACCATCAAATCCAGCGGACTACCGCAGCTCTCCCCCGTCACCCCGTTCTACGACCGGGACAAGGGCGTCATCTACGTCTCGATGACCGATGGCCGTGCCAAGACCGTGAATCTTCGCCGCGACCCCCGCGCGGCGCTGGAGGTCACCAGCCCGGACGGATGGGCCTGGGCAACCGCGGAGGGAGACGTATCCCTGACCGGACCGGGTACCGACCCACACGGACCCGAGATCGAAGCGCTCGTCGATTACTACCGCGGCGCGGCCGGTGAACATCCCGACTGGGAGGAGTACCGCGCGGTCATGGTGTCGGACCGACGTGTCCTGATGGCCCTCAAGGTCGGGCGCATATACGGCGAGAAGCTGCGCTGAGCCTCAGATCTGTCCCGTCGCGTCGTAAAGCCAGCTCATATCCGCGTTGGCCAAGTCGTCCAACCACGATGCGGGAGCGAAATTCGTCAGTGCCCCCATGTCCCAGTAGTCCTTCCAGAGCGTGATCTTTCCGTCGACCACCTTGAGCACGGAAGCGAAACGCAGCAGCGCCGATTCCCCGGTGTTCCAGATCCACGTTTCGGAGTGCTCGTACATCACGTCGTCACCATTGGCGACGATCAGACCGTCATGGTGCACGTAGTCCTTCAACGGTTCGAGCCCGATCTTCAGACGTTTGACGATGTTCTCTGGGCCGCACGCCGCGGCGGTGGGTCCCACCGGCATGTCCAGATAAATGCAGTCGTCGTCAAGAAACGCGGCGACGGCCTCCCAGTTTCTCTCCGAAAGCGCTACCCATAGACCGATAACCACCGACGCTGATGACATCCCCATAACTTTCTTTCCCCCGAAGTACAACGGTCGAGATCCTACGATCCGCGCACCCCTGTCGGGTCCGATCTGGGCGATTAGGCTCCCCACATGCTTGTCGCAAAGTCGATCCTCTTGTTCGCGGCGGCCGCTGTCTTGGAAATCGGTGGCTCCTGGCTCATATGGCAGGGCGTTCGCGAGCATCGCGGCTGGACGTGGGTGGGGTTCGGTGTCATCGCACTAGGGGCCTACGGATTCGTCGCGACCCTGCAGCCAGACGCCCACTTCGGTCGAATATTGGCCGCCTACGGCGGGGTGTTCGTTGCCGGATCACTGCTGTGGGGGATGGCGATGGACGGGTTTCGCCCCGATCACTGGGACGTCGCCGGCGCGCTCGTCTGCCTGGCCGGCGTCGGGGTCATCATGTACATGCCCCGAAACGCATGAGCCGCGTCCCGTCCGGCCCCCTTCGACGGGAACTGGGCACATTCGACGCCGTCATGATCGGGTTGGGCTCCATGCTCGGCGCCGGAATCTTCGCGGCCTTGGGGCCCGCGGCGCAATCGGCGGGATCGGCCTTGCTGCTGGGTTTGGCACTCGCGGCGGTGATCGCCTTCTGCAATGCGACATCCTCAGCCCGGCTGGCCGCGGTGTATCCCGCCTCTGGTGGAACGTACGTCTACGGCCGAATGAGTCTCGGCGAGTTTTGGGGCTACCTGGCCGGTTGGGGCTTCGTCGTGGGGAAAATCGCGTCGTGCGCGGCCATGGCGCTGACGGTGGGCTTCTATGCGTGGCCCGCCCATGCGCACGCCGTCGCGGTAGCCACGGTGGTCGCCCTGACCGCGATCAACTATGCGGGAGTTCATAAGTCGGCATGGGTGACACGTGTCATCGTGGCGATCGTGCTGTCGGTACTGGCCGCGATCGTGGTCACGGCGGTTGGGTCCGACGGCATCGACACCGCAACCCTTGACATCACCGACGTCTCGATTCCTGGGGTGCTGCAGGCCGCGGGTCTGTTGTTCTTCGCGTTCGCCGGATATGCCCGCATCGCGACCTTGGGCGAGGAGGTACGCGACCCGGCGCGCACCATTCCCCGCGCCATCCCGATCGCGCTATCGATCACGCTGTTCGTGTATTGCGTTGTCGCCATTGCGACATTGACCACGCTGGGGCCATTGCGGCTGGCAGCATCGGCGGCTCCGCTGCTCGATACCGTCACCGTCGCGGGCGTGCGGTGGATGGAGCCGGTGGTGCGGATCGGCGCCATCGTGGCGGCGACGGGCTCGTTGCTGGCACTCATCCTCGGGGTGTCACGTACAACCTTCGCGATGGCACGTGATCACCATCTGCCTCACGTGCTGGCGGCGGTGCATCCCAGGTATGGCGTACCGTACCGCGCTGAACTCCTTGTCGGTCTTGTGGTTTCGATCCTGGCGGCCACCGCGGACTTGCGCGGCGCTATCGGGTTCTCGTCCTTCGCGGTGCTGGTGTACTACGCAGTGGCCAATGCGTCGGCATGGGCGCTCTCTCCCGCGGAGGGCCGACCACCGAGGATCGTTCCGGCGCTCGGCCTGATCGGGTGCGTGGTGATCGCCCTCGCGCTACCGCTGTCGTCGGTCATCACCGGCACAGCTGTACTAGCGGTCGGCATCCTGATCTACGCCGCCCGGCGCCTCAGTGACCCGGGTACGCGTGAATAAGAGCGCTGTCGAGTTTTGATACCGCGTGGGTCAGTTCGTGTTCGGCAACATGCGCGATGCGATGCGCTTCGGCGAGGCTGATATCCGGGTCGACGTCGAGCTCCGCGTCCGCATGGAGGCGATGCCCGATCCAACGCAACCGCACGCTGCGCACCGTCCGCACACCGGGCTGAGCCACCAGGGCTGTTTCCGCGGCGTCCACCAATGCGGGATCCACTCCGTCCATCAACCGCCGGAAGACGTCCCGCACCGCGGTACGCAGGACCGCAAGAATCGCGATGGTAATCACCAACCCAATGATCGGATCTGCCAGCGGATATCCCAACGCGACGCCTGCCGCGCCCAGCATCACGGCCAGCGAGGTAAACCCGTCTGTGCGCGCATGCAGTCCGTCGGCAACAAGAGCTGCCGAGCCGATCCGGCGACCCACCCGGATCCGGTAGAGGGCGACGAGTTCGTTGCCGACAAAGCCGACGGCACCCGCCGCCGCCACCCACCCCAGTTGTCCGATCTGCACCGGATGCATCAGACGCATCACCGCCTCATACCCCGCTACCACCGCCGATAACGCGATCATCGATACGACGAAAAGGCCGGCCAGATCCTCGGCCCGTCCGAACCCGTAGGTGTATCGCCTTGTCGCAGCGCGGGTTCCCAGCCCAAAAGCTACCCACAGCGGGATCGCGGTGAGCGCATCGGAGAAGTTGTGAATGGTATCGGCCGCCAGCGCCACTGAGCCCGACACCACCACGATCACCACCTGAAACGCGGCCGTCAGCAGCAGCGCTACCAGGCTGATCTTGACAGCCCGGGTACCGGCCGCACTGGAACTGAGCGCGTCGTCGATGCTGTCGGAGGCATCGTGACTGTGTGGCGACATGATCTCGGCGAGCAGCCCCCTCAACCCTGCGGGGTGCTGATGGTCATAATCGTGGTGATCGTGATGGGAGGGCTCGTTGCGGGTGTGACTCATTGCTTACCAACCCTTTTTACGGAATCGACGGTCCGCAACGCCCCTTCGGCGCGGTGATGCGGCGGGATTCCCGGGCCCGCATGCTCGGCGTTGTGGACGGCATCGGTCACCAGCTGCTCGACATGTTCGTTTTCCAGGCTGTAGTAGACGGTGGTGCCGTCACGACGAGTCCGCACCAACCTGGCCATCCGTAACTTGGCCAAGTGCTGCGATACCGAGGGCGCCGGCTTACCGACGTGGTCGGCCAGCTCATTGACCGACAACTCACCGCCAGTCAGTGCCCACAACACCCGAACTCTGGTGGCATCGGCCAGCATTCGAAACACTTCGACCACCAGCCCAACCTGCTCGTCGCCCAATGGCGAACTGTGAGTATTCACTTCGTTTTAGTCCTCACGTATCAGACGGAACCAATGGGGCGCTGTCAGGCGAATCGGCGCCGCAAGCCCGCGGCTATCCGCAAGCTCGTCTCCGACTACGCGCCACCCTGTGAAGGTCTGCTCGATGTCGACCCGACTCGCCCCGGCAGGCAATGGACCCCGGCGCCCCGGGCTGAACGCGAACATCAGCAAAATCGCGTCAGGATCGGCCACCGTGGTCACCTGCTGTGCATAAGCAATCCGCGCGCGACTAGGCAGTCCGTGATAGCAGCCCACATCGAGGATCAGGCGGAACCCGGTTCCGACTGCGGCCGGAAGGTTCGTGACGTCGGCCTGCAGAAACTCCGCGTCGACCTGCGCGCCACGAGCTTTCGACGACGCCTGCTCCACTGCGCGCGCCACCGAGTCGAGTCCCTTCACCTGCCATCCGCGCCGGGCCAGCTCAATGCTGTGGTCCCCAGTGCCACAGCCCATATCGAGCGCCCTGGCCGGCACGGCCAGCCCAACAGATTCTCGGTCCAGCAGAGAGCGCAGCTGCATGACGAACCCAGAATCAGGACTCGCCTGTTCCCATGGCGTCACTCCGAATCGGTACGCCATCTCATACAAACTCCCCATGTCTAACACCCCTCTACTGCATATCTGCATTGATACGCAAATAATAGACCATGCGCGCCGTTAGTGTTCGCAGCAGCCACAATCGTCGTCGGTGACGCTCCCCGGCGCCGACGTGGTTATTGGTGCACAGCAGATTTCGCCCCTCCAGGCGTTCATCCCCTCGCGCACCGCGACGGCCGCGATGATCAACGCCACGATCGGATCAGCCCATGACCACCCGAACAGGGTGTTGACGAGCAGCCCAACAAGCAGGACCGCCGACAGATATGTGCACAACAACGTCTGCTTGGAATCGGCCACCGCAGATACAGACCCGAGCTCGCGGCCCGCGCGGCGTTGCGCCCAGGACAACACCGGCATGACCACCAGACTCACCGCGGCCAAGGCGATCCCAATCGTCGAATGCCTGGCCTCACCAAGCCCGGCCAGTGACCGGATCGACTCCGCCGTCACATAGGCGGCCAGCGCAAAGAATGAAAACGCGATCACCCGAAGCGCCGCCTTCTCCCTGGCCTCCGGGTTCTTGGCACTGAACTGCCACGCCACCGCCGCGGCCGAGGACACCTCGATCACCGAATCCAAGCCGAAGCCGATCAGCGCGGTCGAAGAGACTCGCGCCCCCTCGGAGAGCGCCACGACGGCCTCAATGACGTTGTAGGTGATGGTGGCGGCGACAAAGAGACGAACCCGGCGATGGAGCACATCCCGCCGCTGCGGCGCGATCACCATCAGCAGCAGCCCTCATCTGCCGGGCAGCACGATGGATCCACCGTCAGCACCAGGTCCACCAGGTCGTCCAAAGCGTGAGCGATGCGCTCATCGGCGAGCCGGTAACGGGTGCGACGGCCCTCCGGAACGGCAATGACCAGCCCGCAACCACGCAGACACGCAAGGTGATTCGACATGATCTGCCGCGATACCCCGGCCTCATCGGCGAGCTCCGACGGATACCCGGGCCGCGATCGCAGACTCAAGAGGATGGCCGTGCGCGTCGGGTCCGACAGTGCGGATCCAAACCTCGTCAGGGCGTCACGATGAACCAAGGTCTGCATGGATCCCAATAGTACATCTAGATCTGTATTCAGATGTAGATGTACTAACTATTCGCGGGCACCTGTCCCGCAGCGGCCGATCGCGTCTTCTCCCCCGCCCGCAGGAAGCTACCGGTCCGCTGCCTACCCAGAATGTCGGCCGGCTGGCCGTCAACCACAACAGTCCGACCGCCAATCAGCACCTCGCTGACTGTCCCCTCGTTGCGATTGACCATCCGCGACAATCCCCCGTAGGCAGCCACCGATTGCTCGGCGTACTCGCTCAGAGATCCATCGAGCTTCTCCGGGTCGAGAACGAAAAGATCTGCGCGGTCACCTATTCGGAGATGCCCGGCATCGATCTGATACCAATCGGCGAGCTCACCGGTCAGGCGGTGTACGGCCTGTTCAATGGTCATGAACGGATGTCCGGCCAGCTGCGCCTCGTGCACGTGCCGCAGCAGCCGCAGCCCGAAGTTGTAGAAGGCCATGTTCCGCAGATGGGCACCGGCATCGGAGAAGCCGAGCTGGATTCCGGGATCCTGCGCGAGCTGCTTGAGTACCTCGGGGCGATGGTTGGAAATCGTGGTCCGCCAGCGCAGAGCGGTGCCGTGTTCGAGCACCAGATCCAGGAATGCGTCCACAGGGTGCAGGCCGCCACGATCCACGCCGACCTGCCCGAAGGACTTACCGACGACTGAAGCATCCGGGCACGCGACGATCTCCGCATCGAAAAAGTCTCTGTGCCAGACCCGTACGCCGAATTTGCTCTCGTACTCCTTGCGGAACCGGCGCCGGTACTCCTCATCGCGCAGCAGCTCATTGCGCTCGACCTCATTACGTAGGTGCAGCGCCGCGGCCCCCGCGCCGAACTCCTCGAAGATCACCAGATCGATACCATCGGCGTAGACCTCGAACGGCACGGGCAGATGCTGCCAGCGGAAGTTGCCGCCCAGTTTGTTGACGACGCGGGCCAACGGTCCCATCGCCCGGATCGCATACGGGTTGGCCTTGATATCGGCGGCCGAGAGTAACGATGTCGACAGCCGCTTGCGCAGGATGCCCAGAGACTGGATGGCTTGAGACAACACGTTCAGCGGATTCTCGATATCCGGCCCGGATTGCAGCGCCCGGTCTCTTTGGCGAAGTTGTGATTTCAGCTTCCGCAGCTCACGCGGCTTGGCGTAGGTCGACGGCAGCGTCCGGGAACGACACACGTCGCCGTCAAGCTTGTCGAAGAGGAGCTGCTGAGACGACATCCCCACGAAACCGGCATCCAGGGCCTCGGTCAACCAGCGGTCCATCTGCGCCTGCTCACTGGGCGTGGGCCGTTCGTTCTTGCGGGTGGCACGGTCCAGACCCATCACCGCCGCGCGCATATCCGAATGCCCCAGGAAAGTAGCGATGTTCGGCCCGATGGGTAGCGATTCCAACGCCTCGATGTACTCACGCGCGTTGGTCCATGTCTTGTGTTGATCCATCGCCGCGATCACGTGGTCGCGCGGTATCGCTTCCACTCTGCCGAAGATGTCTCCGGCATCGATGCCATTGACATGCACCACCGACAGCGAGCAGGAGCCCAGCAGCACGGTCGTCACACCGTGACGAACCGACTCCGACAGCGCCGGCGCGGCAAGTACCTCGACGTCGTAATGCGTGTGGACATCCACCAATCCCGGAAGCACCCATTTTCCGGTGGCGTCGATGATGCACGGGCAGTTCGTCTCATCGAGGCCGCCGTCCGAGATCGCGGCGACATGGCCGTCCTTGATGCCGATGTTCCGGATGGCGGACGCCGCACCGGTTCCATCGAACCATCGCCCGTTCTTGATCACCGTGTCGAACTGGACGTCGTTGTCCACAGGCATGTGAATTCTCCTTGTAGTAATGCTATTTCACGGGCGCGACACGAAGCGCCGGTAGGACGTAGCGCCGGAAATGTCGACGCAGTGAGGCCGGATCATCCGGGTCCATGCAGTTTCCGGGGACACTTCCCAGGCTGATCATCACGCGGGCGATCCATTCGCTGGCTTCTTCGACATCGGTGCGCGCGTGGATCTCCCCGGCATCGCGGGCCGCCTCCACATACGGGCGCCAGAAGGCGGCGAGGTCCGGAACCAGTCCCTGCACGCCCGCGCCGGCGCAGGCCATGAACTCCTCGGGCTCCCGCACCCGAATCCGCATGAGGAGGGTGCCGGGATCGTCATATGCACGTCGGCCAATCTTCACCCCTGCCACCAACCGCGCCTCGAACCCGTCGATGGTCGCGAGCTCAGCGGCAGACTGGGCCCAGCTGATCTCGATCAACCGGATGATCGCCGCACCCACCAGGGTCTGTTTATCCGGGAAGTGGCGATAGAGCCACGACCGCGAGACACCGGCTTCCTCTGCTATGTCTGTCATCGTGGTCGCACGAATCCCCTTGTCGGCCAAGATTCTTTCGGCCGCATCCAGCAGCCGGGCGGCCACCGACGCACCATCGGGATCGGGTAGCGAGCCTTCGTCGAACACCGCTGTCATGCCCTCAATGTAAACAAGGCGTGGACACATTTCAAGATCTGTGTACACTCCGAGTGCACAGATTTCAGGAACTGTTCACAGGCGGCCGCACCGCTGCGGTCGTAGCCCTAGGAGTGCCATGACCCGACCCCATACCGCGATCATCGGTGCCGGCATCAGCGGGCTCACCTCCGCGAAGATGCTGTCCGACTACGGAGTTCCCTTCACCTGCTTCGAGACGTCGGATCGGATCGGCGGAAACTGGGCATTCGGTAATCCCAACGGTCACAGCAGCGCCTACCGCTCCCTGCACATCGACACCTCGCGGCATCAGCTGTCTTTCCGCGACTTCCCCATGCCTGACAGCTATCCGCATTTTCCCCATCACACCCTGATCAAGCAGTACCTCGAGGACTACGCGACGGCCTTCGAGCTCAAGCCGAACATCGAATTCCGCAATGGCGTCGTGCATGCGGAGCGGCTATCGACTGGCGGCTGGGAGCTGCTGACGCAGAAGGGTGAACGCCGATTGTTCGACCTGCTCGTCGTCGCCAACGGTCATCACTGGAACCCCAGGTATCCCGACTTTCCGGGTACGTTTACGGGCACCACATTGCACTCGCACCACTACATCGATCCGCGTACTCCCCTGGATCTCATGGACAAGCGAATTCTGGTGGTAGGCCTGGGTAACAGTGCGGCCGACATCGCGGTGGAGCTATCGTCACGAGCGACGGGGAACACCGTCACCCTCTCCACCCGATCCGGCGCCTGGATCGTTCCCAAGTACGTCGCCGGACAACCCGCCGACAAGTACTTCCGCACCAGCCCGCACATCCCGATGTCATGGCAACGCAAGCTCTTTCAGATGATGCAGCCGGTCATGTCAGGCCGCCCCGACCAGCTGGGGCTCCCGATGCCGAACCACAAGTTCGGCGAGGCGCACTTCACTCAGTCCGTCGAGCTCCCGTTGCGCCTCGGATCCGGTGACATCACCCCCAAGCCCAACATCAGCCGCTTGGAGGGTGACACCGCGCATTTCGAGGACGGCACATTCGCAGAATTCGACGTGATCATCTTCGCGACCGGCTACAACGTCACCTTCCCGTTCTTCGATCCGGAGTTCCTCAGCGCCCCGGGCAATCGCATCGACCTGTACAAAAGGATGTTCAAGCCCGGCCTGGATAACCTGATCTTCGTCGGGCTGGCGCAGGCAGTTCCGTCGTTGTTCCCCTTCGTCGAATGTCAGGCACGCCTGGTGGGCGCCTACGCGGCGGGCAAGTACCGGCTGCCCTCGGTCAGGGAGATGCACGAGGTGATCGAGGCAGAGCACCGCAAGTACACCGGGCACATGCTTGATCGCCCGCGACATACCCAGCAGCTGGACTACTTCCTCTATGAACACGATATGAGAACCAAGGAGATCCCCCGCGGGTTCGCGCGGGCAGGAGGAGCGGCATGAACCGACAGAGCATCCGATTCAACAGCCACGGAATCGACTGCGATGCATGGTTTTATCGATCATCAACGTCAGCGGAGCCAGCTCCCGTCGTGGTGATGGCGCACGGCCTGGGCGGCACCAAGGACTCGGGACTGGAACCGTTCGCCGAGCGGCTCGCCGACGCGGGCATGCACGCCCTGGCTTTCGACTATCGCGGCTTCGGATCGTCCGACGGCTTTCCCCGGCAACAAGTTTCCTTCAGTCATCAGATCGGTGACTATCATGCCGCGGTGAGCACTGCAGCCCGCCTTCCCGGCGTCGATCCCACGCGAGTTGTTCTGTGGGGTGTATCCCTGGCGGGTGGGCATGTGTTGGCGGTCGCCGGTGCACGCAACGATGTGGCGGCTGTCGTTGCGGTAACACCCTTGGTGGACGGGATCGCGGCAGCGCGGTCCGCGATGGGTGAGCACAGTGCCGGTGCCCTACTGCGCTCCGCCCTGACCGGCGTCCGCAGCCGGGTGGGACGTGGGCAACGCACGATACCGATCGTCGGACACCCGGGAGAGTTGGCGGCGTTGACGTCCGACGGGTATTACGAGGCACACCTGTCGATCGCGGGCCCCTCCTGGCGCAATGAGATCGACGCGACGGTGGGCACTCAACTCGCCTCCTATCGACCCACCCGTTATGCCGCGCGCATCGACTGTCCCACTCTGGTGCAGATCGCCGACTTCGATCGGGCCGCGCCGCCGCATGCCGCCGCCAAGGCCGCCTTCAAGGCGCGCGCCGAGGTGCGGCACTATCCGTGCGATCACTTCGGTGTCTATCAGGGCCAGGAGTGCTTCGATTCCGTGGCATCGCACCAAATCAGCTTTTTGACGAGACATCTGGGTGTCAGGGCGGTGTCGCTTGCCGAAGTAACCCATGGTTGAGACCATCCAGCAATTGGTCCGCGCCCGGGCCACCGATGACAACGCTGGACTCATCTATCGCGGTGAGACGTGGACGTGGCGCGAGCACATGGCGGCGGCGGCCCGTCACGCGGCGGTACTGATTCGGATGGCCGATCCGGATCGACCGCTGCATATCGGCACCCTGCTGGGTAATACACCCGCGATGGCCATGGCGATGGCCGCCGCCGCCCAGGGCGGGTACATCCTGTGCGCCATCAACAACACGCGCCGTCGCGATGGGTTGGCGCGTGATATCCGCAAGGCGGATGTACAGATTCTGCTCGTGGATGCCGAGCATGGGCCGCTGCTCGAATCCTTGGATCTGCCCGGCATCGTGGTGATCGATGTCGACGGCGCGGACTGGCAGCGCGAGGTTGAGGCGGCCGGGAAGTTGGAGCCCTATCGAACGGCCGAGGCCCTCGATCCCTTCATGATGATCTTCACCTCCGGGACCAGTGGAGACCCGAAGGCAGTTCTGGTGACGCACATGATGGTACTTGTCGCGGCCCAATCACTGGTGGGTCGATTCTCGCTGTCCCCCACTGACGTCTGCTATGTCTCAATGCCGCTGTTCCATTCGAACTCCGTGCTGGCGGGATGGGCTGTTGCGGTCGCGGCGGGAGCCACGCTTGCCCCGGCGAAGTTCTCCGCGTCCGGCTTCCTCAACGACATCCGGGAAGTCGGCGCCACGTATATGAACTACGTGGGTAAGCCGTTGGCCTACGTGTTGGCGACCGAGGAACATCCCGGCGATGCATCCAACCCGCTACGCGTGGCATTCGGGAACGAAGCCTCCGACCACGACATCGCCGAATTCGCACGGCGATTCGACGTCACGGTGTACGACGGATTCGGCTCGACGGAGAACGCCGTCATCATCACCCGGGAGGAAGGTACGCCCACGGGATCCATCGGGAAGGGGTTCCCCGGTGTCGGGATTTACGACTCCGACACGTTGACCGAATGCTGCACGGCCATGTTCGACGCGCACGGCATCCTGGCCAATCCCGATGAGGCAGTGGGTGAATTGGTGAATACCCAGGGAGCGGGCTTTTTCTCCGGGTACTACAACGATGAAGACGCTACCGGTGAACGGATGCGCCACGGCATGTACTGGTCGGGCGACCTCGCCTACCGGGACGCCGAGGGCTGGATCTACCTGGCGGGGCGGACCGCCGACTGGATGCGGATCAACGGCGAGAATCTGGCGGCGGCGCCCATCGAGCGAATTCTGCAGCGGCACCCTGCGGTGAGCCAGGTGGCGGTGTACGCGATTCGCAATGGGCGGGACACCGACGAAGTGGTGGCCGCGCTGGTATTGCGGGACTCGTTGACGCGGTCGAATCTGGCCACATTCCTCGCCGCGCAGGACGATCTGCCACGGATTGGCTGGCCGCGATATGTGCGCTTGACACAGAACCTGCCCTGCACCGCGACCAACAAGGTGCTCAAGCGCGCGCTGATTGCCGATGGTCTTGATGTCGGAGACGACGAGCTGTGGCATCGGGGCGAACGCGGTGCCGAGTATGAGTCCTGGCAGAACCCCCAGTAGTCACTGTTGCCAGAGTGACTAGAGTTATCTGTGGAATTCATTGCGGTGCAGACCTTTTCTCGTTATTATCGAACATATGTTCGACACTATGGGCAATGGGGAGTTGATCGACGTGATCACCTCATCCCAGCGCGCCGAGGCGCAGGCGGCCTCGCGCCGGCTTTCGGCAATCGGTGTATTGGTGGATCGACATGCCGATCCACGCCGGGAGGATCCCCGTGATCGGTTCGCGGTGGACCGCTGGGATGAGGTGGCCGCACAAGTAGCCGCCGCACAAGGCATCACCCACGCATTGGCATCCAGTCAGATGCGTTACGCCTACGTGCTGCGACATCGCCTGCGCGCCGTGGCGCAGCGATTTGCAACCGGAGACATCGACTTTCGCACCGTCGCGGTGATCATCGGACGCACCGAACTGCTCGAAGACGACGCAGTGGTCGCCGCCGTGGATGCCGCGATCGTGGCCGCGCTGCCCCGATGGGAACGCTGGTCGATCAAACGGATCACCTCAGCCCTGGACGCATTGATCTACCGTCATGACCCTGATGCGGTGCGCCGCACCAAAACCGCTACCGATGACCGGCATCTCGAGATCCGCCCCCTCGATACCGGCGATCCGCTGGCCGAAATCTGGGGCGTGCTGCAGACGCCACACGCGGTCGCACTCGACAAGCGTCTCGAGCAGCTGGTGACCACCGTCTGCCCCGCCGACCCGCGCACCACGCCGCAATTGCGTGCCGACGCCATCGGCGCCCTCACTCAGGGCCTGGACCGGATGCGCTGCACCTGCGATGACCCCGGCTGTACCGGAGGCGCCGTCGCCGACACCTCCGTCGTCGTGCACCTCGTCGCCAACCAAGACACCTTGGAAGACCCCGAAAGCCTCGAGCCCGCACAGGTATCCGGATTCGGAGTCATCAACGCCGCCCAGGCTCGCCACATCGCCACCCAACCCGGCACCCGGATCCGCACCCTGCACGCCAAGGACACCGACCGCTATCGGCCCACCCGCACCCTGGACACCTACATTCGGTGTCGCGATCAGATGTGTCGCTTCCCCGGCTGCTCACACCCCGCCGATACCGCAGACCTGGACCACAGCATCGCGTACGCCGCCGGCGGCCGTACCGCGGCAGAAAACCTAAAAGCGTTGTGCCGCAAGCACCACCTTCTCAAGACCTTCTGCGGATGGCGCGAAATCCAGGAGCCGGACGGCACCATCATCTGGAAGGCACCCACCGGGCACACCTACCCCACCACCCCCGCAGGCGGACTGATGTTCAACAACCTCACCCGAGCCCGCAGCCGCAGTCAAGACCGCCAGCGGCGCCGCACCGCCGAACGAAACCTCAACCAACAGCAGCGACTACAGCACAAGCACGAACAAGCGGCACGCGCCGAGGCGAATCCACCACCGTTCTAACCGGTGAGATAGCGCTACTCGGTGGAGGAGCCGGAATCGCGCAGCATGTTCGTAACATCGTTGTTCCAGTCAGCAACTTTCCGGTCTATACGGTCGCACGATGACGTCCCCGGCAACATATGACACATCAGCTCCTGCCCCCGAGGAACAGGGGTACCACAAGGGGCTGAAGAACCGGCAAGTCCAAATGATCGGCATCGGGGGTGCCATCGGCACGGGGCTGTTCATGGGAGCCGGTGGCCGGTTGCACAGCGCGGGACCGGGCTTGTTCTTGGTTTATGCGGTCTGCGGGGTTTTCGTGTTCTTCATCCTGCGTGCGTTGGGCGAGCTGATCTTGCACCGGCCGTCCTCGGGGTCCTTCGTGTCGTACGCCCGCGAATTTCTGGGTGAGAAGGCGGCATACGTCGCGGGCTGGATGTATTTCTTCAACTGGGCCGCGACTGCCATTGTCGACGTCACAGCCATCGCGCTATACATGCACTACTGGAGTGCCTTCAAGGCCATCCCTCAGTGGTCAATCGCACTGATTGCCTTGATCATCGTGCTGACCATGAACACCATCAGCGTCAAACTGTTCGGCGAGATGGAATTCTGGGCAGCCCTGATCAAAGTGGTTGCCATCATGGGGTTCCTGGTCATCGGGACGGTCTTCCTGGCGGGCCGCTTCACGATCGAGGGCGCCAGCACAGGACCATCTGTCATCGCGGACAACGGCGGCCTGCTGCCCTCCGGCCTGATGGCCTTGATCATCGTCACCTCAGGAGTCGTCTTCGCGTACTCCGCTGTCGAACTGGTCGGCATAGCCGCAGGCGAGACCGAGAACCCGGAAAAGGTGATGCCCCGGGCCATCAACTCAGTAGTGTTCCGGGTCGCGGTCTTCTACGTGGGTTCACTCATCTTGCTGGCGCTGCTGCTGCCCTATGGAACCTACAAAGCCGGCGAGAGCCCCTTCGTCACTTTCTTCTCCCGGATAGGCGTGCCGTACGCCGGCGACGTGATGAACTTCGTGGTGCTGACAGCCGCACTGTCCAGCCTGAACGCAGGCCTATACAGCACGGGGCGGATTCTGCGGTCCCTCGCGATGAATGGCAGTGCACCAAAAGTGTTGTCACGTATGACCTCTGGCGGAGTCCCGTTCATGGGCATCGCGGTCACCGGCGCCCTCACACTTGTCGGCATATTCATGAACCTGGTCATTCCCGCCGAAGCCTTCGAAACCGCTCTGGATCTGGCGGCACTCGGGATCATCTCGTCGTGGGCCACCATCGTGATCTGCCAGATCCAGCTGTACCGGTGGTCGCAGCGAGGCATCCTGCGGCGGGGCAGTTTCCAGATGCCCGGAGCGCCGTACACCGGGTACCTGACGCTGGCGTTCCTGGCGGCCGTGGTGGTGTTGATGTGTTACGAGAACGCGTGGAACCTGATCGCGATCGCGGTACTCGTACCCGTGCTGACCGCAGGGTGGTACCTGTGCCGTGGTCGCGTCCTGCAGCTCGCGCACGAGCGCATCGGATACACCGGCGCCTACCCGGTGATAGCGCACACTCCCATGCTCGACGACCCGCCGGGCGGGCGGGACGAGTAGCAGCTGGCAGGCTGATCCCGCTTGACTCAGCGACTCCAGGTGTCTTCCAGCATCCGCGGTTTGCACGCCTGGAAGGCTCCGATACCGAGCACGGTGATCGCGACAAGTAGAAGACCGAACGGCGCGTACCAACTGCCGCTCACGTCATGCAGCACGCCGAACAACAAGGGGCCCAGACATGCGACGGCGTAGCCAACTCCCTGGGTAAACCCGGACAGCGCAGCGGAACCGGCCGCGGTACGAGTACGCAAGTTCACCAGCGTCAATCCCAAGGGGAAGGTGGACGGCCCGAATCCCAGTGCGATCACCCACACGGCCGTCGCGGTCATCGGCATCCACAACAGCCCGGCGAAGCCGACGAGGAAGCACACCAGGCACGCCACCACCAGCGGGAACGGGTTGCGCATGCGCGCAGCCAACGGCGGGATAGTCAGCGTGCCAACGAATCCCACCGCCGAGAACACGGCCACCATCACGCCGCCCAATCCGGCGCTACCGCCGGCAGAGCTGAGGATCGCCGGGATCCAGGTGAACATCGAATACGTCACGAGGGACGTCATGCCGAACATGCCGGCCATGCCCCATGCCAGCGGTGAGCGCCAAACCTGCCCCACCGCAGAAGAATCCGGATGCGGCTCGGCCGAATGGTCGACGACATCGTGACCGCGACGTGCGATGACCACTCCGATCCACGGAAGCAGAGCAGCGATCGGAACAAGCACCCAGGCAGCCAGCGAGAATCGCCATCCGTACGCATCGGCGAGGGGCACCGCGGTCAATGCCGGAACCGTGGTGCCGATCTGCAACACCGTGAGATAGGAAGCGCTCATCAATGCGACGCGATGCGAGAAGTACCGCTTGACCAATGGCGGGATCACCACATTGCCGACGCCCATACCGAGCAGCGCCAGGCAGGACAGCACCAGCAGGCCGCCGGTTGAGTTCATCGAGGGCCGGGCCGCCATACCGATCACCGTGGCCACCACCGCGGCCAGCGTCGTGCGCTCCAGACCGAATCGCTCGGTCAGCCCGGGTGTCACCAGCCCCGCGACCGCGAACATGGCTGTCGGAAGCATCCCGAACACGCCGATCACCGCGGAACCGAACCCGACCTCGTGAGAGATCTGGGTCAGCAGCGGGGTCAGCGAGGTGACCGCGGAACGAAGGCACAGCGCGAACAGCAGGATCGCGACCAGCACCATCAGGCGCCCACGGCGCAATGCGGCAGCCGATACGGCCCGCATCGAATCGTGCGTCGCGGTTCCGGTGTCCTGCGTGGTCGTGGTCAACGTCCATCCTCCTCTATGCCCTGGCAAATCATAGGATGAATGGATGAATATGTTCAAGGTGATTTCCGCCGCACGCTACGATGAGCCGTCATGCAGCCGGTCCGTCGCCAAACACTGATTGGCCAGGTCACCGAGCAACTCCGCGAGGAGATTCAGTCGGGACGCTGGGCCATCGGTGCGCGCATTCCCACTGAACCTGAATTGTGCGAGCTCACCGGGACCTCCCGCAACACAATTAGAGAGGCCGTCCAGGCCCTGGCACACGCCGGAATGCTGGAACGACGACAGGGCTCCGGCACCTACGTGCTCTCCGTCGGCGGCAGCGGCTCGGCCATCGCCGACTACTTCGCCGCCGCCAACGACCGCGATCTGATCGAACTGCGGCAGACCCTCGAAGTGACCGCCGCCGGGCTCGCCGCGCAGCGACGTGACGAGGATGACATCGAACATCTGCGTGCTCTACTGCAGCGGCGCAACGAGCTGTGGGCGCCGCGCCATGTCGCACCCCAGGATGTCGAGGAGGCCATCTCCACCGACATCGCCGTACACCGGGCTGTGGTCGCCGCCAGCCATAACGCCCTTTACCTGGAACTTTATGACTCGCTGCTGGGCTTGATGGACCACTACATGCGCGGAAACCCGATCGGCGCGGAGTGCTCGTTCGAGCACGAGCACACCACGCTCGTCGAGGGTGTCATCGCCGGCGATGTCGAGGCCGCCACGTCCGCCACCGAGAAGCTCTTCACCGAGCTGAGCCTGAGTCGAATGCCGTCCGGCCGGAACTTTCGTCACCGTCCACACGACTAGCTGAACGTGAAGATCGTCATCCCGGCAGCAGTCGCGCTGTCATTGCTCGCCGGTTGTTCGGCGCACGAGTCCACGCCTGCCGAGCAGGCTTCCGAAGTCACCATCACGGACCAATGGGCCAAGTCCGCGCCCGACGGCTCCATGACCTCGGTATTCGGCACCGTGCACAACAACGGCTCCAGCGAGGCGCGCATCGTGTCCGCGACCTCACCGGCCGCCCGATCCGTTGAGCTCCACGAGGTGACCCCCGGCGGGCTCATGCGTCCCAAGGAGGGTGGGGTCGTCATTCCCGCCAACGGCGAGCACAAGCTGTCCCCCGGCGGCGATCACGTCATGCTCATGGGACTGACCGCCCCCCTGCGCCCGGGTCAGGACGTCGTCATCACGCTGGCCTTCCAGGACGGCTCGACCAAGCCCCTCACCGCCCAGATCCGCGACTTCGCAGGCGGTAACGAGAACTACCAGCCCTGAGCATGACGCGTCGTTCTTTGTCCCGACGGGGACTCATTGTCGGCGGCGGTGCCGCTGCTGCTCTCACGGCGGGCGCCGGTCTGTCGGCCTGGTCGGCCCAATCCCAGGCCGCCCGGCCGCAGGGCGCTGCCGCCCTCGAACCGTTCTACGGCGAGCATCAGGCCGGGATCAGCACCGCGCCGCAGTCGCACGCGCTGTTCCTCGCACTGGATCTACTACCCGATAGCAGCACAGACGAGCGCACCGCACGTGAAAACCTGCGGTCGATCTTGCGTCTGTGGACCACCGATGCCGCCAGGTTGACCCAAGGCCTACCCGCGCTCGCCGATACCGAGCCGGAATTGGCCACCGCCACAGCACGATTGACGATCACGACGGGCCTGGGTCCGTCGGCGTTCGCCAAGACGGGTCTGGCCGACAAATGTCCGGCCTCGGCACGTGACTTCCCGGCATTCGCCACCGACAAACTCGATAAGCGCTGGTGCGGAGGAGATCTCCTGCTGCAGATATGCGCCGACGACATGCTCGTGGTGGCACATGCGGCCCGGGTTCTCCTGAAGAATGTGCGCTCGCTGGCCACCGAACGCTGGCGCCAGACCGGATTCCGCACGCCACGTGCGGAAGATCCCTCGGGGGGCACCATGCGCAATCTCATGGGACAGGTCGACGGGACCGTGAACCCCAGCGTCCCCGAGCTCGACAGCCTGCTGTGGCACCAGGGTGAAGATCATCAGTGGCTCAGGGGCGGAACGCTTCTCGTCCTTCGCCGGATCATGATGGACCTGGACGGATGGGACCAGTTGGACACCAAGCTCCGCGACCTGGTGATGGGCAGAAGAACGGACAATGGCGCGCCGCTGACAGGCGAGAAGGAGTCCGACGAACCCGACCTCGAGATGACCCGCGGCGGTATCCCGGTCATCCCCGCGACCGCACATATCGCGTTGGCCCGCCACCGCAATCCGCACGAGAAATTCCTGCGCCGCCCGTACAACTTCGACGACGCACCGTTGCCGGGCACGTCGTCAAACTCCGGTCTGATTTTCGCGGCATACCAACGGGATATCGCCACGCAGTTCGTCCCGGTACAACGAAGGCTGGCCGAACGCGACGAGTTCAATCAGTGGAATACCGCGGTCGGATCAGCCGTCTTCGTCATGCCGCCGGGTACCGCCGAGGGTGGTTATCTCGGCCGGTCACTGGTGGGCTAGCAGACGGACACCAAGCCAGCAGCTCAGTCATAGGTACTCCTTGCAAGTTAGGGTTACCTAAGCTTCAATGGTGAAGTGAGCTTGATGTCAAGAACCGTCTCCGCGGAACCCACGGTGAACATCGGTGAGGCGGCCGCCCTTTACGGCCTGGCCCCCTCGACCCTGCGATGGTGGGAGAAGCAGGGCGTCCTGAATTCGCCGACACAGCACGGCGGCCGTCGTACCTACACCGAGCGAGACCTGCGTCGCATCGGCATCGCGTACCTGTGCTGCGTCACCGGGATGATGCCGCTGCGCCAGGCCGCGGTCGTGACATCACATTCGGCCCAACCCGATACCTGGCGCAGCGCGGTCATCGAGCAAGTCGCGGACATCTCCACCCGCATCGAGGAGCTGGATCACGCACGCGAATACCTCAACCACCTACTGTCTTGCCAGAACGAGGACATCGTCGATTGCCCGTACCTCGATGGTGAGCTCCGCATCCGTACCCCCCGCGGCCGGGCCGCCGGCACGAATCTGGTGTCCGCGGCACGCGGCTCCTGTTACGAATCCCCTCCCGTGCGTGACGAAATCACCGCCGAACTGCGGGAATGTTGCGGTTTCTGCGGCTCCGAATTGACTACCCACGGCAGGGGACGGCCGCAGCGTTACTGCTCCCCGGCCTGTAAACAGCGCGCCTACCGACAGCGGCACGGTATGAAATGACGTGTGACCCCACCCGCGCCTGAATCGCCGGATCCGCTTCCGCAGATCGCGCGGGCCCGGTCCATCCTGTTCTCCGCTCCGCCGGCGGGTCGGCGGTGGAGCATCGGACTGCGCGCCGGTGCCGCCGTCGCCATTCCCGGGACGCTCGTTGTCGCCGCCGGATATCCGAATGCGGCGCTCTATGTGACCTATGGGGCCTTCGCTGTTCTCTACGGCGAAGGGCGCCCCTACCGGGTGCGTGCCGCCGTCGTGGCCACCGCCGGTATCGCGCTGTTGTTCGTCGCGACACTCGGCGCCGTCGTCGGGACCCACGCCCTCGGCGGTATCGCGAACAAGGTCGCGATCATCCTCACCCTGACGGCGGTTGCGGTTCCAGTGGTCTACACAGTGGATGCACTTCGGCTCGGACCGCCGGGCGCGCTGTTCTTCGTCCTGGTGTGCGGCGGCGCGCTCGGCGCAACGGAATGGGGTGTGGATCCGTTTCGGATTCTCGCCTGCGCAAGCTTGGGAGCGGTTGCGGCGGTCATCGTTTCGATGGCGGGCGCCGCGATCGATCGCCGTAAACCCGAACGCGTCGCGGTACAGCGGGCAGTCGATGCGGTCGACGGCTATGCGCAACCGGGCAACGCGACGGTCGACGCGCGCCACGGCGCAGGACTGGCGATCTCCGCAGCATGGACCGCACTGCATGACGCGGGATACTCCACACGGTCGGATTCCCCCTTGGTGACAACGATGCTCGATACCCATCGCCGGTTCACCGAAACCGCGGTCGGCGCCAAGATGGTGCTCGACCACGTCATCCCCGGCGACCACGTCCTCGTGGTCCGCCCCAGCATCTGGTACCGGTTACGCCGCTCGGTGCGGTTCCGTTCGCACGCCACCATCACCGCAGGGCGCGTCGGCATCGCCTGCCTCGGCGCCGGAGCCATCAGTACCGCGGTGGGGCTGACACGGCCGCAATGGGCGATCCTGAGCGCCCTCGTGATCGTCCATCTGGGTCCGGACCGGCTGCACGGCACGGTGCGCGGACTGCAGCGCTTCGCGGGAACAGTGGTCGGACTCGTTCTCTTCGCGGTGCTGTACCAGCTGTCCCTCACTGGGTACGCGCTCGTCGCCGCCATCGCGACCTTGCAGTTCTGCACCGAGCTGTTTCTGCCGCGCAACTACGCCGTCGCTGTCATGTTCGTGACACCCATCGCACTGCTGTCCGCGGGAGTGGTCACCCTGCAGGGGTCCGTCACATCCATCGTGCGCGACCGCCTCGCCGAGACACTGGTCGGCGTCGCGGTCGCCATGGCGTCGATGTACCTGATCGCGCCGCGTGCCCATCGCCGGACCTTCGCGTTCACCGAGGCCCTGATCAGACGGGCGGCGCTGGAGCTGGTCTCGAGCGCTCGCATGCAGCCCGCCCACGACGCCGCATACGCAGAGGCCCGAGACCTGTCCTTTGAACTCGAGGGCGCCATTCGGGCCGGCGTGGACAGTGCACACAACGAGCCCGAATGGCTGCAGTCGCAGTGGCCCGCACACGCCGCACTCATTCACCACGGTTATGACCTGGTAGCGGCCTGCTGGGCCACCCCGCCCGGCGAGATGCTCGCCGATCCCGACCGCTGGGAGCGCTGCTTCAGCGGCGACGGCTAAATGTTGCCCGGCAATCTCCATGCACATTCGTCAAGAACCCGTCAAGTTCCCATGGCCCCATAATAATGTGACTAGCGTCACATCAGGTGGATACCCTCGGCAAACGCTATGAGTTGACCCGGATCGCCACCGCCGGTCCTAGCCATCCGGGTGCCGATGTGGTTACGGTCGGACGGTACGAAACCTGATACGAAACTCCAGTTGATACGAAACATGTTGTGGTGATGGTGATCTTTAGTGGTCGATACTGAATTGCAGACTGAAAAACGTTGTACCCCTGTGTGGTCCATGAGCCACCCGACCCAGTCGGACGCTCGTCACATGTGGCGCATCGCACGCGACTCCGGCGTGTTGGATGTGAACTCTTCTTACGCATACCTATTGTGGTGCACTGACTTTCCTTCTACGGCCGCCGTCGCACGTGTCGACGGAAACCCTGTCGGATTCGTGACCGGATACCTCAGACCCTCTGGATCACTGATGATCTGGCAGGTAGGAGTCGACGAGACGTACCGCGGAAAGGGTCTGGCCGCCAGCATGCTGGCCTGGCTCGCAGACTCTCTCGCGACCTTGCAGGGTGAGCCCCTGGTCATGGAAACCACTGTTACACAATCTAATACCGCTTCTCGTGCATTATTCGCCGGATTTGCCCGCCGGCGGGACATGGAACTCACCGAATCCGCTGGATTCGGCGTGGATCTGTTTCCCGATGCACACGAGGCAGAGCCGCTACTGCGACTCACTCCGCACGACCTACATATAGCGCCCAGTAATAGTGCCTAAAGGCATTGGGCCGAAAGGGGACACAGAAATGACCGCCACCTTGCCCGCTCAGGAAGCCGGGCTACCGAGGGTCATCAACGAGCGAGAATCCGAGGTGCGAAGCTATTGCCGAACCTGGCCCACCACCTTCGCCTCCGCCTCCGGATCCTGGTTGACCGACACCACCGGTGAGCGTTACCTGGACTTCTTCGCCGGCGCGGGCGCACTCAACTACGGGCATAACAACCCGGACCTCAAGACGGCCCTCATCGATTACCTGACGACCGACGGCGTGGTCCACGGCCTGGACATGGCCACGGTGGCCAAACGGCACTTCCTCGAGGAATTCGAGCGGACCATCCTGCAACCACGCGGCATGGACTACAAGGTGCAGTTCCCCGGACCCACCGGAACCAATGCCGTGGAGGCAGCGCTCAAGCTGGCACGGAACATCACCGGGCGTGAATCGATCATCAGCTTCACCAATGCATTTCATGGAATGACACTGGGATCGCTGGCCGTGACCGGCAATTCGATGAAGCGTGCCGGAGCAGGTGTGCCCCTGGTGCACTCCACCCCGATGCCCTACGACAACTACTTCGGTGGAGTCACCGAGGATTTCCAGTGGTTCGAGAAGGTTCTCGACGACGAGGGCGGCGGCCTCAACAAGCCCGCCGCGGTGATCGTCGAAACGGTGCAGGGTGAGGGCGGGGTCAACGTCGCCAGCGCCGAATGGCTGCGCGCACTGTCAGATCTGTGCGGCAAGAGGGACATCTTCCTGATCGTCGACGACGTCCAGATGGGTTGCGGCCGAACTGGCGCCTTCTTCTCCTTCGAAGACTCGGGTATCCGTCCGGATATCGTGACGTTGTCCAAGTCGATCAGCGGATACGGCCTGCCCATGGCACTGACGCTCATCCGGCCCGATCTCGATCAATGGGCCCCGGGTGAGCACAACGGCACCTTCCGCGGACACAACCCGGCATTTGTGACCGCCACCGCGACGCTGCAAAAGTATTGGCGTGATGGCACATTCAGCGAGGACGTACGCCGCAAGGGCGACCGCCTCCATGCCGAGCTGTCCGCATTGGTGGCCGACGACGATTCGGTGACGGTGCGTGGCCGCGGCATGGTCCAGGGCATCGCGTTCGCCGATGCCGAGCGGGGCTCGCGCGTCAGCAAGGCCGCATTCCAGCGGGGTCTGCTCGTGGAGACCTCCGGCCCCAAGGACGAGGTCGTCAAGCTGCTGCCCGCACTGACCACGACCGACGAACAGCTCGACATCGGCATCGCCACCTTGCGCGAAGCCATCGCCGAGTCCGCCTAGAAGCCCAACCCAACGAGAGAGGAATTACTGTGATCGTCCGTACTACCCAACAGATCACGGGTACCGAACGCGACGTCAGCGGCGAAGGCTGGCATAGCAAACGGATCGTGCTGGCGGATGACGGCGTGGGGTTCTCATTCCACGAGACCACCATCGACGCAGGAACCGTCCACGTCTTCCACTACCAGCACCACATCGAGGCGGTATGGCTCACGGCCGGTACCGGCACGCTGACGAACCTGGAAAACGGTGACGCGTTCACGCTCGGGCCCGGCAGCATGTATCTACTCAACGGCAATGAACGACACCAACTTTCCGCCGATACCGAGATGCGCATGATGTGCGTGTTCAATCCTCCCGTCACCGGGCAGGAGGTCCACGACGAGTCCGGCGCATACCCGGCCGCGCCTGCATTCTCATGAGCGCCCCCGCGATCACGGATCGCTACCCCAGTCGGCTCGAGACCGAGCAGCCTCCCATCATCAGGACGGAGCCCGTGGTCTGGGGCACCACGGACACCGGGCCGCTCGCCCCGCCGGCGCTCACTCAGATGTCGGATCAGGGATTCCTGATCCGACCGAGCACAGTCGACGATATGACGGTCTCGACCTTGCGCAACGAGATCGACAGGGTGCCATCACAACTGGGCGATGATCCCAGGGTCATCAGGGAAGCCCGATCACAAGAGGTGCGGTCGATTTTCGAGGCACACATCCTGAGTTCCGTGGTCATGGACGTCGCACGTTCGCCGGGGGTACTCGACGTCGCCGAGCAGCTACTGGGCGGACCGGTCTACCTGCATCAGTCCCGTATCAATGCGATGCCTGCGTTCAGGGGGCGCGGCTTTTACTGGCATTCGGACTTCGAGACCTGGCACACCGAGGACGGGCTCCCCCAGATGCGCACCGTGTCCTGCTCTATCGCGTTGACCGTCAACGTCGCCTACAACGGGACGCTGCAGGTCATGCCGGGCACGCACCGCACCTTCTACCCGTGCGTCGGCACGACCCCGCACGATAACCATCGGAAATCTCTGGTGGAGCAGGAGATTGGCGTTCCCTCCACGCAGACCCTCGCCGAGGCCGCACTCACGAGCGGTATCGAACTGTTCCTCGGGCAGCCGGGGGATGCGCTGTGGTTCGACTGCAACCTCATGCACGGGTCTGGGTCGAACATCAGCCCCTACCCGCGATCGAATGTGTTCCTCGTATTCAACTCGGTTCAGAACGCACCTGAGCGGCCCTTCGCCGGATCGGAGCCACGTCCGGAGTACATCGCGGCGCGGACCTGTACGCCGCTGAACAGCCAGTCGCCGGGCACGCCCTGATGGCGACCGCCGGCCCGGACTTCCAGCCACCCGAGGGCCGGCGGATCCTGCACCGTGCCATCGCCGCATCGGCGATGGGTAACGCCACGGAGTGGTACGACTACGGCGTCTACGCCGCCACGACCGTCTTCCTGACGCAGGCCTTCTTCCCCACCCTGGGCACCGCCTTCACGATGCTCGGATATGCCATCTCGTTCCTGCTGCGTCCCCTCGGCGGAATGATTTGGGGGCCACTGGGTGACAGGCTTGGCCGCAAGAGCGTCATGGCCATCACCATCGTGCTGATGGCCTTGTCCACCACGCTCATTGGTGTGTTGCCCAGCTGGGCAACCGTCGGAGCGGCCGCGCCCGCGTTGTTGATTCTGCTGCGCGTGGTGCAAGGTTTCTCCACCGGCGGTGAATACGGTGGTGCGGCAACGTTCATGGCAGAGTTCGCACCCGATAAGAAACGCGGCAAGTACGGCTCCTTCCTCGAGTTCGGCACCTTGGGCGGCTTTGCAACGGGCGCCGCCTTCGTCTTGATCCTCGATGCCTCCCTGAGCGCCGAAGCCATGCAGTCCTGGGGCTGGCGTATTCCGTTCCTGATCGCACTTCCGATGGGTCTTATCGGCTGGTATCTACGAAGCCGCCTCGACGATCCGCCCTTGTTCAAAGAGATGCAGGAACAGGAGCCGCAAGGCCAGGAGACCGCATTCGAACGGCTCAAAGATCTGGTGCGTGACTACAAGCGGCCCATGATCGTGATGATGCTGCTGGTGATTGCGCTGAACATCACCAACTACACCCTGCTCAGCTATCAGCCGACCTACCTGAAGACCCGGCTCGGAATGACCGAGACGCAGGGTCAGATCGTCATCCTCATCGGCGAGGTCGCCATGATGGCGTTCCTGCCCTTCTGCGGCGCACTGTCGGATCGCGTTGGGCGCAAACCCATGTGGGCGTTCTCCCTGACCGGACTGCTGCTGTTCTCGCTGCCCATGTTCTGGCTCATGGGACAAGGATTCGGTTGGGCGATAGTGGGTTTCGCGACTCTCGGATTGCTGTACATACCGCAGCTGTCCACCATCACCGCGACCTTCCCCTGCATGTTTCCCACCCAGGTGCGCTATGCAGGATTCGCGATCTCCTACAACCTGTCCACTGCCGCGTTCGGCGGCACCGCGCCGCTGGTGAACGACCTCATGGTGGACAGGACCGGATGGGATCTGTTCCCCGCCGCCTATCTCATGGCGGCCTGTGTGGTCGGGTTGTGTGCCCTACCGTTCCTCATCGAGACGGCCGGAGCCTCGATCGCCGGAACAGATATCCCCTGTGCAGATCCCGACGAAGCCGCAACGGCCCGGTCGGACGACGACGCCGTTCGCGCCTGACCCCGTCGACGCTCTTAGGTTAGGATGGGCTAAGTAACGGCCCGGATGTGTCAGCCGGAGCCACGTCGAGCACGAACAAAGGTCACATCACCATGGGTAGAGGCTTCCAGGGCGCGGTGCTGCGCGGGCTCGGGGCACGTGATCACGCGGCCACCGTGGTCGGTACCGCGCAGGTCACACCGAATTGTGTGCGGCTGACGATGTCGGCACCCACACTTTTCGACGACCTGCTGCACACGCCGGCCGAATGGCTGCGGTTCTGGTTCCCCGATCCCGATGGTGGTACCACCGAGCATCAGCGCGCTTACACGATCGTCTCGACCGATGCCGAGGCCGGCGAGATCGCGATCGACGTGGTGATCCACGAGCCCGCCGGTCCGGCCTGCCGATGGGCCAGGGCAGCCCAACCCGGAATGACCATTCCGGTAGTGGCTTTCGGCTCGGCACGTTTTGAGGTCCCCGAAGATCTTCCGGCCGGATTCCTGCTCATCGGCGACTCGGCATCCATCCCGGCGATCAACTCCATCCTGACCGCCCTACCCGCCGATGTGGACGTCGAGGTCTACCTGGAACGGCACGACCCCGACGATGAGCTCATTCCCCTGGCTGATCATCCACGGCGAGTTCTGCACTGGGTGGACCGCGCCGATGAGACCTCGCTGGCCGGCGCCATCGAGGCCCGCGACTGGTCCAACTGGTACGCGTGGGCCGGTCCGGAAGCAGGCTCACTCAAACATCTACGCAAACGCCTCAAGGAACAGTTCGGATTCCCCAAAGCCGACGTGCACGCCGCGGCCTACTGGACCTTTGGCCGCGCGATGGGAAGCCGCCGCGGAGACTCCGACACGCATCAGGCACCGGTAGCCAAACCCGCTGCACCGAAGCCAGCCATCGAGAATCCGGCCGCTCCCTCTGAACCTGCAGTGCCCCAAGGCCGCTGGCGTTCGCAGGCTGCCGGGGAATTACTGGCACCGGTCAAGAAGCAGATGATCGCCGGCGGTGTTCTGCAGGCGATCATCACCATGGTCGAGCTGGCGCCCTTCGTGGTTCTCGTGGAACTCACCCGTCAGCTGCTCGCAGGTGCCGACGAATCCCTCTTGTGGCACACCGGAATGATCTTCCTGACGCTGCTGGTACTCGGCGCCGCCCTTGGCGCGGCCCTCACTGTCTGGCTGCATGTCGTCGAGATACGGTTCAGCGCCGATGTTCGGCAACGGCTCCTGTCGAAGCTGTCCCGGGTTCCGTTGGGGTGGTTCACTCAACGCGGTTCCGGATCGGTCAAGAAGCTGATTCAGGACGACACCCTGTCATTGCACTATCTGATCACCCACGCGATCCCCGACGCGGTAGCGGCGGTTGTCGGACCAGTGGCGGTGCTCATCTACCTCTTTGTCGTCGACTGGCGCCTGGCACTCGTACTTCTCATCCCCATCCTCGTTTACATCGTCACGACGGCGACCATGATGTTCCAGAGCGGCCCGAAAATCATCGAGGCCTCGCGCTGGAGCGAACGGATGAGCGGAGAATCGGCCGCCTATCTCGAAGGTCAGCCGGTGATCCGGATTTTCGGTGGCGCGGCAGCGTCCTCATTCAAACGCAGGCTGGACGGGTACCTCTCCTTCCTCAACGAATGGCAGCGGCCCTTCATCGGGAAGAAGACCTTCATGGATCTGGTCACCCGGCCGACGACCTTCCTGTGGCTCATCGCGGGGGCCGGCACGCTGTTCGTCGTCGCCGGGAGCATGGAGCCCACTACCTTGCTGCCCTTCCTGGTGCTCGGCACCACCTTTGGCACCCGTCTGCTGGGAATCGCGTACGGCCTCGGCGGTATTCGTGGAGGAGTGGAGGCCGCGCGACACATCGCGGTTGCCCTCGGTGAGACTGAATTGACCGAGCAGGCCTCGCAGGGGCGTGCCGGGGAGACTTCTGTCTCCTTCGACGCGGTGACGTTCGGGTATCGGCCGGGGGTCCCTGTCATTCACGGCGTCAGTTTGGCTTTGCGACCTGGAACCGTGACGGCCCTCGTCGGGCCGTCCGGCTCCGGAAAGTCAACGCTGGCTTCCTTGTTGGCGCGGTTCCATGACGTCGATGGCGGCGCCATCCGCATCGACGGCATCGATATCCGTGCCCTGACTCCTGACGAGCTCTACACCAAGGTCGGATTCGTTTTCCAGGACGTGCAACTGGTCGCCGGAACGGTTCGGGAGAACATCGCGCTGGCCCGGCCCGAAGCCACCGACACCGAGGTCCAAGCAGCTGCCCGTGACGCACAGATCCATGAGCGAATCCTGCGGCTGCCCAACGGTTATGACACCATCCTGGATACCAACACCCAGCTCTCCGGCGGCGAGAAACAGCGGCTGACCATCGCCCGAGCGCTGCTGGCCGACACCCCGATCCTGATCCTGGACGAGGCCACCGCCTTCGCCGACCCCGAATCCGAATACCTGGTCCAACAGGCCCTGGGACGGCTCATCCACAACCGCACCGTGCTGGTCATCGCACACCGACTGCATACCATCGCCGACGCCGACCAAATCGTGGTCCTCGATCAGGGCCACGTCGTGGAAACGGGCACCCACACCGAACTGTTGGCGACCGGGGGGCGGTACCGAAGGCTGTGGGAGGGCCGCCTGCAAGAACCCTCGACAGTCCTGGCCGGAGAGAACATCTGATGCTTACCAACCTGATTCGCCTCATTCCACCCGGACACCGCAGCTCCCTGTACGGCTATGGCGTGCTTTCGGTGCTCTCGGTGGTGCTACGCGCGGCGGGCTGTCTGCTGCTGGTGCCGCTGCTGGGTGCGCTGTTCGGCCCCACCCCCGCCGACGCGCTGCCCTGGCTCGGCGTGTTGACCGCGGTCACCGTGGGCGGTTGGATCGTGGACACCGCGCTGGCCCGCATCGGCTACCGCATTGGATTCGCCCTACTCAACGATTCGCAACATCAAGTGGCCGACCGGCTCACGCACATCCCGCTGGGCTGGTTCACCGCCGAACGCACCGCGATGGCGCGCCAGGCGATTTCCTCCGGCGGCCCCGACCTCGTGGGTTTTATCGCCAACCTGCTGACTCCGATGATCGGCGCGGTGTTGCTACCGGCGGCCATCACCATCGGGCTCTTCTTCATCTCGTGGAAGCTGGGCGTCGCGGCGCTCATCACGTTGCCGCTGCTCCTGGGTACGTTGCTGGCCAGTATCCGCATCGTGCGCACTGCCGATGAGGCAGACACCAAAGCCCACAGCGCGCTGACCGAACGCATTTTGGAATTTGCGCGCACCCAAGCCGCCCTGCGCGCGAGCCGACGTGTCACCCCCGCCCGCAGCCAGGCCGGCCAAGCCGTCGCGACAGCACGCGGCGCGACCATGCGGCTGTTGTTGTTCCAGATCCCGGGTCAGCTGCTGTTCAGCATCGTCAGCCAGATCGCCCTCATCCTGCTGGCCGGAACCGCCACGGTGCTGGCAGTGCGCGGTGAGATCGGAGCCCCCGAAGCTGTCGCGCTCATGGTGGTCGTGGTGCGGTTCCTGGAACCGTTCACCGTGCTCGCGGGCCTGGGCGGCGCCGTCGAGAACTCACGTGGCGTGTTCGAACGCCTCCACACCATCATCACCGCCGAGGCCGCCGACCAGCCCGGGGACTCCGTCGCATCCGCCGATACCCCGGCCCCACGTATCGAATTCCGCGGTGTGGACTTCCGGTATGACGGCGCCAACGAACAAGTCCTCACCAGTGTTGACTTCACTCTGGAACCGGGAACCACGACGGCGATCGTGGGGCCATCCGGATCCGGGAAGAGCACCATCCTCGCGCTCATCGCCGGGCTGCAGCAGCCCGAAAGCGGCCAAATCCTGGTCGACGGAGTCGATGTCGCGACATTGGACACTGCCGCCCGCCGGGCCCTGGTGAGCATGGTGTTCCAGCATCCCTATCTGTTCGATGGGCCGATCCGCGACAACGTTCTCGTCGGGCATCCCACGGCCGCGGACGAGGAGGCGCGCCGGGCCATGGCGCTGGCTCGTGTCGACGAGATCATCGAACGCCTACCGGATGCCGAGCAGTCTCGTGTCGGTGAGGCCGGCACGGCATTGTCCGGCGGAGAGCGCCAACGCGTCAGCATCGCCCGCGCACTGATCAAACCCGCGCCCGTGCTGCTCATCGACGAAGCGACCAGCGCCCTGGACACCGAAAACGAAACCGCCATCACCGAGGCCATCGGGAATGATCCGCGTCTTCGCACCCGGGTGATGATCGCCCACCGGCTCAGCGCCATCCGCAACGCCGATCACGTCCTATTCATCGACGATGGTCGCATCGTGGAACAGGGCTCGATCGCTGAACTCAGTTCCCTCGGAGGACGTTTCGCAGAATTCTGGCGCCAACAGGAATCCACCACCGGATGGCGCATCGCCGCAGCCACCAACTAGGTGGTGGCCACCAGAAACTCCTCGGCGGATAATCCGGTGCCGGGCACATAACGGTCGATCAGTTCGCGCCCCGATACGTATGACGCATCGGAGAAACCGCATTCGCGCGCCAGGGAGAGCAGCAGGTCCGGAGAGAAGAAGCTCACCCATGGGGTGCCGGATTCGGCCGCCTTGGTCATGATCATCTGCCTGATCGGCCGCTCCCCCGCTTCGAGCAGTTCCAGCGGCAGCAGGAAAGTCATGGCGAATGCCGAACCCGGTGCCAGTGAGGCACATTGGCGCAGCGTCGCGACGATGGCGTCACGGCTCAGATACATACTGACACCGGTGGATGCCACCACCGCAGGTTTGTCGGGGTCGAATCCCGTGATGAGCAGCTGATCTCGCCACGACCCGCCCGCCTCGAAGTCGACCGGCACCAGTCGATGCCAGTCAGGAATCTCGAATCCCAGCTCGGTCAGCCGATTTCGCTTCCACGCTTGAGTGCCGGGCTGGTCCACCTCGAAAACGGTGAGCCGCTCCCCCGCATCGGGATGGCGCTGCGCGAAGGTGTCCAAACCGGCACCCAGGATGACGTACTGTCCTACGCCGTCAGCCGCCTGCTGCTCAACGAGATCCTCGACGAAACGAGCCCGCGCCACCATGCCCAAGCGAGAGACCCTGGAACCCCGCGGATCCATGTCGGGGCGCCTGTGCCAGTCGTCCGACGGTGCCACCAGTTGCACACCGATGCGATCGGTCAGCACATGCGGCGGCGGATCCAGTTCCACATGCAAAGCCCGCCACAGCGCGGTGCGCACGGCGGTGTGATCGGGTTGGCCGGTGCCGAAGCTGTCTGGGCCCACCAGATCTTCCTACCAGCTGCTGCTAACTGTCCGCCATCGCGTCACGCAGGCTCTTGGGCCGCATATCGGTCCAATTGGCCTCGATGTACTCCACGCAGTCGGCACGCGGGGCCTCACCAAAGGCCACGCGCCATTGTGCCGGGACCTCAATGGTCGTCGGCCACAGACTGTGCTGCTCCTCGTCGTTGACCAGTACATAGAAGACGCCGCTCTCGTCATCAAATGGGTTGGTACTCACTTGTTTTCCTTTCACGACGAGCCGATTCGGTACTGCTGTGCCCACCAAGCACTCGATCGGACAGCAATCCGAGACAGCTGAGATTGGGGAATCCCGGGCCCTGGGTCAGACCCGACAGCGTCGGAAGAATGAGCTTGGGAGTCAGGCCGTTGACGGACAGGTCGTGACCAAGGGATTCCTGCAAGACATTGCCGTCCACAGGGGCACCCAGTTTGAGCTCCATGAGGTCGAGGGCGCCCTGGTCGAACAGCGGTAAGAACCACAGCGCGTCGGCACCCGCGCCGTCGATCACCAGATCGAAACCATGAACGGTTTCGGAAGGCTCGCCCGCACGGTCGCTGCGCAGCGTCAATCTGATCCGGTCCTCCAGGGCGACGGCGTGAGCGACGCGACCACGCAGATGACGGATACGGTCGTCGGCCAGCAGCGATTCCTGAACGCGGGCCGAGAACACACCGCGATCGGTACGGTTCAATGCGTCGCGCCGTTCCTCCATGGTGTGGTGCAACCAGCCGGTCGGATCGCTGAACAGGGCGTTCTCGAAGTACCCTTCACCGCGGGTAAACAGTGTGACGCCGGGAGAGATGACGGTGATCGTCGAAACCCGGTGCCCGAAAAGCTCATTGAGTACTGAGGCGGCAGTCTCACCCCCGCCGATCACGGCGACGCGTTCCGCGGTGAGGCGCGTCGATCCGGCACAGCGACGCCAGAATTCGGCGATCGACAAGACATTCGGATGCTCGGGTAGCACAGAACGTTCCGGCTGCCCGGGCCCCGTCACCATGACCGCGTCCGCGGCGATGGAACAGTCGTTGGTACCAACCACCCATCTGTCGTCATCGATGGACAGACCGGTCACCTCGCCCTGAACCACCTTCATATCGACCGCGTTGGCCACCCACGTCAGGTAGTCGGCCCAGCGCTTGTGCGTTGGCGCGGGCTTATCGCGATCAACCCATTCGGCAAACTGGCCAGTGCCGATGAGATAGGACTGCCAGCTCAGACGCATCATCCCGGCATCGATCTCGGCGTTACGCCCCGGCACCACGGCGGACCGATACGGGAAACCCACATCTTTCTCGGGGCTCGTACCCAGCCGGTGCTGTCCGTCGGTCCAGCCGCCACACGCCTGCCAGTTCGCGCCCACCTGCTGACGTTCGATCGCCACCACATCGGGTACGTCGACCCCGCATTCACGCAACACCGCTGCCTTCGCGGCTACCGCGACCGCCTTGGCACCCGCGCCTATCACTGCCAATGTGGACGTCACCATTGCTCCTTCGCCAGAATCCCCAGCTGTTCGTGCCAAATCGATTGCAGCTCGGCAACCTCCGAGCGCTCGAGCACCTCCGGGATCGCCTGCCACAGCGTTCCAATGGACGGCCCCTCGGTGGTCTCCATGATCAGCACCGCGATGCTGAGCTCGTGACGTACCGCCGATTCAGGCTCGGGCACAGGTGAGCCCAACACCGAAAGCAGCCCGTCGCGGCGCAGGAGGTCGCCGTCGAATCCGCGATAGTTTCCGAGGTAGTTCAACAGGATCTGCGGATCGCGGTACTGCCGCAGCACCGCGCTGGTATCAGCACGCAGGTATCGCAGTAGCCCATAGTCGATGGTCCGCCCAGGCATCGCGCTGTGCTGCCGCACAACTCGCTCCACCAAACCGCGTGGCCCGATCCCCAGTGGATCGGTGCCGCCGACCCGCAGCGGATACGCCGTACTGAGCAGGCCCACGGTCTCGGTAGTCGTGTCGCCCCGTCCGGGGACCTGCACCGCCAGCAGCGTCTCAACCGCGGCTTGTCCGCGTCGGCGACGCCACTGGGCGACGGTGCGTGCCACTGCCGCCACCAGCAGTTGCTCCATCGGGATTCCCGAGTTCAGCAGTACCGCACTGACATCTGCCGGCGCGGACTCGACAGTGACCGCCAACGCGGCTTGCCTGTCGAATTCCGGATCAATTCGGCGCGAACCAAGGGGAGGATCCTCACCGTCCAGCTGGGCGATCCAGAACGGCAGGCTGCCCACATCCCGGGCCTCGGCGACCAGCGCATTGGCCCAACGGCGGTAGCCGCCGCCGGCCTGGACGTCGGGACGCACAGCGCCCGCTACCAGCGATTGCCATCGAGATTCCAGCTCGTGCATGATGACTCGCCAAGAGGTGGCGTCAGCGGCGAGGTGATGCACCACGAGGATGAGAACTCCGGGCCCGCCTTCGGGGTGCAGCCACACCGCCGAAAGCATCCAGCCCTGTTCGGGATCAAGTCGGTCCACCGCACGACCGATCTCGGCGCCGGCCGCATCAGACGGATCCTCCGTGAGGATCTCGACCAAACGCAGAGACTGCCGTGTGCGCGGAACCAGCTCTAGGCGCTCGCGGTCGAGCCGGCTGCGTAGCACCTCGTGCTCGCCGACCACCGCGTTGAGAAGTCCCTCCAGCGTGGATCGGGTAATACCCTCGGGCAGCCAGAAGACGTGGGTCTCGGCGAGCCTACGCGGGTTTCCGTGCTCATAGAGGCGACGGCCGCTGGGAAGCAACGGGATTGGTTCACCTTCGCGGTCCTCCTCGTCCGCGATGAGGCCGCTACGACGCTGATCGACCAACTTGGCCAATCCTGCGACGGTGCCCCGCTCCAAGATCTCGCGGATGTCGATCCCGACTCCGCATTCGTTCAGGATCGCCGCCGATAACTTGCTCGCGAGCAGCGAATGGCCGCCGAGGTCAACGAATGAGTCATCCGCACCCACGGTCGCAGCCCCGAGCAGTCGCGCGAAGAGGGCTGCCACCTGCCGCTGAGTTGCGGTTTCCGGCTCCCGACGTCTTGTCACGGACCCGATCTCCGGTGCAGGCAGGGCGTCCTTGTTGATCTTGCCGTGCCGGGTGATGGGCATCTCATCGAGCACCACATACGCCGCGGGAATCATGAAGTCGGGCAGGGCAGCTGAAATCCTGGCGCGGATTCGGTCGAGGTCGACCACGTGTCCGCCGACCGGTGTCAGGTATGCAACGAGACGCTTGCCGACGTGCGGCAGCTCATCGACCACCACGAGCGCCTGACCGACGCTCGGATCCACCTCGATGGCCGAGACGATCTCACCGAGTTCGATACGGAACCCCCGGATCTTCACCTGCTCGTCGGCGCGACCGACGAATTCGATGTCGCCGTTCGCACTGCGCCGCGCAAGGTCCCCGGACCGGTACATGCGCTGCCCCGGAACGAAGGGGTCGGCGATGAAGCGCTGCGCGGTAAGACCGGCGGCCCGATGATATCCACGTGCCACATGCGTTCCGCCAATGTAGATCTCGCCGATAACCCCTACTGGCACCGGCCTTAGGGTCTGGTCCAGAATGTGAATCTGTGTGTTGATCTTGGGGGTGCCGATCGGAACAGTCCGCGTCCCTTGGATTCCGCGCACCTTGTACCGCGAAGCGTTGATCACGGTCTCGGTGGGGCCATAGAAATTATGCAGCGACGCATCGAAAGTGGCGTGAAATTTGTCAGCGACCGGACCGGGCAACGCCTCGCCGCCCACCGGCACCCGGCGTAGCGACTTCCATTGTGTAACTCCGGGTAGCGACAGCACCAGCCCGAGCAACGAGGGCACCATGTGCATCGAGGTAACACCCTCGCTGTTCAACAGCTCCGTCAGATAGGCCACGTCACCGAGCCGACCAGTACGCGGGATCACCAACCTGCCACCACAACTGAGGATCCCGAAAATCTCGCCCACCGATACATCGAAGCTCGGCGAGGCCACCTGCAGTACCCGATCGGATCCACTGACCCGATATTCAGCACGGAACCAGTTGAGGTACTCGGTCAGCGGACGATGCGTGACCGTCACGCCCTTGGGCAGACCCGTCGAGCCCGATGTGTAGATGAGATAGGCAGCATTGTCGGCGGTCAGGGGCCGCACCCGATCGGCATCGACAGGCTCACGGATGTCGAACTGTCCAATACCCGTCACCGGCTCTCTGATGACCAGCCTCGGCTGCGCATCGGAGAGGATGTGCGCGATGCGATCAGCGGGGTAGTTCGGATCGACGGGGACATAGACCGCACCCGCCTTGGCGATGGCGAGCGCGGTGATGATCAAATCCGGAGACTTGTCCAGGAGCACCGCGACATGGTCTTCGGTACCGATACCCTGCCCAATGATCCAGTGTGCCAGCCGGTTCGCCAGTTCGTTGGTTTCCCGGTACGAGTAGTGCCGCCCCTCGTAGACGAGCGCGGTGGCATCCGGCTGTGCGGCCGCACGGGCGGCCACCAGCTCACCGAGCGTGGTCGGCTCCGCCTCGAACCGTTCGCCGGAGGACACCTCCCGCAGCCACTGGGCTTCCCGGCCATCCATGAGATCCAGCCTGCCCAGCGGGCGGTCTGGGTCGGCGAGCGCGGAGTCCAGCAAGTTCGCGAAGTGCCGGAGTAGCTGCACGGTCAACCGCTCGTCCAGCACATCGACCAGATACTCGGCGACGACGTCGGCACCTTCGGGCGCGGTCTCGATCCGCAGGCCGAGTGGCACGTACGCCACCTGGCCTTCCCACGCGGCACGTTCACAGTGGATTCCGGGCGGGCAGAACCGGGACGCGGAGTCGGCCCCCATGGCGAAACCTACGCGCGGGATGACGCGGTCCAGGCTGACCCGCTGATGCGCAAACCCGCTCAGGGTGGTCAGACGGGCGTGCTCCAGTAGGTCCCGGAAGCTTTCGTCACTATGCAGCCGCATCCGCAGGGCGATGGTGTGCCCGAAGTGCCCGATGCCGCCCTGCGCATGAGCGTCGCGCGTGGGTACGGGCGCGGCCACCAAGAAGTCCTCGGCATGTGTATACCGATGCAGCAGAGCCGAATACGCGGCCAACAACACCACATATGATGTGGTGTTGGCCTCATGGGCCAGTTGCTCGACGCGACCCATCACGGTCGCGGATAGGCGTGAGGTAGCGCGTTCGGCCTTCCAGTCTGTCGTCGCCACCGAACCGTTGGCTCCCGGAAGCTCCAGCGGTTCAGGAGGATTGGCCAGCTCCTCGCGCCAGTAGTCAAGATCTGCACCGTCGGCCCGATCCTCTGGGGGTCGGCCCGGCGTCGGCGTCGCGATGGCGCCGTGCGCATAGGCAGAGGTCAGGTCGGCGAGGAACACCGACCACGAGTCGTCGTCCCATGCGATGCGGTGAGCGACGACGAGCACAATGTGTTCCGCGGCGCCGGTGCGGATCACCGTGAGACGCAAGGGCGATTCCACGGCGAGATCGAACGGGGTCCCGAACTCGCGCTGTGCCAGCACGCCCAGCCGGAGCTGTTGCGCGGTGCCCGCGAGCTCGGACACGTCATGCTCGACCCATCGGGCAGGGAGGTCGTCATGCGACACAGCGACCGGATCGCCGTCGGTACCAGCGTGAAACGTCGTGCGCAAGATCTCGTGGCGAGCCTCAACCGCGGTAACCGCGGCGCGCAATCTCTCGATGTCCACCTCACCGCTGAGCCGATACGACCGACACAGATTCATCAGCGCGGGCGTTACCCCGTGCGCGAACCATATGCGCTGCTGCCCAGCGGACAGCGGTGGCGCGGCATCAGGATCGAGACTTACCGACGCCCTTCCGCTGGTGACGTCCACCTCGACGTCGCCCTCGCTCACGGTGCGCACCTCGATCTCACCTCGCGTTTTCGCTCTTAGTACAGGCTGCCCTAACTATGAGGAGGCTACCCTATCTACACTGCGAGGAGTCACCCATGAGGAGCTGCGATGACTCAGGCCACATCGACCCCCACCGCTTCGGCCACGAAGAGCCCAGCGGACGGTTTCGTACCCTTCCCGCCGACGCGCGCCGCTGCGTACCGCACAGCCGGGTACTGGAGCGGAAAGACCGTGGAGTCCCTGCTTCGTACGGCCTCCAACGAACGGGCCGATCATCCTGCCGTGGTCGATGAAAACGGCGCGATGACCTACCGCGAGCTCGATGCGGCCGCCGACCGTGCCGCACATGCTCTCGTCCGGCTCGGCATAGCCCCGGGCGACCGAGTACTACTCCAGCTTCCCAACCGGGCATCCTTCGCCGTCGCGTTCTTCGGCCTGATGCGCGCAGGTGCGATACCGATCATGTGCCTGCCGGGACACCGGGCCGCCGAGCTGTCTCATTTCATCGACGTGTCCGGTGCTGTCGCGTTGGTCATCGCCGATTCCGCCGGCGGGTTCGACTACCGAGCATTGGCCGTCGAGCTGTCCACGAAGCACGCATGCCTGCGCCACATCGTGATCGACGGCGAGGTGCCTTCCGGTGACGCGGAACGCTTTACCGCATGGTCGTCGCTGCTGGAAACCGTTGAGGTTCAAGGCTCCTTACCGGCTGCACAGACCGACACCCCTGCGCTGCTACTGGTCTCGGGCGGCACCACCGCAGCACCCAAACTTATCCCCCGCACCCACGAGGACTACGTCTACAACGCCACCCGGGCCGCACAGGTGTGCGCTCTCACCGAGGACGATGTCTACCTCGTCGCGCTGCCTGCCGGCCACAATTTCCCACTGGCCTGCCCGGGCCTCCTCGGCGCCATCAGCGTGGGTGCCACCACTGTTTTCCTTTCAGACCCGAGCCCGGAGTCGGCATTTGAGACCATCGCCCGGCATCGCGTGTCCGTGACGGCGCTAGTGCCATCACTTGCCCAGCTGTGGGCACAGGCCACCGCATGGGAACCCGTACTGCCGGAATCACTACGACTGCTCCAGGTAGGCGGTGCAAAGCTCGGCGCCGAGGATGCACGTACTGTCCGGGAGTCACTCACCCCGGGACTGCAACAGGTTTTCGGCATGGCCGAGGGCCTGTTATGCCTTACGCGCCCAGGCGATCCCGCGGAAATCCTCGACAACACCCAGGGACGGCCCATGTGCGACGCCGATGAGGTTCGCATTGTGGATGAGGACGGAGCCGAGGTCGCCGCCGGCGAAGCGGGCGAACTACTGGTGCGTGGACCGTACACACTCAACGGGTACTACCGCGCCGAAGCGGACAACATGCGTTCCTTCACCGCCGACGGGTTCTACCGCAGCGGAGACCGGGTGCGAGCGCTGCCCGATGGCTATCTGGAAGTCACCGGCCGCATCAAGGACGTCATCTTGCGCGGCGGAGAGTCGATCGCGGCACTGGATCTCGAATCGCACCTGCACACACACCCCGCCGTCTATGCGGCAGCAGCGATCGGTCTGCCCGATCAGTACTTGGGTGAGATCGTCTGTGCGGCGATTGTTTTCAATGGCAAGCCGGTGACAGCCGCCGAGCTCAATCAGCACCTGCAGGACCGCGGCGCCGCGACTCACTCACGCGTCGACAGACTGGTGGCGGTACCGGCGCTTCCCCTCACCGCGGTGGGCAAGATCGACAAACGCGCCCTGGCGGCGTCCTTGACGAGCTAAGCCTCAACACGCTCCACCCTGGCACCGCGGGGAGAGCTCAGACCTCGCGTTTGATCACGTAGGGGGCGATGCTCCCGAGCTTCTCGCAGGTCTCCTCGAACTCCCGATCGGGTGTCGAGGCCTCGATGATGCCTGCGCCCGCTCGCAGCCAGGTGTGCCCGTCCTGCTCGTACGCCGAACGCAGCGTCAGCGCCGCGTCCAGTTCGCCGTCCGGGGACATCATCACCACCGCGCCCGAGTAGAGGCCGCGCGGGTGATCGTCGAGGCGAAGAATGGCGTCAACACCCTCCGCCTTGGGGATACCCGAGGCGGTCACCGCAGGGAAGAGCGCCTCCAGCGCATCCATCCGCGTCATCCCGGCACTGAGCGCTCCACTGACGGTCGATCCCAGATGTTGCACGCTGCCGCGCTCACGCACGGTCATAAAATCGGTCACCTTCGTACTACCCAACTCGGCCACCTCGCCGAGCTCCGCGAGTGAGCTGCGCACTGAAATCGCGTGCTCCACAATCTCTTTGGCATTCGATTCCAGATCGTCGCGCGCCACCCGATCCGCATCCTCGCCCCGCCCGAAGGCGCGGGTTCCTGCCAACGGCTGTGTGATGACGGTTCCATCGGCCTCGACGGCCGCAACGAGTTCGGGGCTATAGCCGAGGGCACGAATGCCCCCGAGCCGCAGCAGGAATGAGCGAACCGGCGTGTTGTTGTGCCGACCAAGTCGGTAGGTGGACGGAAAGTCCATGGCAAACGGCACTTCCACGCGCCGCGAAAGAATCACCTTGTGGTACAAGCCCGATCGGATCTCGGCGGTGGCGATGCCCACGCGACCGCGATAGTCGGATGGGTCCGGAACCAGGTCGATCGACGCCGGCGCCGGCACAGGCGGGGCACCCTGATCGAGCACCCGCCTGATCTCCTCGACGTAACTCTCTTCGCAGACCGATACTCCGTCGGCGGTAATCACAACCTCCGCACGCGGGGCGAAGACCCGCGCCATCGGAGTGCCCGGAGTCAGCCGATGCTGGAGGCCAAAGCGGTAGGTGCCGAACTCGAACGCGACCCATCCGAAGACTCGATGCACACCGTCGGAGATCTCGTTCACGGCTTGTTCGAGGGCGGCGCCGGGATGCCCCGTCCAACCACGCTGCTCCACAGATCCGTCGCGAATGATGCGCAGTCCGTCGCTGTCGAGTTCGACGGAGGCCCGGGCGCCTATCGCGAGCACCCATTCGCCGTCACGCTCGTAAACGAGGTACTCGTCGCCATGACGCTCGGGGATTTCCTGCGCGAGAACACTGGCGAGATCGGCCGGCGCAAATCCGTCCGGCAGCCCTTCCTGTACAGAAACCCAGGTCTGGGCGCCGGTATCGGAATCTGCGACCGTACTCATCTTCGACACCCGAGTAAGCCTAGCCTACGCTAAGTGGCTCTGGTACCCGCCCGTAACATGACCTCCGCCACGTTGCCAGGCCCCATCCAATATGCTTCGGCGTTCCTGTCAGCCGGCCGCAAGTGCTTGTCGCGCATAGGCTCTCACATCTGCGTCGCCATCTTGCAACGCGCCGGTCAGTGCCTCACGAACATCAGGCTCGGTCGAGGCCCATTGGCTCAGGCTCAACACGGCCGACTTGCGTACATCCAGATGCGGATCATCCAACGCGCGCGCCAGCGGCGGCACGGCCTGCCCCGGGTGTGCTCCGGCCAGGGCGCGCACCGCACCCTGACGGATCTGCCAGGCCGGAGCCTTCAGCGCCTCCTCAACGGCGTCAAGAATCTGATCGTCGACGCCCAACGCACCCACCGCCGTCAACGCCGCGGCCCGGACCAGCGGGTCACGATCACGCACCAGCACCCGCACCGTCGCACCACCGGCAGCCAACTTCGCAAGTCCATTGGCCACGGCAATACGAACCTCACGGTTTTCATCCCCGGCGGCAGTGGCAATGGACACCGCATCGTCCACGGACACCAGGGCGCGCACAGCCTCGATGCGGACTCGATGATCGGAGTCGCGCACGGCCGCCACATATGCGATCGGATCACCGACCTTCCGCGCGCTCGCCACATACAGCGCGGTGCTGCGCACCAAGGGGTCGGAAGTGCTGACGTGATCGCGGATCGCGGCGGGGTCCTCGAGGACCTCCACGAGCTCGCGCACTCCATCGGCCGCGGTGCGACGCACGGACGGATCGCTGTCCCCCAAAGCATTCAGCAAGGCATTCTCGTAACCCGCAGGTATGTGCTCGGTGAGCGATGCGATCGCGGTGCGGCGCACGCCCGGATCGCCATCGGTGAGGTACTGCCCCAGTTCCTCGACGGTGGGAGCCTCCAGCGAGAGCACCGCGGCGATCCGCGGGGACGGCGGCTGTTCGGCTTCCGCGGCGATCACGTTCGAGATCCGGGCGGCCGGCGCTTTCCCGCCCATCAGTTCGGGCTGATGCACCGGGATCGGATCAGTCTCGCCCGACGGCAGGTCGTCGAGACCTGGAACCGGAACGAAATACGGTGCAACGGGCCGTTTCACGAAATCCATGCCACCGTCGACGGCCTTGCGCAGGTTCAAGTGATAACGCCAATTCGCGTCGTCACGGTCCGGCAGGTCCGCTCTGTCGTGGTAGAGGCCCCACCTCGATTCGGTACGGGTCAATGACGAACGTGCCGCCATTTCGGCACAGTCTCTGATGAACGACACCTCGGCCGCCCGCATCAGTTCATGGGGAGTGCGCGCGCCGATCTGACCCACCTCTTCGGCCATCCGCTCGAATGTCTGCACGGCCAGTGACAGCTTGGCCGCCGTCTTCGGAGGGGCCACATAGTCGTTGACGAACCGGCGGAGCTTGTACTCGACCTGAGGCTGCGGCGGGCCGTCCGGATGGCGCAGCGGGCGGTAGATCAGCTCGTGCGCCTCCTTGACCTGGTCAACCGGGAACTCCAGCGGTGTGGGTGTTTTCGAGAGTATCGAGGCCGCGTGCTCACCGGCTAGATCCCCGTACACAAAGGCGCCGATCATGTAGTTGTGCGGCACGCACGCCAGATCCCCCGCCGCATACAGGCCAGGGACCGTGGTACGGGCATGCTCGTCCACCCACACCCCTGATGCGGAATGACCGCTGCACAGGCCGATCTCGGAGATATGCATCTCGATATCGTGGGTGCGGTAGTCATGCCCGCGATTGGCGTGGAACGTGCCACGGGTGGGCCGCTCGGTGGTGTGCAGGATGCTCTCCAACGCCGTCAACGTCTCATCCGGCAGGTGGGTCACCTTGAGATAGATGGGACCGCGCGCGGACTCGATTTCGTTCTTGACCTCCGACATCATCTGGCCGGACCAGTAGTCGGAGTCGACGAAACGCTCCCCTTGGGCATTCACCTGGTAGCCGCCAAAGGGGTTCGCCACATACGCGCACGCGGGACCGTTGTAATCCTTGATCAGCGGGTTGATCTGGAAGCATTCGATCCCCGATAGTTCAGCCCCGGCGTGGTACGCCATCGCGTACCCGTCCCCCGCGTTGGTCGGATTCTCGTAGGTGCCATACAGATAACCGGATGCCGGCAGACCCAGGCGACCGCACGGCCCGGTCGCCAGAATCACCGCCTTCGCGCCGACCGTGACGAACTCACCGCTGCGGGTGTTGAAACCCGCAGCACCAATCGCCCGGCGCCTCGATATCCCGTCGGTTCCCACACCCAGGTCTTCGGTGAGGACACGCACCGGCATGACACGGTTTTCGATGCGAATCTTCTCGCGCATCGACTTCTGCCGCAGCACGCGGTACAGCGCCTTCTTGACGTCCTTGCCCTCCGGCATCGGCAGCACATAGGCGCCCGATCGATGGACACGTCGCACCGCGTACTCGCCGTGCTCGTCCTTCTCGAACTTGACCCCGTAGCGTTCGAGGCGCTGCACCATTGCGAATCCGCGTGTGGCGGTTTGGTACACAGTGCGCTGGTTCACGATCCCATCGTTGGCGCGGGTGATCTCCGCGACGTAATCCTCCGGTTCGGCCTTGCCCGGTATGACGGCGTTGTTCACACCGTCCATACCCATTGCCAGCGCACCGGAGTGCCGCACATGCGCCTTCTCCAGAAGGATCACCTGGGCGCCATTCTCGGCTGCCGTGAGTGCCGCCATGGTCCCGGCAGTTCCGCCGCCGATCACTAGGACGTCACAGTCCAGACGGACGGCGCTATCGAGTTCAGGGATCTGCATCAGTTAACAAGCTCCGTATTATTCAGTGCGGCAAGAATTTCAGTGCGCAGCGCGCTCCGATCGCTGTCGGGCTCGCGAGGGCTGGGAACATCCAGTAGTGCGCGCAGCGGGTGGCCGGCCCGGCCCAGGACCGCGATTCGGTCTCCGAGCAGTAATGCCTCGTCGACATCGTGTGTCACGAACACCACCGTGGTCGGATGACTGCGCCAGGTATCGATCAACAGGCGCTGCATGCTGGCACGAGTCTGGGCATCGAGCGCTCCGAATGGCTCGTCCATCATGACCGCGCGCGGAGCACCCGCCAAGCCGCGGGCCAGCTGGACACGTTGGCGCATACCGCCCGAGAGGCTCTTGGGCAGGTAGTCCTCGAACCCGGTCAGGCCCACGTCGTCGATCCAGGTCTGCGCCGCCGCACGCCGCCCCGCACGAGGCACACCGCCCAGCCTGAGCGCCAGCTCTACATTCGATTGCACAGTGCGCCAGGGCAACAACGCGTTGTCCTGGAACACCATGGCCCGATGTCGTGAGGTGGTGACAACCCTCTCGCCATCGGCGCGGATGGTGCCGGAATCCGGCGGGAGCAGCCCGGCGAGCGCGCGTAGCACGGTGGACTTTCCGCAGCCCGAGGGCCCGGTGAGGACCAGGATCTCGGCGGGACGCACGGTCAGGCTGAGGCGGTCCACCACAGTACGGCCGCCATAGCCCAGGGTGACCGCGTCGAGAACGAGTGTTGAGGCACTCATGAGCGCGCCTCCTCCGCGCGGGGCAGCCACCGCGTCACCCGGCGCCCGACCAGCTCGACAGCAGCCGAGGTCAGGAAGCCGAGAACCCCGATGGTGATGATTCCGACGAACACGTCCGGGTATGCCAACACCGTGTAGGACTGCCAGGTCCGATATCCGACTCCCAAACGACCCGAGATCATTTCGGCGGAGATCACACATATCCAGGCCACGCCGATGCCGACGGACAGCCCGCCGAACACGCCGGGAAGGCTGCCCGGCAACACCACTCGCAACAGCACATCCCAGCGGCCACCTCCCAGGGTGCGGACCGATTCCTCCCACAGCGTGGGGAGCGCGCGCACCGCGTGGCGCGTACTCACCATGATGGGGAAATAGGCCGCCAGGAAGGTTATGAACACGATCCCGGCCTCGTCGCTGGGAAACAATAGGATAGCCACGGGCACGATCGCGATCGCCGGAATCGGGCGGGCCAATTCGGTAAGCGGGCCAAAGATGTTCGCGAATAGCAGGGAGCGTCCCAGCCAGATACCTGTGATGACACCGAGCACGGCGGCGAGGCCGAACCCGGTGAGGATCCGGATGGTGGACTGGCCGAGATCTAGCCAATATTGTTCGGTACCAATGCGCTTAGCGAGCGCGGAGACGATCTCGGTGACCGTGGGAAGGGTGTCGAATCGCAGCCCGAACCGCACCTTGTTGGCCGTCAAGAGCTGCCAGAGCAGCACGGCAGTAGCCACGGACGAGGCGCGGATGCCCCAGGCGAGATATCGCGAACCCTGTCGCCGGGGATTCGCAGCCACATCCGCCTGCCCCTCGGCAGGGACAACCGCGACCGTTCGCGGTCTGGCCTCCAGAATCGGCAGGCTACTCACGATGCCGCCGCCAGTGCCTGCGGGTAATCCAGAGAAGTGGCGCCGGGGTGGGTGGAGATATATCGGCTAGCGCCCGCGCTCGTGGTGAACGGGTGCAACCCCGCCGAATCCCGGACCCACCAGGCGTGGTCGGCGAACCATCGAGTGCCCAGTTCGGTATCGGCGACGTAGGCGGCGCGGACCTTTTGGCCCGCCGCGTTGGCGGCGTTGACGGCCTTCAACAGCTCCTGCGGGGTGGCGTACACCTGCGTGGAATCCTTACCGTCGAACCATATCTCGGCGGCACGAACCGGATCTGCACCGTCGGCCGGGTGCAGCACCAGCGGGTTGACCTTGGCGGCCAACTCGGTCTCGTAATTCTTCGCACGCGTCGCGTAGACCTGACGCAGCGGGCCATCCTGCACAAACTCGTCGATGTTCAGATCTGCGAAGTCCCCGATCGATTTCAGATAGGGCACATCGCTCTTGAATGCCTCGATGAGTGAGGGCTTGAGGGTGGCGTCGAACGACGTGCCACCCGGCCCGTTGTAGAGGTACACCACTTCCTGAGGCAGGCCGCTGCCCTCGGCCACGATGCGAGCCGCCTCGAGAGACTTTTCGTGGATGAAATCAGTCGCGTCCAGCTGAGCCTGCAAGAAGGCATCGAGCACCTCCGGATGTTGCTTGGCGTAGTCGCGGCGCACCACCACACCGTGGAAGGTCGGAACATCGAGTTCGGCACCGTCAAAGAGGAGCTTGGCCTTCTTCTGAAAGACCAGCAGGCCCGGCCAGGCCACGAACTGTGACAACGCCTGCACCTGACCGGATTCCAATGCCGAGGCACCAACCTGTGGCTGCTGGTTCAGCACCTCGACATCCTTGACCGGGTCCAGACCGTCGTTGCGCAGCGCGCGCACCAATGTGCCATGCCCCGCCGAGCCCACACTCGCGGACACCTTCTTGTCCTTCAGTTCGGGAAGGGTGGTGATCGGCGAATTCGGCGGCACCACAACCATGTTGAGTGCACCCTTGGCGTTGTACCCAGTGATCGATACCAGCTCGGTGCGTGCCTTCTCATTGGCCTGGGTCTTGGACCCATTGATCAGCAACGGGTAATCGCCCATCGAACCGATGTCGATCTTCTCCGCGAGCATCTGTGCGGTGATCGGCGCTCCGGTGTCGTAGTCCTGCCACTGCACGGTGTACTTGTTTCCGGTGCGCGAACCGGCCGCAGCGAGCCGCTTCTCCAGGTACCCCTGGGCACGCAGCAGCGTACCGGCGGTCACCGTATTGATGGTCTTCGACTGATATCCGACAACGACGGTCACCTCGTTGGCCGAACCGGACCCCGAGTCCAGCGAGCAGCCGGTGACGAGGGTGAGAAGCAAAGCGGAGAGAAGGGCTGTTCTCTTCATGAGCTGTCCTGACTTAACGGAGTAGATAGGGCATGTTGACGGTGACGGCACCGGTAGGACAGCGAGCCGCGCAAGGCCCGCAGTACCAGCACTCGTCGACGTGCATGAAGGCCTTGCCGTTTTCTGGATTGATAGCAAGCGAATCCAGCGGGCAGATGTCCACGCACAGGGTGCAGCCATCGATACATAGCGATTCGTCGATGGTGACCGGAACGTCGATGCGATTGTTGACCAATGTCATGAGAGTCCTCAGATATCCCTTAATAGGTTGCTGCGCAATGTGATTCGATCACCGCGCATCCGGATGTACTCGAGGTCGACGGGGGTCCCGTCGTCGAGGTGGGTCAGTCGCTCCAGCAGCAGTAGCGGCGCGCTGTCGGGCACTTGCAATGTCGCGGCCGAATGCGAGTCCGCCGCAACGGCTTCCAGGGCCAGATTGGCCGAACCCAACCTGCGCCCAGTCACCTGTTCGATCAGTGCGAAGACGTCATTGGTCTCGAGCTGGTGCTCGATGACCGCCTCCCCCACATCGGCGGTGAGATAGGTCTTGTCCAGGCTCAGCGGCAGATCGCCGAGATAGCGCAGCCGCTCGATGAAGATGACGCGGGCGCCGGGCTCAAGCCGCAGCCTGTGCGCGACCGCCGGGGGCGCGTTCACCTCCTGGATTACGCGAACCTCGTTCCAGACCTCGCCGTATCCCTTGAACGTCTCCTTCAGCCCGAGCAACGCATCCAATCCGTGCTCGTACTTGCGCAACGCAACGTGAGTACCGGTACGAGGTCCACGTTCGATGAGGCCTTCTTCCTTCAGCGTCGTCAGCGCCTCTCGGACCGTGTTGCGGGACACGAAGAACTCCCCGGCCAGTTCCTGTTCGCTCGGCAGGCCGCCGTCGGTGTATCCCCCGGCGTGGATTTGGTGGCGCAGCACGTCGGCGACCAGCCGCGCCTGGTCGGCGCGCGGACGGCGTAACGGTGTGGGCTCGACAGCGGCCACGAGTTCTCCTGACGTGAGACAACCTCGCCAACACGCTAAAGGCCAGCTCAGCGGCCGTCCGGCCAATGAAATCGATATCTGTCAGGTCTGCTTCATTGCGCCGGTCCCGACCCCACTCCTACCTGCTACGCATCGTCGGATGTGCGCCATTGCGCCACCGCCGCGCAACGGCCCGGATTGGATTCAAGGTGATCGGAACGGCCGTTGGAGAACGGGGCGGGCCCACTCCACGAAGGCGCGTGCCGCCGGACCCGCCGACTCGGCGTGAATCGAACCATCAGCGGAGGTCATCCAAGCAATCCACATGGCGCTCACATCCGGCCCCCAGGAATCGCTGGCTCAATAGGGACATGCACCACAACGCAGCCTCCGGCACCGACAACTCGGCACCCGATGTTGTTGTCGTCCTCAATGCCGATGACCCCAGCGGGCGTGAGATCGTCCGGATTCTGGTCCGCAACGGGCATCGGGTCGTCGTCTGTGGCAGACACGCCACCGATCTGACGAGGATGCTCCACGGCTACGGGGCAGATCAGGTGATGGCCATCGCCGCCGATGCCAGCGACCCGCGTCAGCTGCGCGAGCTCTGCCGACGCGCCACGGACCGCTTCGGCACCGTCACCACCATCCTGGACGCCGCGGGTAGGCAGATGCCACGGCTGCGGCTCGCGTCGTAGCAGGAATCGATCGTTCGATCAGGCCGTTTCCCTTAGGCCATCCAGTAAGCCTGAGCCTTGATCGACCTGCGCGGGATGCCGTAGTAGTCCTTGAGGACGTGCGAGACCTCGCGCGTGGTCCGGGTATCGCATGCCACCCACCCGAAGAACTCGGGGGCATCGAAGGCCGCCTCACGGACGACATCGGCGAGTGAACGTTCGCCATCGCGATCTACCCAGACCACGTCCGCACCGACCGGCAGTGTCTTATCGCTCTCGTGCGCGGCCTCCAAAAACACCGTCGCCGAGCTGTCGCCGATCGCCGCCAGCAGGGAGTTGATCGCGGGCAGCGATGCGGTATCACCGACGATCACGTATCCATCGGGAGCCGGATCGGGGAGCTCGAAGTGACTGCCCAGCACCGTCGCCTCGATGGTGTCGCCGACCTGGGCGGACTGTGCCCAACGGGCTGCCAGCCCGTCGTGCAGTGCGAACTCGATATCGACGGTATCGGCCTGTGGATCGGGGTTGACGAGCGTGTATCCCCGCTGGTGCAGCTTCTCCCCATCCGAGAACCACAAGCGGATCCACATGGTCGGATGAACGCCACGGCCCTGCAGCAGACCGCCCGCCGAGAAGCTGAGCCTCAGATACTGATCGGTTAGCTCATGCCGGGCCGTCAAAGTTAGCTGGTAGTCACCGGCCCGGAACAATTTGAGAACCGTGCCCTGCCATCCACGTGTCGGTTGCGTCACTGTGTTCGGCATTACACCCTCCTCGATTCGCTGAAGACACTTTTAGTTTAGGCTAGCCTAACCACCCTGACCTGCGTAAGGCTAGGGTTAGCTATCGACACTTAGGTAAGGGAATGCTAATCTCTTGCCGAGCAAGCAACGATGCCAGGGATAAAGGCGGTAGATGAGTACTCGCGAACGAGTTGATCAACTCGAACGCCCGGTTGTGGCGGCAGTCACATCAGCGTGCACAGCCGACGAGCCGCGACACCGTACTGAACTGACCACCGCTACCAAAAATGGAATCGCGGCGAGCCCTGCGCGTCAGGTTTGCCAGCTACTCCAGGCACGTGTGAGGAACTATTCACGTTCGCGACGCGACTACTCCAGTCAGCGAGCGTATCGATCGGGCGAAGGGCTGTAAGTGGAGATTCGTGAACGAGTTGGTCAGCTGGACCGCGCGGCGCCGACGGTGAGACCGTCGGCGCGCATAGATCCCGAACTAGAGAGCCGCTTCGCAACCTGTTGCCGGGCTCTTGGTCTGTCCGTCAATGACAGGCGACGTCCCGCAGATTTGCCAGCGGCGCGTTACGGCTTCACTTCGCTGTGCCGAACCGCTCAAGACCACTGTGATGTCTGGGTCGGTCTGGCAGCCTCCGGGGGCGCCACCATCGACGTCCTGGAGGCCATCTCGGAGACCTCGGCCACCGCCGGGCACCTTCAGCATGCGGTGAACCTGCACCCGGGTGATCTCACCTTCACCTACGACTCCGGGCTCTACCTCGAGTTCCGCGCCAGCGGACCCGATGACTATCACCTCGCCTACGCGGCCGCCCTCGTGGACAAGGGTGACTACGTCAAGGCCGCCGAGCTGATCGCCGACGTGACCGAGCGACGCCCCGGATGGTTCAACGCCCGCTGGGCCGCTGTCGCCATGCAGAACCGGGCCGAGCGCTGGGCCGATGTCGTCTCGCTGCTGATCCCAGTGGTCACCGACGCCTCGCTGGATGACACCACATCTCACGCGGTGCGGATCACCCTGGGCATCGCGCTCGCCAAGCTCGGCATGGTCAACCCCGCCTTGTCCTATCTCGAAGACCCCAGTGGGCCAATCGAAGTGGCCGCCACCGACGGAGCACTCGCCAAGGCGCTGAACCTTCGTCACCATGGCGACGAAGAGACCGCGACCGAGGTGCTCCAGGATCTGTACGCGGGCAATCCGGAGAACAGTGAGGTCGAGCATGCGCTGACCGATCCGAGCGTTGGTCTGCACACCACGACCTCCGCCCGCATCGCCGCCCGCACCGACCCTTGGGATCCCGAAACCGAGCCCACCGAAGAGGATTTCATCGATCCTGAGGCTCACGAGCGCAAGACGATCCTGCTGGCCGAGGCCGAGCAGCAGCTCAGCGAGTTCATCGGTCTGGAGCAGGTGAAGGACCAGGTCTCGCGGCTCAAGAGCTCCGTGGCCATGGCATTGCGACGCCAAGACCGCGGACTGGCCGTCGGCCACCGCACTCACCACCTGGTGTTCGCGGGCCCTCCCGGCACCGGTAAGACCACCATCGCCCGTGTGGTCGCCAAGATCTATTGCGGCTTGGGACTTCTCAAGCGCGAGAACGTCCGCGAGGTGCACCGTGCCGATCTCATCGGTCAGCACATCGGTGAGACCGAGGCCAAGACCAACGCCGTCATCGACAGCGCGCTCGACGGCGTGCTGTTCCTCGACGAGGCCTACGCGCTGGTGTCCACCGGCGCCAAGAACGACTTCGGCCTGGTTGCCATCGACACCCTGCTGGCCCGGATGGAAAACGACCGTGACCGTTTGGTTGTGATCGTCGCCGGGTACCGCGCCGAGCTGGACCAGTTCCTCGACACCAACGAGGGTCTGCGCTCCCGCTTCACGCGGTCCATCGAATTCCCGTCGTATGCACCACCAGAACTCGTCGAGATCGCGGCGGCGATGGCATCGGTGCGCGACAGCAAGTTCGACGAGGGCGCCGCCCGCGAGCTGCTCACCGCCTTCTCGGCGATGTGCGCCGCCGAGGCTCCCGATACTCGTGGTATCGCACGCCGCAGCATCGACGTCGCCGGTAACGGTCGCTTCGTCCGTAACGTCGTCGAACGCTCCGAGGAGGAACGTGAACACCGCCTTGATAACTCAGGCGCCGAAGACTTCAGCGATGACGAGCTCATGACCGTCACCGTCGAAGATGTTCAGGCATCGGTCGAGGCCATCGTCGCCGGACTCGGACTGTCGGCTCCCGGGGTGTCGATCAAGAAATGAGCGATAACCGAGAGAACAACGCAAACTCCGAGCGCCGGGCCTTCGCGTCACGCACCCCGGCCAGCGAGAATCCCGAACCGCTGAAGTACCGCCGTGGATTCGTCACCGGACACCAGGTCACCGGATGGCGATTTGTCATGCGGCGCATCGCATCCGGCGTGGCACTGCACGACGCCCGGATGCTGGTGGATCCGCTGCGCAGCCAATCCCGGGCATTCAGCATGGGTGCCGTCATCGTCGTCACCGGCCTGGTCGGGTGCTTCGTCTTCAGTCTGCTGCGGCCCTCCGGTATCGCCGGAACCGATCCGGTGCTCGCCGACCGGTCGACCGCCGCGCTCTACGTACGGGTGGGTGACAACCTGCACCCGGTGCTCAACCTCACGTCGGCCCGTCTCATCGCCGGCAAGGCTGTGGACCCGACGATGGTGAAAAGCACTCAACTTGACCAGTTTCCGCGCGGAAACCTGATCGGCATTCCGGGCGCACCGGAGCGCATGGTGCAGGCCAAGAGCACCGATGCCGCCTGGGCGGTATGCGAGTCCGCCGACACCCGTGCGGTGACCGTGATCGCCGGAGCCTTGGACACCAGCGGCGACAAGGCCACCGAGCTCACCCGTGACCGCGCTGTCGTGGTGTCCTCCGACTCAGGCACCTGGCTGCTCTGGGACGGGCACCGCAGCGCGCTCAACCTCGGGGATATAGCCGTCACGAGCGCCCTGGGCCTCACCGCGCCGCCCGCCGTGCGGCCCGTGACGACCAGTCTGCTCAACGCCATTCCCGAGACTCCGGCGCTCGTGGTTCCCGCCCTCCAGGGAGCCGGGACGCCTACCGCCTATCCATTGCCCGTCGCGGCGCCCATCGGCTCGGTGCTGGCGAGCTCCTCCACCGACAACACTCCGGTGTACTACGCGGTGCTGACCGATGGCGTGCAACAGGTTTCACCCGTGATCGCCTCGGCGCTGCGCAACGCCAACTCGTACGGTCTGGAGCAACCGCCACGGCTGACGGCCGATCAGGTCGCACACCTGCCGACATCGTCCGCGATCGACACCAGGGTGTTCCCCAGCGCCGCCATCAAACCGTTGGCCGCCAACGAGGATCCAGTGCTGTGCACACGATTCACCAAGACCGCCGACGCTGCCTCGGATTCGTGGTCGCTGCTCGCGGGTTCGATACTGCCTCTTTCTGATTCGGTGCACGCAGTGCAGCTGATCTCCCCCGCCGCAACCCGGGTCGCCATCACCCCCGGCATCGGCTACCTGGTCCAACCGGGCGGCCGCGGTGGATACCAGTGGATATCCGATACCGGTGTGCGTTACGGCATCGATACCGAGGCCGAGGGCGACAAGACCCTTGAGGCACTTGGCCTGCACAAGCCCGCACTCACCATCCCTTCGTCGATTCTGGATCTGTTCGCGTCCGGGCCGTCACTCTCACGCTCCGACGCCCTGTTGGCGCACGACAGCCTGGCCCCGAGCGATCGACAGGCTGCGCGTATCCAGACCGACAACCCATCTGCTCAGGCACAGGAGTCCCGTTGAGCCGTCTCATCTTCGAACCCCATCGGCGTGTAGCGCCTCCGGCGATACCCGATGCCACGGTGACCGTCGAGGCGCCTCCGCAGCTGCCCCGCGTGGTGCCGCCATCGTTCCTGCGGCGCGCTATGCCGGTCGTGATCGTCATCCTGATCGTCGGGATGGTGGTCGCACTGGTCGCCTCGGGGATCCGCCTCATCTCCCCGCAGACGCTCTTCTTCCCCTTCGTGCTGCTGCTCGCCGCTACCGCGCTCTATCGCGGAAATGGCGATAAGGTCCGCACCGAGGAGGTCGACGCCGAACGGGCCGACTACCTGCGATACCTGTCGGTGGTCCGCGAAAATCTGCGCACCCACGCCACGCAGCAGCGCAAGGCACTGGAATGGTCGCACCCGGATCCCGAGGAGCTGACCACCCTTCCCGGCACGCGCCGCCAGTGGGAGCGGGACCCAGACGATGACGACTACCTCGTGGTCCGCGCCGGACGTCATGATGTTCCGCTGGTCAGTGCCGTGCGGGTCAAGGACATCGCCGACGAGATCGACCTGGAACCGGTCAGCCACAGCGCTTTGCGTGGGCTACTGGACACCCAGCGCACGGTGCGCAGCGCCCCCTTGGGCATCGACCTGAACAAGGTTTCGCGCATCACAGTGCTCGGCGATGACGACATCGTCCGCGCCTCCATCCGGTCGTGGGTGACTCAAGCTGCCACGTTCCACGATCCGACGCTGCTGACCGTGGCGATGGCCGGGCCCAGTGTCGAAGACGCCGAGTGGTCTTGGCTCAAATGGCTTCCCCACGTAGACATCAGCGGTGAGGTCGACGGTGTCGGCCCGGCACGTTACCTGCGCCGCACAGGTGCCGAGCTCTTCGAGGCATTGAAGCCCGTGCTCTCCGAGCGTGCGTTGTTCGGGGCCGAATCCGGTGCCCACAAGCACCTGCTGATCATTCTCGATGACCCGACATACGACCTGGGCGGCGTGAACTCGCCTATCCCGGCAACCGGGCTGGACGGCGTCACCGTTGTCCAGCGGCTCGACGCAACCGACGGTTCCGCCAAGCTTCCCGAGTACCTGAACCCAGAACGTCCTGTCTTGCAAGTCAATCGGAACGGTGTGAGCGCACGCATTTCCCGGTGGAATGGCAACGATTGGCAACCGTACATCGACGAAGCCGATCAGCTCACGGTCGGAACCGCCTCGCACGTGTCGCGTCGACTCTCCCGTTGGGACTCGAACCCGACGCATCCGGGGCTGCGGTCGGCCGCAACCGGTGGTGCGACATTCACCTCGCTGCTCGGTATCGAGGACGCTTCCCAGCTGGATGTTCCCGCCCTCTGGTCACAGCGTTCGCGTGATGAGGAGCTGCGCGTGCCGATCGGCGTGACCGCCTCCGGCGAGCCGCTGATGTTCGATCTCAAGGACGAGGCAGAGGGCGGTATGGGGCCGCACGGCCTGATGATCGGTATGACCGGCTCCGGCAAGTCTCAAAGCCTGATGTCGATTCTGTTGTCGCTCTTGACGACCCATTCCGCCGATCGCCTGATCGTGATCTACGCGGACTTCAAGGGTGAGGCGGGTGCCGATATCTTCCGCGACTTCCCGCAGGTTGTCGCCGTGATCTCGAACATGGCCGAAAAGCGTTCCTTGGCGGATCGTTTTGCCGATACTTTGCGTGGCGAGGTGGCCCGACGCGAGAACCTGCTGAAGCAAGCTGGTCGCGATGTGCAGGGCAGCGCCTTCAACTCGGTGCGCGAGTACGAGGAAGCGATCGCTGCCGGTCACGACCTGCCGCCCATCCCCACGTTGTTCGTGGTGGCCGACGAGTTCACCTTGATGCTCCAGGACCACCCGGAGTACGCCGAACTGTTCGACTACGTCGCACGCAAGGGCCGCTCGTTCCGCATCCACATCCTGTTCGCGTCACAGACCCTCGACGTCGGCAAGATCAAGGACATCGACAAGAACACCTCGTACCGCATCGGTCTGAAGGTGGCCAGTCCCAGCGCATCCCGGCAGATCATCGGGACCGAGGACGCGTATCACATCGAATCGGGCAAGGACCACAAGGGCGTTGGGTTCCTGGTACCCGCACCCGGTGCTGTGCCCATCAAGTTCCGCAGCACGTATGTGGACGGTGTTTACGAGCCACCGTCAACAACGACCACCGTGGAGATCCACGCCACCCCTCAGCCCAGGCAGTTCACCGCGCTGCCGGTGGCCTCCGATCCCACCACGGTGATCGTCAAGGGTGGGTCCGACCGACCACGGCAGCCGGCGCGCAAGCTGGTCTCGACCGTCGGCGATCAGCTCGCCAAGGTGGGTCCGCGGGCACCGCAGCTATGGCTGCCGCCGCTGGACACCGCGATCCCGTTGGCGGATGTGCTGATCCAGACCGGGATCCCTGCACGCCAGCTGCGCTGGCCGCTCGGCGAGATCGACAAGCCGTTCCAGATGCGCCGTGATCCGCTGATCTTCGATGCGGCATCCGCGGCCGGAAACGTGATCATTCACGGCGGCCCGAAGTCCGGGAAGTCGACAGCTCTGCAGACGTTCATGCTGTCGGCCGCTGCGTTGCACTCCCCGCGTGATGTCACGTTCTACTGCATCGACTACGGCGGCGGACAACTGCACGCGCTCGAAGGGTTGGCGCATGTCGGCAGCGTGGCCAGCGCCTTGGAGCCCGAACGCATCCGCCGCACCTTCGGTGAGCTGGAGCAGCTTCTGGCCTATCGCCAGCGTCTGTTCCGCGACCGCGGCATCGCCTCAGTGAGTCAGCTGCGCACGCTGCGCGACAGTGATCGCTCGCTGGACGACGGTTATGGCGAGACGTTCCTGCTCGTGGACAACCTGTACGCGTTCAGTCGCGACAACACCGACCAGTTCAACACCCGAAACCCGTTGCTGGCCAGGCTTACCGAGCTGGCCAACGCCGGGCTGTCGTACGGCATCCACGTCGTGATCACGACACCGAACTGGATCGAAGTGCCGCTGGCGATGCGCGATGCTCTCGGGCTGCGCCTGGAACTCAAGCTGCACGACTCGGCGGACAGCAATGTGCGGGTACCTGGTGCACTGCGCCGCCCCGCCGAGAGCGTGCCGCACGACCAGCCGGGCCGCGGCCTGACCATGCAAGCAGAGCACTTCCTGTTCGCAGCCTCCGATGCCAAGACGGTGGAGTCGGTCAACGCCGAGTACCCCGGTGCCAAGGCCCCCGCAGTCCGCCTGCTGCCGGCCGACCTGGCACCGAACACCATCGGACCGCTGTACCCCGGACGCGAACAGGTGGTCATCGGCCAGCGCGAGCAAGATCTGGCACCCGTGGCACTCGACTTCGCCCACAACCCGCTCTTGATGGTGTTGGGCGATACCGGGTCTGGCAAGACGACGCTCTTGCGGCACATCATCCGCACTGTCCGGGAGCATTCGGCACCCGATGAGGTGGCGTTCACGGTTCTGGACCGGCGTCTGCATCTCGTCGACGAACCGCTGTTCCCCGACAACGAATACACCCCCAACATCGACCGGATCACCCCGGCGATGCTGGGCCTGGGTGCCCTCTTGGAAAAGCGCCGGCCACCCGCCGGATTGTCTTCCCAGGAGCTGCATGACTGGGTGTCACGCGGAGTGACGGCGCAGCGGCATTACCTCATCATCGACGATGTCGATCAGATTCCCGATGCACCGGCTGTCAGCGGTCCGTACATCGGGCAGCGGCCCTGGAATCCGATCACGGGTCTGCTCGCCGAGGCGCGTGAGCTCGGCCTGCGGGTGATCATCACCGCACGGGCCACCGGTTCGGGTCACATACTGATGACCAACCCCATGTTGCGTCGCTTCCACGAGCTGCAGGCCAACACCCTGATGCTCAGCGGTAGCCCGCAGGACGGCGGCCGTATCCGTGGACATCGGTTCGAGCGTCTGCCTGCGGGGCGCGGTGTCCTGTTGTCAGATAACGATGTTCCGACATATGTACAGACCGTCAATCCACTCGTCACTGAGCATGCTGCTCAAGGAAGGGAGTACCCGCGATGAATCTCAACGTCGTTCCCGAAGGTCTGACCGCCACGAGTGCGGCCATCGAAGCGCTGACCGCGCGTCTGGCCGCGGCACACGCCGCGGCCGCACCGGTCATCGGTGCGGTGATTCCGCCCGCCGCCGACCCGGTGTCGTTGGAGACCGCGGCCGGCTTCAGCGCCCGCGGCATGGAACACACCGGTGTGGCAGCCCAGGCCGTCGAAGAACTGGGGCGGGCCGGGCTTGGCGTCTCGGAGTCCGCGGCCAGCTACACCACCGGAGACTTGCAGGGCGCCGCCACGTACATGATCGCGCGAGGCTAACTCTGTGAGCGCCCCCATCTGGATGGCATTCCCCCCCGAGGTCCACTCGGCGCTGTTGAGCGCCGGACCCGGGCCGGGAGCACTGTTGGCGGCTGCCGCCCAGTGGCAGGCGCTCTCGGTGCAATACACGACTGCGGCAACGGAGTTGACGCAGCTACTGGCCGCCACCAGCGCCGGATCATGGCAGGGGCCCAGCGCCACCCAGTATGTCGTCAGCCACACCCCATACTTGGCCTGGCTGACTCAGCAGAGCGCGATGAGCGCCACCAATGCCGTGCTGCATGAAACCAGCGCCGCCGCTTACACCACGGCGCTGGCCGCCATGCCCACGCTGGCCGAGCTGGCCGCCAACCACATGATTCACGGTGTGCTGATGGCCACCAATTTCTTTGGTATCAACATGATTCCGATCACGTTGAATGAGGCCGACTACATCCGGATGTGGGTCCAGGCCGCCACCATCATGGGCGTCTACCAGGGTGTCTCCACCGCCGCCGTGATGTCGGTCCCGCCCACGCAGCCCTCGCCGATGATCATGGCGCCGGGCGGCGAGATGACCCGGATGGCCGCCGATATGTCCGGCATGGCGGCACAGGCGCAGGCGGCCGAATCCGGCACCGCGCTGGACGACAGCGAGAGCTTCTTCGAGAAGCTGATGCGACAGATTCAGGAGTTCTTCACCGACCCACTCGGCACCTTGCAGAGGATCTTGCAGGACTTCCTGCGCAATCCCCTTGAGGCGCTGGTGGCCTGGGGCCCGCTGCTGTTCTTCATCGCGTATGAGGCGTTCTTCATCCCCTTCGGGTTCACCGCCTGGGGCATCATGCTGTCCGCACCACTGTGGCTCCCGCTGCTGCTGGTTGGACTGGCTCAGCTGATTAACCCGGTTCCGGTCGATGCCGACGTGCCCGCAGAGGAGCCCGCACCGCAAGCGGCGCAGATCGCGCGTAACTCGCCTCAGCAGCAACCGTTTGCGATGGGCGGAATGCCCGGGAGCGGCGGTACCGCAATCACCAGTGGTTCGGGAGCACCGTCGGCACCTGCCACACCGGCTTCGTCTGCTGCGGCGGCTGCGACTCCGGCGTACATGGTGTACGCGGTGCGTGAGGATCCGCCTCCGGTGCGGTTTGGGCCCACGCTCAATGAGGGTGCCGGCGCCAAGGCGCCGGCGGCCGGGATCTCTGCGGCAGCTGCAGCGGCCGCGTCTGCGCGTTCACGGGCGCGCCGTAAGCGTGGTGCCCGGATCAAGGACCCGGCCCCACAGTTCATGGACATGAATTCCACAGTGGATCCAGACTTTTCCGGGCCGACCGCACGACAGCCGGTCGGAGTGGGAGCCTCAGGACGAGGTGCCGGTCAGCTCGGTTTTGCCGGGGCTGCCCCGGTCGGCACCACCACCACCGCT
>NZ_MAFC01000027.1 GCF_002013465.1 Mycobacterium sp. D16R12 | reverse complement strand
GGGAAGTGGTTCGGTCATCGGCCGCCACAGCAGCGGCAGGGAGGAATGAGGGACATGAAGCTGGTCACCGCGATCGTCAAACCGTTCACGCTGGAAGATGTCAAGACTGGTCTGGAGCAGGCAGGCATCCTCGGCATGACGGTCAGCGAGGTGCAGGGCTACGGCCGGCAGAAGGGCCACACCGAGGTCTACCGCGGCGCTGAATACTCGGTGGACTTCGTGCCGAAGGTTCGTGTCGAGGTAGTGGTGGACGACAGCGCTGTCGACAAGGTCGTTGAGGTCATCGTGACCGCCGCACGCACCGGCAAGATCGGCGACGGCAAGGTATGGGTGAGCCCGGTCGACTCGGTGGTGCGGGTACGCACCGGCGAGCGGGGGACCGACGCTCTGTAGGGCTTAGGCCCTCTAACCGCTTAGGACGGTAATCACATGGGCGCCGCAACGGACCTCGTGGCCGCCAGGGCGCAGCTGCTCGGTGAGAGCGGCCGGCTTAACGCCGGTGCGATTCGTGAGGCGATGACCGACCTCAATGAGCTGTGGCTGACGGCCAAAGCCACTGAGGTCGGCATCACCGACTCCAGTGGATTCGCCATCGTGGCACTCGGCGGCCTCGGGCGACGCGAGATGCTGCCGCACTCGGATCTGGATCTGGTGCTCCTGCACGACGAGAACATCGCGCCGGAGATTCTCAGTGAGGTCGCCGACGGCTTGTGGTATCCGTTGTGGGACGCCAATATTCGGCTTGATCACAGTGTCCGTACGGTTGCCGATACCTTGCATGTCGCCGGGCAGGAGATGTCGGCGGCGCTGTCGCTGCTCGATGCCCGGCACATCGCCGGGGATGCGCAACTGTCCAGCCTGATGATCGGCGGCGTGCGCCAGCAATGGCGTTCGCAGATCCGGACTCGACTCGACGAACTGATCGAGTACACGCAAGCGCGATGGCGGCGCAGCGGCGAGATCGCACACCGGGCCGAACCCGATCTGAAGTCCGGCCGTGGTGGTCTGCGTGATGTTCAGTTATTGCGCGCGTTGGCCATTGCTCAACTGACCGACAGCGGTCTGGCGAAGTCGTTCGATGGCGCACATTCGGTCATCCTGGATGTACGCACCGAATTGCATCGGGTGGCCGGGAGAGAACGCGATCAGTTGCTGGCTCAGTTCGCCGACGAAATCGGTGCGGCGCTGCGCGTTGGCGATCGGTTCGACCTGGCCAGGATGCTGTCCGACGCGGCCCGCACCATCAGTTACTCGGTGGATGTCGGACTGCGGGCAGCCGCCAATGCAATTCCGCGACGCGGTATTTCGGTGCTGCGGCGCACGGTCCGGCGTCCGATCGACGAAGGGGTGGTGGAGCATGCCGGGGAGGTGGTGCTCGCCCGTGACGCCCGTCCGGAGCGGGACCCGTCGCTGATCTTGCGTGTGGCAGCGGCGTCGGCAACCACCGGCTTACCGATCTCCGCGTCCACCTTGGGTCGTCTTGCCGAATCCGCTCCCGAACTTCGCGCACCCTGGCCTCGAGAGGCGCTCAAGGATCTGCTGGTGCTCCTGGAGGCCGGTCGTCATGCGGTGGCCACCATCGAGGCGCTGGATCGAACCGGATTGTGGGGCAGGCTTTTCCCTGAGTGGGGCCCGGTGCGAGACCTGCCGCCGCGCGATATCGTGCACATCTGGACCGTCGATAGGCATCTGGTCGAGACGGTCGCGCAGGCGAGTGCATTCACCACCAGAGTCTCTCGGCCCGATCTATTGATTCTCGGTGCGCTGGTGCACGACATCGGCAAGGGCCGAGGCGGTGATCACAGCGTCGTCGGCGCAGATCTGGCCGTGCAGATCGGCACCCGACTGGGTCTGTGGCCCTCCGACGTGGAGATGCTGTCCAAAATGGTGCGCTATCACCTGCTGCTGCCCAACACTGCGACGCGGCGTGACCTCGCCGACCCGGAAACCATTGAGACCGTGGTGAACACCCTCGGTGGAGATCTACTGCTCTTGGAGCTGCTGCAACAGCTCGCCGAGGCGGACTCGCTGGCCACCGGCCCCGGGGTGTGGGGCGATTGGAAGTCGTCGCTGATCGGGGAGCTGGTGCGCAAATGCCGGATGGTGATGCGCGGTGAACAGCTTCCCGAACCCGATCCCATTGACCCGGAATTACTTTCGTTGGCAACCGATGGGGGAGTGCAGGTAAGGCTGCTGCCCGCGGGATCGCCCCACATGTACACCGTGAGCATGATTGCGCCCGATCAGCGCGGACTGCTCTCCAAGGCCGCCGGGGTGCTCTCGCTGAACTCATTGCGCGTGTACTCGGCCGCGGTAGCGAGCCATGCCGGATCGGCCATCAACACTTTCGAGGTGTCGCCGCGGTTCGGTTCGCCTCCGGCCGCCGGTCTGCTGCGTCAGCAGCTCATCTCGGCTCTGGACGGCGATACCGACATCATCGCGGCACTCGACGAGCGCGAACGCGAGTCCGCGCAGTTCGGAAGCGGCCTCGTCGGGGATGCGACACCCGCGGTCCCCACCAATTACGCGCCCGCGCCGCCGCGCATCCGCTGGTTCGAGCCCGCCGGCAACGCCGATCAGCAGATCGTGGAGATCCGCACCTCCGACGCGCCGGGGCTGCTGGCGCGCATCACCGCGACCCTGGAACGGCACGGTGTGGATATCGCGTGGGCCAGAGTCAACACGCTGGGTTCCTCGGTGGTCGACACCTTCTGTCTGAGCACCGGGCCGGAACAGGCGGTGCTGGAGGCGGCCATCGCCTCGGTGCTGCCGGCGGCGGCACCCGAGCCGAAGAAGGCGGCCAGCTAGAAGCAAGACGCGTGAACAACACGTCGTAGACCGGTCACCGACTCATCGTCCCAGCACGGCCAAGATAGGCTGGTCGACGTGTTTGAATCGCTGTCTGACCGGTTGACCGATGCCCTTGCTGGCCTACGGGGTAAGGGACGTCTGTCCGACGCCGATATTGACGCGACCTGCCGGACCATCCGGCTGGCGCTGTTGGAGGCCGATGTCGCGCTGCCCGTCGTGCGTACCTTCATCGGGCGCATCAAGGAGCGCGCTACCGGAGCCGAGGTTTCCGGTGCGCTGAACCCGGCGCAGCAGGTCGTCAAGATCGTCAACGAGGAGCTGATCGGCATCCTCGGCGGGGAAACCCGTCAGCTGGCCTTCGCCAAGACCCCGCCGACCGTTGTCATGCTCGCCGGTCTGCAGGGTGCGGGTAAGACCACCCTCGCCGGTAAGCTCGCGAAATGGCTTAAGGGACAAGGGCATACACCGCTTCTTGTGGCCTGCGACCTGCAGCGCCCGGGCGCGGTGAACCAGCTACAGGTGGTTGGAGAGCGCGCTGGAGTCGCCGTCTACGCACCGCATCCGGGTGCCGCGCCCGGCGGGCTGGAGGTCGGCTCACTTGTCGGCGATCCGGTCGCGGTGGCCCGCGATGGTCTGGCCCACGCCAAGGCTCAGCACTTCGATGTGGTGCTCGTCGACACCGCGGGCCGTCTCGGTATCGATGCCGAACTGATGGACCAGGCGGCACGCATCCGTGACGCGGTCGACCCCGACGAGGTGCTCTTCGTCCTTGACGCCATGATCGGTCAGGACGCGGTGAGCACCGCCGAGGCATTCCGTGCGGGTGTCGGATTCACCGGTGTGGTCCTGACCAAGCTCGACGGCGACGCCCGCGGTGGTGCCGCGCTCTCGGTGCGTGAGATCACCGGCACCCCGATCTTGTTCGCGTCGACCGGCGAAAAGCTCGAGGACTTCGACGTCTTCCACCCCGATCGGATGGCTAGCCGCATCCTGGGTATGGGCGACCTGCTGTCCCTCATCGAGCAGGCCGAACAGCATTTCGATGCCGAACAGTCCCTGGCCGCGGCCGAGAAGATCACCTCGGGAGAGCTGACGCTCGAGGACTTCCTGGAGCAGATGCTCGCGATCCGCAAGATGGGACCCATCGGCAACTTGTTGGGCATGCTGCCGGGCGCCGGCCAGATGAAGGATGCGTTGGCCGCCGTCGACGACAAGCAGCTCGACCGGGTGCAGGCCATCATTCGCGGGATGACACCCGCCGAGCGAACCGACCCGAAGATCATCAACGCCTCGCGGCGATTGCGGATCGCCAACGGTTCCGGGGTCGCTGTCTCGGAGGTCAATCAGCTCGTGGACCGCTTCTTCGAGGCGCGCAAGATGATGGCGTCGATGGCGGGCCGGATGGGTATGGGCGCCATCAGTCGCAAGAGCAACCGCAAGGGTGGCAAAAACACCAAAAAGGGCAAGAAGGGCTCACGGGGTCCCACACAGCCGAAGATTCGCGGCGGACTCCCGGGGATGCCTCCCGGTATGCCGGCAGGATTCCCCGATCTCTCAGGGATGCCGGAGGGGCTCGGCGAATTGCCACCCGGTCTGGCCGATATCGACATCTCGAAGCTGAAGTTCCCCAAGAACTGAGCCGATGCGCTTGCACCTGCGGGGCCGAACTCTTCCGTCCGAAGAGCAGATCGATCTGTGGGTGCTTGACGGCCTCATAAGCCTCGAACCGATCACGGGTGCCGACACCCTCTTCGACGGGGGATGGCTGCTGCCCGGGCTTGTCGACGCGCACTGTCACGTCGGTGTCGGGGCGCACGGTCCGACCTCGCTGGAAGAGGCGGTTAGGCAGGCTGAAGCCGAGCGTGACGTGGGCGCGCTCTTGTTGCGTGACGCCGGATCCCCGGTGGACACCCGCGGTTTCGACGAAAGAGAAGACCTGCCGCGCATCATCCGCGCGGGCAGGCATCTGGCCAAGCCCAAGCGCTACATCCCCGGATTGCCCATCGATATCGAGGATGAATCGCAGCTTCCGGAAGCCGCGGCCGAACAAGCGCGCTGGGGTGACGGTTGGGTGAAGTTGGTGGGGGACTGGATCGATCGCTCCGTCGGCGACCTGGCTCCACTGTGGTCGGACCAGATTCTCGAACAGGCCATTGAGGCCGCGCATGCCCAGGGTGCACGCGTCACCGCGCACGTCTTCGGCGAGGACGCGCTGCCCGGTTTGATTCGCGCCGGGATCGACTGCATCGAGCACGGCACCGGCCTCACCGATGACACCATCGCCCTGATGGTCGAGCACGGCACCGCGCTCGTTCCGACCGTCATCAATATCGAGAACTTCCCTGGAATCGCCGACTCCGCGGCGAAGTACCCGGTCTACGCCCAACACATGCGCGACCTGTACGCAGGGCTGCACACGACCTTCGGGAACGCGTATGACGCCGGAGTGCCGATCTACGCGGGCACCGATGCCGGTGGCGGAATTGCACACGGTCGCATCGCCGACGAGGTCGCGGCGCTCACACGCACTGGCATGAGCCCCACTGATGCGCTGGGCGCGGCGTCGTGGCGGGCGCGGGAATGGCTGGGACGGCCGGGACTGGAGCACGGCGCACCCGCCGATCTCGTCGGATATCACGAAGACCCGCGCACTGGTCCGCATGTGCTGTCGCAGCCTGATCTCGTCGTGCTACGCGGTCAGATTCGCTAGAGTTCGGCCATGCGAACCGTGGGGGTTTTGGCGACCGTGTTGGTTCTATCGGTTGCGATTCCGGCAACTGCACACGCCGACACCCTCTGCGGGGACTTCAACACGATGGATGACGCCGGAAAGTTGGCTGCGGTTCAGGAGGCGGCCGCCGGTGGCAATGCGGTGGCCCAGATCTCACCGAAGGACGCCGTCGCGCTGGCGATTGCCATGTGCCGGGTGCGCGCGGGCGAAACAGTGCTTCAGGTGCTCAATTCCAAGGCTTAAAGCGAACCGACGGTGACCTGACCGTCGTTGGCGAAGCCCCAGTCGAACAGGCTCGCGGCCTGATCCCAGTAGGTCGGGCCGCCCTCGTGCACCAGGCCGTACATCATCACCACGACGAGCCGCTTGCCGTCGCGCTCGGCAGCCGCGACGTAAGTCTTGCGAGCGATATCGGTGAAGCCCGTCTTACCGCCGATCACTCCCGGATAGCGATACATCAGCTCGTTCTGGTTGTGCAGGACGCGACCGGGGAAGTCGGCCACCGGCTGGCGGGTGATCTCCGCGAACACCGGATTAGCCAGTGCCGCACGGAAAATGACGGCCAGATCATGTGGGGTAGTGCGCATGTCCATGCCCGGTGCATCAAGCCCGGAAGGGGAGGCGGTGTGTGTTCCGGTCGCGCCGAGCGCCGCCGCCTTCGCATTCATCTTCTCGACAGCCACCTCGCGGCCGCCCAGCATGTGCGCGAGCGTGTTGGCGGCGTCGTTACCGGATTCCAGCAGCGCGCCTGCGAGCAGATCGCGGGTGGTGTACACCTGTCCGGCCTTGATGCCGACGCAGTTGCATTCGGCGTGGGAGTCGGCGGCATCTGCGACCACGGTGGCGTCCAGGGGCAACTCGTCGAGTGCCACCAGCGCCAGGAGAACCTTGATGGTGCTCGCGGGTGCATGCGTCGCGTACGGGTCGCGGGCGGCGAGGATCTGGCCGGAGTCCAGATCTGCGACCAGCCATGCCACTGCCGGACCCTCTGGTGGCGGTGCGGCCGTATCCGCGTGGGCCAGGCCGGGAGCCGTGAGGGTCAGAAACAGGGCGCTGAGCACCGCGAATACGCGGTAGCCAAAGGACGGCGGCAAGGAAGACATCGGCTCCGACACTAGCGCGGTGGGTATCGGGAACATAACCGGACTGCGGTCCGTTTATGTCATCATGACGAATGAAGTGAAGTTGGGTTTGGACACCTTCGCCGACGTCCCCGCGGGGATGACCAATCCGGAAGCGATTCGTGCCGTGGTGGAGGAAGGGGTGCGTGCCGACGATGTTGGCGTCGACATCTTTGCCATCGGGGAGCATCACCGCACTGAGTTCGTGGGGGAGTCCCCGGAGATGATGCTGGCCGCGATTGCCGCCCGCACCGAGCGGATCACACTCGCGACCGCCGTCACGGTGCTCAGCACCGATGACCCGGTCCGGGTGTATCAGCGATTCGCGACTCTCGACGGCATCTCGAATGGCCGTGCTGAGGTCGTTCTCGGTCGGGGATCGTTCACGGATTCCTTTCCGCTGTTCGGATACGACCTGGCCGACTACGACGAACTCTTCGAGGAGAAGTTCGATCTCTTGGCCAAGCTGCTGCCGGGGGATCCGGTGACCTGGTCGGGGAAGCTGCGATCGTCGTTGGACGGCGTGGATGTGTTCCCGAAAACCGCCGATGGTCTGCGGGCGTGGGTGGGTGTGGGCGGGTCGCCGGAATCGGTGGTTCGCAGTGTGCGGTATCGCATACCGATGATCCTGGCGATCATCGGCGGCAATCCCATGCGATTCGAGCCCTACGTGGACCTCTACCGGCGTGCGCAGGATCAGCTCGGAGTCACCGAGCCGATGCCGTTGGGCGTTCACAGTCCCGGGCATATCGCCGAATCCGATGAAGAGGCGATCGCGCAGTACTGGCCGGGTTTCCGGGAATTGCGCACCACCATCGGGCGTGAACGTGGCTGGCAGCCCCCGCGTTACGAGGAGTATCTGGCCGAGGTGAAGTCCGGCTCGCTGTATGTCGGTTCGCCCGACACTGTGGCGGCCAAGATGGCCAAGACCATTCGCGGTCTCGGTGCTGACCGGTTCAGCATGGTGTACCAGGCCTCGCAGCCAGGGCTGGGCATGCAGAACGTCGAGTTGTACGGCACCGAGGTCATCCCGCGCGTTCGGGAACTTCTGGCCAGCGACGAGCTTGGAGCCGCCTAAGCGAAGTTGTAGGTGGCCAAGGCCTTTGCAACCACCTGGCCGGTGGCATCGGAGACGGTGACCTCGATATGGGAGAGCCGCTTGCCGCGGCGGACCACCTGTCCCACCGCGGTGAGGTCGACGGCGTCGGCGGCGGCGACGTAATTGACGGTTAACGAAGCCGTTGAGCCGCCGAACTTTTCGGGTACTACCTCGTCGGCCCACGCCGCCGCCATGGCCGCGGTGTCGGCGAGGGTCGCTATGGCGCCGCCGTGCACGGTGTGGCCCATGGTTGCCAGCTGGGGCTTGAACGGCATGTTCAGCACCGCGCGATCGTTGCCGATTTCGGTCAGGGCAATGCCGAGATGCTGACACAGCGGGGAGTTCGGGACGAATTGCGTGATGATTTCGGTCCGAGTGGGCATGCTCACAAGCTATGACATCCGCTTGGACCCTCGACGAAGTTTCCGACCGCCTGCAGATCCAGCAGCTGTTGGTCGATTACGCGACCGCCATCGACACCCGCCAGTTCGACGATTTGGACGAGGTGTTCACGAATGACGCGTACATCGACTACCGCGCGATGGGTGGCGTCGACGGCGACTATCCGGATGTCAAGGCGTGGTTGGCGCAGGTGCTGCCGGCGTTCCCGATGTACGCACACATGCTGGGAAACATTTCGATCCGCTTCGACTCCGAAGGCGGCGCCGAGCGGAGCTCGGCGACCGTGCGCAGCTTGTGTTTCAACCCGATGGTTCCGGCCGGGGACACCGAACAGGTGCTTTTTCTTGGGCTTTGGTACGACGACACGGTGGTGCGGACACGGCACGGCTGGCGGCTGACGCGGCGCGTCGAGACGAAGTGCTTCAACAGGTTGGTCTAGCAGCCACAAACCCGCCGACACGCCGTGTTGCGTGCGGGCCTCTCGGACGATGCGTCGAAAACCGTAGTTTCGGTGAGATTTGGGCAGGTGGGCCATGCTCTGGCACAATGGCAAACCGTCCGTTGCACGGCAGTGTTGATGCTCTTCACGTAAGCGCTCATCGCCAGCCGTCGGCGGTCAGACCCACGCGAGGCAAAACCGGATCGTGCATGTCCGCACGTGTCGCCGAATTGCCGCGTGATACCTCAAGGAGAAGTTGTAGTCATGGCTGTCAAGATCAAGCTCGCTCGCCTCGGGAAGATCCGCAACCCGCAGTACCGCATCCAGGTCGCCGATGCGCGCACCCGCCGTGAAGGCCGCGCCATCGAGGTGATCGGTCGGTACCACCCGAAGGAAGAGCCCAGCTTCATCGAGATCGACTCCGAGCGCGCGCAGCACTGGCTGTCCGTTGGCGCGCAGCCGACCGACCCGGTGTTGGCTCTGCTGAAGATCACCGGTGACTGGCAGAAGTTCAAGGGCCTCCCCGGCGCCGAGGGAACCCTGAAGGTCAAGGAGCCCAAGCCCAGCAAGCTGGAGCTGTTCAACGCCGCCCTGGCCGAGGCCGACGGCGCCCCCACTGCCGAGGCCATTCAGCAGAAAAAGAAGAAGGCCCCCAAGAAAGACGAGAAGGCTGAGGCCGCCGATGCCGAGGCTCCGGCCGCGGAAGCCGTCGAGGCTCCTGCTGAATCTGCTGACGCCGCAAGCGAATAGGACCTCAGATGAGTTCTGTCGTGGTCGACGCCGTCGAGCATCTGGTACGAGGAATCGTCGACAACCCCGACGATGTCCGCGTTGACCTGGTGACGAATCGTCGCGGCCGCACGGTAGAGGTTCACGTCCACCCCGACGATCTCGGAAAGGTGATCGGTCGGGGCGGGCGTACCGCCACTGCGCTGCGCACCCTGGTCGCCGGTGTTGGTGGCCGGGGCATCCGGGTCGACGTGGTGGATACAGACCGGTAGCTCCGATGGAGCTTGTGGTCGGGCGTATCGCCAAGGCGCACGGCGTCACCGGCGAATTGGCGGTGGAGATCCGCACCGACGATCCAGACGAACGTTTCGCCGCCGGTTCGGTGCTCAACGGTCGGCTGCCCCGTGGTGGCGGCATCCGTGAGTTTGTCATCGAATCGGTGCGTGAGCACAGCGGGCGGCTGCTGATCAGATTTACCGGAGTATCCGATCGTGACGCGGCAGATGCGTTGCGCGGCACCCTTTTCACGGTGAACACCGCCGATCTGCCTGCAATCGAGGATCCCGACGAGTTCTACGACCATCAGCTCGAGGGGCTTGCGGTGCGGACTCAGGACGGTACGGACATCGGGACCGTTTCCGAGGTGTTGCACACCCCAGGTGGTGAGCTCCTTTCGGTGAAGCCCCCGAGCAGTGACAAGCAGCCCGAGATTCTCGTGCCGTTTGTCTCCGCGATCGTCACGTCGATCTCGCTGGTGGACAAGGTGATCGAGATCGATCCGCCAGAAGGCCTGTTGGACCTGTCGTGAGAAGCCTGGCATGAAGATAGACGTCATCACGATCTTCCCGGACTATCTGCAGCCAGTGCGGCAGTCCTTGCCGGGCAAGGCCATCGACGCAGGGCTGGTTGACGTCGCCGTGCACGATCTGCGGCGCTGGACACATGACGTGCACAAGTCAGTCGATGATTCGCCCTATGGCGGTGGGCCCGGCATGGTGATGAAGCCGACGGTCTGGGGCGATGCCCTGGATGAGATCTGCACACCGGACACGCTTTTGGTGGTGCCGACGCCGGCCGGATATCCCTTCACGCAGGAGACCGCCCGGCACTGGTCCACCGAAGACCATCTGGTGATCGCGTGTGGCCGCTATGAGGGAATCGATCAGCGGGTTGCCGACGACGCCGCGACCCGGATGCGGGTGCGTGAGGTGTCGATCGGGGATTACGTGCTCAATGGCGGGGAGTCCGCGGCGCTGGTGATCATCGAGGCGGTACTGCGGCTGGTTCCCGGGGTGCTGGGCAATGCGCTTTCCGCGCAAGAAGATTCACACTCTGATGGGCTCCTGGAGGGGCCTTCATACACCCGGCCGCCGAGTTGGCGGGGGATCGATGTACCGCAGGTGCTGCTCTCTGGTGACCACGCCAAGATTGCGGCGTGGCGGGCCGAACAGTCACATCATCGGACCGCGCAGCGGCGCCCTGATCTACTCGGCTTCGATTCGTCCGCCGGGGAACATGGCGGCGACGGCCTGAGTTAGCGTGTTGCGCGCCGTCACATCGCTGGCGGTCTGCAGGGATGACACCACCACGATGAATCGCCGATCGGGGCCCACCACGCCCGTCGAAAGGTGCATCCATGCGGACCCGACGCAACACATCCAGCCCTGCTTCACCGCGACGGGCTCGCCGGGAATGCCGTCCGGAATCCCGAAGCGCTGGGGATAGCCGTCGATGCCATTGGGCGTCGAGCGGGCAAGGTCGTCCATGATGATGTTCGCGCGCTCGGGAGGTAAGCCCCCCGCGCCGGAGAGCAGCATGTCGTAGTACTGGACCAGGTCGTTTGCGGTGCTGATGGTGTTCCACCACATGCCGTCGGAGGGCACGGTGGTGGAGGCGAGCCCGTATCGCGCGGCGACGCGGGTGATGATCGAGTTTCCGCCGCCGCGCTGCCAGAAGATCTCGGCCGCGCTGTCATCGGAGGACTGCAGCATCCGGTCAAAGGAGATGCGATCTGCGGGCGTCAGGGTGACATCGCCGGTTGATTCCCTCATCAGCAGGTCGTCGGCGATGAACAGCTTTGCCACCGAGGCGATGGCAATGGTGCTGTTGTTGCCGTTGGAGACCACGGCGCCGGAAGCGCGATCCTTGATCACTGCGGTGAGCACGGCCCCGGCGCTCTTCGCCTGAGCGGTTGCCGCAGTGGTGCGCTCGGGCAGGGTCTCGAAGGAAGGGGGGCTCTCCACCGCGAAGACAGGTGCTGGTTCGGCAGGGGCGCTGACGACCGCCAGTACCGGGGTGGCCGGATCGCTGCGCACCGATGCCACACATCCAGAGGTCAGCGTGGTCACCGCGGTGAGCGTCAAGCCCACGAACAGGTGCTGACCGCGCATCACGTAGACCCCCTCTGCGGTCAGACTCTGATTTTGTTACCTGTGTGGCAGGTGTTCCGGTCTCGGTAGCTTACTAGTACTGTCTGGATAGTCGCTGCCCAAGGGGTGCTCGGGTGGGCGATTTCACTGGAAGGGCCCCTGTCTGGCACAATTGACTAGCTGTCTGCTGCCGCTTGGCCACAACCCAGACAGAACCAAGCAATTACTGATCGGCCGAGGTGCATACCCCGTATGCGACCCGGCCGCGCGATTGAGTCGAGAGACCAAGAGGGAAGTACACCGATGAACACGTTGGACTTTGTCGATCAGGCTTCGCTGCGCCAGGATGTGCCTGACTTCCGTCCCGGCGACACCGTCAACGTGCACGTCAAGGTGATCGAGGGCTCCAAGGAGCGCATCCAGGTCTTCAAGGGCGCCGTGCTGCGCCGCACCGGTGGTGGCGTGGGCGCCACCTTCACCGTCCGCAAGGAGAGCTACGGCGTCGGCGTCGAGCGCACCTTCCCGGTGCACTCCCCGAACATCGACCACGTCGAGATCGTCACCCGTGGTGCGGTCCGTCGCGCCAAGCTGTACTACCTGCGCGAGCTGCGCGGCAAGAAGGCCAAGATCAAGGAGAAGCGCTGACCGAGTCGGGACACGGCCCGACCCCGGTAGAGGACGTCCATAGTGTCCTATGACGTCTATTTTGTACGTCAGCATCCTCCTGAAAGCTACGAGGACGTTTCGGAGAACGAGCATCCGCTGAAGGACTCGCCGGATCTGCGTTCCCGGCTGATTGCCGGTATGAATACCCCCGACGTGTTCGAGGGGTCGGACGGCAAGTGGGAGCTCACCGACTCGATCACCACCGTGCAGGTGAATTACGCACCTGATGGCGTGGGTATGGGTGTTTCCTATGGCGCGGCAACGTCGTCGGATTTCGACTCACGCATCGAGCATCTGATGCGGTTGGCGAAAATCATCGAAGAAGAGACCGGGCTGAGTGCATGGGATCCCCAGGCTGAGAAGCTTTTCTGCGAGGTGACCTTGGATGAGTCCCGAGTGGCGTTCGGTCAGTTTGAGACCATTCGCGACGATATCGAGAAGCAGGACGATATCGAGAAGCAGGACGCCGGGGACTCGGCGGAAGCCTCCGCAGCATCGGCGAAGGACGAAGACAGCGGCTCGGGCATGCTCAAAGAGGTGGGCGTTCTGCTGCTGATCGCGCTGGTGCTCTACTGCATCACGCAGAACTTCATTGCCCGTCCGTATCTCATTCCATCGGAGTCGATGGAGCCGACCTTGCACGGCTGCCGTGGTTGCACCGGCGACCGGATCATGGTCGACAAGGTGGTGTTCCGATTCTCGGATCCAGAGCCTGGTGACGTCGTGGTGTTCAAGGGCCCGTCCGAGTGGAACGGCAATTACCGATCGATCCGGTCGGACAACACTGCCGTCCGATACCTGCAGAACACCCTGGCCTTCATCGGTGTGGTCCCCCCCGACGAGAACGACCTGGTTAAGCGGGTCATCGCTACCGGTGGGCAGACCGTGGAATGCCGCTGGGACACGGGCCTGACGGTCGACGGCAAGAAGCTCAACGAGCCGTATCTGGATCCGGAGACCATCGGTCCCGGTAGCGACATCGACCCCACCAACGCCTGCTGGAGTTTCCAATTCGGCCCCGTCAAGGTGCCGGAGGGCAAGCTGTGGATGATGGGGGACAACCGGACGCACAGCGGAGACTCGCGTGCGCACTGCCAGAGCCTCGAACGAGATGCCAGGCCAGGGATGGATGAGCGTCAGCGGGTCTATTGCACCGGAGACCCGAACATCGGCACCGTCCCCGTGGATAACGTCATCGGCAAGGCGCGATTCATCGCATGGCCACCCGGACGGTGGGGCGCCGTCACATCGGTGAATCCCCAGACGTAGCCCTAGCGGTATGACGACCAGCTGGCCGCCACGGACGGTGATTCGCAAGGCATCCGGATTGCGCACCCTCGAATTGACCCTCGACCGTGTGGGTTTGGGGCCGGTCGCCGGTGTCGACGAGGCAGGACGCGGGGCCTGTGCGGGGCCGTTGGTGATCGCTGCCTGCGTGCTGGGTTCAAGTCAACGGAAAAGCCTTGCTGCGCTCAATGACTCGAAGAAACTCAGCGAGAAGATGCGCGAGACGTTGTTTCCCCTCATCTGTCGGTATGCCGAGGCGTATCACGTGGTGTCGGTGCCGGCCGAAGAGGTGGACCGCATTGGTGTGCATGTGGCCAACATCGAGGGAATGCGCCGCGCGGTCGCAGGTCTGGGCTGCAAGCCGGGTTACGTGCTGACCGATGGATTCCGGGTGCCGGGATTGCCGGTGCCCTCTCTGCCCGTAATCGGCGGCGACGCCTCGGCGGCGTGCATCGCGGCGGCCAGCGTGTTGGCGAAGGTGAGCCGGGACCGGGTGATGGTGGCCATGGACTCCGATCACCCCGGATACGGATTCGCGGTGCACAAGGGGTACAGCACGGCGGTCCATACCGAGGCGTTGCGGCGTCTGGGTCCGTCAGTTCAGCATCGACAGTCGTTCGTGAACGTGCGTAATGCGGCGCAGGGAAAGTTCGTTGATGAGCCGCTTGCGCGAAGAGAATCGAGCACAGGGGGGATAATGGAAAGTCTATGAGCGCTGAAGACCTCGAAAAGTACGAAACCGAGATGGAACTCTCGCTGTATCGCGAGTACAAGGACATCGTCGGGCAGTTCAGCTACGTCGTGGAGACCGAGCGACGGTTTTACCTGGCCAATAGCGTCGAGGTGATTCCGCGGAATACGGACTCCGAGGTGTACTTCGAGCTGCGGCTTTCCGATGCCTGGGTGTGGGACTTGTTCCGGCCGGCGCGCTTCGTCAAACACGTGCGCGTGATCACCTTCAAGGACGTCAACATCGAAGAGGTCGACAAGCCAGAGCTGCGCCTACCGGAGTAGATCTCCGATAGACGCAGCTCGGCCGAACGTGATTTACGGGATGCTGACGCATCCGACGTTGTCGACGCATCCGCTGCCGCCACCCGGGCCGCCGTGACCGCCGCCGACGCCGGGGATGTTGCCTCCGCCGCCCTCGGGTCCGCCACCGCCGGTAGGACCGCCTGGGATGCTGCCGCTCCCGCCTCCGGGTCCGCCGCCTCCGGTCGGGCCGCCGGGGATGGCGCCGGATCCGCCCTCTGGTCCGCCGCTACCGGTCGGGCCGGGTGCCGGGGTGCCTTCCGGTGCGCCGCTGGGCGTGGGGACGGACGTCGTGGTGGTTGTTGTCGTCGTCGTTGTGGTCGTCGTACTGCTGCTTGTCGGTCCGTTGTCGGTGCTGGCGCCGCATCCGGCGAGTGCTGTGCCGAGCACGATGACACATCCGGCAAAGACCTTGTTGTGCTTGATTATTCGTGTTCTCATCCAATACTCCCGATCTAGATGTGGGGGGCCTCTTTGATCTTGCTGTTCTCGTTGCCGAGCGTCTTGCAGTAGGCCAAGGCGGAGGTCCGTGCTGCAGTGGACTGCAGACCGCTGGGGTCTTGTTGGTTCTCGTCCTTCAGCATCTTGATGACGGCCTCGTTCTGCGTGCCCTCGTCCTGGGTGAGGTACTCCTTGCACGTGGTGTCGCCACCTTGGTTGATCACGTTGGAACAGCCCGCCAGCGAGATGGCCGCGGCGATGCCGACGGCTACTGCGAGCTTCTTCGATATGGACGAAATCACTGAGGCCCCTTCTGTTGTGGACTGCTGGAATCTTTTGTCACTCATCGCCGGCCGCTGACGAGGCGCACGAGAAACAAGAGAATGCATGCGCCAGCCAGCGCGGTGACGAATGTCAGAATCCAGCCGAAGCCATAGGTGCCGACGTCGAGCAGGTTCAGTAGGAATCCGCCCAGCAGCCCGCCCACAATCCCCACCACGATGTTGAGCAGGAGCCCTTGCTGGCCGTCGGTGCCCATGATCTTGCTGGCGACCCATCCGGCGATCCCGCCGATGACAATCCATCCGATCCAGCCGATGCCAAAGCCAAGGTGGGCTGCCGCAACATCAGCGGCCATAGGTGAAATCATTTGTGTTTTCCTGATTCTCGTTGGAGTGGGGGGCGGGCTGCTACGACGATCTGCGTTACTTCTCGGCGTCTTCGCGAGCCTGGTGCACGGCAGCCTCGGCGCGGGCCTTTTCTGCTTCGGCTTCCTTGGCGGCTACCTCGCGCTGAGCCTCGGCCTTGTCCTGCTGTGCCTGGCCTTCGCGCTCGAGCGACTCGTCGTCAGTGAGCTTGCCGAAGGCCTCCTTGGCCTTGCCCTTGACGTCCTCGACGACGCCCTTGATGCCGGCCTCGATACCGCTGTCCCTGTTGTCATCGCTCATGTGTCCGCTCCTTTTCAGTGCGTGTGCGGTGCAACCGCTCGATGTCACCTCGTCGTGAGATGACAAATCCACCGTAGCAAGGGTTGTGTACTACGTAAACTACTTTGTAAACAAATAGGTGCTGGCCAGGCGTTTAGCTGGCAGAGGTACCGTCGTGTGGACGGCGAAGCCGCCACGGGGACGCCGTCGTTGCCCGAGCCCAGAAATGCACAGTGGGAGTGACGGACGCAGTGGAAGAGACGGAAAACCGAACAAGTGCAGGTAGCCCCGAGGGTCGCCGGCCCCGATCGCTGACTCGTGCTGAGATCCTTGATACCGCGATCGGCCTGGTAGATCGTGACGGGTTGGATCAGCTGACCATGCGACGGCTTGGTTCCGCCTGCGGTGTCGAGGCGATGGCCTTGTACCGCCACGTCCACGGCCGTCAGGATCTGCTCGGCGGAATTGTCGACCACTTGGTCGAGAGGCTCTATGACGACCAACTCGCCGCGCGTCGGCAAGAAGATGGTTGGCAGGACTATCTCGTCAGGCTTGCGCACGGGGTGCGAGCGATTGCGATCGAGCATCCGCATCTGTTCCCGACGTTGGCCACTCGGCCACCGGAAGCCCCGTGGGTCCGGCCACCGCTGCGGAGCATGAAGTGGATGGAGACCTTCTTGGACACACTGATCTCCTACGGCTTCGATGATCGCGGTGCGGTGACCGCCTATCGCGCGTACACCACGTTCCTGCTGGGTCAGCTTCTGTTGGAGGTGTCAGCGCGCGGGGTCTCGTTGAGTCCGGTGGAGGACGAGCTGCCCGAGAAGACGCTGCGGAGTTTGTCGAACTATCCGAACCTGCGACGGATGCAGAAGCAGCTCAGCGAGGACCACAGCGCGACAGAGTTCGAAGAGGCGCTCGAATCGCTGCTCGATCGGCTCGAGGGCAACGCTCCGCGCTAGGTCGCGGCGGCATTTCCTTGCTGATATCTGTCTAGACCTGACAGATTCTGGCCACTGTGATGGGAATTACTTTCCAGTGGAACACCGTTCGAGTTGCGAACGTGGTGTGCGTAGCCCATTCTCTGCCGATGGGTATTTTGCTGATGAGGGCAGTGGCGATGATCGCGCCGGTGATTGTCGTTGCCCTGCCAGTGGACTCGCCAGGTGCCGCCGTGGCCGAGCCGCAGGCGCACTGTGCGCCGTCGAAGTCGAGTGGCGCTGTCTGCACCGCGAGGGACGATGTCGAGATCAAGTCGGCTCCCAACTCGAAGGACCTGCCGGGGCCCGCGACGGGTGCGATTGGCAAGGTTGCGCCGGTGGTTCATCCGGTCAAGATGTGGGGCTAGTGCGCTAGCGCAGTAGGCGCTCGACGACGCGCTGGATGTATTGCTCTAGTTCGACGATGCTGGCCTTGTGATACGCCGGATCCGGCACAAGGACGAGTGACATTACGGTGCGTATCAGCACATCTGAGACAAAGTCCGCATCCGAAGTCGGTAGCGGATCTTGCAGCTGCGGATCCTGAAGCAGCGTGGATATGTACGCGCGGCCGAGTTCTTGTCCGGGCGGCTCCAGATCGCGCCACATTCTGACAATTTCGTCCGACTGAGCACGAATGATCCACTGCAAGGCGGGAATTCGCGTGGCGTTGTCCACCATCCGCGTCGCGATGGCAGTCGCACGACGCGCAGCGGTGTCCGTTCTGCCTGCGTAGTCGGTGATATCGCGGAGGGCTCTGCTGATTTCACGGCGGTACGCGGTGTCGATCAGATTCTGCTTGGAGTCGAAGCGGCGAAAAACCGTCATCCGTGACATGTGTGCGCGATCGGCCACCATGTCGATGGTCAGCCGCTGCTCTCCGCATATCCCGAGGACCTCGACTGTTGCATCGAGGATCCGGATGTCGGAAGAGGAAAGGGTGGCCGGGTCTTCTGCGGTCGCGGTGGCGACGACATCCGGCCAGTTGATCGCACCGGTGCCTGGCATGGATTCGATGATCCCACCTCGCTTCGTTGAGTCGCCGCATGTCGGTATTGACTAATGTGACTGATTTAATAACTATAGTAACATGACAGTATTCGATCAGGTCTCAACCTGGACTTATAGCGGTTCGGGCGTACTGCTCCCCGGTGAGGGCGGTGCACCGGTCGCTCCGGAACTTCATGCGAACCAGTTGGTCGCATGGGTATCGATCGCATTGGCGTACGGGGGCGCGGCGGCCGCGTTGGCATGGGCGCTGTGGAAGTTGGTGAAACACCGGCAGGTGCTTCCGCTGGTGCTCTTCGTCGCGGGACTCGTCGCGGCCAACATCGAGCCGTTGGGTGATCTGGTGGGCTCCATCGTCTACGCGAACGACACCCCGTGGTTCGGCTACACGGTGATGGGTCGACGAATGCCGGCGTGGATTCTGGTCGGGGCGTCCTCCTACGTGGCGATCGGTGGATACATCGCCTACCGGTATATCTCTCACGGCAGGTCCCTGCGTGACATCTTCCTGCTGTCGGCGATATACGTCGGCATTCCGGAAATCGTCATCGAAATGGTTTGGCATTTCACGGGAGTCATCGCGTACTACGGTGACAACCCCACACGGGTCGGGGGGATCCCGCTGTATTCGATCGTGCAGAACACCACGCTCTTGCCGGTGTACGGCATCGTGATCTTCTATGCGGTGAAGTACCTCAAGGGTTCTCGGATCTGGCTCTTGGTTCTCTTGATTCCGGCGACGACCATCGGCTACATCGTGGGCGTCAGTTGGCCCGCCTACCAAGCAGTTCAGTCCTCGGCGCCGACTCTGGTGACCTGGTTGGCTGCCGGCGCGGTGATCGCCACGTCGATTCTGTCGACGTATCTGCTGCTGCAGATACCGGAACTACGCGAGATTCGCGATGAGGCGGCTGCGGTGACCTCGAGCGGACGGCGGACACAGCACGCGGGGGTGGCGGCATGAGTTCACCGACCCTGAGCCCCGCGGGGGTGACTGGTCTGCCCACTCCGCCCGGCCCTGCCGGAACCGGACGGGCGAGTGCGCTGGCACGTCTGGTCCGCGACCCCTGGCTCTATCCGCTGGAGCTGACGAAGAAGTACGGGGATATCGTTTCGGTCCCCACGCCATTCGTGAAGACCGTGTATCTCGGTCATCCGGACTGGGTTGACCACGTGCTGGTGAAGCATCCCGATCGCTACCGGCGTTCGGACATGGTTGCCCAACAGATGGTGCCGCCCAAACTCGGGCACAACTTCTTCGCGTTCGCCGATGATCAGGAGTGGCAACGGGGACGCTCGCTCTACCGCCCGAGTTTCACCCAGAAGAATCTTGCCGAGCTGGGAGATCTGTTCACCAAGGCGGTGACGGAACAGGTTGACAGCTGGGCAGAACCTTCCGGTTACGCCGATGGTTACGTCGATATCGAGGAGAAGACTCGAAAACTCGCGCTGATCGTGTTGTTCAACGCCATGTTCGACGAGTATCTGTCGCCGCGAATGCTCGAGGCGTCCGTGACCAAGAACGCGATCAGCTTCGGGATGTTGGCGACCACGGTGCGCGTCGCGATGTACTCATTCCCGGCATGGATTCCCCGTCCGTTTCAGCGGCGCATGGACGGCATGCTCGACATGATGATGGGCGGCGCTGACCAACTCATCGAGATGAGGCGACGCCATCCCACCGAGCGCACCGACATTCTGAATCTGCTGATCAAGGCCACATACGACGATGGCCGTTCGTTGGAGAACGACAAGATCGCGGTCGAAATCGCCGGAATGATCGTCGGCGGACACGAGACCACGGCAGCCGCGTTGGCGTGGACATTCGCCCTCGTGTCCGGCCATCCGGACATCGAACGACGACTCATCGACGAAGTGGACGCCCTGGGCGGAGACCCTGTGACGGTTGGGGATATGGCCAAGTTGCCATTGGCCCGTGCGTGTTTCGACGAAGCGCAACGCCTCCAAGGGGGATTGGTCATCAATCCCAAGACCGCACTGGTCGACGACGAGGTGGGCGGCTATCGCATTGCGGCGGGCACGACGATTCTGTATTCCTCGCTTGCGATGCAGCGAGATCCGCGGTTCTGGCCAGAACCCAACCGGTACCACCCTGACAGATTCCTCAACAACGAAGCCGACTTGCGCGCGTTCGTGCCCTTCGGGCGCGGACAGCGCCTGTGTCTGGGAATGCGGATGGCCTACATCGAGGCGGTTCTGACCATCGCAACGGCGTACCAGCGCTACCGATTCGAACTTCCCGCAGGGTATGAGCCTCGGCACCAGTACCGAATGTCCATGGGTTTGAAAGGTGGACTGCCGGCGAGAATCATTCGGCGTTAGTGAGCACCCACTGGTCACCCGCGGAGATTGCGCTTCTCGCCGCGGGGACGTTGGCGGACGCTGACATCGCCAGCCGCACGGGTAGAACCGTTCGGGCTGTCGCGGCGCGGCGACAGCGTTTTCACCAGAAGCGTGCGATCCGACTGGGCTTGTACCCACATCGCCGCGGAACTCCGGGCTCGATGAAGTCTCCGTTCTCTGTGCTTGAACGCCTGCCCGAACCTCGGTAGGAACGGCCGCGGCCGGGTCCTGTGGATGAATGCCGGAATGTGGATAAACCCGCATCCGTGAGTTGCCTCGGCTGAGCCCGTGTCGGCACCTGTACGGATGGTGACGACATGACAACCACCACACGTGCACAGATCGGTAGCCACGGCGAGGATCTCGCCGCTGAGTACCTGAGTGGCGACGGGTTCACGATCCTCGATCGCAATTGGCGGTGCAGGTACGGAGAGCTCGACATCATCGCAGCCGAGGGTGAGGTGTTGATCTTTGTCGAGGTGAAGACCCGCACTGGCCGCGCCTTTGGAACGCCCGCAGAGGCGGTGACGCACACTAAGTTACGTAGGTTGCGGAGACTTGCAGGCATTTGGCTGGCCGCCCAGGGCCGTTCGTGGCCGGCCGTGCGTATCGATGTCATCGAGATCCGTTTGAGCGGACCCGTTCCCGAGATCACCCACATTCACGGGGTGGACTGAGATGGCACTGGGGAGAGCGTATTCCGTTGCGGTCAAGGCGGTAACCGGCCAGACGGTGGAGATCGAGGCTGATATCAGCGCCGGGCTTCCTGGAGTGCATCTGGTCGGACTGCCCGACGCAGCACTGCAGGAATCCCGTGATCGTGTACGTGCCGCAATCACCAACTGCGGGTTCACCTGGCCGGCATCGCGTCTGACCTTGGCCCTGTCACCGGCGACATTGCCGAAGATGGGTTCGGTGTACGACCTTGCTCTCGCCACCGCCGTGTTGTCGGCCAGTAAGGCGATCCCGCCGACGAGGTTGGAAAAGAGCCTGCTTCTAGGGGAGTTGGCCCTTGATGGGCGGGTGCGCCCGATCCGCGGCGTACTCCCGGCGGTGCTGGCGGCCAAACGCGACGGGTGGCCGACCGTGGTGGTACCCGAGGCGAATCTGGGGGAGGCGGGGCTGGTCGACGGCATAGAGGTGTTGGGTGCCCAGACGCTGCGGCAACTCACGGCCTGGTTGTGTGCCGACGGTGAGTTGGACCCGGTAGTGCGGTTGCGCGTGCAATGCGAGAACGACATTCCGGACATGGCGGATGTGGTCGGGCATGCCGATGCGCGATTCGCGGTCGAGGTGGCGGCGGCGGGTGCCCATCACCTCATGCTGACCGGGCCGCCAGGAATCGGTAAAACTATGCTGGCGCAACGCCTGCCGGGTCTGCTGCCGCCGCTGACCGACGGCGAGGCGCTTGAGGTCACAGCCATCCACTCGGTGGCGGGCCTGTTGACGGCCCAGCAGCCGTTGATCACACAACCACCATTCGTGGCGCCGCACCACACCTCGAGTGTCGCCGCGCTCGTCGGCGGCGGCTCCGGTACAGCCAAACCGGGGGCTGTGAGCCGAGCCCATCGCGGGGTGCTGTTCCTCGACGAATGCGCCGAGCTCTCGACCCCTGCCTTGGAGGCGTTGCGTACACCGTTGGAGGATGGGGAGATTCGGTTGGCGCGGCGTGACGGTGTCGTCGCGTACCCGGCCCGATTTCAGCTGGTTCTGGCCGCCAACCCGTGCCCGTGTGCACCGGCGAATCCACGGGATTGCACGTGTCCGTCGTCAGTGCGTCGTCGGTACCTGGGCAAGTTGTCGGGGCCACTTCTTGATCGGGTGGATCTCCGGGTAAGAATGCACCCGGTCAGTCAAACCGCTCTCAACGAAGCTGCTGAGGGCACGGCGCTGGTGCGTGAGCGCGTGGTGCTGGCCCGCGAACGGGCAGCGGGCCGTTGGTCGGAGCACGGATTTCGCGTCAACGCTGATGCTCCGGGTCCGCTGTTGCGCAAGGAGTTCCGGCCGTCGCGGACGGTCATGGAGCCCCTGCGTAACGCCATGGAACGCGGGCTCATCAGTGTTCGGGCTTTGGATCGTTGCCTACGTGTCGCGTGGACTCTCGCCGATCTCGCCGGGCGTGATTTCCCGGGCACCGAGGATGTGAAGCTCGCATTGACCTTCCGCGACAAGCGATGAGCGGCGAACCGGCCGATTGGGCCTACTTATCACGCGTGGCCGAGGCACCTAGTGCGGAACTCGAGGCCATGGTGTCGGTGTTCGGCGCACACGAGACCGCCGAACGCGTCCGGCGCTTGGATGTACCGGACCGGGTGCGGGCCATCGTGCGGGCCCGGCACGATATCGACCGCAGTCGCGAGGATCTGCAGATCTTGGGTCGCGTTGGTGGGCGTCTCGTGACACCCGATGACCCAGAATGGCCGCGGTGGCAGTTCCAGAGCTTCGCCATGGTCGACAGGAAGCGGATGCCGAGTGGGCGAGCACCGCTGGCACTCTGGGTGGTTGGTGAGCACTCGCTGTCAGAGGCCACCTCGCGGGCCGCGGCACTCGTGGGTACGCGTGCCTGTACGGGCTATGGCGAGCATGTGGCGGCAGAACTCGCATCGGGTTTGGCGGCGCGTGACGTGGCAGTGGTCTCGGGCGGTGCGTTCGGGATCGATGGCGCTGCGCATCGGGCGGCACTGGCGTGCGAGGGCATCACGATTGCAGTGCTGGCTGGTGGTGTGGATGTGCCGTACCCGGCCGCCCACTCCGGGCTGCTCTACCGGATCGCTCAACATGGATTGGTGATCAGCGAGTATCCGCCGGGCGCGCGCCCCGCGCGATTCCGATTTCTCACGCGAAATCGGTTGGTGGCCGCGCTTTCCGGCGCGACCGTGGTGGTGGAGGCCGGCATACGCAGCGGAGCAGCCAACACCGCCGCCTGGGCGCGTGGGCTCGGTCGGCCCGTTGGTGCGGTGCCTGGCCCGATCACCTCGGTTGCGTCGGCGGGTACCCATATTGAAATAGCCGAGCGTGGCGCACGGCTCATTGGCTGCGCCCAGGATGTGATCGAGTTGGCGGGTCGATTGGGTGAGTTCGCGCCTGATCCGGAAAGACCCACCAATGTCATCGACGGGCTCGGTGAGGACGAAAAGCGTGTCTACGAGGCGCTGCCGGGCCGTGGTCGCGCCTCAGTCCAACAGCTCGTTGTCGAATCGGGGTTGAGCACCAGCCGAGTGCAGGGTGCGTTGGCAATTCTGGAACTTGAGGAGTTAGTCGCGGACGCGGGCGGTGGCTGGAAGATCACTCGCCGTGGCAGCGGGCGGCAGACCTGAGGCTAAGTGGACATGTAGGCGCTGTTCTGGTGCAAGCGGGGGGATTGCTCATCTGACGGCCACCGCTTCGATTTCGCAGAGCATGTCAGCTGACGCCAGCCTGCTGACCTCTGTCATGACCGATGTCGGTGCCGCGCCTCACCGTTGAAGGCCCTCGATGACTTCGTGGTAGGCCTCCAGCGTACGTTCCATATCGGTGACGGGCCTGGCCTGATATGTAGAGAGTGCCAGCCACGGCGCTCGTCTCCACGTATTCGGCGTATCCGGTCCTTCCTTCGTACTTCCACAGCGGCCCATAGTGAATTTTGGCTATCGATTCCTCTTGTGTGCGTGACATTTTCATTCATCTCTCGTCTCCGCGGAGCTGCATGTCCGGTGGCCCCTCTTCCATCATGCAGTGAAGCGGTCCGACAATGCCATCATCGACTTTGTCTGACAGCTAGAACGATTTGTTATGAAGTGGCGCAGTCTGAATATTTCCTGTGAATATTGGGGCATACCCATCCAAGTGTGTAGTCGCACCCTCCAGAAGGTGAGACGGACTCCGCTGCTACGCCTTTCGAAGACGGGGGGTATCCGCATTCCAACCAAGTGGGGGGCGTTCGAGTTTGTTGTGGCGGTGGATGATTGCCAACTGATTGTGGATTCGCGTTGCGGCATCCGTAGATTCCAGGCATATTGGATTCGGGTGCTTTCAATGGCTGCGACGCCCATCGGAGAGATCTGCCAGGGCTGTCACTGTCGGCTGGAGAGTTTGCAAGCCGAGTAATTCGCTTCCCGCAGTGTGTATTTCGACGTGCTGCGGGAGTGCTCCGATCCCTTCGGAAGTCAACCTAGGGTTGAATTAAATCAACTGTGTGTTGAAGATCACAGACATGCGATACCCCGGTAGGGTATGAAGGAAATATGAGATCTGATCCGAGGTCCGCGTGGACGGCACTCAAAGAGGGCAACGAGCGTTTTGTTGGCGGTTTGCCGCAGCATCCGAGTCAGAGCGTGGCGCGTCGTACCGAGCTGGCCAGTGGCCAGAACCCGCAGGTGATGTTGTTCGGGTGTTCGGATAGTCGGGTGGCTGCGGAGATCATTTTCGATCAGGGCCTGGGCGATATGTTCATCGTGCGTACCGCGGGTCAGGTGATCGACTCGGCGGTGCTGGGTTCGATTGAGTATGCGGTGGCGGTGCTGGGCGTGCCGTTGATCGCGATCCTGGGCCATGACTCCTGTGGCGCGGTAGGGGCCACAGTGGCTGCTCTGGACACCGGAGAGGTGCCCGGCGGACATATCCGGGATCTGGTGGTGCGGGTCATGCCTTCGATCCTGGGTGGTCGTAAGGACGGGCTGTCCCGGATCGATGAGTTCGAGGCCCGCCATGTGGAAGAGACCGGTATCAAACTGCTGCAGCGCTCGCAGGTGGTGGCCGATGCCGTCGAGGCCAAGACGCTGGCCATCGTGTATCTGACCTACAAACTTGCCGACGGGCGCGTTGTTTTACACGGCCACGTCGGCGACATCGATAAGCCCTGAGTTGGCCGTCATGAACAGGAAGAGCGGTAGCGGTTCCGTGGCTGTAGAGAACAGATCCCAGGACGACATGGAACTTGATGATCGCCATGGTGATGCCGCGGCATCCAAGTCTGCCGACGCGGTGATAACCCGCGAGGCTGCCATCGGTAGCGAGGCCCGGCTTTCCTGGCTGCTTTCCGGGCTTGCCGGAATGGTGGGGGCCGTCGCCTTCCTGCACAGCGCAGGCTATTTCGTGACATTTATGACCGGCAACACCGAGCGCGCCGTGCTGACGTGGTTCAAGGTCACGGACAAACAGCAAGTGGCGGGTGCTGGTCCGATTGCCGCTATCTCGATGATCGGTGCCTTCCTGTTCGGGGTCATAGTGGCGTCCTATTGCAGGCGAAAATTCTGGAAGAATCACCCGCACGGGGCAACTGTTCTCACCACCTTCGGTCTTCTTGCGGCAGCTGCTGTCGACTTCCTCCAAGACCGGGGTTTCAATGCGAATGTCGACGTGCATTTCACGCCAATCCTCTTATTGGCCTTCGCGATCGGGGCCTTGAACACATCGTTCGTCAAGAAGGGCGAGACGGCCATTCCCTTGAGCTACGTCACGGGGACGGTCGTCAAACTGGGCCAGGGTATCGAGCGGCATCTGTTTGGTAAGGGTTCCGTTTTTGAATGGCTCGGGTACGCCATGCTTTACCTATCCTTCATCCTGGGCGCTGCCATCGGAGGGGGCATAGCCTCGCTCTATAGCGGGTCTAAGGTGATACTCACCGTCGGATTAATATGCGGTGCAACAACTCTGATCACCTTTTTCCACTCCGACCGAAAGACCATTCTCGGTTGAGTGGTGTGGCGATTCCTGCCGGTTCGATCTGTTGATCGACGTTGTGAGAACGGTTCTTCCATCAAAGCTAGAGAAAGGATGCACGTTATGGAGCCTGGATTTCAGATATACGAGGCCCGGAAGGCTCAGTCGGACAGTCCCATCGAGCACATGAACGACCTCGCGACGGCGATGATCATTGCGGTCCTGTTCATCGCTCTGGGGATGGCCAAGTTCGGGCCTCTTTGGCTCATCAACTACTGACGATTGCGTTGGTACGCACTGTCTCCTCTGTTGAGGCTGTGGGTGATCCGCTGTGGAGCTGAGGCAGCTCGAGTACTTTCGCGCGGTGGCCGACCACGCGAGTTTCACGCGCGCCGCCGAAGCTCTGCACGTCGCTCAACCATGGGTGAGTGCTCAGGTCCGGCGATTGGAACGCGAACTCGATCACGAGCTGTTCGATCGTTCGAGCAGAGCGCTCAATTTGACCGAGTTCGGCAAGGCGTTGCGACCGCTCGCCGAAATGGCACTGGAGACAGTCGGCAAAATACGGTTGGCCGCCGACGCCATGGCAGGGGAGCTGTGCGGGCGTTTGGCAATAGGGGCGGTTGCGCACCCGCTGCCTCTGCTTGCGGACGCTTTGGCTGTGTTCCGTCAGGCTCACTCCGCGGTATCAATCACCCTGACCGAAGCAAGATCTGACCAGCTCATCGCGGCGGTGCTCGAACGCCAACTCAACATGGCTGTGGTCGGGTGGGCTGCGGCGTTGCCCCGTCAGCTGTGCGAGCAGCTCCTCGCTCCGCAGAACATCGTGGCGATAGTCCATGACGATGACCCTCTCGCGGGCCGCGCGTCGATCACGGTCGAGGACTTGCGGGACCGTGCGCTCATCAGTCATCCGCAGGGGTCCGGAATTCGGGCAATCCTCGATCGGGCCTGCATGGCAGCGGGATTCGTACCGCACATCGCCTTTGAGACGAGCTCGGTGGACATGATGGGCCATTTGGTCACTCGGGACCTCGGTGTCGCCGTAACTCCAGGGCTTTCGCCCGACCGTCTGGACCGCATCCGGCAGATTGACCTATCTGATCGGGTGATGCGAGGGCGTCTCGCACTTGTGAGGAGGTCAAAGGGTGCGACGCTGGAAGCGGAGGCTTTCGCCGCGTGTGTCAGCGAATTGTGTGGCGCCGAGGGCAATCTCGTGGGTGCGCCGTAGTCGCTGCTCAGTGGTGCATCAGCCGTACCACTCGAACGCCACGAACACCGCAAGTACGATCAGGATCACGTTGACGGGAGCCAGCTTCCATTCGTTGCGACGCACGTGAACACCGAAGGCTCCGGCCTGCAACACCGCGAGTCCGGCAGCGGCAAGCGGGCTGAGCACCGGGGCGATCCCTGTTGCGTGGGGGAGCACTACGCCGATTGCGCCGAGCACTTCCAATCCGCCGATCGCCTTGACGACGTTGGGAGTGAAATCGGTGGCCCAGGCGAGGTTGGGATTGGCTGCGATCTTTTCGTACGGGGTGACCAGTTTGAACGCACCCGCGCCGAGGTGCACCGCGGCGAGCACGCCGGCACTGATCCACAACCAGGTCTCCATCGCGTCAGTATGCCCGGCAGTAACGGTGGTGTTCGGCGATCCCGATAAAGATCATGACCGGTCTGCGGAAGTCCTCAACGCGATTGCCGGTAGGTGGGGGGATGATGGTTGAGGAGGAAGGATGTGGCGGATTTCGTGACTGATGCCAGTGAGCTGACGCGGCGCCCTCGTGGCCGGCCGCGCAAAGGCGGGGAAGGAGTGTCAGCCGACGCTATCTTCACCGCGGCGCTACAAGCCTTCGCCACTCATGGGTATCAGGGCATGTCGATGCGCACCCTCAATCGCGAGCTGGGAGTGAGCCATAACCTGCTGCATCAACGGTTTTCATCCAAGGAACAGCTCTGGTACGCCGCCGTTGACTGGGGATTCCAGGCGATCGTCGAGAAGGTTCTGGCAGACGACGATGAGAGCTTGAGTTCCTCCGAGCGGATCAAACGATTCATCAAGATGTTCGTCATCTTCGCCGCTGAACATCCCGAGTTGATCCGCATCATGGACATCGAGGCGGGCCAAGATAGCGAGCGGCTGCAGCACATCTGTCAGGCCTACGTCATCCCCATGCAGGAACGGCTCGGCCCGGTCTACGAGGAGGCGGTCAAGGCGGGGGAGCTGCGTGACGTACCGCTCCAGACCAGCTTCTTTCTCATCACGTCCGGCACCGCAGCCTTGTTCAGTAGCGGAGCGCTGGCACGTACCGTGTTCGGGGATGCCGTATTCGATCCAGAGCAAGTTCAGGCTCACGCCGAAGCCGCCGCCGAGCTGATCGTCAAGGGCATGTTGCCGTGACGGGGGCGCCCATTCGCGGCTGTTCCTCCGTATAGTCAAGGCAATTGACATAGAGGATTCGACGCAGGAGGCGATATGGCACGCCCGCTACATGAGTTGCAGGTAGTTCGGACCGAGCAGGTGACTCCGCATATCACCCGGGTGGTGCTCGGCGGTAACGGTTTTGACGGTTTCGAGGCCACCTCAGAGACCGACAGTTATGCCAAGCTGATATTCCTTCCGCAGGGCCACGAAGGGCCAGGTCCACGGGATATCGACCAGGCGCGCGACATGCAGGCCACCGTCCGCACCTACACGATCCGGTCTGTGGATGTCGACCGTCGCGAGATCGCCATCGACTTCGTAGTGCACGGTGACACCGGTGTGGCCGGCCCGTGGGCAGCGCGGGCCACGCCCGGAGACAGGCTGTACGTCACCGATTCGCACGGCGCTTACTCGCCCGATCCCGCTGCGGACTGGCATCTGCTGGCAGGTGACGAGTCCGCCATCCCGGCGATCACCGTCGCGCTGCAGGCACTTGCGGAGGGTGCTCGCGCCAAGGTGTTCATCGAGGTGGCCGGTCCGCAGGACGAGATCACCTTCGATACCCGCGGTGATGTCGAGATCATCTGGGTCCACCGCGGCGCTGGTGCCGACGAGGTCGACGACAACCTGGCAGGGGATAACGCCCCATTGGTCGAGGCTGTGCGCTCTGCGGAGTGGTTACCCGGGCAGGTACAGGTGTTCATTCACGGCGAGGCTCAGACCGTCATGCACGGTCTGCGGCCATACATCCGCAAGGAGCGTGGGGTCGCACCAAAATGGGCCGCCTCGATTTCGGGATATTGGCGTCGCGGCCGTACCGAGGAGTCTTTCCGCGTGTGGAAACAGGAGCTGGCAGCCGCCGAAGCTACCGTGAGGGAGTGACGCCGCAACTGACCGCGATTCTCGACGAGTTCGCCGAGCATCTGGCGCTGGAGCGCGGGCGGTCGGTGCACACGCAGCGCGCCTATCGGGGAGATCTCACCTCGTTGTTCGATCACCTCTCGGCGGTCAATCCGGATGCCACGCTGGCTGATCTGTCGCTGCCGGTGCTGCGGTCATGGCTTGGCGCTCAGGCCCGGCAGGGTGCGGCACGTTCCACTGTCGCGCGGCGTACCTCGGCGGTGAAGATCTTCACCGCCTGGGCGACCCGCCGCGGGCTGTTGCAGACAGATCCCGCGATTCGGCTGCAACAGCCTAAATCTCGCCGTACGTTGCCCGCGGTGCTGCGACAAGATCAGGCCGTCGCGGCGATGGAAGCAGCGCATTCGGGTGCGGAACAAGACGATCCGATGGCATTGAGGGATCGGCTGATCGTCGAGATGCTCTACGCCACGGGGATCCGCGTCAGCGAGCTGTGTGGCCTGGATATCGACGATATCGACAGGTCGCGAAAAGTGTTGCGCGTCTTGGGCAAGGGCGACAAAGAGCGCACGGTGCCCTTCGGGGGCCCAGCCGCCGATGCTCTGACCGCCTGGTTGGACCGCGGTCGAGCACATCTTGCCAACTCGGGTTCTGGTGCGGCGGTTCTCCTCGGCGCGCGTGGGCGGCGCATCGATCCGCGTCAGGTCCGCACCGTCGTGCATCAGACCATGTCCGCCGTGCCCGGTGCCCCCGATATCGGCCCACATGGTTTACGGCACAGCGCTGCAACGCATCTGCTCGAGGGTGGCGCGGACTTGCGGGTGGTTCAGGAGCTGCTCGGACACTCCACCCTGGCCACCACTCAGCTGTACACCCATGTCACCGTGGCGCGTCTACGGGCCGTCCACGATCAGGCACACCCGCGGGCGTGACGGCGTCACGCGGTATCGCGTGACTTCTTTCTCCATCGGCACATCCGGGTGGGGTTGGCTTGACTCGTCCAGTGTCGTCGTCGGGTAGGGCGGGTTCTCGCCGCCAGACTCGCCTTGTCCTGCCGTGACTGCTTGCGCATCATGCGGTCCACCTCGCGCTGGTAGTAGCTCATCGATCCTCCGTTACCACCTGCCGCCCATAGCGCTACCACCACCAAAAACAGAAGCACTGCGATGTACCCGGCTCCCGTAGGCACGGCAGTTACCCGCGGTTCCAGGCGCGCGATGTGGCGATGTGAATCTGCAGGGGGCCGAGGTTTAATTCACGCCTGTGCTCTTTGAGATGTCTTGTACCTAAGTGCATCTCGACAGAGGTGTGGGGTCCACCAGTTGATGAAACGCTGCGCCACCGCATGTGTTGCTCACTTGCCTTGGTCTCGAGCGGAATCCGGGCACGTCATCGCGGCGCACCTACGAGCTGTGCACGATCCAGCGTGCCCGAGGGTGTCGCGCCCCCTCGGACCGCGTCGCGGTTGGCGGCCCTGTCGTGTACCACCACTGGCCACCAGAACCAGCGGCCCAGCAGGGTCGCGATGGCGGGCACAAGGAACGATCGCACGATCAGGGTGTCCATCAGCAGGCCGAGGCCGACAGCCGTACCGAGCTGGGCGATATTGCGCGCCGGCGCAACGATCATCGCGAACATGGTGAAGCCGAACACCAGGCCCGCGGTTGTCACCACCCCGCCGGTATTGGCCATCGAGCGGATGATGCCTGTCTTGATGCCCGCGTGTATCTCTTCGCGGAACCGGGCCACCAGCAGCATGTTGTAATCGGCGCCGACGGCGACAAGGAACACGAATGACAGTGGGGCCACCGACCAATGTAGCGGGATGCCGACGAGCTCCTGCCAGACGAACACGGTTAGGCCCAGTGCCGAGACGTAGGACAGCGCGACAGTGCCGATGACCACCATCGCGGCGACGAGGCTGCGCAGCAGGATCAGTATCACGCAGAACACGAAGGCGAACGCAGCCACAGCACTGGTGATGAAGTCCTCACGTGTGAAGGCTTCGATGTTCAGGAGCGTGCCACCCGGCCCTCCAATACTCACCGTGCTGCCTGCCAACGATGTGCTCTTGATGGCCTGTAGTGCCGTCGGGATGATCTGGGAGCTCAGGTCCATGGCCTCCTGGCTGAACCCCTCCTTCTCCGGAGTGACGACCATCCGTGTCACCTTGCCGTCGGGTGAGAAGAAGTACGGCATAGCGCTTTTGAAGAGTGGATTCTCGAAGGCCTGCGTGGGTATGAAGAAGGAGCTACTCGGGTCGCCCGCCGTGAAGCTCTTGCTGAGGTCATCGGTGAACTGAGTGATCTCGGTGACCTGGGGCAGCAGAACCTGCAAGGTGCTCTGCAGCGGTGCGATGACCGCGTTGACCTGGGTGATGAAGTCCTTGAGCTCCGGTAGCTGTGCACCGAGTGCAGGCAGGGTCTGTGCCAGCGTGCCGGTTCCGTTCACCAGATTGCCGACAAGCCCGTCAAAACGGTGGAGGTCGTCGAAGAGGGAGAAGCCGGTGAGTGCGGCTTGGCAGTAGTCGTTATCCCGGCAGTTCGGGATCCCGCCGATGAAGTCCTCGGCAGGTTTGGCGGTCCCTCGCAACGAGTCGACCTTCTGCACCACGGCGGCCAGAATGGTGCGTAATTCCGTTGCACCTGAATGTATCTGGGTTGCACCTACTGTTCCGGTGTGCAGCGCCTGCTCCAGACCTCGCACCGTCAGCGAAAGTTGTCCCACCCGGCCGCTGAGGGCGGTCAGGTCCTCGATGCGCTGCGTGAGCAGTTTGGTCATCTGGGTCAGCCGCCCACCGACATAACCCGCCTGCGCGGGCAGCGTCCCGAGTTCCAACGGGGCGGCCAGCGGCCGGGTGATGCCCTGTACGTTGCTGATGCCGGGAATGTTCAATACGGCATTGCTCATTTTCGCCAGTGCGATCAGATCCGCTGAGTTACGCATGTCGTGGTCCGCTTCCACGATGAAGACGCTGGGCGACATGATGTTTGGCGGTAAATGGCGGTCCGAGGCGGCGAAGCCGACGTTTGCGGGGGAGTCGCTGGGCTGAGCTTCCCGCTCGTTGTAACTGGGCCGGAACCCGGGCACTGCCAGAAATGCGATCGCGAGCACGGCTAAGCTGCCCGCCAACACCGGCCCCGGCCAGCGCACCACGTAGGTGGCGATGCGTCGCCACCTACGCTGTGACTTCTCCTCGCGGGGCTCGAAGAATCCGAAACGGCCGCCCGCGGCGAGCGTGGCGGGCGCGAGTGTCAGCGCTGCGGCGAGGGTGACCACCACCGCAACCGTGCACGGCAGCCCCGACGTGCTGAAGATGGCCAGGCGGGTGAAGACCATGCAGGCTGTCGCCCCGGCAACGGTGAGACCCGAGGCGATGATGATGTGCTGCACCCCCGCCAGCGCCGTGTAGTACGCCTCGACCGGGTCTTCGCCCGCCCGTCGTGCCTCTTGGTATCTGCCCAAAAGGAAAATGCCGTAATCGATTCCGGCACCCAGCACGATCACCGCCAGTAGTGCCGAGGCGAAGATGGACACACCGATGACTTGGTGTTGGCCGAGGAACGCGACGATGGGCCGACCGACGGCAAGCCCCGCTCCCGCGACAAGCAGTGGCAGCGCGATGGTGATCGGCGAGCGGTACACCAACAACAAGATGAGGCCCACCAGCCCCGCACACGCGATCAGCAGGATCAGGATCGAGTCGTTGATCGACACCAGCTCGTCGTTCACCACCGCGGATGGGCCCGTTAGGTGCGCGGTGATTCCGTTGGGCGGTGGGTACTGGGCGATGAGTTCGCGGATCTTCGCGGTCGACTCCATGGCCAGGGCAGTCCCCATGTTGCCCTTGAGGTTGATCAGGACGTAGGCGGCCTTCCCGTCGGCACTTTCGTTGGCCGGCGCGAACTGCGGATCGGACCACAGGTCCATGGATGAGTTGACATGCTTCTTGTCCCGGTTGATCCGGTCAAGGATCGACGAGTAGTACTGATGCGCCTCGGCCCCTAGGGGCGCATCGCCCTCGAGGAGAAGATAGACAAAGTTGTTGGTGCCGGCACCGCCGAAGTAATCGCCCATCTTCGAGATCGCCTGCACGGAGGCGGCGTCATCGGGCAGAAACGAACGGGCGTGCTGTTTGATCACCGTCTCCAGCTGGGGGACAGCGAGATTGAGGATGCCGGCCGCGCCGAGCCACAGCACGAGGATAGGTATGGAGAACCGGTAGAGCAGCCGCGCCAAGAGCGGTCGCCCCGGTGTAGGTGCCACATCGGCGGGGCTTGCCCACAACTTGTCCCATACGTGCACGCGAAACTTGTCCAAGAGATTCACGCGACCGCCACCTGACAGGAGACGGCAGATGCGTTGGCCGGGCTTTGATCACGTGTCAGCCCGTCGATCGTGATGCGACAGGACATCTGCCCCGAACTGGATTGCGCGACGAGTCCGGCAGGGACGACAAGTTGTTTCGCGTGCAGGGTGGTCTGCCAGGGCAGCGTGCCCGACACTTCGCGTACGGCGCCGTCGATGTCCAGATAGGACGCCGTGATCGCGCTGCCTGCGGGCCCGTCCAGCCGGTACTCGACGACCTTGTCCCTTGGCTTGCCGATGACTGGGGGCTTGGCCGAATGGCCGATGGCGGGGTCAGGAATATCGCTGAGCCGTAGATGGGCTATGTAGCCCCCGGCGATACAGAGGATCGCAATCGATACCAGATACACCCACGCGCCACGCATTCCAGCTCCTCATTGATCCGGTTGGTGAGCGTTGACGTTAACTGGCCGATCGTTAATTTAACAGTCGGTCAAATCAACATCACACCGATCGGTCTACTGTGATGCGGCGCACATCAATACGCGGCCCTGGGTGACGGGAAACTGGTAGAAGGGACTGGTGACACGGGCAGGTACCAAGGGCATGCCCCGCGCCGAGCGGGAGCAACAGATCTTGGATGCCGCATGTCAGGAGTTCGGCCGCAGCGGGTACGCGGGCACGTCCCTGGCCGCGGTGGCGTCGGCCGTCGGAGTGTCCAAGCCCATGGTGCTGGCGTATTTCGGGTCCAAGGAACAGCTCTACATCGCGTGTGTGCAGCGCGCCGGAACGATCGTGGGCGATCACATTGCTGCGGCGATGGAGGCGGCACCGCCCACGCTCGCGTTGCCGCGGGCCGTGCTGCAGGCCATCTTCCAGGCGTTGGCGCCCCGCCCGTCTGACTGGCTGGTCATCTGGGATCAGACCCTGCCCGAGGGTAGCGATGCACTTGCCGCGGCTCGGGTCGCCAGAAGGCGGCTCGCCGCATTGGCCGGCCAGGGCGTGGCCGCGGTGGGAAGCGCGGCGACCCAGTTGCGCGACCCTCAGGACATCGGTGTGCTGACGCAGGGCTGGATGGGGATGGTCGGCGCCACGATCACCTGGTGGATCCGGCACCCCGAACAGAGCGCGGAGCAGATGGCCGAGCGTGCCAGTCGACTGCTCACGGTCATCGCCAGCGCCGGAATATCCGAGGCGGAGTCGCCCGACGGGACTGCCGCGCCGCGGCCCGGCAGGCCCGTACGAGGGTCCGGTTCCGGGCAGCCACTCAATGCGGCGTTCGACCTTTTCGGTCGACGGTGGGCAATCCTGGCGCTGTGGGAATTGCGCTCCGGGACAAAGACCTTCTCGGAGTTGAGGCAGGACATGGGCGACGCGGGGGAGGTGTCGAGCGGCGTGCTCACCTCACGTTTGAACGAGTTGACCGCCGCGCATATCGTGCGGAGCCGGGATGGGGAGTACTCGCTGACGGCGGTGGGCAAGGCGCTGCTTGTCGCGCTGGCTCCGCTGGAATTGTGGGCAAGGGCCTGGTCGAAATCGGTCCGATGACTACAGTGCCAAGCATGCGTGCCGGAATTCTGGTAGCGGCCACCGCCGCCGTGTTGAGCCTCGGAATCGTGGCACCGGGAACGGCACTCGCCGATGTGTATCCGCCATGGTGGGTCTGCATGGCCAACGGTGGTGAAATGCGCGCGTTCTACCAAGTGGTCAGCGAGCAGGACGCGCTCGATCGCTTCCATGATGCGGTGTCCAGGCTGTCGCAGGCCACCGGAAAGCCCGCGCACGTCGACATCTGTCAGCCCGCCTAAGCGGCCTCTAGCCACGCGTAAGCGGCTTCAGTCGCAGCGGCGTCGAGGCCAGTAGTCCCAGCGGGTTCAGATAGTCCGCGGCCGACGCGGGCCCGCGCAGGGCGCCCCAGTGCAGACAGGCGGCCTCGGGGCAGCCCGGATGCCCCGGTAGCAATGTCCCGATGACCGATCCTTCCGACACCCGCTGACCCGGTTTGACCAGCGGTGCGACCGGTTCATAGGTGGTACGCAGGCCACCCGCGTGCTCGATCGAGATCAGTGGCCGCCCGGCGATCGATCCGGCGTACACCACGATTCCTGGCCCGGCCGCGATCACGCGCTGATCAGGGGCGCCGGCTAAATCTACCCCGCGATGGCCGCGGTTCCAGCGCTCCCGCGGCTCGTCGAAGTACCGAGTTATCGCAGGTCGGGGGCGTAACGGCCAGCCGAAACGGTCCTGCGCATCCCCAGGGGCGGCGGGCGCCACTGGCGCGACGGCCACCGCCAGGGTGGAGATCAATACGGGACACCCGAGCGATCTGAGCCACACGACGAACCACACGACGTCATGGTGACCGTGCGGTGGCGGTGCGGGAAAGGGCCGTATGGGCTCTGTGGATAACTGCCGGGGCTCCGGCGCAATCCGGCGACGGTGGCGAAAAGCACTCGTCGCAGCATGTAAACTCATGACCGCAACTCGCCTAGCGGGTTGACTTCGCGCGTCTGCCCACGAGTTCGTGATCAGCATGCCGGGCGGTCCTATCTCATGGGTTTCTATGGAGTGGGTTCCGGCATCAGCAGACGCTAGGGCCCAGGATCACCCGATCCTGGGCGGCAACCGACAACATAAGGAATGGCTCACCATGGCCGTCGTAACAATGAAGCAGCTGCTTGACAGCGGCGCGCACTTCGGGCATCAGACCCGTCGTTGGAACCCCAAGATGAAGCGGTTCATCTTCACCGACCGCAACGGCATCTACATCATCGACTTGCAGCAGACGCTGACCTACATCGACAAGGCGTACGAGTTCGTCAAAGAGACCGTCGCCCACGGTGGCTCGGTCATGTTCGTCGGCACCAAGAAGCAGGCCCAGGAGCCGATCGCCGAAGAGGCGACGCGCGTCGGCATGCCCTACGTGAACCAGCGTTGGTTGGGCGGCATGCTCACCAACTTCTCCACCGTCCACAAGCGTCTGCAGCGTCTCAAGGAGCTGGAGTCCATGGAGCAGACCGGTGGCTTCGAGGGACGTACCAAGAAGGAAATCCTCATGCTCACGCGTGAGAAGAACAAGCTCGAGCGCAGCCTCGGTGGTATCCGGGATATGCAGAAGGTGCCTTCGGCGATCTTCGTGGTGGATACCAACAAGGAGCACCTCGCTGTTGCCGAGGCCCGCAAGCTGAACATCCCGATCATTGCGATCCTGGACACCAACTGCGATCCCGATGTCGTCGACTACCCGATCCCGGGTAACGACGATGCGATCCGCAGCGCTGCACTGCTCACCAAGGTTGTCGCCTCCGCGATCGCCGAGGGCCTGCAGGCTCGCTCCGGTCTGGCCGGTGGCGACGAGAAGCCAGAGGCCGCCGAGCCACTCGCCGAGTGGGAGCAGGAATTGCTTGCCTCCGCCGTCGCAGAGGCTCCGGCCACTGAAGCTGCAGAGGCGCCCGCCGCTGAGGCTCCTGCCGCAGAGGCTGCTGCTGCCGAAACCACCGAAACCGCAACCGAGGAAGGCTAAATGGCGAATTTCACTGCCGCCGATGTGAAGCGGCTCCGGGAACTGACCGGTGCCGGAATGCTCGACTGCAAGAACGCCCTGGCGGAGTCCGATGGTGATTTCGACAAGGCCGTCGAGGTGCTGCGCATCAAGGGTGCCAAGGACGTTGGCAAGCGCGCCGAGCGTGCGACTGCCGAGGGCCTCGTTGCCGCGCGTGACGGTGTGCTCGTCGAGCTGAATGCAGAGACCGACTTCGTTGCCAAGAACGCCGAGTTCCAGGGGCTCGCCGACATCATCGTCGGTGCGGCTGCGGCCGGCAAGATCGGCGATCTGGACGCCCTCAAGGCCGCGAAGGTCGAGGACGGCCGGACGGTCGAGCAGGCCATCGCCGACCTTTCCGCGAAGATCGGCGAGAAGCTGGAGCTGCGCCGGGTGGCGTACTTCGACGGCACCGTCGAGACCTACCTGCACAAGCGTGCTGCGGACCTGCCGCCCGCGGTCGGCGTGCTGGTCGAGTACACGGGATCCGGCGCCGAGGCTGCGCACTCGGTCGCATTGCAGATCGCCGCGCTCAAGGCCAAGTACCTGACGCGTGAGGACGTTCCGGCCGATGTGGTCGAGAACGAGCGTCGCATCGCCGAGGAGACCGCGAAGTCGGAAGGCAAGCCCGAGCAGGCGCTGCCCAAGATCGTCGAGGGACGCGTCAACGGTTACTACAAGGATGTCGTGCTGCTGGATCAGGCATCGGTGTCCGATAGCAAGAAGACCGTCAAGGCACTTCTCGATGAGGCCGGTGTCACCGTGACCCGCTTCGCGCGGTTCGAGGTTGGACAGGCTTGATCTTTTGGGCTACCCGCCCAAACCAATTCGGCCCCGCCAGGATTCGTTCCTGTGCGGGGCTGAGTTGTCATCGGGGCTCGATGGCGTCCGAGTCCACGCTCTGCTCGCATTGGTCGCAGGCAAGTTCAGGGGTAAACGGACGCCCGCACTCGCGATGGGTGAAGACCATGGCGGGGCCGTCTGTCGATGGGAAGTGCCGTTGCCCCCAGTCGACGGCCGTCATCACGACCGGGAAAAATGCGAGGCCCTTTGGGGTCAGGTGATACTCGGACCAATCGGAACGCTTGGGGTGAGAGGCACGCTGCAGCACCCCCATGGTGCAAAAGCCACGCAACCGGTCGGCGATCACGGCGGGTGGGGCGCTGAGCCGGGTCTGGAAATCGCCGAACTGTCGTGAACCGAGGAAGGCTGCGGCCACCATCGCCGACGCCCAGCGGTTGCCGAGAATGGACATGGTTTCGGGGAACAGCCCCGCTTGCCCGCGCTTGTCGGCACCGCTGCGCCGCCGAGTTGCGCCCTCCGGTACGGACCGGAGCCACCCGCCACTCGGGCCCCATTCGGTGTCGATGTGGTCTTGGTTCACCGGCTGGTGGCAATGCGCACAGCGAAGCACGGGTGAAAAGTCGTGCCCGCAGGTCAGGTGATGCATCAGCGGCATCTTCTCGGGGTGCTCTGGCACCCAGGTTCGCTCCCAATGCCAGATGGATACCAGTACGGGCCACAGCTCCTGGCACTGTCGGGTGGGCTGGTAGCCCGCACGTAGTGGCCGTTCCTGATACACCTCACGTCGGAGCAAACCGTCGTCGACGAGCTTCTGGAGCCGCTGGGTGAGTACAGCGTTGGATATCGGCAATCGCTCCGCAAAATCGCTGAATCGCCTTGCACCCAAAAGTGATTCGCGGACAAGTAGCAAGGTCCATTCGTCGCCCAGCAGCCCCACCATACGCCCGATGGCGTTGGTGCTGATTGGCTTGAGCGTTGCGGTCAACGCGCGCCCCGGGCCTGACGTAGCTCGGCCCCTGATACCCATGTGGAATGGGTACCGCTGCAGATTCTTTCGGGAAGCTGCAGTTTGCATACCGGGCCTTCGGTCATGCGGGAGGCCTCGAACACCAGGCAGTAGGAGGAATCGGTGTTCATATCAGTGGTGAGTGTCACCAGGTAGCCGTCCTCCTCGGACGTGCCACCGGGCCGCGGAGCCATGGCCGTCTCGCTGCCGAAGACCCCATCGCCGAAGGAGATTCGTTCCTCTGAGCCGGTGTGGAGGTCGTGGCGTACCAGTCCGTCGAATAGGAACCAGCCCGGCTTGCCGGTCGCTGCGTACGCATACCGGTATGGCCGGGTCTCAAAACTTCGATTCATCATGCCGAATTCAGTGTAGTTGTCGCTGAGTCGCTGTTCGGTGGTTGTCCCCGTGGTCAGGTTGAACCGCCAGCGGTGCAGTGTGGATTTGAACCCGTCCAGAGCCAAGTAGCGAAACGCGGCCTCCTGTAATGATTTTGCACCCTCACTCGACGGAGTCGGATCGTTCTGGAAGAACCCGTCGAGCACGATTTCGTCACCGTCCTCGTAGGCATTGACGAAGTGCAGCGCGTAGGTGGGCGCAGCCTCGAACCAGCGGATTTGTGATGAGTCGCCACGGCGTGGGACCACCGCGAATCGGGAGGGGAGATCCGGATGGAACACCGGCGCGTGCACACCGTGCTTCATGAGTGACGGTTCCCAAAACAGCGGAAAGTCGTTGAGTATCACATAGTTTTCCGTGTAGGCCATGTCGTGAGGGAGGCGCGGACCGGGTAGCGGGACATCGATGTGGTGCACCAAGTTGGCGTCTTTGTCCACGACTCCGTATCGCAGATGCGGGTCCTCCTTGCTGTAGCTGAAGAACAGCATCTCACCGGTGATCGGATCGGTTTTCGGATGCGCCGACACGCCCCACTCTGAGGGGAACTTGCCATGCCAGGTCTCCTTGCCGACGGTCTCGGCCGTGTACGGGTCGACTTGATACAGATCGCCGCACATGTAGAAGCTGGTCAACGCGAGGCCGCGGTGTACCACCACATCGGTGCTGGAGGCGTCTTTCATGCGGCGGCGGGCGCCCCAGCCGTCGTCTCGTTTTGCGGCGGTGGGCATTTCGATGAACCCAGCCCACAGTGGGCCGCCGGCCGCGTTCTCGGCGGCGAAGCCGTCGGTGCGCACAAACCGGTTGCGGTAGGACGCCTTGCCACCTTGGAACTCGACGATGTGCAGCATGCCGTCCCCGTCGAACGGGTGATAGTTGGTCGCCGCGGGGTGTAGTGGGTTCTCGGTGTTGCGCAGGTACATGCCGTCCAGGTCAGCGGGTACTTCGCCCTCGACGACGGTGAGGTCGTATGCGTCCCACTCGCGCAGCTGAGGCTGCCACGGCCCGGTGCGGTAAGGGTGGTCGTCGTCGGCCGGAAGGGTCGAGGTCCAGGTGTTGATCAGTGTGGTGGCCATAGCTTCTCCCGAGATTCGGCGTGTGTGGCCAAACTATGCTTGACAGAGTTACTCTGTCAATTGAATCATAGGCGGATGTCTCAAGGTATCTGGATCCTCGGCGCCTACCAGAGCGATTTCGGGCGCAACCTCACGCGTGAGGGGCTCGATTTCGCCGACCTCACCCGCGAGGTGGTCGACGGCACGTTGGCTTCGGCGGGTCTGGCCGGGAGCGCCATCGGTGTGGTGCACGTAGGCAACGCGTTCGGCGAAATGTTCTCGGCTCAAGGCCATCTGGGTGCCATGCCGGCGACGGTCCATGAGGAGTTGTGGGGGGTTCCGGCGGCCCGGCATGAAGCGGCCTGCGCATCCGGCAGCGTCGCGGCCCTGGCAGCGATCGCCGATCTGCGGGCCGGGTTCTATGGCTCGGCGCTGGTGTTGGGACTCGAGCTGGAGAAGACGGTGCCGGGTGACGTCGGTGCCGCGCACCTGGCCGCCGCCGCGTGGACCGGGCACGAGGGCGAGGCCATCACGTACATGTGGCCGCACGTATTCTCCCGAGTCGCCGAGGAGTACGACCGGCGCTACGGAATCGACGAGGCCCACCTGCGGGCGATCGCCGCCACCAACTTCGGGAACGCTCGGCGAAATCCGAACGCGCAAACCCGAACCTGGACGGTGCCGGATCTGGAAGGTCTTGACGACGTATCCAATCCGGTGATCGAGGGCCGTATCCGCCGTCTCGACTGCAGTCAGTTGACCGACGGCGGCGCCGGTCTGGTGCTCGTCACCGATGCGTACATGCGCGAGCATCCCGGGGCTCGCCCGCTTGGACGCATCGACGGCTGGGGTCACCGGACGGTGGGGCTGGGACTACAGCAGAAGCTCGATCGCGACGTGCAATCGCCGTATGTGTTCCCACACGTACGCATGGCCGTTATCGATGCGTTCGAACGGGCCGGAGTGACACTCGATGCCGTGAGCGGATTCGAGGTGCATGACTGCTTCACCCCGAGTGAGTACCTCGCTATCGACCACATAGGCCTGACCGATCCAGGAGAATCATGGCAGGCAATCGAGAACGGGGACATAGAGATCGGCGGCCGGCTGCCCATCAACCCGAGCGGCGGCTTGATCGGGTCCGGACATCCCGTGGGCGCGACCGGGGTTCGGATGCTGGTCGATGCCGCTAAACAGGTCAGCGGGACCGCCGGTGACTATCAGGTCGACGGCGCAGACTGTTTCGGCACCCTGAACATAGGTGGTAGCACCGCCACCGTCGTCAGTTTTGTGGTCCGCGCACAATCAAGGTTGCGCTAGCCTTCGGCCATGCCAGCTGTCGGGCGATACGCCAAAGGGGAGGCCAAGCGCCGGGAAATCCTCGCCGCCGCATTGACGGTGTTGGAGCGCGACGGGGAGGCGGGGGCTTCGATGCGCGTCATCGCCAAGGAGGCCAACATCAGTCTGGCCGGACTCATGCACTATTTCCCGGCGCGGGACGTGATTCTCACCGAGATCCAACGCGAAGCTGATGCCACATTCGAAGAGCGGTACCGGAATTCGACCGCGGAGATCGACCCGGGCGAGGTGTTGGCGCAGGCCATGCTGGACAAGGCGAGTAAGCCCGGCTCGGGAACGGTCTATCTGTCGTTGGCCGCCGCCGCGGCCGTCGATCCGGGGCATCCTGCCGGGGCCTACCTGCGCGACCGGTACGAGAGGATGCGTGCACGCATCGCCGACTACGTGCGGGGGCGCCAGGCCGACGGCACGGTGCCCGTACATGTCGATGCCGATTTTGCCGCCACCGCGCTGATAGCCGCCGCCGACGGCATTCAGATCCAATGGATGTCGGATCCCTCCATCGATATGGGTGATCACATGCGCCGGGTGTGGGAGCAGCTGCTTCGCTAAAACCATACAGTGTATGGTTTTGGCATGAAGTGGATGAGCGCCGTCATGGCATCGGCAGTCGTGTTCGCGGTGGGGCTGACTGCCTGCACTCAGCGGCAGGATGGCGCAGGGGACGACTCCGCGTGGGACCGTGGCTTCTATTGGGGTACCGCGACCGCGGGCTACCAGGTCGAGGGGAGTGCTCCGGATAGCAATTGGCGCCGCTACGTCGACCGCACCGCGGGCGTGCCCGCGGCGGCCGACACATCCAGCCTCCTCGGGGACGGGCCCGTTGACCCGTACCGGCAGGCAGACGACTTTCGGCACCGGTACGCCGAGGACATCGCCAATGCACATGCCATGGGCGTCAACACATTTCGATTCGGACTAGAGTGGTCGCGGGTCATGCCCGAGCCGGGCAAGTGGGACGAGAAGGAACTCGCGTACTACGACTCCATCGTCTCCACGCTGCGCGAGAACGGCATGACGCCGATGATCACGCTCATGCACTGGGTGTATCCGGGCTGGGTTGCCGATAGCGGCGGGTTCATGAACAACGTCGCGGCATTCGAAGAGTTCGCGAAGGCGATCACCAAACGCTATGCGGGGCAAGGGGTGCTGTGGGTCAGCATCAACGAGCCGCTGGCCTTCGGGGCGATGGAGGTGCGTACCGGTGCGATCAAGCCCGACCAGTTCGATGGGTTCCTGGACCGGGTCGCCGAGGCGCACCGCGCCGTGTATCGGGCCGCGCACGAGGCAGACCCCAAGGCCAAAGTGACGACCAACGAGGCCTACATCCCGCCGGATGTGTTGGCGCAGTTCGCAGGTTTCGGGGTGAAGGGTATCGAGGGATCGTTCTTCGACCGGGTCGCCGGCAGCCTGGACTACCTGGGATTCGACTATTACACCGGTACCGCGGCGGATAACCCCGCCTCGGGGCAAGGCATGGCCGCGCGCTGGAACATCAAACTGCAGCCCGAAGACATCTACTACGTATCGCGGCACTACGCGCAGCGATATCCCGGGCTGCCGATCTATATCGTCGAGAACGGGATGGTCACCGATAACGGAAAACCGCGGTCGGATGGCGTGACCCGGTCGCAGTACCTCAACGACACCGTCTTCTGGCTGCAGCGGGCCAAGGCCGACGGCATTCCGATCATTGGGTACAACTACTGGTCATTGGTCGACAACTACGAATGGGGAAGCTACCGGCCACGTTTCGGCCTGTACACCGTCGACGCGCTGGGTGATCCGGCGCTGAAGCGAGTGCCCACCGATGCCGTTCAGGCCTATACGCAGATCACTCGTGACGCGGGCACCGCACCCGGCTATCGCCCGGTGATCCCGGCGGCGAAATGTTCCACGACAGTGGGGCAGGACAGCTGTGCGCCACTCGATCCGAAGGGGCCGACGGCAACGCTGCGCTAACCGTCGAGCAGGAAATAGCGGTCCGGGTCGTCCAGGACCAGGTCGGGGTTACCGTCGACGGTGATGTCGGCACGTTCTGCGGTGGGATCCTGGCGAAAGTGCTCGTCCTCGGCGTCAATCCATAGTCGCCAGAATTCGCGGAGCTCCGCGCCATCGCGAGCCTCCGCGCGGCGTCGACGGGTCGCCTGGTCGGTCTGCACCCAGATCAGCGAACTCAACTGGTCGGCGGCGGCGGAGCGGCCGGACCCGACGCCCTCGAGAATCAACACCGATGGCGGTGGGCACTGCTCCTGTGGGCCGAACTCGCGGGCCTCCCAGTCGTAACGTCGATACCGGGCGGCCCTGCCGTGCGCCCAGGGCGTCAGCACCTGCTCCTCGAACCGGGGCCACCATCCGAAGAACGTGTCCCAGGACGCAAAATCATCGGTGTGCAGGACCACCGTCGACGGGGTTGTCGCGGACAGTGCGGTGTGCAATCGCGCAGCAAAGGTGCTCTTGCCGGCGGCGCCTCTGCCGTCGATGGCGACGACGCGTACGTCCCCGCAACGCGGCTGGCTCCCATTGATGAGCCCGGCCAGCCACGAGAAGCTCCGCAGTCGGGCCGGTGTCGCCATGGCGCGAGCTTACTGGGGCTCGGCTAGCCTGTTGCGGTGGAGTGGACTGAGCTAATCGGCAGCATGGCCGGTGTGCTGTTTGTGATCCTTGCTGTCCGCCAAAATATTTGGACCTTCCCGGTAGCGATCGTCAGCTCGCTGTTCTACATCGTGGTTTTTGCCCGGCAGACCCTCTACGCCGATGCCGCCCTGCAGATCATGTTTATTGCGCTAGCCGTACAGGGTTGGTATCTGTGGCGGCGGCGAAGCGAGGGGCGGTATGAGGTAGCGGTGCGGCGGACGCCGCCGTGGGCCTGGCTGCCCTTGGCGGTGTGTGTGATGGCCCTGGTGGCAGGGCTCTATGTATTCCTGATCACCTTCACCGATTCCAATGCCCCTCAGCTTGATTCGGCAATCACTGGGCTCAGCCTCGTATCCCAATTCATGATGAACCGAAAATGGATAGAGAATTGGGCCCTGTGGATCGTCACCGACGCGTTTTCCGTGGGTGTGTATCTGTTCAAGGGGCTCCACCTCACGGCGGGCTTTTACGCGTTCCTGACCGTCATGGCGGCGGTCGGCCTGTGGAGTTGGAGAAAAGAGCTGCGGGCGGTGGCGGTCGCCGACTCGATATGAATACCCCGCCCCTTTCAAGATATATCGGACCGGGGGGCTTGCGGCAAGACCCCGGTCATACCGCACAATCGCAGGCTGAACATCGCAGACTGAATGTCAGATGCCATGAACTAGAACGAAAACGGGGAACATCCGGTTGACGACATACGAAGAAGAACTGGAATCAGAGCGGGAGTACATCGCCGGGCTCTACGAGCTGCTGGACGCCGAACGTGCACGCGTCAAGGGGCGATACCGCAGCGCCCTGCGTGAGCCGGTCGATCAGCAGAACGGCGCGGCGATGGTCGAGCGCGATGACGAGGTGCGGGCATTGGCCCGGCAGGCACGACGCTTGGACGTCGCCGATGACGGGCTGTGCTTCGGTCGGCTGGACGCCCTCACGGGGGAGCACTCCTACATCGGGCGTATTGGCCTTCTCGACAAGACGAACGACTATGAGCCACTGTTGATCGATTGGCGGGCCCCGGTGGCGCAGGCTTTCTACACCGCCACGGGCGCCAACCCGGAAAACACCCGGCGGCGACGCCAATTCCGGACTCGGGGACGTCATGTCGATGCGTTCGCCGACGAGCTCCTGGGACGGCCGGACAGCGAAGACCACGATGGTGAACGCGGGAGCATGAGTGATGCGGCGCTGCTCGCGGCCGTCAACGCACCGCGTGGCAATGGGATGCGCGACATCGTGGCGACCATCCAGGCCGAACAAGACCGGATCATCCGACTTGATCATCCCGGTGTGCTGGTCATCGAGGGTGGTCCCGGTACGGGCAAGACCGTTGTGGCACTGCACCGCGTCGCCTACCTGCTGTACACCCAGCGCCAGCGGATGGAACGCCACGGCGTATTGGTTGTAGGCCCGAATGCTGCCTTCCTGACACATATTTCGCGGGTGCTGCCGTCGTTGGGCGAGACCAACGTGGTGTTCACGACGGCGGGAGATCTGTTGCCGGGGCTGAAGGTCACGGCAGAGGATGCGGCGGATGCGGCGCGGCTGAAGGGCTCGTTGCAGATTCTCGACGTGCTCGCGGCGGCGGTCGCCGATCGGCAGCGGACCCCTGTGGAGCCATTGCGGATCCAGCTCACCGATGTCGCGGTGCGCATCGATGCCGATATCGCGCAGTGGGCCATCGACGAGGCGCGTGCGAGCAGGCTCCCGCACAACGAGGCGCGGGCCGTCTTCACCGACGTCCTGACGTGGGCGCTCACCGAGCGGGCGATCCCGCGCATCGGGAAGGGGTGGCTCACGCGTGAGGACCGCAAGGCCTGGGAGCACCTGCGTGCGGAGCTGCTGGACGAACTTGGGGATCACGAGGGATTCGCCGCCGCGCTCGACGAGTTGTGGCCGACACTGACACCGGAGACGCTGTTATCGGAGCTGTACACCTCACCAGAGCGGCTGCGCGCTGCCGGTGCGGATCCGGCGCTGGCACGCGCCGTCGGTGACGCGTGGACGGTCTCAGACGTACCTCTGCTCGATGAGCTGATCGATCTGGTGGGCCGCGACAAGGCGGCCGAAGACGCCGCCGAGCGTGAACGCAGGGCCGAGGCCGAGTACGCCTCCGGTGTGCTCGACATGATGACCGGCCGCGAAGACATGATGGACGATGAGGACCACCTCTTCGCCACCGATCTGCTCGGCGCCGAGGACCTGGCAGAACGCTTTACCGAACGCGACACCCGCGACCTCGTCGAACGTGCGTCGGCCGACCGGGACTGGACATACGGGCACGTTGTGATCGACGAGGCGCAGGAACTGTCCGAAATGGACTGGCGAGCGTTGATGCGCCGCTGCCCGAGCCGTTCGTTCACCGTGGTCGGGGATCTGGCTCAGCGCCGATCGGTGGCCGGTGCCACCTCCTGGGACGCGATCCTGGCGCCGTACGTACCCGGACGTTGGCTGTACCGGGCGTTGTCGGTGAACTATCGCACTCCCGCCGAGATCATGGCCGTCGCCTCGGCGCTGCTGGCCGAGTTCGCGCCGGGGACCCAGCCACCCGAATCCGTTCGTTCAAGTGGCGTCCTACCCTGGTCCAGGCATCTCGCCGAAGACCAATTGCCAAAAGCCATCGAGGAATTCACGCATGACGAGGAGTCTCGGGAGGGCACGAGCGTAGTGATCGGGCCGCCGGGCGTGCCGGGCACGGTGCCCGCTTCGGAGACCAAGGGCCTGGAGTTCGACGCCGTGCTGGTGGTGGCACCCGAACGGATCCTGGCCGACGGCCCACGAGGTGCGGCCGAGCTCTACGTGGCACTCACTCGCGCCACCCAACGCCTTGGGGTACTGCACGTGGCGCCCTTGCCGCAGGCGCTCGTCGGCCTCACCGAAACCACAGCCGACGCAGGCTCGGTTCGCCGGGTCGTGCCAACGAGCGTCGCCCAATAGGGCAGGATAGACACCGCCGTCGCGGCCTTGCGATGAGCCGCTTGCGTGAAGAGCGGAAGCAGTGGGCCCGATGGCTGTGCTTTGTGCACCGGCTTTGTGGAACCCGTACCGAGGAGGCGTGATGACTCGCGATGTGAGCCGCACCGGATATAAGCGGGTGCTGCTCAAGCTCGGCGGCGAAATGTTCGGCGGGGGAGCCGTCGGTCTTGACCCCGATGTGGTCCACCGGGTGGCTAGCCAGATTGCTGAGGTGGTCCGCAGCGGTGCCGAGGTCGCCGTCGTGATTGGTGGCGGCAATTTCTTCCGCGGCGCGCAGCTGCAGCAGCGCGGCATGGAGCGGACGCGCTCGGACTATATGGGCATGCTCGGTACAGTCATGAACAGCCTTGCGCTCCAAGACTTCCTGGAAAAAGAAGGCATTGTCACGCGCGTGCAGACCGCCATCACCATGGGGCAGGTCGCCGAGCCGTACATTCCGCTGCGGGCCAGAAGGCATCTCGAGAAGGGGCGCGTCGTCATCTTCGGCGCCGGTATGGGACTGCCGTACTTCTCCACCGACACCACCGCTGCGCAGCGTGCATTGGAGATCGGCGCCGAGGTGGTGCTGATGGCCAAGGCGGTCGACGGCATCTTCACCGATGATCCGCGCGCCAATCCCGACGCCGAGTTCCTGCCCGAGATCACGCATCGCGAGGTCATCGATCGTGGCCTGCAGGTCGCCGATGCCACCGCGTTCAGCCTGTGTATGGACAACCGGATGCCGATCCTGGTGTTCAACCTGCTTACCGAAGGCAATATCGCCAGGGCGGTCGCAGGTGAGAAGATCGGAACGCTGGTGACACCATGATGAGCCGCTTGCGCGAAGATCGTCAGATACAGATGAGCCGCTTACGCGAAGATCATCAAACCCGATGGGAGATCAATCGTGATTGACGAGGTTCTTCTCGATGCCGAGGAGAAAATGGAAAAGGCCGTGGCGGTCGCCCGCGATGACTTCGCGACGATTCGCACCGGGCGTGCCAATCCGAGCATGTTCCAGCGCGTAGTCATCGACTACTACGGCACGATCACGCCCATCACGCAGGTCGCCGGCATCAATGTGCCCGAGGCCCGTCTGGTGGTCATCAAGCCCTATGAGGCCAATCAGCTCAAGGCCATCGAGGATGCGATCCGCAATTCGGACCTGGGTCTGAACCCGAGCAATGACGGCAGCATCATTCGTGTCGCCGTCCCGCAGCTCACCGAGGAACGTCGCCGCGAGCTCGTCAAGCAGGCCAAGGGCAAGGGCGAGGACGCCAAGGTGACCCTGCGCAACATCCGGCGTAAGGCCAATGACGAGCTCAACCGGATCAAGAAGGACGGCGAGGCCGGCGAGGACGAAGTAGGCCGCGCGGAAAAGGATCTGGACAAGACCACGTCCCAGTACGTGACCCAGATCGACGAGTTGGTGAAGCACAAAGAAGGCGAGTTACTGGAGGTCTAGGGGCCCCGGTAATGACGACCATGGGAGATACCGACGCGGCTCCGGCCCCCGACGCGCCCCCTTCGGGGGCGAAGTCCCGAGCCGGACGCAACCTGCCGGCCGCCATCGGCGTTGGCGTTGTCCTCGCCGCCATGATCATTTTCTCGCTGCTGTACCAGAAGGAGATCTGGGTCGGCATCATCTCGGTCTTCCTGGGGATCGCGATGTGGGAGGTGACCAAGCGGCTGCGCCAGGCCGATATTTCGGTGCCGTTCATCCCGCTGTTCTTCGGCGGGCAGGCGATGATCTGGCTGACGTGGCCGTGGGGGACGGCCGGTGCGCTTGGCGCGTTTGGTGCGACCGTGGTGGTCTGCATGATCTGGCGGCTGGTTGGGCACGGCTTGAACCAGCAGCCGGTGAACTATCTGCGCGATGTCGCGATCACGGTGTTCGTGGCCGCGTGGGTCCCGCTGTTCGCGTCATTCGGCGCGCTGCTGGTCTATCCGGAAAACGGTGCGGAGCAGGTGTTCTGCCTGATGCTCGGTGTCACATTCTCCGATATCGGCGGTTACGCGGCGGGCGTCTTGTTCGGTAAGCATCCGATGGCGCCCGCGATCAGTCCCAAGAAATCCTGGGAGGGCTTGGCGGGCTCGCTGCTGGTGGGGACGACCGCGTCGACCCTTGCGGTGACGTTCCTGCTCGGGCATCACCCATTCGTCGGTGTTGCCCTGGGCATCATGCTCGTCATCACCGGAACGCTCGGCGACTTGGTTGAGTCCCAGGTCAAGCGCGATTTGGGCATCAAAGACATGGGCACGTTGCTACCGGGACATGGCGGCATCATGGATCGGCTCGATTCCCTGCTGCCCTCGGCCGTCGCCACCTGGATTGTGCTGACTGTCTTTATCTAGGCTGCGCCGGCACGTCGGTACAGCTCCGTAGGACGGCGACCGCGACCCAGAGCCCTCCGCTCAGTAGAAGCCCCAGAGCTACCAGGCCACGGGACGCTGGGGACGATCCCGGTGCTGCTTAAGGACGATTAGCGAGTCTTGAGCGCCTGTCGCAGATCCACTCCGGCGAATGGTCCCGGCACGTGGCCGTCAACCGTGAACCGATACAGGGCGGTCTGGAAGATTCCGGTGAGCGCGGCCCCGATGATGGACGCTGCCAGGATCCACAACACACCGAGCGCCGCGAACACGCCCGTCACAGCGCTCACGTTCGCGGCGATTCCCAGGTAGACCAACCCGACTCCGGGCAGCGTCAACATTGCGGTGAAGAAGCTCAGTCCCACAATGCCCACGACGTTCTGGCCCCAGGCGTTCTTGAGTGTTTCCTTGGTCTTCTTGATGGCGTCGATGGCACCGAGGTTCTGCAGCACGATTGTGGGCAGCACCTGGAAAGAGACCACGCGCCACGCGACATCGAGCAATCGCCCGACGAACGGCACCCGCTCCTCGACGGCGCTGATGATCCAGGAGACGACCCCGGTGATGAGAACCCACGGCAGGAGGCGACCGCCGTGCTGGGCAGCCGTCGAGATGCCCGCGGCGACGCTCGGATCCCCACCCTCCAGTGCGATGTTCGCCTGCGAGATGAGTGCCGCCTGCCAGAAGGTCGCGATGTACATCAGCACGAAGTACCCGAGGGCGAAGACAGGGTAGAAGAGCGGCGGTACCGAATCTCCGGTCGTCGCGGGCAGTAGCAGGACTCCGAGGGCCACCATCCCGATCAGCACGAGCAATGCGGTAAGCCCCGACAGGATCGGGAAGACGACGAGCTCCTTGCGGGAGCTGAGTACCTTCGCGGATGTCTTGAAGATTTGCCACGATGTAGACAGCGTGCTGCCGAAGGCCATCAGATTCCCCCTGGTCATTGACGGATAGTGAGGCCCAAGATACCAGTGTGCTGGCTGCTCAGCCTGGTGGCTGGTTTGATGGAAAACATGTCTCGTCGCGATGTTCAGATCCCCACGCCCGACGGGCGATGCCCCGCAACTCTGCATGTGCCGGACAAGCCCGGACCCGCTGTCATCGTCTACCCCGATGCCGGCGGTGCCCGCGAGGTCATGCGGGAGATGGGGGACCGACTTGCGGCGTTGGGATACGTGGCACTGGTGCCCGATGTCTACTACCGCGAAGGTGATTGGAAGCCATTCGATCTGGCGACCGCATTTGGAGACCCGGAAGAGCGTGGCCGTCTCTTCGCGACGATGGGGACACTCACCCCCGCGCGGATCGATGCCGATGCGGGTGCCTTTCTGGAGTTCCTTGCCCAGCAGCCCGAGGTGACGGGTGGCGCGGTGGGCCTGACCGGCTATTGCATGGGCGGGCGAATCTCGTTGCGGGTAGCAGCGACGCACGCGCCCCGGGTGGGCGCGGTTGCCTCATTTCACGGCGGCAATCTTGCCAACGCCGACGACCCGAACAGTCCCCACCACATCGCCGACAGGATCACCGGCGTCGTGCTGGTCGCCGCCGCACAGGAGGACGCATCCTTTCCGCCCGCGCAGGAGCAGCTGCTGGCGCAGGTGTTGACCGATGCCGGGGTGCGGCACACCATCGAGACGTATCCCGCCAAGCACGGATTCGCAGTCACCGACAACGCCACCTACGACGAGGCGGTGGCCGAGCGCCATTGGCGAGCCCTCGAAGAGCTCTACGGTGCACAGCTGGGCATCTAATGCTTTTCGAGCCGAGGCTGCGGGCCGGAATCCACGATGGCACCATCTCGGTGGCGTACCGGCGCTGGAAGCGCCCGCAGGTGAAGGTGGGCGGTCGCTACCGTGTCGGCTCGGACCGCATTCGTTCCATGACCGCCTTCGACTTTATCGAGGTCGATGCCGTCGACCAGATCACCGCACGCGATATCGACGATGCCGACGCGCTGTTGGCCGGGTATCACTCGGCCGAGGTGGCGCGAAGCGATGTCGGTGCGAGCGGAGCCGACCCGTTGTACCGCTTGGCATTTCGCAAGGTTGCCATGGCCGATCCACGTGCGGAGCTGGCCTCGTCGGTGGCCCTCTCGGCCGACGACGTTGCCGATATCGACGCGCGACTGGATCGGATGGACCGCAGCGCCACACCAGGGCCCTGGACCCGTGAGGTGCTGCGAGAGATCTCCCGGCGTCCGGAGGTGCGGGCCAAAGACCTCGAATCCTGCTCGCGTTGGCCCGATTTGGCGACCTTCAAGGTGCACGTGCGCAAACTCAAGAACTTGGGTCTGACCCTGAGTCTGCCCGTGGGCTACCGGCTCTCGCCCCGCGGTGAGGAGTATCTGGCCCGCGTGCTGGATTAGCAGCTGAATTCCCGACCACTGCCGTCGCTCGGGGTGACCTCTTTCAGGCAGCCGAATGGTTCAATCCCGGCGTCGCTGATCCGAATGGCGGACCGTGTCTTGGTGTTCTCGCAGAACAATCCGGAAGTCTCACTGCGGCAACCAAAGTCTCCGAACGTGAGGCGGCCGCCGTAGTCGAGCGGGTTTCCGTCACCGCTTTGGAAGGGTCCCGGGTCCCCGTGTAGTCCGCCCACCGTGACCTGCCGGCCATTGAAATCGGTCCATCCGCCGACCCAGTTGCCCTCGGTGCCGCTGGGCCGCTTCGGCGGATTTGTGAGGTTGACCAGGCAAGATAGTGTGTCCGGATCGATATTGCTCGTCATGCATCGTGTCTTGCCCGACGGAGTCTTGAACGCGACGTTGCCACCGAGGTCGGTCTTCTGCCCGTCCTGGCTGGTGGCCGAGTGGAAGTTGGTGGCGTCCACCGGGGCTCCCTTGGAAATCCACTGCGCCACAGCGTCATATGGCGCACCTGCGGTGGGCTCCGGTAATTCGATGGGAGTCTTGGTGGTGGTCGAGGTGGGAGCCTTGCTGGTGGCGCTGCTTGATGGCGGAGCGCTCGATGGGGGAGTGGTCGGCGAGACCGACGCTCCCTTCGAGCATCCGGCGACTAGGAGCACTGCTCCCAGCATGGTCAGACCACCGAGCAACAGGGCACGCATGCAGCCAGGCTAGCTGGCCGCCACCGGCTGATGGGTAGGCGCGGCGGCTACCACCTCGATTGCGGCGTTCTCGCGAGCCTTGGCGGGCCGGCTTGCCCGGGCGTTGAGCCAGCAGGCCAGCGCGCCGATCACCAGGCCGATTCCCATTCCGATATCCACCCGCTGGCCCAGCAGGATCCAGGACAACAGCCCCGCCGCGGCGGGGATGACGCAGAACAGCATGGCCACTGCCGCCGCGCCGAACTTGCTGACCGACCGAACGTAGAGCGAGGTGCACAGCGTGGCGTTGAACAGCACCACCGCCGCGACAGCTCCCGCGGCCTTCCAGGGGTCGTGCACGGCATTGGGTGTCAGTAACGCCAGCGCCCCGGCGGGCAGCAGCCCGGCGAGATTCTGGATGGCGCTGTTGGCCCGGAAGTCGACATCAGCACAAAACCGCTGTTGGTACACCCCGCCCGCGGCCAGGCCCAACAACGCGACCAGAAGCAGCACCAGCACGGTGTCGATACCGCCGGTGGCGAGCAGTCGATTGGCGCATGCGGCCAACACCGCCAGCACTCCCAGGCCAAGAGCGACAATCCGCCAACCGTTGAGGCGTTCACCCAGGAACAGGGCGGCCAACACGGCAGTGACCACGGGATTCATGGAGATGACGACGGCGCCCAGGACGGCAGGAGCCCCGTGTTCGAGCGCTTCGTACAGCGCGCAGAACTGCACGGCCTGCATCAGCAGACCGGCGACGATGACGTGCCCGAGCTTGCGGCCTGTCGGCCAGGTGACCTTCGAGAAGAACGCCCAGGCGGCAAGGATTGCTCCGGCAAGGGCGAACCGGGCGACCAGCACCAGCATCGGCGTCATCGCCGATACCGAGAGCGCGCCGATCGGGTAGCCAAGCGCGTACAGAAACGTCAGTGCGACCGCCGAGGTCTTGGTCATGGACGCCGGCATCTTCTCCATGGCAGCCATCGTCGCCGGTCCGGGTGGCTGATGTCCAACGATAATTACTGATCATAATCAATCAGTAATCGTGATCGATTGATGTTCAAAGTGCGCGCCAGCGAGGTACTCGGTGTGTGGCCGGGGAAATATTGATCAAATATTGTGATCGGACTACGGTGGCGAGATGGCGAGTTCGACACTCGATATCGCGCCTTTGCGGTCACTGGTCGCCGTCGCGGACTGTGGGGGATTCCATCGGGCCGCGGCCGTGCTGCATCTGACCCAATCCGCGGTGAGTCAGCATGTGCGCAAGCTGGAGACCGCGATCGGGGAGCCGGTGGTTCGACGCGCGGGGCGCGGTGTGGTGTTCACCGACAGGGGCACGCAGCTGCTGGTGCATGCCCGTCGCATCCTGGCCGCGCACGATGCCGCGGTCGACGATCTGATCGCCGGCCAGGCGCGCACGGTGATTCTCGGGGTCACCGAGCACGGCGCGGACTTGATACTGCCGAGCATCACCACGGCACTGCGTAGTCATCTCCCGGACTGGTCGGTACGCGTGCGCTTCGATCGCAACGTCTATCTCGCCGAGTCCGTCGACCGGGGGAGCATGGACCTGGCCGTCATTCTCGACGGGTCGGGTCTGGATCGTGCCAACGCGGTGGGCACGGTTCGCCTGCAGTGGGTGGCGGCGCGTGGCTACAAGGCGAGTGCCGCTGGTTCTCTGCAGGTCATGACGTTCACCGAGCCGTGTACCTTGCGCGCACCCATGTTCAGTGCGCTGCATACGTTGGGCCGTCAGTACCAGATTGTCGGTGAATCACCGGATTTGTCGGGGCTGTACGCGGGTCTGCGGTCGGGTCTGGGAATGGCCCTGCTGCCCATCATCGGGTGGCTGCCCGACGGCATCGCTCCGGTGGAGGTCATGCCCGCGGCGAACCTGGCGACGCTATCGGTCGTCGGCCGCCGCGGGCTCGACCCCGCGGTGTATGCGGCCGTGGAAGGGGCTGCACGCGAGGCACTTTCGGGAGAGTCCGCGGCTATCGCCTAGATCGTTTCCGCGGCCGACTTACGCTCGGCACGCAGCACCGTATCGGCGATATCGAACTCTTCATCGTCCCGCGTGAAGGTGCGATTGCGTGACTCGGCGACAACGACATTCCACTGGTCCGGGTCGAGGGCTTCGGCGATGTCCTCGGCGGTGAAGTACCAGTCGGGCAGGTCCGGCCGCCCGATCGCCGCTTGCATGTCCGACGGATGGTGACCGACGATCAGCAAGGTGCCTCCCGGGGCCACCGCTGCGGCCAGCGCGGTGAACACGGGCTCGCGAAGCGTCGTCGGCAGGTGCATGAAATGTGATGTCACCAAATCGAATCGACGACTCGGCTGCCATGTGGTCAGGTCGGCTTGCATCCAGGTGATCCTGGTGGCGAGCTCGGGATCTGCCCGGGTGGCATTGTCGGCGGCACGGCGCAAGGCGGTCTCCGCGAAATCCATTCCGGTGACCTGCCAACCCTTCTGGGCGAGCCAGATCGCGTCACCGCCCTCGCCGCAGCCGGCATCGAGTGCAGTACGTGGCGGCAGTGCCGAAATCTCATTTACCAGTTGCGGATTGGCATTGCCACTCCATAGCGCGTCGTGCGATTGGTAGAACTCATCCCACGACTTCTCGTCGGAGGGCGGGTTGTGGTGATCAGACATGTTGTGGCTCCTGGGCGTCGGCGACCGCGAGGTCGGCATTGATGGTTGCGGCGGCCTCGGTTCCGGCCGCCGCCGAGGTGATGACCTGCGCCTTGATATCAGCGACGTTCCCGGCGGCGTAGATCCCCGGCACTGTGGTGGCGCCCCTGGTGACCGGCAGATATGTCCCCAGCAGGTGGTCCCCGAGTCGCATCTCCTGCGCCGTCAGGCCAGTGGGCGCCAGCATGTCGATGCGTGCCGATACCACCGTCGCGACGACCAACGCATCGCACGGAACCGTGGCGCCGGTTTTCAGCTCCACTCCGGTGAGTGCGTCATCGGCGATCTGCAGTCGCGCCGCCGGTCCGTCGACGACGCCGATGCCTCGGCGGGCCAACTGCGCGGCGTCCTCGGGTGAAAGCGGAAAATCGTTGTGCCGCAGCAGGGTGACGTTATCGCTGAGCTGGCGGAAGATGAGGGCGTGGTGCACCGCCACAGGGCCGGTGCCCAGTACCACGATGGCGCGATCGCGCACCTCCCAGCCATGGCAGTAGGCACAGTGCAGGACGTCGCGGCCCCAGCGCTGCGCCAGTCCCTCGATGTCGGGTAGTTCATCCACCGCTCCTGTGGCCACCAGGACCCGGCGGGCATGGACCGTCAAGCCGTCGTCATTGGTCGTCACATCGAAATGGTTGTCCGCGTGAGATACCGACGTAACGCGCGCGTCGCGGAAGGTCGCGCCGTACTGTGCGGCTTCACCGCGCCCGATGCCGAACAGCTCCACCGGAGGCGTTGACTCACGCCCGAGGTAGTTGTGAACCCGATCCGCAGGCGCGTTACGCGGGTGGTGATCGTCTATCACGACGACCGACCGCCGCGACCGGGCGAGGGTGATAGCCGCCGAGAGGCCCGCGGCACCGCCACCGATGATGGCCACATCCCAGAGTTTGTTCATGACACCACTATTGGGGCGAACCTGCGAAACACGCAAGCTTTCTTGCCAAAGTAGCAATTTCATGGTCACTATGGTCGGTATGGACGATCAGAATCAGCGGTTGGAGGCCGTGCTCGATGCCCTGGGGCCGCGGCTGCGGGCCTTGCGCCTGCATCGTCAGGTCACCCTGGCCCAATTGTCCGAGACGACGGGCATTTCTGAAAGCACGTTGTCTCGCCTGGAATCCGGACAGCGCCGACCCACCCTGGAGCTTCTTCTGCTCCTTGCCGAGGCGCACCAGGTGCCACTCGACGAGCTGGTGAACGCACCCGCTACGGGTGACCCGCGTATTCACCCCAAACCGTTCACCCGACACGGATCGGTGTATCTGCCGCTGTCCCGCCGGCCCGGAGGGGTGCAGTGCTACAAGCAGATCATCCCGCCACATTCGCCGAAGGGGGAACCGAATCTGAAGGTCCACGACGGTTATGAGTGGATGTATGTGCTTTCCGGGAAGGTCCGCCTGCTGCTCGGCGAGCTGGACCTGATCCTGCCCGCCGGTGAGGCCGCCGAGTTCGATACGCATATCCCGCATTGGTTCGGTAATCCGACCGATAAGCCCGTCGAGGTATTGCATATTTTCGGACCGCAAGGGGAGCGGATGCATGTGCGGGCACGTTCTGGTTCGGGGAATTAGCGCGGGCCTGGGATACTGAGTGGGTTATGTCTGCCGACAAAGGGTCTCTGCCGCTGGTGTTCGACGCTCCGCGTCGGGCCATGCCGCCGCGTCACCTGGCCGATATGACCGCCGAGCAGACGCGCGAGGCCGTGACCGCTCTGGGGCTTCCGGCCTTTCGTGCCAAGCAGCTCGCGAACCAGTACTACGGCCGGCTGGTGGGCGACCCGGCGGCGATGACGGACCTGCCTGCGGGTGCGCGCGATGGGGTGGGTGCGGAGCTCTTTCCCCGGCTACTTAACCCACTGCGTCAGGTGGCCTGCGATTCCGGCGACACTCGAAAGACCTTGTGGCGCTTACACGACGGCAGCACCGTCGAGTCGGTGCTCATGCGCTATTCCGATCGCAACACGCTGTGTATCTCATCTCAGGCCGGGTGCGGCATGGCCTGCCCGTTCTGTGCCACCGGACAGGGCGGACTCACGCGTAATCTGTCGGCCGCCGAGATTCTGGAACAGGTCCGTGACGCCGCGGCATCATTGCGCGACGGCGAGCTGCCGGGCGGGCCCGGCCGGTTGTCGAACATCGTCTTCATGGGTATGGGTGAGCCCCTGGCCAACTACAACCGGGTGCTCACGGTGCTGCGCAAGATCACGGCGCCGCCTCCCGACGGTTTCGGCATATCGCAGCGCGGTGTCACGGTGTCGACAGTGGGACTGGCTCCGGCCATTCGCAAACTTGCCGACGAGAGGTTAGGGGTCACGCTCGCGGTGTCGCTGCACTGCCCGGATGACGAGCTGCGCGACACCCTGGTGCCGGTCAACACCCGGTGGGCGATTGGTGAGGTGCTCGACGCCGCGCGCTACTACGCCGATGTCACCGGCCGGCGGGTGTCCATTGAATACGCGCTTATTCGCGATGTGAACGACCAGCCGTGGCGTGCCGATCTACTGGGCAAAAAGCTGCGAAAAGCTTTGGGCCAGTTGGTTCATGTCAATCTGATTCCGCTGAACCCGACGCCGGGCAGCCAATGGGACGCCAGTCCGAAGCCGGTGGAGCGGGAGTTTGTGCGACGCGTGCGCGAGCAGGGAGTCTCCTGCACGGTGCGTGACACGCGCGGTCGGGAGATTGCCGCCGCATGCGGACAGTTGGCGGCGTCCGAACGCTAGCTAGCGGATGCGGCCCGAGCGGCGGCCGAGGTAGTCGTTCACGGTGAAGGCCAGCACGATGACGGCGAAACCGACGCAGAAGATGTCCTCAACCTTGCCTGCGTGATTTCCCTTGAGTAGCAGCAGCAAGAAGGCCGCAATAGCGAGGCCGAGGATGTGGAAGATCCGGGGGTTCTGGCCCGAGAGCCCGCGCCCGAACGCTGCGGACGGCACGTCCTCGACGTCGACTCCGTCGTGCTTGACAACCTCAGTCGTGGCCACCGCCAGCCCTCCAATCTCAGACATCTACTACAGCCCATAGTGTGCCACGCCCACCCGCTTCTGGGTGAAGGCGGCACCCCCGCCCGGCGGGGCGTCTGGAGAAGTGACACTTGCGATGACACTGAAATGGTGTCACCATGACACCATGGATCTGCAACCGTATGTCGACGCGGTGCGTCAGGAACTCGCTGTTGCCGCTCGAACCGGAGGGTCTGAGGCGGAGGAGCTCGCGGATCGGTTGACCGCCCCGTTGGAATCGGCGTTCCGGCTCGCTCTGCTCGACGCGCTGTCGGCAGCGGCCGAGCAGATCACCCGAGAGCTCGCACCCGCTTCCGTTGATCTGCGGCTGCGCGGCCGCGAGCCGGAATTCGTGGTGAGCCGGCCGGTGGATCAGCAGCAGGCCGAACCCGCCGTCGCGATCGACGAGAGCGCCGGCACCTGGCGAGTGACGCTGCGACTCCCGGAAAGCCTGCGCGCCATCGTCGAGGCCGCTGCCGGGAACGAGGGGATCTCGCTCAACGCCTGGCTGGTGCGCGCCGCGGCCGCTGCGGCCAAAAAGTCCTCCAGTTCAACAACATTCAGCACAGGTCGCACCATCAGTGGCTGGGTCCGCTAACAAGGGAAAGGGAACACCATGACTGCTCTGCCGGAATTCGAAACGCTCGATCCCATCGCCGCCAAGGTTGAACTCGCCCGCGGCACACTTCAGATCGTCGCGAGCCAACGCACCAACACCGTTGTGGACGTCCGGCCACGCGATGCCGCCAAGGCGTTGGACGTCAAGACCGCCGAGCGCACCAAGGTCACCTTCTCCAAAGGCGTGCTGTCGGTGTTGTCTTCGCAGGGGCTGACCTTCCGCACCGGCACCATCGACATCATCATCGAGCTGCCCACTTTGTCGATCCTGGACATCGCGGTGGCCTCGGCCGAAGTGCGCGCCGACGGCGCGTTCGGCGATGTGCAGTTCCAATCGGCAAGCGGTGACTTGTTGATCGACGTCATCACCGGGGACGCCCGCCTGAACACCGCCTCGGGTGGGGTATCGATCCGTGAGCTCACCGGCGATGCCGGCTTCAGCACCGCAGGCGGGGAGCTCGCGGTGAAGGAACTGCGCGGCAATATCAAGGCCGCCTCATCCTCCGGATCGGTGACTATCGGGTCCGCGGTCGTCGGCGGACTGATCTTCGACACGGCGAGCGGCGATACTTCCATCGGTGTTGCGACGGGCACCGCCGCCCGGCTGCAGATCGACACCGCCAGCGGTGTCCTCACCAACTCGCTGGACTCGGTGGACGGGCCGTTGGCGGGGGACGAGAAGTTCTTGGTGAAGGTGCGCTCGGCCTCCGGCGATGTCGAACTGCACCGTCCGGTGGGAGTCGCGGGCTAGCGCAGGCCGCACAATATCTAGGTGACACGTAGTTCAGAGGTCTGCCGGGTGCTACTGCTCGGCAGCACCGGGTCCATCGGGACCCAGGCGCTCGAGGTCATCGCCGCCAACCCCGATCGCTTCGAGGTGGTGGGCCTGGCGGCCGGCGGCGGCAACATCGACCTGCTGAGGCGGCAGATCGCCGACACCGGGGTGACCAACGTCGCGGTGGCGGACGCGAGTGCCGCCGAGCGGCTCGATACACCCGTACTGAGCGGGCCGGGTGCCGTCACCGAGTTGGTGGAGAACACCGAGGCCGATGTGGTGCTCAATGCGCTCGTCGGTGCCCTGGGTTTGCGTCCCACCCTGGCCGCGTTGAAGACGGGGGCACGACTGGCGCTGGCCAACAAGGAGTCCCTGGTGGCAGGAGGGCCGCTGGTCACCAAGGCCGCCGCTCCCGGCCAGATTGTCCCCGTCGACTCCGAACACTCCGCGCTCGCGCAATGTCTGCGCGGCGGCACCCGTGGCGAGGTGGCGCAGCTGATCCTGACCGCGTCAGGAGGGCCCTTTCGGGGCTGGACCGCGCAACAGCTCCAGGATGTCACCCCCGAACAGGCCGGTGCGCATCCCACCTGGTCGATGGGACCGATGAACACCCTCAATTCGGCCTCTCTGGTCAACAAGGGGCTCGAACTCATCGAGACGCACCTACTGTTCGATGTGCCGTACCGGCAGATCGGTGTGGTGGTGCACCCGCAGTCGATCGTGCACTCGATGGTGACGTTCACCGATGGGTCGACGCTGGCGCAGGCCAGCCCACCCGATATGAAACTGCCCATCGCCCTGGCGTTGGGATGGCCTGACCGGGTACCCGGCGCGGCCGTGGCCTGTGACTTCAATACTGCCTCTACCTGGGAGTTCGAGCCGCTTGATGCCCAGGTTTTTCCCGCCGTCGACCTGGCCCGGAGTGCCGGAGAGGCCGGGGGATGCATGACCGCCGTCTACAACGCCGCCAACGAAACCGCGGCCGCGGCCTTCCTGGACGGACGTATCGGATTCAGGTCCATCGTGCGAACAATCGCCGATGTGCTCGATGCGGCAAGCAGGTGGGAGGGAACCTCTGCGGAACCCGCTACCGTTGACGATGTACTTGA
>NZ_MAFC01000026.1 GCF_002013465.1 Mycobacterium sp. D16R12 | reverse complement strand
CTCATCTCCGCGGAGGAAAATCGAACCTGATGGCTGCGTACGTGATCGGAATCGCACTCTTCGCGCTGGCGATCTTGGTGTCGGTGGCGCTGCACGAGTGTGGGCACATGTGGGTGGCACAGGCCACCGGCATGAAGGTGCGCCGCTACTTCGTGGGATTCGGTCCGACGCTGTGGTCGACCAAGCGCAAGAGCAACCGCGGCGCCAACGACGTCATCGAATACGGCTTCAAGGCCGTCCCGTTGGGCGGCTTCTGCGATATCGCGGGCATGACCTCGGTGGAACCGCTCACCCCCGAGGAATCCGACCGCGCCATGTACAAGCAGAAGGTCTGGAAGCGGGTCGCGGTGCTGTTCGCCGGACCGGCCATGAACTTCCTGATCGGCATCGTGGTCTTCTACGGCGTCGTCCTGTTCTGGGGCCTGCCCGACAACAACGCCCCTACACATCCCGAGATCAAGCAAACGAGCTGTGTGGCACCGCAAAAGAGTGCGGATCCCAAGGACATGGCGACGTGCACCGGGGAGGGGCCGGCGGCGCTTGGAGGCCTGCGTGAGGGTGACCAAGTACTCGCGGTCGCCGGCAAGCCGCTCAGCACATCCAGCGACATGGTTACCGCCATTCGAGAGTTGCGCGGTCCGCAGGTGTTCGAGATCGTCCGCGACGGTAAGCAGCAATCGCTCCTCGTGACCGTCACCGAGACGCAGCGCTGGGATGAGAAGGCGGGCAAGCTCATCTCGGTGGGTGCAGTCGGTGCCTCACTGGGTACCTATGTGCCGCAGAAGCACTACAACCCGTTGACCGCGGTTCCCGCCACCGGAAACCTCATCGGGACCGTTGCCGTCGAAACCGTGAAGGCGATCGGGAAGATCCCCACCAAGGTCGGCGCACTCTGGGACTCGATCACCGGCAGCGAGCGGGCGATGGACACTCCCATGAGCATCGTCGGCGCGAGCCGCATGGGTGGCGAGACAGTAGAGCACGACATGTGGATCATGTTCTGGATACTGTTGGCGCAGCTCAACTTTGCGCTCGGCGCCATCAATTTGTTGCCGTTGTTGCCCTTTGATGGTGGACACATCGCGGTGGCCACCTACGAGAAGATCCGCAACTTGATCCGGTCGGCGCGCGGTCTCACGGCGGGCGCGCCCGTCAACTACATGAAGTTGATGCCGGCGACCTATCTCGTCCTCGTGGTGGTTGTCGGTTACATGCTGCTGACGATCACCGCCGACATCGTCAATCCGATCAGACTTTTTCAATAGCGATCCAAACGGAGGATCACATGACCAGCCTGGGCATTCCGAGCGCACCGCCACCGACTCTTGCGCCGCGGCGCAAGACACGTCAGCTCATGGTCAAAAACGTCGGGGTGGGCAGCGACTCGCTGGTCTCGGTGCAGTCGATGTGCACCACCAAGACCCACGACGTGAACTCCACCCTGCAGCAGATCGCCGAGCTGACCGCTTCCGGCTGTGACATCGTGCGTGTCGCCTGCCCGCGACAGGAGGATGCCGACGCCCTCGCCGAGATCGCCCGCAAGAGCAAGATCCCGGTGATCGCCGATATCCACTTTCAGCCCAAGTACATTTTCGCGGCGATTGACGCCGGCTGCGCCGCAGTGCGCGTGAATCCGGGGAACATCAAGGAGTTCGACGGCCGCGTCAAGGAGGTCGCCAAGGCCGCCGGTGAGGCCGGGATCCCGATCCGCATCGGCGTGAACGCGGGGTCGCTCGATCCACGCATTCTGGGCAAGTACGGCAAGGCCACGCCGGAGGCGCTCGTCGAGTCGGCGCTGTGGGAGGCGGGCCTGTTCGAGGAGCACGGCTTCGGCGACATCAAGATCAGCGTCAAGCACAACGACCCGGTGATCATGGTCGCCGCATATGAATTGTTGGCCTCGCAGTGTGATTACCCGCTGCACCTGGGTGTCACCGAGGCCGGCCCGGCATTCCAGGGCACCATCAAGTCGGCCGTTGCGTTCGGTGCGCTGTTGTCCAAGGGCATCGGCGACACCATCCGGGTATCCCTTTCTGCGCCGCCCGTCGAGGAGGTCAAGGTCGGCAATCAGATTCTGGAGTCCCTCAACCTGCGACCGCGTGGGCTGGAAATCGTGTCCTGCCCGTCCTGTGGTCGCGCGCAGGTAGACGTCTACACCCTGGCCAACGCGGTCAGCGCAGGCTTGGAGGGGCTGGACGTCCCGCTGCGCGTCGCGGTCATGGGCTGCGTCGTCAATGGGCCGGGGGAGGCCCGTGAGGCCGACCTGGGTGTGGCGTCCGGCAACGGCAAGGGGCAGATCTTCGTGAAGGGCGAGGTCATCAAGACCGTGCCCGAGGCGCTGATCGTCGAAACGCTGATCGACGAGGCCATGCGGTTGGCTGAAGAGATGGGCACGGAGATCGGAACCGATGGAACTCCGACAGGCCAGCCGGTCGTCACCGTAAGCTGAACGAAGCTCGGCGTAACGGGACACACGGGAGCGATTGCCGATGACGACAACACTGCCGGCGCCAGGAGCGCCCGGAGCATCGTCGTCCGACGCCGTTCGTGTGCTCGGGTTATCGGATACCGAGGCGATACGCGCCGTCCTGGACCTCGACCCGGTGGCATCCTGCATGCTCGCCGCTCGCGTGGAGGCCCGCGGAGCCGATCCCACGGCCATCGGCGGTGAAATCTGGTCGACGGGAACGTTGGCGGACTCCCTGTGCTTCGTCGGCACCACGATCATTCCGTTGGCGGGCGGGCCCGAGGCCACTCGACTGTTCGCCGAACGTGCCGTCGAGCAGCACCGGATCTGCCCCTCCCTGGTCGGTCCGGCCGATGTGGTTCTCGACATGTGGTGCCATCTCGATCCGGTCTGGGGACCTGCGCGCGAGGTGCGCGCCTGCCAGCCGCTGCTGGCGATGCTGGATGCGCCGACATGTGCCGTTGACCCCGCGGTGCGGCAGGTGCGTGCCGAGGAGCTCGACCAGTATTTGAACGCGTCGATCCAGATGTTCATCGGTGAGATGGGCGTCGACCCGCGTAACGGTGACGGAGGCCGCGGGTACCGACGGCGAGTGGCCGGTCTCATCGAAGCGGGTAGGGCGTGGGCACGTTTCGAGGATGGGCGGGTCATCTTCAAGGCCGAGATCGGATCGCAATCGCTGTCCGTCAGCCAGATTCAGGGTGTGTGGGTTGACCCCGAATTCCGTGGCCGCGGGCTCGGTACCGCGGGGGTGGCCGCTGTGGCGGCGGCTGTGCATCACAGCGGGCGCATCCCCAGCCTGTACGTGAACAGCTTCAATGAGGTGGCCCGTGCGTCCTATGCCAGGGCGGGATTCACTCGTATCGGCACCTTCGCGACGGTTCTCGTTAGCTAATCTCCGGTACATCCGTGTGCCTGCGGGGTTTTGCGGGTTCGCGGTCATAGCATCGACCCGATGTTCAGACGTGTTTTGTCCCTGTCGTTGTTCGGCACCGCGCTGCTGGTGGCCGGGGCGGTCGCGTGCACCCCGCGCCCCGATGGGCCGGGGCCGGTGGCGGAGAAGTTCTTCGAGGCACTTGCCAGCGGTGACACCGCCTCGGCGGCGAAGCTCACCGACGACCCGGATGATGCGAAAGTTGGCCTGGATCAAGCATTCTCGGGCCTGCAGGCGACGTCATTCAAGGCCGCTGTGAATGGATCGCAGTACACCCAGGACACCGGCAGCGCCGATGCGACGTACGTCTGGCAACTGCCCAAGAAACGCACCTGGACCTACAACGGGCGCCTGGAAATGCTGCGCACCGGCGGCAGCTGGCAGGTCCGGTGGGCCCCGAGTGATCTGCATCCCAAACTCGGTGAACGCCAATTACTCTCGTTACGCACTGATCCTGCCAAGCGGGCAACGGTCAACGAGGCGGGTGGTACGACTGTGCTGGCACCGGCCAACCTGTACAAGATCACTTTCGACGCGTCGCAGGCCGGTACGTCGCTGATGAGCACCGCCACCGCGCTGGCCGATGCCATTCGGCCCTACGACGACCAGATGAACGCTGCGGCACTCGCCGAGCAGGCGAGCGCGCAAACCTCGCCGATGAACATCATCACGTTGCGCAAGGACGATTGGGACAAGGTGTCCGTTGCGCTGGAGACCCGGCCGGGAGCGTTGCGGCCGGGTGTGGTGATGACACCGATCGCCGACATCCTGCCCACCGATGACAGGTTCGCACCCGACATCGTCGCGCAGGTCAAGAAGGCAGTGCTCGACGAACTGGACGGCGAGGCCGGCTGGCGGGTGGTCAGTGTCAACCAGAACGGTGTGGACACCGCGGTGCTCAATGAGGTGAAACCCACTCCGGCGCCGTCGAAGACGATCAGCTTGGACCGGGCCGTGCAGAACGCTGCGCAGAATGCCGTCAACACGCGCGGTCAGAAGGCCATGATGGTGGTGATCAAGCCGTCGACGGGGGAGATCCTGGCGGTGGCGCAGAACGCCGCAGCCAACGCGGATGGACCGCTGGCCACCACGGGGCTGTTCCCGCCGGGCTCGACATTCAAGATCATCACCGCGGGTGCCGCACTCGAGCGCGGGATGGCCACCCCGGACACCATGCTGGGCTGCCCGAAGCGAGTCACTATCGGAGACCGCAGCATCCCCAACTACAACGAGTTCGATCTCGGCACGGTGCCCATGTGGCGTGCCTTTGCGAATTCGTGTAACACCACCTTCGCCAAACTCGCCAGCGAGATGCCGTTGGACGGTTTGACCGTAGCCGCTTCGCAATTCGGCATCGGCCCCGACTATGACGTCGCGGGTATCCCGACCATTTCCGGAGACGTGCCGCCCACGGTCAATCTGGCTGAACGCACCGAGGACGGATTCGGTCAGGGCAAGGTGCTGGTCACGCCGTTCGGCATGGCTCTGGCCGCGGCGACCGTTGCCAACGGAAAAACACCTGTACCGCAGCTGATTTCGGGTCAGACCACGGGAATCACCGGCGCGCGGCCGCCGGTGACCCCGACAATGATCGAGGGTCTGCGCGGGATGATGCGGGAGACCGTGCTCAGTGGTACCGCGATGGATCTCAAGGGCGAGGGCTCGGTTTACGGGAAGACCGGTGAGGCCGAGTTCCCGGGCGGATCACACGCCTGGTTCGCCGGATATCGCGGTGACATGGCATTCGCCACATTGATCGTCGGGGGCGGCGGCTCGGAAGCCGCGGTGCGGGCCACCCGGGTCATGTTCCAGTCGCTACCGCCGGATTACCTGGCCTAGCTGGGACTCGACGCCAGCACGCAGAACTCGTTGCCCTCGGGATCGGCGAGCACGATCCAGCTCGAATCTCCCTGGCCGATGTCAATCGTGGTAGCGCCGTGCGCCAGAAACCGATCCACCGCGGCGTGTTGGTTGTCACCCCGAAAGTCCAGGTGCAATCGGTTCTTGGCGACCTTCCGGTCGGGGTTAGCCAGGAAGAACAACGAGGGTGGGTGCCGGTCGGGCTGGAAGACCTCGACGTCTCCGTCCTGATCGATGGAGTACGGCCATTCCAGCGCGTCTGCCCACCAGCGGCCCAATGTGGCTGCATCATGGCAGTCGATCACAATCGCTTCTAGCGTGAGTCCGGCGGACATGCCCATGAAGCAAATTGTGCGCGCTGTCGCTAACGTTCGGCCAGAAGATTACGAACTACCATGTAGTAAAACAGCATCCAGGGAGGATCGAGAGCTTGCGCAGAGCATTTCGTAGTGTGCTTGTGGTGACCGGGCTCGCCGGCCTGCTGATGAACATGACCATCACCGCACCAGCGACCCTCGGCCACGCAGAGGCCGCGTCCTCCAGCGGGGTGGCGTCCGTCTCACCCACGCCGGGGCAGGCGGTCGGGGTGGCCATGCCCGTGACGATTCATTTCGCCGCCCCTGTGACCGATCGGCCGGCCGCCGAGCGGACCATTGGTTTCTCCGCGTCGAAGGTTCCCGCCGGGGTGTTCAGCTGGGTCGACGATGCGACGGTCCGTTTCACCCCCAGCGAGTACTGGCCCGCGCACTCGACCATCACCGTGTCCGTGAACGGTGTCAGTGGCATGAAGTACAAGTTCCAGACCGGCTCCGAGGTGCTGGGTATCGCGAGCATCAGCGCCCATACCTTCACGGTCAAGATCGACGGCACGGTCATGCGCGAGATGCCCGCATCGATGGGAAAGCCCAAACACCCCACGCCGATCGGCTCGTTCACCGCCCTGGAGAAGCAGAGTCCCGTGGTCATGGATTCCCGGACCATCGGCATTCCGCTGAATGATCCAGAGGGCTACAAGCTGACCGTCTACTACGCCGTCCGCGTCACCTGGGGTGGCGTCTACGTGCACAGTGCACCGTGGTCGACGGGAGCTCAAGGTAATTCCAACGTCAGCCATGGCTGCATCAACCTGAGCCCCGACAACGCGGCCTGGTACTACAACACTGTCGGCATCGGCGACCCGATCGTCATCAACGGATAGTGGTCTCGCCAGGCCCCGCTACGCTGCCTTCATGACTGTTCGTGCCGCATTGCGCCCCGGAACACTGTCCTCCGAGCGTCAGGTTCCGGTGTCGATCGACCGCCCCGAATACGTGGGCAAGTCCAAGGTCGCGGAAGCCATCGGGGAGCCGTACATCCAGACGCCCGAGGTGATCGAGAAGATGCGCGTCGCGGGCAGGATCGCGGCGCAGGCATTGGCGCTCGCCGGTGAGGCCGTCGCCCCCGGCGTCACCACCGACGAACTGGACCGAATCGCGCACGATTACATGGTTTCCCAGGGTGCGTACCCGTCGACGCTGGGGTACAAGGGATTTCCCAAGTCGTGCTGCACATCGCTCAACGAGATCATCTGCCATGGGATACCGGATTCGACCGTGATCGAGGACGGTGACATCGTCAACATCGATGTCACCGCCTATATCGACGGCGTGCACGGCGATACCAACGCCACGTTCCTGGCCGGGGATGTCTCCGAGGAACACCGCCTCCTGGTGGAGCGGACTCGGGAGGCCACCATGCGGGCCATCAATGCCGTCAAGCCGGGCCGGGCCCTGAGCGTCGTTGGCCGGGTGATCGAGGCCTACGCAAAGCGGTTCGGTTACAACGTGGTTCGCTCCTTCACCGGGCACGGCGTGGGCCCGACGTTCCACAACGGGCTCATCGTGCCGCATTACGACGACCCCAACCTGGACATCGTCATCGAACCGGGCATGACCTTCACCATCGAGCCGATGATCAACCTCGGATCGCTGGACTACGAGATCTGGGATGACACCTGGACAGTGGCGACCACCGACAAGCGATGGACCGCGCAGTTCGAACACACCATGGTGGTCACCGACGACGGAGTAGAGATCCTGACCGTGTCATGACGGGCGCCGTATCCGGCGCGCTGCTGGTGGGGGGCGTGAGCTCCGACGCCGGTAAGAGTCTGGTCGTTACGGGCCTGTGCCGGTTACTGGCTCGCAAGGGGATTCGCGTCGCGCCGTTCAAGGCGCAGAACATGTCCAACAACTCTGTGGTGACGATGGACGGCGGAGAGATCGGTCGCGCGCAGGCATTGCAGGCACGTGCGTGCGGGCTTCAGCCGTCGGTGCGGTTCAATCCGGTACTCCTGAAGCCTGGCAGCGACCGCACCTCACAGCTGGTGGTACGCGGGCAGGCGACGGGAAACGTGAGTGCCCGTTCCTACATCGAGCATCGCGAGGAATTACGGCAGGTGGTCGCCGAGGAGTTGCGCGCACTGCGTGCGGAATTCGACGTCGTGATCTGCGAGGGCGCCGGATCGGTCGCCGAGATCAACCTGCGAGCCACCGACATCGCCAACATGGGCCTGGCGCAGACCGCGGGCCTGCCGGTGGTGCTGGTCGGTGATATCGACCGAGGTGGCGTGCTGGCGCACCTGTTCGGGTCGGTGGCCGTGCTCGATCCCGCGGATCAACGATTCGTCGCCGGATTCATCGTCAACAAGTTCCGCGGTGATCCCACGCTGCTGGAGCCGGGGCTGGAGCAGCTCGCCGTACTGACCGGCCGAACCACCTACGGTGTGCTGCCCTACGACGACCAATTGTGGCTCGACGCAGAGGATTCGGTGTCCGTAGTGGCGTCGGCTCAGGTGGGGCGCCCGGCCACCCCGGTCGGGAGGGAATGGCTGCGGGTGGCTGCGGTGCGCCTGCCCCGAATCTCGAATTCGACCGATATCGAGGCCATCGCCTGTGAGCCGGGAGTGATCGTGCGGTGGGCGGCACATCCGGCCGATATCGCCGACGCCGATGTGGTGGTGGTCCCGGGCACCAAGGCCACCGTCGCCGATCTCGCCTGGATGCGGAGCAACGGCATCGCCGATGCGGTTGTCGCACACGCCCGTTCGGGCGGACCGGTGCTGGGTATTTGTGGTGGGTTCCAGATGCTCGCCACCACGATCGAGGACCGCGTCGAGTCGGGGGCCGGCACTGTCGAAGGACTGGGCCTGCTCGATGTCGATATCGCGTTCGAACCGGCCAAGACCCTGCGTCGCTGGCAGCCACCGGGCCTGACCGGCTATGAGATTCACCATGGGACCGTCACCCGCTCGGCTGTGGCACCGTGGCTCACCGAGTACGACGAGGGTGCCGCCGAGGGCGCGGTCCGGGGCACCCATTGGCACGGGGTGCTGGACAACGACGAGTTCCGGCGCACGTGGCTCACCGAGGCGGCGGCCGCGGCCGGACGTTCGGGATTCACCGTCGCGGCGGACACCAATGTCGGAGACTGTCGCGCGGCTCAACTGGACAGACTGGCCGATCTCATCGATGCCCACGTCGACGTCGATGCGCTGCAGGCGGTGTGGGAAGAATCCGGGCGGCAGCATTCTGGCCCGTCATACCCGGTAATTGCGGCGCGGGTCGAATAGCCTGTGCGGGTGCATCGGGGCCTCAGGAACATCACAGCTATCGCAGCATCCGCACTGGCGCTTGCGGGTTGCACCCAGACGGTAACGGGTACTGCCACCTGGCCGGGTGCGCGCATCGCGCAATCGCTACTCACCGCAGATGAGTTGCCGCAGGGCACCAAATACGACAGGGTGGTCGCCGATCTGGGCCCGGTGACCGTCAACAATCAGCAGGTCGTCGGTGCGATGCCCTCGAATCCGCAGGGCTGCGCGGACGGGTTGTCTCCCCGGCTGGCCAACGCGGGCAGGGCAGGCCCCGAGAACACTGCGCGGTACATCGCCCGTTTCAACGGTGCGAACATCATCGTCAGTCTGCTGCGCGACACCATCGACCTGGCCAACGTCAAGGAGGTGGCGACCCGCTGCGCCACCTACGAGGTGTTCTTCGACAAGAGTTCGCCCGGCACGCGGATGATCACCGAGCCGGTGCAGGGCGGGCCGGTCGGCGTCCTTACCTTCAAGCAAACAATGATCATGCCCAAGGGCAGCACGTCCCGGTACATGGCGTTCGCGAATGTCCAGGGGGTGGCGATGGTGGCGACATCTTTCGACCTGCGCGATCCGTCGGTCAAGGCCACCGCGACCATGCCCCAGACATTCCTGGATATCGTGGCGAAACAGGTCGACAAGATCGAACGCACGTAACGGGTCCGGGCGAAAGTTTCCTGAAAGGGCTGGTTAAAAGCCCAACCGGATCGGTCGTACTCAGGTAGCGTGCGCCCATGCCCAAGGTCTTTGCGGAAGCGGCTCATCCATGAGTCCGACGCCCGAGCTTCGCCGCCCGCGCCCGGGGCCCCCACCTGCGCGCGACGGTGAGTTGCATCAGGTCGTCACGATCGACGGCCGAACGGTGCAGGTCAATGTGTCGGGGCCCGACAAGGGAACCACCGTCGTCATGCTGGCCGCGGCCGGGCACTTCGCGCTCAGTTATCGCTCGGTATGCGAGCGGCTGCACACCGCTGGGTTACGCACCGCGGTGATCGGACACGATCCGCATCTCCACGCCAAGGCCATCACCGGAGTGCTCGACGACATCGGCGTCAAGGTGGCGCTTTTGGTGGGGGACCGCGCCGGTGGCGAGTTGGCCTGGGATCTGGCAGCCAGCAAACTGGACAGGTTTATCGGCCTGGTGGCGATCGACCGTGGACATCCTCGGGTGGCCGACCGTGCCGGGTTGGTCCGCGACAAGCACTGCCCGCCGGTGGAGATCAACACCACGGTGTTGGTGACCTCGGATGCCACCCGGGCCATCGCCCGGGCCAGCCAGCGCTTCGTGTACGGCGACTACCGGATTGTCGAACTGATGGGACGCCGGTCGGCGACTCGCGACCTCACTCCGGAGCTGGCCGCCGAGGTGGTGCTGCGCAGCAGCTCATGGTGAGTTAGCTGCCAGCCTCATACCAGTCCAGCCAGGAGTTCAGTTCCTGGTACGCCCGCAGGCGTGGCCGCGTCACCGATAGGAACACATCGTGTTTGGCATCGGGGACCGGAATGATTCGCTGATAGTTGCCGATGCATCCTGCCCAGCGTGCGATCTGCTGAACATCCAGCACCGCATCGCCATGCAGAGCCGCCGCGGGGTCGACGTCCCCGGGCAGGCTGCGGTCCGAGCGCAGGATCAGATTGGGCACGCCGACATCGAGGCCACGATGCAGCTCGGCATGCCCATGCCGGATCGCACTGATCCACCCGAACCGCACCGGGAAGCCGCCGACCGGCTTCCACTCCAGGTTGTAGTCGAACTCTCCGTGGAAGTCCTTGTGCAGGCTCGCGCCGTAGGCGCCCTCGTGCGGTAGCGGGATCGCTTGTTTGGCACGGAACCGCGAAATCGCCTTCACGGCCGCGGTGGTGCCGCCGCTGCGGAGAAAGGGACGACCCTGAAGGTCCAGCCAGGGGCTGTTGAGGATGAGTCCCGCGATATCGCCCAGGCCGGCGGCCACCCGTAGGCGGTTGAGCCACAGCGACACGATCAGACCGCCGGCCGAGTGCCCGTAGATGAGCAGCGGTGCGCCCGTCTTGGCCTCCCCGGTGATGACGTTCACCGCGGCGTTGAGTTCGGCGTCGTAGAGCGAAAGATCGCTGATGTAGTGCGGCGTCTGGTGAACGCGCCGAGAACGCCCGCATTTGCGCAAGTCGAGCGCGAAGAAGCGATAGCCGCGAGCCAGGAAATGTTCGGCAAGCTTGGTGTGGAAGAAGTAGTCGGTATATCCGTGCACCATGAGCACCGCGCGTCCGGTGTCCGGCTGAATTTCAGGGCGCACCAGTGTGGCGGTAATTACACCTTCGCCGTCAGGGTCAATGCCCAGTTCAATGGTCTGACGAAGGTAGCCATCGAGGACATCGGATTCCCATGTCACGGGCATAGCCTAGTTGAAGGAATGACTGAATTACCCGCGCGATAACCTGTGTGTACTTCCCGGTAGTGGCGAAGCGTTGCCACTCCATCAGATTCGAAAAGGACAGTGAACCGGTGTCAAAAGCGCAGGTGGAGCAGACAGACGTTGCCCTGATTGGGTCAGGGATCATGAGCGCGACGCTCAGCGCCTTGCTGCGATTGGTCGAACCGGACCTGTCGATCACCTTGATCGAACGCCTCGATGCGGCGGCTAGCGAAAGCAGCGACCCGTGGAACAACGCGGGTACCGGTCACTCGGCGCTCTGCGAGCTCAACTACACGCCGCAGAAGGCGGACGGCTCGATCGACATCACCAAGGCCGTCACGGTCAACGAGCAGTTCCAGGTATCGCGCCAGTTCTGGGCGTACGCCGTGGAGAACGGTGTGCTGCCCGACGTCCGCGGATTCCTCAACCCCATCCCGCATGTGAGCTACGTGCACGGAGCCGACAAGGTCGAGTACCTGCGCAAGCGCCACGATGCTCTGGCCGGTAACCCGCTGTTCGCGAAGATGGAGTTCATCAACGATGACGACGAGTTCGCGCGTCGCCTGCCGTTGATGGCGGCTGGACGCGACTTCTCCGATCCGGTGGGATTGAACTGGAGCCAGGACGGTACCGACGTCGACTTCGGTGAACTGTCAAAGCAGTTGGTCGGCTTCGGCGTTCGCAGCGGCACCAGTGCGATCTTCGGCACCGAGGTCCGCAACATCAGCCGCGAAAGCGACGGCGGGTGGATCCTCAAGCTTGTCAACGGACGTACAGGCGAGAAGCGCAAGCTCAAGGCCAAGTTCGTGTTCGTCGGCGCCGGTGGCGGCGCGTTGGGTCTGCTGCAGAAGGCTGGAATCCCGGAAGCCAAGGGCTTCGGGGGGTTCCCGGTCAGCGGCGCCTTCCTGCGCACCAACAGCATCGACCTCACCGAGGGGCATAAGGCCAAGGTGTACGGCTTCCCGCCGCTTGGTGCACCGCCGATGTCGGCGCCGCACTTGGACACCCGCGTGATCAACGGAAAGGAATGGCTGTTGTTCGGGCCGTTCGCCGGATGGTCGCCCAAGTTCCTCAAGATGGGCAAGGTCACCGACCTGCCCGCGTCGGTGAAGCCCAACAACCTTGCGTCGATGATCGGCGTTGGTCTCACCGAGTTCAAGCTCGCGACTTTCCTGTTGAGCCAGCTGCGTCTCACTCCGGATGACCGGATCGACATGCTGCGCGAATTCGCGCCCAAGGCACAGCGTTCCGATTGGGAGCTGATCACCGCCGGCCAGCGTGTGCAGGTCATTCGGCCGGCCAAAGGCAAGGGTGGTGCGCTCGAATTCGGCACCATGGTGCTCAATTCGGCCGACGGCAGCATTGCCGGCCTGCTCGGCGCCTCGCCGGGTGCGTCCACCGCGGTGCCGGCCATGCTCGACGTCATGCAGCGTTGCTTCCCGGACCGGTTCGCCAACTGGATGCCCAAGCTCAAGGAAATGATCCCGTCGCTGGGTATCAGCCTGTCGGACGAGCCCACACTGTTCGGCGAGGTATGGGACTGGGGCACACAGGTTCTCGGCCTGGAACAGTGAACGCCGGGTGGTCCAGGTCCGCTGACCTGGACACCACGACGCTCTACGGACTGTTGCGGTTACGTGCCGAGGCGTTCATCGTCGGTCAGAACTGTGCCTACCAAGATCTCGACGGTCACGATCTCGAGCCGGCGACCCGGCATTTTTGGATCAAGAATGAGAACGGCGATGTCGTCAGTGGTCTGCGGGTGCTCGCGGATCCGCAGGGCGCGGGTTTCTGGATCGGCCGGGTATGTACGGCGGCGGCCGAACGTGGCCGCGGACATGCGGCGCGATTGGTCCGCGCCGTGCTGGCCGAGATCGACGGTGCGCACTGTCGACTGAATGCGCAGGCCCACCTGAGAGATATGTATGGCAAGCTGGGATTCGTGGTCTCCGGTGACGAATTTCTCGAGGACGGGATACCGCACGTGCCCATGACCTGGATGGCTCGGAATGACTAGCACCACAGGTGTTCCCGGATACCCGCTCAGCGCGATCGTCGGGCACGACCAGCTGCGTTTGGCGCTTGTGCTCTCCGCGGTGCGCCCCGATATCGGCGGAGTGCTCATTCGTGGGGAGAAAGGCACGGCCAAGTCGACGGCGGTGCGCGCCCTGACCTCGGTGCTGGGTTCTGTCGATGGCGCACGTTTGGTGGAACTCCCGATCGGCGCCACCGAGGATCGGGTCGTGGGATCTCTCGACCTGCAAAAGGTGCTGCGCGACGGCGAACACGCTTTTTCCCCAGGGCTTTTGGCGCGAGCCAACGGCGGCGTGCTGTATGTGGACGAGGTCAACCTGCTGCACGACCATCTGGTCGACGTGATCCTCGATGCCGCGGCGATGGGTCGCGTGCACGTGGAACGTGACGGTGTATCCCATTCCTACGACGCACGATTCGTGCTGATCGGCACCATGAACCCCGAGGAGGGGGAGCTGCGGCCGCAGCTGCTGGATCGCTTCGGATTCGCGGTGGATGTACATGCCTCCCGGGAGGTGCCGGTACGGGCCGAGGTCATCCGTAGGCGGCTTGCCTATGAGGCAGATCCCGCCGGGTTCGTCGCGCGTTACGCCTCCGAGGAGGCTGAGCTGGCGGCACGGATTGCCGATGCCCGGCAGTTGCTACCCGGGGTCACCTTGCCCGACGTGGAGTTACAGCGCATTGCGGCCCTGTGCGCGGCCTTCGATGTCGACGGGATGCGCGCCGATCTGGTGGTGGCGCGTGCCGCCGTCGCCCATGCGGCATGGCGTGGTGCCGAGGTGGTCGGCGAGCCCGATATCCGGGTGGCCGCCGAGCTGGCGCTGCCGCACCGGCGGCGCCGAGATCCGTTCGACGAGCCGGGCTTGGACCCGGAGCAGCTCGACCAGGCGATGCGCGATAGCGCGCCTCCGCAGGATCAGGATCCCGGCGGGGATGACCCGGACCCCGATCCGGATGGCCCCGGTGGTGGCGCACCCGAGCCTTCCCCCAATCCAGCTAAAGCTGATGATTCGCAGCAGGATTCGGTGCCCACACCTGCCCCGTCACGGCCCAGCCCGGCGCCCTCGGCGACATTTCGCGCCAAGACGTTCCGCGTGCCTGGCGTCGGCATGGGCGCCCCGGGGCGACGTTCTGCGGCGCGCAACCGCACCGGCAAGGTGATCGCCCCGAGTTCCGACGAGGGATTCGGGGTGCACGTGATCGGCACGCTGATGTCCGCGGCGAGCCGGGTGACCGAACCCGGCAGGCTGCCCAAACCGATGCTCTCCGATGTGCAGTGGGCAATCAGGGAAGGGCGCGAGGGCAATCTGGTGATTTTTGTTGTCGACGCCTCGGGGTCGATGGCGGCACGCCAGAAGATGTCGGCGGTCAGCGGAGCTACCTTGTCGCTTCTGCGCGATGCCTATCAGCGACGCGACAAGGTTGCGGTCATTACGTTCCGCGGTCAGGAAGCGGCGATGTTGTTGGCACCGACAAGTTCGACGCATATCGCGGGCCGAAAGCTGCAGCAGTTCGATACCGGCGGTAAAACGCCGCTGGCACAAGGACTCTTGGCGGCGCGCGATCTCGTGTCCCGCGAGCGTGGCCGTGATCCGCATCGCCGCGCGTTGGTGGTGGTGCTCACCGATGGACGCGCTACCGGCGGGCCGGATCCCTTGGGGCGGACTCGGCGTGCCGCGGGGATGCTGCGCGCCGAGCAGGTCGCCTGCGTGGTGGTCGATTGCGAGACATCCTTCGTGAGAATGGATCTGGCGGTCACACTGGCTCAACAGCTTGACGCACCGGTGATCCAGCTGGACCACCTGAATGCCGACCGGCTGGCCGGCGTGGTCCGCGGCGCCACTGCCGCTGCGTGAGATAGCGGAGGAGGCTCAATGCCACAGGGACAACCGCTGGTGGTGCCGGAAGACGGGCTCACCACGAAGGCGCGACGGAATGCCCCGGTACTTGCGGTGCACACCGGCGCAGGAAAGGGCAAGTCCACCGCAGCCTTTGGGATGGCTCTGCGCGCCTGGCATCACGGTGCGGACGTCGCGGTGTTCCAGTTCGTCAAGAGTGCAAAGTGGCGAGTGGGCGAGGAGTCGGTCTTCGGTGAGCTTGCCAAGCTGCATGATGAGCAAGGGATCGGTGGCTCGGTGCAGTGGCACAAGATGGGGTCGGGCTGGTCCTGGTCGCGCCGGGCGGGCACCGAAACCGACCACGCCGCTGATGCCGCCGCCGGATGGGCCGAGATCGCCCGGCGACTGGCCGCGGAGGAACACGGCTTTTATGTACTCGACGAATTCACCTACCCGCTCAAGTGGGGCTGGGTCGACGTCGATGAGGTGGTCTCGGTGCTGCGGAGTCGCCCAGGTACGCAACATGTGGTGATCACCGGACGCGATGCACCACAACAGCTTCTGGATGCAGCCGACTTGGTGACCGAGATGACGAAGATCAAACATCCGATGGACCAGGGCCGCAAGGGCCAACGCGGCATCGAGTGGTAACCGGAGGGTAGAGCGTGGTGTCCGCTAATGTTCCCGCGATCGTGATCGCCGCGCCCGCGTCGGGCAGTGGGAAGACCACGGTGGCCACGGGTTTGATGGGCGCGCTGCGGCGTGCGGGGCATCGGGTGGCGCCGTTCAAGGTGGGACCGGACTACATCGATCCCGGATATCACAGTCTGGCGACCGGGAAGCCGGGCCGCAACCTCGACAGCGTGCTCGTGGGAAACGATCTCATTGGGCCACTGTTCGGTCACGGCTGTCGGGATGCGGATATCGCCGTCGTGGAAGGGGTGATGGGTCTTTTCGACGGCCGGGTTGGCGATGCGAAGGGTTCTACGGCCCAGATAGCGGCCCTACTCGGGGCGCCGGTGGTGCTGGTGGTCGACGCGAAGGGGTACAGCCACAGCATGGCTGCGCTCCTACATGGTTTTGTGGTGCACGCCGCCGAGGCGGGGATCAGGATCGCTGGCGTGATCCTGAACCGGGTGGGGTCGACGCGGCACCGAGAGATCCTCACGGCAGCAGCCGATCGTGCCGGACTGTGCGTGCTCGGAGCGTTGCCTCGTACCGAGGAGATATCGGTTCCATCAAGACATTTGGGGCTGGTGACGGCCATCGAGCATGGCCAGGCAGCACTCGATGCGATCGAGGCGATGACGCGGCTGGTCGGTGCGCATGTCGACATACCCGCGATTGTCGCCGCCGCTCGCAGTGATGTGACGGCCTCTGCATGGGATCCCGCGGAGGCCGTCGGCATCCGGGTGGTCGGGGAGCCCGTAGTGGCGCTGGCTGCTGGTTCGGCATTTACCTTCGGCTACACCGAACATCGCGAGTTGCTGGCCGCAGCGGGGGCGGTGGTGGCTGAATTCGACCCGCGCCGCGACGTCTTGCCCGACGAGACCGCAGCCTTGGTGCTGCCGGGCGGATTTCCGGAACAGTTCGCCGCCGATCTATCGTCCAATGAATCACTACGCCAACAGGTTCGTGACATGCGGGGGCCGATTCATGCCGAATGCGCGGGCCTCACCTACCTGTGTAACGACCTCGATGGCGCGCCGATGTCTGGGGTGATCGATGCACGTGCGCGCTTCACCGATTCGCTCGCCCTCGGGTACCGGGACGCGGTGGCGATCACCGGCTCCATCCTGTTCGACGAAGGAGAACGCCTGAGCGGGCACGAGTTCCATCGCACCACGGTTGACTATCGCGACGACGCCGCGCATCGCGCCTGGGCCTGGAGCACCTCCGACGGTGTCCGTCGTGAGGGCGTGGTGGCCGGGGAGGGCCGCATCCACGCCTCGTACCTGCACACGCACCCGGCGGCGCACCCGCACGCGGTGGCCCGGTTTGTTGCGCAAGCGGCGACGTAGCCCCTGCGTGATGTCGCGGTGGCGTCTGTTGCGGCGACGTCGGCGCGCCAATCAGCCGAGCGTCTGTCATACTGTCGATAATGGAAACCGTTATCATTATGACTTAACCGGTCACCTCGATGCGTGATCGAGAGTAGGTTTCGTTAATGAGCTGCGGCGCGCGACCGAGCGTGACTCAAATACATTGAGCGGAAGGGTAATTGGCTGATGGTATGGCACGGACTGTTAGTGAAGGCCGCATCAACGGTGGCTACCGGTGCGGTGGGAGTCGCCGCCTACGAAGTCGTGCGCAAGGCCGCGGCCAAGGTTCCCGTCCGCGACGCCAGTGTCGTCGTCACCGCCTGGGGTCTGCGAGGTGTGCGTAAAGCTGAGGAAGGCGCCGAGCGCGCACGGCTGGCGATTGGAGATGTCGTGGCGGAGGCGCGGGAGCGCATCGGGGAAGAGGCTCCGCCGCCCGTGGTGGGAGAAGCCGGTCACGATCACGAGCACTGAGCCGCACATGGTCACTGTCGTATCTGACGCGGCCGGACGTTTACGTGCCATCGCGAGCGAGTTCAGCGGCGATGTGCGGCGGGCCGTGCTGATCGAGGACACGCTGCAGCATGTGCAGGGAGTCCGTGCCGTACACGCATACCCGCGCACAGCCGCGGTCGTCGTGTGGTACTCGAAGGCAAGTGGCTCGGCCGACGACATCCTCGCCGCACTGGACGACGCCCTCGATGCCCCGTTACCGGAATCGTTGACCCGAGAACCGCATTCATCCGATGTACGCAACGGCGACGTGCTGCGCATGGCGGTGGGCGGTGCGGCTCTGGTGGTGCTCGGAGTTCGCCGGTATCCGCTGCGGCGGCCGCCGCTGCTGGGGCCCACAGGTCGGGTATTGGCGACGGCAGTAACGATTTTCAGTGGATATCCGTTCCTGCGAGGTGCACTTGCCGCGCTACGCAGCGGCAGATCGGCAGGCACGGACCTGTTGGTGTCGGCGGCCACCGTGGCCAGCCTGGTGCTGCGCGAGAATGTTGTTGCACTGACCGTGCTGTGGTTGCTCAACATCGGCGAGTATCTGCAGGACCTCACGCTCCGGCGCACCCGGCGCGCCATTGCAGATCTTCTGTCGGGCAGCCAAGACACCTCGTGGGTCCGTCTGGGCGATGGCACCGAGGTTCAGGTCGCCACGACATCACTGGTGATCGGCGACGAGGTGGTCGTGCACGAGCAGGTGGCCATTCCCGTTGACGGCGAGATAGTGGATGGTGACGCCATCGTCGACCAGTCGGCCATCACGGGTGAAACCCTGCCGGTCAGTGTCGTGGCCGGGGGACAGGTACACGCGGGTTCGGTCGTCATGCGTGGCCGCATCGTCGTGCGTGCCGCTGCCGTCGGCGGGCAGACGATCATCGGCCGGATCATCACCCGGGTGGAGCAGGCGCAGCGTGACCGCGCCCCGATTCAGACTGTCGGCGAAAACTTCTCGCGACGATTCGTTCCGGCCTCGTTCCTACTGTCGCTCGGCACCCTCGTGGTGACGCGGGATGTGCGGCGCGCGATGACGATGCTTTTGGTGGCCTGCCCATGTGCGGTGGGCTTGTCTACCCCCACCGCCATCAGCGCGGCCATCGGCAACGGGGCGCGCAGGGGCATCCTGGTCAAGGGCGGTTCGCATCTGGAACTGGCCGGCCGAGTGGACGCGTTCGTGTTCGACAAGACCGGAACGTTGACCATCGGACGGCCAGTGGTAACGAATATCGTTGCCTTCAAAGAGGGTTGGGAACCGGAGCAAGTACTCGCGTACGCGGCGAGCTCCGAGATCCACGCCCGGCATCCCTTGGGGGAGGCCGTCATCCGCTCGACCGAGGAACGCCACATCGCCATCCCGCCGCACGAGGAGTGTGAGGTGTTGGTCGGCCTCGGGATGCGGACGCGTGCCGACGGGCGCACCCTCCTGTTGGGCAGCCCGGCACTGCTGAGCAAGGAGAGCGTCCGGGTGACCCCGGAGGCCGACGAGTGGGTGGCCAAGCTGAGGCGGCGCGCCGAAACTCCGCTTCTGCTGGCGGTGGACGGAGTACTCGTCGGGCTCATCAGTCTGCGCGACGAGATCCGCCCGGAGGCCGCCGAGGTGCTGGCCGCACTGCGATCATCGGGTGTCAAGCGAGTGGTCATGCTGACCGGCGATCACACGGAGACAGCGCGTGCTGTGGCGGAGGAACTGGGAATCGACGAGTGGCAGGCTGAGGTGCTGCCCGAGGACAAGCTCCAGACCGTGAGCCAACTGCGCAGTGACGGGCATGTTGTCGCGATGGTCGGTGATGGCGTCAATGACGCGCCCGCGCTGGCGGCGGCAGACATTGGAATTGCCATGGGAATCAACGGAACCGATGTTGCGGTGGAAACCGCTGACGTGGCGCTGTCCAGTGACGACCTGCGTAAGCTGCTCGATGTGCGGGGTCTGGGCGGCCGGGCCGTGACCGTTATCCGACAGAACTACGCAATGTCGATCGCCGTCAACGCGATCGGGCTGGTGGTGGGTGCCGGAGGTGCGCTCTCGCCGGTGCTGGCGGCGATACTGCACAACGCGTCTTCGGTCGCGGTGGTCACCAACAGCTCGCGCCTTATCGGCCACGAACTCGACGGACGACCTTCGCTCTCGTCGACGCAGCACCGGCAGCAGTCGGTAGATTCAGCCCCCGCAGTACCCTGACGGCCTTACTCCCTCTGAACCAGGGGCAGAATCACGTCGTCGACCATGCGGCGCATGTATGTCTCGTCGATCACCGTTCTCTTGAGGGCGGCAGTGAGGCTGAGGCCCAGCGGTATGTCGTAGACCAGCGACAGGTCGCGGTCGCGGGCTATCTCGCCTCGTTCAACGGCGCGGGCGAACACGATCTCCATCCGCTTCTGGGTTTGTGACAGCAGCAGGTCATCCAACGCTGCCGCCAGTGTGGAGTCGTTGACGGCCTCGGCGATGATTCCCGCCAGCAAGTTTCCGGTGAGGATGTCGTTATCGCCGAAATCCCTTGCCTCGTAAAGAGCGTGCAAGTCACCACGCAAGCTCCCGGTGTCCGGAACATCGTCGAGTTTCCCCAATGAGGGGCGCCCGTGCAGGATGGCATCCGCGGTGAGCGCGGCCTTCGAAGACCAGCGCCGGTAGATGGCCGCCTTGCCCACACCGGCACGAGCGGCGATCACATCCATGCTCATCGCGTCATAGCCCTGTTCGGCGAGCACGATGAAGGCCGCCTCCAGGATCGCGAGGTCCAGTGACCTGTTCAGCCGCCCGGGTGTTCTTTGTCGTTGAATCGCAGTGTTTTTCGTCACGAGGTCCGCGCAGCGGTGTATTTGCGGAGGTTGAGCGGCCACCAGAACCAGCGGCCCAGCAGTGCGGCGATGGCCGGGGTCATGAAGGACCTCACGATCAGTGTGTCGAAGAGCAGTCCGAGGCCGATCGTCGTGCCGAGCTGCCCCACGATGCGCAGATCGCTGACCACCATGGCGCACATGGTGAATGCGAACACGAGGCCCGCGTTGGTCACCACCTTGCCGCTGCCGCCCATGGCCCGGATGAATCCGGTCTTGAGCCCACCATGCAGCTCCTCCTTGAAACGTGCGATCAGCAGCAAGTTGTAGTCCGAGCCCACGGCCAAGAGGATGATGACCGACAACGGCACCACGAACCAATGCAAGTCCATGCCCAACAGATCCTGCCAAATCAGCACCGACACCCCGATGGATGCACCGAGCGACACCGCCACCGTGCCGACAATGACGAGAGCCGCGACCACGCTGCCGGTGACCAGCAGCATGATGATGAAGATCAGGCACAGTGACGCGATGCCCGCGAGGATGAGGTCGTACTTCGCTCCTTCCTGCAGGTCCTTGTTCGCGGCGGCGGTTCCGCCCAGGTAGACCTTCGCGTTCTCCAGTGGGGTGCCCTTGATCGAATCCGCCACTGCCTCTTTGATATTGCCGACGGTCGCGATTCCCTCCACAGAAGCCGGATTCCCTTGATGGGAGACGGTCATCCGGACGGCCTTCCCGTCGGGGGACAGGAACATCTTCAATCCGCGTTTGAAGTCGGCGTTCTCGAACACCTCGGGCGGCAGATAGAACGAGTCGTCGTTCTTGGCCTGGTCGAAGTACTTGCCGATCAGGGTGGAGTTCTTGGTGCTCTCATCCATCTGATTCATGATCCCGGACATGGTGCTGTGCATGGTCAGCAGCGTGCCGTGCATGGACTTCATGATCGCGATCATGGGCGGAAATTCGGCGAGCATGCGCGGCATCAGGACATCGACCTTGTCCATGTTCACCAGCATGCCGTCCATGTCCTCGACCATCGCATCGACGCCGTCGAGGGCATCGAAGACCGTGCGGCTCGCCCAGCAGATCGGGATGTCGGCGCAGTGCTTCTCCCAGTAGAAATAGTTGCGAATCGGCCTGAAAAAATCATCGAAAGTGGCCATCAGGTCGCGCATGTCGTGCATCTTGCCCTGCATGACCTTCATCTGGCCGGTCATGTCGTGCATGATGTCGGTGAGCTCGCGCATCATGTCGTACACACGCTCCATGGTGCCGATCAAGGTTCCCATTTGATCGGCCATGGTCAGCATGTCGGCCATCCGGTCCTTCATGTACTTCATGTTCTGGATCTGACCGGCGCCCTGCAGGCCGATCTGGAACGGTATCGAGCTGTGTTCGATCGGTGTACCGAGCGGCCGGGTGATCGCCTGCACTCGGCCTACGCCACGAGCATGGAACGCCGTCTTGGCGATTCTGTCGATGACCAACATGTCTGCGGGGTTGCGCATGTCGTGATCCGCTTCGATCATGAGCATTTCGGGGTTCATCCTGGCCGGGGAGAAGTGCCGTTCTGCAGCGGCGTAGCCGACTTTCGAGGGCACGTTATCCGGCATGTACTGACGGTCGTCATAACCCGGGGTGTATCCCGGCAGCGTGAGCAACCCGATGAGTGCAATCCCAATGGTCACAATGAGAATCGGCCCCGGCCAGCGCACGACCGCGGCACCGATACGCCGCCAGCTGCGCTCGTCGTGCTTGCGCTTGGGCTCGAACAGTCCGAAGCGGCTACCGATCGCCAGTACCGCGGGAGCCAGGGTGAGTGCCGCCGCGACAATCACGAAAATGACCAGCGCACAGGGCACACCCATGGACCGGAAGAGTGGCAATCGCGTCAAGCTCAGGCACAGTGTCGCACCGACGATCGTCAATCCCGATCCCAAGATCACGTGTGACACACCGGAATACGCGGTATAGAAGGCCTCCTCCCGGTCTTCTCCGGACTGGCGCGCTTCGTGATATCGGCCCAGCAGGAAGATCACGTAGTCGGTGCCTGCGGCGATGCCCAGCATCGTGACCATGCTGACGGCGTAGGTCGAGAGCCCGATCACATTGAGATTGCCCAGTGTCGCGACCACTCCTTGGCCGGCCATCAGTTCCACCCCGACGACCACCAGGGCCAGAAACATGGTGATCACCGAGCGGTACACGAAGAGCAGCATCACGACGACGACGCCCACCGCGATGAGCGTGGTCTTCTGCATGCTCTTGTTGCCGGCCGTTCCCGTGTCGGCGCTCGCTGCCGTTCCGCCGGTGACATACGCCTGCACACCGTCGGGGCCGGGCGTCTCGGCGATGATCTTGCGGACTGCATCGACGGATTCGTTCGCCAAGGTGGTGCCCTGGTCTCCGGCCAGGTTCACCTGAACGTAGGCGGACTTCCCGTCGGCACTCTGGGCGCCGGAGGCGGTGAGCGGGTCTCCCCAGTAGTCGGAGATGTGCTGCACGTGGGTCGGATCGGCCTTCAGCTTCTTGATGATTTCGTCGTAGAACCGGTGCGCCTCATCTGCCAGGTCCTGCTTGCTCTCGAGCACGATCATGACGGAACTGTCGGAGTCGAACTCGCCGAACACCTTGCCCGTGTGCATCATCGCGATCATCGAGGGAGCGTCCTTGGGGGACATGGACACCGAATGTGCCTTGCCCACTTCATCAAGGGAGGGCGTGACGACATTGAGGATGATGGCGATGCCCAGCCAGAACAGGATGATCGGGATGGACAAGGCTCGGATAGCCCGCGCGATCCGTGGAGGCCGCGCGGCGCGATCGCCACCGCCGTGCCTCATGCGGACTTCACCAGGCAGTAGATGTAGGCGTTGTGCTCGTTGGAAACTCGCTCCACCTTGACCTCGCCGTTGACGATGATTCGGCAGCCGATGTGGTTGCCGTCACCTTGGGCGACGATGTTGCCGCTCAATGACGGCAAGATCGACACGATCTTGAACGACCATGGCAGCTGCACGGCATCGACGCGAGTCGGCTGCGCATCCTCGTTGAAATAGTTCACATCGGCCATGGCGCCGGGTTCTCCAAATACCTCGTATACGAGTGTCTTTGGGTTGTACGGGACGGCGTCCTTCGCGTTGTTGTCGGCAGAGGAGATGAACGAATCCGAGCCGAAAATTCCGCGAACCCGGAGTACCGCGAATCCGCCGACCGCCAGTATCACGGCGATCAGCAGCGGCATCCAGATCCGTCTTATCACACGAAGCATCCCAAACCCCTTTGCGCTCAATATGATTGGCACAGCACTGACGGTCTTACGTCTGGGGACTGCCGCAGCTGGTCGAGATGGGCGTCATTGCCCCACACGGAACTGAAGTTCCGCATGATGGTCCGGACGGTACCCGACTTCGACTCAGCGCGCGACACGAGCGAGCTAACTATGAGGCCGTGTGGGACGCCCTGATTTGTCCATCCCTGGCCGCTCGTCTAGGGGAGCGGTGCCGCACCCCGTCGCGAGGTGATTGTCGTCCGGTCCTGGCGCGCCTGGTCGCCTTACCAGTCACAAAACTAATGAAAAATATGCACGGATGTTGATCCGGTGCAGGATTGGATCTTGATCGGCCTAAGGCGTGGGAAATTTGGGCTCACGGTGAGTAAATTGCATAAATATTTCATAGAGGCCGCCGAGTTGAATATTTCCTGAATATACACGTAGGGCAAACCATGGAAATTGCTGTGAATTGTCTGCAAGTTCTTGCGACGCACGCACGAAAGAGCTTGATAAATAAGCAGATAGCTGACTTTAAGATGCCGAGTAGATGGCCCTTCGCAGCTCCATTACGTCCCCAAAGGCTAATAATTGAGGGTCTAGATCGAATTGTGAATTCCTTGTTTCCCGTCTATCAATGGGCTGTTAATGCGGGACGGGGTAGGGGTTTGAAAGAGGCCATTATGCGATGTCGCGAGACGGCTTAACTCGGGGCACTGTGATCCTGATCTCCCGAGTCGCGAATTCCTTTCGCGCACCTTATCTTTAGGTCTGTCGGGTTCTACTGCTAGTTGTCTTCAGTTCTACTACCAGGCAGATTGTCGTGTGCGAGGAGGACGTAGCAAGATGAAAAACGCGTCTGTGACCCCAGTCGCAGTTATCGGGATGGGGTGCCGGCTCCCGGGTGGGATCGAATCACCCGAACAGTTTTGGCAGGCGCTGCTGCGCGGCGAGGACTTCATTACTGAGGTGCCTCCCGCGCGCTGGGACTTGAGCGAGTACTACGACCCCGAGTCCGGCGTGCCTGGCAAGTCGCCCTCCAAGTGGGGTGGCTTTCTGGAAGACGTTGGTGGTTTCGACGCGGACTTCTTCAGCATCAACGAGCGTGAGGCCGTCTCGATCGATCCTCAGCACCGTGTGTTGCTCGAAACATCCTGGCAGGCAGTGGAACATGCGGGCCTCAATCCGCGGACCCTTGCCGGCTCGCAGACCGGGGTGTTCGTGGGACTGACCCACAACGACTATCAGTTGGTGGCTGCGGATGCGGCGGACCTCGGCGGTCCCTACGGATTCGCCGGTACAAACTTCTGCATGGCATCGGGGCGTATCTCGTACGCCCTGGGTGTGCATGGACCGTCATTGACGGTCGATGCCGGGTGCGCCGCGGGGTTGGCGACGGTGCATATGGGGTGCCAGAGCCTGGCAGCAGGCGAAAGCGATCTGGTGCTGGCCGGCGGCGTCAACCTGGTCTTGGAACCGCGCAGGTATGTCGGTGCCTCGCAGCAGCGCATGCTCTCTCCGACTGGACGCTGCCACACATTCACCGGCGAGGCCGACGGATTCGTGATGTCTGAGGGCTGCGTCATGATTCTGCTGAAGCGCCTGGACGATGCGGTGCGAGATGGGGACCGGATTTTGGCGGTCGTGCGGGGCACGGCGTCAAATCAGGATGGGCGCACGGTGAATCAGTCGACTCCGTCCTCGGACGCCCAGGCGGCCGCATGCCGCGCTGCGCTGGCGGCCGGGGGTGTGGACGCCAACACCGTCGGGCTGATCGAGGCGCACGGTACGGGCACCCCTGTGGGTGATCCCATCGAGTACACGGGCTTGGCGCAGGTGTATGGAGTCGACGGGCCCTGTGCGGTGGGGTCGGCCAAGACCAACTTTGGGCACACCATGTCGGCGGCCGGTGCGCTGGGACTGATGAAGATCATTCTCGCGGTGGAGCATGGCGTGATTCCGCCGAATCTGCATTTCACCGGGATCCCCGACAAGCTTGCTGGTGTCGCAACGAACCTGTTTGTACCGCAATCGGTTATCCCATGGCCGGGGAACATTGAGGGCCCGCGGCGGGCCGGGGTGTCGGCATACGGAATGTCAGGTTCCAACGTCCACGCGGTGGTGGAACAAGCTCCGCCCGCCGTGTCTTCGGAAACTATCGCGGAATCGCCTCTGGGGTCGCAGCTCATCTTCCCGGTGTCTTCGACGTCTGCCGACGAGTTGCGCCGAACTGCGGGCAGATTGGCCGACTGGCTATCCGAGGGTGCCGATGTCTCTATCGGGGACGTGGGGTACACCTTGGCGCGTCGAAGGGCGCACCGCCCCGTGCGCACCACCGTGGTGGCCAATGACGTCGACGAACTGGTGGCCGGGCTGCGCGAGGTAGCCGACGATGAGGCTCCTTATCAGGCGGCAGTTGCGGAGGATGATCGCGGGCCGGTTTGGCTCTTCTCCGGTCAGGGCTCGCAATGGGCCGGCATGGGTGCTGAATTACTCAGCAAGGAACCGGTGTTCGCCGCAACCATCGCCCGCCTAGAGCCCCTGATCGCTGCGGAATCCGGGTTCTCGGTGACCGAGGCGGTCTCGGCGACGGAGACGGTCACGGGTATCGATCGTGTCCAGCCGACGTTGTTCGCCATGCAGGTGTCGCTGGCCGCCACGATGGCGTCCTATGGGGTCACCCCGGGCGCGGTGATCGGGCACTCGATGGGCGAGGTCGCCGCGGCTGTGGTGTCCGAAGCGTTGTCGCTGGAAGACGGTGTCAAGGTCATCTGCCGTCGTTCCCAGTTGATGCTGCGGATCTCGGGTGCCGGTGCCATGGCGTCCGTCGACCTCCCGGCTCAGCAGGTCGTGACCGAGCTGGCCGACCGAGAGATCCACGATGTCGTGCTGGCTGTGGTCGCTTCGCCGCAGTCCACCGTTGTCGGTGGAGCCACGGAAACGGTTCGCCAGCTGATTGCCGAATGGTCGGATCGCGGTTTGATGGCCCGCGAGGTGGCCGTCGACGTCGCATCGCATTCACCGCAAGTCGATCCGATTCTGGACGACTTGGCGGATGCCCTAGAAGATCTGACACCGCGGACACCCGCTGTGCCGCTGTACTCTTCGGTCGCATTCGACCCGCGCGAAAAGCCAGTCATGGACGCCGATTACTGGGTGGACAACCTGCGCCACACCGTCCGCTTCGCAGCTGCGGTGCAGGCGGCACTGGACGACGGGTATCGCGTCTTCGGTGAGCTGGCGCCGCACCCGCTGCTGGTGTATCCGGCGGAGCAGACCGCGCGCAGCGTGGATATCCCGATGATCGCGTTGGCTGCGATGCGCCGCGAGCAGGAGCTGCCGCACGGGCTTCGCGACTTTGTGGGAGACGTGTACGCGGCGGGCGGTGTGGTGGACTTCGCGGTGCTGTATCCATCCGGGCAACTGGTGGATGTGCCGCTGCCCAGTTGGACCCGTCAGTCATATCTGTTGGATCTGTCCGCGCAGACGCAGCCGGGCCAGGCCGGTCACACCGTGGCCGTTCACCCTCTGCTCGGCGCACATGTGCGGCTGACCGAGGAACCGGAGCGCTACATCTGGCAGGCCGATGTCGGTACGGAGGCACAGCCGTGGATCGCCGACCATCAGGTCCGTCATGTCGCGGCGTACCCAGGTGCCGCTTACTGCGAGATGGCGCTTTCGGCGTCGGCCGTCGTGTTCGGTGAAGGCGCTGTGGTAGAAGATGTTTCGTTTGAGCAACTGCTGACGTTGGGTGAGGCGACGCCGATCTCGGCGACGGGCACGGTGAAGTCCCCGGACGTGATCGAGTTCGTGGTGGAAACACATGACGAAGGCGATACCGCCAAACGTGCCACGGCGATCCTGGGCAGCGGCGGCGAGTCCGAGGCTCCCGTGGCATACGACCTGGCGGCCTTGCGCGCGGAGCACCCCCATCACGCGGCGGGCGACGAGCTGCGGGAGTCGTTCGACGAGAGGGGAGTCCAGTACGGACCGGCCTTCCAGGGCCTGGCTGCGGCATACCGCGGCGACGAGTCCGTCAGGTCGGTGCTGGCGGAAGTCTCACTGCCCCGGACGGTTCGGGCGCAACAGGGCAGCTACATCGTGCACCCCGCCCTTCTGGATGCCTGCTTCCAATCGGTGATCGCGCTCCCGGATGTCCAGGAAGCCAGCAAGAATGCGCTACCGCTTCCCAAGGGTGTGCGCAGTCTGCACGCATACGGATCCGCGCGCTCCACCCAGTACTGCTACACCAGGGTGACCTCGGTGAGCGCTAACGAGGTGGAAGCCGATATCGATCTGCTGGACGAACACGGCAACGTCCTGGTTGCCGTGCGGGGCTTCCGCTTTGGTACCGGCGCCTCCGCTGACGAGCAGCGTGATCAGCTGCTCAACAACCGGCTGCTGGCGATCGAGTGGCAGCAGCAGCGGTTACCCGAGGCGGTATCGAACGCCCCGCGCCGGTGGCTGCTGGTCAGCACGGGCGAGACCGTGGACCCGTGGGCGACGGAGTTGATCGATTCACTCAAGCTCCGCGACAGTGAGGTGGCGCTGATCCAGTGGCGTCCGAACACCGATCGTGTTGCGGGGCTGAAGCTTCTGTATGACCAGCTGGAATTCGGTGGATTCGACGGGGTGCTCGTCGTGACGGCCCCGGGGGCCGACGGCGGTGCGGGTCGGGTCGCCTTGCAAGGTGCGGACCAGGTTCGGCATCTGGTGCGGATAACCCGAGAATTAGTGGACCTGCCGGGCGAGCCGCCGCGGCTGTATGTGCTGACTCGTAACGCCCAGACGGTCGCGCCCGGCGATGTGACCAACTTGGAGCAGGCCGGATTGCGGGGCCTGGTGCGTGTCATCGGCGCCGAGTATCCACACTTGCGCGTCACGCACATCGACGTCGACGGCCAGACCGCAGCCCAGAACGTGGCGGGTGAGCTGGTCTCCGGCTCGGAGGAGGACGAGACCGCCTGGCGTGGCGACCACTGGTACCGGGCGCGTCTGAACCTGGGTCCGCTCGGCCCCGACGATTGGCGCAGCACCGTTGCGACACCAAACAACGAGGGCGTGCGGTTCGAGGTTCGCACGCCCGGCGATCTGCAGTCGCTCGGATTCGTCGCTTTCGACCGGGTCGCGCCTGGGCCGGGAGAGATCGAGGTATCGGTCACGGCCACCAGCATCAACTTCGCCGACGTGCTGAACGTGTACGGCCGATACTCGAGTTTCGAAGGCCGGCAGGAGCTCGGCGTCGACTTCGCGGGTGTGGTGACTGCCGTCGGGGAGGGAGTCACCCAGCATCTCGTCGGTGACCGGGTCGGCGGTATGACGACCACCGGTGCCTGGAGAAGCTTCGTCGTGGTCGATGCGAACCTTGCCGCGACCCTTCCCGCGGAGGTGCCCGATAGGGAAGCGGCCGCTGTCCCGGGTGCGCACGTCACCGCGTGGTACGGGCTGCACGAGCTGGCCAGGATCTCCGCACGCGACAAGGTGCTTATCCATTCCGGCACCGGTGGTGTCGGACAGGCGGCCATTGCCATCGCGCGTGCCGCCGGGGCAGAGATCTACGCCACCGCGGGCAGCACGGAACGACGGGAACTATTGCGCAGCTGGGGAATCAAGCACGTCTACGATTCCCGCAGCACGGAGTTCGCCGAGCTGATCCGCCGTGATACCGACGGTTACGGGGTCGACATCGTGCTCAACTCGCTGACCGGTGCCGCGCAGCGGGCAGGTGTGGAACTGCTGAGCTTCGGCGGCCGCTTCATCGAGATCGGCAAGCGTGATATCTACGGTGACACCCGGCTGGGTCTGTTCCCATTCCGTCGCAACCTGTCGTTCCACGCCGTCGATCTCGTCCTCGTGGCGAAGACGCGGCCGGACGCGATCTACCGGACACTGACCGCTCTGTATCAGCAGATGGCGGACGGAGTGCTTCCCTTGCCGGAGATCTCGTCATCTCCATTGCAGGACGCCGCCGAGTCGATCCGCGTGATGGGTGCTGCGGGACATACCGGAAAGCTCGTTCTGGACCTGCCGAAGGCGGGCGAGGTCGACGCGGTGATCCCGGCGTCGCATGCGCCGGCGTTCCGCCGGGAGGGTGCGTACGTGATCACCGGTGGCCTCGGCGGGCTGGGCCTGTTCCTGGCGAAGAAGCTGGCGGCGGCCGGGTGCGGGCGGATCATCCTCAACGGTCGCAGCGCCCCGAAGCCCGAGGCGCTGGAGGTTATCGAGCAGATCCGCCACAGCGGCATCGAGATCGATGTGGTGCTCGGCGATATCGCGGAGCCGGAGACGGCACAGCATCTGGTGGCTGCTGCCACGGAGACCGGTAAGCCCGTGCGCGGCGTGCTGCATGCCGCGGCGTTGGTACACGATGCCACGCTCGCCAACATCACCGACGAGCTGATCGACCGTGGTGACTGGCGGCCCAAGGTGCATGGTGCCTGGAACCTGCACGAGGCCACCGCCGATCAACCTCTGGACTGGTTCTGCTCCTTCTCGTCGATCGCGGCGCTGGTGGGCTCCCCGGGACAGGGTGCCTACGCCGCGGCCAACAGCTGGCTCGACGGATTCACGCACTGGCGACGTGCACAGGGCCTGCCGGCAACCGTCATCGCCTGGGGTGCTTGGTCGGAGATCGGGCAGGGTACCCACCTGGCCCAGAACGCGGACGCGGCCATCCTCCCGGACGAGGGTGCCTACGCCTTCGACACGGTGCTTCGGCACAACCGGGCGTACACCGCCTATGCGCCGATGGCCGGGATCTCGTGGCTGTCCGACTTCGTCGAGCGCAGTCCGTTTGCGCAGGCATTCCGGGATGCGGGTCAAAGTCAAACGGAGACAAACAAGTTCCTCGACGAACTCAACGCGCTGCCACGTGAGGAGTGGCCGACTCGGCTCCGGAAGTTGGTCGCCGAGCAGGTTGGCCTGGTGCTGCGTCGCTCCATCGACCCGGACCGGTCCCTCCCGGATTACGGCCTGGACTCGTTGGGCAATCTTGAAATTCGTACCCGTATCCAGGCGGACACCGGCGTCCGTATCGGCCCGGCCGATGTGTCGACAGTGCGTTCATTGGCGACGCATCTGTACGACAAGTTGGCCGAGCAGGAATCCGAAGTCGCATCGTCATAAGGGGATTGAAAATGCGTGGTGGACCAGTAACGGTGTCGCTGACCGACAAGTGGGAGCCTTCCTCGGGATCGGTGATTACCTGGCAGCCCTCGCCGGCGTCGTACGCGAAGGCACTCGAAGCGCCGGTCAGCGAGATACCGCCGAGCTTCATGCAGGTGCAGCATTTGCGCACATATCTGCGGCAGGCAGCGAAGGGACTCGATTTCTCACGGGTGCTCGTTTTCACGCTGGATATGCCGGGTCGGTGCGACAAGCGCGCTATGGGCCATGTGATCAACGCCCACCTGCGGCGGCACGATACGTACCGCAGCTGGTTCTCGCTCGACGATGAGCAGAACATTGTCCGGCGCACGATCGCCGATCCGGCAGACGTGGAGTTCGTTCAGGTCAAACTGGGCGACATGACCTCCGACGAGGTGCGGGAGCTGGTGGTCTCGGAGACCCCGGACCCGTTCCGGTGGGACTGCTTCCGTTTCGGAATCGTCCAGAGCTCAGGCCATTTCACCTTCTATTTCAGCGTCGACCATCTGCACCTGGACGCGACTTTCGCGCGTCTGCTGATCATGGAGATCCTGATGGGATACAAGGCGCTGGTCCAGGGCGGCGCCCCCATCGAGCTTCCCCCCGCGGGCAGCTATGACGACTACTGCATCCGCCAGCACGAATTCCTGTCCGGATTGACCCCCGACTCGGAGCCCGTTCGCGATTGGGTGCGGTTCGCCGAGAGCAACCGTGGCAGTCTCCCGGATTTCCCACTGCCACTGGGGGATCACGAGGTGCCGTCCGGGACATCGATCGTCACCGAACAGCTGTTGGATGAGCAGCAGGCGCTGACGTTCGAGTCCATCTGCGTGGATGCGGGTGCCCGGTTCATCGGCGGTGTGATGGCGGCGCTCGGGTTCGCCGAGCGTGAATTGACCGGCACCGATACGTATTACGGGATCACGCCGAGTGATGCCCGGGCGGAAGCCGATATGTTCACGACGGGATGGTTCACCGGGCTCGTGCCCATATCGGTGCCCGTTGACGGGAGTTTCGGTGCTGCCGCCGTGGCGGCACAGGAATCCTTTGACCGCGGCAGGCAGCTGGTGAATGTTCCGTTCTACCGGGTACTGGAATTGGTGCCGGAGCTGAACTGGCCCCGGCCGTACCACCCGATGATCAACTTCTTCGACGGTGGCGCTCCGCCACTTTCGCAGTTGTTCACCAACCCTCTGCTGGTCAGTAATCCCATCGGCCTCTACGCGGAGAGCAAGTCGGTCTACCAGCTGACGATCTTTATCTCGCGGTTCCCGACGGAGACGACGCTGATGATCGCGTACCCGGAAAACCCCATCGCCCGGGAATCGATCACCCGCTACGTGGACCTCGTGAAGTCCGTGTTCACGCGGATCTGCCAGCAGAATGACGTTGTGCCCGCGCGGTAGTCATGTGGACCATCGTTTTGTTGATGGCACTTGGGGTGAGCGTTGAACCCACCCGACTGGGATTGACGGTTCTGATGCTGAACAGGCCGAGACCGCTGTTACAGCTTTTCGTCTTTCTCTGCGGTGCCTTTGTCATGGGTTTAACGCTGGGGCTCACATTGCTTTTTGTGCTGCGGGTGTCGCCGATGGGGAACGCGGACGTTTCAGGGCCTTACATCCAAGTTGGGCTTGGTGCGCTCGCGTTGATGGTGGCGGCGGTGCTGGCCATCACGGCTTTGATCCGTAGGCCTCCTGCGGCGCCACGCGCACCGCGGTCAGGCCTGGCGGAAAAGCTGACGACGCGAGTCCGCGGTTTCCTGCGGAACAATTCACTGTGGGTGGCCGGGGTCAGTGGATTGGGAATTGCCTTGCCCTCAGCGGACTTTCTGGCGGTGATCGCGCTCATCCATGCCTCGGGCGCCACGCAGCCCATCCAGTCCATGGCGCTGCTCTTCTTCAACGCGGTGGCCTTCTCGATGGTCGCGCTGCCGCTGCTGAGTTATGCGGCCATGCCGGCAAGGACGTACGAGATGGTGTCGTCCCTGCACACCTGGGTTCGGACGCGTCGACGGATCGACGTCGCGGGGATTGTGGCAGTCCTCGGTCTGATCATCCTCACACTGGGAGCGATCGGGATTCTTCGGGCGTAACGCCGGTGAAATCGAGCTGTGGTGGGGGTATCCATTCGGTGGTGCCGTCGGTGTGTTTTCGGGTGGTCCAGCCGTGGTTGAGGAGTCGGTGGTGGGGTGCGCAGGCGAAGGTGAGGTTGTCGATGTTGGTGGGGCCGCCGTGGGCCCATTCGTTGATGTGGTGGACCTGGCAGAGGTATCCGGGTACGTGGCAGCCGGGGTGGGTGCAGCCGCGGTCTTTGGCGTGCAACACGATGCGCTGATCGGGGCTCGCGATCCGTTTGGAACGTCCGAGATATAGCGGTCGGCCGTCGTCGTCGAAGATCGTCAGGCAGTGGTGGGCGTGGGCGGCCATGCGGATCAGGTCGCGCAGGGGCAGCCTCGTGCCGGCGCCGGTGATCGCGACGCCGGCGGCGTCTTCGAGTTCTTTGAGGGTGGTGCTGACCACGACGGTCACGGGTAGTCCGTGATGGGAGCCGAGCTGTCCGGAGGCCAGGGTGGATCGCAGGCTCGCGCGCAGGGCGTCGTGGTTGCGTTGGGCGCTGCTGCGGGTGTCGCGCTCGGCTGCTTCGGGTGCCGGTTCCCCGTCCACGAGGGGTGTTTGATCGGCAGGGTTGCACATGCCGGGTGCGGCGAGTTTGGCGAACACCGCATCCAGATAGGCGCGCGTCTCCGGATCCAACAGTCCCGAGATCGCGGACATGCCGTCAAAACCCTGCTGCCCGATCGTGATCCCACGGCGCCGTGCCCTATCCGCATCGGAGAACTCACCGTCCGGGTTCAACAACGCCATCAACCTGTCGGCGCCCACCCGCAGTGCCTCGGGCCCAAACCGGGCAGCCATCTGAGCCAACTGCCTCTCGGCGGCTTCGCGGGTCGGCGCATCCACCACGACCGGTAGTCGATCGAAGAAGCTACGAATGATTCGCACATGCTCGCCCCCGATATCGCCCCGACGCAAAGCCTCGGCCACATTCGGCAGCTGCGGCGCCAACACCTCACCCGTCAGAGCCTGTCGCGACGCCAACTGCTCAGCATCGCCGATTCGGCGGCGGGCAGACCCTTTACTGATATGCAACCGCCGGGACAACACATCGGCATGCGAGGTGCCTCCGAGTTCCACCGGCGAGCCGTGCCGCACCAGCTGCGCCACACCGTTGTGCGAGACGGACATGAGCCGGCGCTCAACCACCTCAAGACGAGCAAGCACGGACAACACTTCAGGATCGCTCAGCCCGTCGAACATGTCGGAGCACACGGCATCAGCCGCCGCCTCCAACACCTCAACCGAACTCATGTTCGAATGCTAACCGTGTCCACCGACAAAACAGCTCCCGATGTGACAGCAGAAACTACTGTGAAGAAAGGGTTTTCGGCTCTAAGTTCAGCTCAGCGCCAACGCGAGCACTATGACGCCGATAAGCACCACCGCTGCCGAAGCATCTCGCCATCCCGGATAGATCGGGTGCGCCGAGATCCGTCCGGCGCCGCCCCGTGCCGTGATGGCGTCGCCCATCTCGGTGGCGCGGCGTAACGAGACGACCATCGCGGCGGTGCAGAGATCAACGACTTCCGCACGCCGCGAGGGCTTCTCCGGTTGTGGCGGCTGGAGTCTGCGTGCGGCCGCCAACAGCCGGAACTCCTCGGACAGCATGGGGAACATCCGGAATGCCAGGGAAATGGTGACCGCCCAATCGTCGACCGGCACGCGCAGGATGCGCAGCGGCCGGCACAAGAGCGCCACCGCCGGGGCGATATCGGCGACCTGGGTGGTCCACGAGATCACCGCGCCCAGGCCGATCAAGACAAGGCCCAGCGAGGTGACGCGCAGGAAGTCTAGGAATCCGCCGACACCGATGGTGGCCGGTCCGAGACTCAGCTCGGGAGCACCCCCGTTGACAATCGTGAACAGGCTGCCCGCCACCACCAGGAGCCAGACCCACCGGGGAACCGACGGGATGCATGTGGGGGAGATCCCGGCGAGCCCGGCCGTCACAAGAATGAGCAGGGCGACAAGCCCGATCGCCGTCCAGGACGGCATGACAGTCAGCAGCACCGATATTGCCAGCACCGCAATGAGTTTTGTTCCGGCCCAGAGCGCGTGGATGGGAGACGGTCCGGGCACCGGCCGCATCAGCATCAAAGGGCGTCGCTGGCTCATCCGACGGTCACCAACTCACCTTGTTCGAGTCGAATGGTGCGAGGACACAGGGGGGTCAGGCTGTCGGTGTCGTGGGATATCACGATGACGGCCTGCCCCTGGTTGCGGATGCGTACCAGCAGATCTATGAGGTCGGCCTGTGCGTCGACGTCCAGGCCCGCCAATGGCTCATCGAGAATCAGCAGCCGTGGCGAGCGGGCCAGCAGTCCGGCCAGGGCGACTCGCCGCAGCTGGCCGCCGCTGAGCCGATCGATAAGCACCCCAGCAATATTCGGATCCAGGCTGACCGAGGCCAATGCGCGAGCAATGCTGTCGGTGTCGGTGGCCGAATATCCGGCCAATGCGGCCACCGCCGCCCCGGCGTGCCCACGCAGCAGTTGCAGTCTGGCGGCTTGGAAACACAACGCCACCGCGCCAACCTGTTCCGCGGCAGGACGGCCATCGAGCAGGCATTGGCCCGCCGAGGGATCCAGCAGGCCCGCCATGATCCAGGCCAAGGTGGACTTGCCGGAGCCGTTGCCGCCACAGAGCAGTATTCCGTCGCCGGAACGAACGTGGAAAGAGACATCCCGCAGCACCGGTTGCGACCATGGGGTTCCGGCCGCGTAGTCGAAGGAGACTCCCCGTACATCGAGAATCGTTTCTGCGCCGACAGATTCGATGGGGGATGGGTGTTCCGCAGGCTCACGCGCGGCCCCGGTGCCGCTGCGGCCAAGCGCCACCACCCGATCGGCCGCATTCGCCTCCTGCGGGTAATGCGTGATGTGCACCAGCCCCAGATCGTGGTGGGCGGTGAGTCCGTCGAGCACGTTGATGAGTGTCTGCCTGCCGTCGTGGTCCACCATGGTGGTCACCTCGTCGGCGATCAGGAGAGCGGGTTCTCGCGCGAGTGCCGAGGCGACCGCGAGCCGCTGCAGCTCTCCACCCGAGAGACCCGCGGTGTCTCGATCGCTCATCCCGCTCAACCCCACCTCACCGAGCAGGCTCTCGATGTCGATCTCGCGGTCGTGCGGCAGCCCCCACACGATGTCGTCGCCCACACGCAGTCCCAGCACCTGACTCTCGGGGTGCTGCAGGACCAACGCGGTCCCGCCCACCTGACCCAGGCCCACTCCGGCGGGGCGTTCGATGGTGCCGGTCGTGGGTGTGATGCCCGCCAGGATGCGCATCAGGGTGGACTTGCCGGAGCCGTTGGCGCCGGTCACCGCGATGTGTTCACCGACGTCGACACTCATGGACACCGGGGCCAGGGCATCCCGGTCCGCTCCGGCATATCGATAACCGGCATCGGTGAGGACGGTCGGCAGCGGGCCCGGTGGTGCAACGTCGTGTCCGGCGGGCAGCATCCCGACCGACGACAGGTCGGTCACTTCCTCGAGTCGCCGCAGTACCGGCGTGAGTACCCGCCATCCGAAAGAGGTTCCGAAGATGACGATGAGCCACACCGAGACCCCGAAGAACCAGGGCCAGTGCACGATCCAGCCCTGTACGGCATGATCCAATCCCGTTGCGGCGCGGCCGAGAATCGGCACGCCGCTCAACAGCGTCGCGAACCCGCCGACATTGGCGGCCACCGCACCCAGAACAACCTCGCGCAGATTCCTCAGGGCCGCGAACACGCCGACACAGAAAGACGAAACCAGCACACCCCACAGCGCCGCGACGGCCAACATTGTTGCCGCGCCGCGATTTCGGCGCCTCACCTGGCCGGATATGGCGCCCATGTACGCGCATGTCAGCGCCGAAACCAGCCCGCCGAATCCCGCGATCAGGAAGCTGATGAGGCCGGCGGCGACACATGCGGCCAGCGCCACCCGGATGCGATGCCGGTAACAGAGCACTCCCATCGGGACGGCTCCCAACCAGGCGAACACCACGGCGCCCGGCAGCACGATAGAGACCACGGCGATCGCGCCCATGAGGGCAGCAGTCATCGCGGCCTGGGCCAACTCCGCTGGTTGCATACGATTCGGTTGCACTGGGACCGATTAGAGCATGGCTAACCCAGCCCCGTGATCCACGTCCACGTAAACTCGCGCGGTGACTCATGACGCCTACCTCGTGGGCCTGCGCCTCACCGGACGCAAGGTCGTAGTTGTCGGCGCCGGATCCGTCGCACAGCGGCGCCTCGGGCTGCTGATCGCCAGCGGCGCCGATGTCCACGTGATCGCGCCCAGCGCCACTCCGGCTGTCGAAGGCATGGCCTCGATCACCCTCAACCTCAGGCCGTATCAGGACGGCGATCTCGATGGGGCTTGGTACGCCATCGCCTGCACCGACGACCCGGCCGTCAATGCGGCCGTGGTGGCCGAAGCGGATCGACGCCACATCTTCTGTGTCCGGGCCGATTCCGCCCGGGAGGGCACCGCCGTCACCCCCGCGTCCTTTAATCACGACGGCATCGCTGTCGGTGTCTTGACCGGTGGTCAGCACAAGCGGTCCGCCGCCCTGCGTTCGGCCATCCACGAGGCGCTGCAGCGCGGGCTCATCACCGAAGTCGCCGAAACCAGACCCGAGGGCGTGGCGCTGGTCGGCGGGGGACCGGGTGATCCTGATCTCATTACCGTCCGTGGACGTCGTCTCCTGGCGCAGGCCGATGTGGTTGTCGCCGATCGGCTCGCCCCCGCCGAACTTCTGGCGGATCTTGGTCCCCACGTCGAGGTCATCGACGCCGCGAAGATCCCTTACGGCCGCGCGATGGCCCAGCAGGAGATCAACCGGGTGCTCGTCGAACGGGCACAGGCCGGCAAGTTCGTCGTCCGTCTCAAGGGCGGGGACCCGTTCGTCTTCGCCCGCGGCTACGAGGAGGTGCTGGCCTGCGCCGAGGCCGGCGTCCAGGTGACCGTCGTACCCGGTGTGACCAGTGCAATCTCCGTCCCCGCGGCGGCCGGGGTGCCCGTCACCCATCGTGCGGTCAACCACGAGTTCGTGGTCGTCAGCGGACACGTCGCACCGGGACATCCGGAATCGTTAGTCAATTGGGATGCGCTTGCTGCTTTGAAGGGGACCATCGTGTTGCTGATGGCCGTCGAGCGCATCGAGCAGTTTGCGAAGGTGCTCATCGATGGGGGCCGACCTGCGGATACCCCGGTATTGGTGGTGCAGCACGGCACGACTGATGAGCAACGGGTGCTACGCGCGGACCTGGCCAGCGCGCCAGAGCGCATTCGCTCGCAGGGCATTAGGCCGCCGGCAATCATCGTCATCGGCCCCGTTGCTGCTTACGGCGTCTCTTCGTGACCTAAGGCCACGTTAAGAGGACGGTAAGGTGTGCTCCATGCCTGCCCTCAGCGTCGAGCAGCTCACTCAAAAGGCGCGAGAACTTCTACCGTCCCGGCACTACCTGTACGCCGTCATCGCGATCGCCGGTATGCAGTTCCTGGCCACCATGGACGGCACCATCGCGGTCGTCACGCTGCCCAAGATTCAGGCCGAGCTGCACCTCAACGATGCCACCCGAAGCTGGGTCATCACCGCGTACATGCTGTCCTTCGGCGGGCTGATGCTGCTCGGCGGACGCCTCGGTGACACCTTCGGCCGTAAGCGGGTCTTCATCGGCGGCATCGCGTTGTTCACCCTCGCCTCCATCGGGGTGGGTCTCGCGCAGGAGGACATCGGACTGGCCGTCTTCCGTCTCATCCAGGGTGTTGGTGCGGCCATCGCATCTCCCACGGCGCTGGCATTGGTGGCGACCACCTTCCCCAAGGGGCCGCTGCGTACCGCTGCCGTCGCGGTGTTCGGTGCCATGACGGGCGTGGGTTCCATCGCCGGACTGATCGTCGGCGGTGCGCTGGCCGAGGTGTCCTGGCGTCTGGCCTTCCTTATCAATGTGCCCGCCGGTGCGCTGATGATCTACCTCGCCGTGCGATCACTGTCCGAGACCGAACGCGAACCGATGAAGCTGGACGTCACGGGATCGGTACTGGCCACACTCGGCTGTACCGCCGCGGTCTTCGGCTTCACCCAGGGTCCCGACCGCGGATGGGATTCCCCCTACACGATCGTGTCGCTGGTCGTCGCCGCCGTGCTTCTGATCGCATTCCTGATCGTCGAACGCACCGCGGAGAACCCGGTGTTGCCGCTTAGCCTGTTCAAGGACCGCAATCGGGTTGCCACCTTTGCGGCGATTTTCATGGCCGGCGGGGTGCTCTTCACCCTGACCATCACCATCGGCCTGTACATGCAGGACCTGATGAAATACAGCCCGCTGCGAACCGGAGTCTCTGCCATTCCCTTCGTTGTCGGCATGGGGATTGGCCTGGCGCTGTCTTCGCAACTCGTCACGCGCATGGCGCCTCGGGTGCTGATCCTGTGCGGCGGTGTCGTGGTGTTCGCGGCCATGTTGTACGGCTCGACGGTTGATCGGGCCATCGATTACTTCCCGGATTTCGCGACGCTTATTTTCGTCGGTGGACTCGGGATCGGCACCATCGTGGTGCCCGTGATCTTGTCGGCCATCACCGGCGTGGACGCCGACCGCATCGGGCCGCTGTCCGCCATTTCTCTCATGCTGCAAAACCTGGGTGGCCCAATTGTTCTGGTGATCATCCAGGCGATCATCACCTCGCGCACGCTGTACCTGGGCGGCGCCAAGGGGCCCGTGCAGAACATGAACCAAGCGCAGTTGCACGCCCTCGACCACGGCTATACGTACGGCCTGCTGTGGATTGCCGGAACGGCCGTGCTGGTGGGGGTGGCAGCGTTGTTCATCAGCTACACCGCTGCCGACGTCGCCCATGCGCAGAAGGCGCAGTCCGCGCACGACCAGGGCCTGGACGAAGAGCAGCCTGCCTAGCAGTCCTGCGGGGTGTAGTCCCCAGCGCGGAACAACAGTCCGTTGGTGACGGGAATGCCGTCATTGACCGTGATGTGACAGGACATCCGGAACACACTCGCAGGTCCGGCTGCGGTCACTCGAAGAACCGGCGGGGCTCCGGTGAGTTTCACCGTGCGCTCCCAGTAATACCCGGCGAACGTGTGTCCCGACTCCTCCCGGAGCTGATTCCCGTCTTGGTAGGACACGGTGAAGTCGGCATTGCCGATTCCGATGGCCGACAACGAGTACTTGACCGTGGCCGGGGCAGCGTCGGCCGGTGCCGCGACTCCCAGGCCGAACATCGCCACCGCCGGAATGATCGCCCACGCACGCATGCGCTCGATGCTAGCCGGAGGCCCGGGCGGCGCGCCGATATGCTGTGCAACCGTGATTACCCGACTTTCCGAGCTTTTTGTACGCACGCTGCGCGACGACCCGGCCGACGCCGAGGTTCCCAGCCACAAGCTGCTCATCCGCGCGGGCTACGTGCGCCCCATTGCGCCGGGTGTCTACAGCTGGCTACCGCTCGGTCTTCGGGTCCTCCGCAAGATCGAGAACATCGTCCGCGAAGAGATGAATGCCATTGGTGGCCAGGAGATCCTGCTGCCCGCTCTGCTTCCGCGCGCACCGTATGAGACCACGAACCGGTGGACCGAGTACGGCGATTCGCTGTTCCGGCTCAAGGATCGGCGCGGTGTCGACATGATGCTCGGCCCCACCCACGAGGAGCTCTTCGCGCTCACCGTGAAGGGGGAGTACAGCTCCTACAAGGATTTCCCGGTCATCCTCTACCAGGTCCAGACGAAGTACCGGGACGAGGCGCGTCCGCGTGCGGGCATTCTGCGCGGGCGCGAATTCGTCATGAAGGACTCGTACTCCTTCGATACCTCCGATGACGGGCTCAAGACGGCCTATCACGCGCACCGCGAGGCGTATCAACGCATATTCGGCCGACTGGGTCTGGACTATGTGATTGTGGCGGCCACCTCGGGAGCCATGGGCGGTAGTGCATCCGAGGAGTTCCTCGCCGAAAGCCCCACCGGGGAAGACACTTTCGTGCGATGCGTGGAATCCGGATACGCCGCCAATGTCGAGGCGGTCATCACACCTGCACCGCCGGCGCGGCCCGTCGAGGGACTTCCCGAAGCCGTCGTGCATGAGACGGGTGACACGCCGACCATCGCGACCCTGGTGGACTGGGCGAATTCCGCCGATCTCGGCAGGCCTGTGACGGCGGCCGACACTCTCAAGAACATTCTGCTGAAGGTGCGTCAGCCCGGTGGTGAGTGGGAGCTGCTCGCCGTCGGCGTCCCCGGGGATCGTGAGATTGACGACAAGCGCCTCGGCGCCGCGCTGGAGCCCGCCGAGTACGAGCTGATCGGTGACGCCGACTTCGCCAAGCATCCGTTCCTGGTGCGCGGCTACATCGGGCCGAAGGGATTGATCGCCAACGGTGTGCGGTACCTCGTCGATCCGCGGATCGTGGAGGGCACCAGCTGGATCACCGGTGCCGATGAACCCGGCAAGCACGTGGTCAACCTCGTCGCCGGTCGCGATTTCACCCCCGACGGCACCATCGAGGCCGCCGAGGTGCGCGACGGTGACCCCTCGCCCGACGGTGCCGGGCAGTTGGTGTCGGCACGCGGGATCGAGATCGGCCACATTTTCCAGTTGGGCCGCAAGTACACCGACGCATTCACCGTCGACGTGCTCGGCGAGAACGGCAAACCGGTGCGGCTCACCCAGGGCTCCTACGGTGTCGGCGTCTCGCGGCTAGTGGCCGTCGTCGCCGAGCAGCAGCACGACGAGCTCGGGCTGCGCTGGCCCGCTGCGGTATCGCCGTTCGACGTGCACGTCGTCATCGCCAACAAGGACGAGGCCGCGCGGGCAGGGGCCGAGGCGCTGGCCGCCGACCTGGATCGGTTGGGTCATGAGGTGCTTCTCGATGACCGCACCGCCTCTCCGGGTGTCAAGTTCAAGGACGCCGAGCTGCTCGGTGTGCCCTGGATCGTGGTGATCGGCCGCGGTTGGGCCGATGGGACCCTCGAGCTGCGCAACCGATTCACGGGCGAGGCGCAGTCCATTGCGGTGGCCGACGCGGTGACGTCCGTCACGGAGGCGATTTCGGTAGGCGATAAGGTATAGACATGCCGTCTTTTAAGCTTGCCCCATTGGCCGAAAGTGATTTTGACACAAGCGATTTCGTGTATACCTTCTCGACCCCGCTGCCCAAGGATGCGGCGACGGTGTGGGCCGAACTCAATGGTGAAAGCCCGCTGCACTGGTGCAAGGCCATCAACAAGATCGGCTGGACTTCGCCGGAGCCGCGGGGTGTGGGCTCCACCCGCACCGCCAAGCTCGCACTTCCTGGTGCCGCCGTCAACGAGCGGTTCATTGTGTGGGAGGAGAGCCCCGAGCGATACCGCAACGCGTTCACCGTCGAGACGGCGACCTTCCCGGGCACCAAACGGTTCGGTGAGCTCTACGAGGTGGTGGGCACCGCGACGGGTTCGCTGTTCACCTGGAGCTTCTTCATCGAGCCGTCCCTGGGCTTTGCCCGCCATCTCAAGCCGGTGATCCGTCGCGGGCTGTCCGGTCTGATCACCGACACCCAGAAACACTTCGCCTAGGTTTCGGTCCCTCCCGGGAACGCGATACTGGCGGGCGTGATGTCGGCGGTCACCCGCCACCGCGCCGCGCGGATTGCGCTCTCGGTGAGCATCCGCACCGCGAACCCACGATCGTCACCGTTGTCGCCGAGTTCGGCGACAGCGCGCCAGCGCGCCGCTGTGTCCGCCTCGACCTGCAGCGCCAGCTTGGTGGCGTCGGCGGGGGTGCTCACCGGGAACGGAGTCTTGTAGCCGGCAGCGGCCACCGGCGCGGCCACCGAACGGCCACGCAGCTTGGCGATGCATTCCTCACGGCATAGCCGGTGCTCGATGAGGCACTCGGTGACCAGCCAGTTGTTGTCGGGCACCGAGTGTGCCGACACCAGTCCGTACGCATAAATGGCAGCGTGCTCATTCGCCAGGGCATCGGCCAGCGCGGTGTCGTCGGCAGATGAGGCCGGCTGCGGTGTGGGTTCGGTTGTTGTCATGGCAGATCAACCTCGGCCGCAGAGGCGCACGAGGCGCTGATCGAGGCCAGCAGGCCGGCGCGGTATCCGCTCTGTTTCGTTGCCAGGTCCATCGCCGATTTCGATGAGTCCTTGAGTTGAGTCTTGATCTGCTCGAGCTGTGGTGGTGGTGATGCCGGCGATGTGGTGGTGCTGGACGGCGGCGTGGTCGTGGTCGCGCCCGGGATGCGGGCGAGCTCCTTGGTCAATGCGACACCGTGCGCGCGGCGGATTGCTGCGACGGCCGTCAGCGCGGGTGCCAGCTCGGCATTGGCGGTTGCCGCTGCGGCCGCCGATGTGGCATCGCGCTGAGCGAGGTCGATCTGGATGAGCAGGTCGTCCACCTCGGGTTTGGCGTCAGGTGTCTGCTGGCATGCGGCGGCCACGACGGCAACGCCGAGTGCGGCGCCGCCGATCAACAGGTCGCGGCGCGACAGGCTTCTGAGCATTCGCCCATCCTGCCAGTGTGTGCGGTTGGCGCATGACAGCCCTCGCCGGGCGTAAGGTGGAGTGCTGGTCAGGACGAGAGTCCCGGCTAGTGTGTGCAAGCTGAACCGCCCGACAACTCAAGATGAGGAGCCACAAACGCCATGGGGCTGCCATCCGATGACCAGGTGATCGAGCTGCTCGCTCCCGAGTTCTCCCGGTCAGGCGTCGAGATCGAGAGTGTCGTCGTCAACGAAGCGACGGTTCCCGCACGCATCACGGTCGTGGTCGACTCGGACACTCCGGTGGACTTGGACGCGGTCGCCGCGCTGAGTCGCACCGCATCGGCATTCTTGGACGAGGCCGACACCGACTGGGAGACCTACGACCTGGAAATCACCACACCTGGTGTCGATCGTCCGCTGACCACTCCCGTGCATTTTCGACGTGCACACGGCCGGCTGGCGCAGATTCGCCTCGCCGATGGTGAGGATCTGCTCGGCCGCATCGGCATCGCGAACGATGACGGAATACAAGTGGTGGTGCGTAAACCGGTCAAGGGCACCGGCTGGACCGTCCGTGATCTCGCGTTCTCCGATATCGAGAGTGCAGTCGTGCAGGTGGAGTTCACAACGCCCAACCCGCAGGAACTCAATCTGGCTGGGGCAGCCGAAACTGGAGGTGGCGCATGAACATCGATCCCGCAGCGGTAAACCTGATGGCTGCCGATAAGGGCATCACCGTCGACGAGGCGATTGACATCATCAAATCGGCGCTATTGACGGCCTACCGGCACACCGATGGGCATGAGCCCAATGCGCGTATCGAACTCGATCGCAAGACGGGTGTGGTCCGCGTGCTGGCCCGCGAGACCGACGAGGACGGCAATCTCATCACCGAATGGGATGCCACGCCTGAGGGATTCGGCCGTATCGCAGCCACCACCGCACGGCAGGTGTTCCAGCAGGGCGTGCGTGATGCGGAGAACGAGCACAAGTTCGGTGAGTTCTCCACGCGCGAGGGCGAGATCGTCGGCGGAGTGATCCAGCGCGACGCTCGAGCCAATGCGCGGGGACTTGTCGTGGTCCGCATGGGTAGCGAGACAAAGGGATCCGAGGGTGTCATCCCGGCTGCCGAGCAGGTGCCCGGCGAGGACTACCGCCACGGAGATCGGCTGCGCTGCTATGTCGTTGGTGTATCCCGAGGTGCACGCGAGCCGTTGATCACCCTGTCGCGCACGCACCCGAACCTGGTGCGCAAGCTGTTTTCACTGGAGGTGCCGGAGATCCACGACGGCTCCGTGGAGATCGTCGCGGTCGCCCGTGAGGCGGGCCACCGCTCCAAGATTGCGGTGGCCTCGAAGGTTTCCGGACTCAACGCCAAGGGTGCCTGCATCGGGCCGATGGGGCAGCGGGTGCGCAATGTGATGAGCGAGCTCGCCGGCGAGAAGATCGACATCATCGATTACGACCCGGATCCCGCGCGGTTCGTCGCGAACGCGCTCTCACCGGCCAAGGTGGTATCGGTATCGGTCATCGATGAGGCGGGTAAAGCTGCCCGCGTCATCGTCCCCGATTTCCAGCTGTCTCTGGCGATCGGCAAGGAGGGGCAGAACGCCCGCCTTGCGGCCCGTCTCACCGGATGGCGCATCGACATCAGAAGTGACGCAGATTCCGAAAACTAGCACCGAGTAGCGCTAGGTACTGACCAAAGTCCCTATCGGCACATAACTTGCATCTCATATACAAGTTATGTGCAACTGACGCGATTCACCGACCTGGGTCTGCGCATTGTCATGCGGCTGGCCGCCGAGGGGCCGGGCGCTCAGCTGCACACCGGTGATCTTGCCGTCCAACTTTGCGTGCCGTACACGCATGCTACGAAAGTCGTTGCCCGGCTTTCGGAAATAGGCGCGATTGAATCCACCCGCGGACGCCGCGGGGGAGTGTGCATCACACAAGGCGGACTTGACCGTCGGGTGGGATCGCTGGTTCGCACATTGGAGCGCAACGGCGAGGTCATCGACTGCGAGGGGGCCGTCCCTTGTCCGCTCCGGCGCACCTGTCGCCTGCGCGACGCTCTTCGCTCGGCGCAAGAGGCATTCTTCGCCGACCTCGATCAGTGGACTGTGGCCGAAATCGCCCGTCCAACAATGGAAAGGAAGTAGTCACGTGCTATCTGCAGAGTCGCTGGCAGTCATCCGTCAAACCCTCCCCGCAGTGGCGGGGGCGATCGACGAGATCACACCGTTGTTCTACTCCAAGCTGTTCGTAGCGCACCCCGAGCTGCTTCGCGATCTGTTCAACCGCGGCAATCAAGCGGCGGGGGAGCAGCCGAAGGCACTCGCCGCGTCCATCGCTTCATTCGCCGGTCTTGTACTGGAAGGCAAAGGTGCCCAGTATGATTCGGTGCTCGACAGGATTGCTCACAAGCATGCCTCGTTGGGAATTGTTGCCGAGCAGTATCCGATCGTCTACGAGCATCTGTTCGCCGCCATCGCGGAGGTGCTGGGGGCCGCGGTGACCGAAGAGGTTGCGAAGGCCTGGAGCGAGTTCTACTGGCTCATGGCCGATGAATTGATCGCGCGGGAGAAGGCGTTGTACGGAGCCGCGGGGGTTGCGCCGGGTGACGTATGGCAGCAGGTCACGGTGGAGCGCCGCCAGCTGGAATCGGCGGATGTGGCCGGGTTCGAGTTGCGTGGGGAAGGTGGCGATCTGCCGAGTTTCCTTCCGGGGCAGTACATATCGGTACAGGTCACGTTGCCGGATGGGGCCAGGCAGATTCGTCAATACAGTTTGTCGCGTGGCGCTCACGAGGGTCACTGGCGTATTGCCGTCAAGCGAATCAGTGGTGGCGGTACTCCTGCGGGAGAGGTGTCGAACTTCATCTACGACAACGTCTTCGAGGGGCAGCAGTTGCGAGTCTCACTACCTATGGGCGAGTTCACGCTCGACGATTCGACGGATCCGTTGGTTCTGGTATCCGCCGGTATCGGCTGCACGCCGATCATGGGGATGCTGCAAGAGCTCGTAGCCACGCAGTCGCCACGAGAGGTCGTGGTTCTGCACGCCGATCAGTCGGCCGCCGCGCACGCTTACCGACACGAGTTGGCAGATCTCGTGGGCCGACTGCCCGCCGGCCGGCTGCACACGTGGTACGAACGGGCACATGTGGAGCTTCCCGCGCACGGTATCGGTCGCATGAGCCTGCACCGACTGCCGCTCAACAGGCTATCCACGGTGTTCGTCTGCGGTCCCCGGCCGTTCATGTCGGCCGTCAACGAAGATCTGGTGTCTCTCGGGATCCCGCAGGAGCAGATCAACCACGAGCTGTTCGGACCGTTGGCTTCGGCTATGGCATGACGCGCATAGATGCAGTCGTGGCAGCGCTGGCCGCATTCTGGTTGGGCTTGGTGGTGGCGATCTCGTTCATCGAGGCGCCGCTGAAGTTCCGGGCACCGGGTGTGACGATCCCCGTGGGCTCGCGATAGGTCGCTTGGTGTTCCGTGCGCTCAACGCGGTGGAGTGTGTGTTGGCTTCGGCTCTGGTGCTGCTCACGGTGCCGGGCAATCTCTCCGCCGGTGTGATGGCCGCGGTGATCGCGGCATGTGTGTGTCTGGCAATCCAGCTGGCCGCTGTGCGACCAGCCATGATGAGACGAACCAATACGATCCGCGACGGCGCGGAGTATCCCGGGCGCAGCCGTGTACACCTGGCGTATGTCGCCCTCGAGTGCATCAAGGCACTGGCGTTGGTTGGTGTTGTGGTGCTCGTCGCAGCGGGGGTTCGATGACCGGAATACAGCCGTGTCATTCGAGGCTGTGGGCCGATTCATAAATAAGGTGTCGCGGACGGTAGACTAAACCGTGATCCAGCGCGAGACTTCGGTGTTCGCACATGCCCAAACCGGAAAACCGGTACGGACATGCGTCGGCTGCCGGGGGCGAGAGTTGGCTGCAGATCTGCTTCGTGTGGTTGCTACGGATGATCGACGTGTTGTTGTCGATAGCCGTCGCAGATTGCCCGGCCGAGGTGCGTGGTTGCATCGGTCGGCGCAGTGTTATCACCTGGCTGTAAAGCGGCGAGCGTTCGCGCGAGCGCTCCGGATCAGCGGAAACCCGGATACCTCCGCGGTCTTCGAACTTGTTGAGGAATACCAAGAGATTGGCAACGACAAACAATGAGCACACCGTGAAGCGTCGATGATGATCGTCCATCACAGCTAACACGAGGCACGGCGCCTGAAGCCGCTGCCTCGCAGACAGGAGAGCAGTGGCAGGCAAGGCCCGGGTACACGAGTTAGCTAAAGAACTCGGTGTGACCAGTAAAGAAGTTCTCGCCCGACTGAGCGATCAGGGCGAATTTGTTAAGTCCGCATCTTCGACGGTGGAAGCCCCCGTCGCGCGGCGTCTTCGTGAGGCATTCGGTGGTGGCGATAAGCCCGCTGCCGCAGGTTCCAATGGCGCGCCCGCCGAGACGGCGGCAGCCCCGAAGAAGGCCGGTCCCAAGCCCGGCGCCCCCAAGCCGGCCCCGAAGAAGGTCGCTGAGCCGGTTGTCGAGGCGCCCCCTGCGCCGGAGCCTCCGGTTGCAGCCCCACCTGCGCCCGCTGCGCCTGTCGCACCGGCTGCTCCTCAGCCGGCCGCTGCAGCGTCGCCCGTAGCGGATGCGCCCGCAGCAGCACCGACAGCACCCGCGCCGGGACCCCGTCCGGGTGCGACGCCGGGTCCCAAGCCTGGCGCTCGCGTACCGCGCGTCGGCAACAACCCGTTCTCCTCGGCGCAGCCGGTCGAACGGCCGGCGCCGCGTCCTCAGGCGCCGCGTCCCGGAGCTCCTCGTCCCGCTGGAGCCTCCCCGAGCAACATGCCCCCGCGCCCGTCGCCCGGATCCATGGGCCCGCGCCCGCCGCGTCCCGGTGGTCCACCCCGTCCCGGTGGTGGCCGTCCCGGTGGTCCCGGTGGTGGTCGTCCGGGTGGTCCCGGTGGTGGCGGCGGCGGTAACTACCGCGGTGGCGGTGCCGGTGGCGGCGCTCCCGCTGGTGGTCCTCCCGGCGCTGCAGCTGGTGGCTTCCGCGGTCGCCCCGGTGGTGGCGGTGGTGGCGGTGGCCGCCCCGGTCAGCGCGGTGGCGCGGCTGGTGCGTTCGGCCGTCCCGGTGGTGCCCCGAAGCGTGGTCGCAAGTCGAAGCGGGCAAAACGCGCCGAGTACGAGAACATGCAGGCGCCGGTCGTCGGTGGTGTGCGGTTGCCGCACGGCAACGGCGAGGTCATTCGTCTCGCGCGTGGTGCTTCGCTGAGCGACTTCGCGGAGAAGATCGATGCCAACCCGGCTTCGCTGGTGCAGGCGTTGTTCAACCTCGGCGAGATGGTGACCGCTACGCAGTCCGTGGGTGACGAGACCCTGGAGCTGCTGGGCGGCGAGATGAACTACACCGTTCAGGTCGTGAGCCCCGAAGACGAGGATCGCGAGCTGCTGCAGTCCTTCGACCTCACCTATGGCGAGGACGAAGGCGGCGAAGAGGATCTGGAGATCCGTCCGCCGGTCGTCACCGTCATGGGTCACGTCGACCACGGAAAGACCCGACTGCTCGATACCATCCGGCAGGCCAACGTCCGCGAGGGCGAGGCCGGCGGTATCACTCAGCACATCGGTGCCTACCAGGTCTTGACTCAACTGGACGGCAACGAGCGGCTGGTCACCTTCATCGACACCCCCGGTCACGAGGCGTTCACCGCCATGCGTGCACGTGGTGCCAAGGCCACCGATATCGCGATCCTGGTGGTCGCCGCCGATGACGGCGTCATGCCGCAGACGGTGGAAGCCATTAACCACGCCCAGGCGGCCGATGTGCCGATCGTGGTCGCGGTCAACAAGATCGACAAGGAAGGTGCCGACCCGGGCAAGATCCGGGCGCAGCTCACCGAGTACAACCTGGTCGCCGAGGATTTCGGTGGCGACACCATGTTCGTCGACATCTCGGCCAAGCAGGGCACCAATATCGACGCCCTGCTGGAGGCTGTGCTGCTGACCGCTGACGCGGCACTGGACCTGCGTGCCAACCCCGATATGGAAGCCCAGGGTGTGGCGATCGAAGCCCATCTGGACCGCGGTCGCGGCCCAGTGGCCACGGTGCTCATCCAGCGCGGCACGCTGCGCGTCGGCGACTCGATCGTCGCTGGAGATGCGTACGGCCGCGTGCGTCGCATGGTCGACGAGCACGGCGAGGATGTCGAGGAGGCGCTGCCTTCACGTCCGGTACAGGTCATCGGTTTCACCTCGGTGCCCGGTGCGGGTGACAACCTGCTTGTCGTTGACGAGGACCGCATCGCCCGGCAGATCGCCGACCGCCGCAGTGCACGCAAGCGCAACGCGTTGGCCGCACGTAGCCGCAAGCGGATCAGCCTGGACGATCTGGATGCCGCGCTGAAGGAAACCAGCCAGCTGAACCTGATCCTGAAGGGCGACAACGCCGGTACGGTCGAAGCCTTGGAAGAGGCGCTGCTCGGTATCGTGATCGACGACGAGGTGCAGCTGCGGGTCATTGACCGCGGTGTCGGTGGTGTCACCGAGACCAACGTCAACCTGGCCTCGGCCTCGGACGCCATCATCATCGGCTTCAATGTGCGGGCCGAGGGCAAGGCGACCGAGCTGGCCAACCGCGAGGGCGTCGACATTCGGTACTACTCGGTGATCTACCAGGCCATCGACGAGATCGAGAGCGCGCTCAAGGGCATGCTCAAGCCGGTCTACGAAGAGGTCGAGCTGGGCCGCGCGGAGATCAGGGCACTGTTCCGGTCATCGAAGGTCGGCAACATTGCCGGCTGCCTGGTCACCTCGGGCATCATCCGGCGCAACGCCAAGGCCCGACTGCTGCGCGACAACATCGTGGTCGCCGAGACCGTCACCATCTCATCGCTCAAGCGGGAGAAGGATGACGTCACCGAGGTCCGCGATGGTTACGAGTGCGGTCTGACGCTGACCTACAACGACATCAAGGAAGGCGACGTCATCGAGGCGTACGAACTCCGCGAGAAGGAACGGGTCTAAGGTGGCCGATCCGGCTCGCGCGCGGCGACTGGCGAAGCGGATCGGGGCCATCGTCGCCTCGGCGATCGAGTACGAGATCAAAGACCCGAGGCTGACGATGGTCACGGTCACCGATACTCGGGTGACCAACGATCTGCACGATGCGACCGTGTACTACACCGTGATGGGGCAGACTCTGTCCGACGAGCCGGATTACCCCGGCGCGGCGGCTGCGCTAGAAAAGGCAAAGGGTGTGCTCCGAACCAAGGTGGGTGCCGGGACAGGGGTGAGGTTCACGCCCACCCTGACCTTCGTGCTCGATACCATCGCCGATACCGCGCGGCATATGGAGGAACTGCTGGACCGGACGCGTGCGGCTGATGCCGCGCTCGCCGAGGTCCGGCAGGGAGCCGTGCATGCCGGTGACACCGATCCCTACAAGGCGACCCCGGCAGAGGAGTCCGCACCCGACGAGGACGATGAGCGCCGTCCCGATTGAGGCGGGTGCCGTGGGGGCACGCGTAGACGTAGAGGGCGCTGTGGCGCTCCTGGCCAAGGCCAGGAGGGTGGTGATCATCTGTCACGTGCATCCCGATGCCGACACTGTGGGCAGCGGGTTGACACTCGGACAGGTGTTGGTGGCCAAGGGCGTTGACGTCCAGGTGAGTTTTGGGGCGCCGGCGGCGGCTCCGGAGTCAGTGGGAACCCTGCCTGGTGCAGAACTGTTGGTTCCGCCGCACGAGCTGCGCCGAGACCCCGATCTGGTGGTCACGGTCGACAGCCCGAGTGTGCGGCGGCTTGGCCAACTGGGCGAACTGGTTGAGGGTCCGGCACCGGTGCTGGTCATCGACCATCATGTGTCCAATGAGCTCTTTGGTACTGCGAATTACGTTGATATCGAAGCTGATTCGACGACGATGATGGTGGCTCGGTTGCTCGACGCCTGGGGGGTGAACATCACCCCCGAGATGGCGCACTGTTTGTACGCGGGTTTGGTCACCGACAGTGGGTCTTTCCGCTGGGCCACCGCGCAGGGGCACCGGCTGGCGGCCCGGTTGCTGGACTTGGGTGCCGACGGTGTGAATATCACCCGCACCTTCATGGATTCGCACCCGTTCGTCTGGCTGCCGATCTTGTCGCGCGTGCTGGGCACCGCGCAGTTGATCCCCGATGCGGTCAAGGGCGCGGGTCTGGTGTATGCCGTTGTCACCCATGATGTGTGGTCCTGTGCGCGCACCGAGGAAGTCGAGTCGATCGTCGACATCGTCCGTACCACCAACGAGGCCGAGGTCACGGCGGTGTTCAAGGAGATCGAGCCCGAGCATTGGTCGATATCGATGCGGGCCCGTTCCGCGGTGGACCTATCCGCGGTAGCGGGCACCTTTGGTGGCGGTGGACATCGGCTGGCCGCCGGGTTCTCGGCGACCGGCCCGGTCGACGAGGTGGTGGCGGCGCTGGTTCGCGCCCTTGACTGACGCCACCGGCACGGCCGGGATGTCCGGACTGGCCCGCCGAATCATCACTTTGGCGGTGCCTGCGTTGGGCGTATTGGCGGCCGAGCCGTTGTATTTACTTTTCGATATCGCCATGGTGGGCCGTCTGGGAGCGGTGTCTTTGGCAGGTTTGGCCGTCGGGGGGCTGGTGCTTTCGCTTGTCGCAACGCAGTTGACCTTCCTCTCGTACGGCACCACCGCCCGTGCGGCACGACTGTTCGGCTCCTGTGATCGCCCAGGTGCGGTCCACGAGGGTGTGCAGGCGACCTGGTTGGCGCTTCTTATCGGGGCCGCCCTGGTGCTCATCGTGAATGTGGTGGCCGCGCCGGTGGTCCGGGCCATCGCCGCGGCACCGGATGTGGCCGCTCAGGGTCTGGCGTGGGTGCGTATCGCCATCTTCGCGGCGCCCGCAATCCTGGTCTCGCTCGCCGGTAACGGGTGGATGCGGGGAGTGCAGAATACGGTCAGGCCGTTGCGGTATGTGATTGTCGGCTTTGCGGTTTCGGCAGTGCTGTGCCCGGTGCTGATCTACGGATTGCTCGGAGCACCCCGGATGGGTGTGGCGGGGTCTGCCATCGCCAATCTGGTGGGGCAGTGGCTGGCCGCAATCCTCTTCTTGCGCGCCCTGCATGTCGAGCACGTTCGGCTCGGGATGGATCCTCCCGTGCTGCGCGCACAGCTGGTGCTGGCGCGCGATCTGCTGGTGCGCAGTCTGGCGTTCCAGGCCTGCTTCATCAGTGCCGCGGCGGTGGCCGCTCGGTTTGGGGCGGCAGCGCTGGCGGCGCATCAGGTGGTCCTGCAGATGTGGAGTTTTCTTGCGCTGGTTCTTGATTCACTTGCCATCGCGGCGCAAACCCTCGTCGGTGCCGCGCTGGGGGCGGCCCGGGTGCCGGAGGCCAAGTCGGTGGCGTGGAGAGTGACGGCGTTCTCGCTGGGCTTCGCGGTAGTACTGGCGGCCCTTCTTGCCCTCGGCGCTCCGGTACTGCCGGGGCTGTTCACTTCCGATGCCACGGTGTTGCATCAGATGCACGTGCCATGGTGGTTCCTGGTGTGCCAGTTGCCGATTTCGGGTCTCGTGTTCGCGCTGGATGGGGTGCTGCTGGGTGCCGCCGACGCCCGGTTCATGCGCAACGTCACCATGATCAGCGCGCTGTGCGGGTTCCTGCCGCTGGTGTGGTTGTCGCTGGCCTTCGGGTGGGGGCTCGCCGGAATTTGGTCCGGGCTCACCCTTTTCCTGGTGCTGCGGCTGCTGATGGTCGGATGGCGCGCAGCATCGGGCCGCTGGGCGGTGCCGGGGACCGGCACGTGATCAGTGCACCGGGGGGTACTGCGGATACTGCGGCTGCGGGTATCCGGCCGGCGGCGGTGGGTATCCCGCAGCTGGGTAGCCCTGGTATGTCGGGGGCTGCGCTGCCAATCGCCGAATCTGCTTGATCTGCCCCATATTTCCGAAGATCGCGACCCAGTTCATGACGAGGATGGACAGGAAGCTCCACCATCCGGCCGCCAGATTGTGGGTCTGCGCGTCGCGGTAGGCGGCCTCGCACTGCTCAAGGGTCCCGGTGATCGTGTATGACCGGGTGCTGAACATGATCAGCATCCCGGTGTGCTTGGTCAGCCGTACCTGAAAGTACCTGGGCGGTGCGGCCGGATATTGCTGTGCATAGGACATGTTTCTCCCCCCTGATCGTGTAGCTCACTCGATGATATCGGGGGTTTGCCAGCGCTTGACTATGTGATCCAGGTCACTTGCGGAGTATTCTGGGAAACGCTGGATGAGGAGGTGTTTCGAAATGAACCTTGATCGATTTGCCGTATGGACCGGCTACTTCCTTGGACTGATGTCGGTCACGATCACCGCGTTGGGGCTGGCGGCGTTGGCCTCCGGACATCATGGCTGGGGAATGGTCGCGGCCATCACGCTATTGGTCACCGCGGGGCTGGGATTCGCGGTGGTAGGCGGCACCGTGCATCACGACCACAAAGTTCACAAGGAGACGCCGCACCTGATGTAGGGGTTACCGCGGCATTTCGGAGTGAAACCGGTTACTGCCGTTTGCGGTACTCGTGGCCGACCCCGCATGCCGCCGGATCGCCCTGTATCGCCTCGAACGTCAGGCGTTCTGGTTGCGCCCGCGCTCCATGATGGCCGCGCGACGTTCCTCGACACCCTCGGCGATGGAGTTCTGCTCGATCCACCGGTGGGCGTCGTCGAGGGCAACCTGCAGGCCGTTGCCGACGAGCTCGGACTCGATGCGGCGGTAGGAGGCCAGGAGCTCGCGCACCGCGGGCTGATTGTTCCCGGCGATGGTGGCGGCGAGCCTCTTGGCGGCCGGCAGCAGCTCCTCATGGGCAACCACCTCGGTGACCAGGCCGGCGCGCAGCGCGTCCTCGGCCGAGAGGTAGTCGCCTGTGAGGCTCATGCGTCGTGCCAGCCCGCGTCCCACCGAGAGCGGCAGCAGGGTGGTCAGTCCCCAAGTGGGCAGGATGCCGACGCGCGCATGGGTATCGGCGAAACGTGCCTTCTCCGAGGCGATCAGGATGTCGCAGGCCAGCGCCAGCTCCAGGCCGCCGGTGACGGCGGCCCCGTTGATGGCGCCGATGACGGGCTTGGACAGCTCTGGCCACCACGGGTCCAGGGTGTCGGCACGGTCACCGCTGCCCAGTTCCTTGAGGTCGACACCCGCGCAGAACACCGGGTCGGCGGCGGTCAGGATCATCACGTCAACATCGGCGTCGGCGTCGGCCGCGGTGACGGCCTTGACGATCTCCTCACCGAGGGCCTTGCTCAGCGCATTACGGGCCTGCGGCCGGTTCAGTGTGATGGTGCAGATCCGGTCTTCGGTCTGCGTCAAGAGAATCTGTTCGGTCATGCGTCGATAACCTCCTTGGCGATTCGTTCGGCGTGGACTGCGCGGCCTCCGAAGAGTGCCGAATTGCTAACGGCCCGTTTGTAGTACAGGTGGGCCGGGTGTTCCCAGGTAAATCCGATACCGCCATGGCTCTGGATGGCCTTGGCGGTTACTTCTACCGCACCGGCCGATGCCACCTGCTGGGCGATGCTGCTGGCCAGCGCGGGATCGTCCAGGCTCGGGTCGTCATGTGACCAGGCCGCGTGATAGGCGGCGCCACGTACGTTCCCGGCTGCCGCGGCCATATCGGCGAGGCGGTGTTTGACGGCTTGGAACGAACCGATGGTCCGCCCGAACTGAATTCGGGACTTGGCGTATTCGGTTGTCACACCGAGCATATAGGCGGCGATACCGGCTTGTTCGGCCGCTAGCACGGTGGCGGCGACGTCTAGTGCTCTGGTCACGACATCCGCGCCCTGCCCCTGCTCGCCGATTACGCGCGCCGCAGCGGAGTCGAAGTGGATGTTGGCCTGGCGTCGGGTCAGATCCAGGGTGGCCAGAGCGTGCCGGTCGACCCCCTGCGCGTTCCCGTCGACCGCGAAAAGGGTTGGACCCGAGTCGGTATCGGCGAGCACCAGAATCACGTCGGCGGTGGCGCCGTCCGGAACGTGCTCGGCGTCCCCGGTGAGCTTCCATCCGTCGCTGTCGGATTCGGCGGACACGGTGATGGCGTCGGCCAACCGGGTGCGTCCACCGGCCAGCGTGATCGTCTTCTCGCCGGAGGCCAGGGCGGGTACCCATTCGGCAAGGGCGTCACTGTCGCCGCTTGCAGCCAGCGCGGTAGCCCCCAGTGCCGCGCTCGATATCCACGGAAGACACGCCAGGGTGCGCCCCAGTTCCTCTGCCACGATGGATAATTCGATAACGCCCAGGCCGCCGCCGCCATATTCTTCGGGCAGGCTCAGCCCCACCACGCCCAGCTCGGAGCCCAGGGCGTGCCAGGCGTCCAGGTCGACGGTGCCGGCATCGGCGATCTGGCGTACATGCTCGGGTGTCCAGACCCGTTCGCACCAACTACGTACCAGCGAGCGCAGGTCGCCGTGCTCTTCGGTGAACTCGAACTCACTCATCCGCGGGGCACGTCCTTCCATGCTTTGTCGGTATCAACCCGGATATCGCCGGGTAGTCCGAGAACGCGTTCTCCGATGATGTTGCGCATCACGTCGGAGGTGCCGCCCTCGATGGTGTTGGCCTTGGACCGTAGGAACGCCCACATGGTGTCGGCGCGGCGGTCATCCTCGACGACTCGCCGCATGTCGTAGGAGGCGTACAGGGTCGCCTCAATGCCCAGCAGTTCGACGCAGAAGTCGTAGATCTGCTGGTTGAGTTCTGCACCCATCAGCTTGCCGATCGACCCCTCCGGCCCCATCGGTGCATCGCCCTGGGCGGCGATCCGCATCTGCGTGCCGTAACGGTTTCCCTCCGAGCGCACGAACAGATTCGTCAGCTTGGCTCGCAGCTCGGGGGTGTGCAGGTCGGGCCGCTGCTTCCAAAGGCTCAGAGCGTTGCCGATCGATCCGCCGCCACGGCCGTGGTCGAACGCCCCGCCCAGCGCGCTGCGCTCGTTCATCAGCGTGGTCATCGAGACTCGCCAGCCGTCGCCTTCATTGCCCAGACGCTGCGCGTCCGGGATGCGGACATCGGTGAGATACACCTCGTTGAACTCGGCATCACCGGTCATCTGGCGCAGTGGACGGACCTCGACGCCGGGATCGGTCATGTCGACCACGAAGTAGGTCAGCCCGCGGTGCTTGGGTACCTCGGGATTGCTCCGCGCCACCAGCAGCGCCCAGCGCGCCTGATGGGCGCCCGAGGTCCACACCTTCTGACCGTTGATGATCCAGTCGTCGCCGTCACGCACCGCGCGGGTGGCCAGCCCCGCAAGATCGGATCCCGCGCCGGGCTCACTGAACAGCTGACACCAGAGTTCCTCACCGGTGAATAGCGGACGCAGAATCCGCTGGGTCAGTTCGGGTTGTCCGTGTGCGAGCACCGTGGGAGCCGCCATGCCATACCCGATCACGTTGATGAACAACGGATCTGGCATGCCCGCTGCACGCAGGATGGTGTCGGAGACGGCCTGCAGCGCGGGCGGTGCGTTCAGACCGCCGAGACCAACCGGGAAGTGGACCCAGGCCAGGCCCGCGTCGTAGACGGCGCCGAGCAGCTCCGCGACCGGGGTGGAGGCAGGGGGATGGGTGGACAGGACCTCGTGCGCGGCGGCGGCGAGCCGGTCGCGTTGCGATGAGCCGCTCGCGTGAAGAGCGTTGGATCCCGCGCTAGACGGCTCCGATGACGTCACTGGCATGCCTTACGTATACACGCGCATGCAAACTAACCGGTGGGTGGGGCATGGCGTCTTCCGGATTGTCTTCCTACTGTCATAGGTATGTGCAGGAACATCACCGAACTACGCGGGCTGGAGCCTGCCGCGACCGACCAGGAGATCGAGGCGGCGGCGCGGCAATACATCCGCAAGATCAGCGGGATTCAGAAGACTTCCGATGCCAACCGGGAAGCATTTGAGCACGCGGTGGCAGACGTGACGGCCACGACGATGCGTCTGCTGGAGACATTGCCGGCACGTCGGCAGCCACCCAAGACGGTGCCTCCGCTGCGGCGTCCCGAGGTGCAGGTCCGCATCGCGGCACGCGGCTAGCGCGCCCGATCTCAGAACTTGTAGGCGGGCGCGAGAATGTTCGCGACCCGGCGGTTTTCCACGAGGCAGCCCGGGCCGTCGGGGGAGTACTTCTGGGATGCGTAGTACAGCGACTGCTGGACAACGCCGTAACTCGTCTTGAAGGTGATCATGCACGACACCCACCACTGGTTGTTCCAGTCTGTCGGCTTCATGATGTTGTACTCGGCCGCGCGGTGACCCTGGATGGTCGTCTCCACGCCGTCGGCCGGTAGCGAGTCTTCGTAGGTGCGCCACACGACCGCCTCGACGGCCAACTGGTAGTTGTTGCGCGAGTCGTACCGGCAGCGCAGGCCCTCTTCGGGAGCGGGCGGCGTCTGGTCGAGACCCGCTGCGGCGATGACCGAGCCGGGAATGTCGTAGCAGGGGTCGAAAGGGCGAGGATCTGTGACCGGGACGACCGGCCACTTGATCGTGGTGGTGGCCCCCGTGCCTGCGGTGGCGGTCATCGGGGCCGTGGAGAAACGCAGCTGTACCGGTGCGCTGGTCGCGTATTCGGCTGGGGAGGTGCGCCAGACAACAAGACCGCTCAGCGTCAGCGCCATCAGCACTATGGCCAGTCCAGCCCTTCGGGCCATGCGAATCCACCTCAATCTGATCAGCCGCGGTGCGCCGAAGTCTAGCCGCGTGCCTCGCCGTCTCATACGGAACACCGAAAACACTAGAACACGTTCTAGTCCGGGAGTATCGTGACGCCATGGCACGAATTGGGAACTACGCGGACGACGATGTGGCCGGCTGGCTGATGGGTTCACCCGAGATGACGCCCGGCTTTGCGGGATTCTCGGACGCGGTCTACAACCGCAGCCGGCTTCCGATCGGGGTCCGGGAGCTCGCGCGTATGGCTGTGGCCTTCGCGAATGAATGCTCCGTCTGTCAGAACACCCGCTTCGTTCAGAGCGGCGAGTTGGACGGCGACTTCTATGCGGACGCCGAGCAGTGGCGTACGTCGCCGCGGTACAGCGAGGCCGAGCGGACCGCCGCCGAGTTCGCGCACCGCTTTGCGACCGATCACGTGGGGTTGCGTGAGGACGACGAGTTCTGGGAACGGGCGCGCTTGCACTTCGATGACGGGCTGTTGACCGACCTGGCGCTGTCCTGCGCGTTCTGGGTGGGAAGCGGACGCGCGCTCCGGGTTCTCGACGTGGGACAGAGTTGCAAGATAAACCTGTAGGTACATTGGCCGGATGACGCAGGAACGGGAGCCCAGGCTCTGGGCTATCAGCGACCTGCATGTCGGGCAGTCGGCCAACAAGTCTGTTCTCGAAGAACTTCATCCGGCCTCGCCCGAGGACTGGTTGATCGTCGCCGGTGATGTGGCCGAGCGCACTGATGACATCCGGGCGGCGCTGGATCTGTTGCGGCGCAGGTTCGCCAAGGTGATCTGGGTGCCGGGGAACCATGAGTTATGGACGACGGCGCGCGATCCCATGCAAATCTTCGGGCAGTCCCGCTACGACTATCTGGTCAACATGTGCGACGAGATGGGTGTCGTCACGCCCGAGCATCCATATCCGGTGTGGATAGAACAAGGTGGTCCCGCGACCATCGTGCCGATGTTCGTGTTGTACGACTACACGTTTCTGCCGGAGGGGGCCAATACCAAGGCCGAGGGTCTGAAGATCGCCCGTGACCGCAATGTCGTGGCAACCGATGAGTTCCTGCTCTCCAGTGAACCTTTCGCGACACGTGATGCCTGGTGTCGAGATCGGTTGCGGTACACCAAGAAGCGGCTGGAAGATCTGGACTGGATGACGCCGACGGTCCTGGTGAACCATTTTCCGCTGGTGCGGGAGCCCTGTGATGCGTTGTTCTATCCCGAATTCTCGCTATGGTGCGGGACCACCGAGACCGCGGACTGGCACACCCGCTACAACGCGGTGTGCTCGGTGTACGGCCATCTGCACATCCCACGCACCACCTGGTACGACGAGGTGCGCTTCGAGGAGGTCTCGGTTGGCTACCCGCGGGAGTGGGCGCAGCGCAAACCGTATTCATGGCTTCGGCAGATCCTTCCCGTCCCGCACTATCCGGACGGCTACCTCAACGAGTTCGGAGGTCATTTCGAGATCACCGAGCAGATGAGGGTGACGGCCAAGCGATTCCGTGAACGGCTTGCCAAGGAGCGTGCCAGTGAGTGACCAGTTGATCGCCTCGGTAGTTCCCGATGTGCTGTCCTCGGCCGAACTGTATGAGGATCCGCCCGGGCTGGTTCCGCTGCCCGAAGAGGAACCGCTGATCGCCAAATCGGTGGCCAAGCGGCGCAATGAATTCATCACCGTGCGGTACTGCGCGCGCCAGGCCCTATCCGTGCTCGGGGTGCCCGCAGCCCCGATTCTCAAGGGAGACAAGGGACAGCCACTGTGGCCCGATGGGGTGGTGGGCAGCATGACGCATACGGAGGGATTCCGCGGCGCGGTCGTGGGACGCGCGGGGGAGGTGCGTTCGGTGGGGATCGACGCCGAACCGCACGACGTGCTACCCAACGGTGTGCTCAAGTCGATCACCCTGCCGGTCGAGCGAGATGAACTCGCGGGGCTGCCCGGCGGTACGCACTGGGACCGCTTGCTGTTCTGCGCCAAGGAAACGACCTACAAGGCGTGGTTCCCGCTGACAACTCGCTGGCTTGGCTTTGAGGACGCCCACATCACGCTTGATCCCGACGGGACTTTCACTTCGCGAATCCTGATAGACGGCAAGGCCAATGACGGCAGTGTGCTGTCGGTCTTCGACGGGCGTTGGATCATCGACAAGGGCCTGATCTTGACCGCGATCGTGGTGCCGTGACCGATCCCTTGAGTCGTGCAGGCCTTGTGATTGTCGACAAGCCCGCCGGGATGACGAGCCATGACGTGGTGTCGCGGTGCCGGAGGCTGTTTTCCACCCGCAAGGTGGGGCATGCCGGGACTCTCGACCCGATGGCCACCGGGGTGCTGGTGATCGGCATCGAACGTGCCACCAAGATCATGGGACTGCTGACACTGACGACCAAGTCATACGCGGCCACCATCCGTCTCGGGCAGAGCACCAGCACCGATGACGCCGAAGGCGAGGTGTTGCAGACGGTTTCGGCATCCCACGTGAGCGATGAAGACATCGAGGCAGCCGTGGCGCCGCTGCGTGGGGATATTGAACAGGTGCCGTCCTCGGTGAGCGCGATCAAGGTCGACGGGCAGCGTGCGTACAAGCTGGCGCGGGAAGGGCAGTCGGTCGAATTGGCGGCCCGGCCCGTGAACATCTCGCGGTTCGACGTACTGGCAGTGCGCCGGCCGGGCGATGGGCATGTGGATGTGGATGTGGAAGTCGATTGCTCCTCGGGGACGTACATCCGAGCGCTGGCCCGTGATGCGGGTGCCACGCTGGGCGTGGGCGGACATCTGACGGCATTGCGCCGTACCCGGGTTGGTGATTTCACGTTGGAGCGGGCGCGCACGCTCGAGGAGCTGGCCGAGGACGCGACGTTGACCCTGGATCTTGACACCGCGTGTCGCGACGGGTTCCCCCGGCGCGATCTGGATGCGGCAGAGGTCGACTCGGTGCGCAATGGGCGGCCGTTGTCGGCTGCCGGCATCGGGGGCACTTACGCCGCGGTGGATTCTGACAATCGGGTCATTGCGTTGTTGGCGGACAAGGGCTCTCGGACGACATCGGTCGTTGTCCTGCGCCCGGCGAATCTGTAGCAGTCAATCGATCGGACGGATCCACCGGCTCGGCGGGTGCAACTCTCTAGGCATCCACATCAGCGGCTGACGGTCGGCGAAATGCGGATCGAGCTCGGGGTTCCCTGGAAAGCGGCCCTCGCCATCGGGCCAGAGGATCTGCAGGTACCGCACGTGGTTGCTCCGGTTGAACCACAATCCGAACCCGAATTCGTTGTGATACCAACTCGGGTCGACAGGGGAGAGTTTCACCTGATAGTCCTCCACCGCAGGTAGGGCGAGGACATCCTCGAAGGTCTCTCCGACCTGCAGAACCCGCCCTTCTTGTGCCTGTTTGGCAACCGCATTGAGGGCGCGCTGCATCATCGTGATGTCGTTGACTCCGTAGATCGCCAGCTCGGGCAGGCGCATGGTGTGCCACAGCCCGACGGTGTAGGCGAACGGCGGGCTTTCCTCCGACGATGTGGGGCCGATTCCCAGTGCACTCCAACCATATTCGGTGACACTGCCGATGATGTCACGATCGCTGTCGTTGTAGTCATGGCGGTCGCCGTAGTCGATGCACAGGAGGCACTCACATGCGGCGTGGTCGGTCATTTCAGTCGAGTACGACCCAAATTGATTGCGCTGCGGGGTTTCCCAGCTCTAGCTTCTTCTCGCCGCTGCCCGATCTGTCGCTGTCAATTGACACCGAGATGGTTCCGGCGAAGTCTCGCCGCTCGTCGACTGTCACGCGGGCATCCAGTGCCACGCCGACGGTGTCGAAGTAGCGCAGCATTTCCGGATCTGAATCGGAGATCCGGGCCACCACGCCGGTATCGCCGTTGGCGCAGTCTGACAGCTGGCGAGCTGGGGGAGTGGGCACCTGCCCGTCAGGGCCGGGAATCGGGTCTCCGTGCGGATCGCGCTGGGGGTGACCGAGCTTCGCGTCGATCTTGGCCAACAGCAGATCCGAGACCGCGTGCTCGAGCACCTCGGCCTCGTCGTGCACCTCGTCCCAGCCGTAGCCGAGCTCGTTGACCAGATACGTCTCCAGCAGTCGGTGCCGGCGCACCATGAGTACCGCCGCCTTGCGTCCCTGGTCCGTCAGGGTCACGGCGCCGTACTTCTCGTGATCCACCAGACCTTGGTCGGCCAGCTTGCGGATCGATTCGGATGCGGTGCTTGCCGACACGCCCATGCGTTCGGCGAGCATCTTGGTGCTCACCTTCTCGTGTGACCACTCCTGGGCGGTCCAGATCACCTTGAGGTAGTCCTGGGCCACCGTCGTCAGGTCGATATCGGTGGATCCGGCGGTCCGGTCGGATCGAGTGGGGCTCACGGTGCTCAGCCTAGCCAGGCAGCGACCTCCGAAAGCCAAGTCGGCCTTCCCGCATCTTCCGAAGTAGGCTTTAGGCCGTGCAACGCTGGCGCGGGCAAGACGAAATACCGTCCGACTGGGGTCGGTGCGTCCTGACCATCGGCGTGTTCGACGGTGTACACCGTGGCCACGCCGAACTCATCGGGCGCGCGGTGAAGGCCGCACGCGAACTCAACCTCAAGAGCGTCTTGATGACGTTCGACCCGCACCCTATGGAAGTCGTGTTTCCCGGAACCCATCCGGCGCAGCTCACGACCTTGACCCGGCGCGCCGAGTTGGCAGAGGAGCTGGGTGTCGACGTCTTCCTCGTGGTGCCCTTCACGCCCGAGTTCATGAAGCTTTCACCCGAGCGATACGTGCACGAGCTGCTGGTCGAGCGTCTGCACGTGGCCGAGGTGGTGGTCGGAGAGAACTTCACCTTCGGTAAGAAGGCCGCCGGTAACGTCCACATGCTCAAGAAAGCGGGCGAGCGATTCGGCTTCAAGATCGACGCCGTCTCTCTCGTCACCGAACATGCGGTCACGTTCTCCTCGACATACATCCGGTCCTGTGTCGACGCCGGCGACATGGTGGCGGCCACCGAAGCCCTCGGCCGTCCCCACCGGGTCGAAGGCGTCGTGGTCCGCGGCGACGGGCGCGGCCGGGAACTGGGGTTCCCCACAGCCAATGTGGCGCCGCCGATGTTCGCCGCCATTCCGGCCGACGGCGTCTACGCGGCCTGGTTCACGCTGTTAGGGCACGGTCCCACCATGGGCACCGTCGTCCCCGGTGAGCGCTATCAGGCGGCGGTCTCGGTGGGCAGCAACCCGACGTTCTCCGGTAAGGCCCGCACCGTCGAGGCGTTCATCATGGACACCGCGGCAGACCTGTACGGCCAGCATGTGGCCGTCGATTTCGTAGCACGGGTCCGCAGCATGGAGAAGTTCGCTTCGGTGGATGAACTCGTGGACGAAATGGGCCGAGATGCCCAGAAGGCCCGCACGATTTTGGCGCGAGGCTAACCCGCCGGTACACTTCAACACCGGTGTGAGCTGCAGTTCGCGGTGGCCCACCAGAAACATTCGACGCGAACCCCAGTGTATGGAGAAGCTTGCCGTGGCATTGACTACCGAGCAGAAGAAAGAAATCCTCACCCAGTACGGGGTGCACGAGACCGACACCGGTTCTCCCGAAGCCCAGGTTGCGATGCTGACCAAGCGCATTGTCGATCTGACCGAGCACCTCAAGACTCACAAGCACGACCACCACAGCCGTCGTGGTCTGCTGCTGCTGGTCGGCCGTCGTCGCCGCCTGCTGAAGTACATCGCAAAGGTCGACGTCGCGCGCTACCGCTCGCTGATCGAACGCCTGGGCCTGCGCCGCTGACTTTGGCTCTCCCTCGACTGGGTCGCTCTGGAATCTCAGGTGCGATATCCATCGTTCTTGTCGCTGTCGGTGCGGCCGTGTTGTCGGCATGTTCGATATCGGCCGCCACCGACGGCTTGGTCGTCGGTGACTGTGTGAACCTCAGCGGTTCCGATCAGCACGCCAAGATGATCAAGGAACCGTGCGGCAGTCCCAAGTCCAATTTCAAGGTCTTCGCCAAGACTGCGACGGATGCGGACTGTCCGCGCGATGCCGACTCCTCGTACTACGCCAAGCGCAGTTTCGGTCGCACGAGTCAGGCTCTGTGTCTGGACATCGACTGGGTGGTCGGAAGCTGCATGAGTGTGCCCGACAAGTGGGACGGTGATCCCGTCCGTGTGGACTGCAACGACGGCAACGCTCAGAACAAGAAACGCGTCACCCAAGTTCTGCGGGACGTCTCGACGGCCGATGACTGCATCACCGGACTTGGCTACCCTTACGTCGACCGCAACTTCACCGTGTGTGTGGAGGAACTGCCCTGATCAAGCTGCATAGCCGCAAACGCCGCAGGTGATAGGGTGTGTGGGTTGTCATGCTGGTCCCGCCGGGTAACGGGCGGTCTTCGGTAGTGGCTGCCGGGTTCGGAGCTTGTGCTCTTCGCGCAAGTGGATCATCGATCCCCGGCCGCTTCGATCGAACGGCCGTGGCCGATCACCTTCCGGGTCCACTTCGCGCTGGTACGTCCGCGCGCTGACCGCGTGATGGCACATATGCCCAATACAGCCACGTGCTGCCAACTGAGAACGTATGAGAGGTATTCCAGAACCCATGTCTGCAACAGAAATTGAAGAAGGCGTCTTCGAGTCCACCGCGACCATCGACAACGGGACCTTCGGCACTCGCACCATCCGGTTTGAGACCGGGCGGCTGGCCCAGCAGGCCGCCGGCGCCGTCGTCGCGTACCTGGATGACGAGACCATGCTGCTGTCGGCCACGACCGCCAGCAAGAGCCCCAAGGACCATTTCGACTTCTTCCCGCTGACCATTGACGTCGAAGAGCGTATGTACGCCGCGGGTCGCATCCCCGGCTCGTTCTTCCGCCGCGAGGGACGCCCCTCCACCGACGCCATCCTGACCTGTCGTCTCATCGACCGGCCGCTGCGCCCGACCTTCATCAGCGGGTTGCGTAACGAAATCCAGGTCGTGGTGACGGTGCTGAGCCTGAACCCCGCCGACCTGTACGACGTGCTGGCCATCAACGCCGCATCGGCATCCACCCAGATCTCCGGGCTGCCGTTCTCCGGCCCCGTCGGCGGTGTGCGGGTAGCCCTGATCGACGGCCAGTGGGTGGCGTTCCCCACCGTCGAGCAGCTGGAGACGGCCGTGTTCGACATGGTGGTCGCGGGCCGGAAGGCGGGCGACGATGTCGCCATCATGATGGTCGAGGCCGAGGCCTCCGATAACGTCATCGCTCTTATCGAGGGTGGCGCCGGCGCGCCGACCGAAAGCGTTGTCGCCGAGGGTCTTGAGGCCGCCAAGCCGTTCATCGCCGCGCTGTGCACCGCGCAGCAGGAGCTGGCCGAGAAGGCCGCCAAGCCCGTGGCCGAGTACCCGCTGTTCCCTGATTACCAGGACGACGCTTTCGCTGCGGTCGCTGCGGTGGCCACCGAGCCGCTGTCGCAGGCCCTGTCCATCGCGGGCAAGGCCGAGCGCGACGAGAAGACCGACGAGGTCAAGGTTGAGGTTCTCGGCCGTCTACAGGAGGGCTTCGACGGCCGCGAGAAGGAGATCGGCGCGGCATTCCGTTCGCTCACCAAGAAGCTCGTGCGCCAGCGCATCTTGAAGGACCAGTTCCGCATCGACGGCCGCGGTGTCACCGATATCCGCGCCCTGTCGGCCGAGGTCGCCGTGATCCCGCGGGCGCACGGTAGCGCGCTGTTCGAGCGTGGCGAGACCCAGATCATGGGCGTCACCACCCTTGACATGGTCAAGATGGCCCAGCAGATCGACTCGTTGGGGCCGGAGACCTCGAAGCGCTACATGCATCACTACAACTTCCCGCCGTTCTCCACCGGTGAGACCGGACGCGTCGGCTCGCCGAAGCGTCGCGAGATCGGGCACGGCGCCCTCGCCGAGCGTGCGCTCGTGCCGGTGCTGCCGAGCATCGAGGAGTTCCCGTACGCCATCCGTCAGGTCTCGGAGGCGTTGAGCTCCAACGGATCGACCTCGATGGGTTCGGTCTGCGCCTCGACCCTGTCACTGCTGAATGCCGGTGTGCCGCTGAAGGCTCCCGTCGCCGGTATCGCCATGGGCCTGGTGTCCGATGACATCGAGCTTGCCGACGGCACCACCGAACGCCGCTTTGTTGCGCTCACCGACATCCTGGGTGCCGAGGATGCCTTCGGCGACATGGACTTCAAGGTCGCCGGTACCAAGGACTTTGTCACGGCTCTGCAGCTGGACACCAAGCTCGACGGCATCCCGTCGCAGGTGCTGGCCGCCGCGCTGTCGCAGGCCAAGGATGCCCGCGCCACCATTCTCGAGGTGATGGCCGAGGCCATCGACGCTCCCGACGAGATGAGCCCGTTCGCGCCCCGCATCACCACGATCAAGGTGCCGGTCGACAAGATCGGTGAGGTGATCGGGCCCAAGGGCAAGATGATCAACTCGATCACCGAGCAGACTGGCGCCAGCATCTCCATTGAGGATGATGGCACCGTGTTCGTGGGCGCCTCCAACGGCGAGGCAGCGCAGGCAGCGATCGACATGATCAACGCGATCGCCAACCCGCAGCTGCCCAAGATCGGTGAGCGTTTCCTCGGAACGGTGGTCAAGACCACTGACTTTGGAGCTTTCGTTTCCTTATTGCCGGGCCGCGACGGACTGGTGCACATCAGCAAGCTCGGTAAGGGCAAGCGGATCGCCAAGGTTGAGGACGTGGTCAAGGTAGGCGACAAGATTCAGGTCGAGATCGCCGATATCGACAACCGCGGCAAGATCTCGCTGGTTCCGGTCGGTGACGATGACGCCGCGGACGCTTCCGCCGGCAATAACGGTGCGGCCGAGGCCAAGCCGGCAGATGCCGTCGCGGAGTAGCGTTCCGAACGCGGTCCGCCGCACGGTCCTTCCTGGTGGTCTCCGAGTGGTCACCGAGGCGATGCCCTCGGTGCGCTCGGCGTCCGTCGGGGTGTGGGTCGACGTCGGATCACGCGATGAGGGGCGCAGCGTCGCCGGTGCGGCGCACTTCCTCGAACACCTGCTGTTCAAGTCCACGCCCACCCGGTCGGCGGCCGACATCGCAGAGTCGATTGACGCCGTCGGCGGTGAGCTGAACGCCTTCACCGCACGCGAACAAACGTGCTACTACGCACATGTGCTGGACTCCGATCTGGAGCTGGCGATCGATCTGGTCGCCGACGTGGTGCTGCGCGGGCGATGCGCCAGTGAGGATGTCGAGATCGAGCGCGACGTCGTGCTCGAAGAAATCGCGATGCGCGACGATGACCCTGAGGACCTGTTGGGGGAGGCATTCCTCGGGTCACTCTTCGGCGACCATCCGATAGGCCGCAGCGTGCTCGGTAGCTCGGAATCGATATCGACGATGACGCGGGCACAGTTGCATTCGTTTCACGTACGGAGATACCGCCCCGAACGCATGGTGCTGGCCGTCGCCGGGAACATTGAGCACGATCGCGTAGTGCGGTTGGCGCGCAAGTACTTCAAGTCGCATCTGGACTCATCGGTGACGACGGTGGCGCCGCGCAAGGGGAGCGGCCGAGTCACGGCCAAGCCGGGACTGGAATTGGTGTCGCGCGACGGTGAACAGGTACATCTCTCGCTGGGTGTGCGCACCCCTGGACGCGGCTGGCAATACCGCTGGGCGCTGTCGGTGCTCAACAGCGCATTGGGCGGTGGGCTCAGTTCCCGCTTGTTCCAGGAGATTCGCGAGCAGCGTGGGTTGGTTTACGCCGTCTACTCGACGGTGGATACCTTCTCCGATACCGGTGCGTTGTCGGTGTACGCGGGCTGCTCGCCGGAGCGGTTCGACGAGGTGGCCAAGGTGACTTCGCAGGTACTGGCGTCAGTGGTCGAGGACGGGTTCACTGCGGTGGAGATCGACCGGGCTAAGGGGGCCTTGGCCGGTGGACTTGTTCTGGGGCTTGAGGATTCAGCATCCCGCATGAACCGAATGGGCCGCAGTGAGCTGAACAACGGGAAGCACCGCACGATTTCCGCGACCTTGGACAAAATCGCTGCCGTGACGACCGACGAAGTCAATGGCATCGCGCGTCAGTTGCTCAGTAGTCCCGCCGGGGCGGCGGTGGTGGGTCCGTACCGATCCAAGCGGACGTTGCCGCGCGCACTGCGAACGATGATTGAATCCGCACGCTAGGTGACCGTCGGCACGATACTCTTGAGCTGATGGTCGCCAACGCGATCCAGCGCGTCAAGGAACTGGCCGCTGGCAGATATACGGGGATCACGACCGCGATAATTCTGTTGTCGTGGTTGGGTTTCGCGTTCCTCCCTCAACATGCGGCCGGCCACACGCCAGCCCCGGTAACCGGGCATATGCATGGCATGGACCATGCAAACATGGCGCCGATGGCCACACCGGTGGTGCATCAGCCGGTGCTGTGGGTCGCGATCGTCTCCTGGATTGTCATGACCATCGCGATGATGGGGCCGGCCACGTTGCCCGCGGTTCAGTACGTCGAGCAGAACACCCCGCGGGGCCGTGGGCGCGCGCTGGCGGTCTATGCGGCGGTGTGGCTGGCGCTGTGGACGGCGGTTGGCCTCCTCATCACCCTCGCGCTACCGATGGCCGCCAACATCAACCGATGGTGGATGTTCGGGGGTGTGTTCCTGCTGGCGGCAATCTGGCAGCTCACCCCCTGGAAATGCCGGGCGCTCGGCGACTGTCACCGCTCGACACCGCTGCCGCCGGGCGGATGGCCGGCGGCCAAGGGCCTCATAGGGTTCGGTGCGGTCAGTGGGTGGGCGTGTATCCGATCCTGCTGGGCCATGATGCTGACGATGGCCGTCGCGCCCTCGGCGCACCTCCTGTGGATGGTGCCGTTGACGGTTGCGGTCACGTGGGAGCGATTCACTCGGTATCCCCGCCGGACGGCACGGATTCTTGCGGTGCTTTTTGTCGTCGCGGCTGCCGCGGTCGGGATCTTTGCGGCCGTCCAATAGGGTTCGGGCATGGATATCAACGGCAGCGTCGCCATTGTCACCGGAGCCGGTTCGGGAATCGGACAGGCTCTGGCTTGGGGTCTGGCGGACGCGGGCGCCAAGGTGGTCGCATCCGATATCGACGGAGCTGCCGCCCTGCGTACCGCCGCAGCGGCCTCAAACCCGTTGGCCATCCTCGGGCAGCAGGCCGATGCCAGTTCTGTCGCCGATATCGAGAATCTCATTGCGTTGGCGGAGAAGGAATTCGGCCCTGTCGATCTTTACGCCGCCAATGCGGGCATCGCCGGCGGCCTCGGCCTCGACGTCGGGGAAGCCGCGTGGGACCTCACCATCGACGTGAACCTGCGCGCGCATATCAGGGCTGCCACCGCGTTGGTTCCGGGTTGGCTGGAACGCGGGCGCGGATACTTTCTGTCGGTGGCGTCGGCGGCCGGGCTGCTGACACAGATCGGTTCACCTGCCTACTCGGTGACCAAGCACGCGGCCCTCGGATTCGCGGAATGGTTGTCGATTACCTATGGCGACAAGGGGATCGGGGTGAGCTGTTTGTGCCCGATGGGGGTTAAGACCGCACTGTTGGACGGCCTCACCGATTCCGATGACCCCGATGTGCAAGTGGCGGGAACGTCGATCACTGCCGCAGGCGAGGTGCTCGAGCCCGCAGCCGTCGCGGCGATGACACTCGACGCGATCCGCGAGGGCACGTTCCTGGTGCTGCCGCACCCGCAGGTGCTCGACATGTACCGGCAGAAGGGTGCCGACTACGGCCGGTGGATCGCCGGTATGCGCCGCTACCAGCGTGCACTCGAAGAGCAGCTCAAGCCTCAATAGCGCGGCGTAACCTATCCGACTGTGATGTGGATCACCTATTCGCAACGGGTGTGACTGACTCGCCTCTTGTCGTATCAGGCCCTCGGCCTGCTAGCGTTGACGTAACTTAGCGATTCGTCAACGAAGATGAGGGTGGTATCCGCACACATGGCAGTCAATAACCCCGTTGACGTTGTGGTCATCGGCGCCGGCATGGCGGGGCTGGGTATGGCGGCCAGATTGCGCCAGGCCCGGGTGGAAAGCCTGCTGGTTCTCGAACAAGCACCCGAGGTTGGCGGTTACTGGCGGCGCAGCACGTTTGCTCCCGTCACGGGCGACGAGTTGGCCGTCCAGCAGTCGTATGCGTTTTCGCCCAACACGTCTTCTCGTTCGGTGTGGGCCACCCGTGAAGGCGTGTTGTCATATCACCGCGATCTCATCGCGCGGCATGATCTCGAGCCGGTGCTGCGACTGCGGCATCGCGTGACCGCGCTTGCCTTCGAACCCGCGAAGGCTACCTGGCGGATCACGGTGGCGGGCAAGAAGTCGATCTTCGCGCGGCGAGTCATCCTGGCGGTTGGCGCCGGAACATCGCCGTTGCCACCGGAACTGGACGGTATCGAGCAGTTCGACGGGCCGGTCCTGAGCACCGCGGACTGGGATCCGGACTTTGATTTCACCGGCCGCAACGTCGCGGTGATCGCCGCGGGGGCCAGCGCGGTGCACGTGGTGCCCGAACTGGTCAAGACGGCAGCGCGCGTGCGGGTGTTTCAGCGCACCCCCGATTGGGTGCTGCCACGCTGGGGAGCCGAATCGTCGAGCGTGGTCGGAAGACTGTTATCTCGTGCGTCGGGATCCATTGCGGGACGGCTGGCCAGCCGCTCGCATGACGCACTGCGCCGCGGTCTGGTGTGGCGTGGAGTGGGCACCCGGTTTGTCGAGGCAGTGGCCGAGAACCACCTCAACCGCAATGTGAAGGACCCCTGGCTGCGTCGTAACCTGCTACCGGCCTACCGTGTGGGCAGCCGTAGGGTCCTGTTCTCCGATGACTTCTATTCGGCGGTGCAGCAGGACAATTGCAAGCTGGTGCCGTGGCCCGTCACGGGAGTGAGTGCCATCGGGGTGCGGTCGGCCGATGCCATGACCCACAAGGCCGACTGTCTGGTCTTCGCGCTCGACGACCCGGAGGTGCTGGTCGAGGCACCCTTCGTCATCAAGGGGGCGGACGGTTCCACACTGGACGAGCAGTGGGGTTCGCAGCCGAAGGCCTTCCGCGGTGTGAACGTGCCGGGATTCCCCAATCTGTTCTTGCTCACCGGACCCGGTTCCGGGTCCAACGCGTTGGCGGGACTTTCGCATATCGAGGCGCAAATCGACTATGTGACTGCATCTTTGGCATTGGTCGATTCGTTGGCTTTTGTCTCAATCGAAGTGCGCCGGGAGTCTCTCGAACGTGAGCAGGCGCGTGCCGCAGGACGATTCGATCGAACAACCTGGCGCGATGGCGCGTTCCGCTGGTACAAGCCCGCGGAAACCGTGGCCAGCGAGCTCTTCCCCGGCACGACAAGTGAATTCCGGCGTGTGTTGGCCGATGTCGACGCTGCCGATTACAAGATCCTCACCCAGCAGGAACTCGATTCCGCCCATTCCGCGAAGTTAGGGGTAGCCCAATGACCGCCGTACTGCCAGACGAGCTGACCAGAGAGAACACCAAGGACATCTCGAAGAACGACGAATTCTTTGAGAATGTCCTCGTCAAGATCAAGGCCAGGCAGTGGACGCTGGCGGATTTCGACTGGGGCAAGCCCGGGGCCGAGACCATCAATCCCGAACAGTTTGACGATCTCAAGCAGTTCATGTCGGATCTGGTGTGGATTGAGCACATCGGCGGCCGGATGATGGGCACGCTGGGTATCACTGCCCCGAGCGACACACTGCGGGAGATCTACAGCTACTTCCACGCTGAGGAACAGCGGCACGCCAACGCCGAGATCGCACTGATGCGCCGGTGGGGCATGCTGGAGGAGGGCGAGATTCCGCCGCAGTCCGGGGATATCAAGGCCCTGCTGCAGGCGTTACGTGGGTTCGACAACCTCGGTGACCGGCGTCTTCCGTTCGTCTACATGGCCACCGTCATCCCGTTCTTCGAGGTGGGTCTCGATGGCGCCGTGCTGAAATTCCTGTCCGGTGAGGTCGAGGATCCTCTCTTCCACGAGGTGTTCGCCAAGATCAACTCTGACGAATCACGGCACCTGGCAATCGGTTTCGCGGTCATGGACATGCTGGGCACCCGCAAGTTCTCCAGGATGCTGGTGGAGGATGTGGCGCCGCTGCTCAAGCCGGTGACCATTGTCCGTGCCGTCGGGTTGGCCAATCCTCATGTCATCCGGTTCGCGGGCTTCCTGACCCGGGTGGGTGATGCGATGCGGAACATGGGTATCGACACGATTCTGATTCAGCGTGCGTTCGATCGTTACGCGGAATCGGGCGGCCGCAAGAGCAGCAATGCGAGCCGGTTGCCGATCTTCCGGGTGCTCAGGTATCCGATCGTGAACAGCACCTACTTCGCTGACTTCGATCATCCGCTGCACAAGGTCGGTCGCGCGGTGAACAAGTTCAACGACAAGGTGCCGTATCGCAAGAAGATCAAGACGCCGACGTGGACCAACGACCTCACCGCCGAAACCGCGGTGTAGTCAGTGCCGCCTTCGAGCGACAGTTCCCGGGACCGACCGGATGTGTCGCTCAGAGGCGGGCGCCTCGGAACGTGTTCTCTAGGAAAGTAGTTCCGCGGGATCGGTGAACGCCAGACCCAGGTCGTGCGCGACATGCGTATTCAGCAACGCACCCTCATGTGTCGAGAGTCCCTTGGCCAGTGCTGCATCGTCACGGCAGGCCTGCCGCCAGCCCTTGTCGGCCAGTGCCAGCACGTACGGCATGGTGGCATTGGTCAAGGCGAAGGTGGATGTCCGCGGCACGGCGCCGGGCATGTTGGCCACGCAATAGAACACGCTGTCGTGCACCGAGTAGGTCGGCTCGTCGTGCGTGGTGGGGCGCGAGTCGGCGAAGCAGCCGCCCTGATCGATCGCGATGTCGACCAGTACCGAGCCCGGTTTCATCTGGGCTACAAGTGAATTCGATACGAGTTTGGGTGCCTTGGCGCCCGGGATGAGCACGGCGCCGATCACCAGGTCAGCGCGCTTGACGGCACCCTCCAGTTCTAATGTGGACGAGTACCGGGTCCGGACGGTGCCACCGAATTCCGCGTCCAGCTCACGCAGTTTGTTGAGGTTGACGTCGAAAACCGTGACGTGAGCACCCATTCCGGCGGCGATCCGCGCGGCGTTGTATCCGGCGACGCCCCCGCCGATGACGACCACGTCGGCGGGTCCGACACCCGGGACGCCGCCCATCACCACGCCGCGGCCGCCCACCGGAGTCATCAGGTGGTAGGCACCGACCTGCGCGGAGAGCCGCCCGGCCACTTCACTCATCGGGGCCAGTAGGGGGAGTCCGCCGTCGGCGGTCTGCACGGTCTCGTAGGCGATCGACGTGGTTTCGGACTTCAGCAGCGCCTCGGTGCACGGCAGTGATGCGGCCAGGTGCAGGTAGGTGAAGAGGGTCTGGTCGCGACGCATCAGCGCGTACTCGGGCTCGATCGGTTCCTTGACCTTGAGCAGGAGATCGGCCTCGGCCCAGATCTGTTGGGCGCCGTTGATGACCTGTGCGCCAGCGGCTTTGAAGTCCACATCGGATATCGAGGAGCCCTCGCCCGCGCCGGACTGGATGATCACCTCGTGGCCACGGCGGGTCAGCTCGGCCACACCTGCCGGGGTGGTGGCCACGCGGTACTCGTTGTTCTTGATCTCGGTCGGGATCCCTACGCGCATCAATCTTCTCCTGTTCAGAACTAAGTCTCATGTTCAAGTGTGAAGAAGCGTCGAGAAAGGCGCAATATTTATGTGGAAGATTCGGTACATTGCAAAAATGGCCGCAAAATCACCGGAATCTCGGTTCGACATGCCACCCACGCCGAATGATGTTCGGCGCGTGGATCTCGATGACGTGGATCGCCGCATTCTGATGGAACTGCACGATGACGCACGAATACCCAACAGTGCGCTCGCGGACGCAGTGGGGATCGCGGCGTCCACCTGTCATGGACGGGTCCGGCGTCTTCAGGAATCCGGGGTGATCCGTGGATTCTTCACCGACGTCGATCCCGCCGCTATCGGACGACCGCTGCAGGCGATGATCTCGGTCAGCCTGCAGGCCAACGCGCGCGGGAAGATCCGCACGTTCATCCGGGATATCCGTGAGCTGCCACAGGTCATCGACGTGTATTTCCTGGCGGGCGCCGACGACTACATCCTGCACGTGGCGGCCCGCGACACCGAGGACCTCAGGTCCTTCGTGGTTGAGAAACTCAACGCACAGCCCGATGTCGCGGGCACGCAGACGTCATTGATCTTCGAGCATCTACGCGGGGGAGCGCCCCTGTAGATGTCGCCGATCAGCTGGTTGCCGGCGCCGGGTCCTCTACGACGTCATTGGCGCTGCCGTCCTGGCCCACGATCCCGTTCTCGTCCACTTCATACACGTGCGCTTCGGCGATGTTGAAGAACGTGCCGACCACGCGCACCCGCCCGGATACCACGGCGCCGGCCAGGATCGGGTGGTGAACAAGGCGTTCCACCTGGATTGCCACATTCACGACGCCGAGCTGATCGACTTCGTTGAACCCGTGCGCCTCGGCGCTGGACCGTGCCGGATGGTATTCCTGGAATGCGATAAGGCTGTCGCGGGCGTAGTCGAGCCAGCGTCCCACCGGAGTGGTGGGAGTATCGGTCGATTCGGTCAGCAGTGCCTTCATCGCTCCGCATGACGAATGCCCGCATACCACGACCGAACTCACGTTCAATTGGTTGATGGCGAAGTCGAGCGAGGCGTCCACCGAACCATCGGCGGGATCGGTGGGCACCACATTTCCCACATTGCGGATCGTGAACAGGTCGCCGGGACCACTGGCCGTGATGACATTGGGCAGGATGCGCGAATCGCCGCAGGTAAGGAACAGCGCATCGGGATCCTGGTAGTCGGCCAGCTCACTGACATGGGGTCGCAAAGCACCCGAACCGCGGTTGTTGTACTCGTTGATGCCGTCGATGATCGACGCACCCGCACCGTCGTTCTCGCTGCGACGCCACGACCGCCACGGCACCAAACCAACAGCGCGCGAAACGAAATGCCGCTGTGGCCGGGTGGTGTGGGCGTGGTGCAGCTTGGCGTGTGAGGACTCCACGATCATCACGGTGCCGCCCGCCGCCTCGTGCGCCCGCTTCCAGTCGGCGATGGCCTCCGAGATGGCGTGATCGACGTAGTCGGCGTTGATCGCCAGCGTGACATGGGCGCCCGGGGGGACCGTGCTGAGCGTCTTGGTCAGCCGAGGGAGCGACAGGAAGCTCAGTGTGCCGTCGAGCTCGACATGCCATTGCCGCGATCCCTCGGTGCCGAACGGGCGCGCGTCCATGTGCGCCCGCATGACGCGGCCCACCAGGATGCCGATGGCCACCACGAGTCCGATGCCGACACCTTCGAGCAGGTTGAGGAACACGACACTGACCATGGTGATGGCGTAGACAGCTAAATCGCCTGTGCGCCAGGCGAGTTTCATGTGGGCCAACTTGACCAGCTGGACGCCGATGACAATCAGCAGGCCGGCCAGCGCCGCCTTGGGGACGAGCTGCACCACGCTGCTGAACAGCGAGGCGAACAGCAGCACCCAGATGCCGTGCAGGATGGCCGAAGCGCGAGTCTTCGCGCCCGCGGCCACGTTGGTGGAGCTGCGGACGATCACGCCGGTGATGGGCAGGCCGCCGAGGAAGCCGGACACCATGTTGGCGCTGCCCTGGCCGATCATTTCGCGATCGAAGTTGGTCCGGGGGCCGGTGTGCAGCTTGTCGACGGCGACCGCGGACAGCAGCGACTCGACACTCGCGATGAGGGCGATGGTCAGCACACCCAAGAGCACTCCGGCCCAGTCGCCATCGGCAGGTCCGGTCAGGGTCGGCAGGCTGAGTGCGTCGAAGAAGTCACCCGACAGGGAGATCCGCTCCGCCGGGGAGTTGGTGAGGACGGCGAAGGCGGTCGCGGTCACGATCGCAATCAGGGCGCCGGGGATCATCCGAATCTTGGGCGGCAGCTTGGGCCACAGCAGCAGGATCGCGATCACCATCACGCCGATGATCACGTCGGGCAGATGATGGTTGAGGACGCCCTGGGGCAGTGCCTTGATGTTCTGCCACGCGGAGCTCTGCGATGCGCCGCCCATGAGGACGTGTATCTGCTGGAGCGCGATGGTCACACCGATACCGCCGAGCATGGCGTGCACCACGACCGGCGCGATGGCGAGTGCCGCACGGGCGATACGGCTCAGGCCGAACAGGATCTGCAACAGGCCCGCACCAATGGTGATCAGGCAGGTCATCTGCCAGCCGAACTTGTTGATGATCTCGGCCACCACGACGGTTAGGCCGGCAGCCGGGCCGCTGACCTGCAGCGGTGAACCACCGATGGCGCCGGCGACGATGCCACCGACCACGGCCGCGATGAGACCCGCCATCAGCGGGGCACCGGAGGCGATCGCGATACCGAGCGAAAGCGGCAGCGCGACGAGGAATACGACGAGGGAGGCCGGGAGGTCGTGCCGCAGATTCTGCAGTAACGACGGCTTCGAAGCCTGCTCGGTGACGGAAGTCGTCATGAAAGTAAGCCCTATCGGGATGAAGGGTCGCGGCAGCTGCGGCTAAACGTGCGTGCGCGACGGAATGGATAGATCTGTGGATGAGACGCGTATGACGGCGTCATTGCCGTCACGGCGACGGCTCAGCGTCGATCTATCCCGATGGTGATAAGGCGTTGTCGTCCCAAATTATCGGGGGCTCGTGAGAATACGTAGCCCCGCGAGGCCAGCAGCGCCAACAAAGTGGCGCCCAAGAGCACTGTCATCACGATCGCGGCGGGAACCGGTAGGGAGGTGGGTTGCTGGCGGATCCGCGTAGCGGTTGCACTCAGCGGGCTCTTGACGTGCTCGTGGACTTCTTCGGGCAGCAGGTTCGATGCTGGCGAAGTTCCGATGACAGCCGTTCGCCACCCGAACATCTGTCCATGTGTGGCCGGTCCGAGGAAACACAGGGTCGCAAGGAGGGCAATCGCAACGCCACCCACACGCGCGTATCGCTTGCGGCCCGACATGGTTTCCAGAGTACCAGTGCAGGCCTCAAACCGGTCGTATCGCAGCTAGAGATATGTTTCTGAGAGGAACCTGAGAGCGTGGCGTGACCCCGGCAAATGGTTGCCAGAGTCGTGACTCTCATCACATTTAGTTGCTCGGCAGACGGGAATTACACCCGATCGTTCGACCAAAAAAGAGGCTCAACCAGGAGTTGACATCCTCGCCCGGCAAATCGATCGAGTGATAGACATTTCGTAGCTCGAGTGAATGCCGCGTGGCGTGCTGGTGAACTTCGGGCAGGGCGGCAACACCGCGTTCCTGACGCGCGCGATTTTGGCGCTCGTAGGCGGGCGTCGCATCCGCTGTCTTGGCGCCGAGGTTTAGGGTGACCGGCGTGACTAACATCGCGACCGGAGTGCTCGGAGCGCAGGGCAAGGTTGGCCAGGCCATGTGTCAGGCCGTCGAGGCGGCGGACGATCTTGACCTGGTGGCCGCCGTCGACAAGGGCGACTCGCTGGAGGCGCTCACCGCCGCCCGCGTCGTCATCGACTTCACCCATCCAGACGTCGTCATGGACAACTTGAAGTTTTTGATAGGCAACGGTGTTCATGCCGTCGTCGGCACCACTGGCTTCACCGACGAGCGGTTGGATCAAGTGCGTGCCTGGTTGGCGGACAGCCCGGGAACGGCAGTGCTGATCGCCCCGAACTTCGCGATCGGCGCCGTGCTGTCGATGAAGTTCGCCCAGCAGGCCGCCCGATTCTTCGAATCGGTGGAGATCATCGAGCTGCACCACCCCAACAAGGCAGACGCCCCGTCGGGAACGGCCACGCGCACCGCACGGCTGATCGCCGAGGCGCGTAAGGGATTGCCGCCGAGCCCCGACGCGACCAGCACCGGGATCGAGGGAGCTCGCGGTGCCGATGTCGACGGTGTGCGGGTGCACGCGGTGCGGGTCGCCGGACTCGTCGCCCATCAGGAGGTGCTGTTCGGGACCACTGGTGAAACATTGACCATCCGCCACGACAGCATCGACCGGTCGTCCTTCGCGCCGGGTGTGCTGCTGGCGGTGCGTCATGTCGCGGCCCGGCCCGGCCTCACGATCGGCATCGAGCCCCTGCTGGAGCTGTAGTGTCCGCCGCTGCCCGGATCAAGATCCTCATCGCGTTCATGTGCGCGGCGATGGTCGTCTACTTCCTGATCCTGGGCCGGATGGGTGTCGCGTTGGTCGACAGCGGAAAGCCCGCGGCGATCGGGATGGGTATCGGCGTGCTGATCCTTCCCTTCATTGGTGCGTGGGCGATGATCGCCACGCTGCGCGCGGGTTTCGCGCATCAGCGGCTCGCAGGTCTGGCCACCGAGTTGGGGCGCGATCTCGATGTGAGCGCCGTGCGCAGGACGCCGTCCGGGCGTGTCAATCGCGAGGACGCCGACGCACTCTTCGCGACCGTGAAGGCAGAGGTCGAGGCGGAACCCGACGACTGGGTGGGTTGGTACCGGCTGGCGCGTGCGTACGACTACGCGGGGGACCGGGGCCGTGCGCGCGAGACCATGCGCACCGCGGTGCAGATGCAGCAGGACGCGGCAGGATGAGGCGTCTGCTGGTGGTGCACCACACCCCGTCGCCGACGACCCGAGAACTGTTGGAGGCGGTGCTGGCGGGCACGAGGGACTCCGACATCTCGGGAGTCGAGGTGGTCACCAGGCCCGCTCTTGCCGCGACGATCCCCGACATGCTGGACGCCGACGGCTACCTGTTCGGCACCACCGCCAATTTCGGGTACATGTCCGGTGCCCTCAAACACTTCTTCGACACCGTCTACTACCCGAGCCTGGACCATGTCGCCGCCCGGCCCTACGGCCTGTGGGTGCACGGGAACAACGACACGGTGGGCGCGGCATCCGCGGTGGACAAGATCGCGACCGGGCTGGCCCTGGAGAAGGCCGCCGATGTACTCGAGGTGGTCGGGCCGATCAGCGCATCCGCGCGCGAGCAGGCCTATAACCTTGGCGGCACACTCGCCGCGATCTTGATGCATTGAGGAGACTGGCATGCCCGGACTTGCCGAACTTGCCCTGGGGGCCGCGCCCATCGCCGGGGGTGCCCTGCTGGGAGCGGTAGCGGGCAATCTCAAGCCCCCGGACTTCCGGGCGTTGATCTCCAAAGACCTCGATCTGCTCGACCGCATCCCACAAGAGCAGAGCGAGCGTCGCGCGGCGTTCCAACGCACGATCGATCAGCGGATCGACGATCTGATCGCCAGCACCGACCGCGGCCGTTCACTGCGTGAGGCCGCGGTCTCTTACGGCGGTGGCTGGCGCGACGTTTTGGTGTTCGTCGGGGCTGTTCTGTTCACCGTGATCTGGTGGAACGTCGAGCACACCCGGAGCAACTGGCTGGTCATGTTCCTGGTCATGCTGGCGTTGACGCTGGTGGCAGGTTTCTACGCGCTGCGCTCGCTATTGCGTTCGCTACACGGGTTGAGCGGCAGGTTGAGTCACCGGTCCCGGGGTTCGTCATAACGAGCTCTGATAATTCTGTGGCAAATTCGAATCTGTCATATTCGGGATAGTCTGTTATATCGGATTTCAGAGATTACGCGATGTTAATCGAATGGAATCTCTGGTGGCGCCGGGCACCCACGCCATGGACATAGATTGTGGCTTATCTATTCGGCCCACATGAAATCGGAAATAACCTTGAACGCCACGATACGCGCGACCGACACTATCGATATTCAGCGGATGCTCTCGGTGGCAGAATCGGAATTGAACCATCTGCGCAAGTACACAACCATTTGGTATGTGGCCTGGTTGCGGGGCGATCTGGACATAGCCGCATTGAGTGCGGCGGCGACGGCTTTACAGCACACGCATCCATTCCTCGCCGCCCGAGTCGACCCGGTCGGCCGCCGTTTTCGGGTCACCGCCGAGCCGGTGAGGGACGCCGTGGTGACCCTGCGGACCGAGCCGCTGGCCGATGTCGCGACACTTCCGGTGTTGTCGCTCGATGACGGAACCTTCGCGGTCCTGGTGCATCCCAGGGAAGTAGGTCAGGCCGTCGCAGTGGGAGTGGATCATTCGATCGCCGATGCTCGCCTGAGTTACGTCTACTTCTGCGAACTGTGGGAGCTCTACACCCAGATCGTGACGAGGGGCGAAATTCCATATCCACAGCGCCAGCCCATTCCAGTGGCGCCGGAGTCCGCGATGGAGAGCCGGGGGCTTGTGCGCACCACTCTCCCGGACAAGCACTGGTTCGGCGCTACGTCCTGGGGTGGCCGACAGCAGGAATCCGCCGCCGTCTCAGCCCCCGTGCTGGGGTGGAAGCAGCGCTTCGATCCGGAGATCTCCGCCGCATTGCGGACCGCGGCGCGGCAACGTCAGATCACCGTGAACACGCTCATCACCGGTGTCATCGCCCTTGCAGAACGTGCGTTGATCCCCGTCGACGACGGCGCGCCGGTGAACCTGGGCTTCGAGTCGTTGGTGGACTATCGCAAGCACCTGACACCTCCCGCCGAACTCGGTGAGATCGCCAACGGGATCATGATCGCGCGAAGTCAAGTGATGGTCCGCATAGACGATGACGCCGTGCAGATCGGCACCGAGGTGGCGCGTCAAATAACCGAGGACATCGACAGCGGTTTTCTCCTGCAGAGCGTGCACCACATCGGTGACGGGTTCTTGGCGGGGGATTTCGGGCCATTCATCCGCATCACCAATCCGGGAATTCTGCCTATCCCGCCCTTGCCGCCGGACCTGATCCTGGAAGACTTCGACGCCCAGCTGACCACGCCGCCAACCACGATCACGGGCGGCGCACCCATGCCGCAGGCGTCCCGCTACGAGGTCTACTCCATCGGCGACGAGTTCACCATCGTGTGCAAATTCCCCGCCGAGTCGCTTACCGACGCACAGCTAGGCGCGCTGCGCGCGGACATCGTCGCGCGGGTCGACGCACTCGCGAAACGGTAGAAGGCGCTCTGTGCAGGGCGCTCTCGGTGCGTCGGGCACCCGGGATCGTCGCAGCCGGGAAGTAAGCTAGCTGCGTGCCCGTTCCCACTCCTTACGAGGATCTGTTGCGTCTCGTGCTCGACCAGGGCACACCGAAGTCGGATCGCACCGGCACCGGTACTCGCAGCGTCTTCGGTCACCAGCTGCGCTACCGCCTGGACGACGGCTTCCCGCTGATCACCACCAAGAGGGTTCATCTGAAGTCGGTGATCTACGAGCTGCTGTGGTTCTTGCGCGGCGAATCCAACGTCCGCTGGCTCCAAGAGCGCGGGGTCACCATCTGGGACGAGTGGGCATCGGAGGCCGGCGAGCTGGGGCCGGTGTACGGGGTGCAATGGAGATCCTGGCCCACCCCGTCGGGGGAGCACATCGACCAGATCAGCGCTGCGCTCGGCCTGTTGCGCACCGACCCCGATTCGCGCCGCAACATCGTCTCGGCCTGGAACGTGGGCGAGATTCCGCAGATGGCACTGCCGCCCTGTCACGCCTTCTTTCAGTTCTATGTCGCGGACGGCAAGCTGAGCTGCCAGCTGTATCAGCGCAGCGCCGACCTGTTTCTGGGGGTTCCCTTCAACATTGCGAGTTATGCGCTGCTCACCCACATGATGGCGGCGCAGGCGGGGCTCGGAGTGGGCGACTTCGTGTGGACCGGTGGTGACTGCCATATCTACGACAACCACATCGAGCAGGTGACCGAGCAGCTCAGCCGCGATCCCTATCCGTATCCGAGGCTGATTCTGGCGCAGCGTGATTCGATTTTCGACTACGAATACGAGGACATCACGGTCGAGAACTATCAGCATCATCCCGCCATCAAGGCGCCTGTCGCGGTATGACGGGAACCATCGGGCTGATCTGGGCACAGTCCCGCGACGGTGTCATCGGTGCGGATGGCGCCATACCGTGGCGGCTACCGGAAGATCAGACGCGTTTCAAGGCAATCACCATGGGGCACACGGTGATCATGGGGCGCAAGACCTGGGAGTCGTTGCCCGCCAGTGTTCGACCGCTGCCGGGGCGGCCCAATATCGTGCTGACCCGGGATGCGTTGTTCGAACCGGACGACGCGCTGGCCGTCGGATGCGTGGACGCCGCATTGGCCGCCTCCGATGAGGCCCCCTGGGTCATCGGAGGCGGGGAGATCTACCGGCTGTTCCTGCCCTTGGCGCAGCGTTGCGAGGTGACCGTGGTGGACGCCGATGTGCCGGGCGATGCGCTCGCACCGGAGCTCGACGAGAGTTGGGTGGTCGAGGGAAATGATTGGCAGACAAGTGCATCCGGATTGCGATACCAGTTCCTGAGCTACCGCAAGGCCGACGTGTGAGTCTCCCGCGAGCGGGAGGTGCCCCCAATGCGCTCCTCCGGGTGGCCATCGTGTTGGCCACCGCGGTGCTGGTGCTCACCGGCTGCAGTCGCGTCGTTGACGGCACTGCGTCGGCTCCCGCGGACGCCGCGGGCTGGGGGAGCGGCCAGGGCGCCGGTGTGACGGTAGGCAGCGCCGGTGACGTCGCCACCGGGATCACCGTGTTCGTCGATTTTCAATGCCCGTTCTGCCGGCGGTTCGAAGCCGAATACGGCGAGGAGATGGCGAAGTACGTCACCGAGGGGCGACTGCAGGTCACCTATCGGCCGGTGAGCTTTCTGGACCCGATCTCGGTCAGCGGTGACTACTCGTCGCGGGCCGCAGCCGCCCTGTTCCTGATCGACGACTCGGGTGCCGCGGACCCGGTGATTCTGGGCTTCATCGGTGAGATGTTCCGAAGGCAACCGGCCGAGGGCGTAGGGAACCTCACCAATCTGCAGATCAGCGACATCGCCGCCGGGGCCGGAGTGACGGGCGATGTGCTGCACGCGATTTCCTCTCTTCAGGTCACCGATGCCGATCGCCGCCGGACGGCGGGCAATGAGCAGCAGCTGACGGATCACGGCCTGGGCGGCGTCCCCGCCGTGATCGACAGCTCGGGGGAGATGGTTGATCCGTCCGACGCCGACTGGCTGGCCCGCCTTGTGGGAACCCGGTGAGTCGCTCGACACTGAACGTCGCACAGGCGCGCCGCATCGCGATCGCGGCGCAGGGTTTCACCGGTGCGTCCGCCACTTCGGTGACCCGTGCGCACTTGCGCAAGCTCATCTCCAGAATCCAGGTGCTGCAACTTGATTCGGTATCGGTTGCGGTACGTGCGCACTATGCGCCGGTGTTCAGCAGGCTCGGGCCCTACGATCGTGCGCTTCTGGACGACGCCGCCTGGACTCACAGCGCGCGCACACCACGGCTGCTCATCGAGTACTGGGCGCACGAGGCGGCGCTGATGTCCATCCAGGACTGGCCGCTGATGCGGTGGCGCATGCGTGAGTACCAACACGGGCGGTGGGCGCGAAAGTTCGTCGAGGAGAATCCGCGCATGGTCGAGGAGGTACTCGCGGCCGTCGCCGAGCTCGGACCGTGCACGGCCGGACAGATCGAGGCGTACCTGGAGAGGGAGGCGCCGGGCCGTAAAGGGCCGTGGTGGGACCGCAGCGAGACTAAGTGGATTGCCGAAGCACTGTTCTCCTCGGGAGAGCTGACCACCGATAAACGCGTGGGGTTCTCGCGGCATTACCAGTTGGCACACAAGGTGATTCCCGCTGACATCTACCAGCGTGAAGTCTCCGATGAGGAGGCGGTGCTCGAACTCACGCGTCGTGCGGTGCGTGCGCTGGGCCTGGGAACCGAGGCTGATATCCGCGACTACTTCCGGCTCGCGGCGGGGCAGATCAAACCGGCACTGGCCGCGCTCGCCGAGGCAGGGGAAGTGGAGAAGGTGGTCGTCGACGGGTGGAGCGCGCCTGCCTATCTGGACGCCGGGCAGACGATTCCGCGCGTGGACCGTGGCACCGCGCTGCTGTGCCCCTTTGATCCGCTGATCTTCTTCCGCCCCAGGGTCGAGCGCCTTTTCGACTTTCACTATCGCATCGAGATCTACACACCGGCGCCCAAGCGGCAGTACGGCTACTACGTCTGGCCGTTTCTGCTCGACGGACATCTCGTCGGCAGGGTCGACCTCAAGGCCGACCGCGGCGCCGGGATCCTCAATGTCGTCGGGGCGTTCGCGGAACACGGGCAGGATCCGTCGCGCATCGCCGGGCCGCTGGCCGAACAGCTCCGCACCATGGCGTCGTGGCTCGGTCTTGAGGGAGTCGCCGTCGGGAAGCGCGGTGACGTGGTCAAGCCCCTTGGCGGCGTCCTTCGAACGACACGGTGACCAGGTCGGCGACCTTCAGCGATCCCATCGCCATCGAAAACGGCTTCACCTGGTAGGCCCGCTGTGACACCTCTGTGGTGAGGCTCAGCTGCTGGTCGTCACCGTCCTCGACAACGGCAAGGTCGATATCGACAACCTGAGTTACCCCGTGAATGGTCAGGTAACCGTGCATGCGATAGCCGCCGACCGCCTCGGTGATCTTCTCGGCACGGAACTCGATGGTGGGAAATCGCTTGGCATCCAGTGCCTTCAGCGCGTTGACCCGCACGACCGCCTTCTCTGGCGTGCTCAGCGGCGTCAGCCCGCCCTCGCCACTGTCGACTCGCAGCGAGTTCACGCCGACAACAAGTTCGGCGGACGATGGTTGGCCGCCGGCTTCCTCGACGGAGATGGTCCAGGAGTCCATGACGATCGTGAGGCGGTGGCCCATGCGTGCTGCGCGTCCGCCGACGCTGGTGCGCAGGGTTAGCGTGCCGTGCTCGGGTCCGAGTGTCCAGGAGCTCACCGGCCGATCGTAAAGGTGCCGCCTAGCGTGCCGGCGGCGAGCCGACCGGCAGCGGTTTGCGCCACTGATCGGCATGCACTTCGATCCTGGCCTTCCCCGACCCGGACCACGATGTGTTGAGGCCGAAGTGCTGGGCCAGCTGCACAATTCGGCGGCCGACGATGGCGTCGGTACGTTCCTGAACCTGGGCCTCGGCGCCCGGATCGCTGCGCTGATAGGCCTCCAGCAGGTCTGTCGGCAGCCCGGGATGTGCGCGAAACGCGCTGTACCCCAGGTAAAGAATCGGATCGCTGTCAGCCAGGCGCAGCGCATCCTGCTCGTGGAAATAGGTGTACGCCCACTGCTGGTAGCGGTACCAATCAGGCGGATCCGGATTGATGGTGCGCTCGAAGTCGATCTCGGAGGTGGCGCAGGTTCTGCAGCAGGCGAAGCACATGCGCGCGAGGATGCCCTCGGATTCCAGATGGTCGAACGTGTACCGGAGCCGGCCGTAGTCGCCGGTGTCGGCCCACGTCGCCTGTTCGGCGAGACGCTCGTTCCACATCTGCCGCACCAGTGCCGCGGCCTCGTCGGGATCGAGCTGCCCGGAATCGTCCACCCACTCGGCGACAGATTCCTCTATCTGGTCCCGCGACCAGAAGCCGGCGATGAGGTACTGGCGGATGAAGCCTCGCAGCTCATCGCGATCGCCGGTTTGCCATTCGAGGATGCGCACACGTCAAAGGTAGCTGGGGGAGTTGCCGTATGCATATCGAGAATGCCGGCGGGCCTGTGCTGGTGATCGGTCGGCCACGACCGCCGATAGGGTGTGGCGCGTGGCAGAGATAGTGCCGCTGCGCGTGCAGCTGATAGCGAAGACCGACTTCATCGCACCTCCGGATATCGACTGGAGTACCGATGCCGACGGCGGCCCGGCGCTCGTCGAGTTCGCCGGCCGGGCCTGCTATCAAAGCTGGTCCAAGCCCAACCCGCGCACCGCCTCCAACGAGAGCTATCTGCGCCACGTCATCGAGGTGGGGCATCTCTCGCTGCTCGAGCACGCCTCGGTCACCTTCTACATCACGGGAATCTCGCGCTCGTGCACGCACGAGCTGATCCGCCACCGCCACTTCTCCTACTCGCAGCTGTCGCAGCGATTTGTCCCCGAGGCGGACTCCAACGTGGTGCTACCGCCTGCCGTCGAGGATGATCCCGAGCTGGTGGAGCTGCTGCGTAAGGCCACCGATGCCAGTCGTGCGGCCTATGTCGAGCTCCTGGAGAAGCTCGAATCCAAGCTCGCCGACGTCCCCAATGCCGTGTTGCGGCGCAAGCAGGCGCGACAGGCGGCCCGCTCGGTGCTGCCCAACGCCACCGAGACCCGCATCGTCGTCACCGGGAACTACCGGGCCTGGCGGCACTTCATCGCGATGCGCGCGAGCGAGCACGCCGACGTGGAGATTCGCCGGCTGGCGATCGCCTGCCTGCGCCAGCTCGCCGACCTGGCGCCGTCGATCTTTGGTGACTTCGACATCGCAAACCTGGCCGATGGCACCGAGGTCGCGATCTCCCCGCTGGTTTACGAGGGATAAGACACACGGGTCACGGCATATTCACTTGGTCGCGGCGGGTATTCTCATGCCGTGACAGCAGGTGAAACAGTGGCGCGGCTCGGCACCGTGCTCACCGCGATGGTGACTCCTTTCGATGCCGATGGCGCCCTTGACGTCGACACCGCGGTCCGGTTGGCCGCGCATTTGGTCGATGCCGGGTGCGATGGGCTCGTGCTCTCCGGCACTACCGGCGAGTCTCCCGTTACGTCCGACGCCGAGAAGCTGACCCTGCTGCGCGAGGTGGTGGCCGCCGTGGGTGACCGCGCGCGCATCATCGCGGGGTCCGGCACCTACGACACCGCCCACAGCATCAAGCTCTCCCGGGAGTGCGAGGCTGCCGGGGCCGATGGGTTGCTGGTCGTCACGCCCTACTACTCGCGGCCCTCGCAGGCAGGGCTGCTGGCACATTTCACCGCAGTCGCCGACGCGGTGAACGTGCCCGTCATCTTGTACGACATTCCGCCGCGCTCGGTCATCCCGATCGACTTCCACGTCATCCGTGAGCTCGCCGCACACCCGAACATCGTGGCGGTCAAGGATGCCAAGGGCGATCTGCACGGTGGTGCCCAGATCATCGCCGGTACCGATCTCGTCTACTACTCCGGTGACGACCCGCTGAACCTGCCCTGGTTGTCGGTCGGAGCGGTCGGATTCGTCAGCGTCATATCGCATTTCGTCGCGGGGCCGCTGCGTGAGTTGCTGGCCGCGTACAACGCCGGCGACGTAGAGACAGCCCGCAAGCTCAATGCGCAGGTTGCGCCGGTGACCGAGGCCTGCAGACGTCTGGGTGCCGTGGGTGCCATCAAGGCCGGGCTTCGGTTGCAGGGCATCGAGGTTGGCGATCCCCGCCTGCCGAACGTCCCGCCGAGCCCGGAGCAGATCGAGGGATTGGCCGCGGATATGCGCGCTGCCGGGGTGCTGTAGGTGGCTCTAACACCACCCGATAACCTGCGTGCGCCCCGACCGCTCGCCGAGGGCGCGCTGCGGGTCACGGCGCTGGGCGGTATCAGCGAAATCGGCCGCAACATGACGGTTTTCGAGCTTCGTGGCCGTCTGCTCATCATCGACTGCGGAGTGCTCTTCCCGGGACATGAGGAGCCCGGCGTGGATCTGATCCTCCCGGATATCCGCCTTATCGAAGATCGTCTCGACGATGTCGAGGCGCTGGTCCTCACGCATGCGCACGAGGATCACATCGGGGCGATCCCGTACCTGCTCAAGATGCGCCCCGATATCCCCGTCGTCGGCTCGGCGTTCACGCTGGCGCTGGTGGAGGCCAAGTGCCGGGAACACCGCATCACCCCGCGGTTCGTGAAGGTCGCTGAGGGGGAGCGGTCCACCCACGGTGCCTTTGAATGCGAGTACTTCGCGGTCAACCACTCCATTCCGGACGCCCTCGCCATCGCCGTGCACACCGAAGCCGGGACCGTCCTGCACACCGGCGACATCAAGCTCGATCCGCTGCCCCCGGACCGCCGCCCGACCGATCTGCCCGGACTGTCCGGGCTGGGCGACCGGGGAGTCGACCTGTTCCTCGTCGACTCCACCAACTCGGAGATTCCGGGTGTAGGCCCGTCGGAGAGCGAGATCGCCCCGACGCTCAACCGGCTCATCGAGACCGCCCGCGGCCGGGTGATCATCGCGTGTTTTGCCAGCAACGTGGCCCGGGTGCAACAGATCATCGACGCCTCGGTGGCGCACGGCCGCCGCGTCGCACTGGTGGGCCGATCGATGGTGCGTAACATGGGCATCGCACGCGATCTGGGCTTCCTGGACATCGATGACCGCAATCTGATCAACGTGGAAACCGCGAATGAGCTTGCGCCGCAACGGGTTGTGATGGTCACCACCGGCACGCAGGGTGAGCCGATGGCTGCGCTGTCGCGGATGGCGCGTGGCGACCACCGCCAGATCACACTCACCACTGACGATTTGGTCATCTTGTCCTCGTCGTTGGTGCCCGGAAACGAGGAGGCGGTCTACGGCGTCATCGACTCTCTCGCGAAGGTGGGCACCCGGGTGGTAACGAACACCCATGCGCGGGTCCATGTATCGGGTCACGCCTACGCCGGAGAGCTGCTCTATCTGTACAACGCGGTGCGGCCACGCAATGTGATGCCGGTGCATGGCACCTGGCGGCATCTGCGCGCCAATGCGGGGCTGGCCGTCAAGACCGGTGTGGACGATGACCGAATTGTGCTGGCGGAGAACGGTGTGAGCGTCGACCTGCATAACGAGCGCATTCGCATCTCCGGCCGTGTGCCGGTGGGCAAGATGTTTGTCGATGGTCTGGTTGACGGTGACGTATCCGATGTCACTGTGGGGGAGCGCGTGGCCCTGGGTGGCGGTGGGTTCATTGCGATCACCGTCGCGGTGCGCAGCGACGGGCGTGCCGTCGGCAGGCCGCAGCTGTTCTCACGCGGCTTTTCCGATGATGCCAAGGCGCTTGACCCGGTGACCGAGCTCGTCATAGCGGAGTTGAATTCGCTTGCCGAACAGTCGGTTACTGATACCGGACGCATTGCGCAGGCTGTGCGGCGCGTGGTGGGCAAGTGGGTTGGCGAGAAGTACCGGCGCCAGCCGATGATCGTGCCAACCGTGCTGACCGTGGGTTAGGTCTTTTCGGCGAGCACGGTTCGTTCCAGTTCGGTGGTCGAGAGGCCGCGTCCGGCGGGTGTCAGGTAACGCTCCTGGAACTCGGGGCCGCTGACATCCTCGACTACCCGCCAGCCGTACTCGCCGAGCAGGGGTGCCACTGCATCGGGCGCGAGGCCGAACATCCATACCTGGCTGCGTAGACGAAACCTTTTGTACAGGATCGTGTTCCCGTACAGGTTCGAGCCATCGATGAAATCGCGTTGCACGTAGGTGAAGGCAAGACGGCTGCCCGGTGCAGCCGTGCTCAGGTAGTCCAGTGTCGACCGGACCGCCGGTTCGGGAATGTATTGCGTGACGCCCTCCCAGATGAAGAAGGTGCGTGCGGTGACGTTGTGCCCTGCCCGGCGTAACGCGTCGCCCAGATTGCCGTGCTGGAATTCGACAGGAACAAGGTGCACCGACGGCGGTAGTGCGCCGACCGCCTTATGGATCGCGCGCCGCTTTGCCGCGATGTTCACCGGCTGATCGACCTCGAACACCGGCACCGGTGAGGTTCGGGCCAGCCGGCATCCGCGGGTGTCCATTCCGGCGCCTAAATTGACTACCGATTCCACTGTGCCTGACCATGATGCGAGTTGGTCATCGATATAGCGCTTACGGCACACGAATATCGACCAGGCGCCCCGGCCGCTTCGCTCTGCCAGCCTGATCAACAGGTTGCGCAGCGTCGTCCAGGCCGTGACACGGACAAACCAGCGCAATCCGGCGGGCAGGATTGCGGCGGCCAGATCGTCATGGACGATCCGGGACCCACGCGGCTCGTGCTGCTCGATCGCCGCGATGGCCATGGGGCCGTACGCGGTCTGTGCTGCGGGGTTTGTCCGTGCCATGTCTAGCGCCTGTTGGTGAACCCGGCGTCGACCGGGAGTGCGACACCCGTGACATACCGGGCGTCCTCCGATACCAGCCAGGCCACCGCGTTGGCCATATCCTCCGGAGGCATGAGAACTACCGGCAAGGCATGCCCGGTATCGGACATGCCTTCGGGCGCGCCATCGGTGAACAACTCCTCCGTCACTGGATTTACCAGCATGGGCGTCGCGACACCGCCCGGGTGAATCGTGTTCACCCGAATATTATGTGGCGCAAGCATGTTGGCATAGGACCGCATGAGCCCGACCAGCCCGTGTTTGGCGGCGGTGTAGGCCAGCCCGCCCGGGGTGTTCATCACCATGCCGGTCAGTCCGGCCACCGAGCTGATCAGCACGATCGAACCGCCGGCGCCACGCTCCACCATCGACGGCCGGGCCACCTCGACTGTGTGATACACGCCGGTGAGGTTGACGTCGAGCACATCGGTCCAGCCCTGCTCGCCGCTTTCGGGAGTGAGGGTGGCAATGCCGGCGTTCGCGACCACGATATCGACCGGCCCGAGGGCCTCGACGCCGGCATCGAAGGCTGCCTGCAGTGCATCGCGGTCGCGCACATCGGTCTCGTGTGCCGAGATGGCACGCCCCAGGGCGTCGACCTCCTTGACGGTGAGGTCCAGATCCTCGGTAGTGGCCATCGGGTATTCGACCGAGGGGATCTGTGCGCAGATATCGATCGCGATGATGTTGGCTCCCTCCGAAGCCAGCTTGATCGCGTGGGCGCGGCCCTGCCCGCGGGCCGCGCCGGTGATAAAGGCGACCTTGCCGTCTAGCTTGCCCATATCAGTGCGTCAGATCGCCCTTGGTAGGATCACCTGCTGGAAGTGCTTCGGCAACAACAATTTCCGGGGCTTGACCTAGCAGCGGGCCCAACTTGCCGAACAGCGCGGTGAGGGCGGGCGCTTTCCCGTGCTCGGCCAGCGCCTCGTTGCTCGCCCAGGACTCCACGAAGACGAAGCGATCATGTGCCTCATGCAGGGAGTAGAGATTGCAGCCCGGCTCGTCGTGGACCTGGGGGATGGTCTCGAGCAGCGCGGCACGGACCTCGTCGCGCTTGTCCGGCTGGGGATACAGGAACGCCACCACAGTGGGCATGGAACACCTCTCGTCGTCGGGAGTCGATCGAATTCCACCGTACCGAAACTGTGCCGAGTGCCCATCGGTCGATAGGCTGTGCGGGTATCAAGGGAGGGATATGGCCGATCAACACGCTGTGGCCGGGCCACCGATCCGCACCGAGGTTGTGCTCACCGAGGATGGACGAGGCAACCTTACGAAGGGCGCCCTGCGTACAGTCGCACGATCGTGGGGCGTCTGGATTCTGCTCGTTGGGGCCGTGCTGTACGTCGCGTTCTTCTTCGTGTTTGTCGGTGCTCCCGCCGGCGTGGTGATCCTGATCGTTGTGGTCGCGGCGGCAGCCCTGATCACGTCGAGAATTCGATCTCGTACTCGGTTGTCTATGCAGGCGATCCCGGCCGGGACGGTGCAGCGCGCCGAGTTCGGAGCGTCGGACTTTACCTACTGGGTACTGCGTCCAACGACTAATGCTCTACTCGGGCAATCTTTTCTGACCACTCGGCTCATGGTCCTGCGTGACTACGCCGAGATCAAGAACGTCGTGGTGAACGACAATGCCGTGGGAATCTTGTTCTCGGCTCGGCCGGGGACGCGTGAAGCCTTCCCCCGTGCGTTGTTTCCCGATGAGGCGCTCGCGCTGATGTCCCGCTACACCAAGGTCACCGGGAAGTGGTCGCCGCCGGCCCGGTAATCGATCAGGCCCTCTCGTATGCCGGAACGGCCGCGTACACCCACGTCGCGTACTCATCGAGTGCGGCGTTGAGGCGGTCGCGGTCCACTTGTCTGCCGATCTGTTGGGCGCCGACCAGGATGCTGAACCCGATGCGCGCCAGGGTGTCGGCGCGCGCCGGAGCGAACCCTGCGTCGATGTAGCTCTTGGTCAGATGTTTGTGCCGGACCTGGTCTACCCGCTGCATGGCCGCGGCGACATAGCGATCAGTACCGGCCCAGGCGCGGATCGCCTTCTCCGCCTCATGATCGGCATCGCGCGCCGCTTGTTCCAGCACGGTCAGGCGCTCACGGGGATCGGGCACCGCGTCGGCACGCTGGCGCTGCGCGAGGGTCACCTCGTTCTCCCAATGGTCGATGACGGCTTTGTAGAACTCAGCGCCGCTGCCGAAGTGGTGATAGAGCGAACCGGTGGTGACGCCCAGGCGGCGGCACACGGCGGTCGTCGTCAATGCGGGCTTTCCGCCCTCGGCCAGCAGCCTGAACGCGGCCTGGAAGTAGTCGTCACGTGAGACCTTCTCGGTCATGTCCTTCACCATAGACGAATCTATGGACATGGTGAAGGGGGTACGGGCCTACGCACTGACACGCGGAGCGTGCGGCACCGGGCATCCTGCCGGTGTCGCCGCCGTCGCGTCGTGGTGGGTGTATGACGTGTCGCTCATGCCGCCGAGCTTGGCCAGCGCCTGATTGATTACCGTCGCCGACCACCACAGCAGCTCGCCATTGCGTTGTTGTGCACGGCGTTTGGCGCCAGGAAGGGTGTCGGTCAGCCGCCGCAACTGGACGTTGGTGTGCACCGCGATACCCGTCAGCCAGGTCCACGGCTGCAGCCGGGCGTCGCGCAGGGGAGTGGCGCGCACGAGTGCCCGCACCAGATCTTCACCGCCGTAGTACGCGGCGATACCGAGAACCGGAGTGAACACCAGCCGGCCAATGCGCCCCGCTACTCCCTTGTCGACGAAGCCGAATGCCGCACTCATCATCACGTCGGTCCATTCGGAGGGGCCACCGGCATAGGCGACCATGTAGTCCATCGTCTCCATTCCCTCGGCCACGGATTTGGGAATCAGTTCCTCGGCCACACCGAACACGTAGGCGATGTACGCCCAATACATCACGGCGGCTTCAAGATCGGCCATGCTGCGGGTGCGCCCGTGCTGATGGTCGATCAGCGGCGGGATGAGCCCGAAGGTCATCGCGGCACCCATCATCATGGAATTGGAAATCGGGTTGCCGTGGTGGGCGAATTGTTCGTCGCCCCAGGAGCGCCGGAGTCCGGCACGCACCTGTGCATGCATCAGACGTACCAGGACGGTGTCCTTGAATGGCTGCGAAAAGCGTTCCAGAGCACCGCGATAGGTCATCTTGCGAAACCATGCGGTGGTTTCCAGGTTGCGGCGCAGAGTGTCGTTGACGAATCTGCCGGTCGCGCCGGTGGCGTAGGCGACCTCATCGCCCACAAACGTGCCGAAGGTGTCTCCGAAGCCCATACCGAACTTGGCCGCCAACGAGGAGTTGTTCCACAGCTGCCGCCCGCGTTCCCAGAGTGCGGCGTCGTACCACGCGGGTGGATTGTCGAGCTGCTCGAACAATGCGACGAACTCCGCCGGCGGATTCTCGATCGACTCGATGCCTTGATCGAGGGCCCGCGTGAGCATCGCCCGACCCTGGCGCGCGGGCATCTTGCGGATGCGGTCCACGACCGCGTCCATCAGTTCGTCGCCCTGCCAGAGGTGATCGGTGAGCAGCCGGGTGCGCGGCGTCTCCCTGGGGACCTCATGGAAGTCCATCCACGGAGTCAGGATGTCCTTGCGGGACTGAGTCCACATCGCATCGAATCGCAACCGTGCAGGTGCCGGGCGTAGAGCCATGCCCGCCCGCCAGTAGTAGTCGTTCGGATGGGTGCTGACTGTCGATAGGGCGCCGTTGCCACTCATGGGCACAGGCTAGCGAGCGCTGGGGCATGTTGGCAACACTCATTGTCAAGTGTCTGGCTGGTTTTCCCTCACGGGGTTGATCTGATCAATACAATCGGCCTCGCTATTTTGCTGACTTGGTAACCACGAATATCGGGAGGGGTTGGAATGCGGCTGCTGACTCGGTTGGCGGGCATCATCGCGCTGGCACTGGGACTTATCGTCGTATCGGTGTCCTCCGCGCTGGCGGATCCGGATATCTCGGGGGACCCGAATCCGTATCCCGACGTCAACAACACCACCAAGTTCAAGCAGGCCGACTTCGAGCAGTTCCTGCGGGATGACACCGACGGGGCCTGGTTCGCGACGCCCCGTGGGTTGACCTGTGCCATCTGGATCGACGGCAGCTTCGGCTGCAACGGCTCGTTCCCCGGGGCGCCGGCGGGGACGAATCAAGTGGCCTGGTTCCCGGGCGATTGGCGTGCCCATTTCGACACCACCGGCGAGTCGCTGTTCACTCCGGCGACGCGTCCGCCGGTACTCACGCCGGGTAACTACTTCAATTACCGGGCGGTCAAATGTGCCGTCACCAAGGACGAGGGCGTCTACTGCTTCCGGGGTCATTCAGCCAGCAGTTTCAACGGCGATCAGTTCTACATCGCGGCGAATCAATCGTGGCTGGGTGAGACCAAGCCGCGTCCCGACCGCTAAGCCGGGTTTCTCAGGTCACGAGACTGTCTCAGGGCGGCCTCGCGTAGGTGACAAAACATTTGCTTACTAGCGGTTTTAGCCGTGTGGCAGATGGTGCGGATGTGGCTGTTGCGACTAGGCTGTCGCCATGGCGAGTAAGACTGTCAGCCGTTCGCGCGGCCGGACCACCAAAGCGGGACCCCGGTCGCGCAACACCGCGCCGACCCGTCGTCCGGCCCCGCGCCGCCGCAATCAGCGTCGTAGCCAGCACTGGACGACGCCGTTGGTGGCGTTGGGCCGCGGGGCGCGCACCGGGTGGCATGCCTGCGCCCATGGTGTCGGGTCGTTGTTCCGGTCGGTGGGCCGCGCTCACGACATCGAGCATGGGCATCGGCGCGACGGCATCGCGTTAGCGTTGCTGGGCCTGGCGTTCGTGGTGGGCGCGAGCTCATGGTTCCACGCCGCCAAGCCCGTTGGTGGCTGGATCGACGATGTCTTCCGGGCGGTGGTGGGCTCCGGTGTGGCGCTGGTTCCCGTCATCGCGCTTGTCATTGCCGTGTTCTTGATGCGCACCGAGCCGAACCCGGAGGAGCGTCCGCGCCTGCTGCTGGGCTTCGCGATGGTCGCGCTGCCGATCCTCGGCCTGTGGCACCTGTTCGCGGGTTCCCCCGATTCCCCCGAGGGGCGCTCGGCCGCGGGAGGATTCGTCGGCTTCGTGATCGGCGGACCGCTCGCGCAAGGCCTTACCGCGTGGATCGCCGCGCCGCTGCTGGTGATGGCGATCGTTTTCGGCGTACTGCTGCTGACCGGCACCACGATCCGCGACATCCCGGACACTCTGCGAAACATGTTCTCGCCCCAGGAGTATGACGAATGGGACGAGGAGGACCCGGACTCGGATTGGGATGAAGAGGATCTCGAGCCGGAAGATGACTATGAGGCGACTCGCGAATTCAAGCGCGGGACAACGCCGATGGAAAATTACCCGCTCGAGGAAGAGGCAGCTGCGGCTCCCGAGCCTCCCGCCGCGACCGCGCCCAAGCCGGTGCCCGCGGTCAAGTCGACCAAGAAGTCCAAGCCGAAACCACAGATGCCCGTTGTCGACCGGGTGATCGAGGGCCCTTACACACTGCCATCGCTGGACCTGCTCATCGCGGGCGATCCGCCGAAGGAAAGTAGCGCGGCGAACGACGAGATGATCGCCGCGATCACCGGGGTACTCGAGCAGTTCAAGGTCGATGCCGCGGTCACCGGATTCAATCGCGGCCCCACCGTCACCCGCTACGAGGTAGAACTCGGACCCGGCGTCAAGGTGGAGAAAATCACTGCCCTGCAACGCAATATCGCGTACGCGGTGGCCACCGACAGTGTGCGCCTGCTCGCGCCGATCCCCGGCAAGTCCGCGGTGGGCATCGAGGTGCCGAACACCGACAGGGAGATGGTGCGGCTGGCCGATGTGCTGACCGCGCCCGAGACCCGCAGGGATCACCATCCGCTGCTGATCGGCCTGGGCAAGGACATCGAGGGCGACTTCATTTCCGCCAACCTTGCGAAGATGCCGCACTTGTTGGTGGCCGGATCTACCGGTTCGGGTAAATCGAGCTTCGTCAACTCGATGCTCGTCTCACTGCTCGCCCGTGCCACCCCGGAGGAGGTCAGGATGATCCTGATCGACCCCAAGATGGTGGAACTGACGCCCTACGAAGGCATTCCGCATCTGATCACCCCGATCATCACCTCGCCGAAGAAGGCGGCGGCCGCGCTGGCGTGGCTGGTGGAGGAGATGGAGCAGCGCTACCAGGACATGCAGGCCAGCCGGGTCCGGCACATCAACGACTTCAACGCGAAGGTGCGCTCCGGCGAGATCACCACACCGCTGGGCAGCCAGCGTGAGTATCGCCCGTACCCCTTCATTCTCGCCGTCGTCGACGAGCTTGCCGACCTCATGATGACCGCGCCCCGTGACGTCGAGGACGCCATCGTGCGCATCACCCAGAAAGCACGTGCGGCCGGTATCCACTTGGTGCTGGCCACCCAGCGCCCGTCGGTGGATGTCGTCACCGGCCTCATCAAAACGAATGTGCCGTCGCGTCTTGCCTTTGCGACGTCATCGCTGACCGACAGCCGCGTCATCCTGGATCAACCCGGCGCCGAGAAGCTCATTGGTATGGGGGATGGACTGTTCCTGCCGATGGGTGCCGGGCGCCCTATTCGCATGCAGGGCGCCTTCATCACCGATGAAGAGATCAGCGCCGTGGTGTCGGCCGCCAAGGAACAGGGCGAGCCCGACTACACCGAGGGCGTCACCGCCGCCAAGGTCGGCGGCGGCCCCGGTAAGGACGACGTCGACCCCGACATCGGTGACGATATGGACGCCTTCTTGCAGGCCGTCGAGCTCGTGGTGTCGAGCCAATTCGGCTCGACCTCAATGCTTCAGCGCAAGTTGCGGGTCGGCTTCGCCAAGGCGGGCCGTCTCATGGACCTGATGGAGACGCGCGGAATCGTGGGGCCCAGTGAGGGATCCAAGGCGCGTGAGGTCATGGTGAAGCCCGAGGATCTCGGCAGTCTGATGGCGTCGATCCGTGGCGGCGGGGGAGCCGACGATGAGGACGAAGACGACGGCGGAGTCCCGGAGGACTTCTGACAACAGCGGGCTGTTTCATTGCTGCAGCAACGAAATAGATCTTGGTTGGTAATTCCCTGAGTGTGCCCGGCGGGCTCCGCTAGACGAGGAGCCCGTTGGGTTCTCATCCCGCAAGAGTGGATACGTGCATTAGCCAGAATTGCACTGGCCGACATGTTCGCAGTAACTCTTTTACTGAGTTGCCGACAGCTTCCGGCCGATTGGCCATCTCTGTTGTCTGGTGAATTCCGCGCCAACCGGGGGCGTGTGTTCTGTGATGAGGCGTATCCCATATACCCAGGTAAATAGGCATAACCCGAGCTATGTGTTATTGCGTTATTGGCTCGGCGAGACGATCACTGCGCTTGTAGTATGGATGAATCTTGCTGTCAAGGCCTCAGTAGAGTGACGATTGACACACCATTCAGCAAATTAATTTCCCTTGGATGCCGACTGGCACTGTGGGAGTGTTCCTCCCCAAGTGATGTGTGACCTAGATCGCACGGAGGCTGACGTATGGTTCCCGTCATATCGAAAGGCTGCTTGTATGAGGCTCTCGAGATCGCCCATTGATAAATCTGCAGCTAATGCCGCCGATGGCGGATTGGCAGATAGCCCACGGGCGCCGCTGGCCCCCGGAGCCCCATTGCTGGGGAGTATCTCGGCGTTTCGCCGGGACATTCTCGAAGCGACCCGGATCGGGTGGGAACGCTACGGGGGAGTGGTTCGCTACCGTCTTGGCCCATTGCAGGTCTACTGCATCTCCGACCACCAACTTGCCGCCGAAGTACTTGCGAACACGGCTGTTTACGGCAAGCTCGGTAACACCAGCCCGCTGCGTTTGGTGCTGGGACAGGGATTACTGACGACTGCCGACCGTGAGCACTGGAAACGCAATCGCCGGATGATGCAGCCCCTTTACTCGCGGCCCAGTATCGCCGCGATGTACTCCACGATGGTTGAGTGCGCGCAGGCCATGCTTGCCGATCTGGCCGAGGTCTCCCGAAGCGGCGCCGTCGTCGACATCCATCCAGTCATCATCCGGGCGACCTTGGATATTGTGTCGCGCTGCATGTTTGGGATGAAGGCGGCCGATGCTGAAATCGTCGTCACGCCGGAATCGGTCGAGGAGATCCTGACTTACGCATTCAATCGGCAGCAGAATCCTTTCAGCCCTCCATTGGTCGTGCCGACTCCGGCGAACCGGCGCTTTCGGGTGTTGATGGGTTCGTTCGACGATTTCGTGTATGGGCTGATTCGTTCCCGGCGGCGCAGGCCCGGGGCGGGAGGCGATCTGCTCGACATGCTCCTCAATGCGCGGGATGCCGACACCGGGGAGGGGCTCAGCGATACCGAAATCCGGGACGAGGTGATCACGACCTTCGCCGCGGGTCACGAGACGATGGCACAGACCCTCACCTGGGCGTTGTATCTGCTCTCGCAGAACGACAATGCACGCGAAGTGCTGGAAGCGGAAGTGGATAGCGTGTTGGGTGGCCGCCTGCCGACGCTTGCTGACCTGGCGCGCCTGCCCTACGCGCAGCAGGTGGTGAGCGAGGCATTGCGGCTGTATCCCTCTGCGCCGATTCTGCCGAGGCTGGTCAGCCAGGACACCGTGCTCGGGGGTTATCGGATACCCAAGGGCGCGAGGCTACTTATCAGTGTCTTCAACATTGGGCGAGATCCTCAGCAGTGGCGAAACCCCGGACAGTTCGACCCTGCCCGATTCGTTGGAGACAAACCGGCCGGCGTTCACCACCGCGCGTACGCGCCGTTCGGCGGTGGCCCGCATGTCTGCATAGGTAAGCACTTCGCACTGATGGAGGGCCAGCTGGTGTTGGCTGCGCTGATTCAGAACTATCGGTTCGAACACGACCCGGGGCACCGAGTGGAGATGTTGTCGAAGATAACGCTTCGTCCCAAACATGGTATGCGCCTGGCGATATCACCGAGAAGATCCTTGAAGGGAGCGGCTAATGTCGGTTAGCGGTGTCTTGACGGGCGGAATCGATCTGGGCGACCCGGTGCTCACTCAGATCGCGCAACAGGGGCTCCAGGATGTAGAGCGGCGGTTCGCCATGGAGCTGGATGACTACGACGAGCGCGTTCTGGATGTGGTGTCGCATCTTTCACGGGCCGGCGGTAAGCGCTTCCGCTCTCTGTTCACGCTACTGGCGGCGCAGTTCGGGCCCCGTGCCGACGATCCTCAGGTGGTGCTCGCGGCGGCGATGATCGAGATCGCCCATTTGGCAACGCTCTATCACGATGACGTGATGGATGGTGCGCTGGTGCGCCGCGGTGTGAGTTCCGTGAATGCGATGTGGAACAACAAAATCGCCGTTCTCGCGGGTGACTATCTGATTGGCCGTGTACTGCGGATCGCGGCCGCTTTGGGGGAGCATGCGATGGACATCATCGGTGTCACCTTCACGGAGCTGGTGGCCGGGCAGATGCAGGAGACGATGGGGGCTCCTGCGAAGACCGATCCAGAAGCCCATTACTGGATCACCATTCGGCGCAAGACAAGCGTGCTCATCGCGGCCGCAGGTCAGTTGGGAGCGCAGCTTGCCGGTGCCCGGGAGGAACATGTCGATTGTCTGTATCGATTTGGCGATCTGCTCGGAACGATGTTTCAGATATCCGACGACATCATCGACGTCTCTTCTGATTTCGGGCAGTCAGGGAAAGCCATCGGTACTGACTTACGGGAAGGCATCATCACCCTGCCCATGCTCTATGCCATGCGCGATGACGGATCTGCCGGCCGGCGGCTCCGGGAGCTACTCCACGGACCGATCGACGACCCGCGTCTCGTCGACGAGGCGTTGTCGCTCATCAACGAGGCGCAAGGAGTGAAACTCGCTGCGCAAAAGCTCGTTGAACTGGGCGGCCAGGCGCAGAGCGACCTATTGCATCTTCCGGAAATTCCCGCACGCCAGGCATTTTCGAATCTTGTTCAGCATGTGGCGACTCGTGTCGCATAACCGCAACGGATACCCACGCCAGGAAAGCGAACACACAATGGTTCAACTCGCCCACGAAGAGACACCAACATCATGGTGGACACGTCTGCGGTACTCCGTGTACATCCGTCGCCCAGAGTTCCTCTCCAGCACCGTGGCAACGATTCTGGTTGCCGGTTTTCTAAGCGCACATTCGTGGACGGACCTGGTGTCCCTGCCGTTCTTGGCTGCTGTGGTGCTGGTCATTCAGGGCGAACAGATATGCAACATGGTGAACTGCCTGGCAGACCGTGACCAAGACCTCGCGCACAAGTCGCGGCAGGCCACTGCGGTGTTCGGTTTGGGTGAGACACGCGTACGGCGCGAGATCAACGCCACCATTGTGCTCTGCGTAGTGCTCGGGTTATACCTGATGTTCACTACCCGGCACTGGGATCTGGTTGGTATTGGCCTGGTGGCATTGTTCTTTGGAACCCAGTACTCGTTGCCGCCGCTACGGCTGAAGGGCCGGGGGATCTGGCAGATCCCCGTGCTGAACATCACCCTCACGATCGTGCCTGGGCTGATCGTCATCCGTTCATTGCCCTACCCGATCGAATGGTTCACGCTCGTGGCGATTTTCGGAATGGGTCTGACTCTCAACGGCGTCATGGTGGCCAAGACGGCCGAGGACATCCCGGAGGACGAGCTGTTTGGTGTGCTCACTTCGGTTCGCGCTCTGGGTCTTACGCGTGCGTTTGCGTTGGGCACCGTTCTGGTCGTTCTTGGCGCCGGTCTGGTCGTGTGGGCAGTGCTCGAGCGTGGCGGATTTTCGTGGGCGCTGCTGCCGTATGGACTTGGTGTTGGTATCGCATTGGGGGTCAACGCCAGCATTCTGCGGCGCGTGATCGGCAAGCCGGTCGCCGAGGGTGTCGCCGTGGTGCGCTCATACACGAAGTATCTGCCTTACTACGCGCTAATCCTGGCCTGGTCGACCGTGATACCCGCCGCCTATGACCTCATCAGCAGATAGCTATGCAGGAGAACATCGCCATGCTTACAGCACCGTCAGTGCCCTTTCTGGATCTCTTGAGCCGGGACTTCGATCTCGCCTCGGACGAGGTTGATCGGGCCCGCGAGCAGTATTGGTTCGCCCAAAGCCCGCAGGGCCCGGTCGTCCTGCGCTACGACGAATGCACGGAGCTTCTCAAAGATCCCCGCCTGGGTCTGGACGGTCGTGAGTTCCTGCGGATGAATGGGGTCACATCAGGCCCCATGTACGACTGGTGGATCACTACTGTCCGCAACACCCCACAAGAAGACCACCTGCGCCTTCGGTCCGTCGCTGCTCCCGGTCTGAGCCCCAAGCGAGTTGAGGCTTTGCGTCCAGCGTTGCGGACCTTGGCACAGAAGCTGGCTCGAGACATGCCCGCCAATAAGATCGTCGACTTCGCGGAGCGATTCGGATCTCCCTATGCCAGTGGGGCAATCGCGCGTCTGCTGGGTGTTCCGGATGAGGATCATGAGATGTTCCGGCTGGTATCGAAGGATGCTGGTTTGGTATTCGTGTGGAGCGACCTGCCTGCGGTATTGCCGATTATTGACCGGGGTATCGAGCAGCTCAAGAAGTACGTTCATGATCTCTTCGAGCTTCGGCTGCGAGAGCCCGGTGAGGATCTCGTGTCTTTCCTTGCCGCGGAGGTTTCCGGAACCAACTCGCTGAGCAGGGCAGAAGCAGAGGGGCTTGTCGTGGATATCGCTTGGGCCAGTCAGGAATCGGTGGCGCGCCAGCTGGGCCGCGCTTTGATCGCATTTCACTCTCACCCGCGGCAGTGGGAACTGGTTCATCGAAACCCGGAGCTGATAGGCCAGGCGGTCGATGAGGTTTTGCGTTTTGCACCCCAGATCCGCGCGATCTTCCGCTTCGCTACGGAGCGGATCGACTACCGTGACCTCACCCTCGATCGGGGCCAGTTCGTCATGTTCTGCCCTCCGAGCGCAACCCGAGATCCGAGAGCGTATGAGGGTGCGGGCACATTCGACATCCTGGCCAAACATCAGAAGCGCCAACTGATCTTCGGTGGTGGGATCTTCCGTTGCCTCGGTTCTGGATTGGCCCGAATCGAATTGGAAGAGGCGTTGGTGGCATTGATGCAACGATTTACCTGTCCACTGCTGCCCGACCCGGCCACGTGGCGGGCGGCCCTGCCAATGGTCAATATTCGCGATGCCTTGCCGATTCGGTGGGAACGGCGCAGCCATGACTGACGACGTGGTGCTCCTGGATGATGCCGGGCGCGCGTGCGGCATCGCGCCCAAGGCGACCGTGCATGACGGAAACACTCCACTGCACCTTGCCTTTTCCTGCTACCTGTTTGATCCGTCATATAGGTTCGTGCTCCTTACCCAACGCGCTTGGAGTAAGCGGACCTGGCCGGGGATCTGGTCCAACAGCTGCTGCGGACATCCACCTCCCGGCATGGATATCTCCGAAGCGATCGTCGAGCGGGTGCACTACGAGCTCGGTGTCCAGATGTCACCACCGCAGCTGGCCCTGCCGGATTTTCGCTATCGGGCAGCCATGGAGAACGGCGTGGTTGAGAACGAAATCTGTCCGGTCTATGTGGGCACGATCGCAGCGGTCCCGACTCCGAACCCGGACGAAGTGGCGGGTTACCGATGGCTGCCGTGGACGCAGTTGTGCGACGAAGTGCTCGCCGATACCCGTTCTGTGTCGCCATGGTGCAAGTTGCAGGTCGCGAAGCTTGCCCAGATACGCAACTTGCATTCTGGTTCAAGAGAATTGGTGCCATTCCAGGCTAGCGGGCGTGCCACGACGCGCACGGTTACGGTGCGCCACAACTTCGAGACCGCGCATCGGCTGCCCATCCTCGGCGGAAAGTGCGTCAACCTGCATGGGCATTCGTGGTGGACAGAGATTACGGTGGCCGGGTCTTTGAACGAGCAAGGAATCCTCGTCGACTTCGGGATACTCAAGGCGCGGCTGCGGGACTGGATCGATGCCAATCTTGATCACGGCGCGATGCTCGGATACGCGGATCCGCTAGTGCCGGCTCTTCTGGCAGAGCGATCGAAGCTCTTTCGATTTGGCCTCGACGCCCCTTCGCACGGTTTGGAGTGGCCCACGGTCGAGAACGTTTCCGAACTGCTCGCCCGGGTCACCGCCGGATTCATCGCCGAGGCCGGTTGGTCCAATGTCACGGTCCACCGCGTCAAGGTGACTGAAACGCATGTCAATGCAGCGGAATTGACCGAGTGGCCGACGTTGAGCGCATGAATAGAGAAAGGGGCACCGTTCGATGATCGATGTGGAGAAGGTGAAATCCGCGATTACCGATCTACTACTGGCTACTGGAGTCGGTAACGACGAGCACACAGAGGACACTCCAGGGCGGGTGGCCAGGGCGTGGGCGGAATCGCTTGCCGGATACGACGAGGATCCCGCCGCGCACCTGCGTCGGCGCTTTCCGGCGCCGAGCGATCCCGGTCTGGTGATCGTGGCTGGAATACGGCTCGTCTCGACGTGCGCACATCATCTGCTGCCCATCACCGGGGTTGCGACTGTTGCCTATCGCCCCTGCACGGGCAGTGAGGTTGTCGGCCTCTCGAAACTGGCTCGGGTGGTGCACGGTTATGCTCGGCGCCTGCAGGTTCAGGAACGTATCGGATATCAGGTGACAACCGCAGTGCAAGAAGAACTTTCACCGGTTGGTGCTGCCTGCTTTATCACCGCCGCCCATGGCTGCATGGAGGTTCGCGGAGTCAAGGAGCCAGCCAGCGTCACGACGACGCACGCGATGTCGGGTCAGTGGGTGCCTGGCCACCCCGACGTTGTGGCAGTGCTCGCCGAGCACGCACAGGTGAGGCGTTGAGTCACTACTCGTCGCGGCGCAATGCGATGGCATCGCCCACATCGAAGGACGTGAACCCCTCGGGAGCGGCGATTTCCACGATCGGCTCATCGCGGTTGTCCCACTCCAAACGCAGCGCCGTGCTCATCACCGCGTGCATCTCGTACATGGCCGTGACGTAGGTGAGCTCCAGGATCTCCTCATCGGAGAGGTGGGCCTTCAGCGCGGCGAACACGCCGTCGGGTACCCGGCCGCCGTCGAGCACCAAGCAGTCCGTGTAGGCCAGCACGGCGCGTTGCACGGGGGTGAAGCAGTCGGCCGTACTCCACGAAGGGATCGCGGCGATCATCTCCTCGGAGATGCCGACAATGCGGCACGACTTGCAGTGCTGGGAGAAGACGAACTGGCTGCGACGTGCCCAGCCGGCCCGGGTCTGTCCGAGCTCACGCAGCACTGGGTCCAGCTTGCGATCGGGGCTGCGGTAGAACGCGAAACCCTGGACCGAGTGCTTCAGGGCATCGGGTACGAGTGCAAAAACCGTCCACCAGTCACCCGGTGTGCCGGTAGTGGTTCCCGGATCGGTGACCGGATCGCGGTCGCCGAAGATCTGGTCATACATGCGATGGACAAGCCGGTCATCGGTTTCGGCGCGGGACACTTGGCGCAGTCGTGGCATGCCTGCATCATGACCGACGATCGTGCCGCGAACGCCCCGATGCGCGGAATCAGAGGTGGACGAGCATCCGGGTATTGCCCAGCGTGTTCGGCTTCACGTAGCTCAGGTCGAGGAACTCGGCTACACCGGTGTCGTAGGACCGGCACATTTCCTCGTACACCTCAGCCGTCACCGGGGTGCCCTCGATCTCGCTGAATCCGTGTTTGGTGAAGAAGTCGACCTCGAAAGTCAGCACGAACACTCTTTTGAGCTCCAGATCCCTGGCGACATCGAGCAGGCGGCTGACAATTGCGTGCCCCACTCCGGCCCCCTTGAGCCTGGGGTGCACCGCGATGGTGCGTACCTCGCCGAGGTCCGACCACAGCACATGCAGGGCGCCACAGCCGACGATCTCCCCGTCGAGTTCGGCCACCCAGAACTCCTGGACGGCCTCGTACAGCGTCACAAGGTTCTTCTCCAGCAGGATGCGTCCGGCGTAGACGTCGACAAGCGCCTTGATAGCGGGCACATCGGAGGTACGCGACCGGCGAACGGTCACCGTGGGTGCCGTATGCCCCGGATTCCCCGAGATGCCGGAAGTACCTTCAGAGCTCATGCGTGAACAGTAGCCAGCTCCAGAACAGATAGGGTGTTTGACGTGCCGATGCCACCGGAAACCCAGCCTGATTCCGAGGCTTCGGCTGCGCCGGTGCCACTGCTGAACATTGCCAACATCTTGACGGTGCTGCGCATCCTGCTGATACCGGTGTTCATCGTCGTCTTATTCACCGAGGGTGGGCACCAATCTTCCTGGCGCATTGCCGCTTTCGGGGTATTCGCGCTGGCCATCGCCACCGACCGATACGACGGTGTGCTCGCCCGCCGCTATGGGCTGGTGACCCCATTCGGCCAGCTCGCCGACCCGATCGCCGATAAGGCGCTCATCGGCGCGGCGCTGGTGGGGCTCAGCATCCTCGGAGATCTTCCGTGGTGGGTTACCGCGGTCATCCTGGTGCGTGAGGTTGGGATCACGGTGCTGCGCTTCTCGGTGCTCCGCCATGGTGTTATCCCGGCAAATCGGGGTGGCAAGCTCAAGACCATGGTCCAGTCGTTGGCAATCGCCGGCTATCTGCTGCCGTTGACGGGGTACTGGCATACCGCTGCGGTGGTTCTCATGGGGCTGGCAGTGGTCCTCACCGTCATCACCGGCATCGACTACCTGGTGCAGGCGCTGCGTCCGCGGCCCAAATCCGCATAACCTGGCGGCGCTGGATCCCCGGCGCGGCCGCTAGGAACTCTTAGGAGAAATCTTCCCCGAGAAAATCTGGGTCGCGATTTTTCCGTTCTTCACGATGAAGCTGTCGCTACCGATTTCGTACGTGTTGAGCGTCGTCTCGGCCTTCCACACGACGTAGACGGTGTCGCCGTCCACCTCCTGCTGGAGTAATTCGAAAGATGTCCCTGGTTTCTGGAATTCCTCGAACAGCGAGCCATAGAAGTCGCGGATAGATGCTGAGCCGCGCAGCACGCCGCTCGGGCCGAAGAACCTTGCGTCGTCGGCGTAGTCGGCGATGGTGCCGTCGAGGTCGAACTTCGCGAAGCATTCGAGATGGCGGAAGAGCAGTTCCTGCGACTTCGCGGTGTCTGTGTTCATCGCTTGTTGATTCATATCGCTCCTAGTTGTCGGGTGGTTGTGCGCGCTTATGCGTGTTGCGCCAGCTGCCGCAGTCCATCGGCGCGCGTCATCGTCCCGACGTAGCCCAGCTCGCGACGTGCGGCGGCGTCATTTGTCGTGAACTCCCTTCCAATCAATCGCACCATGGTGCGGGTCAGTGGCGGGTCACCCTTGTCCGTGCGCAGTGCCGCGAAGGCTTCTAGGAGGCGTCCGAGGGTGAAGGCGACGCGGTAGGGAACGGAGCGCAACCCGTCGATCGAGAGTCCCTCGATCTCAGCGTGGGTGGCCACAAACTCGCGGAAGGTGGTCGGTTCGTGATCGTTGATGAAGTAGGCGCGGCCACCAGTGCCGCGTTCCAATGCGCACCGCACCGCTTCGACAACGTTATCGACGTGAATGGTCGATACGGGATACTCGCCGCGCGAGATGAAGGCGAATTGACCGGACTCGAACGCCGCGGGGAGCTGCTTGCTGAATGGGCCCCCGGGTCCCCAGAGCGCTGGTGGGCGAAGGGCGATCGTGCGAAACCCCGGCCGGTTTGCCGCAAGGACCGCCGCTTCGCCTTGAGATTTACTGGCGATGTAGCCGGAGAAGCTTTCAGGATGGGTGGGCGCGTTCTCGTCGACATTGCTCAACGGTGTTCCGCGATCGTCCATCACCAGTGCGGCAGCGCTGATGTAGACAAAGGTGGCGGCGCCGGCCTGGCTCGCCGCCGCCAAGAGTGCTTCGGTGCCGACAACATTCGCGCGGAAGTACGGGGCGCGTGGCCCGGCGAAGCGGAACAGCGCTGCGGCATGGACGACCGCGTCGATGGCCGGAAGTGACAGTGCCTCAGGGTTTTCGAGATCTCCCTGAACCGGTGTCGCGCCCAGGGAATGTACCGCCTCGCTCGACGATTTCGATCGCGCGAGCGCGAACACCGCATGTCCGTCCTCGACAAGCTTGGGGATCAGACGCGCACCGAGAAAGCCGGAGCCGCCGGTCACAAGGATTTTCATGTTTACTTCTCACTTTCATCGGGTGTGTAGATGCTTCGGATTGCTTGTTCACGCAGGGTTTCGATGACGATCGGATCTGGTTGTTGCTCTTGGGTTATCAGGTAGAGGGTCGATGCAGCGTGGGCCGAAGCCCAGATGAGGTCGGCCGCAGCGTGCGTCTCCATGGCGAGCCGATAGGTACCGGCGATGGCCTGTACGCGCTCAATCAGAAGTGCCCGCGCGGCATCAGCCGCTGGAATGCTGGCCCCCTGCAGGACGCGTACCAGCATCGCGGCGTACAAACGTGGCCGCTCGGTCGCGAAGCGGACGTAGTTGTCCCATCCCTGCCGCAGCGCCACCACCGGATCTGACGAGAAGACTTCCGCTTTCTTGCTGGCGAGGAACTGCGCGAATGCTTCGGTGATCGCGGCATTGAGTAGGCCGTCGGCACTGCCGAAGTGGTGGTAGAGGGTCGGGGCGGTGACTCCCGCCATGGCGCAGACTGCGCGCGTCGAGAACGCAGCCTCTCCCTGATGCTCGAGAACCTCTAAAGCGGCGGCTACTAACACCTCACGTGTACTCACGTGATAAATATAGCACTGATATAGATAAATGTATATCGGTGCTATAGACAATGGTTCCCGCTAGTCAGGCGGGGGGATCTTGTTGTGGCGAGATCGCTGGTCAGCGGCTTCGGATGGCGCGGACGTCGGTTCGTTGAGTTCGTCGTCGACGTGGCCGTACATCCAGCGGATCACCGAGCTGAGCATGTCCGTGAGGAGGCGGTCGCTGTGGCTCTCGGGCCGGGCTCCTTGGATCTTGGTGATGGCCTGCGTGCCCTCCGCGTGGTCGGACCATTCGGTGCGGATTTCCCACTGCGACGGCGATCCGGCGTACCTGGGTACTGAAACATCGAATACGCAGAGCTCGTGGGGACGCAGCGTTGACACACTGCAGTCGAGCGTCCCGAGGTACTCGCCGCCAAGTGCCGGAAAGGGCCCGCTGGTGAACGTTGCGCCCTCGACCGGACTGAAACCATCTGCGCGCAGCGGCCACCGATCGGCATTGAGTGTCGCTTCCCATACGGCCATCCGGGGGTGCTCAAAATGCCACACGATCTCTGCCACGAAAGTCCTCTCACCAACTGGGACAAGCCGAGGTACACCACTACAACGCCCACTCAGCTGAATTGTCTATCCATCGAACGATTAATTCCGCCGGATGCGAGGTCGGACTGAGGTGTCTGTCACCCAAACTTCCGGGAACCTCCGCGTGCGCGGCAACGTTGAGCAAGGCAGACTCAACTACTACGCGGTATGGACGCCGACGTTCAGGACGCAAAGGAGAAGGACATGGCGCTGTTGCTTCGAGAGGCCATCGGCGACACCCTGCGGAGCGCTCGATCCGGGCAGGGGAGGACCTTGCGTGAGGTGTCGGACTCTGCCCGTGTCAGTCTCGGATACCTGTCCGAGGTGGAACGCGGTCGCAAGGAGGCCTCCAGTGAGCTGCTGGCCGCGATCTGCGGCGCGCTCGACGTCCCGCTTTCGGCGGTGTTATCCGAGGTCAGCGAGAGAATGGCCCGTCGTGAGGCGCCCGTCGCGGCTCCGCAGCCCGCGGTGACGTCGGCTTCGCGCTCGCTCAGCGGGATCGATGTTGCCACCAAGGTGGTCATTCCACAGGTTCGCGCAATGGCGGCCGCCTAACTACTGTGGCGGTCGCATTGTTTTGCGCCCCGGTAGGGGGTGTGTGGATCGGCGTGCAACCGATAAGTTGGGACCCACGCACTCCTAGATAGTGACGACTGCGACAGAAAGCGGATCGATCTCATGGCTAACCCGTTCGTCAAGGCGTGGAAGTACCTGATGGCACTGTTCAACGCGAAGATCGACGAGAACGCAGACCCGAAGGTACAGATTCAGCAGGCCATCGAGGAGGCGCAGCGGAACCACCAGGCGCTCTCGCAGCAGGCTGCTTCGGTGATCGGGAATCAGCGTCAGCTCGAGATGCGACTCAACCGTCAGCTCGCTGATGTCGAGAAACTTCAGGTCAACGTTCGTCAGGCGCTGACCCTGGCCGACCAGGCCACCGGCTCGGGTGATGCGGCGAAGGCGACCGAATACAACAACGCCGCCGAGGCGTTCGCCGCCCAGCTGGTCACCGCAGAGCAGAGCGTCGAGGATCTCAAGGCGCTGCACGATCAAGCACTCGCCGCCGCGGCGCAGGCCAAGAAGGCCGTCGAGCAGAACGCGATGATGCTGCAGCAGCGTATCGCCGAGCGGACCAAGCTGCTGAGCCAACTGGAGCAGGCCAAGATGCAGGAGCAGGTGTCCGCATCGCTGCGGTCGATGAGCGAGCTGGCTGCCCCCGGGAACACCCCGAGCCTGGACGAGGTGCGCGACAAGATCGAGCGCCGCTATGCCAACGCTCTGGGCTCGGCGGAACTGGCGCAGAACTCGGTGCAGGGCCGCATGATCGAGGTGCAGCAGGCCAGCGTGCAGATGGCCGGGCATTCGCGCCTGGAGCAGATCCGCGCCTCTATGAAGGGCGAGGCCCTTCCCGCCGGTGGCAGCGCGACACCGGCGCCCGCGACGGCGACCGAGCAGGCCAACCCGGCCAATCCGCTGGGCCAGCAGTAGCTTTTCTTTTCTTCAATCCGCCGAGTGTGAGCGCTGTCGCTCGCACTCGGCGGATTTTTGGCACGGACATTCGTACTCGGCGGGCGCGATATTTTCGGGCACAATGTGAACATGACACCCCAGCCGCCCCGCCGCGCCGCGGTCCAAGGAGGCTGGGACCAGCTGCTGCGCCGCGTGCTCAACAATGTCAATGATCTCGGTGAGGAACTCGCCCATCGCATGCGCGCGATGTCCGACAAACGCGAGAAGCTGCTGCGGAAGCGGCTGCGAGCCAAGCGCTGGAGTATCCGCTGGGCGCTGGCCTGTGTGGCAGGCCTGTTGATCACCACGGTGCTCGCGACCACCGGTGCGCCGCCCTGGCTGCTGATCATTCCGGCGCTGCTCACGGCCGGCTGTGCCATTCCCGCGACGTATCTGTTTGTGCGGTACCGCTTCCTCAAGGCTGAGCCGTTGCCGCCCCCGCGCCCCGGGGTGGAGCGGCGGCTGCCGCCGTTGAGTTCGGCCTCCCGTCCACCCATGGCCGCTCTGGACGCCGCCGAGCGTGGGCTGTTCTCTCTGCTCGGAGTGGTGGAGCGCGGCAACATGATTCCGGACAGTGAGGGCCGACAGATTCTTGCGGCAGCCAACCAGGCTGCGTACGTGATGGCCGCGACCGCCAAAGAAGTGGTGTCCATGGAGCGGGCCGCGGTCGAGGCACCTCACACCCGAGAGTATCTGCAACCGACCATCAAGGCGTTCACCGCGCAGCTTGACACGGGTGTGCGGCAGTACAACGAGTTGGTCACTGCGGCAGCGCAGTTGGTGTCTGCCGCAAACGGCGGGGCGGTACTGGCATCGCCGATGTCGCGCGGGCCGCTCTTCGATGACCTGGTATCGGCCACCGATCGTCTCACCGGGTGGGCGGGCGCGCTCGACGAACTCGGCCAGCTGTCAGGGTAATCCCCGAACTTTCCCTGATCTTCGAGTTCCGGGGTTCCTCAGGTGCTCATTGACCTGCCAGGCTTGCTCTATCGCAGCAAGTCGAGAGAACGGTGGGTACCTGTGTTGTGGAAGATCATTGGCGTGCTGCTGGTCGTATGGCTGGCATTCCTTGTGGTGGGCGCCATCTTCAAGCTCTTGGTCCCGATATTGGTGGTCGGTGTGCTGATTCTCGGCGGCGTGATGCTGTACCGCGCGGTGACGGATGCGGATAAGACTCCGCTGCCATGAGGCTCAGAGTTTCGGGCGCAGGGCGGGGATCACGGTCCCGAGGATGCCGCGGGCGAGGCCCTTGGTGAGGTTCCAGACGTCGGCGTAGTCACGCCAGAGCGTGACCTTGCCATCGTCGGAAAGCTCGGTGACACCGCACACCCAGAACGCGATATGCAGCGGGCCCAGGATGACGACATCGGTGCGCTCGGTCATCACGGTGTTGCCCTTGGCGGTGATCCGGTGGATCTTGACGTCGAAACCGGCGCCCGGCAGATTCAGCGAGGACAAGGCCCGCAGCACCGTGGTGCGTCCCCGGACCGTGGGCAGCCCCACATTTTCCCAGCGCACGGCGGCGTCGAGCAGTGCATCGAGGGCCGCGAGGTCGCTGCGGCGCATGGCGTCCCAGAATCCCTCGACGATGTCGATGGAGGCGGTGGTGGCGAGCGTGTCCGTCATGGGGCAACGGTAGACACGCGCCGCAGATCAGAGAAGGGGTGCGGCCAGATATCGGGGTGCAGCCCAAGTCAGGTTGGACCGATTCGTAGGCCGCCTAACGGTCAGAAACTTGGCCGCAGTGCGGGGAATGGGATGCCCACCAACCCTCGCAGCGTGGCCTTGAACATGTCGAACATGTCGAAGTAGTCGCGCCACAGGGTGATGGTGCCCTGGTCAGAGATCTCGAAGACCCCGCAGACCCAGAACTGCAGGCGCAGCGGACCGAGCACGATGGCGTCGTGGCGTTCATTCATCACGGTGTTCCCATTGGTCGTGGTGCGATGGATCTGCACCTCGAAACCGAACCCCGGGCGCTTGAGCGGCTCGAACACCTTCAACGCTGCTCTACGTCCATGGATCGTCGGCAGGCCCACGTTCTGGTAGACGAGATTCTCGTCCAGGACACTTTCTGCGAACTCGGTGTCACCGTTTTGAGCGGCTTCCAGGAAGCGGGTGACGGTCTGTGCCGGGGTGAGAGCGGCCAGTTCCAGCGTGCTGTAGGTCATGCGTTTCAAGGTAGTCCGAATCGCTGTGGCAGGGTAGGGCGGTGCGTGTCGCTGTGGTCGCTGGTCCGGATCCCGGGCACGCCTTTCCCGCGATCGCGCTATGCCTCAAATTCGCCGCCGCCGGCCACGACCCGGTGCTGCTGACGGGAACACGCTGGCTTGACCAGGCCCGTTCGGCCGGTGTGGAATCGGTCGAGCTTCTCGGGTTGCAGCCGCGTGCTGGAGACGACGACCTGGATTCCGGCACCAAGATCCATCAGCGTGCCGCCTACATGGCGGCGGCCAATGTCGATCAGCTGCGTGAGCTCTCACCGGACCTGATCGTCTCCGATGTCATCACCGCCTGCGGCGGCATGGCCGCCGAACTGCTCGGTGTGCCGTGGGTTGAGCTCAATCCGCATCCGCTATATCTTCCGTCAAAAGCTTTGCCGCCATTGGGAAGTGGACTGGCTCCCGGGGTGGGTTTGCGTGGTCGGCTGCGCGATGTGCTGATGCGCAAGCTGACCCAGAAATCGATCAACGAGGGGCTGAGTCAGCGTTCTCATGCGCGGGTCGGTATCGGATTGTCCGCCAAAGATCCCGGGCCTGTCCGACGGTTGATCGCGACACTGCCGGCGCTGGAGGTACCCCGTCCGGACTGGCCGGATGAGGCTGTGCTGGTGGGGCCGCTGCACTGGGAGCCCACGGACGTTGTGCTGCAGCCACCTTCGGGTTCGGGCCCGGTGGTTGTGATCGCGCCGTCGACGGCTTTCACCGGGGCCGAGGGAATGACCGAACTGGCACTACAAGCGTTGGAATCGGCGGGCGCGCGAGTGGTGGTCTCTGCGCTGGATCCGGCCGCATCGGGGTTGCCGCCGTGGGCGGTTGCCGGGCTGGCGCGTCAGGACTTGTTGCTGGCGCGCGCGGAACTCGCCATTTGTGGTGGGGGGCACGGGTTTTTAAGTAAGGCCCTGCTGGCTGGGGTTCCGGTGGTGGTGGTTCCAGGTGGCGGCGATCAGTGGGAGCTGGCGAATCGCGTTGTGCGGCAAGGTAGTGCCGAGTTGGTCCGCCCACTCAACCGAGATTCACTGAGCGGGGCCGTTGGTCGTGTTTTGGGGGAGCGGCGCTATGCCGAGGCCGCTCGCCGGGCTGCCGCCGGCGCCGTCGACGTGGAGGATCCGGTACGGGTGTGCCAGGACGCGCTGGCGGCCCTAAAGTGACCGTGTGCGTCTGACGGAATTTCATGAGCGTGTCACCGGTCAGTTCGGTGGGGTCTACGGCTCGTCGGTACTGGCCGACCATGTACTGACTGCTCTTGGTGGACGCACCGCGGCGCAGGCCGTTGAGGAGGGGGCAGAACCCCGTGACGTGTGGCGGGCGCTGTGCGCCGATTTCGATGTCCCGCGCGATCAGTGGTGACGTTCGCGCGGTTGCGCCTGCGCTAACCGGGGAACGCGCTTCGGCACAGGCTCACCGATGCGTCTGGCGTCGCGGTGTGACAAGTAACCCGTCGGTGTACCCCGATCCACCCTCTCTATAACCATTAAAATTGTCTTGACAGGTTAGTTGGCCCGTGTTTGACTCCTAACTATCAAAATAGTTTAAGGAGTTAGATTATGGGTACCTCCGTCATGCACCGATACGCCACCGTCAATGGGCGGCGACTGTTCTACCGCGAGGCGGGAAGCGCAGATGCTCCGGCAATTGTGCTGCTGCACGGATTCCCGACCAGTTCCTTCATGTTTCGCGAGCTCATCGAAGACCTGGCAGGTGACTATCACGTCATAGCCCCGGATCACCTTGGCTTCGGTTACTCGGATATGCCGCTGGTGACAGAGTTCGACTACACGTTTGACGCACTCGCGGACCTCACGCAGGGCCTGCTCGATCAGTTGGGTCTGACCCGCTATGCGATCTACGTCCAGGATTACGGTGCGCCCATCGGCTGGCGGCTGGCGTTGAGCCGTCCGCAGGCCGTTAGCGCCATCATCACGCAGAGCGGCAACGGTTACGACGAGGGCTTCGTCGACGAATTCTGGAAAGTCATCTGGGATTACCAGCGTGAACAGACTGCCGAGGCGGAGGCGGCCATCCGCACTGCGCTAGATGTCGAGTCGATCAAATGGCAGTACCTGACAGGTGTTCCGGATCAGTCGGCCGTCAGCCCCGACACCTGGACTCTGGATAGCGCGCTGCTATCCCGTCCGGGCAATGACGAGATTCAACTCGGCTTGTTCCGCGACTACGCCACGAATGCCCCGATGTACCCCGCGCTGCACGAATATCTGCGAAGCAGCGGGGTGCCGCTCCTGGCCGTATGGGGACGCAATGATCCGATCTTCGGACCGGATGGTGCACGCGCTTTCGGGCGGGACGCCCGCGATGCGGAAATCCATCTGCTCGACGGTGGACATTTCCTGTTGGAGACCGCGGGAGCGCAGGTGGCGGATCTGATCGCGGCATTCCTGCGGCGAGTCGGCGCGCAATGACCGCTATGGCTCCTCGTGTTCGTCCGGACGTGCTCGTCTTCGACGTCAACGAGACTCTCATCGACATAGAATCGTTGAACCCTTATTTCACAAGGGTTTTCGGAGATCCGGGCGTGCTTCGGGAATGGTTCGGGCAACTGGTTACCTATTCGATGACGGTCACTGTGTCGGACTGCTATGTCGACTTTTTCCTGTTGGGCCAGTCGGTGCTGCGGATGGTCGCCGAGTATCGAGGCGTCGAACTCGCAGACGGCGATATCGCGGCGCTGGCGGATGTGATGGCCACCATGCCAGCACATCCCGAAGTGGCTGCAGCGCTTTCGCGGCTGCGCGACGATGGCTATCGACTGGTAGCGCTCACCAACTCCCCGGCTCGCGAAGGCCGGCCCACTCCGTTGGAGAACGCGGGCTTGAGTGGCTATTTCGAGCGGCAGTTCAGTGTCAACGAATTACGAGTGTTCAAGCCCGCACCGGTGCTGTATCGACACGCGGCACGGGAACTCGGTGTACGGCCAGGGGAATGCATGATGGTCGCCGCGCACGTCTGGGACACCGTCGGCGCGCAGGCCGCCGGATTCGACGGGGCCCTCATCATCCGTCCCGGCAACGCACCCCTGCGCGCCGTGGGTGTGCCGTACCCGGATTTTGTCGCACCAGATCTGGTCGATCTCGCGGCTCAACTGGCGCTCCTGGACTGACTCGTGCCAGGCGCGACACGCCACTTCGGCGCGCCTCCTTGAATCGAACAGGTGTTCGCTTTACGGTAGTGATGTTCGAGCACGACGGTTATGCGAACCAAGGCGGTTTGAGCAGGTCAAGCTCACTTGTCGGACCCCTTGCCTAGCGTCTGCCTCAACCGATCGGGAACCCGATCTTCGAACACCGATACGAAACGGAGAACACCATGGCGCAGGCACCGGATCGCGAGAAGGCTCTCGAACTCGCGCTCGCACAAATCGACAAGAACTTTGGCAAGGGCTCGGTCATGCGGCTGGGCGACGAGGTGCGCCAGCCCATCTCCGTGATCCCGACCGGATCCATCGCGCTGGACGTGGCACTCGGCATCGGCGGCCTGCCCCGCGGCCGTGTGGTCGAGATCTACGGGCCGGAATCCTCCGGTAAGACCACCGTGGCGCTGCACGCGGTCGCCAACGCGCAAGCCGCTGGCGGTATCGCCGCATTCATCGATGCCGAGCATGCGCTTGACCCGGAATACGCCAAGAACCTCGGTGTGGACACCGACTCGCTGCTCGTGTCCCAGCCGGATACCGGTGAGCAGGCTCTGGAAATCGCCGACATGCTGGTGCGTTCCGGCGCCATCTCCCTCGTCGTCATCGACTCGGTGGCCGCGCTGGTACCGCGCGCCGAAATCGAGGGCGAAATGGGCGACAGCCACGTCGGTCTGCAGGCCCGCCTGATGAGCCAGGCCCTGCGCAAGATGACCGGTGCACTCAGCAACTCTGGCACCACCGCGATCTTCATCAACCAGCTCCGTGAGAAGATCGGTGTGATGTTCGGTTCGCCCGAAACCACCACGGGTGGTAAGGCTTTGAAGTTCTACTCGTCGGTTCGCCTTGATGTGCGTCGTATCGAGACCCTCAAGGACGGCACCGATGCGGTGGGTAACCGCACTCGCGTCAAGGTGGTTAAGAACAAGGTGTCGCCGCCGTTCAAGCAGGCAGAGTTCGACATCCTCTACGGCAAGGGGATCTCCAAGGAGGGGTCGCTCATCGATATGGGCGTGGAGCATGGCTTCATCCGCAAGTCCGGTTCCTGGTTCACCTATGAGGGTGAGCAATTGGGTCAGGGCAAGGAGAACGCCCGCAACTTCCTGTTGGAGAACGCCGATGTCGCCAACGAGATCGAGAAGAAGATCAAGGAGAAGCTCGGTATCGGAGCGGTGCTGACCGATGACGAAGTTGTCCCGGCCCCAGTCGACTTCTGATTCCGCCTCCAGGGAATCCCTAGACGAACTGCGATCCCGGGTCGCGTCGGTACCCGAAGCCCCGACGCGTGAACCGGTTGACTCGCGGGACGAGCAGGCGTGGTCATATTGTCTTCGCCTGTTGACAAGTCGGGCGCGTACCCGCGCCGAGCTGACCGAAAGGCTAACTCGGCGCGGGTACCCCGATGGGGTTTCCGATCGAATCATGGAACGGCTAGCCGCCGCGGGACTGATTGATGATGCCGACTTTGCAGCTCAATGGGTGCAGTCCCGGCATACCTATGCCGGAAAAGGCAAGCGTGCCTTGGCCGCAGAGCTTCGGACCAAGGGAGTGTCGGCCGAGAATGCCGCCGCAGCACTCGCGCAGATCGACAGCGATGCCGAGAGGTCGCGCGCGGCAGAGCTTGTCGCCAAGAAGCTTCGGTCAGAAAATCTCGATGACGGTGGGATCAAGGCGGCTCGGCGATTGGTGGCCATGCTTGCGCGTCGCGGATACGGCCAGTCCATGGCCTATGACGTGGTGAAGAACGCCCTTGCTTCCGAACGGGACCGGCGCAACGTCGGCTGACTCAAGCGGTCCTACAGGCCGAATGGGCGGGCCGGGGGATTGGGAGGCGGGTCGCCCTCGTCCGGCGCGTTGGACCTCATGCTCATCGACGCTTCGGCCGTCGGCGACTGCACACCGGGCAGGCACGGTACTTGGCGAGAGATTGTCTTGAATGGCCCGATCTCGGTGTCCTCATTGAGCATGGGGAGCGGACCGCAGTTCCCCTTGAAGTGCGCGTCCATGGTGAACGGAGTCGGGTTCACGCAGGTGAGATTCATTCCGACCGGCGTCGCGACCTGCAGGCAATCGAAGTTCAACGGAGCTCCGTAGGCCACCGGTGCACCCGTGAGTGCTACGCCCGCGCACGCCGCTCCGAAAACGGCAGACACGCCAACGGCCAATACGATGTTTCGCATGGGAGCTATGGTAACGAAGTGATACCTGTTACGTAATACTTCGATTGTGATAGTTGAGTAAGAATTAGTCCTGTGATGCAGCTGTGAAGGTTGATCACGTGCTCTTGGCGTAATGCCGCGCGGCCTTTGCCCTGTTTCCGCAGGTCGACATGGAATGCCACCGGCGAGCCCCGTTCTTTGACGTGTCGTAGAAGAACAACACGCACTGCGGGTGGGCGCACTGTTTGATCCGATCGGGAGATTCGGCCAGCAGGGTGAGTAGGTTGTCGGCTGCGAGCCAGCCGGGAAGCCAGTGTGAGTCGGGAACTTCCGCGATGTCGACCGGTCCGTCAGCAGTCAGTGAGCGGCGGATCGCGCCGTGGGACAGCACGGCGTTGATCTCGTCGGTATCGGAATCCTTTACCGCACGGTAGATGGCGTCACGCGCGAGGAGTAGTGCCTCTCGGGCCTTCTCATCGGTCGCACATCGATCCTGAAGACTATTGGTGTGTAACCAGATTCGTAGGCCCTCGGGAGTGATGAGCAGATCCTGCGGTCCATCGCCACTCATCCACCGGGTGTTCAACAGATCCAGTGCGAGCGGTTCGCCGAGATGGGGGCGTGGGTCGGACATGGCCTGAGGTTATCGCCTCCTTTCTGTGTGAGCGTGTCACACTCATTCTAACCTATAAAACAAGATAGATGGTTGACGGCGCGGCCTGGCGCGGTTACAGTCTAACTATCAAAAGCAATTAATCGGTTAGAAGGGATTGGGTATGGGCACTGACATCGCACCCCGCATCATCACCGGGCATATCGGGCTCAACGTCAGCGATCTGGAGCGGTCGGTGGCGTTTTACCGGCGAGCGTTCGGATTCGATCAGCTAGTGGCGAGCGCCGACGGCGCGCAGCGATTCGCGTTCCTCGGATTCGATGGGACCCCCGTGCTCACCCTCTGGGAGCAGAGCAGTGGGGAATTCTCGGCAGCCACACCGGGCTTGCACCATTTGTCCTTCCAAGTGGATTCCGTGCAGGAGGTGCAGGAAGTGGAGTCGGTCCTGAAGGAACTGTCAACGGTCTTCGCGCACGACGGAGTCGTGGCGCACCGGGAAGGGGCGTCATCGGGCGGAATCTTCTTCACCGATCCCGATGGAATCCGTCTCGAGGTGTTCGCGGCAACGGGCGTCGAGCAACACGAGGCGCCGGCGGGCGACGCGCCGACGTGCGGGTTTTTCTGAGATGACCTATCACCCCGGCGAGCTCGCCGTTCAGCATCGAATGGGGCAGTCCGACAGTGCCATTCGAGTCGGGCGGATCATCTCGGCTCAGATACCGGAGGTCGCGGCAGCCTTTCTTGCCGCCCAACCGCTGGTGTTCGTGTCGGCCCGGGACGACCGTGGCCGGATGTGGGCGAGCCAGATCGTTGGGCCGCCGGGGTTTGCGCACGCCACCGACGCCCGCACCATCGCGATTGATGGTCTGCCGGTCCCGGGCGATCCTTTGGCCGAGCCTCTGCAATCGGAGCGCAAGATCGGCCTGATCGCGTTGCAACCACAACGGCGGCGCCGGATGCGCGTCAACGGCACCGCGGTGCCGTCCGGGCAGGGTCTGATTGTCTCCACCGATCAGGTGTATTCCAACTGCCCCAAGTACATTGCACGGCGTGACGTCTCCGGGATCGGGCCCGCACTGCCCGGGACGCCGCGCCGCGCGACCGCTCTGAACGACGAACAGCAGCAGATGGTCGCGACAACGGACACCTTCATCATCGGCACCGCCGATGGCGAAGGCAATGCCGACGCATCGCATCGCGGCGGGAATTCCGGTTTCCTCCGGGTGCTCTCACCGAACGAACTACGGTGGCCCGACTACCTGGGCAACTCGATGTTCATGACACTGGGGAATCTGCATGTCGATCCCCGGTGCGCTCTGCTGATCCCGAATTGGCATACCGGATCGACTCTGCAACTCTCGGGGACCGCGCGCCTCAATTGGGATGAGGGTACCTTCGCCCCGGGTGCGCAATGTTCCGTCGACTTCACCATCGACGAGGTCGTCGAGACTGTCAATGCCAGCCCTCTACGGTGGGGTGAAACTGAACCTTCGCCCGCCAATCCGCCTCTCTGACAAGAAAAGACACATCATGCGCCCACCGCTGCCGCCGTTCGACATCGATTCTGCCCGCGAGAAGGTGCGGGCCGCCGAGAATGCCTGGAACACGCGCGATCCCGAGACGGTCGCCGCTGCCTATACCGAAGATTCGGTATGGCGGAACCGCGACGAGTTCATCACCGGACGTGCTGAAATCGTCGCCTTCTTGACCCGTAAGTGGGCCAAGGAGAACGGGTACGCGCTGCGCAAGGAGCTGTGGGGGTTCCGGGAGAACCGGATGGCGGTGCGCTTCCAATACGAGTGGCGCGATGAGACCGGGCAGTGGTGGCGCAGCTACGGCAACGAATTGTGGGAGTTCACCGCCGACGGGCTGATGTCACGGCGCGAAGCCAGCATCAACGACACACAGATCGCCGAAGAAGAACGCAGCATCTTCGGCCCCCGCCCGGCCGGTGACGAGTCGCCACTGCCCATCCGGTGACTACTCGCCGTAGTCCTGGCGTAAGTCCGTGTGGGCGGGATCCACGCCACGCGTCTCGAGGAGATCTTTGGTGACCAACCCTGGTTCGGGCTGCGCGTGCGGAACCTCCAAGAGGCTCTTCTTCTTGCGGCCTTCGCGCAGCTGACGCTCGATGTTGGTGGCCAGCGAGGATAGTGCGAAGTTGATGAGGATCATGATGACCGCGACCACGACGAGCGCGGGCAGATAGTTTCCGTAATACGACGCCGAGCGGATGCCCGAACGCACCACCTCGATGTAGCCGAACGCATAACCCAGCGCAGAATCCTTCAGTGCGATGACCATCTGAGAGATGAGAGCGGGCAGCATCGCGGCAATCGATTGGGGGAGCAGGATCAGCCGCATCATCTGCGACTTGCGCATGCCCAGCGCCACTGCGGCCTCGGACTGCCCCTTGGGTAGCGACTGGATGCCCGAACGCAGGATCTCGGCGATGACTGAGCCGTTGTACAGCGACAGTCCTGTCACCACGGCGGCGAAAGCCAGATACTCGGACGGGAAAATGGCCTGCTGCCCGTACAGGTAGTACGAGAACACCATCAAGATCAGTACGGGGATCGCGCGGAAGAATTCGACGAGGGTACTCGAAATCCAGCGCACCGCGCGGTGTTCGGAAAGCCGGCCGATGCCGAGCACCGCACCGAGAACCAGCGCGAAGACGATCGACAACGCCGCCGCCGTGATGGTGCCCAACAGCCCCGGCAGGATGTACGTCGTCCACGTGTCCAGACGCAGGAAGGGCGACCATTTTTCGGCGGTGAGCTGTTCATTGGCGACGAGGGTCCAGATCACCCAGGCTGCAGCGGCGCCCACGAGGACCGTGAATGCGACGGCGATAATCCGATTGACCGCGCGGGCCTTTGGGCCGGGCGCGTCGTACATGACGGTGGCGCTGCCGGTCATCGCTTCACCGCCAACCGCTTTGCGAAGTATCCGAAGGTCAACCCGATCGTCAGCGTGATCACCATGTAACCCGCCGCGATGATGAGGAAGATCCAGACAATCTGGTCGGCGAACAGCTCGATCTCCGATCGCATCAGCAGGGCAGCCTCGGCGACCCCGATCGCCGAAGCGATCGAAGTGTTCTTCACCAGCGCGATCAGCACGCTGCCCATGGGGGCCAGGACCGCCCGCATGGCCTGCGGTAGCACGATGAGCGTCAAGACCCTCCAGAACGGCATTCCGAGGGACCGGGCTGCCTCGGCCTGCCCTAGCGGGACGGTATTGAACCCGGAGCGCAATGTCTCGCACACGAAAGTTGCTGTGTACAAAGAGAATCCGAGAACCGATAGCCAGAAGTTGTTGTTTCTGATGAAGTTGGAGTTCTCGGGTGCCAGTGCGATACCGAGATTCTGGTAGAGCCCCACCGAACAGAACAAAATGATCAGGGTCAGCGGGGTGTTCCGGATCAGGTTGACGTACCAGGTGCCGAAGATCCGCATGATCGGCACGGGCGAGACTCGGCATTCGGCCAGGAGCGTGCCCCACACCAGAGCGCCCACGGCCGAGAAGAATGTCAGCTTGAGGGTGGTCCAGAACGCCGGCCACAGCTGCGGCCCCATGTTCGCCCACAGCGCGTTCATGCGGCCTCACACGCCTTGTCGGCGACGGGCTTGACGCCGGTGATCTTCTCTATCGCGGCCAGTGAGGGGTCGGGCAGCAGGCCGTAGGTGCCGCCCTTGGCGCGCTTCTCCCAATCATCGATCGTGCTGTTACCGAGTGCGTCCCGCAGATCGGCATCCCAGGTTCCGCTGGCGATCATCTTGTCGAGTGCCCGGTCGATGGCCTCGATGGCGGCGGTATCACCCTTCGCGAGACCGATCCCGTAGACCTCCCGGGAGAACGGGTCGCCGTTCTTCTTCTGCTTCTTGGGTTTTCCGATGCACAGCGGCTTGCTCAGCTCGTAGTTCATCTGAATCAGCTTGAACTCGCCCTCGTAGCGCTTGGCGTACCCGGCCAGGATCGTCTCGTCGGTGGTGAGGGCGTCGACTTTGCCCCGTCGCAGCGCCTCCACGCAGGAGGAATATGAGTCGAACTCTTGCAGCTGGGTGCCGGCCAGAAGATTCTTCACGTTCTGCGCGGGCGTCGAGCCCGATACCGAACACAGCTTCTTGCCCCGGTTCAAGTCGTCCAATGTGGTCAGCGAGTCATCCGCCTTGCGAACCAGAAGCCCTTGGTAGGTAATGAGATATGGGCCGGCGAAGGACACCTTCTGCGCTCGGCTGTAGTTGACCGAGTAGCTGCCGGCGATCATGTCCACGGTGCCGTTGTCGATGAGTTGTTCGCGCTGTGCCGACGGTGTCTCATACCAGCGGATGGTCGGGTGCGCGACACCGAGTTCGTCGGCGATGGCGTTGACGACGTACTCGGAGATCTTGACGTCGAATCCGCTCATCTTCTTGTCGGGGTGCTGCAGGCCCACCCCGGGCTGATCGAATTTGGTGCCCAGGATGACGGTGCCGCTGCGGATCGATTCGAGTAGTTGACGTGGCTCGGTACTGCCGCAGGAACTGATCAGGGTGGCAACCAGGGCCACAGCGGCCACCAGTGTGGTGTGCCGTCGCATCAGTGCTTGAGCTTTTTCGCGCAAGCGGTTCATCAATGCCCGAGGATCTTTCCGAGGAAGTCCTTGGCGCGTTCGGACTTCGGGTTGGTGAAGAAGCTCTCCGGGTCCGTGTCCTCGATGATGGCGCCGTCGGCCATGAAGATGATTCGGTCGGCGGCCTTGCGGGCGAATCCCATCTCATGGGTGACCACCAGCATGGTCATGCCCTCTTTGGCCAGCGACACCATGACGTCGAGAACCTCATTGACCATTTCGGGGTCCAGCGCAGAGGTGGGCTCATCGAAGAGCATGACCTTCGGGCCCATGGCCAACGAACGCGCGATCGCGACCCGCTGCTGCTGCCCGCCGGATAGTTGCGCCGGGTACTTGTCCTTCTGACTGGCGATCCCGACGCGTTCAAGTAATTCGATTGCGTGCTTGCGCGCGGACTCCTTGTCCTTCTTGCGAACCTTCATCGGCGCGAGCGTCACATTGTCGAGAATTGTCTTGTGTGAGAAGAGATTGAAGGACTGGAAAACCATTCCCACTTCGGCGCGCAGGTTGGCCAGCGCGCGCCCCTCCTCGGGGAGTGCTTTGCCATCGATCCGGATGGTGCCGGTGTCGATGGGTTCGAGACGGTTGATGGTGCGACACAGTGTCGACTTGCCCGAGCCGGAGGGCCCGAGGACGACAACTACCTGACCACGGGGGATTTCGAGGGTGATGTCCTTGAGGACGTGCAGATCGCCGAAATGCTTGTCGACATGCTCAAGGGAGATCATCGGGCTGCTTATTGCGGGGGCGTTTTCCCCGCTCGTTGAGGTGTCGGTGCTCACCGGCATGGTCAGACAATACGGGTTCCCCACACATTCGCAGCGTGGAACGAATGGGTCCGCGCATTCGGCGGCATGCGATCCGGCAGGCCGGATGACCAGTCGCAGCAAACATCTGCAATACTGGCTTCATGCGGACCGGAGGGCGGCCTTCCTCTGAGGGCCCGCGAATCAAAGCATTCGCACGAGTTCTCGCATCTGTTCTGTTCATCGCATCTTTTCCTGTTGCGGTGATACATGGGGCAACGTCGTGGGGCTGGATTGCGGCAGGTTTCGGGCTGGTTATCGGCATGTTCTTGCTGCCCAGCTCGCTAATGCGTTTGGTTACCCTATCGGGGCAGGCGAATGCCGATACGGGACCGTGCCGGCTGGATAGTGATAAGCCCGAGCGGCGACGGCCCAGGCGAGACGTCTCGTTCGCGATCTTTATCGGGCTGACCGGCGGCATGGCCGCCATGACTATCGGCCGGGCATTCGGGGAGCCCGGGCTCCCCGAATCGTGGATATGGGCCGGCGGGTGGATCTGGTTGGGCGTGCACGCCGTCTACCGCATCGACGACTGGTGGCAGGGCTGGTATGTGCCGGAGCACGGGGTGCGATGAAGGCGCGGTGGCGGGTGGCGTTATACCTGGCTGCCGGGGTGTGCTGGCTTGTGGCGTTCCCCGTCGCGGTTGTGTACGGCGCATCGTGGTGGCGCTGGATAGTCGCAGTGATTGCGCTGATTGCGGGAGCCGCAACGATGCTCACCTGGCATGAGATTCTTCGCAGACCCATGCGATCCGAATTGGAATGTCCTCGCTCGGCGGCGTTCTGGTGGGTCATGGGTCTGTATCTGTTTGGTGTCTTCTTCTTGGCGCTGCCGAGCCTGGTGGCCGACACGACGGACAGCATGAACTGGGTGTACCTGGGGTTCTGCCTCTATGGGGTCCAGCAGTACTCCTGTGACGCCGATGAGTGGTGGCGGAAACGTCGCCGATCGGCGCGGGAAACGGCCTGAATGCGGGCACGTACCATAAGTCCGTGACCAATACCGTGACTTCCGATCAATCGGCGGTCCGGACGTACCAGGTCCGCACCTACGGCTGCCAGATGAATGTGCACGACTCCGAGCGGGTGTCGGGCCTCCTGGATGCGGCCGGATACGTGAAGGCCCCCGACGGCAGCGACGCCGACATCGTTATCTTCAACACCTGCGCGGTGCGTGAGAACGCCGATAACAAGCTGTACGGAAACATCAGCCACCTCGCGCCGCGCAAGGCCGCCAATCCGAACATGCAGATCGCCGTCGGCGGCTGTCTCGCCCAAAAGGACCGCGAGGGCATGCTCAAGAAGGCGCCGTGGGTCGACGTCGTCTTCGGCACTCACAACATCGGATCGCTGCCCACGCTGCTGGAGCGTGCGCGTCACAACAACGAGGCCCAGGTCGAGATCGTCGAGGCCCTCGAACACTTTCCCTCGGCACTGCCGGCGACCCGCGAATCGGCCTACGCGGCCTGGGTGTCGATCTCGGTGGGCTGCAACAACACCTGCACCTTTTGTATCGTTCCCTCCTTGCGGGGCAAGGAGATCGATCGTCGTCCCGGTGACATCCTCGCCGAGGTACAGGCGCTGGTGGACCAGGGTGTGCTGGAGGTGACGCTACTCGGCCAGAACGTCAACGCCTACGGCATCAACTTCGCCGATCCTGACATTGCCCGCGATCGTGGCGCTTTCGCCGATCTGCTGCGCGCCTGCGGCCGCATCGAGGGACTGGAACGGGTGCGATTCACCTCCCCGCACCCGGCTGAATTCACCGATGACGTCATCGAAGCCATGGCGCAGACCCCGAATGTGTGCCCCCAGCTCCATATGCCGCTGCAATCCGGTTCTGACCGCATCCTCAAGGCGATGCGCCGGTCGTACCGGTCCGAGCGCTTCCTGTCGATCATCGACAGGGTGCGTGCGGTCATGCCGGACGCCGCCATCACCACCGACATCATCGTCGGATTCCCCGGCGAGACCGAAGAGGACTTCGAGCAGACACTTGAGGTTGTGCGTCGCGCGCGCTTTTCCAGCGCGTTCACCTTCCAGTACTCGATCCGGCCGGGCACCCCGGCGGCCGAGCTTCCTGACCAGCTGCCGAAAGCCGTTGTGCAGGAACGCTATGAGCGGCTAATCCTGCTGCAGGAGTCCGTCACGCTGGAAGAGAATCAGAAGCAGATCGGTCGACAGATCGAGGTACTGATCGCCACCGGGGAAGGCCGCAAGGACGGCGCGACCGCACGTATGAGCGGACGCGCCCGTGACGGCCGTTTGGTGCATTTCCGGCCGCAAGGACAGCTGGACGGGGAGTTGCGTCCCGGCGATGTCATCACCGTCGACGTCACCGGTGCGGCACCTCATCACCTCATTGCCGACGGGGGAGTGCGCAGTCACCGGCGCACCCAGGCCGGTGATGCACACGAGACCGGCAAGAAGCCGTCTACATCGGGAATTGGTTTGGGCATGCCGGCAATCGGAGCCCCGAAGGCGGCAGAGCAGATTGAGGTTGCAGGGTGCGGGCTATGAGTGACGCGGAATCCGGAAAAGAAGACGCCGAGTTCGAGGAGTTCCGTAAGGACATCGACGCGGCCGAGAAGAAGGTCGCCGGGGAGATCGATCCGGGTGCCCGCGCCCTCGTGGTGGCGGTCCTGGTCTTCGCGCTGCTTCTCACGTTCGTACTGCCGCATACCGGACATGCCAGGGGATTCGACGTTCTGCTCAACGCGGCGATAGCGGATCAGGAATCTGTGCGGGTGCCGTCCCGGATCTTCGTGTGGCTCGCGATGGTCTTCGGTGTCGGATTTTCCATGCTGGCTCTGCTGACCCGCCGATGGGTGCTGTCCTGGATCGCACTGGCGGGTTCGTTCGTCGCCAGTGTGATTGGCATGCTCGCGATTTGGACCCGTCAGACCGCCGGAGTCGGACATCCGGGCCCGGGGATCGGTTTGGTGGTCGCCTGGATCGCCGTCATTTTGTTGACCTTCCACTGGGCGCGCGTGGTGTGGTCACGTACCTCGGTGCAACTGGCGGCCGAGCAGCAGCGGCGTGAGGCCGCCAAGCGCGATCAGCGCACCTTCCTCGACGACGCCTTCGGGGAAGACGAGAAATAACGCCCTCCCCGTGGAAGGCGCTTAGCGCGACCGGCTCTTGACCGCGGCCACCGCCGCATCGGCCCATTCCTGCCACTGCTTGGCGCTGGCACGAGCCTTCTCGGCATCCTTGGCCTTGCCCGCGGCCTCCGCCTTGGCGGCCTGCTCCTCGAACTGGCGCGCGCGAACGCGGAACTGCTCGGCGCGTGCCTCCGCCTCGGGGTCGCCCCAGCCGGATTCGCCGGCGTCGCGCACCTTCTTCTCTACCGCGCGCAGCCGCCGTTCCAGATCGGTCTGCTGCTCACGCGGCACCTTCCCGATGGCATCCCACTTGTCGCCGATTGCCCGCAGCGCCGAGCGGGCGCCATCCACATCGGTCTCCGGATCGATCTTCTCGGCCTCGATCAGCAATGCGCGCTTGGCGTCCGCGTTGGCCACGAATTCGGCATCGCGGGAGGCGGATTCGGCGTTGCGAGCGGCGAAGAACTTGTCCTGAGCGGCCTTGAAGCGGTGCCACAGGTTGTCGTCGGTCTCCCGGGGAGCCCGACCAGCGGCCTTCCAGTCATTCAGCAGATTCCGGAATGCCCCCGAGGTTGCACCCCAGTCGGTGGAATCCGAGAGTGCCTCGGCCTGCTTGCACAGGTCTTCCTTCTTCTCCCGTGCGCCGGCGCGTTCGCGATCCATTTCGGCGAAATGCGCGCCGCGCCTGCGGTTGAACGTCTCGCGTGCCGTCGAGTAGCGCTTCCATAGGGCATCGTCGGTCTTGCGGTCTACGCCGTGGATCGACTTCCACTCGTCCAGAATGACCCGGATCCGGTCACCGGCGGCCTTCCACTGCGTGGAATTGCTCGCGAGCTCCTCGGCCTCGGCAGCGAGTTCCTCCTTACGGGCGATGCTCGCTGAACGAGCCTCATCGCGCTGCGCGCGTGCCGCGGCGGCCTGGGCGTCCGCGGACTCCAGCAGCGCCGTCAGCCGAGCCGACAGCGAGTCCACATCGCCGAGGATGGCCGCGGTGGGCAGCGTCTCTGCGAGGTGCTCGGCGGCGGTCTTGATCTTGCGCGCGTCGCCCGAACCCGAGCCGAGTCGCAACTCCAGTAGCTGGATCTCCGTCTCGAGGTCTTCGAACCGGCGGCCGAAATGCGTGTACGCGGCGTCGGCATCTCCGGCCTGCCACGACCCGATCTGACGTTCACCGGCGGACGTGATCAGCCAGACGCTGCCGTCGTCATCGACGCGGCCGAACTTGTGCGGATCAACATGATGGGCCGCAGGAGCGGGCGCCGATGCCGCGGGACGCCGCGGCATCGGATGAGGTTTCGGCCCCGGCCGGGGGACGGGGGCAGCTCCGGGC
>NZ_MAFC01000025.1 GCF_002013465.1 Mycobacterium sp. D16R12 | reverse complement strand
CTCGTGCTCTCCTGTCTGCGACGTGCACTGAGCCCGGCGACTCGCCTTCCTTGGCGCCGGTGTATGTCTGATCGCGGTGATCGTCGTCGCCGGGCTCAGTGCACGTCGCAGACAGGAGAGCACGAGTGAGTAAGAACGTGAAGCTGTATCGACCCCCGGTGCCGTGCACGCTGCGGCTGACCCTGGTGGCGACGTTGATAGCCGCGGGCGCGTTCGCGCTCTACCGCCGAGACCCCGCCGACCGCTGGATCGCGATCACCGCTGGGGTGCTGGCGCTGGTGCTGCTGGTGTGGTGGCGTGGCACCTTCCTGACAGACATTCTCGGACGGTTCACGAAGATGCTGACCCGCAGGATCTCTCGGCGGTCCCCCACGAACACCGCGCAGGTTGTCGCGGCGGGAGTCGACGCGCGTTCCACGGTGGCACTTGAGCTCAAGGCACCTGCATCCGGTGAGCAGGTACCCGTCGGGCTTCTCGCCGGATACCTGGATCGCTACGGCATGCGCTGCTCATCGATCCGTGTCACCACCGCCGATATCGTCGGCGCCGAGGGCAAGACCTGGGTGAGCCTGACCCTGAGCGCCGCGGACAACCTCGCCGCGCTGCAGGCACGCTCTCCTCGAATCCCTTTGCGCGAGAGCGCCGATATCGTGGGGCGGCGACTCTCCGATCATCTGCGCGAGCTGGGCTGGCAGGTCAGTGCCATCGATACCCCGGGCGCACCGCTGCCCGAGGAGGTCAAAGAGGGATCGCGAGCAGTCTCCGACGATCGTGGTTACCTGGCCGCCTACCGCGCCACGGTCAACGGCGATCTGCCGGACACCCTTGGAAACATCTGGAATGCGCCACTGCCGGAGCGCTGGACCGCTCTTGAGCTCACCGGCACCACCGATGCCCCCCAGCTGACCGTGGTGTGCGCATTGCGTACGGAGGAGAAGCCGGAGTCCCGCGCACCGTGGGCCGGGCTGACGCCGTGCTGGGGCGAGCACCTGCTCGTCCTGGAATCGATGAACCCGTTGTCATCCGGCACCTTCAGGGGAACCGGCACCGCGGTCACCGAAGAGTTCCTCGACAAGCTCACGGAGCAGGACGAAGCGCCCGCGCTCGTCTGAGCACGAGGGCTAGCGCACCTAGGTGCGCTAGCCCTCCCTCGGTACCCTTTCGGGGTGATCGCAGGTTCGGCCAGACGTCTAGGAATTTTCGCCGCCATTCTGGGCCTCATACTCACCGCATGCGGCCAAGAGGGCCCCGGTCTCACCTCCCGGCCGCCGGCCGACGGCCACGGCCCCTGTGCGGTCGCCACGAAGACCGACGTACCGGCAACCATGCGCGACGGCACGATCCTGCGCGCCGATGTCTACCGTCCCAAGCTCAAAGACCCCGTTCCGGTCATCCTGATGCGCACCCAGTACGGCAAGAGCAGCGCACAGGTCAAACCCTCGCGATTCCGGACTCCCGACTGGTTCGCCTCACACTGCTATCTCGTGGTGGTGCAGGACGTTCGGGGCCAAGGAGCTTCGGATGGGATATTCACCGAATTCGGCAATGACGGCAACGACGGTTACGACACCGTGGAGTGGGCCGCCGGACTGCCCGGTTCCACCGGCAAGGTCGGAATGTACGGCTCCTCGTATGTCGGTGCCACACAGTGGCTCGCTGCCACCACATCTCCCCCGCACCTGACCACCATCGTCCCGTCCAACACCGCCTCCGACTACTACGACGGATGGACGTACGAGGGCGGCGCATTCCGGCTCGGCTTCGTGCTGCCGTGGGCGATCGAGACGATCGCCACCACCTCGGCGAAGAGCCGGGGCGATGACGCGGCCGTCGAGCAGCTGGAGGCCGCTAACAAGGAACGCGATCGCTGGATCAATTTCCTTCCATACCAGAATCTTCCGCCGATGCAGCCGGGCAATCCCCACGTCGCGCCGTGGTATTTCGAGTGGATCCGGCATGCAACCCGCGACGAGTATTGGAAGCGTTGGAGCATCCGGGATCGGTACGAGAACGTGAAGGTGCCGGTACTGCACTTCGAGGGCTGGTACGACGCCTTCCTGCGTGGCGGCCTCGAGAATTTCGTCGGCATGTCCACCCGTGGCGGATCGCCCCAGGCGCGCCGGCATCAGCGCATTGTCATCGGCCCGTGGGACCATCTGGCCTGGGGCCGTGAAACATCAAGCCCTTCACCACTGTTGAAGAGCCTGGGAACTGGCGCCAACAGCCCCGTCAACGAGCTGCAACTTGCATGGTTCGACCACTTCCTCAAGGGCACCGACAATGGTGTCGGTGCCGATTCACCCCGTGTCGACTACTACCTGATGGGCGCCAACCGATGGAAGAGCGCCCCTTCCTGGCCACTTCCCCAGACGGATTGGACCGTGTATCAGTTGAGCGGTCCCGGCGCGAAGCACGAAGGGCGGCTCGGCAACTCGACCCCACCCCACGATCCGCCCGACACCTTCCTCTACGACCCTGCCAATCCGGTACCCAGCGCGGGCGGGCACTCCTGCTGTGCCGCGGATTCGGCCCCGGAAGGACGCTACGACCAGAGCGTCGTGGAACAGCGCGCCGACGTGCTGACCTTCACCAGCGAGCCGCTCACCACCGACACCGAGGTCACCGGACCGATCAGCGTCGACCTATGGGCCTCGTCCTCGGCCCCGGACACCGACTTCACCGCGAAACTCGTTGTCGTGCAATCCGATGGTGCCCACGTCAATCTCAACAACGGAGTTGTCCGCACCTCGCTGGCACAATCGCTGTCCGACCTGCGCCCCATAGCAGCGGGCCGGCCGCACAGGTACCGCATCGACGTATGGCCGATGAGCTACCAGTTCCGCGCCGGCGAGCGCATCCGACTGGAGATTTCCAGCAGCGACTTTCCGCAATACGCGCCCAATCCGAACACGGGCGCACCATTCGGACAGAACGCCGAGCTGCGCACCGCCACGCAGACGATCCTGCACGATGCGGCGCACCCGTCCACGCTCACACTGCCCGTCATACCCGCGGGCGCCCCGGGAACCGAACAGTTCCCGATGCCCCAGCGTTCGACGAGGTAATCAACCGGGAGCGCTAACTCCAGTTCTCCGGGCCGCCGAGGTCCGCCGAGAGCCAGTGTTCCGGGGAGACATAGACGGCAATCTGCTCGCCGTACCCCTCCGCGTACGTGAGATACCCCTCGAGCAGCTCCTCCGGGATGTACCGGGCGGCCACCTGCCGATGCTGGGCGTGCTCGAGAGGTACGACCTTGGTCACCGGTCCCTCGACGCTCACATACCGCACAGTCGGCTGCTCACGGTCGACCATGAGCGTCAGCCGGCCCGCGGCCTCGATCAGCTGATGCTTACGCGATCCCTTGCCCGTCGGAATCCACAGGTCACCACCCGGGGTGTAGAAGTACCAGATCGGCACGGTCAGCGGAGCGCGGTCCGCCCCGGCACTCACCGAGATTGCCGCCACGTGGGGCTCGGCCAGAAATGCCTGTCGTTCTTCCAAACTCAATCCCATGAGTCCACCCTACGAGCCCGCACCGACAACCGCACCGGACTCGACAGTCCACACGGGCGCCCCGTGGTTCACTGGATCGATGGCACGCCCACACGCCCTCGCCCGGCGTCTCTTCGAACGTTTCGAGCCGGTACACGGCATCACCTACTTCGCCCCCGAAGCACGCGCCGCCGCCGACGAGCTCGGCTACCGCGGATTCTGGCGTGGCTATTTCGCTACCCGATCGGCACCCCTGGGCCGAGTGACACCCAGACTCGTCGAGGCCGTTTTCTACAACTTCGCCGCATTCCGCGTCGCCAGGTCACTCGATGACGCCTGGGAAACCGTCACCCCCGAACAGGCGCTGGCCGCACGGCAGGCAGGCGCCGTCGCGGCATTGCGGCGCTACGGCCTCACCGATGATGAAAACGTTCGCACCGCAGCGGAATTACTCGGCCGGGCAGCCCGCAACGCCTCCCCGGCCGGCCGCCCCTTGTACGCGGCGCTCACCGCCGTGCCCTGGCCCGACGAACCCGTCGCGGTGCTGTGGCATGCCGCCACCCTGCTCCGCGAGCAACGCGGCGACGCCCATGTTGCCGCGCTGGTCGCCGCGGGCATCGACGGCCGTGAATCGAATGTGTTTCACGTCGCCGCGGGACGGGCCACCAAGGACGGCATCATGCGCAGCCGCGACTATGACGACGGCGAGTGGGCGACCATCGAACAGAATCTGACTCGGCGCGGCCTGCTCGACGGCGGCGAGCTGACGCCAGCGGGCCAGGCACTGAAGACCGATATCGAGAGCCGAACCGACCGGGTGTCACTGCCGGTACTCGATGCCCTGACCGACGCCGAGGTGGAGAGGCTCTTTCAGGCGCTCACCCCGATCACCCGACAGGTCATCGCGGGTGGTGATCTGCCGGCGTCGACACCAATGGGGTTGCAGCGCAACGACCTCGACGACGACAGCGCGGGCCTGGGCTAGGCGGCCAGTGCCCCCCGCTTCTTGAGTAGCGGGAGCACCCCTTCGGCAAACCAGTACGCCTCCTCCAGGTGTGGGTATCCCGACAGGATGAACTCGTCGAACCCGAGCGCGTGGTATTCGGAAATCAGGTTGGCAACCTCTTCATGGCTGCCCACCAACGCGGTGCCCGCACCCCCACGCACCAATCCGACGCCCGCCCACAGATTCGGGTAGATCTCCAGTTTGTCCAGGCGCCCGCCGTGTAACGCCGTCATGCGTCGTTGCCCCTCGGATTCGGATGTGGAATGCAGCGCCGTCGCCGCGGCGATCTGATCAGGGGTCAGCTCCCCTACCAGAGAGTTCGCGACGGCCCAGGCCGCCTCGGAGGTGTCGCGACTGATCGTGTGCAGACGGATGCCGAATCGCAGATTACGCCCGCGCTCCTTGGCCAACGCGCGCACTGTCTCGATCTTCGCGGCCGCGGCCGCGGGCGGCTCGCCCCAGGTCAGGTACACGTCGACATGCTCGGCCGCGATGGGCAGTGCTGCCGGAGAAGATCCTCCGAAATACAACTGTGGCAACGGTGTTGGCGGCTCCGATACGCGCGCATCGGTCACCGTGTAGTGCTTTCCCGAATAGTCGACGGGTTCACCCTTCCAGATATCCCGGACAATCTGCAGGAACTCCCCCGTGCGCTCGTAGCGCTCGTCATGGGTGAGCCAATCACCGAAACGGCGCTGCTCGGTATCGTCACCGCCGCTGACGACATTCAGCAACAAGCGCCCATCCGAGAACCGCTGAAATGTGGCCGCCTGCTGCGCGGCCAGGGTGGGCGGCACCAATCCCGGCCGGAAAGCCACGAGGAACTTCAGGCGTTCGGTCTGCTCCAGCAGGGCCGAAGCCGTGAGCCATGCGTCCTCACACCACGTGCCGGTAGGAGTCAGCACACCCTCGAAGCCCAACCGGTCCGCGGCGCGGGCAATCTCGCCGAGATAGCGCAGGCTCGGCTCGCGATACCCCACCGGGATGGTGTGATGCGATGACGCATGCGAGGCGCCCACGATGGAACGGCTGTCACCATTTGTGGGCAGAAACCAGAAGAACTTGGCGGCCACGGGAATTGCTCTCCTTGTGCGGGATGGGATGTGCGGTCTATTGAGACTTGGCGAAGTACTGCGTGAGGACATCGTTGTAGCGGTTGTCGACGAAATCCGAGAACGTGGGCTTGCCCTGAATCTGGCCCGACTGTGCGAACAGGTCGGTCAGCTTCTGCTCCGAGGCCGTCACCTCACCGGCGAGTGGTATCGGTTGCCGCAGGCTGCGCGACTGCGCCAGCTCCGCTGCCGCAGGGTCGATTCCGATTGCGGCGGCGTACTTTCCGTACCACTCCTGTGGATGGGCTTGGGCCCATGCGCTCGCGCGCGCAATGCGCTGCACCAGGTCGGACAGTGCGGTATTGCGTTGAGCATCACGCAGCGCCACCTGCGATGCGACACCGAATCCGTACCCGTTCGAGACACCGGTAGCCCTCACCAGGGTACGTACCTTCAGCTGTTTGTCGGCCAGCGCCGTGTAGGGGTCCCAGATCGCCCACGCGTCGGCCTGGCCCTGACTCAGTGCGGTGAACGCATCGGCGGGCTGCAGAAACACCGGCTGGATGTCCTTGATGGTCAGATTGGCCTTCTGCAGCTGAAGCAACAGGTGACCGTTCGCCGAACTCCCCTTCCCGACAGCCACCTTCTTACCCCGCAGATCCGCCACGGAATGAATTGGGGAAGTGTCGGCAACCAGGATCTGGTCACCGGAGGCGTCATTCGTATATCCGGACACCACTTTGATTCTTGCCTTGGAGGCGGCACCGAAAATCGGCGGCGTGTTGCCGGTGACGGCGAAGTCGATCTTGCCCGCGGTCAGCGCCTCGATCTGCGGGGGACCAAAGGTGAAGGTGGAGAATTCGACCTTGTACGGTGCGTTGTCCAATTCTCCTGCCGCCCGCAGCAGCGACTCGGTGCCACCCTTCTGATCGCCCACGCGCAGCGTGAGACTCGACAGCTCTGAAAGCGGGACGAGCTGCGGCACCGCGGCATCGCCCTTATCGTCGCGGCCGGAGGTGCAGGCCGTCAACGACAGCAGGATCGCGGTCGCGCTGAAGATTGACTTAAACACCAAGCTGCGCAAGGAGCTCTCCTCGGTAGTTCTCGGTTTCGGCGTCGTGCTTACCGTGAGGTTTACGGGGATTGCCAATGCGCAATGTGTGCACCAACCGGCCCTCGTCCAGCACCAGGATGGTGTCGGCCAGCGATATCGCCTCATCCACATCGTGGGTGACCAGCAGCACGCCGAACTCGTGCTCGCGCCACAGGTTCAACAACAGCCGGTGCATCGAAAGTCGCGTGAGCGCGTCGAGTGCGCCGAAGGGCTCGTCGAGCAACAGCAGCTGCGGCTCCGCGACAAGCGCACGCGCCAGAGACACGCGTTGCGCCTGCCCGCCCGAGAGCGTCAGCGGCCAGGCTTGTGCCTTGTCGGCAAGCCCCACCTCATCAAGGGCCCGGTCGACGCGGGAAAGTGCTTCCGTCTTGGACAACTTGGTGCGGGTGAGTCCGTACAGCACGTTGTCGCGCACCGAGCGCCACGGGAACAGTCGCGGCTCCTGGAAGGCCACCGCGGGAGCGCCCTGCACCTCGCGTTCCCCCTCATGGTCGCCGGCCAATCCGGACAGCACCCTGAGCACCGTCGACTTACCCGAGCCACTGCGGCCCACCAGTGCGACGATCTCGCCACGTCCGACCCGCAGTGAGACGTCGTCGAGAACGCGGTTACGTCCGTACCATTTGGTGACCGACGCAAGCTCGGCTGCCGGTACAGCGGACTGCCGCGACAGTTCGGTGACCTCGAAAACCGCTGTCATGATGTGCCTTTCATGATCGGTACCGCAGCGCACGCCGTTCCAGCACACGCACAATGGCGTCCGTGACAATGCCCAACAGCGCGTAGACGACAAGTCCGAAGATGATGACGTCGATACGCAGGAAATCGCGCGCATTGTTGATGAGGAAACCCACCCCGGCGTCGGCGTTGATCTGCTCGGCGACGATGAGCGTCAGCCAGGACAGCGCCAGGGATTGCCGCAACCCGACAAGCACCTGCGGAGTCGCACTGGGTATGACGATAACCCGCAACCGCTGCCAAAACGAAAAGCCAAGTACCTGTGCGGTTTCGAACAGTTTGGGGTCCACCTGCCGGATCGCCGAGGTGGTGTTGAGGTACAGCGGGAAGGCCGCCCCGAGAGCTACCATCAGCACCTTGGGAAGCTCACCGATGCCGAACCACAGGATGAACAGCGGAATGAGTCCGAGGTGCGGCAGCGCCCGGATCATCTGCATGGTCGGGTCCACCACGGCATCGACAAGCCGCGACAACCCCACTGCCGCGCCCAGCACCACGCCTACCAGGCCACCCAGCAGCAGTCCTTCGGCGGCGCGGATTCCGGAGACCCGCAGCGCCTCGGCGAGCTGGCCATTGCCGACCAACTCGATTCCGGCATGCGCGATCGTTGATGGTGCCGGCAGGATATCCGGATCGATCAGCCCCCAGGCACTCCCCGCTTGCCAGATGAGCAGCACCACGAACGGCGAAAGAAATCGAATGATCTCCCAGCGCCGGTTGAGGATCCACTCCCGCCGGGACGGAGTGGATATCGGGGCGTCGGTGTCAGTCGCGGCGGCGGCCACCAACGTATTGCGGGTGGTCATGAAAAGCTCGGGAATCCTCACGGGTCGGCAGCTAGCATCGACAAGGTATCGACAGGTGTTGACAAACTATGGGCGCGTTTGGATTCCGTGAAGACTTAATATCGCGCTGATTCGACGGGGCTTCCCCACCTGCGCGAACTGCAGAGGCTAGCGCCAGCCGTCGGCGGCCTTGGTGGTGCGCAGCAGTTCCTCGCACAACTGGCGCAGCTCGTCGTGGGTCGCACCCTCCTCGACGGCCGTCGCGACATCCTCGGCCGCGCACCGCGCCTGATACACCCGATCGGCCAGATCGGTCGCCTCGTCGGCGGTCAGCACCACGGCATCCGCGGGCACCGAGGTGCCCTTGACCGCCGCGCGCTGTTCATACGCGCGCTGACGGCAGGATTGGCGACAATATTGGCGTCGGCGGCCCAGCTCTGCGTCATCGACTTCGCGCCCGCACCACTTGCAGGGCTGAGCGTGTTTGCGACGTGCCACGTGTCAGCAGCGTAGTGGTGACCCGGTTCCCGCCTGTGCGCGGTGAGCTGTCGGCCCAGTGGACGCGGTCTGGATCAGCGAACCGATCGGCTGGTAGCGCGGGCGCGATAGATGCAGTTCCGCATGGCGATATGCCAACGAGCGCAATTACCACAATTACCGAGAAAACGCGCGACGGTGCGCTAATCTTGCGGAATCACAGCGGCATCCAACGTCGGAGGTTGTGCGATGAAAAAGATCATCAAGCTTGGGCAGGCCGTGTTAGCAGCGGGTGTTATCGCCGCTCCGGTCGCTGTCATCAACGCGGGCCCGGCGTCGGCGCAGCCGACCCCCGCCCCCGCGGATGTGTGCTTTAACGGACCGTATCCCTCACCCCCGCCCCCGTGGGGACCTGGAACCATGGAGGGCTGCGTCAACCCCGACAACTGGTTCGACGCCTGGGGTTGGCGGTATTCAGGCCGAAACTGGCAGGGCGAAGGCGGGCGACTGCCGGCACCGGCCCCGAACTGGAAGTACGTGGGTCCGGGTTGCGAATACTCGAGCAACCCGAACTGGCAGTACACCGGCCCGGACTGCCAGCGCGAAACCCCGTAGTACGACGCCGGCCTCGGCGGCTAGTAGGAGTACGAGCCGCCGAGAGCCAGCTCCGCCTCGTGCGTCAAGATCGTCGCCAAGGCCTGCGGATTCGACCAATAGAAGTAGTGCCCGCCTGTCACGAGGATGCTCGTGAACTCCCCCTTCGTGTACGGGGCCCATCGGCGCGGCGGCGCAAATTTCGGAATCACCTCGTCGTCCTTTGCGCTCACCTCGGTGATCGGCGTCTTGATCCGGCGGCGCGAAATCGATTGCAGGCCAAGACTGAAATCGATCACCGCATGCAGACGCGCCTGCTCCAGCAGCGACTCATCGGCTATCTTCTTCGGCGGCCACGCCCCGCGCTGCTCATCATTGGTGAGCCTCCAGAGCGCGTGTTGTTTCGGGTTATGGCCCCGGGTCTTGGCGTAGAGAGCATCCATTCGCCATAGGGACGGATGCCCACTCACCACGGGGACGAACCGGCCCACGGCGAAATCCCGTGACTCCAACGCCTGACACACCGTGTAGCCGAACAGCCCGCCGAAACTCTTCCCCGCGAGGACCGGTCGACGGCAACCGAGCCCGATGATCGCCGACGCGCACTCCTCCGACAGCGCGCGCAGACTCTCCGGCGACGGCTCGGTCGACCGGGTGCTGCGCCCCGGCATCCGCCACACCCCGAAGTTCACTCCCGCCAGATGCGGGACCAGGTGTTGCTCACCGGCGTGATTGGCCCCGGCGCCCGGAAAGAACAGGACGGTGGGCAGGGACGGTTGATAAGCCCTGGGCCACCACCAACATTGAAGCGGAGTCGCAACGGTCACGCGGATCTCCTATATCGCGTCGTGCTCGGGGTCGCCGACCCCTTGCGCAATGAGTAGTGCGACGCGGGCACCGACGGCCTCGAGGGTGAGGTCGGGGGTGAACTGGAACGCACTGATCTGGATGTTCAACTGCTTTCCGGCACGGGCGGCGAACTCCACGGCCATGAGGGAGTCGATCCCCAAATCGGCGATCGGCCCGGTGGGGTCGATGCTGTCCACATCAACCTTGAGCACGTTGGCGAGCTCCTTGGCCAGTTCCTTGGTGACCATCGGGCCGCGTTCTTCCTCCGGCAGTGCCAATACCGCCGCGCGGAAGGCAGCCTGTTCGTTGGACACCGCGGCGGCCTCGGCGGACAGATGCGCGAAGCGCGTGCTCTTGGCCGTCGAGGGCAGCGGAGTGCGCAAGACCCCCCAGTCGACGCCCGCGATGGCGACATGCGGAAGCTGGAAACGGGTGCACTCGTGCATGAGCGCCGCGCCGAGATCCATGTTGAGGCGGCGCAGCCCGACCGAATCGAGAAACTTCACGATGGCCTCTACCTCGGCCATGCCACCGCCGCTCATCGCGCCCCAGCTCACCGACAAGGCGGGCAGCCCGGCTGCATGCCGCGCCTGAGCGAGGCCGTCCAGCGTGCTGTTCGCTGCCGCATAGGTCAGCTGCGGAACAATGCCGATGAGGCCACTGATCGAGGAGTACAGGACGAAGTGGTCGAGTGGCACATCATGCTCGCGCGTGGCCCTGTCGAGGTTCAGCGCGCCCTCGACCTTGGGCCCGAACACCTTGTACAACGACTCCGCACTGATATCCGCGAGTACCTCGTCATGGGCCACCGCGGCGGCATGGAAGACGCCGCGCAGCGGATGGCCCGAGGCCTCCACCTTCGCGACCAGGTCCGCGACCTGGTCATAGTCACTGATGTCGATCCGCTCTTCCCACACGTCGACGTCGGCGGCCCGGAGCGCCTCGATCTGCGCCCGCGCAACCTCCGTTGTGGCGCCGCTGCGGCCGGCGAGGATCAGATGGGTCGCCCCGGCCCTGGCCAACGAGCGCGCAGTGGCCAACCCGAAGCCGCCGAATCCACCGCTGATGAGGTACGAGTGGCCGGGACGCACCGGTGCCGGCTCGGGCTTGCGCGGCAGCAGCTTGGGTGCCTGATCGCGCAGATCCAGCACGATCCGGCCCATATGCGCGGCCCGGAACACCGCCTCGAACGCCCCCACGACCTCGTCGATCGGGAACCGCGTGAACGGGAGCGGGGTGAGCTTGCCCGAGGTGAGCATCTCGGTGCACTCGCGCCTGAGCTCGCGGAACGTCTCCGGACGTAGCCGCAGCATGCGGTCCATGTCGATCGCGTGGAACGACAAGTTTCCGCTGAACGGCTTGAGATCCATCGCGCCGCCGAAGTAGATATCCGCCTTCCCGATTTCGATGATCCGGCAGAACTCTCCGGCGACCGCGAAGTTCTGGGCGATCATCTCGCCGGGCAGCGAGTTGTAAATGACATCTACCCCGCGCCCTTCGGTGATCCGCAGGATGTCGTCGACGAACCCGACCGACCGCGAGTCGAACGCCGCGGTAGCGCCGAGCTCCAGCGCAGCGTGCCGACGTTCCTCGCTACCGGCGGTCGCGTACACGACCGCGCCCATGTTGACCGCGATCTGCACCGCGCCCATGCCCATGCCGCCCGCAGCGCCGTGGATAAGGACCGTCTCGCCGGGCTGCAGGTCGGCAAGCTTGTAGAAGGCGTAGCCCGCGGTGAAGAACGGAACACCGGAACCCACCGCGAGCGGATCGAAGTCCTCCCGCTGGAGGTGCTCTTCTTCTATCCGCTCCCAGGCGGCGCCGCCGTCGAGGTCGAAGGTCAGGTAGCGGCGCAGCAGACCCCGCTCCGCGACCGCGATGCTCTCGCCGACCCGGAGCTCGGTGACCGCTGAGCCGACACGCGTGACGACGCCGAAACCCTCCATGCCGGGCTCCAGCTTGAAATACGTCTCGCCAAGCTCACGCTCTGTCAGGATTCCGAGGATCTTCAGCGGGTCCTTGTAGTTGAGTCCGAGGGTCTCGACGCGGACCTCCACCTGCCGAGGTCCGGGCTCGACGCGATCGCATGCACGCAGCGCGATGTCCTTGAGCGTCCGCGTATCCGGGATCTGCACCTCGTAGGCCACCTCCGGGTCCGTGGGCTCGAATGTCTCTTCCCACGGCGCGACGAGTTCGGACAGCGACCGACGCATCCGCTGGGTCCACCGCACACCCGCGCGTACCGCCACTTCTTCCGCTCGATTCATCGCGCTGATCTCCGCGGCCACCTCGTCTGCGGTGACCGAATCAGACAGGTCCACCAGAGACCATTTGGCGGGATGCTGCTCGTTCGCCAAGACGCGTCGCGCCCCCACGAGCGTGGCCTGGTCCAGGACCAGACCGCGATCGCCCGGTGCGAGGAAGGCGTGCGTACTCACCACGACGACCTGCACGTCGGGATTCACGACACCGCGCTCGGTTTCGGCCTCCAGAACCGTCCGCAACGCCTGGGCCACCACGACGAGTTGATGGAGGTTCTCCACCGAAGACTTCCCGGAGCCGACGGTGACCAGAACGCGCAAGAACGTGTCGGCGTGCAACGCTTCGCCGAACGCCTCGGCGAGATCTGCTCCCTGCTGGGCTTCGGCCCGCCGGATCGCGACACCGGCGCGCGCCGCACGGCGGGCGCCTTCAGCCACAGCTGCAGTTACGTCCCCGATCTCGACGATCGCGTTGGCCGGGCGAGCAGCGGCAACAGGCACCGGGACCCGTTGTCCCTCTTGCCCTTCCGGCTCCTCGTCGAACGGCTCCCAACTAGGCTCGTAGAAGTACTGCTCAAGCTCGGACAGCGGGTCCGACGCCGATCCCACAGGTCGCAGCGTCACTCCGGTCATGGCCAGGGCAACATCACCGTCCGGCGAAGCGAGGTAGGCGTTGGCGCGCAGCGGCTGCGTGCTCGTGATCTCGACAACCGCGATGGGGTCCTCGGGCACCTCGTGGTACAGCCGCACCCGGTCCACCGAAGCCGGGATATGCGCCGTCGGAGGTATATCCAGCTCGGGACGCGCGGCCAAGAGGACCGCGATGCACTGTAGGGCCGCGTCGGCGAGTGCGGGGTGGACGGCGTGCTTGGGGGTGACTCCCGGCTCAGGTACCGCTTCGGGGCTCGCCAGCTGCGCGATGCAGCCGGCGGAACCGATGCGCGCACTCTGGATTCGCTGAAAAGCGGGGCCGTAGGACAGTCCGACCGCTGCCAACCCCTTGTAGACGTCTGCACCGTCGAAGATCGTGTCGTGCTCGGACCGCGGGACATCGATCCGCAACGTCCCCAGATTCGCCTCGACCAGTCTGCCGTTGGCATGCGCCGTCCACAGCTGGGTGTGTGCGGAACGGCCATTGACGGTGAACCGCTTGGTCGGCTCGTCCACGGTGAGACGGGTGATCGGCGCGTCGTGTTCGGCAACGACCAGCGGCACCGCGAAGACCACCGAATCCAGACCGGCCTGGCCACGGCCAGAGCGTTGGCGCACGGCGGACAGCGCGGCGTCGAGATATGCGGTTCCGGGCAGCACGACCGAACCGAGAACTGTGTGGTCCGGCAGCCAGGGCAGGTTCGCCGGAGCCAGGGTCACCTCCCACTGCGGTGTCAGCGCCTCCGCCCTGTCGCCGAGAAGAGCAAAGCGATCCGCGTCCCCGTAGCGTGCGCGCAGCGTGAGGGGGTCTTCTTCCCACAGTTCCTCTTGCGACCACGGGTACTTCGGCAGGTCCATGTGCGGGATCGAGCCGTTCGTGTAGAGATCGGCCTCACCAGGGGCATCGATCGCGCCCACCGCGTACAAGTCGGTGACGGCCTGCAGCACTGACTGCTCGTCATCCTGCTCGCGGTGCAACGTCGAGACCGCGGCACCCGAGACACTATGGCGCACAAAGCTTTCACGAATGTTTCCGAGGAGCACCGGGTGCGGTCCGAGCTCCAGGAAAACCCGGTACCGGTCATCGATGAGCGTGTCGATGGCCTTCGCGAACAACACGCTTTCGCGCACGTTCTTCAGCCAGTAGTCAGCGTCGGCGAATGCCTCGCCATCGGTCATTTCGCCGGTGACCGTCGAATACAACGGTACGTCCGCCTGATGTGGGGCGAGTCCGGCCAGAGCTGCGGCGAGCTCACCGAGGATGGGGTCCATGAGCTGACTGTGATACGGGACCTCTACATGCAACATCCGGGCGAAGACGCCATCTTCGGCGAGCTCATCGTGCAGTGCCTGCAGGGCTTTCGAGTCGCCGGACAACGTGGTCGCCGCGGCGCTGTTGATCGCCGCGACACAAACCGCCGATCCGAAGCGCGCGATCCGGCGCTGGGCTTCGTCCGCATCGAGACCCACGGCGAGCATGCCGCCGGATCCCGCCGTCTTGGCCTGCAGCCGGGAACGGTGAAACGAGACGGTGACGGCGTCCCGTAGGGACAATGCACCGCTCACATACGCTGCCGCCACTTCCCCGACACTGTGCCCCACCACTGCCGTGGGCCGGACCCCAAACTGTTGGAGATGCTTGGCAAGTGCCGCCTGCACAAGGAAGTTCGCCGGCTGAGCGATCTCCGTGCGACTGACCCGCGAGTCTGCCTCAGTTCGCAGCAACTCGGCGATGACCGACCAACCCGAGACCTCCTGGAACACCGCGTCGATCTCGGCGGCGGCATCACGGAAGGCGCCGGGGCGCTCCAACAAATCACGCGCCATCCCCCACCACTGTGGACCCATGCCGCTGAAGACGAACACGGGATCGGAGATCCCCTCGACGAGGGCGCGCGCAGGTGCCGCCTCGTCGCTCTCAGCATAGGAATTCAGCTGCGCGAGAAGGTCATCCGCGTCACGGTAGATGAAGCCCTTCCGGAGGTAATGCTGCGCCCTGCGCCCGGTGACCGCGGTCTTCAGGCGTTGCGCGGCCTCATCGGAGACTGCGCCCACCGTGCCCTGAGCGTCCCCGGTGCCCTTTTCGGGCGTCAGGAGCTTGGCGTAACGCCCGGCGACCTCGTGGAGCGCGGCACCACTGCGGGCGGAAACCGGGAAGATCCGGATGCTGTCCCGGACGGGCAGCGCGGCGACCGGCGCCGGCGGCTCCTCCACAAGTACGTGCGCGTTGGTGCCGCCGTAACCGAAGCTGTTCACGGCGGCGTACGCCGGGGCACCCAGATCCGGATAGGTTTGAACCTCTGTTGGAATCCGAATCCCGAGCTCGTCGAAGGGGATTGCGGGATTGAGCTTGTCGAGAACGACCTGCGGCAGAATGGTCCGGCGCTGCACCGTGAGTGCGGCCTTGATCAGGCCCGCGACACCCGCGGCGGCCTCGGTGTGCCCGAAGTTGTTCTTCACCGATCCGATCAGCAGAGGCTGCGCGCGGCCGGCCGCCTGCCCGTACGAATGCCCCAACGCCTCCGCCTCGAGCGGGTCGCCGACACTCGTGCCCGTGCCATGCGCCTCGATGTATCCGACGAGGGCCGGGTCTACGCCCGCCTCCTCGAGCACCTGCTCCGCAAGCCGCTGCTGCGACACCGGATTCGGCACGGGCAGCGCTATCGTTCTGCCGTCCTGATTGACCCCACTGCCCCGGATCACCGCATAGATGCGGTCGCCATCACGTTGCGCCTGTTCGAGGTTTTTGAGCACGACGACGCCGACGCCCTCACCGCGACCGTAGCCATCGGCGGCCGCATCGAACGACTTGCACCGGCCGTCCGCGGCGAGAAACCTGCCCTTGCACATCGTGATGAAGGTTTCCGGCTGGAACATGGCGTTCACGCCGCCCGCGAGCGCCACATCGCACTCACCGCCCGCGACCGCCCGCACCGCGAGGTGCGTCGTCACGAGGGAGGAAGAGCACGCCGTGTCCACGGTCATGCTCGGCCCCCACAGGTCCAGCGCATGAGCGATGCGGTTGGACAGCAAAGTCTGGGACGCACTGAACGCGGCGAAGTTATTGATCTTTTCGAGGTTGCGGGCAAGCGCCCGGCTGACCATGTTGTCGTTCATAAACCCGCCAATGAACGTTCCCACTTTGCCGCCCAAGGCTTTTCCGGCGATGCCCGCGTCGTCGAGTGCCTCCCAGGAAGTTTCGAGAAGGAGCCGCTGCTGTGGGTCCAGGACGGCGGCCTCGCGGTGCGAGATCCCGAAGAAGTCCGCGTCGAAGCGGCGGAATCCTTGGGTCAGGAAGCTTCCTCGCCGGGTGTACATCCGCCCCGGGGTGTCGGGATCGGGGTCGTAGTACTTGTCCGCGTCCCACCGATCCTTCGGGATATCGGCCACGGCGTCGCCTCTGCGCAACACGAACTCCCAGAAGGACTCCGCGTCTTCAATACCCCCAGGGAATCTGCATCCAATGCCAATGATGGCCACCGCGACCAATGTGCTGCCCTCTCCTAGTTATTGGACCGTCCGGAAACTCTGGAACTTTTGCCGAAACAGCGGGACGTTCTTAACTCATCTGCAATCATCGTCACCATCGAAGAAGCTTTGCCTGCCGTGTCATCCTGTGGAATTCGCACTGTACGCGCCTGATTGGCAACAGGAAGGGTGTTTTCACAATGGATTTGCCGCTTCCTCCAAAGGTCGCTTGATGAGAAGCGCCTGGGTGTATGTTGTTGTGCTGGCGGTCCTTACGGTCGCCGCCGTGTTCATTCTCAAGTTGCGATCGAGCGAGATCCCGGACGAGGCGGTGGGAATCGTGAGCCGCCTTCCCGTACTCGGCAGCCTCTCCGAGCGGACCATCCAGTACGAGGCCATCGGGCCCGCAGGAACGCCGGCGACGGTGTCCTATCTTGACGACAACGGCCACAACCAGAACGTCAGCACGGTTCTGCCATGGCAGGAGGCGCTACGCACCGTGGAACCCTCCCTTGTGACCAGCATGGTCGTGCAGTCCAATGCCACTGGGGTCGGCTGCAGGATCACCGTCAACGGACAGGTCCGCGACGAACAAGTCGCGACCGCCACGGGTGGTATCGCCAGTTGCAAGGTGCAAGTCGCATGACCGGAGACGAGACCGAAGCGGAGACCGGCCCAATACCGGCTCCCGGCGCACCTGACACGCCGGCCGCACCTCCCGCGCCTGACGGGTTCGCCGCCCGATCCCGCGCATTCGGGCGCCGAGTGCGCGGGGAATTCTCTGTGCCCTTCCGTCGTGACACGTATGCGGGCACCGAGCAGCACCGGCCCCTGTACGCCCGACTGCTCTATGGGCTCTCCATACCCATCGTCATCCTGTGGGTGCTGCTCGCCTGCGGGCTCAATGCCACAGGCCCCCAGTTGGAGAAGGTGATTGAGGGACACGCCTTGTCCTTCTTGCCCGACGAGGCCTCATCGGTGCAGGCGCTGTCCAACATGGGCAAGTACTTTGGCAACGGCGGTACGAACAACTTCGTCGCGGTGCTTGCCGAGGGCGACCAGCCGTTCGGCGCGGAGATGCACCGCTACTACGCGAACCTGATGGAGAAGTTCAAGGCGGACAAGAAACACGTCATCACGACGATCGACCTATGGTCCGACCCATCGTTTGCCCCAGCGTTCGAAAGCCAGGATCGGAAGGCTTCCTTCAGCTACCTCAACCTGGGTGGCAACATGGGCACCGCGCTGGCCATGGAGTCCACTCAGGCCGTGCGCGACATCGTCAAGGCGTACCCGCCCCCGGCGGGGGTCAAGATCTACGTGACCGGTCCATCCGCGGTCGTGAACGACGAGCTGCTCGCCATCAACCGATCGATCCTGCCGATCATCTTCGCGTGCGCCATCTGCATCACCATCATCATGTCGTTGACCTACCGGTCGCTGTTCACCGCCGCCATGCCACTGCTCGTGGTGGCCGTCGCCTTGGTCACGGCCCGTCCGATCGTCGCTCTTCTCGGCCAGCACGAGATCATCGGCATCTCCATTTTCGCGTCAAGCTTGCTGGCTGGGATCGTCCTTGGCGCGGGGACCGACTACGGCATCTTCCTGCTCGGCAGATATCAGGAGGCACGACGAGCCGGCCAAGATCCGACCACGGCGTACTACACCGCGCTGAAGAGCGTGCAGCGCATCATCTTCGCCTCGGGACTGACCGTGGCGGGCGCGACCGCATGCATGACGCTCACCAGACTCGCCGCCTTTTCCACCTCCGGTCTGCCGTGCACCATCGGCATCCTCACCGCCCTTGCCGCGGCGTTGACCCTCGGCCCCGCGCTGCTGGCGATCGGATGCAGGCTCGGACTGTACGAACCACGCGGAGAGCGCGCCATCCGGCGTTGGCGACGCATCGCCACCCACGTGGTCCGCTGGCCGGGTCCGGTGCTCGCCGGCAGCCTCGCCGTGCTGGCACTCGCGATTCTTGTGCTGCCGACCTACGTCATCAGCTACAACGAGCGTGCGGCCCAACCGGCCAACACCGAGGCCAACCTCGGTCTCGATGCCGCGGATCGGCACTTGCCGCCCAATCTGCTGAACCCGAACCTGCTGTTCGTCGAGTCCGATCACGACATGCGCAACTCCGCCGACCTGATCGCACTCGCGAAGCTGACGAACGCCGTCTACTCGGTGGACGGCGTCCAAGCGGTGCAAGGCATCACCCGCCCGCTCATCACTCCTCTTCCCCAAGGCACCCTGACCTATCAGGGCGGATACATCGGCGAACGGATGTCCCAGATAGCCGAGATGGTGAGCACACAACTCAATGGCATCGCCAGAATCACCGGCCAGATCGATCAGCTGTCCGTGGGGGTCAAGGTGGTCCTCAAAGACCTTGAGGTGACCCAGCGCGCGGTCGAGCTGCCCGGCGGCACCGGCGCAGCCACCCGGCAGCGTCTCATCGAGCTGTTGAAGATGGCGAAGGCCATCCACAACGACATGCAGCCGCTCGTCGCGGACGGCATCGACGCGGCAGGTCAGCTCGTCGACATGGTTCCCGACTGCAAGCAGCTTCTCCCCTGCAACTCCGCGCTCACCGGTCTCGCTGTTCTCGACGGACTCAACCAGACGGGCGGACGCAAGTTCGAGGACATCGTGGACGCCTCCCGCGTCGCCTCGGAATCATTGCCCAACTTGGTGGCCCAGGTCCGGATGCTGGACCGTTTTCTCGCCGACTCGCAACGCACGCTGACACCGATCCGCGGCATGGCGGACTCGCTGCTCGTACAGATGAACGAGGTCACCCAGTTCCTGAGAGAGATCGCAGACACCTATATGAAGGGAGACCCGAGCGGGTATTTCTTCCTTCCGAGCCAGGCCTTCGAATCCCCGTTGTTCCAATCCGCGCTCTCCGTCTTCTTCTCTCCGGACGGCAAGATCACCCGGATGCTCGTCATGGGCGATGTGAATTCGTTCAGCCGAGAGAGCATGGACTACAGCGCGAAGATCGTCCCCGCGGCCAAGGCGGCACTTAAGGGCACCTCACTGGGCGGGAGCACGGTGAGCATCGGAGGAGCCGGGGGCACGCTGCTCAACATCGCCGCCTTCGCCAAGGAGGATTTCCTCACCAGTGCGGTCGCGGCGTTCGCCTTCGTGTTCTGCGTGGTGCTGCTGTTGTTGCGCAGCTTCGTCGCCGCCGTCGCCGTCGTCGGCACCGTGGGACTGTCCTTCCTTTCCGCGTGGGGGCTCAGTGTCGCCATCTGGCAGTACGGCATAGGTCTGCCCTTGCACTGGGCTGTCGCACCGTGTTCCTTCATCTTCCTTGTCGCGGTCGGCGCCGATTACAACCTGCTGCTCGTCGCCCGGTTCAAGGAAGAGCTCCGCGCCGGAATCAAAACCGGGATCATCCGCGCCATGGTGGGCACCGGCAGTGTTGTCACCACCGCGGGCCTGATCTTCGGTTTCACGATGTTCGCACTGATCGCGGGGTATTCGAGCACGCTCGCACAGATCGGCACGACCGTTGGCGTCGGACTCTTGCTCGACACCCTCATCGTCCGCTCGCTCGTCATCCCCTCCATCGCGACCCTCCTGGGCCGGTGGTTCTGGTGGCCGATGCGCGTGCCGTGCCGCGCGCTGCGGGAGTCGGACCCGGCATTGGTCGGCTCAAGATCCGGTGGACACCGGGCCTAGACGTAAATGTGGGGAATGTGTTGATCAGCAGATGCGGAGACCGGTGTGAGTAGTCGTCGTCTTGATCGTCGGGCCAGTTTTACGGCGCAATCCTGCGCGGCCCAACGCGCGGCGGAAACGTTGCAGCCGCCGCGGCGGCGCCTGCTCGACGATCCGTACTCGCGGCATTTCATCCGCAGTCCCCTGCTACGGGCCTGTTTGATTCATCCTTTGGTGGCTCGCGGCTTTATCGGAGTACTGAAATCCGTGTTCGGCGCAGCGGGTCACTTCTTCCTGGTCTTACGGGTGCGCTACACCGATGACGTGCTCGATGCCGCCATCAACGATGGTGTCGATCAGGTTGTGCTGCTGGGTGCCGGATTCGACACCACCACGTTGCGCCGGGCCGCACACAGTTCGGTCAGGATCTTCGAAGTCGACGCGCCTACCACCCAAGCGGACAAACGCACCGTCATGGAACGGCTCCAATCACCCGAAGACAACGATCAGATCGTTTGGGTGCCCTGCGATTTCGAGCACGATGTACTACGCGAAAGACTCCTTGCCAACGGATTTGATCCCACCCGGCCGAGCCTGTTCATCTGGCTCGGCGTGACTGCCTACCTCACTCAGGACGCACTCGACGCGACACTTGCCGACCTCGCGACGGTATGCGCGCCCGGGAGCCTGCTGGTCTTCGACTACCTCGATACCAGTGTCGTCACCGGCGGAGACAGCAAGTCTGTACGCGCCAGGCTATGGACCGAGGCCGCCGCCCGGTTTGGCGAGCCGTACCTGACCGGCCTCACCGCGGGTGACGCCGACACGCTGCTGGCCTCGCACGGGTTCCAGTGCCGCAAGCACCTGACCACCCTCGAATTGCTGCAGCGGTACGCACCGACTTATGCCAGCCGATCGCCCGCCGACGGCCGGGCAGCTATCACCACGGCACAGCGCGCCTGACCCGGGCAATCGTGATATCCCGCCACGCGTCGCGGACGCACAGCGGTGAGCGTTACAAGCGCGTTCACCAGCTATAATGAGGGCCACAACCTGCGCGAACAGGGAACTAACGGCGCGGGTACGGCGTTGAAGTAGACAGCCACCAGCAATTCGAGCGCGGGATCCGATCCGCAGAGACCCGCAGTGAAGAGGAGAAGTACACATGGCAGATCGTGTTCTACGGGGCAGCCGACTCGGCGCCGTCAGCTACGAAACCGATCGTGACCACGACCTGGCGCCCCGCCGTATGGCTCGCTACCGCACCGAGAACGGTGAGGAGTTCGACGTTCCCTTCGCCCACGATGCCGAGATCCCGGCCAACTGGGCATGCCGCAATGGCTTAGAAGGCACCCTCCTCGACGGCGATGTGCCCGAGCCCAAGAAGGTCAAGCCCCCGCGTACGCACTGGGACATGCTTCTGGAGCGCCGCAGCGTCGAGGAGCTCGACGAGCTGCTCAAGGAACGTCTGGAACTGATCAAGGGCCGTCGCAGGGGCTAGGGCGCGACAGCGTAACTCGCCCCGATGAGTGCCTCCGGCAGGTCCGTTGCGGGTTCGGCCGTTCTCATCACCGGTGCCGCCAGCGGCATGGGGAAGGCCACTGCCCGGGTTTTCGCCGAGGATGGCGCGTTTCTCGCGGTCACCGATCTTCGGCTGGAGGACGCAGAGGCAGTCGCCGCCGAGATCGGCGATACGGCAGCACCCTGGGCGCTGGACGTTACCGATGATGCGCAGATCACCGAGGTAGTCGGGGCCGTCGCCGAGCGATTCGGCCGACTGGACATTGTGGTGAACAACGCCGGGTTCGCGGCGTTCAGGTCGCTCGATGACCCCGACTACGGCGAGACCTGGGCTCGCTCACTTGCCGTCCATCTGACCGCACCCCAACGGATCGTCCGTGCGGCGCTTCCGTTCCTGCGCAACTCCCCTGCCCCGCGCGTGGTCAACATCGCCTCCACCGAGGCTCTCGGTGCCACCCCGTATGACAGCCCATATGTCGCGGCCAAGTCCGGCCTGGCCGGCCTGACCAGGAGCTTGGCCGTCGACCTGGGGCGAGACGGAATCACGGTGAACTGCATCTGCCCCGGGCCCATCGATACCGCGATGACGGCGGCGATCTCCACCGAGGACAAGAACACCTATGCCCGTCGGCGCACCGCGTTGCGTCGCTACGGACGCGCCGAGGAAGTCGCGCACATGACCTTGAGCGTGTGCCTACCGGCAGCGTCCTATCTCACCGGCACGGTCATTCCGGTCGACGGCGGCCTGATGGCCCGCAATGCGTGAGAGCTGAGTACTTCAGCGATTGATGCCGCGCGCCCGATCCAGGCGGCTTCTAATACCCCATTTGGTCACCTTGACCAGGGCCTCATTGATGATCGACCCGCTCATCTTGGATTCGCCGATCGCGCGTTCGGTGAAGGTGATCGGCACCTCGGCAACCTCGAAACCGTGCGCGATGGTGCGCAGGGTGAGATCGATCTGGAAGCAGTAGCCGTGTGATTCGACGGCCGCCAAATCCAGCTTTTCGAGCACCTCACGCCGGTACGCGCGGTATCCCGCGGTGATGTCGTGGGGTTTGACGCCCAGCACCAGCCGGGCATAGACGTTCGCGCTGCGGGACAGCACCAACCGTCGCCACGGCCAATTGACAACAGTGCCCCCTGGGACATAGCGAGAACCGATTGCCAGGTCGGCTCCGGCGTCCACGGCATCGAGCAGCCGGGACAGCTGTTCGGGAGCGTGACTGCCGTCGGCGTCCATCTCCACCAACACCGAATACTGACGTGCCAGGCCCCAACCGAAGCCGGCGATGTAGGCGGCTCCCAGGCCGCCCTTTTCCTTGCGGTGCATGACGTGCACGCGATCCGGATCGGCAAGCGCGGCCTCATCGGCAAGTTCGCCGGTGCCGTCGGGGCTGCCGTCATCGACGATCAGCACATGGACATCGGGTTGCGCCTTGTGCAGCCGACCAAGGATCAGCGGGAGATTCTCCCGCTCGTTGTACGTCGGAATGATCACCAGGGTCCGGGCGCTCGGACGTTCGGTCACGGGATCCACTCCGGTCAGGTCTCCTTAATCGGTGAGGCCGGCTCTACCTCGCGTTCCGGCCTCTTCAGCCCTCCATTGTGCAGTATCGCCAGGCCAGCCGAGGCCAGGACGGCAAGTCCTGCGATCAAAGCAAGAGCCCATTCGATCCAGGGACCCCATTGCGTGGCCGGTGTCAGGTCGTTGTGCAGTCGCACCTGCATATCGATGTACGCCGGTTCGAAAAACTTGGTGCGTCCCGCGTCGACGCCGTCGGGAGAGATAAATGCGCTGATCCCGGTGGTGCCGACGACGATGACCTCCCGGTCATGCTCGACGGCCCGAACCTTGGAGATGGCCAGCTGTTGTTCACTCATCGCAGTACCGAACAGGGCGTTGTTGCTCGGCACGGTGAGTATCTCGGCACCGTTGAGAGTGGACTGCCGCAGCGCCCGATCGAACAGAACCTCCCAACAGGTGGCAACGCCGATCTTCACGCCGCCCGCGGTGACGACACCGTTGCCCTCTCCAGGGACGAAGTATCCGGCGCGGTCGGCGTACTCCGAGAAGTGCGCGAAGAAACTCCGCCAGGGCAGGTACTCACCGAACGGTTGCACGATCTGTTTGTCATGACGTTCACCCGGGCCGGTGTCCGGATCCCACACGATGATCGAATTGATCGATTTGGGCTGTTCGGGGGTGGAGTCGGGATGGCGCAGCACGCCGCCGACCAGGATGGGCACGCCGATGGCCTGTGCTGCCTCGGTGATGGCCTCGGTCGCATCGGCGTTGCGGATCGGATCGATATCCGAGGAGTTCTCCGGCCACACGACGAACTGCGGTGCCGGAGCCTTGCCCGCCTTCACGTCCTGGGCCAGCAAGAGGGTTTCCTTCACGTGGTAGTCGAGTACAGCGCGCCGCTGGGCGTTGAAATCAAGCCCCAAACGCGGAACGTTCCCCTGCACCGCGGCGACGGTGACCGTCCGCCCATCCGTGGCGCCGTGGCTCGCGTGCCGAACCTGCTGCCAGCTCACCGCCATGGCGATCAGGACAAGACACACGCAGGCTCCGGGCAGCAGCACCGAGGGCACCGGCCGGGCACCATCCGGGCCGAGGGCCGGGCTGCGCCACCAGCGGTACATCTCGATGCCCAGGGCCGTCACCGCGAAGGCACCCAGGGCCACCGTGAAGGAGACCAATGGCGCTCCCCCGTATCGCGCCAAGCTGAGCATCGGGCCGTCGCCCTGTCCGAAAGCGATACGACCCCACGGGAACCCGCCAAACGGAACGCTTGCCTTACCCCACTCGGCAGCGGACCACGCGGCAGCGAACCACAGCGGCCAACCCGGCAGGTTCCGCACGGCGACCGCCAACACACCGAACAGGGCCACCCAGGTCGCGCAGAGCAAGGACAGCGCGAGCCACGGGACGGCACCCACCAGCTGACCCGTCCAGGGCAGCAGCGGGATGAAAAACGCGAGACCGAACAGCAGTCCATAGCCGAGCCCACCGCGCAGCCTGGTCTTCGGCGACCAGAACACCCATCCCAGGATCGACAGAGCCGGGAAGGCGGCCCACCAGAAACCCCAGGGCGGGAAGCTCGCACACAATGCGAGGCCCCCGATCAACGCCGCGCCCTGGCGGGTCGCCGCACGCAGCCAGGCCTGGCCGAACGCGATACCGCGAGCGCGCACGGCCCCCGCGAAGGCCGCACCGCGTGACGGGCCGGTCTCGCCCGGAGCCTGCGGCTCCTCGTCTATCGGCTCGTCTACCGGAACGTTGACCTCCGCATGGCGACCCGGCACGTCCTCACCAACAACCTCGTCGACGGATTCGTCAACAGTCTCTTCAGCCATGGATCACCGTGCCGCGGTGCACAGTCCGTAGACATTTGGGGAGCACAGCAGCGGCGTCCGATAAGTCCGGCAGCGCCGGGACCCGTGAGCGCGGGTCCGTGGACCACCGCTGAACTCCCGGTTGGCTGGAGTTGATGGTCAAGTCCCCCGTCTCCCAGATCGCATAGCTGGCAAGAGCTCCCGGGGTCAACGTGCCGGTCGCACCGTCATGAACTCCCTGTGCACGCCAACCGCCTCGCGTCGCCGCACCGAACGCCGCGCGCACCGAAACCGAACTGCTCGCAGTGCGGTGACGGACCGCAGCCCGCACCGCCACCCACGGATCCAGGGGCGCGACAGGGGCATCAGAACCGAACGCGAGAGGCACGCCTTGGGATGCTAACAGCGCCAGCGGGTTTAGCTGAGTACCTCGCGTTGGGCCGAGTCGTTCCGCATACATGCCCTCCGGGCCGCCCCAGAGGGCATCAAAGGCCGGTTGCACGCTGGCGATCACCCCGAGGCGACCGAGTTGGGCGGCCTGTGCCGCCGAGACCATTTCGAGGTGCTCCAGGCGATGTCCGCACCGCGCCACGGCCGGCACGCCATATCTGTCGGCCACACGCTCGAGTGCGTCGATCACCTGAGTGACGGCAGCATCGCCGATCACGTGGAACCCCGCGGCGATACCGGCCTGCGTGCACGAGTCCAGATGCGTCTCAACCGTTTCCGCGTCCAGATGCATCGTGCCGCAGGTGTGCGGCGCGTCGTGATACGGCTCCTGCAGCCAGGCGGTATGCGATCCAAGTGCGCCGTCGACGAAGAGGTCACCGGCCAGGCCGACAGCCCCCGTGGAGGCAATGAGCTCGCGCGCATGATCGGGGTCGCGAGCAGGCTCACCCCAGTATCCGGTGACCTGCACGCCATGCTCGGTGGCCAACAGCTCGCGGAAATCATCCAGCCCACTGATCTCCGGTCCGCCGCATTCGTGCACCGACACCAGGCCGAGCGATGCCGCGCTGTCGAGCGCCGCGCGCCGTGCCCTGGCTCGCCCGTTGACGGAGAGCGCTCCGCGCGCGTGTGCCCGCAACAGGTGGTGAGCCGCCCCGGCCAGCGGGCGCTCGGGGTGAAATCCCGTGGCATCGGGAAGGCCGGGCACCTGCCGGCGCAGCGTCGTCGAGGCCGCGGCCGAGTGCACATCGATGCGGGTGAGGTAGACGGCCCGTCCGGGTGCCGTCGCGTCCAGTTCGGCGGTGCTCAGCGGCTCCCGATCCGGCCATCTCGATTCGTCCCAGCCGTGTCCCCAGATCACCTCATCGGCATGCTCACCGGCGTACGTAGCCAGCCGGGCCAGGCACTGCTCGCGCGAGGTCACATCGGACAGGTCGAGCCCGATGATGGACAGCCCGAGTGCGGTGAGATGAACATGGGCGTCGACGAATGCGGGGGCAACGAAGGCGCCCTCCAGATCGACGATGTCGGCGCCGGGGAACTCTGCCCGCCCCAGGTCGTCCTCGCCGATCCAGCTGATGACATCACCCGTCACGGCCATGGCGGTCGCCGCCGGATGCGACGGGCTATGCACGCGCGCGTTGACGAGCAGTTGAATCTGCACTCGGTGATTCTGCCGGGTTCGGACGACGTCTACGCAGGCAGGTCGTGGCCGGGGCGGTAACGCGAAGACGGTCCGGGCTGCTCGTCACTCACGTCGACGACCTCACCGTCGATGTAGTCGACCGTGCTCGCCCGCGTCTGGCCGGCCTGAAACGCGCCGTACCCGCCGGGAATGACGGTGATCAGAGGCGCGCGCCGACTCAGCTGCCGTGCCGCGACGAGGGTCAGCACCGGCCGCAGGACGGCACGGGTCGGCGGGAGCAGCATGAGCAGCCCGATGACCGAGGAGACCAGTCCCGGAATCACCACTGCGACGGTTCCGAGCGCGATGAGCGCACCGTCCGCGACAGCTCCTCCAGGGGATCGCACTCCCCGCCGCAGCTGGTCAATGGCACGCCGGGCCTGCGAGCCGGCAAGCATCAGACCGACCACAAAGGCCGCCGCGACGGCGATGATGGTCCAGCCGATGCCCACCGCGGAGGTCAACGCCACCAGGGCGGACACCTCGACGATCACATACAGCAGAAACAGCCCTGGCCACATACCCGCACAACGCACCGGCCCGTCGCCGGGTTCCCGGTTCGGCGTTCCGGGTCAGGCGGTGACGGCCAGCCCGATGGTGCCGCCGCTGCCGCGACGCAGCACGCTGGCCTTCACCAGCACCCACCCCACCAGGCCGTACTTAGCGGTGATGGCCGCGCGCGCTCGCTCGGTGCCCTCGGGGTCCAGGACTCGTGCGGTGCCCTCGATCTCGGCGCTGCGGACCTTGCCGCGCACATCGCAGACGGCCAGCGTCACGCGCGGGGTGTTGCGGATTCGGCGCACCTTCCAGGATGTGGTTTCGGTCCACACCAGAAGCTCACCGTTCTCGGGTGCCGCCCACACCGCGGCCGGTTTGGCACGACCGTCCTTGGTGTAGGTGGTCAACAGGACATATTTGGCGGCACAGACATCGTCGAATGTCGGCACCGGGAGGTTCGCACCCATGCCGATCAGTCTAGGAACGTCAGAGCGTTTCCGGCGCGCCGAGCGTCACTGAAATACCGACCCTGGCGCCGTTGCGCCGGTCCAGCCACGCCGTCACGATCCGGCTCGGCAGTCCGTACCGTTTGACCACCGACGCCCGGATACGCGCCACGGAGGCCGGATCCTCCACGATCACCGCGGTGGCGTCGGAGACCGGGCTGATCACCCGGCCGCTCCGCGTACAGACGGCCACCCTCACCTTCCGGCCTCGCCGGATCCGTCGGACCTTCCAGGTGTTCGCACTCGTGGTCAGCAGCAGCTCATCGCCCTCGGCGACGAAGCCCATCGGAGTCGGTTTGGGCACACCGTCTTTGGTGAAGGTGGTCAACAGGATGTAGCGGCCTGCCGCCACCGTGCCGATGTCCAAGCCGTTGTTCCGGGCCATGTTTCGATGCTACGACTCGAGCTCGCCCTCGGTCTCGAGGAACACCGATCGCAAATCACTCAAAACTTGCTGATCCGGGTTCTCCCACAGGCCGCGACTGGCCGCCTCCAGCAACCTCTCGGCAATACCATGAAGTGCCCACGGGTTGGACTGCTGCATGAACTTACGGTTCTGCTCATCGAGCACATAGCTGTTGGTGAGCTGCTCGTACATCCAGTCGGCCATCACGTTCGCGGTGGCGTCGTATCCGAAGAGGTAGTCGACGGTGGCAGCCATTTCGAAAGCACCCTTGTAGCCGTGCCGGCGCATCGCCTCCAGCCACCGTGGGTTGACCACGCGCGCACGGAAAACCCTTGTGGTTTCTTCGGATAACGTGCGAGTACGCACCGCGTCCGGTCGGGTGTTGTCACCGATGTATGCCGCCGGAGCCTTACCGGTGAGTGCCCGCACGGCCGCGACCATGCCGCCGTGGTACTGGAAGTAGTCGTCCGAATCAGCAATATCGTGTTCGCGGGTGTCGGTGTTCTTCGCCGCGACCGCGATCCGGCGATACTGGTGACGCATATCCTCACTCGCGGCAGCACCATCGAGTCCACGGCCATAGGCGAATCCGCCCCACGCGGTGTAAACCTGCTCCAAATCCGAGTCGTTGCGCCAGTTTTGACTGTCGATGAGCTGAAGTAGTCCTGCGCCATAAGTGCCAGGCTTGGAGCCGAAGATGCGCATGGTGGCGCGCCGCCAATCCCCGTGCTCGGCGCGATCCGCTTCGGCGTGCGCTCGCAGATAGTTCTGCTCGGCGGACTCCTCGAGACCCGCCACCAGCGCGACCGCGTCATCGAACATGGTCACCACGTGCGGGAAGGCATCGCGGAAGAATCCGGAGATACGCACCGTGACGTCGATCCGTGGGCGCCCGAGTTCTGCCAGGGAGATCGCCTCCAGGCTCACCACGCGCCGGGAGGCCTCATCCCAGACCGGCCGAACACCCAGAAGTGCAAGAACTTCGGCGATATCGTCACCGGAGGTCCGCATCGCCGAGGTTCCCCAGATCGACAGCCCGACAGATCGCGGCCAATCTCCGTAATCGGTGCGGTATCGCTCCAACAACGAGTCCGCCATGGCCTGCCCGGTCTCCCAGGCCAGCTTCGACGGAACCGCCTTGGGGTCCACCGAGTAGAAATTGCGCCCGGTCGGCAGCACGTTGACGAGCCCCCGCAGTGGCGAGCCGGAGGGCCCGGCCTCGATGAAGCGGCCATCCAGAGCACGCAGGATCGCGTCGATCTCGCCGTTGGTGCCGTCCAGTCTGGGCACTACCTCGGTCGCCGCGAACCGCAGGATCTGTGCGACCAGAGGGTCATCGGTGAGATCGCCCACCGCATCGGGGTTCCAGTCCGTGCCCTGTAGCGCGGTCAGCAGCGAATGTGCCTGCTGGTCAATCTTATCGACGCGCACACGGTCGTCGGTGCCGTCCTCAGCGAGCCCGAGTGCCTGACGCAATCCGGGTACCGATTGTTCACCCGCCCACATCTGCCGGGCACGCAGGATCGACAGCACCAGATCAACCTGAGCTCCGCCGACGGGCGCGCTGCCCAGAATGTGCAGGCCGTCGCGGATCTGCACATCTTTGATCTCGCACAGCCATCCATCGACATGCAGCAGCATGTCGTCAAAGACGTCCTCGTCAGGGCGATCCTGAAGCCCCAGGTCGTGGTCCATCTTCGCCGCGCGCATGAGCGTCCAGATCTGCTGGCGGATTGCCGGTAGTTTTGCCGGATCCAGTGCCGAGATGTTGGCGTGCTCATCGAGCAGTTGCTCCAAACGCGCTATATCCCCATAGGTTTCGGCGCGAGCCATGGGTGGGATGAGGTGGTCGACCAGGGTCGCGTGTGCGCGCCGTTTGGCCTGGGTGCCCTCGCCCGGATCGTTCACCAGGAACGGATAGATGAGCGGCAGATCGCCGATGGCGGCGTCCGTAGCACAATCCGCCGACAGGCCAACGGTTTTACCCGGCAACCACTCCAGATTGCCATGCTTACCCAAATGCACCAGTGCATCGGCGCCGAACCCGCCCTCGTCGCGCGCGGCCGACAGCCAGCGGTACGCGGCGAGGTAGTGGTGACTGGGCGGCAGGTCGGGGTCGTGGTAGATGGCCACCGGATTCTCCCCGAATCCACGAGGTGGCTGCACGAGGAGCAGAACATTTCCTGCTTGTAGCGCAGCAATCACAATATCGCCGTCGGGGTTCACGCTGGTGTCGACGAACAGTTCCCCTGGTGGCGGGCCCCAGTGTTCGACCACCTGCTCGGCGAGCCCAGGCGCCAGGCGGGAGAACCATTCCCGGTACTGTCGCGCCGGTACACGAATAGGGTTGCCCGCCAGCTGTTCCGCGGTCAGCCAGTCCGGATCTTGGCCGCCCCGTTCGATGAGGGCGTGAATCAGCGTGTCACCGTCCCCGTCGGTGGCGGGCCAACCGGTGGCGGGCAGTCCAGGGATGTCACCGTCGGCACCCACGTCATAGCCGGCCGCACGCATGGCGGTCAGCAGCGCCACCGCGCTTGCCGGAGTATCCAGGCCCACCGCGTTGCCGATCCGGGCGTGCTTGGTGGGATACGCGGAGAACACCAGCGCTATCCGACGCTCACCGGCGGGGATGGATCGAAGTTTCGCGTGCCGCAACGCGATACCCGCCACCCGTGCGCAGCGCTCCGGATCGGGAACGTAGGTGATAAGGCCGTCGCTGTCGATCTCCTTGAACGAGAAGGGCACGGTGATGATGCGCCCGTCGAACTCGGGGACAGCGACCTGGGTCGCGACGTCCAACGGGCTCATACCGTCGTCGTTGGCGTCCCAATCGTCTCGCGGGCTGGTCAGGCACAGCCCCTGCAGGATCGGGATATCCAGGGCCGCAAGGTGTCCGACATTCCACTCGTCGTCGGCTCCTCCGGCTCCCACGGCCGCCGGGGTCGCACCACCTGCGGCCAGTACGGTGACCACCATGGCATCGGCGGCCGCCAGCGTCTCCAGAAGCTCCGCCGGCGCGGTACGCAGCGAGGCGCAGTACACCGGGAGTGCTCGTCCTCCAAGGTCTTCAACGGCGGTGCAGAGAGCCTCGATGTACGTGGTGTTTCCGGCCAGCTGTTGGGCACGGTAGTACAGCACCGCGACGGTGGGACCGTCGGTGTTCCGGGCCGCCCGCTGTAGCACCCCCCAGGCCGGATTTGTCGTCGGTGGTTCGAAACCGATCCCCGTCATCAGGACGGTGTCGGACAAGAAGGCGTGCAGCTGCTGCAGATTCGCCGTCCCGCCCTCGGCCAGGTACCGGTGGACCTGCAGGGCGACGCCGCCCGGGACGGTCGAGCATTCCATGAGCTCGGCATCGGGGGCCTGCTCACCGGAGACCACGACGGCCGGCACTCCGGAGGCGATGACGGCATCGATGCCCTCCTCCCAACCGCGACGGCCACCGAGAAGACGAACGACCACCGCACCCATCCCGTCGAGCAGGTCTGGCAGGTCATCGACGTGGATACGAGAAGGGTTGGCCCATCGATAGTTCGCACCACTGGCACGCGCACTCAGCAGGTCGGTGTCGGATGTCGACAGAATCAGGATCGGGGCATTGCTCACAGGACATTCGTACCGTAGTCCTACGGTGAGTAGGTGACCCGCTCCAGCGCCGACGACGCGTGCCCCGGTGCGCTGCGTCTGCACGAGGCTGCCGATGGAGCGCTGGCACGCATCCGGTTACCCGGCGGAATGGTCACATCAGCGCAGTTGTCCGCGTTGGCGGAGGCGGCGGGCGACTACGGCGCGCCGGTGTTGGAGCTGACCTCCCGCGGCAATGTTCAGCTTCGATCGATCCGTGATGCGGACGCGGTGGGCACCCTCTTATCGCAGGCCGGGCTGCTGCCGTCGCCGAGCCATGAACGGGTGCGCAACATCGTGGCCTCACCGCTGTCGGGGCGGGCCGGCGACTTCCCTGACGTGCGCCCACTGGTCCTCGCGCTGGACCGCGGGCTGATCGCTTCTCCCGATCTCGCCGAGCTGCCGGGTCGTTTCTTGTTCAGCCTCGACGACGGGCGCGCCGATATGGCGGCCATGGGCGCCGATATCGGGCTGCGGCACGAACCGGGTGGGTGGCGAGTCATCCTTGACGGTCGCGCCACCTCGGTGTGTGTCAACGACCCGGATGCCGCCGTGGAACGCGTGCTCGCGATCGCACAGACCTTCGTGCGCATTCGGGGGAACGCCTGGCGGGTGGCGGAACTGCCAGACGCCGCCGCGACCCTTGCCGAGGCGATCGACGAGACGCTGATCGGAGGACTGCAGCAGCCCACGACAGCCGTGCGTGCACCCGTGGGATGGATCGAGCAACAGCCCGACGGCGAGTTGGTGACACTGGGCGCCGCGGTTCCGTTGGGTCAGCTACCGGCGAGAGTGGCGGCACTGTTGGCGGCCGCCGAAAAACCTGTCGTGATCACACCGTGGCGATCTGTGCTGCTGTGCGACCTGCCCCACGAAGACGCGGACGTGGTACTGCGGGTGCTGGCACCCCTGGGCCTGGTGTTCGACGAGCGCTCCCCGTGGCTCAACGCAAGTTCGTGCACCGGGCTACCGGGATGTGGGCGCTCTCGGGCCGATGTGCACGCGGATGTACGGCTCGAAGTGGCCGAGGAGATCGCCAGCGGTATCCATTCCCCGGTGCATCGGCACTGGGTTGGCTGTCCCCGGGCGTGCGGCTCCCCCGCCACGGGCCAGGTGCTGGTGGCGACGGAGCTGGGTTATCGACCGCTGGAGCGGCACCCGTAGGGTTAGCGCGTGCTGGACTACGTGCGAGACGGAGCCGAGATCTATCGGCAATCGTTCGCGACCATCAGGGCCGAGGCCGACCTGTCGGCATTCCCCGATGACGTCGCGCGCGTGGTGGTCCGGCTCATTCACACCTGCGGGCAAGTGGATCTGCCCGGCGAAATCGCCTTCTCCCCCGCCGTAGTGACGCGCACCCGGGCGGCCCTGGACGCAGGTGCCCCCATCCTGTGTGATTCGTCGATGGTCGCGGCTGGGATCACCCGCTTGCGCCTACCCGCCGATAACGAGGTGGTGTCCCTGGTGGCCGATCCGCGCGCCGCGGACTTGGCCCAGCGCACCGGAACCACAAGATCGGCTGCCGCCGTGGACCTCTGGGCCGATCGGCTGCCGGGATCGGTCGCCGCGATCGGGAATGCACCCACTGCCCTGTTCCGCATCCTCGAACTCATCGACGAAGGGGTCGCTCCCCCGGTGGCAGTCCTGGGCGGCCCAGTCGGTTTCGTCGGCTCGGCACAGTCCAAACAAGAGCTGATCGACCGTCCGCGCGGCATGGACTACCTCTTGGTGCGGGGACGACGGGGCGGCAGCGCAATGGCCGCCGCCGCGGTCAACGCGATTGCGAGCGATCAAGAATGAGCAGAGGAACCCTGTGGGGTGTCGGCCTTGGCCCCGGTGATCCCGAACTGGTGACCGTCAAGGCGGCCCGACTGATCGGCGAGGCCGATGTGGTGGCGTTCCACAGCGCGCGGCATGGCCGCAGCATCGCCCGCTCGATCGCGCAGCCGTATCTGCGGCCCGGCCAGATCGAGGAGCACCTCGTCTACCCGGTGACCACCGAGACGACAGCGCATCCGGGCGGATACCGCGGCGCCATCGATGATTTCTACGAAGAGTCTGCGAATCGGATTGCCGCCCATTTGGATTCCGGCCGCAACGTGGCGTTGCTGGCCGAGGGCGATCCGCTGTTCTACAGCTCGTACATGCACATGCACCGTCGCCTGACCGATAGGTTCGATGCGGTCATCATCCCCGGCGTGACGTCGGTCAGCGCTGCCTCCGCGGCGACGGGGACGCCCCTGGTCGAGGGCGACGAGATTCTCACCGTCATCCCCGGCACCTTGCCTGCCGACGAGATCGCAAGCAGGCTTGCCGATCTCAAATATCGAGGCGCCGCGGTCATCATGAAGCTGGGCCGCTCATACGGCGCCGTCCGGCAGGCGTTGGACACCTCCGGGATGTTGGACCGGGCGTACTACGTGGAACGGGCCAGCACCGCGGCGCAACGGGTATTGCCCGCCGCCGATGTCGATCCGTCCTCGGTACCGTACTTCTCACTGGTCCTGATTCCCGGGGCGCAACCCACCGCCGACACCCGGCTCGACGGGTTGGTGACGGTGGTGGGTTTGGGCCCGGGCCACCACGACTGGACCACCACCGAGGTGCGGCAGGAACTGGCGCGCGCCACCGACCTCATCGGCTACGGCCCATACCTGGATCGCCTCGCCGCGCGAGACGGCCAGGTTCGTCACGCCAGCGACAACCGCGACGAACCCGCACGCGCCGAGCTGGCCTTCAAACTCGCGGCAGGTGGCCGCCGAGTCGCCGTGGTGTCCTCTGGCGACCCTGGCGTGTTCGCGATGGCCGCGGCAGTGATGGAAGAGGCCCGCGCATGGCCCGATGTCACGGTGCGGGTGCTCCCGGCGATGACGGCGGCGCAGGCCGTAGCCAGCCGGGTGGGGGCTCCCCTGGGCCATGACTATGCGGTGATATCGCTGTCTGATCGTCTCAAACCATGGGAGATCATCGAGTCCCGCCTGCGTGCCGCGGCGGCGGCTGATCTCGTGCTCGCCGTGTACAACCCGGCCTCGAAGTCGCGGACATGGCAGGTCGCATCCATGCGCGATGTGCTGCTGGAACACCGCGACCCGGCGACGCCTGTCGTGCTGGGACGCGATGTCGGCGGTGCGGGAGAATCGGTGCGGGTGACGACGCTGGGTGAGCTCGACCCGTCAGAGGTTGACATGCGCACCCTGCTGATCGTCGGGTCCTCACAGACGCAGTGGCAGGAGACCGATTCCGGGCCTCAGGTGTTCACGCCTCGGCGGTATCCCGCTCAGTAACCCACTGCTGCGCCGCGTCCACGGTGGTCACCGTGCAGACGTTCTCCGGTAGTGCCGGCCTGTCGATCATCACGACGGGAATGCCCAGCGCCGCAGCGGCTTCCAACTTGGCCGAGGTCATCGTTCCCCCGCTGTTCTTGGTGACCAGAACCTCGATCTCATACTGGCGCATGAGCTCGGTTTCCTCGTCGAGCGAGTACGGCCCGCGCGACAACAACACATGGTGCCGCTCGGGTAGCTCGTCGACGGGCACCGGCTCCACCACGCGAATCAAGAACCAGGCGTCCGAAAACAGGAACGCCCCAATGCTCGAGCGCCCCGAGGTCAGGAACACCCGCGAAAAACCCTGCGCCACCACCGCATCCTTGGCCTCGGCCGCCGAGGACACCACCGACGCATCGCCTGCCGGCCAGGGCGGACGGCGCAGAACAAGGTGGGGGATGCCCAGCCGCCCGCACGCCGCGGCGGCGTTCTCCGTGATCGTCGCGGCGAATGGATGGGTGGCATCGATCACCGCATCGATGTTGTTGTCCAACAACCATTTCCGTAGACCTGCCTCGCCACCGAAACCTCCGATGCGCAGCCCGCCCGCCGGTACCGCCGGGTTGCGCACCCGGCCCGCGAGCGAGGTGGTGACGTCGAACCGGGGTGCAAGGCGTTCGGCCAGTTCGCGCGCCTCCGCCGAACCTCCGAGGATCAAGACCCTCCTTAGTGCTTGCATCAGTGCGAAGCCCCTCTACGACGACCCGCCGAATACAGATAACTGTCGGTAAAACCCTCTGCGGCAAGCACCTTCCCGACAAAGATGACCGCCGTCTTGGTGATCCCCGCATCCCTCATCTGCCCGGCGATGTCCGCAAGGGTGCCGCGAAGGATGACCTCTGATGGCCAGCTGGCATACGCCACCACAGCGGCCGGCGTCTGCAGCGGGTATCCCCCGGCGACGAGATCGGCCACGACGGTGTCAATTTGAGCCGCCGCCAGGTGCAACGCCAGTGTCGCCCCCGGCGCGGCCAGGGTGCGCAGATCTTCGCCGGCGGGCATCGCGGTGGACAACGTCGAAACCCGGGTGATCATCACGGTTTGCGCGAGGCCGGGGACGGTGAGCTCGGTGCCCAATGCCGCCGCGGCGGCGGCGAAGGCCGGAACACCCGGCACGATCTCATGGCCGATACCGAGGACATCCAGCCGACGGCATTGTTCGGCGACCGCGCTGTACAGCGAGGGGTCACCCGAGTGCAGCCGAGCAACATCCAGCCCTTGTGCGTCGGCGCCGGATATCTCCTCGATGATCGCATCCAAGGTCAGTGGCCCGGTGTCGATGATCCGGGCGTCCGGCGGGCACTCGTCCAAGAGGTCACGCGGCATGATCGATCCCGCGTACAGGCAGACCGGGCACCGCTGCAGGATCCGCTGCCCGCGCACCGTGATGAGATCGGCCGCGCCCGGTCCGGCACCGATGAAATAGACCGTCATGGATGACCCGCTTGCGGGAAGACATCAGACACGGGCTTTTCCGCGCTCCATTGAGTAACAGGCAGCCGGGACCTCCAGCTGGTAAAGCCCCCGAGTGCGGTGGCATCCTCGACGCGGTACCGGCGCAGCTCTCCGCCGTGGCCGCAATACCATTGCAACAAAAGCGCTTCGGATTCCGCGGTCACCGCATTGACGACAATGCGGCCTCCGCTCGGTAGCCGCTCCCAGCAGTGTTCAAGCAATCCGGGGGCGGTGACGCCGCCACCGACGAAAATCGCGTCCGGGGCCCTGGCCTGTTCGAAATCATCTGGTGCCGAACCGAAAACCTCGATATCGACGCCGAACTTCGTCGCGTTGGCGGTGATCGCGGCCCGCCGCGACGGCTCGATCTCGAAGGCCGAGGCACTACATCCGGTACCACTACGCGACCATTCGATCGCGACGCTGCCCGACGCCGCGCCCACGTCCCACAGCCGCTGACCCGGCCTCGGCGCCAGCGATGACAAAGTGACCGCGCGGATCTCCCGCTTGGTGATCTGTCCATCGTGTTCGAACACGCCCTCCGGCAGCCCCGTGGCCAGCGGTAGGACGATGCCCTCCGCTGCCGGAACATATTCGACGGCAATGACATTCAGCGCGTCGCCGGGCGAATGGGTCCAACTACCGGCGGCACCGCCGAACGAGCGCTCGGCCGCACCACCCAGCTGTTCCCAGACCGTCAGTTGTGAAGCGCCAAGCTCGGAGCCGGCCAGGGCTCGCGCCAGGTCCCCCGGAGTGTTGGCATTGCGGCTGAGCACCACGGCCCGCCCGCCGTACCGGCGGCCCGAATCGACCGGCGCGTTCACCAGGCTGATGACCTCGACATCGTTCACCGCCCAACCCATTCGGGCGCAGGCCAACGACACACTGGACACATGCGGGAACACCCGCACCCGATCGCCGCCAAACAGCCGGGTCAACGTGGTACCGACGCCGTGCAACATGGGGTCACCACTGGCCAGAACGTGGACGTCGCCGAGACCGTCGAACATGGTGGACAGCGCGGGCAGCAGCGGCGAGGGCCAGACGCGGCATTCGGCAGCCAGGGATTCCGCAGCGAGCAGTTCCAGCTGGCGCAGTGAGCCGAAAATGACTGATGCACGCTGCAATTCATGGCGTGAACGCATGGACAGCCCGTCGACCCCGTCCGCACCTATCCCGACCACGGTGATCAACTGTGCTCGACGCTCTTCGCCCGGGGGACTCATCGCGGCATTCTGCGCCATACAGACGACGGTACCCACCGCATGATGAATGCCAACGTTCCCAGTGCTCCCGGAATCCACACGGTGCGCTTTCCGCGGCGCAGGGCCCGCACCGTGGCCTCCGCGACCTGCGGGGGTGTGCTCGCCAAGGGTGCCGGTGACATGCCCGCCGCCATCCGTCCGATCACGAAGCCGGGGCGCGCGATCAGCAGGTGCACACCGGAACCGTGCAGGGCGTCGGCCAGCCCGCTCGCGAAACCGTCCAGCCCGGCCTTGGCGGACCCGTACACGTAGTTGGCGCGCCGCACCCGCCATCCGGCGATCGATGAGAACACCACCAGCGCGCCGCGCCCGGCGCCGCGCATGCGAACCGCCAACTGGGTCAACAAGGCGACCTGTGCCACGTAGTCGATGTGCACGATGGCCGCCGCATGAGCGGGATCTGTTTCCGCCTGCGCCTGATCACCGAGCAGCCCGAACGCGAGCACTGCCACGTCGATGGCTCCACGTCGCTCGATGATGGCGGCCAACACCGATTCGTGGCTGTCGAGCCGGCCGGCGTCAAACTCGACGCAGTCCACGGCAACGGCACCGGCGTCACGGACGCGTCGTTCCTCGTCCTGCAGGTCATCGGCCCGGCGCGCCGCGAGCACCACGGTGTTTCCCGGTGCGAGGCGAGTAGCCACTTCCAGCCCGATTTCGCTACGGCCGCCGAAAATCACCACCGTCGACGGTCTTCCCGCACGCGGATCATCCCCAAGCTGGCCGGAGTGTCGCACCGTGTCGGTCACGTCAGCGATTATGTCCTGCGCTAGCGTGAGAGTTGATGGCGAACACCCCTACGACCCGACTTACCGATGATGCGCTGGCGTTCCTCTCCGAGCGCCATCTCGCGATGCTGACCACGTTGCGGCAGGACAACAGCCCGCATGTGGTGGCCGTCGGCTTCACCTTCGACCCCGCGACCCATATCGCGCGGGTCATCACCACCGGCGGGTCGCAAAAGTCGGTCAACGCCGAGCGCGGTGGGCTCGCGGTGCTCAGTCAGGTCGACGGAGCCCGCTGGCTCTCCCTGGAGGGTGCGGCCACCGTCGTCACCGACAAGGAAGCCGTGCGCGACGCCGAGCTCCGTTACGCGCAGCGCTACCGCACTCCACGCGTCAACCCGCAGCGGGTGGTCATCGAGGTCAAGATCGAGCGAGTCCTGGGCTCCTCGGATCTGCTGAACCGCGGCGACACCGCAGCTGATTAGCGGCCGAACGGTACCACCGTCAGGCCGTGCGGCTGTGAATTCACCGACTCACAACCGTTTTCGGTGACGATGACGATGTCCTCGATCCGTGCGCCCCACTGTCCCGGGAAGTACACACCCGGCTCGATGCTGAAGGCCATTCCGGGCTCCAGGATCAGGTCGTTGCCCTCCACGATGTACGGCTCCTCGTGTACCGACAGCCCGATACCGTGCCCGGTGCGATGCACGAACGCCTCCCCCATCCCGGCTTCGACGAGAACGCGGCGCGCAGCGGCATCCACAGACTGAGCGCTCACGCCGGGACGAGCAGCCCGAACCGCAGCCTGCTGCGCCTGTTCAAGGATCGAAATACGTTGAGCTACATCGGGATCAGGGTCACCGATGCTGTAGGTACGCGTACTGTCGGAGTGGTAGCCCGGCTCGTAGCTGCCGCCGATGTCCACCACCACGATGTCCCCGGCCTGCAGCTCACGATCGGAGCACTCGTGGTGCGGGTCGGCCCCGTGCGGGCCGGAACCCACGATGATGAAGGAAACCTCCGAATGACCCTCGGCGACAATTGCTTTCGCGATATCAGCGGCCACGTGCGCCTCCGTGCGCCCCGGCACCAGCAGCTCGGGCACCAGGGCGTGTACCCGGTCGATGGCGGCTCCGGCCTTGCGCAATGCATCGATCTCGGAGGCATCCTTGACCATGCGCAGTCGGCGCAGCACCCCGGTGGCCAGCAGCGGCACGCTCCCGATCAATTCGGTCAGCGGAAGCAGGTGCATTGCGGGCATCGACTCGGTGACCGCCACCGCGCCTGACACGACACCGCCCGCAGAACCCAATGCCGCACGCACCAGCTCGTAGGGGTTCTCGCCGTCCACCCAGTCGCTGATCGGAATGTCGAGGTCGCCGATCGCCGAATCCTGCAGCGCCGCAAGCTCCATCCGCGGTGCGACCACCGTGGGCACACCCGAGGCCGGCACCACCAACGCGGTGAGCCGCTCGAATGTCTGCGCACGCGAGCCGGTCAGGTACCGCAGGTCGTATCCGGGTGTGATCACCAGCCCCGCCACCCCCGCGGCCGCCGCCTCGTGGGCGGCACGTCGCAGGCGGTCGGCGTACACGTCGGACTCGAAACGCTGGGGTGCCATACGGTCCAGGCTATCTGGCATAGGTTGAGTGCCGTGCAAGATGACCTCGCGCGACCCGTCCTGCTACTCGATGGCGCCAGCCTGTGGTTCCGCTCGTACTTCGGGGTTCCGGATTCCATCACCTCACCCGACGGCAGACCCGTCAACGCCGTCCGTGGGTTCCTCGACACGGTGTCGCAGCTCATCACCCTGCACCGGCCGCACCGGCTGGTGGTGTGCCTGGACCTGGACTGGCGTCCGGCCTGGCGGGTGGCAGCGATTCCGTCGTACAAGGCGCACCGTGTGGTCTCCGAGGAACCCGACGGTGCCGTCGATGTCGAAGAGATACCCGACGAGCTGACACCGCAGGTCGAGATGATCGCTGCCATGCTGGACGCGTTCGGCATCGCGTCGGCCGGCGCCCCGGGATTTGAGGCAGACGATGTACTGGGCACGCTCGCCGCGACCGAACGTCGGGACCCCGTGATCGTGGTCAGTGGTGATCGCGACCTACTGCAGGTGGTCACCGATGCCCCGGTCCCGATTCGGGTCTTCTACATGGGCCGCGGGTTCGCCAAGGCCACCTTGTTCGGACCGGTCGAGGTGTCTGAGCAGTACGGAGTGCCCGTGGAGCGGGCCGGCGCGGCGTACGCGGAACTGGCCTTGCTGCGCGGCGACCCGTCCGACGGCCTGCCCGGTGTCGCCGGCGTGGGCGAGAAGACGGCAACCAAACTTCTTGCCGAGTACGGGTCACTGACCGGCATCCTCGCCGCAGTCGACGATCCAGAATCCGGGTTGGCCAAAGCGGTTCGCGCCAAGCTGCTGGCCGCCACCGACTACATCGCGGCCGCCGAACCGGTGGTGCGGGTGGCCGTGGATGCGCCGGTCACGATCGATCGCGACAGCGATGCGCTACCGCTGGCGGCGCGAGATCCACAGCGGGTCGCCGAACTGGGTGCCGAATTGGGGATCGGGTCGGCGATCACACGCCTGCAGAAGGCGCTCGACGGACTCCCCTGAACACAAAAATGCCGAGTGCGCGGATCTGCGCACTCGGCATTTTGTCAGGCCGTTTACTTGGGGCGGCCTACCTCGTAGGTGCCCTTGTCATTCTGGAACGTTACGGTGACCTGGCGCTTGGTGCCGTCGATGCTGACATCGCAGTTGAAGGTGGCGCCCTTCTTCACCTCGGGGTTCTTGCCGTCATTGCACTTGACGTCCTTCACGTTCTTGGCGCCGTATCCGTTGGTCTCGTCGGTAAGAACCTTGGTCACGCCCTCTTGAGCCTTGCCGACGTCCAGGGTCGTGGTCATGGCCCAGCCGGGAGCCAGGAAGGCGGTAACCAGTACCACGATAAGGATCACCGCGGCCGCGACAATGCCGCCGATGATGGCGATGGTCTTGGTGGAACGCTGCGGCTTACCGGCACCGAACTGCGGGAACGGCTGTCCCTGCTGCTGCCCGTACTGACCCGGGTATCCACCCTGCTGGCCGTACTGTCCCGGCTGGCCGTAGGCGCCGGGCTGGCCGAACTGACTCGGTTCGCCGAATCCCTGCTGACCCGGCTGGCCGGGCTGCTGTCCGAACTGACTCGGATCCCCAAATCCACCACCCGGGAAACCCGGCTGCTGGTACTGCGGATACTGCTGTCCCTGACCGTAGGCCGGCTGCGGCCAACCCTGCTCGCCCTGCTGCGCCGGATCTGAGGATTGCGGTGTCTGCCACGGCTCTTGGCCTTGCCCAGGTTGCGGCGCCCACTGTCCGCCAGGCTCGGTTCCCTGTGGACCGCTCATCGTTCCTCCCGTGTCGCGACATTGTTACTTACCGGTGTGTAAGAGCGTGCTGACGCTCCACCTTAGCGTTTGCTCGACCTTATGTGCCATCAACGGCAACGACGCCACGCCGCACGTCGGCGACCGCGGCCCTCGCCACCGAGCGCACCTCGGCGTCCGGCGCAGCCTTGTTGATTTGGTCGAGCAGATCAACCACTTGCCGGCACCACCGCACGAAATCACCCGCAGGCAGCGCGGTACCCGTATTGCCGGCCGCCTCCAGCGATGCCGCCAGATCGCCGGTGGTCGCCCATCGATACACCGCCGCGACGAAGCCCTCGTCGACCTCGCGGGTGGGCGAGAGCTGGTGCTGCTGTTCGTCGCGGCGCAACCGGGCCAGGGCCCGGTGGGTCTCGGCGAGGGCCGCGCGCAGCGCAGCCGTCGGCGCCTCACCCGTCGCGGACACCGCATCACCCCGCGACTCGTACAGCACGGCGGATGCCACGGCCGCCAGCTCCGCGGGTTTGAGCCCCGCCCACAGCCCGCGCCGCAGACACTCGGCCACCAGCAGATCACTTTCGCTGTAGATCCGGGCCAGCAACGTGCCGTCCCCGGTGACCTTCACACCGAGCTCGGCGCTGTCCTCGACGTATCCGCGTTCGGAGAGCAGCGCGAGGATCCGGTCAAAAGTGCGCGCGAGTGAATTGGTCGCGGCCGACACCTTCTTCTGGAGTTGTTCGTTATCGCGTTCGATGCGCAGATAGCGCTCAGCGGTGCGTGCCAATTCCTCGCGGTTGGGGAGGCGATGCACCGGATGCTGCCGGATTTCATGACGTAACCGTTCGACCTCGACTCCGAGATCCGAGCCGTCGGAGTCCGCACCGTTCTTGCGGCCCTTCACCGGTTGCGGCCTGCGTACCCGGCCCTCGTCAAGCGCTGACCGCAGCGCCGACGCCACATCGCGTCGCACCTTGGGCTGACGATGCTCCACGCGCTTGGGCAGCGTGATGGATCCGAGCGGTTCGGCGCCAGCCGTGTAATCCGCCGACGAAATCCTTCCGGCCCAACGGTGTTCGGTTAAGACCAGAGGACGAGGGTCGTCGTTGTCGTTGGCCGGCTCCAGCACCACGGCCACACCATTGCGACGGCCATGCGGAATCGCGATGACATCACCGCGCCTGAGCGCGGCAAGGGCATCGTTGGCCGCACCGCGACGTTCGAGCCGTGACGCGCGCGCGGCGGCGCGCTCACGCTCGGCGAGGTTGCCGCGCAACCGGACGTACTGCAGGACCGAACCCTCATGTCCGTCAATCTCATTGGCGATCTCGTCGAGCATTTTCTGACCACGTTCGATGCCACGCACCAATCCCACCACGGAGCGGTCCGCCTGGAACTGCGCGAAGGATCGCTCCAGCAGTTCGCGTGCCGGACCCGGCCCCATGCGGTGCACCAGATTGATCGTCATGTTGTACGACGGCGCGAAGGAGCTGCGTAGCGGGAAGGTGCGGGTGGACGCCAGTCCCGCGATCTCGCTGGGCTCCACCTCGGGTGTCCACAACACGACGGCGTGTCCCTCGACGTCGATGCCGCGCCGGCCCGCGCGTCCGGTCAACTGCGTGTACTCCCCCGGAGTCAACGCCGCGTGCTGCTCCCCGTTGAACTTGACCAACCGCTCCAGCACCACGGTGCGCGCGGGCATGTTGATGCCCAATGCCAGTGTCTCGGTGGCAAATACCGCCTTCACCAACCCCTTGGTGAAAAGCTCCTCGACCGTATGCCGGAACACCGGCAGCATGCCCGCGTGGTGCGCGGCGATACCGCGCAACAGCCCCTCGCGCCACTGCCAGTACCCGAGCACCTCCAGGTCACCCTCGGGCAGCCCTTCGGTACGGCGGTCGATGACGGCAACGATCTCTCTCCGTTCCTCCTCCGTGGTGAGGCGTAACCGGGACCGAAGACATTGGGCCACAGCGCCATCGCATCCGGCACGCGAGAAGATGAAGGTAATGGCAGGAAGCAGCCCATCCTCGTCGAGCCGGGTGATGACTTCTGGCCGCGACGGCGGACGGTACAGGGTGGGCGGTCTCCCCGAACGCTGGTTCGGCCCACCCTGATGGGGCCGTCGGTGCGGGCGGTCGAAGTCGGCGAAGCGATCGGCCTGGCGGCGCTGGGCTATGTAGCGCATCAGCTCCGGATCGACTTGAGAAGGAATTCCCGCCCCGCCTAATGCTCGTCGCCCAAGAGGCTCATCGCCATCAAAGAGATCGAAGAGCCGCTTGCCCACGATGACGTGCTGCCACAACGGGACCGGCCGGGTCTCGTCGACCACCACGGCGGTGTCTCCGCGCACCGTCTTGATCCAGCCGCCGAATTCCTCGGCGTTACTCACCGTGGCCGACAGACTAGCCAAGGCAACGTCCTCGGGCAGATGCAGAATCACTTCTTCCCAGACCGCACCGCGGAACCGGTCGGCCAGGAAGTGCACCTCATCCATCACGACATACGAAAGACCATGCAGTGCTGGGGAATCTGCGTACAGCATGTTTCGCAGCACCTCGGTGGTCATCACCACCACCGGCGCGTCGGAATTGATCGACGAGTCTCCGGTGAGTAGGCCGACCTTCTCCGGTCCATACACCGACACCAGGTCGTTGTACTTCTGGTTGCTCAGCGCCTTGATCGGGGTGGTGTAGAAGCACTTGCGCCCGGCCGCCAGGGCCAGGTGTACCGCGAATTCTCCGACGATGGTCTTGCCCGCGCCGGTGGGCGCACAGACCAGTACGCCGTGGCCGTTCTCCAGCGCGGTACATGAGCGAATCTGAAACGGATCGAGAGCGAAACTCAGCCCTTGAGAGAACGCACTAAGTTCGGTTCCGATGCTGGTCACTTGCCCATGTTGTCAAACCGCTCGGGGGGACCGATCGGTTCGGGCGCGGCAATGGCCTCGGGCGCGTCCAATGCGGAGGCCTCGTCATCGTCCAGCTGCTGCGCGGCCTCCCGTCTGGCCTTGCGCCTGTCGTGCACACGGGCCACCTGAATGGAGAACTCCAGCAGCAGCGTCAGCGCGAGTCCCAGTGCCGTCATCGAGAACGGATCGGCTCCCGGCGTCGCGAAAGCCGCGAAGACGAACAGGCCGAAGATGATGCCGCGGCGCCAATTCTTGAGCTTGGCGTAGGGCAGCATCCCGACGAAGTTCAGCATGATGAGCAGCAGCGGAAACTCGAAGCTGACACCGAACACCAGCAATAGGTTGATCAGGAAGCTGAAGTACTCGTCACCCTTGAGCCCGGTGACCTGAACGTCACTGCCCACCGTCAAGAGGAAGTGCAGGGCCTTGGCCAGCACCAGGTAGGCCAGGAACGCGCCGGTGACGAAAAGCGCGGCCGCCGCCGTCACGAAGATGACACCGAACTTGCGTTCGTTGCGATACAGGCCTGGAGTGATAAACCGCCAGATCTGGTACAGCCACACCGGGCAGGCCAGCACCACGCCGGCGGTCAGGCCCACCTTGAGGCGCAGCATGAACTGCTCGAAGGGCGCGGTGGCCAACAGTCGGCAGGCCCCGTCCGCGCTGAGATTTGCGCGGGCGCTCGCCGGCAGCGAGCAGTAGGGCTCACGCAGCCATTCACCGAGGCTTTCGATGCCGAACATCGTGTGCTCGTACCAGACGAAACCGATGATGGTGGTGAGCAGAACGGCCGCCACCGAGATGAGCAGGCGGGTACGCAGCTCCTGCAGATGCTCGATGAGCGACATGGTGCCATCGGAATTTTTGGGTTGCCTGGACTTTCGCCGCAGCCCAAGAGCACCCAACACCTTATTCATGAACGCATGACCTATCCGGCCGGCCTATCGCGGCGGAACGCGGCTAGGCAGTGGGCTTGTGACCGGGAGTCGATTCGATCGGGGGCGCTTCCACCGCGACAGCGGGAGGCACTTGCTGCTGCTCCACGGCCTGCGGGGTATCGGACGCCTTCGCAGCGTTTCCCTCGTTTTGCAGCTCTTTGACTTCCGACTTGAAGATCCGCAGCGACTTACCCAGCGAACGCGCGAGGTCCGGCAGCTTCTTGGCTCCGAAGAGCAGCGCGAACACCACAATTACGATCACCCAGTGCATGGGTTGTAGACCGCCCAATGTGGTCACCTCCTCTGGCGTCGTGTCTGCCCTGAATGCTACCCCAGGGCCGATCGCGGTCAGCTGGCCTGATACGCCGCCAGCGCCACCGCCGCATCAGCCCGTACCCGTCGCGCCAAAGACTCCGGCGCCTGCACGCGGATCGCCGATCCGAACCCGAGGACCAGCCGCGCCATCCAGTCCTCGGAGGCATAGGTCATGGCGGCCTCCACTGACCCGTCGGCATGCTGGACACCGGTGGGCCGCATCGGGAAGTAATCGAAGACCCACGACGCACTCGGACCGACGAGCACCGTCGCCGCGGGAAGTGCGGGGTCCGCCTCAAACAAACCGGTGTCGGTGGCCATCTGGACCGCGGGTGCCGGTGGCGCCGCACGCTGGTCGAGCACCTCGGCCCGTTCGATCCTGTCGAACCGGAACAACCGGACCCCTTCTGATGCGCGGCACCAGGCCTCCAGGTAGCTGTGGTCCCCCACCACCGCTATCCGAATAGGATCGACTATCCGCTCCGACAACGCATCTCGCGATGCCGAGTAGTACTCGATGCGCAGCGCCTTGCGGTTACGCACGGCTAAACGCACGGCGGAGACCGCCTCGGACTCGACGGGAGTGGCCGGTGAATCGTCCGATTCGGTGCTCAATTCTCTTCGCCCGAGCGACTCATCGCCGGCCCCCGCGGCGTCCTCGATCTTGGCGATAGCGCTACGCGCGGCCTCCGGGTCAACGGTGCCGGGCATGTCCAGCAGCGCACGCAGGGCGACCAGCAGTGCCGTCGCCTCGGGCGAGGTGAGGCGCAGCGGACGGTCGATACCGGCCGAGAAAGTGACCTCGATGCTCTCCTCGGAGAAGGAGAGATCGATCAGATCGCCCGGCCCGTAACCGGGCAGGCCACACATCCACAGCTGGTTCAGATCGGCCATCAGCTGCTTGGTCGTGACGCCCAGGTCCGCGGCGGCATCGGCGGCACTGATACCCGGATTGGCCTGGAAGTACGGGACCATATTCAGCAACCGCGTAAGACGATTCGACAACTCGGTCATGCCGTGACTCCACTAGATCCTCGTCGCACAAGCGGCTCATCCGCCGCGTGCTCCTGCAGACGAGCGATGACCTCGTCACGCACCTGTGCCGGCTCCAATGCGACCGCGTCGGCGCCGTGGGAGGCGATCGAGCGAACCAAGCGGTCGGGTGAAGCCACCTCGATCTCGATCACATCCCCGTCGCGCTCTCCCCGCCGCTGCGGTTCGACGACGGCACCCATCCGACGCAGCTCCTGGGCGCGTCCTTCGGCGATCCACACTCGCGCGGTGATCCGCACCGGGCCGTCGCCGACGGCTCTGGCCACGATGGCGCGCAGGTCCACCCCATCGGGGCGCCGTACCGTCCCCGGTTTGTCGAGCATGGTGACGTCCTCCCCGATACGGGAGAGCCGGAAAGTGCGGGTGGCGTTGCGGTCCCGGTCGTGTCCGACCAGATACCAGCGGCCGCGATCGGTGATCACGCCCCAGGGTTCGACGGTGCGCATGACATACGGCTCGGCGCGCGACGGCCGGTGCCCGAATTGCACGGCCTGACCGGAGTCGATGGCGGACAGCAGGATTCGCAGTACCGATTCCGATCCACGGCCTCCGGGCATGGCGAGGTTTGTCGTGGATCCCACCACCGAGACGTTCTCGGCGGCCGGGTCGACATCCACCCCCGCCGCGCGCAGCTTCATCAGCGCGCCCTGCGCGGCGGTGACCAGCTCGGGCGACTGCCACAGCTGGGTGGCGACCGCGACGGCTGCGGACTCGTCGGCGGTGAGGGTGATATCGGGCAGCTCGTAGGCGTCGCGGCTGATGCGGTACCCCTCGGTGGCGTCGAAGGACGACACCTTCCCCGTCTCCAGCGGGATGCCCAGGTCGCGCAGCTCGTTCTTATCGCGCTCGAACATCCGGCTGAAGGCCTCATCGCTCGGCGAGTCCGAGTAACCGGCCACCGAGGTACGGATGCGTTCGGCGGTGACATAGGTGCGGGTGGACAGCAGGCAGATCACCAGGTTCATCAACCGCTCGACTTTGGAGATCGCCACGGCGGAAAGCTTAGAGGAAACCGGCACGTCAGCCCGGAGCGCATGCGGGAGTGTCCGAATGTTTGTTCGGACATAACCCAAACGCCGAGTGCGAGCCTGGCGCGGATTTCTGGGCAGATTTCTCCCGCGACCCTCGCACTCGGCGGAGAACCGCGCTACATGCTGGCGATGAGCCGTTCCACCCGCTCGTCGACGGACCGGAACGGGTCCTTGCACAGCACCGTGCGCTGCGCCTGGTCGTTGAGCTTGAGGTGCACCCAGTCGACGGTGAAATCGCGGCCGGCCTCCTGAGCGGCGGTGATGAAATCACCGCGCAGCTTGGCACGGGTGGTCTGCGGAGGCTGGTCGACGGCGGCCTTGATCTCCTCGTCGGTGGTGACACGGGCGGCCAACCCCTTGCGCTGCAGCAGGTCGAACACGCCCCGACCGCGCTTGATGTCGTGATAGGCCAGGTCCAGCTGGGCGATCTTCGGGTCGGAAAGCTCCATGTTGTAGCGGTCCTGATACCGCTGGAACAGTTTGCGCTTGATCACCCAGTCGATCTCGGTGTCGACCTTCGAGAAGTCCTGGGCCTCAACGGCATCCAGCGTGCGGCCCCAGAGCTCCACAACCTGCTCGACCTGCGCGTTCGGCTCGCGGGTGGTCAGATGCTCGACGGCGCGGGCGTGGTACTCGCGCTGGATGTCCAGCGCACTGGCCTGACGTCCACCGGCGAGCCGGACGGGGCGGCGGCCGGTGAGGTCATGGCTGACCTCACGGATGGCACGAATCGGGTTATCCAGCGAGAAGTCCCGGAAGGCGACGCCGCTTTCGATCATCTCCAGCACCAGCGCCGCGGTGCCGACCTTGAGCATGGTGGTCGACTCCGACATGTTGGAGTCGCCGACGATGACGTGCAGCCGCCGGTACTTCTCGGCGTCCGCGTGCGGCTCATCGCGGGTGTTGATGATGGGACGACTGCGGGTGGTCGCCGAAGACACGCCTTCCCAAATATGTTCGGCGCGTTGCGACAAGCAGAAGGTCGCCGCCTTGGGGGTTTGCAGTATCTTGCCCGCGCCACAGATCAGCTGGCGAGTCACCAGGAAGGGCAGCAGCACATCAGAAATCCGGGAGAACTCCCCCGCCCGCACGATGAGGTAGTTCTCGTGGCAGCCGTAGGAGTTTCCGGCGGAGTCGGTGTTGTTCTTGAACAAGTAGATGTCGCCGCCGATGCCCTCGTCGGACAGGCGCTGCTCGGCGTCGATGAGCAGGTCCTCCAGGACGCGTTCCCCGGCACGGTCATGGGTGACCAGCTGGACCAGGCTGTCGCATTCGGCGGTGGCGTATTCGGGGTGGCTGCCCACATCGAGGTAGAGCCGTGCGCCATTGCGCAGGAAGACGTTGGAACTGCGTCCCCAAGACACCACGCGACGGAACAGATAGCGGGCAACCTCGTCCGGGCTCAATCGCCGGTGGCCGTGAAATGTGCACGTGACGCCGAACTCGGTCTCGATGCCCATAATTCGACGCTGCACAGCATCGAGACTACTGGGTGAGGCCATCGGCGGCGGGGAGGCTGGCCTTTCTCCGGGCCTTCTGTCTGGGTATCTCAGCAGCACGACCGGCGATCCGATACGGTTCGGTTCGGGTTGGGCCCGGTTTCCGCACGCCGTATTGGCACACAACGACAAGGTTTCGACGATGCATATTGCGCTGTTCACCGATCTTCATCCCGAGAGCCTGGGCGGGGCGCAGATCTCGGTGGCCCGGCAGCGTCACGGCCTGGAGCGGCTGGGGCACAAGGTGACGGTGTTTACCGCACCATTGGCCCACACCGTCGACCCCGACCCGAACGTCGTCGAGGTCAAGCCCGTGCCGTTCGTGGCAGAGGCGATGCGCAAGCTCGGCAAGCACGACGACTTCACCTTCGTATGGCCCGGAACGGCGAACAGGGAGCTGATCGACCGGGAGCTGCGCGCCCGCGGACCCATCGACATCATCCACAGCCAGGGCGACCTGGGCGTCTGCATCGCCGGTGTGGAAGCCGCTCGCCGCAATGGCATCCCGGTGGTGCAGACCAAGCACACCCGGTACGACGTGTACTTCGAGAAGGCCAGCCCCAACCCCCTGCTGCTGGCGTGGATTTTCAGCCAGATGCAGGAGCGTCACCTGCCCAGAGATTTCCACCTGACGACGGTGCAGGAGTCCGCCGCATCGCGGCGGGCATGGCAGCTGATGATGGCTCAGGCGCAGGCCGTGGACCACGAAATCACCCCGACGACGCACTTCGCGCAGGCCCTCACCGAGCGCGGCCTGCGCCGTCCCATCTCGGTGGTCTCGAACGGTGTCGACGACGAGCTGGTGGACATCGCCCGTGAAGCGGCGGACGACAAGCCGACCGACGATGAGCCGCTGCGGCTGATCTGGTGCGGACGTCTCTCCCCGGAGAAGCGGGTGCTGGAGGCCGTGAAGGCCGCCACCCAGGTCAAGAACTGTGTCATGGACATCTACGGTGACGGCCACCTCGAGCACGCCATCAAGAAGTACGTCGATTCGCACGGCGCCTCCAACCGGATCCGGTTGCGCGGCCGGGTCAGCCAGGACAGCTGCCTGGCGGCGATGGGAGCCAGCAGCGCGCTGCTGTTCACGTCCTTCGGTTTCGACACTCAGGGACTGGTTCTGCTGGAAGCTATTTCGATGTCGACCCCCGTCATCTTCTGCGACGAGATCCTCGGCGAGTCGGTACCCGACGGCGGTGGCCTGGTGACGGAGAACGAGTCCGTCGAGGCAATCGCTGCGGCCATCCGGGCACTGGCCGATGACCGCTCCAAGCTGCGACAGATGACCGAAGTTGTCGCCGCGCATCAGGACGAGCCGCGCCAGTCGCTGCAGACCGAGAAAATTGTCGCCATCTACAACGATGTACTGAAGAAGGCCAACGCCTGATCCCCTGATGCCGCATAGGCTGGCCGGGTGGACTTCTCCGAATACTCCCAACACGACGCCACCGGCCTGGCCGAGCTCGTCGCCACCAAGCAGGTCAGTCCCGCCGAGCTCCTCGCCGCCGCCCGCGCGAGGGCGGTAGCGGTCAACAACGACATCGGCGCCATCGTCCGGACCATCCCCGAGGCCGACCAGCAGGTCGCCGGTGAGCTGACCGGACCGTTCGCCGGAGTGCCCTTTCTCATCAAGGACCTCGGCCAGGACTACAAGGGCCACCCGACATCGGGAGGGTGCCGGGCGTTGTCCAAGCGCCCCGCACCGGAACACGCCACCATCGTGCAGCGCTGGCTCGATGCCGGTCTGGTCATCTTCGGCAAGACCAACACCCCCGAATTCGGGTCGAAGGGCATCACCGAGCCGGAACTCTTTGGGCCAAGCCGTAATCCGTGGGATCTGAACCACACCCCGGGCGGGTCCTCGGGCGGCTCCGCCGCGGCCGTGGCCGCGGGAATCGTGCCGGTGGCCGGTGCCAGTGACGGGGGCGGGTCGATCCGCATCCCTGCGGGATGCTGTGGTCTGGTGGGTCTAAAACCCGGTCGCGGTATCACTCCGATGGGTCCGGGGGCGGGTGAGCCCATGCACGGCGCGGCGGTCAGCGGCACGGTGTCACGCACCGTCCGCGATACCGCCGCCATGCTCGACATCATCGCCGGCCCGGAGCCCACATCCCCGTATCTCCCGGCGATGCCCGAGGATTCGTATGCCTCGCAGGTGGGCCGGGATCCCGGCAAGCTGCGGATCGGGGTACGCATCCCTACCGTCATCACCCCGAATCCCGATCCCGCCGCAGTGGCCGCCGTCGAGACCGCGGTGCGCCTCCTGACTCACCTGGGCCATGAGGTGGAAGAGGTGAGCGCCCCCTACGACGACGGGCAGCTCGCCCGTGATTTCCTGCTGACCTGGTTTGTGCACGCCGCCTACGAGGTGGACGACACCAAGAAGCTGACCGGAGCGGGCGACGAGGGGTTCGAACGCGACACCCTGCTCATCGCCGCCCTGGGCCGCGCCACCAGCGGCCCCGATTACGTTGCGGCCGTGGAGCGCCGACATAACTACGTGCGGGAACTGGCAACCTTCTTCGGCGACTACGACCTGCTGCTCACACCCACACTCGCCAAGGCTCCGCCGCGGATCGGCGAGTTCAATCTCCCGGCGCCGCTGGCCGCCGTATCCGATCTCCTGCTGCGTACCAAGACTGCCCGCGTGCTCAAGTACGCGAACATCGTCGACAGCATGATCAACGACAACCTCGGCTGGGTTCCCTATACCCAATTGGCGAATCTCACTGGGCGCCCGGCGATTTCCTTGCCGTTGTATCAGACACCGAAGGGTCTGCCACTCGGCGTGCAGTTCGTCGCGCCACTGGGCGGTGAATCTCTACTCATCCGGTTGGCCGCTCAGCTCGAAGCGACTGAGCCGTGGGCACACCGACGCCCCACGCTCTAGCGCGGTAATGTGGGTACCGGGCGTGCAGGAGCGCCCGGTGTCCGCCCGAAGAGGCTCAGCCTCCCTGCGTTTCTTGACGTGGTTTAGCCGACCTCTTCTCACACCTGGTCTCGCGGACATCGGGTTCACGAGAGGAGGCCGTCATGGCCAGCACCCTTCCCACCAATCCGTCACTCGATCGCGTCCGCGGTGATGCGCGCGAACTTCAGCGTGCGGTGCGTACCGCGAATCCAGTGGCCGTCGATACGGTGCGCAGGCACCACCCCCGCCCCGATATCGCCTTGGCCGGTGAGCAATTCGCGCTGCACGAGGCCCAGCTGACAGTGGCCCGCCGCTACGGATTCACCGGCTGGCCCGCCCTCGTGCGCTATGTGGAACTTGCGGCCGGGCTCAGCACCGATCCGAGCGCGGTCGATGAACCGGACCTCGACACCGCCGACCGGTTCTGCGCCCTCGCCTCGCTGCGGTACGACGAGGACGACGAACCTCCGCGCTGGCAGGCGGCAGCCGATCTGGTGGCCGCCGATCCGGCGCTGGTGGATCGGCATGTGTGGGGCGCCGCGTCCGCCGCGGACCCGGTCGCGCTCGCACGTCATCTCGCGGCGCAACCGGCACTGGCGACCACGAGCGGCGGTCCGTACAACTGGTCCCCGCTGATGTATCTCTGCTACGGACGGGCACCGTTGCGCCGCACCATGGAAGACACGCTCACGGCCGCGCACCTTCTTCTCGATGGCGGTGCCGACCCGAACTCGGGATATCTGTGGCGCGGACTGTCCACCCCGTTCACCGCGTTGACGGGGGTGTTCGGCGAGGGTGAGCAGGGTCCCGGACGTCAGCCCCGCCACCCCTTCGCCGATGCACTGGCCACCGTGCTGCTGCAGCGCGGTGCGCACCCGGTGGACCAGCAGACCCTCTACAACAGGATGTTCCGCCCCGACGATTCGCATCTGGAGTTGCTGTTCTCGCACGGGTTGGCCGATGCCGGCACGAGCCCATGGGAGCATCGCCTGGGCGAGGCGATGGAGACCCGCGAGCAGATGTGGCGGCGGCAGGTCGACTGGGCCGCCGAGCATGGTTTCGCCAATCGTCTGGAGCTGCTCGCACGGAACGGAATCGACACCACCGGAGTACATCTCGTGACGCCCTCCTTCCCCACCGACGTCAATGCCCGCGACGAAGAAGGCGCGACGCCGCTGCACCAGGCGGCCTGGGCAGGTGATCTGACGCTGATCCGCCGGCTCCTGGAGGCCGGGGCCGACCGCGCGATGACCGACACCCGCTTTGGGTCAACACCTCTGCAATGGGCACAGCACGCCTATCAGACCGAGGCCGTGGCGCTATTGCGGGAGGATGACCCCGGGTAGGCCCGCCCAGCCTTGTCGCTACGCCGAGTCCCGAAGGCGCTGGACATCATGCTCAACGCAGCCCACCTCTTCGGCCGCCTCCGCAACGGACAACGCAGGGTTCAGCAGAATCTGCAGCTCGTCGGTGGTGAAGGTCGGCTCGGTTTCCCAGGGAGCCAGATCCCACCCTGTTTCGGTCATGCCAACAAACAGTTCATCGCTCATGTCGATCCTCAGAAGAAGGGGAAGTGTGTCAACAGGGGGCCACGATGAGTGCCCGTTCCGGTGGGCTTCTTCGCCCACCCGGTGATGTATGCCCGTAATGCTACCGTCGCCGACTCATCAGGCCACAGTCATCGAGATAACACTGCGTAACGAGTCCGCTGGCGGTGTGGCGCAACCATGTTAACGAGTACGTGACCACGAATGTCACAGACTGGGGGGCTCGTGTCAGGCGGCCGCGGCCTTCACGGCCTTGCCGACCTCGGTGCGCAGTTCGGCGTATTCGGGGGAACGGCGTAGATCGTCCGGGTCGATGCCGGTTCGGGGCAGGTTCACCGGGATGTCCAGCGCCACTTGGCCTGGCCGGCGGGTCAGCACCACGATGCGCGATCCGAGGAAGGCGGCCTCGTCGGCGCTGTGCGTGACGAACACCGTGGTGCGGCCCGACTCGGCACTGACCTGACGAACATCCTCTTGGAGGCGTTCGCGGGTGAGTGCGTCGAGCGCCGCGAACGGCTCGTCGAGCAGAAACAGCGGGGTCTCCGCGGCGAGGGCGCGGGCGATGGCCACACGCTGCTGCTGACCGCCGCTGATCTCCCAGATACGCCGCCCTGCAGTGCCTTCCAGCCCCACTCGGGAAAGCAGATCGTCACGACGTTGCGCCCATCTTTCCCGAGGCACCTTCGCGTACTTGAGGGCGAGCTCAACATTTCCCCCGACCGTGCGCCAGGGAAACAGACGCGGCTGCTGGAATACGACCCCGGAGGTGATGCCGGGCGTGGGCGCGTCGCCTGCCACCTGCACGGCCCCCTCGCTCGGCGACTCGAATCCGGCCAAGAGCCGCAGCAGGGTGCTCTTGCCGCAGCCGGAAGCCCCGACCAGCACCAGAAAAGTTCCCGGATCGACGGTCAGATCCACCGGACCCAATGCCGTCGTCCGGGACGCACCGCTGCCGTACCGGTGCGTCACGCCGCTGATCCGGATCGATCCGGTGCTCCGTTCCCCGGCAGCGGCTTCCACATCATCGACTAATGACACCGGGCAGACCCTTCGTGTAGACGGCATTCTCGAACGTCGAAAGCGGCGCGGCAGTGGGAATCTGCTTCTGTTCGGCCAGGAACTGCGACGCGCTCTGCAAGTCCACCGCGATATGACCCGGCTTTCCGTCCTCACCAAGCCATTTCGGTGAGGCGATCTCGCCGGGAGTGAGGTAGATCCCCTGCTTGAGCTGGCCGGCGACCTCCTGTGGGGTGAGCCCGTTCTCCGCGGCGATCGCCTTGGCGGCGGTGCTGGGATCGTCGTGGATGAGCCGCAGCGCCCGTGCCTGCTGCTGGCGCCACACATCGACAATCTCGGGATGCGCGTCGGAGAAGGCGTTGGCCACCGCACCGAGATCCAGGGTGGGCTTGCTTCCCTGAGCCAGCTGCCGGCTGGTGATGAGGTCTCTGCCGTTCTTGCGCACCTGGTCGACAGTGGGCAGCCAGGTGTAGACGGCGTCCACGTCGCCACGATCGAAGGCGGCCAGTGCGGCCTGGGGCTGCAGGTCCACCAGCTGAACATCCTTGGCCGACAGCCCGTTCTGAGCTAGCGCGGCCAACAGGCTGTAATGCGCGGTGGAGGCGAAGGGGGTACCCACCCGCTTGCCCTTGAGACCGGCGATCGTCGTGACACCACTGCGATTGCTGGCCACCAGGGCCTCGTTATCCCCCGCGACATCGAGAACGAACGCCACGCGGTACGGGATGTTCAACGGTGCCGACAGCCCTCGCGCGAAAGGACTCGAACCCAGGGACCCGAAGTCCAGTTCCCTGGCGATGAATGCGGTGTTGACATCGGCGCCCGAGTCGAATCGTGTCCATTTGATGTTGTATTCGGGCAAAGCCGTTTCCAGCCAACGATTTTGCTTGACCACAAGGTCGCCACTCGGGAAGTTCTGATAGCCGATCCGGATGGTCGGTTTGCCATCCTGCAGGCCGGAGTGGTCGATGGCGCACCCAGAGAGCACCCCGAGCGCCACCAGCAATGCCGCCCCGATTGCGCCCGGTCTCATACCTTTCCCCTCCACGGCACCGCACGGCGCTCGACGGCACGCAACGCCGCGTCGATCACCAGTCCGGAGATCCCGATCGAGAAGATTCCGACGAGCACCACCGGGGTGTTGTTGTAGTTACTGGCGTCTTTCACCAGGCCGCCGATGCCGGGTATGCCGTTGAACAGTTCGGCGGCAACCACCGAGGAGTAGGCCATACCCACTGCGAGGCGCACTCCGGTGAATGTTTCGGGCAGTGCCGAGGGGACGACGACGTCACGGATCACCTGCCAGCGGGTGCCACCCAGGGCGCGGGCGGCCTCCACCAGCCCTACCGGTGCCGCGACCACGGCGGCCGTGGTGGCGACCGCGGCGGGCGGTAGCGCCGCCAACGCGAGCAGCGTGATCTTGGGGGCCTCGTCGATGCCCAGCCAGATGACCAACAGGAAGAAGTAGGCCAGCGGAGGCAGCGTGCGCAGGAAGGTCAGCCACGGTTCCAGGACACTGCGCACCCAGCCGACCGATCCCATGACAAGGCCCAGCAGCACACCGCCGGTGACACCGATGAGGACACCGAAAAGCAAGCGGCGCAGTGTCATGTACAGATGCTCGGCCAGCAGGTAGCCGCCGTACCCATGGACGCCGTCGTGGTTGGTGGAGACCTCGATGAATGCGTTCCAGACGGTGCTCGGATACGGCACAAAGGTCTGGTTCCAGATACCGCTTGTCGCCGCCAGCTGCCAGATGCCGACAAAGGCGACCACCGACAGCAGGGGCAGAGCGGCATTGGTCAGCCGGCGGCGCCATTGCGACGGGCGCGCAGCTTCCTTCGATTCGGCGGGCGATTCTTCGGGGGGAACGATGTCAACGAATACAGACACTATGCAGACAGCTTTCTGTGGCTAGGCGCTACGGGACGGCGTCAGGCGACAGCAGCTATCAGCAGAGGGTGTCGAAGGCACCCGGTATTGATACCGGCGCAAACCCAACCCCTCAAGGGTCCGACTCAGCGCGAACGAAACCCACGCCGCGGTGGCGGCCCGAAATCGTCGTCGGTCCCATCGCCCTCCCATAACCCGATGACCGGGACCGAGCCCTTGGGTAACTCCCCGAGCAACTCTCGAGTGTTGTCGCTGTTCACGAGATACTTCGGGCTGTAGTGCTCGTTTTCGTCACCGCGCCGCTGGTTTGCGTGCGCCGGATAGGCGCCCATCATCGGCATCATCGGGCCCCACCCCCGTGTCGTCGACCCCGCACCGACACCCCCGGCATTCGCCACCGTGGGTACCGAACCGAGCGACGGCATCCGGTCGGGAGAAAGTGGCTGTCGGCCCGTCGGCGTGGCCGATTCGAATCCAGCACTGCGGGTTGGGTTCTCACGCCAGAGCGGATCGCGCATCCAGTTCTGGCCCGCGTACACGTCGTCCTCACCAAGCTCGTCCGCCTCCGATCCGGTGGACGATCTCAACCCGAAATCTCTGCCCCGGAACGGGTTACCCGGCATTCCCGCCACCGTGAGAGGTATCTGTAGCGGCATACCGGTGTTGGCCGGGGGCACCGTCTGCTGCGGGTTCAACTCCGGACTCCAGCGTGCCAGGAACTCTCCGGCCCGTTCGGCCTGCTCATCGGCTGCCCGGTGGAGAACCGCATCCGCGTCGGCGCCGGATCCGAACCGGAGTCGTTCCTGAGGGCCGATCAGCTCGGCCACCGCATTGCCGGCCTGTACCGCCGGGCCGCTGTAGACAGTGCGCACCTGAGCCAATGCCTGCTCCCACAGGTCGAGGTTCTCGGCGACCGGCGTCGCCCATCCAAGACCTACACCCATCCGTCCAACCGGTGCGCGGGCGGAGGGGGAGGCGATCTTCTGCTGCAGTTCGCTCGTCGCCCCGGCCAGCACCTCCAGGCCGGTCGACAGGGTGGACGCACGACTGAGCGCAACACCCGAGTTTTCGACGTACGCCCGCATGGTGCCCAGTGCCGCCTGCGCCCCGGGACCGCTCCAACTTTCGTCGATCATCGCGGTCACATCCTCCAGAAAGATTGCGAACAGTGAATCAAGCTCACCCAGAGTGCTTTTCCATTCTTCGGCGATGCGCGTGATACCCGCGGGCGCCATCCGCGCCTGCATGTCCATGATCGATTCGTGGCTCCACTTGTCGCCGTGCCATTCATCGGGCCGTACGGTGCCGCTCATCGGGCCGACTTCCGCGAGCGGTCGGCAGAGCTCCTGTCGGTTTCCAGGTAGGCATCACCGATGCGCCGGAAGGTCTCGGCGAACTCGGTGAGCGCCGTTCGATGCTGCTCGAGGACGGCGGACAGGGATCCTGTCGGCGCCTGGACCGTGTCGTGTACGACCCGGCCCCACCCCCGGCCCTCTTCGCAGTCCCCGAAGATGGCATGGCTGACCGGCACGAAGGTATCCAGGCGCGCGATCACGCCCGCGAATGAGCTCCGTAGCCGCTCACAGCGGGTGGCCAGCGCCTCACAGGCGCCGTCGGCGAGCCGCAGCGTCGCGAGATCGATGTACGTGTCCTGATCGTTGACAGACATTGCTACTCCTACCTGGTGCAATACGGGATTGATACCAGGTAGGACAGCCGACATACGCGCGCGGTTTCATCGATTTCAGGCTGTGGATAACTTCCGCGACACGGGGTCACCCACTCTCGGCGCCGAAAGCGCGCGAGCTAACTCTCCTTGGAGTCTTTCGAGTCTTTGGAGCCCTTGGTCTCCTTGGAATCTTTGGTCTCCTTGGAGTCACCGGACTCGGGTGCGGGATCTCCCCCGCCCTCGGTCTGCCCTGGTGAGAAGTCCTCGGGCAGAAGTGCTTCCAAGGCCGCGCCCTTGATTCGCCGGAACGCCCGCCGTGGACGGCTCTGCTCCAGTACCGCGACCTCCAGGCCTCCGAGCACCCGGCCCTCCGCGGAGCCATTGGCCGCACCGGCCCCGGCTTGCAGCGCCTTCACCGCGAAACCGACCGCGTCCTTGAGCGTGGCCGCCTCGGAGTAGCTCTCCTTGAGCGAGTTGATCACCGGCTCGGTGTTCCCGCCCATGACTACCCAGTGCGGCTCATCGGCGATCGACCCGTCGTAGGTGATCCGGTACAGCACCGGCTCGGTGTCCCGGCCGTGGTGGGCCACCTCGCCGACACACAGCTCCACCTCATAGGGCTTGGCCTGCTCATTGAAGATGGTGCCGAGTGCCTCGGCGTAAATGTTGGCCAGCTGACGTCCACTCACATCACGACGGTCGTAGGCATAACCGCGCATATCGGCCCACTGAATACCACCGCGGCGCAGCCGGTCGAACTCATTGAACTTTCCGACAGCGGCGAAACCGACCCGGTCGTACACCTCGCTGACCTTCTGCAACGAGTTAGACGGGTTCTCGGCGACAAACAGCACACCGTCGGCGTAGGTGAGCGCCACCACCGAACGACCGCGGCTGATTCCCTTGCGCGCCAACTCCGAACGGTCGCGCATGAGCTGCTCGACCGACGCATAGTACGGAAAGGTCATGACGTACCTCCCGATTCACGCAACTCTGATTCGGCACGCGCCGCTTCTGTCCGCTTCTCGATGACCTCGCGCGCGATGCGTTCGATGTCGGCCTCGGGTACCCGGACCGCCCCCCCGGAATCGATCCGAACGGCCGTCGGGAACACCCGCCGCACCAGATCCGGTCCGCCCGTTGCCGAATCATCTTCGGCCGCGTCGTAGAGCGACTCCACGGCCACCGCCAGGGCACCGAGCGCGTTGCCTCCAGGCTTGTACAGCTTCTTGATCGAGGATTTGGCGAACATCGAGCCCGAACCCACCGCCTGGTAGCCGTCGCTCTCCACGTGCCAGCCACCCGCCACGTCGAAAGACACGATGCGCCCGGCGGTTTCACCATTGGGGTCGTCAATGTCGTAGCCCACCAACAGGGGCACCGCCACCAGACCCTGCATGGCGGCGGCGAGATTGCCGCGTACCAGGGCCGAGAGTCGATTTGCCTTACCGTTGAAGGTCAGCGGCACACCTTCGAGCTTTTCGTAATGCTCCAGCTCGACGGCGTACAACCGCGCGAATTCGACGGCGATGGCAGCGGTTCCGGCGATACCGGTCGCGGAGTAGTTGTCGGTGATCTGCACCTTGTCGATATCGCGGTTGGCGATGTAGTTGCCCTGGGTAGCGCGCCGGTCACCGGCGATCAGGACTCCGCCACGGTACGTGAGCGCCACGATGGTGGTGCCGTGCGGCAGGTTCGCGATCACGTCACTTGACGCCTTTCCGACTGCCGGAAGCAACTCCGGGGCCTGAATCCTCAGGTACTCGGAGAACGACGAAAGGTGCGAGTGTCGGGTGAACTGCTGGGGCGCGATCGAGTCATCGCGCCAGATCACTGGCCACCCTTTTGGACGTACGCACGCACGAAGTCCTCGGCGTTCTCTTCCAGCACGTCGTCGATCTCGTCGAGCAGATCGTCGGTCTCCTCCGCCAGCTTTTCGCGGCGCTCCTGCCCGGCCGGTCCTCCCAGGTCGGTGACATCGTCCTCGTCACCGCCACCACCGCGCTTGGTCTGCTCCTGCGCCATCGCTGCCTCCTGACTGCTAGGTCGATTCCATTCAGCCTACCGGGCAGCACCGACGGCGTGACGTTTCGCTGGCGCGGGTCGCCGATCGTGTTACGTGGTGAGCTGATCGACCAGTTCAGCAGCCGAATCGACCGAGTCCAGCAGCGCGCCCACGTGGCTCTTGCTTCCGCGCAGCGGCTCCAGAGTTGGAATCCTGACAAGTGAATCCCCGCCCAGGTCAAAGATCACCGAGTCCCAGCTGGCAGCGGCGATATCGGCGCCGAAGCGGCGCAGGCACTCGCCACGGAAGTAGGCACGGGTGTCCAACGGAGGCCGGGTCACCGCGTCGAGCACCTGCTGCTCGGTGACCATTCGTTGCATGGATCCGCGGGCCACCAACCGGTTGTAGAGGCCCTTGTCGAGGCGCACATCGGAGTACTGCAGGTCCACCAGGTGCAGACGCGGCGCCGACCAGCTCAGGTTCTCGCGCTGCCGGAAACCCTCCAACAGCCGCAGCTTGGCGGGCCAGTCCAGCAAGTCGGCGCATTCCATCGGATCGCGTTCCAACAGATCGAGGACCTTGGCCCACACCTGCAGCACGTGGTCGGCCTGCGGATCTGGGTCGCGGGACGCGACCAGCTCGGCCACCCGTTCCAGGTAAATGCGCTGCAGCGCAAGCGCTGTCAGCTCGCGGCCGTCCGCAAGCGCCACGGTGGCCCGTAGCGACGGATCACGACTGACCACATGCACCGCGTACACGGGCCGCGCCAGGGCCAGATCCGACAGATCGGCCCCGGATTCGATCAGGTCGAGCACCAGGGAGGTGGTGCCCACCTTGAGGAATGTCGACGTCTCGGCGAGGTTGGCGTCCCCGATGATGACGTGCAGCCGCCGATACTTGTCGGCGTCGGCATGCGGCTCGTCACGCGTGTTGATGATGCCCCGCTTGAGGGTGGTTTCGAGCCCGACCTCGACCTCGATGTAGTCGGCACGCTGCGACAACTGGAAGCCCGAGTCGTCGCCGGAGGGCCCAATGCCCACCCGGCCAGAACCCGTGACAACCTGGCGCGAGACGAAGAACGGGGTGAGGCCGGCGATGATCGCCGAGAACGGCGTCTGCCGGTCCATCAGGTAGTTCTCGTGGGTGCCATAGGAGGCGCCCTTGCCGTCAATGTTGTTCTTGTAGAGCTGCAGCCGGGCGGCACCGGGCACGCTGGCGACATGTCGTGCGGCGGCCTCCATCACGCGCTCACCGGCCTTGTCCCAGATGACGGCGTCCAGCGGATTGGTGCATTCGGGCGCGGAGTACTCCGGGTGCGCATGATCGACGTACAGGCGAGCGCCGTTGGTGAGGATCATGTTGGCCGCCCCGACCTCGTCGGCGTCGACGATGGGGGCCGGACCGGTGGTGCGCCCCAGGTCGAAGCCGCGGGCGTCACGCAGCGGTGACTCCACCTCGTAATCCCAGCGCGTGCGCTTGGCCCGCTGTATCCCCGATGCCGCGGCGTAGGCCAGTACCGCCTGCGTGGAAGTGAGGATCGGGTTGGCGGCAGGGTCGGTGGGTGACGAAATACCGTATTCAACCTCAGTACCGATGATCCGTTGCATGACGATCAGCCTAGAGAAGTGGGGCTGAACACCACGCCGGGGACTGTGCAGACTCCTCTGCGTGCCACCGAATCGGCCTTAGCGTCGGCCCCGACATCGACGACGACTGATCCACGACGACCATCATCACGGGCGGCGCGGCATCACCGCTACGCATTCTGAGAAGTTGGGGTTGGCCGCGGCAGTCCTTGCCGTTTCGGGGCCGGCAATCGGGGGGACGGATCGCCGCGGCCAACCAGTCTATGACGCAGGTCTACTCATCTGGGGCGCTGCGCCTTCGCCGATCTCGTCGATCTCCAGCAGCCGCCGCGCGACGATGGCCATCTCGCGCGGATCACCTACTGTGAGCCGAACACCGCCATCGGGGTATTCCTTCGCGACAACATCATCGGTTCCCAGGATGGACACCCAGGGCTCCCCATCGCCGCGCGCGGGCAGATACACGAAGTTGGCATGAGAGTCCGGGATGTGCGCGCCCATCTGCGCGAGCCGTTCCCGGAGCTGATCACGTTCGTAAACAATGGAATCGACCCGTAGCCGCAATTCATCTTCGGCCGCGTACGACGCCGCAACCGCCACGGCGGCCGCGCGATTCATGCCGAATGGAAGCTGGTATCTGCGAATGACGCCACAGACCGCGGGAGCGGCCAGCCCATAGCCGATGCGCAGCCCGGCCAACCCGTACGCCTTTGAGAATGTGCGCAGCACAACCAGATTCGGGTGGACCGCGAGGAGCCGCGGGATGTCCAGATGCGCATCGGGATCCACGAATTCGATATAGGCCTCATCGAGAATGACGACACTGGTAGGCGGAGCCTGACGGACAAACTCATAAACCTGATCGGCAGGTATCAGCGTTCCGGTGGGGTTATGTGGCCGGCACAGCACCACGGCGGCGGCATCGGCGTCATACGCCGCTCCCAGCAGCTCATCCAGATCAGTCATCCCGTTGTCCGCCAGCGGGATCGGCACCTGGATCAGTCCGGCGATATCGGCCAGTATCGGGTAGCCGTCGAATGTCGGATGCGCAAAGACAAGGGAATCGCCCGGCTGGCACAACGCCTGCAACACCTGCAGCGCAACCCCGGTGGCCCCGACACCCACCACCACTTCCTCCGGTGTCATACCAACACGTTCGGCGATCAATCTCGGGAGCACCACCGGCAGAAACTCGGGGTACCGATTCACCTCCGCGATGTCATGCCTGAGCGCATCGCGCACCGATGGCAGTGGACGATAGGGGTTTTCGTTCAGCGCCAGGCGAAGCGGGCTGATCGTCACAGGCCCCTCCCGCCCCACCGCACGGCCGCGGCGGCCGCGTAGTCGCCGGCATGGGCGAATCCCGCCAGCATCACGGTGTCGCCGGCCTTGACCTGCCCATCGGAGATCGCCTGATCGAGCGTGTGGGGAATACCCACCCCGAACAGGTTGCCGCACTCATCGAAAGTATCGGGGTGCTTCTCCCGCGGCAGCTGCAGGGCATCGCGCCAGTTCCGCAGGAAGATCCGGTTTGGCTGGTTGGTCACCAGCGCGTCGAGATCCGTTGACGGGACCCCGATTCGATCACAGACGGCCAGCGCCACCTCGGGCACCATTCGGTTGCCACGGGCCAGCACCTTGCTGATCTTGTGCTCGGTGAATGCCACCCGCCCCTGCCCCGGCCCGGCCTCCCAGTACTTGCGATGAGGCGTCACCGCGTACGTCATGTCTCCCGCGAACTCACCGAAGTTCCGCGTCTCGATACCCAAAACCGGCGAACCCCCGTCGCGGGTGATCAGCGCCGCGGTGGCGCCGTCTCCGGGTATCGAGGCCTGCGCGGTGGAGCGCACCTGCTCTTGCACAAAGATCTGGCCGGCCGCATTCTGCATGTTCACGATGAGCGCCGACCGGGCGCTCGACGAGGCCATCATCTGCTGCACCAGCTTGAGCATCAGGACGAACGAGACGCAGCCGCCGTTGTGCACGTCCAGAATCCACTCGGGGCGGATCTGCAGCCGGTTCGCCACTTCCCCACCGCAGCCCACGAAGGGCAGGTCGGGCAACTGGGTATGTGTCAGGAGAATGTCCACCTCGTCCAGCACACCCTCGCCGTGCCGCTCCTTGAGTCCGGCGACCGCACGCTCGGCCATGTCCACCGCGGACTCGTCGGTGGCGACGTGATGCCGGTAGGCCGGGCTGCGGAACATGACGTTCTCGGCCAGGTCATCGTCCTTGGCATACTGCGCGAAATAGTCTGCGCTGACGCGGTTCTGGGGAAGATAGCTGGAGATATCGAATATGCTGACGGTCATTTCATCCACTCCGGAACAATCGGCAGCCCATGGCTGTGGCGGTATTCGGCGATGGCCTTGAGATTCAGCAGCTCCAACAGGTGGCCTGCGCCGAACATGTCCCAGAAGTCCCCCACCCACGGCTTACGTTGTGGAGGAGCGGTTTCCGGATAGGGATTCTCGTCGTAGAACGGGTGGTGGCAGTTGGTCCACAGCACGACGGAGCCCGGCTTGTTGAGCACGATCTGCGCGTCGACCACACGCATGAGGTAGACCATCCACAGGTGATCGCCCTGATCCCAGGCACAGTGATAGTCAACCGTTCCGGATTCGGCGTTCGATTCGGTGCGGGTATAGATCAGCGTGTCCGAACCCAAACGGTCGTGTGCGACCCACAGCCCGGGCTCATCGGTCTCCTCGAAGCCGCGCAGGCTGTAGGTCCACTCCTCCAGGGAACGGGTGTCGGACAGGTATCGATGCAATTCCTCGGGTGGGCAGTCCACATACTCCTGGACGGTGCAAAACGGGCCGAACACCTGATCGTGCGGATACACCGATCGCATCATGTCCATGATGATCGGTGTCGCCTTCTCACGTGGCGAGGTCTCGATGCGATGCACCCCGGCCAGCGCGTCTTCGGTGCCGGCATCGGCCGCGATATCGCTAAGCGCGGGCAAGGCTTTCAGGCCGGGCTTGGATGTTTCGGTAATCGTGTCGGTCATGTGTTTTCTCCTTAGCGATTTCAGATGACAAGAACGGGCCAAACGGGGGTATCTCGTCGGTAGAGCAGATGACCTCCACCACGGAGGGACCGCTATGGGCCATCGCCGCATTCATGGCGGCCTCGAAATCGGCCACCGTGTCGGCTGAACGGCACATCAGGCCAGGGAACATTGCCGCCAGCCCGGCCCCGATGTGTGAGGGCGAGAACCGGTTGAAGCTGTATTGCCCTCCGTAATACAGCTGTTCGCGGGTGACACACATGGCGTGTGCGTTGTTGTTCACGATGACGAAAGTCACCGGCAGTCGATGTTCGATTGCCGTGTGAATCTCCATGCCGTGCATGAAGAATGCGCCGTCGCCAGCGACCACCACGGTGCGGCCGCCCCGCGCGAACGCGGAGCCGATACCGGCGCCGAAGGCGTACCCCATGCCACCCATCCCGAGCGCCACGACGTAGCGCCCCTGGTGCCGGGCGCCCAGGTGGTGCACCGCAGCGGCTCCGGTGTTGCCTGCGTCGACGAAGATATCCGCCTCCGCAGGGATCACCCGGTCCAGAACATGCATGCCATCCTGGTACCTGACACCTTCGCCGTCATGTGCGGGTGGTTCGAGATGAGCTGGCGCGTAGATCGTTTCACTGTCCGGGCAGTCCGCGCGTGTCGGTAGGGCCGCGGCGAGCTGGGCCAATGTCGACGCCAGATCCTCGGTTTGCAGGTGCCGCGATGCGATATGCGGTGTCGCCGAACCGATCGAGAGCACCGGTGTTGTTGCGAAGTCCACGCCCCCACGAGTCATCACGGGCATGGTGGTGCCGACGCACACACACGTCACACCGTGGTGCATCACCCTTTCCACGGCTGGGTGTCCCATCACCCCGATGACACCGAGCAGTCGCGGATCCTCGCCGTCTACAGCATCTTTGGCGTCGGGTGACACCGCGACAAAGGCGTCGAGACGATCGATGAGATCCGATAGCTCGTCACGGGCGTCGTGCCGCGCCACCTCAGGGCCCGCCACCACCAAGATCCGGCCGGGCGTATCGGCCAGATGCTCGGCGAAATCGGCGAGCTGGGCCGGCACCGCTCCCGGTCGAACATGCGGCTCCCGCATCTGCGGTAGGGACCTCAGGCGGGCCTGCTGAACATCTTTAGGTATCAAGAGCACCGCGGGCAGGCCGTCGCGAACCGCGGCCAGGGCATGGGCGAACGCCTCGGCGATTTCTTCCGGGTGCTCCACTCGGGCGCAGTAGCCGGAGATGGGACGGAAAACCGCCTGCAGGTCCATGCTTCCACCACGCCCGCTCCCGTCCTGAAAGGCGCCGTTACCTTCCAACGGGCGGGGCGGCTGGCCCACGATCGCAAGAACCGGAACCCCGCTTGCGTATGATTCGGCAAGCGCGGGAACAAGATTGACAGCGCCACCGCCGGATGTCGCGGCCACCACGCTCATCCGCGAGGTGGCGCGCGCGTAGCCGTCGGCCATGGTGCCCGCCGAGAACTCGTGCTTGGCGACGACGGCTTCGATACCGGGTGTGTAGTGCACGGCATCGTAGAGATCCTCGATATTGGCGCCGTCGACTCCGAAGATGTAATCGACATCGTGGTGACGCAGCTCCAGCGCGAGCCAGTCAACCACTCGTATGTTCCCGTTCCCGGCACATATCGGCGTGGTCATGACTAGTACACGACTGTCACACGTGACCGGTTCAACAATCCACGAGAAAAAGTGATCGAGCTATCTCAATCATGTGATGGCACAATATGAATCGAGTTTCAGGTAGCGCTGATATGGGCACGTCAAAGCATCGCGAGCCTGACGGATATGGACTTCAGCGGCGCAGTTCGAGGAACACCAGCGGTGCCGCGTCGCCGTGATTGTCGATCACCTGGACGCTCTCGATCTGATCCTGAGCCATCGGAACGGTGGTCGATGTCATCATCGCCGAGCCCGGCTTGGCCGTCCACGAGCTGGCGATGATGTTGCCGCCCTCACGGGTACCGATCCGCAGCGCGTACGGCGCCGCCGAGTCGTCAGCATCGTCTCCGTACGCCGGATAACTGCACCACATTTCGATACGGGTCCCGGCACCGTCGCGAACAATGGCCACTTGCGCGCTCAGGGGCGATGGCGTCACCTGACGCATCGGCAGCCAGTGCTCACCCGATGGCAACGAACCCGCCGCGACATTCATCGGTGCGGGCCGGTGATACCACGGTGGCGGCACCAACGAGACCGTCAGCGCGACGGTGGCGGCAACGGCGACCGCACCCACGTAGCCGAGTCGGCGCATGGCACTCTGCCGTCGCCACCGGGCCTGCAGCTTGGGCCACAAGGCCTGTACCGGGCAGCTGGTCGCCGGCTTCGCGAGCGCCGGCGGATCTTCGAGTTCCATCTTCTCGGCGTAGCCGCGATCGACCTTGGACAACAGGCCGGGCATGGCGGTGACCTCAGACAGCGCACGCTGGCAGCTGGGGCAGTCGACCAGGTGCTGTTCGTACTCACGCCGTTCTGTCGACGAGAGCGCGCCCAGCACATAGGCGGCATCCCAGTCGGCGTAGACATGTTCGATAGTCATCGCGTGACCCCCATTTCTTGCAGCGACAACCGAAGCGCGCGCACGCCGTAGTGCAGGCGTGATTTGACGGTACCTTCGGGCACCCCCAGCTCAGCGGATATGTCGGCGACTGAACTCCCGCGGTAATACGCACGCAGGATCACGGCCCGGTGATCGGTGGACAGTGTGCGCAGCGCCTCGGCGACCAACCACGCGTCCAGCGTCGCATCCACCTGGTCGGGAGACGCGAACTCGGGTGTCTCGGCGGTGGCAATCTCACTACGAAACCGGGAGCTACGCGCGTTATCGCGGACCAGATTGTGGGCCACCGTGAAGAGCCAGGCGCGCGCCGAACCCTCCGTCTGGTTGACCAGCGTTGGATGCCGCCAGGCGCGCAACAGCACCTCTTGCACGATGTCCTCCGACAGCGCCGAGTCGTGGGTCAGATACATGACATAGCGATGCAGCGGGCCTGCGTACTCGTCATAAAAGGCCCGCATAAGACCCGATGAGCCATTGACGCCGATGCCTTTCGGCCCAGCCTGCCCATCCGCCATGAAACACCTCCGACGGTTACACGAATCGACCGCCCGATTGGTTCAACGTACGCCCGTTTTGCCTCATCGAACAGCCTTGTCATCATGATCGGGTGCGCAATCTGGAGGACGTTCACGAATGGTTCCTGTCCCGGGGGCTACCCGTGGTGCTGGACCGGCGGGTGCGCTCACGTGAGCTCCTCGACCGCGCCGCACCCATGATCGGGGTGGCCGGCGCGGGCGTCTCGCTGTACGAATTGCTCTCCACCGACAACGACACCCGCTCGATCATGCTGATGATCCTGCTGATCGTGCTCGCCCTGCTCATGGCGGCGCAGCCGCTGGTGCTGACGGCGCTGCAGCGCCTCGGCACCGTCCGTGCCGACTCGGTGCGCCGCGCCTTGTCCTGGCTCGTCATCACCATCTTCGTGATCATCTTGCCCCTCGCCGACACCGGATCGTGGACATCGGCCGTCGCGACGATGCCCGCGTTCCTGCTCGCCGCGCTGGTGCTGATCTGGCTGACCTATCTGGGTGCCGGATCCATTGGTCTGTGGGCACTGCGTTACGCCTCGACGCAGTTCGGCGCACTTGCCACACTCATGTCCCGTGCGCTGCCGCTACTCATGCTGACCGTGGTGGTGTTCTTCACGGGCGAGCTCTGGCAGCTGTCGGCACGCATCACCAGGGAAAGGCTTTGGCAGACAATCGGTTTCCTGGCACTTACGGCATTGGCCTTCATGGCCGTGACGGTGCGCGACGAGCTATCCAGCCTGCGCGAGAACCGTGCCGGACAGCCGGTGACCGCATCACTGCTGGTGGGCACACCCCTGGCGGATCTCTCCGACGACGACGCACCGCGCCCGGCCTTGAGCTGGCCGGAACGCCTCAATGTGCTGCTGGTGATGGTGGTTTCACAGGCGATTCAGGTCGCGTTCTTCACCGCCGGAGTGTTCGCCTTCTTCATGCTGCTGGGCATCGTGGCGGTGCCACACGACGTGATGGCCCTGTGGTCAAACGAGGCCGCCTGCGCATCCGGGGCCGCGCCGCCGTGCGCGGGCACCTGGTTCGGAATCAGGATCGGAGTGCCCCAGACGCTGATCCACATGGCGTTGTTGGTCGCAGTGCTCTCGGGGTTGTACTTCACGGTCAACAGCAGCGTCGACCTCCAGTACCGCAGCCGCTTCTTCGAACCACTCATCGCCGATGTGGCGATCAGCCTGGCCGGCCGCGACGCCTATCTCGCGGCCACCCGCACCTAGCGCATCCGCTGGGACAGGGTGGCCACGCCCTCGCCATCGAGCTCACCGATCACCACCGGGCGCCCCGCCATTGCCAGTACCAGCGCCTCTCCGGTGCCGCGTACCTCGGGCCCGGATCCAGTGGTCCAGTCCACATCGGTGGCCACGAACCGCAGTCCCTTGGTGTACCGCTTCGGGTGAGCACCGAAGTCCGGATGATCCAAGGCGAAGATCAGCCGGTCCGTGGGGATGGCACGCGGTTTGCCCAACGGTCTCCTGATGTCCTGCTGATGCACCATGGCGTCGGTATGAAGCGCCGCGGGCGCCATCTTGCCGAAGGCTCCGGGTTGCACCGCCGACTCGAAGTGGCGCAACAGTTCTTGATTCGACAGGTCCCCGGTGCGTTCCACCAGCGCATCGTTGAGTTTGTCGATCGATGGGTTACGTAGCGCGGTTCCCAGATACACGCCCAGCGATACCGCGTCGACACTGGCATGTGCCACGACATCGCGGACCCGCCACCCCGCACACAGCGACGGCGTCATCCAGTCATCGTCGGTGAGCGTGTGCAGGAATTCGGCCAGGCTGGCGCGCTCGGCGCACAGCATTTCTCGGGGTTTCATGTGTCCTCCTGGGGCTGGAGTCGGGGTGTACTCGCCATGCTAGGAAGATCACGCTGACCAGCACCGCCGCCGCCTGCCAGGCACTGCCAGATAGTGCCAACGCCTCATCGTGCGCCCGCCGGACTTTCTATCCTCGCGATATGCCCCCACGTCGACTCGACCAAACCGCAAGCCTGACCGCGCAATTCAACGCCTGGCAGCGTGCCGCCGAGTCCATGCAACGCGGCGGCCTGCTCGATGACCCGCAGTCCGGCTGGTTCGTGACGCATCCGCTGTTCCGGCTCGGACTCACCACTGCGACGGCGGGTGTCCGATGACGAGTTGCGCGCAGCGGCGGCGTCCGGCATCGGGCAGGTTGTGATTCTAGGCGCGGGTTTTGACACCACCAGTGCGCATGTCGGATCACTAACCGTCACGGTGTTCGAGGTCGACGCGCCGTCAACTCAGCAAGACAAGAGGCGCCTGCTGGAACCCCATGGCATTCATCCGCAATGGGTGCCCTGCGATTTCGAACACGACGACCTCATCACCTGCTTGGAGACTTCCGGTTTTGACCCTGCCGCGCCGACGCTGGTGGTGTGGCTCGGCGTCACCTACTACCTGACGATGCCTGCACTGGAATCGACACTCACGAAGCTGACAAAGCTCTGTGCACCGGGAAGCCGGCTCGTGATGGATTACGGCGATCCGGACATCGTCGGCCACGACAGCCCCCGCCCGATGGTGCGTCGAGTATCGAAGTCCGTCACCCGGCGGGGCGAGCCGTATCGCACCGGCATGACCGCGGCCCACGTCGACGAACTGCTTGTGCGCCACGGCTTTCACACGGTCACCCACCAGCGAGTGCCCGGGCTCCTGGACCGCTACGACCCGTTGAACAAGCGCCGGCTCGCGCGCGGTGACTGGAACGCGGTGCTGACGGCTCAGCGCGTGTGAACTGTCAGCACTGGGCACCACGGGCTACAGATACTGGCCCAGGCTCGATTCGGTGTCGATCGCACGGCTGGCACTCGAGCTCTTGCCCGTGACCAGCGTGCGGATGTAGACGATCCGCTCGCCCTTCTTGCCCGAGATCCGCGCCCAGTCATCCGGATTCGTGGTGTTGGGCAGATCCTCGTTCTCGGCGAACTCGTCAACGATCGAGTCGAGCAGATGCTGAATCCGCAGACCCTTCTGACCGCTCTCCAACACCGCCTTGATGGCGTTCTTCTTCGCGCGGTCCACGACGTTCTGGATCATGGCGCCGGAGTTGAAGTCCTTGAAGTACATGACTTCCTTGTCACCATTGGCATAGGTGACCTCCAGGAACCGGTTGTCGTCGATCTCGGCGTACATCCGGTCCACGACCTTCTCGATCATGGCCTTGATGGTCAACCCGCGATCACCACCGAACTCGGCGAGATCGTCTTCGTTGACGGGCAGCTTCTCGGTGAGGTACTTGGAGAAGATGTCCTGTGCCGACTCGGCATCCGGCCGTTCAATCTTGATCTTCACGTCCAGGCGGCCGGGCCGCAGGATCGCCGGATCGATCATGTCTTCACGGTTGGAGGCGCCGATGACGATGACGTTCTCCAGGCCTTCGACACCGTCGATCTCGGAGAGCAGCTGCGGCACCACGGTCGTCTCGACATCGGAGCTGACACCGGTACCGCGGGTGCGGAATATGGAGTCCATCTCGTCGAAGAAAACGATGACCGGCGTACCGTCCGAAGCCTTTTCGCGGGCTCGCTGGAAGATCAAGCGGATATGCCGCTCGGTCTCACCGACGAACTTGTTGAGCAGCTCCGGGCCCTTGATGTTCAGGAAGTAGGACTTCGCCTCACGCGAGTCGTCGCCACGCAGCTCGGCCATCTTCTTGGCCAGCGAGTTGGCCACGGCCTTGGCGATGAGCGTCTTTCCGCATCCGGGAGGCCCGTACAGCAGCACACCCTTGGGCGGGCGCAGGGCGTACTCCCGGTAGAGGTCCTTGTGCAGGAACGGCAGCTCCACTGCGTCGCGGATCTGCTCGATCTGCCGGGTCAGGCCGCCGATATCGCCGTAGCTGACGTCCGGCACCTCCTCGAGCACGAGATCCTCGACCTCGGCCTTGGGGATCCGCTCGAAGGCGTACCCCGCCTTGGTGTCAACCAGCAACGAATCGCCGGGCCGTAGTTTCCGGGGCTTGAGATCCGCTCCGTCAGCGTCCTCGGACACGTCGGAGAGGTCGGGTGCAATCAGTGGATCGGCCAGCCAGACGATCCGTTCCTCGTCGGCATGTCCGACCACAAGCGCGCGGTGGCCATCGTCCAGCAGCTCCCGCAGCGTGCTTATCTCACCGACAGATTCGAAGTGGCCGGCCTCGACCACGGTGAGCGCCTCGTTGAGGCGCACGGTCTGCCCCAGGCGCAACTCAGCGGTTTCGATGTTGGGCGAGCAGGTCACCCGCATCTTGCGGCCCGAGGTGAAGACGTCGACTGTGTCGTCGGCCTGCACCGCCAGCAACACGCCGTAACCGCTCGGCGGCTGGCCCAGCCGGTCAACTTCCTCGCGCAGCGCCAAGAGCTGCTGACGGGCCTCCTTGAGGGTGTCCATCAGCTTGGCGTTCCGCGCATTCAGGGAGTCGATGCGAGCCTCGAGCTGGTTCAGGTCGCGCAGACGACTGGTATCGCCGGCGCTCGCTCCTCGCTGAGTCGCACTGTCTTCCAGCTCTTGGCGAAGCGCCGCAATCTCTCGGCGTAGCCGCTCCAGCTCGGCGGCATCCGGTGTGCCGAACGCCTCTGAACGCTCCGACTCACTCATGATGTCCTCCTTTCCCACACCGAGAATTGGTGCGGTGGATACTTCAACGCTACCGGCGATTGGCCGGTCATGCGGGGTCTACCCGTTGTCTGTGACGTCTACGCTGTTAGCGTTCGTCACATTCAGGTCGATCGAAAGGACAACCGTGAGCTCACAAACCGGTATGTCGGGGGTCGCCATGCTGGGTTTACTCGCGGCGGCCGCGGTCGGCTTGGTAGTGCCAATGGGCGAGCCGACAGCCAGCTCTCCTGGCCCGACAGCAACGATCGCAATACCCGCGGGTATCGCACCCGTGTCGTGGGATATCCCGATGGACGTTCCTTCCGACCCGGCCGATGCCACGCCCACATCCGATGAGTTGAGCGGTTTGCTGTATTCGCTCGCCGATCCGGGCGTGTCGGCCCTCGCCAAGGGCGGTCTGGTCGAGGGTGGCATCGGCGCCGGGGAGGGGATCTACGCCGATCGCGCGTTCAAGAACGCGAACCGCGACGGTTTCCTACCGCTCGCCTTCACGGTGTCCGACGTCAAATCCACCGGACCGGGTCTGGCCTCGGCCGCGGTCACCATCACCGGACCCAAGACCCAGGCCTACACGACGAAGATCAACTTCGTGAATCAGGACGGCTGGAAGATCAGCAAGGCGTCGGCCATTTCGCTAATCCAGGCGGCATCCGGTAAGTCTGGAAGGTAGACGTAGCCGATATGCCGAATGGAGTCACCTGGATCATGGCCCGTCACCTTCAATTCGCGGTCGTCGTAGCGGGTGCAGCCGTTCTCGCCCTGACCGCCTGCAGCAGCTCAAGCGATAAGGCCGCCCCGGCCAGCTCGTCGACGACGCAGCCCGCGTCCTCGGCTGCCGCCGCCGCGGCCGTCCCAGATCATCCGCTACCGGATCCGGCGATACTGACCGATGTTCTCAACCGTCTCGCCGATCCGAACCTGCCCGGCGCCGAGAAAGTCACCGCCGTTCAGGGCGCCACCCCCGAACAGCTGGACAAGTTCACCAAGGCGATCGGCGACGCCGGGTTCTCCCCGTTGTCGTTCACCGTGAAGGACCCCAAGTGGTCGACGGAAAACGTGGGCGACGTCGAAGCCGTCGTCACCATCAACAGCCCGAGCCCCAAGATGGGCGGGTTCGCGGTGCCGATGTCGTTCTCACCCGAGGGTCAGGGTTGGAAATTGTCGAAGCGGACCTCCGATCTACTTCTCAAGACCGGAACATCACTCGCGGGTACTGCCGCACCGCATGAGGCGCCTGCCCCCGGAGCTCCGGCTCCACAGGCACCGGCTGCCCCCACACCTACCCCGTAGGTAGCCGCTTACGCCGCAGTGGCGTCGGGGTGATCGTGTCCGGCGCCAGACGACGGGCACTGACCAGGAACGCGGTATGCCCACGCATGCTGTGCTCCGGGCGCACCGCCAGACCGACGACGTTCCAGCCGCGCTGCATCGTCTCCCAGGACCGCGGCTCGGTCCAGCATTGCTGTTCCCGCAACGCCTCGACGACCCGCGACAGCTGGGTGACGGTGGCGACGTAGACGATCAGGACGCCGCCGGGCACGAGCGATTCGGCGACCGCCGGCAAAGTCTCCCAGGGCGCCAGCATGTCGAGAACCACTCGGTCGACACTGCCCGCATCCGCCGGCCGCTCGCACAGGTCGCCGAGTACCAGCTCCCAGTTGTCCGGTCGCTCTCCAAAGAATGTTGTGACGTTACGCACAGCATGTTCGGCGTGATCCTCACGAATCTCGTAAGAGATCACGGTTCCCTCGGGTCCCACCGCTCGCAGCAGCGAGCACGTGAGCGCGCCCGAGCCCGCGCCGGCTTCCAGCACCCGCGCGCCAGGGAAGACATCGCCGTCGTGCACGATCTGTGCGGCATCCTTCGGGTAGATCACCTGCGCGCCCCTCGGCATCGACAACACGTAGTCGATCAGCAAAGGACGCAGCACCAGGAACTGGTCGCCGTTGGTCGATTTCACGACGCTGCCCTCCGGAATGCCGATCACCCCGTCGTGCACGATGGCGCCCCGATGGGTGTGGAACTCCTTACCGGGCTCGAGCACCATCGTGTAGTGCCGTCCCTTGGGATCGGTCAATTGCACGCGATCGCCGACGACGAACGGTCCGGTTCGAGACATGCGCTCACCTTGCCAGGTATGCGTTGCCGATTCCGAATCGGGCAGACATCAGGGCAGGCAGGAGTGTCCGCCACCAGTGTGTTTCGCCGCACAGGTTTAGCTATCGACGCCAACAGGCAGTAGTGTCTATCACTGAGCGCTGAATTTGCGCTCGCGTCGAAGAACGTTTCTTTCGTCAGCCAGTGTGAATTTAGGCAGACTTTCAGGCTCTTCTCTCGGCGATCGACATTGCCCATTGGCAATCTCGCCACCACAATGCCTCGAAAGGCGTTCAACTACCCATGTCTCAACCCACATTTGATTCTCTCGGCGTGCCCGCACCACTTATCGACGTGTTGCAGGCCGCCGGAATCAGCGCGCCGTTCCCCATCCAGGCCGCGACTCTTCCCGACACTCTCAGTGGCCGTGACGTACTGGCCCGCGGCAAGACCGGCAGCGGAAAGACTCTCGCGTTCTCCCTTCCTGTCGTCGCCCGTATTGCCAGCGGCAACCGGGTGCCCCGTAAGCCGCGCGCCCTCGTGCTGGCACCCACCCGGGAGCTGGCGACCCAAATCAGCGCAGTCATCGAACCTTTGGCGTCGATCTGCCGTCTCAAGGTCACCACTATTTTCGGTGGAGTCTCCCAGCACCGGCAGGTGCAGGCCCTCTCGGCCGGCGTCGACATCGTGGTCGCCTGCCCCGGACGCTTGGAAGACCTTCTGAAGCAACGCCACCTGAGCCTGGACGCCGTGGAGATCTGCGTGCTGGACGAGGCCGACCACATGGCCGACCTCGGATTCCTGCCCGCGGTAACCCGGCTGCTGGCCGCGACGCCGAGTTCCGGTCAACGCCTGCTGTTCTCGGCCACCCTGGACAACGACGTCGACAAGCTCGTCAAGCGGTTCCTGCACAACCCCGCCGAGCACTCGGTCGATTCCGTCGACTCCCCCGTCGCCGCGATGACCCACCACGTGTTCACCGTCAGCGGCCCCGATGCCAAGCGCGATCTCGTGAACACGCTGGCCTCCGGCACCGGGCGGCGCATCCTGTTCATGCGCACCAAGCATCAGGCGAAGCGGCTCGCGCATCAGCTCAACCAGTCGGGTATCCCATCGGTTGACTTGCACGGCAACCTTTCTCAGGGTGCGCGCGACCGTAACCTCGCGGCCTTCTCCGGCGGCCAGGCACGAGTGCTGGTGGCAACCGATGTCGCCGCACGCGGAGTCCACGTCGATGACGTGACGTTGGTCGTACACGTCGACCCGCCCGCCGAGCACAAGGCCTACCTGCACCGGTCGGGCCGTACCGCCCGCGCCGGCGGCACCGGTGACGTGGTGACGGTGGTGCTTCCCGAACAGCGACGTGACGTCACGCAGCTGCTGCGCAAGGCCGCCATCACGGCCACCCCGCAGCAGGTGACGGCTCATTCCGACGAGGTCAAGGCGCTGGTGGGCGAGGTGGCACCGTATGTGAAGCCCGCTCCCGCACAGAAAGACAGCGGCTCCTCCGCACCGAACGGACAGCGCGGCCAGCGGGCGCACCGGCCCCGTGGCGGCGCCGAGGGACGCCCCGCGCGGGCGCCCCGACGCGGTGGACACGGGCAGCGGTCCGCGCAGCGCACAGGCAGCAGCACGTCCAGGTAGATCTGAATCCACGATCCTCAAGCCGACTACCGGAGGTCATCCGCCAACCGCGGGTGACCTCCGGTAATTGCGTTCAGGCGCTTCTTGCCGCGCGCGCGGCCGCCTTCTCCTCGTAGTACTTGGCGCGTTCATCCACGGCGGCAAGGAATTTCACGAGAGTCTCGCGAGCCTGCTCACCCTCGGGCCCGATATCGGAACGTTCGAACACCCGCCAGAACCGCAGGATGGGCTGCAGCACCTCGTCGTGATGGATACGCAAGTCGTAGATGCCCGCCTTCGCGATGGCTATCGCGTTCTGCGCGAAACCCGCCATCCCCATACCCGGCATCGAGAAGCCCACGATCTCCTTGCAGATCGCCTGTAAGGCGGCATCGGGCTCGATATCGAGTGCCGCCGACATGAGATTGCGATAGAAGACCATGTGCAGGTTCTCGTCCAGCGCCACCCGCGCCAACAGCTGGTCGGCAATCGGGCAGCCCGAGGCCTTCCCCGTATTGCGGTGCGATATCCGTGTGGCCAACTCCTGGAACGACACGTAAGCCAGCGCCTCCAGGGGCGTCTTATCCCCCGAGTCGTAGCCGGCGACGGTGTGCGCCATGCGCATTGCTTCAAGATTGGTCGGGTCGACACCACGGGTCACCACCAGATAGTCGCGAAGCGCGATGCTGTGCCGCCCTTCCTCCGCAGTCCATTGGCCCACCCAAGTTCCCCACGCGCCGTCTCGCCCGAATCTCGTGGCGATCTCACGGTGATAAGACGGCAGGTTGTCCTCGGTCAGCAGGTTGACGATCAACGCCGACTGGGCCACCGGATCCAGCGGGCTGTCCTGCGGCTGCCAATCCTCGCCACCGAGGAAGGCGAAGTCTCGGCCCCGGCTCCACGGCACGTAATCATGGGGGGCCCATGGCCGCGCGACAGCCAGGTGCCGTTCGAGATTCGCCTCGACAACGGGCTCCAACTCGGTGAGCAATCGCGTTTGTAGTCCTGTCACCATCTCGTTCACCTCTCCAATTCGGTCTACCGTCATCCCTAACCTACGGTACCGTAAGTTACAGAAAAAGTGGCTGAGGAATTGGTGAACTTACGAGGACTAGGCAGCCCCGGCGCCGACGTCCACAATTACGGGTGCCACCAGGTAACTCGGCTGGTCAGGGTCCAAAACCAGGGCCTGACCATGACGGCTCGCCCACAGCTCAGGGATGGACGGTATGTACCTCGGCAGGCTGGCAGCCGAGATGACGACCCGCAGCCGGTGCCCGGCCGCGATCACCGCATCTACCTCCGTGAGATCGATGTCGAGCGTTATCGGCGCGCCGGGCTGCACCGGGAGCTTGCATCCCGTGCCGGTGGGGTGCCAGGGCGATAGATAGTCACCGTCTACGGTCCGCAGACTCTTGTCCTCGTCCACTCCGCGTCGCGATGCCAGCAGCGCGCCCTCCGCCAGCATCCGGGAGAAGCCGTCGGGCGCCACATCGGTCACCGAGACGACCCAGAATGCCTCCGTACCCATCGCTTTGGTGCGCAGATGAAGGTTGAGAGCCCCGGAGATCACCCACGGCTCCGAGGCGGCGCCGCTGGTGAACGTGAGTGCGCCGCGCTCGAAATAGCGCGAGTCCTTAAGCCCGGACGTGCCCAACACCGCGGTGATACCGGCCGTCAACCGGGAGGTGGTGGGCGATTTCAGCAGTCCCATCCGGCGGCTAAGGAGGTGCTCGGTCCCACTGAGCGGTGCGGCATCCGCCAGTGACCCGTCGAAGGTCGAACCAGCGCCCACACCCGAGGGCTCGGCATGCAGGTAGAAGCGTTGCGGTCTTGCCTCGGGACGCGGATAAGCGTCGAGGGTGTGCCAACCGCCATTTTGCTGCTGCAAGGTGAGCGGGCCGTAGCTCTCCATTCCGTTGTCAATACCCTTGAGCCACTTGTCAAACCATGCGCGCTGCAACACATCCAGCCGAGGCGGTCCACTCTGGCGGCCAAGCTGCGAACCCGGAGAGCCGTGGTACCCCTCGTTGATGACGACCTGAAATCGGCCACCCGGCAAAGCGGTTCGGCGATGGATGCGCAGGGCGGCCGGACCAAAGATGTCGTCCCACGCCCCGTAGACGAATGTCGGGATCTCGATGTCCTCGAACCGGGGACTGATCTGCTGGAAGTATTCGTCGTTGTCGATCAACGCACCCCTGCCGCGCAATCCCTCGAAGATGTACCGCACCACGCGATTCAGTGGTGCACGCAACCGCCCGGCGAGCCAGCCGCGCCCAATGCCGCCGCGTGCCACATCCGACGGCGACGGCAGCCACTTTCCCAGCGCGACGGCAAGCATCCAGACGGGCAGGAAAAATGTCTGGGCTCCGCCGGTTTTCATGAGGTCGCGGGAGATGTCACTGACCGGCTCGACCGCGAACACCGCGCCGAGGCCAGGCACCCGGTTTCCGGCAGCCTGCAGCGAGTTGATCGAGCAGTAGGAAATTCCATACATCCCCACCGCGCCGTCGCACCACGGCTGCGCCTGTGCCCACGCCACCACCTCGGCGGTGTCGCGCTGCTCGCGATCGTTGAGCATTCCCCAGTCACCGGTGGAGGCGCCGGTTCCACGAACGTCCACGACCACCTGGGCGTAGCCACTGCGAATCAGCGAGTCGTTCACCCCGAACGTCGTCAGGCCACCGCCCGGAATGGCCCGCGCCAACTCGGCGAGCTCGACAAGACGCGGGTTCTTCGGCGGCGCGGCAGGCACGGTCACGCCGAACCGACTCAGTCCCCGAAGCAGCCACGCCGCCAGATGCGTAACGGATTTGTTGTAGGGGGTGAGGTTGAAAAGCACCGGCACCGGCTCGCTCACCGGAGTCCCGTCGGCATTGGCCGGCCGGAACACCTGGGCTTTGAGCACGGTCCCGTCGGACAGCGGTATCGACACATTGGGCGTGAAGGACACCCGGGAGTACCGACTGGGTCCATCGGTCACCGCGGTCCACCGCTCGGCCTGATCGGCTCCGGCGAGCGCCGTGTCCTTTACCCGCAGGCTCTCCAGCGGGCTTCGATGCTTTGCCGTCGTCACTGCGTGTTCCTCTCGGGCGGGGCCTCACTGCCCATGGCCAATGAGAGGTTGACGTTACTTCGAGTACGGGTATTTTGGGGACGACTTGTGACATGTGTTGAATGACGCCCAGCCGTTTTGTGCGCGGCGTGGCGTCAGCACCTGTCGGACGCGGTGCCTAGGCTGCCAACCATGAACGAGACCACGCAAAACCGGCCGACGCGTCGGCCCGCGCTGTCTCCTTCCCGCGCCAGTGACTTCAAACAGTGCCCACTGCTCTACCGGTTCCGCGCCATCGACCGGCTCCCCGAGCCGCCCTCAACCGCGCAGGTGCGGGGCAGTCTCGTGCACGCCGCCCTGGAAGATCTCTACGCCCGGCCCGCCGCGGAGCGCGAGTACGCCACCGCCGCCAGATTGGTGGAGCCCGCGTGGGAACGCCTCGTGGAATCGAACCCCGAACTCGCCGCAGTGGTCGAGGCCGACCAGCTTCCAGGGTTTCTCGACGAGGCCAGAGACCTGCTGTCGGGCTACTACCGACTCGAAGATCCCACCGGATTCGACCCCGACAGTTGCGAGGAGCGCGTCGAGGTCGAGCTCTCCGACGGCACGATGCTGCGCGGATTCATCGACCGCATCGATGTCGCACCCGGGGGCGCGATGCGTCTGGTGGATTACAAGACCGGACGCGCACCTCGCGCCTTGTTCGAAGCCAAGGCGTTGTTTCAGATGAAGTTCTACGCCGTCGCGCTGTACCGCACCCGCGGAGTGGTGCCGCGGCGGCTGCGACTGCTGTATCTGTCCGATGGCGAGGTCCTCGACTACACACCGGACGAGGCAGAGCTGCTCAAGTTCGAGAAGACGTTGATGGCGATCTGGCGGACGATTCAAAACCTCGGCGCCACGGGCGACTTCCGGCCCAATCCGTCCCGGTTATGCAACTGGTGCGCCCATCAGTCGCTGTGCCCCGCATTCGGCGGCACGCCGCCGCCCTACCCGGGCTGGCCCTCCGATTACGGTGTCTCCGAGACGGATATCGAAGATGCCGAAGCCTCCGCGACCGCGATCCCGGGAGATGCCGCATGACGTTGGACCTCACTGGCTGCTACTACCGGCGCCTGGACGCCGACGGCGAATTCCAGGTGTTCGAGTCCACCACGCTGACCGCCAGCGGGTGGGGGCCGAATCTGCAGCACGGCTCTCCCCCGATGGCATTGCTACTCAAGGCCATCGAGGAGCTGCCCGAGCCGCGCGAGAGCCTGCGCATCGGCCGGGTCGCGCTCGACATCCTCGGCCCGGTTCCGCTGGAGCCGGTGCGCGTGCGGGCGTGGATCGAACGGCCGGGCCGCCGGATCGCACTTGCGGTCGCGGAGATGGAGGCGCACGCCAACGGCGGATACCGTGCGGTCGCGCGGGCCAGCGCGTGGTTGTTGGCGACGTCGGTGACCGCCGACAAGGCCAGTGACCGATATCCACCGCTGCCCGAGTATCCACCGGGCCCCACCCCACCGGCCTTCGGTTTCGAGGGCTCTAACTACTCGAAATCAGTTGATTTCCAATGGTTTTCGGTACCCGACGGGGAACCGCAGGTAGCCTGGATGCGGCCACACGTGCACATCGTCGACACCGAGCCCACCACACCGTGGCAGCGGCTGGCGTCGGTCATCGACTCCGCGAACGGGATCGGCGCAGTACTCAACCCGTTGCGATTCGTCTACATGAACACCGACACCGTGATGCACGTGCACCGGATTCCCCACGGTGATGATTTCGGAGTGCGTGCGCGCATGTCGGTCGGACCAGACGGCGTCGGCGTGACCACCGCGGAGATCTTTGACCGCCGGGGTTACATCGGCTCCAGCGCACAGACCGTGTTGGTCCAGCGGCGCTAGATTACGGCGAACCGCTTCGGCGCCGGACGGTTTCCTTGATGTGCTCGGGCAATGCGGGAACGTCGAGCAGCTGGGGAAGCAGCGCCGGTTCACGGGTCAGCGCCCGGAATGCCAGCCCCACGGTGACATCGTGGTCTGGACTGTTGCCGACGGTGATTCGATCACCTTGGCGTACCGATCCGGGTGAAACCACCCGTAAATAGGCACCGGGAACCGCCTGCACGGTAAAGATTTTGACCCACCCCTGTTGGTCGAGCCAGGCCGCGAACGTCCGGCACGGTATTCGCGGTGACGAGACCTCCAGCACCAGACCGTCGGTGCCGACATGCCATTGCTCACCGATTTTGGCGCCGGTCACGTCGATATCGCGGGTGGTGAGGTTCTCCCCGAATTGGCCGTTGGTCAGCTCGCGGCCCAACTCGCCCTGCCACCAGTCAAGGTCTTCCCGGGCATAGGCGTACACGGCCGGGTCGTCGCCACCGTGCACACTGTGATCCCCAATGGCATCGCCACCCAGACCGCTGCCGGTGCCGTCGCCCATCTCCCCGGGCGCACACACCGCGACCGCCGAATCGGTGGGACGCTTATCGATCCCGGTGGGAATCGGCCCGCCCGTGGGGTTGAGGCGCAGTCCGCCCACATTCACCGTCAACACTGTCGCCACCGCACCAGGATACGGAGCGCGCTAGCGGGCAGCACGCATCAGCGGCAGTAGATACCTGCCCGCGAATTCGCGGGTGTCTTCGTCGGTATCGGTCGGCACCAGCACGGAGGGATTCATCAGAAACGTCGACGTCAGCCGCAGCGCCAAGTCCAGCGCACGCTTCACCGCCACAGCGGGATAGGTGTCATCGGCCAGCAGTTCCGCGATGACCGCGAGCAGACCTTGATAACCGGATGCATTCACATCGAAAACGTTCCGCGAGAACGATTCCGCGTCAAATTCCTTCAGTGCCAGCACCAGCGGATGATCACGCGCCTCCCGCATGCCCATGACGAATGCTTCGACCATCCTGTCTTCTGCGTTCGACAAGGGCGCGAGCACCGCCTGTGCCCGAACGAAGAATTCCGTTGTCTCCCTGACCAATACCGCGGCGATAATGTCTTCTTTGTCTCCACACTTGCGGTACAGCGTCGGGCGGGACACGCCGGCACGACGCGCGATGTCTCCTACCGCGGTGCGGGCGATCCCGTGAGCGACGAATTCCTCGCGTGCGGCATCCAGCAGGCGCGAGGTCGCCACGTTGGTGTCCGACAAGGTCCCCGTGGCCAGCTGCCGCAGCAATGAGTCGAGCTCTACCACGGAGCCGATCCTAACGGCGACGACAGGTGTGCCCTCGACACGACTCACGGCTGCTCCATCCGAACCACCTACCTGGTATTTGAATCAATGAATTACTTTTGATTCAGTATTGCACACCGCTCCGATCCCCCATACACTTCGCCACCAGAATCACCGTTCGGCACCGCGGCGAGCCCGGCTCCGGGCCTTGCGACCGACCGCAGAGGAGAGGCAGACATGCACGCCACCGACACGAACTCCCCATCACTGCAGCGACCGCTAGCCGAGGAACCCCGGCTTCCCCCGAGGCTCCCGATGCATCGGGCGGCGCTCTTGGGTCTCAGCTGTCTGGGCGACCCGTCTCGTCTGCCCTACTTGCTACTGCCCAAGATCGCGAATCAGTACGGCGACATCGTCCGCATGTTCACGGGACCGAAGCCCGCACTCACCCTCACCCTGATCAACCATCCCGACTACGTCGACCATGTCTTCACCCGCCACCACGACCGCTACGTCAAACACGAGGCCACCATCGAGTTGGTCTCCGGGGAGCCGGTGGCCCTCCCCCTGCTCGAGGGGCAGGAGTGGAAACGAGTCCGCTCCGCGTTCAATCCCTACTTCGGCGAGCGGGCGCTGGCAGGCGCGACTCCGCTGATGATGGACGGAATAACCGATCGGGTCGACGCCTGGTCCCGCCACGCGGCCAGCGGGAAGCTGGTGGATCTCGAACACGAACTCGGCGCGGTGGTGATGGACGGGCTGATGCGTTCGATGTTCAAGGTTCAACTCGGTCCCGACGAGATCGATCACGCGGTCGACGGAGCGCGGCGATATGGCGTCTACGTCATCAGCAGGGTCGCCATGCATTTCCTGCCCAAATGGGTACCAAACCCCTTGCACCGCAGGGGCGAGGAGTCCAAGGCAGAGCTCTTTGGCATCCTCGACCGCTTCGTCGACGAGCGCGCGGGCTGCCCGGTTTCCGATACGCCGGACCTCGTAGACGCCTTGCTGGGATTGGAATTCGACGGCTGCCCGCAGACGCAGCACCGGCGACGGCGATCCGAGGCCGCCGGGCTGGTGTTCGCGGGATTCGAGACCACCGCCGCCGCCCTCGCCTGGACAATCGCACTGCTCTGCCGCAACCCGATCGCGCTCGGTAAGGCGTACGCAGAGATCGATGCGCTCGGCGGGAAGACGCTGGAATACGACGACCTGGAGAATTTGAAGTACCTGAGGGCGTGTTTCGATGAGGCGCAGCGCTTTCAGGCCGCACCCGCCAATGTCAGAACGGCCGTCCAGGACGACGAGATCGGCGGCTATTTCATTCCGCAGGGCTCGCAGGTCATCATCACGCAATACGCGCTGCAGCGCGATCCCCGGTTCTGGAAGGAACCGGACACGTTCAATCCCGACCGATTCCTGACCGACAAGATCAATCGGAATGCGTTCCTGCCGTTCAGTATCGGACCTCGTAAGTGCATGGGAACGCGAATGGCCTACATCGAGGGAACCCTGGTTCTCGGAACCATATTGCAGCGCTACGCATTTCAGATTCGCGACGGTTGGACGCCCCGGCATCGTGCGCGGGTATCAACCGGCCTGGCAGGCGGCCTGCCGATACGGCTCTTCGCCCGCTGAGTCATCACATGTTTCCCACCACGAAAGGAAAGAAATGAACAGATTGGAAAGGCTGGGGCCATCCCCGGAGCACGCAAAGTACCAGCCACTCATGCCGGAGTTCTGGAAGAAGGTGCAGCAGCAGGAAAACAACGACATCGAACGTGGGCTTCCCGCCCAGGGCCGAACAGAGTTCGCGCACACGTGGTTCGACGCCTGGGCCGAGCAGGACATCAAGAAGATCGACTACTGCATCGCCGAGGACTGTAGCTACATCGACAGCTCGACGTTCCAGGAGAACAGGCTCGGACGCCAGTTCACGATCGACAACTGCCAGGCCGCCTTCGACGTCTTCCCCGACTTCGCCTTCTACCCACAGGATGGGACGAATCGATCGTTGCCCTACTGGGACTATTTCGACGGCAAGTGGCGCGTGACCATTCCGTGGCGAGGCATCGGCCGCATGATCGGCGAGACCATCGAGCCCAACACCGGAGCCAAGCTCAAGGGAACGGGCCGTTGCCTGAATTTTATTGGCATTGACCGCTACACATTGACCGAAGACTTCAAGATCACCCACATCGATACCGACTGGGACATGCTCTACGGCGCCGCACAACTGGCCGGAATCGGCCCCCTCATGCGGAGTCGCAATCTTCAAAAGATCGGACTACGCGCCGCCAGTCTGGTCGCACCGGCATTCCGTCTGGCGACCCTGCTGACCACACGGTGACCGCGTAACGGGCTCGTCCATCCTGTCCGGGTCCAGGCCCGTTGACCGCGTCGCGTTGGTCACGACCGGTCAGCGGGCGCGGAAAGACCTTTGTAGCAGGCAATGAGGCCTCCAATGAACCCGAGAGCCGCAGCCTCGATGGCCACAATCAGCACATTGGTCGGACTCATCAGCTGCGCCAAGTTCCCGATGAACAGACTCAGCGGGGTGTGCTTTCCGAAAGCCGAGAAGAAGTAGACGCCAGCTGCCCCAACAGCTATCAATGCCAGCGGCACCGCGGCAACCGCGGTGGCGAGAACACGGGGAACAACGAACCCGTGCGTGATATCCATGCCCCGGCCCCGCATCGCGTCGATCTCCTGCTGAATCCGGGACGAATCCGCCTCGGCGAAGACCACGGTGGCAGCCGTGGCCGCCGCGACCAACACCGCGTGCGTCGGGAATCCCGTTGGGCCGAACACCAGGGCCTCCAGGACGAGCACGATCACGACGGCAAGCGGTATCGCCACCATGCACATCGGCAGCACCGACACTCGGGCTATCGACCACACCTGCCGGAAGAACTCGCCCACCGCGGGTGGGCGACGCAGCATGGCGCCCAGCGTGTCCAGTGCCATCCTCAGAAAGCCGGTAAATGTTCGCCTGGGCTTCACGACCGGACTCGAGATCTGGTGATCCCCCCGGTCTGCGTCGGTCACCGTAGGGGCTTCTAAATACGTGGTCACATATCAGTGCATATCGCGTTCTGCTCGCGTTCGCGGCGGAATCATCAAGATCACCACAAGACGCCCGTACGAAAATCTAGACGGACACCTTGCTACGGCGGCGCTCACGAACCATGGCGATGGCCGTCTTGAGTCCGCGCCGCGGAACCGAATTCGACTCGGCGGCAGGTGGTTCCAGGACCACGAACATGCGCTCGCTACGAGTCTCCGGCGCGTTGTCCGCGGTGGCACGCAGGAAGCGGTCCGGTAGCGACAGCTTGGCGATGGTGCGCCAGGTCTTCGCGTACTGAAACATCATCGATCCGGTGGTGTACGGCAGGTCGTAGCGCTCGCAGATATCCCGCACGCGCACCGAGATCTCATGCAGCCGGTTGCTCGGCAGGTCCGGGTAGAGGTGATGCTCGATCTGATGGCACAGGTTGCCACTCATCAGCCGCATCGTCGGCCCCGCGTCGAAGTTCGCGCTGCCCAGCAGCTGGCGCAAGTACCACTGACCACGCGTCTCGTTCTCCATATCGGTCACGGAGAACTTCTCCGCGCCGTCCGGAAAATGCCCGCAGAAGATGACGGCGTTGGACCAGAAGTTACGAATCAGGTTGGCCGTTGCCGTGGCGGTCAATGTCGACCGGTAGGTCGCCCCCGGCGACAGCGCGGTGATGGCCGGGAACGCGGCGTAATCCTTGAAGACCTGCGAGCCCGCAGACGTGACCAGCTCACGCACCCGCAGCTTCGTCGCCTCGCGGGTTTCCTTTGTCCAGATCTTCCGGAATTCCAGGTGCTGCAGGGCGATTCCCCACTCAAATCCCGCCGCGAGGATGAAATTGAGCGGCAGGTTCAGGAGGTTGCGTACCTTCCACGGCTCATCGCGCGTGACACGGAGAATCCCGTAACCCACATCGTCGTCCAGATCCAGGATGTTGGTGTACTTGTGATGCTCGACGTTGTGCGTGAAGCGCCAGTGCTTGGAGGCGCCGGCCATGTCCCACTCCCATGTCGAGGAGTGGATCTCGGGATCGTTCATCCAGTCCCACTGGCCGTGCATGACGTTGTGGCCGATCTCCATGTTCTCGATGATCTTGGCGACGGCCAGCGTCACCGTGCCGGCCCACCAGGCGGAGCGCTTCTTACTCGCGGCCAGAAGGGCGCGGCCAGTCAATTCGAGCGCGCGTTGCGCGCCGATCGTGCGCCGGATATAGCGCGCGTCACGCGTACCGCGCGATTCCTCGATCTCACGCCGGAGCCCGTCGAGCTCAACGGCCAGGTTCTCGACGTCCTCGCTGCTGAGATGCGCGAATGCCGAGATGTCCGTGATCGCCATTGGTGTCCTTCCGCAGCTGCGATACCGCCACCCTACGGTACCGTAGGTTACTCGCCGGTAAATGGACACGCCACAAGTGGTGACAACCAGGCCACGCTATGCCTCGACACGCCGCCTTCTGAGCGGATCAAGGGCGTGTCGGCACCCGCATACGGGCAGTCACGCCCGGTGATCAGTGACTGGACTCACGTGGCGAAGTTGACGAGATTCCCGACCAGTTCGAGCAGCGGCTGGGGCGCCACGCCGAGTAGAACGGTGACGAGCGCACTCACTCCAATCGATATGGCCACGGCGGGCCCCGGAATCCGGAGCACCCCCGAGTCCGGCACCGGATCGGCGAAGAACATCAGCACGATCACCCGCACGTAGAAGTACGCAGCGATGGCGCTGCACACCACACCCACCACCACCAGCGGCATCGCCCCGCCGGACGCGGCGGCCTCGAAGACCGCGAATTTACTGACGAATCCACTCGTCAGCGGGATCCCCGCGAAGGCCAGCAGGAACAGTGCGAAGACAATGCCGAGCACGGGCGACCGGCGACCGATTCCCGCCCAACGACTCAGATCGGTGATCTCTTCATCCTCATTCGGGCCGTCCTCTCCGCTTCCGGAGCGCACGAGCCCCGCAATGGCGAATGCCCCGACGGTGCTGAAACCGTATGCCGCCAAATAGAACAACGTCGACGACACACCACGGTCATTGGCGGCCGCGACCCCGGTCAAGAGAAATCCGGTGTGCGCGACGGCCGAATAGGCCAGCATGCGTTTGACGTCGGTCTGCGTCACGGCTCCGATCGATCCGATCAGCATGGTGGCGATCGCCACCGCCCATAGCACCGGACGCCAGTCCGCGGTGATCCCCGGCAGCGCGACATACAGAACCCGGAGCAACGCACCGAAGGCCGCGATCTTGGTAGTAGCCGCCATGAATGCGGTAACCGGGGTCGGTGCACCTTGATACACATCAGGGACCCAGAAGTGGAAGGGAACCGCCCCTACCTTGAACAACAGACCCACCGACAGCATCGCGACTCCGAGCAACAGGAAGGACCGCTCCCCCGCGTCGGCCTGGACAGCCCGCGCGACCGCGCCGAGTTCAACGGTTCCGGCATATCCGTAAACGAACGCGGAGCCGAACAGGAAGAACGCCGACGAGAACGCTCCGAGCAGGAAGTATTTGAGCGCCGATTCCTGGGACAGCAGACGCCGGCGTCGGGCCAGCGCACACATCACGTACAGCGGAAGGGAAAACACCTCCAGGGCAACAAACATCGTCAGCAGATCGTTGCAGGCGGGGAAGAGCATCATGCCGGCGATCGCGAACAATGTCAGCGGGAAGATCTCCGTTTGAGTGATACCGGTGCGGTTCAGCACTCGCTCCGGTTCGCCACCCGGAACGCTGGATGCCTGCGCGGCGAAGGCGTCCAGGCCACCGCCGCCGCCCACCGTAATGGGCAGGGCCGCAACCATTCTGCGTTGTGCCATCACCGCCAATGCCAGACCGGACGCCACCAGAATGAGTCCCTGCAGGTAGAGCGTGGGGCCGTCGATCGCCACTGCACCGTTCATGACGACCTGGCGCGAGCCGCCCAGCGCCACGACGGCCACAAAGGCGCCGAGGATTCCTCCTGTGGCCAGCGCCAGTTGAGTGGTGAGCCGGTACCGCCGCGGAACGAATGCCTCCACAAGTACCGATACCACCGCGACCCCGAACATGATCAGCATCGGAGAGAGCGCGCCGTAGGCGATCGGCGGGGCGGGAAGGATCCCGATATCGGTCATCGTCGCTCGCCTTCTCCATGCCGGAGGGCAACATCCGCCACGACAGGCGGCGGGTCCTTCTCGTTGACGGTGCGCAGCGTCTGCTCGACCGCGGGATTCACGATGTCCAACAGTGGCTTGGGATAGATGCCGAACACCAGAAGCAGCGCGATCAAGGGCATCACCACGGCGAGCTCGCGGCGTTTAAGGTCGCCGATGCTCTCGTTTCCAGGTGCTAACGGGCCGGTCATCATCCGCTGGTACATCCACAACACGTAGACAGCGGCCAGCACCAACGCGATGACCGCACACGCAGCGGCCAACGGGTACCGCGTGAATGTGCCCACCAGCACCAGAAACTCGCTGATGAACGGTGCCAGCCCGGGCAGCGACAGAGTGGCCAGACCGGCCACCAAGAAGGACCCGGCCAGAACCGGTGCTACCTTCTGCACGCCGCCGTATGCCGCGATGAGTCGAGAGCCTTTGCGGGACACCAGGAAACCCGCCACCAACATCAATGCCGCGGTGGAGATTCCGTGGTTGACCATGTACAGCGTCGAACCCGACTGCCCCTGACTGGTCATCGCGAAGATTCCCAGGATGATGAATCCGAAATGCGATATCGAGGTGTAGGCGATCAGTCGCATCACATCGGTCTGACCGATCGCCAGGATGGCACCGTAGACAATGCCAATGACCGCCAGTGTGATGATCACCGGCGTGAAATATCCACTGGCATCAGGGAACAGCTGGATACAGTATCGCAGCATCGCGAACGTCCCCACCTTGTCGACGATCGCCATCATCAGCACCGCACTGGCCGGGGTGGCGTGCACGGCGGCGTCGGGCAGCCAGGTATGGAGCGGCCAGAGCGGGGCCTTCACCGCGAACGCGAACATGAAACCGAGAAAGAGTGCCTTCGCGACACCCGGGTCGATCCCGAGCGCCCCGGTGGCGACCATTTCGGTGATATCACGTAGATCGAAGGTTCCGCCCTGACTCCCGATCTGACCCTGTGCCGTGACCACGTAGAGCCCGATGACGGCAGCCAGCATGATCAGGCCGCCAAACAGGTTGTACATCAGGAATTTCACCGCCGCGCGTGACCGCTGCCCGATGTCGGAGTGGGTGCTCCCGAATCCTCCGATGAGGAAGTACATCGGGATGAGCATCGCCTCGAAAAAGATGTAGAACAGCAACACGTCCAGGGCGGAGAAGGACACCAACACCATCGATTCCACGACCAGAATCAGCGCGATGTAGCGTTGCGCCACCGGGCGACTCTCGTACCCCGGGGCGTCTGCTCCGTCATTCCATGCGGCCAGCAACAGGATCGGTAGCAGCCCCGTTGTCAGCAGCACCAGCGCGAGCGCGATTCCGTCGAGACCCACCGCGTACTTCATCCCGAATGCCGGTATCCAGGTATCCGATTCGACGAACTGGTACTGCGGACCCGCGGGATCAAACGCAACCGCCAGCGCAATCGCAACGATCAGGACCAGCACCGAGGCACCCAGCGCCACGTACTTGGCCAGGGTCCGCCGATGGGTAGGCATGATCAGCACGGCACCGGCGCCCACCAAGGGAATAAGCCACAGTGCTGTTACCGCACCCATCGCACTCACCACCTCACTGCCATCAACGCCGCGACCACCAGAGCCGCTCCTGCACACATGGATAACGCATAGGAGCGAACGTGGCCGGTCTGCATATGCCGCACCCAGCCCGAGATGGCGCCCAGCCCGGAGGCCACACCGTTGACGAGGCCGTCGACCCAGCGGTCATCGGCGAGCACCAGGCCACGGGTGAGCCGTTGTCCGGGACGCATGAACACCGCCTCGTTGATGGCATCGCCATAAAGATCCCGGCGCGCGGCGACGGTGAGCGCGGACCCTTGCGGCGCCGTCTCAGGTACGTCGGCGCGGTACATCCGGTAGGCGACACCGACTCCGCAGAGCACCACCGCGACGGTGACAGCGCTGATCACCCCGGCGGGAACGGGTAGCTCGCCGTGATGCGCACCGACAACCGGCTCCAGCCAGTTCTGCAGGGCCCCACCGAAGCTCAGCAGGAACCCCGCCCCCACCGACCCGACGGCGAGCACCATCATCGGCCAGGTCATCACCGACGGCGACTCATGCGGATGCGCGTCCTGTCTCCATCGGCGGGCGCCGAAGAAGGTGAGAAGCATGACGCGAGTCATGTAGAACGCCGTGATCCCGGCGCCCAGCAGCGCGACCGTCCCGAGCACGAATCCACCGGCACCCCCGTGTCCGAAGGCGACCTCGATGATCTTGTCCTTCGAGTAGAACCCGGCGAACGGCGGAACACCGATGATGGCAAGGTATCCCAGCCCGAACGTGATGAAGGTGATCGGCATGACAGAGCGCAGCCCACCGTAACGGCGCATATCGGTTTCTTCGTTCATACCGTGCATGACCGAACCGGCACCGAGGAACAGCCCGGCCTTGAAGAACCCGTGCGTAAGCAGATGCATGATCGCCACCGCATATCCGGCGGGCCCGAGTCCCGCCGCCAACACCATGTAGCCGATCTGCGACATCGTGCTGGCGGCAAGGGCCTTCTTGATGTCGTCCTTGGCGCAGCCGATGACCGCCCCGAAGAGCAGGGTGATGGCACCGACGCTCACCACCGCGACCTGTGCATAGGGGGCGCGTTCGAAAATCGGTCCGGATCGGGTAATCAGATAGACACCGGCGGTCACCATGGTGGCGGCATGGATGAGGGCCGATACCGGGGTGGGGCCTTCCATCGCATCCCCAAGCCAGGACTGCAGCGGCACCTGCGCCGACTTTCCGCACGCCGCCAGTAACAATGCCAATCCTATTGCAGTGTCGCGACTCTCACCCGCAGCACCCGCCGAGCCGAGCACCTGGACGAAGCCGACAGAGCCGAACGTAGCGAACATCAGCATCATGGCCAGGGCCAACCCCATGTCGCCGACGCGGTTGACGATGAAGGCCTTCTTGGCCGCAGCCGCGGCCGACGGTTTCTGGTACCAGAACCCGATCAGCAGGTAGGACGCCAGGCCCACCCCCTCCCAGCCCACGTACAAACCCAGGAAGTTGTCGGCGAGCACCAGCAGCAGCATGGCCGCCAGAAACAGGTTCAGGTAGCCGAAAAACCTTCGCCTGTCAGGGTCATGCTCCATGTACCCGATCGAGTAGATGTGGATGAGTGAACCCACCCCGGTGATCAGCAGCGCGAAGCACACGGATAGCTGATCGAGGGTCAACCCGAAATCGACGTGCAGTGCCCCGACCGGAACCCAGGCGAACAGCGTCTCGTGCACCACACGTTCGGAGCCCGTTCGGCCGAGCATGCCGATGAATGACACGACGGCCACGAGAAAAGAGGCGAGTGCCGTCGCGCAACCCAACAGATGCCCCCAGCCGTCACCCCGGCGGCCGACGAGGAGAAGTACGGCCGCACCAGCCAGGGGCAGCACCGGCATGAGCCATGTCACGGGCACTCCTTCCTAGAACTATCCCTAGAATCTCAATAGATCGGCGTCGTCGACCGATGCCGACCTGCGGGTGCGGAAGATGGTCATGATGATCCCCAGTCCCACAACCACTTCCGTGGCCGCGACCACCATGGTGAAGAACGCGATGACTTGGCCGTCGAGGTTCCCGTGCATCCGGGCGAAGGTGACGAACGCCAGGTTGGCCGCGTTGAGCATCAGCTCGACACTCATGAAGACCACGATCGCGTTACGGCGCAACATCACGCCAGCGGCCCCGATGGTGAAGATGAGCGCGGACAGATAGAGGTAATTGTCGGGATTCACCGTGCCTCCATGTCTCGCGGGGTAAGCACACCGCTGACCGACAACTCGGAGAATGACCCGTCGGGAAGCAGCGCAGGCACATCGACGGCGTTATGCCGCGCGTACACACCCGGATTGGGCAACGGCGTGGCACGGTCGCCATGCTGGAAGCGCCGAATCGACAACTCGCGCTGCCCGCCGGTCTGCCCCAGCTTCTCCCGGTGCGCCAGCACCATCGCGCCGATTGTCGCAGTGATCAATAGTGCGCCGGTGAGTTCGAACGCCCACAGGTAGTCGATGAAGATGCGCTCGGCCAGACCCTCCACATTGCCGCGGCTGTTGGCTTGATCGAGTCCGACGAACGCTGTGGTGGAAGCATTTCCGATGCCCGCGACAGCCAGCATCCCGAACCCCAGCCCGGCCGCGATGGCACCCACTCGCTGCCCCGGCAGGGTCTCCACCAGGGAGTCGGAGGAATCTACGCCCACGAACATGAGGACGAACAGAAACAGCATCATGACCGCGCCGGTGTACACCACCACCTGGGCGACGCCAAGAAACAGCGCACCCTGGGCCACGAAGAACACCGCCAGAATGACCATGGTCATGGCAAGGAAGATCGCCGAGTACACCGCCTTCGGTGCGGCGATCACGCCCAGCGCGCCGAGCACGGCAACGGTGCCGAGCACCCAGAACGTCACCCCTTCCCATGTCGGGGTGCGAGAGAGCCCCTCGGCCACAAGCACTGTCGCATGGCCGGCCACAACATCGAAGCTCACCTGACGTCCTCCCCGGCCTTGGGCAGGGTGCCCAGGTAGTAGTCCGTATCGGTGGTACCCGGGCACATCGCATGCGGCGGCGGCATCATTCCGGGCTGCAACGGTGCCAGCAGTTTGTCCTTGCCATAGATGAGGTCGGACCTGTTGTCGTCGGCCATCTCGTAGTCGTTGGTCATGGTCAGAGCGCGGGTCGGGCACGCCTCGATACACAACCCACAACCAATGCACCGCAGATAGTTGATCTGGTAAACCCGGCCGTATCGCTCACCTGGCGAGAAGCGTTCGTCTTCGGAATTGTCGGCGCCCTCCACGAATATGGCATCGGCCGGACACGCCCAGGCACACAGCTCGCAACCGATGCATTTCTCGAGCCCATCGGTGTACCGGTTGAGTTGGTGCCTCCCGTGGTACCGGGGCGCGGTGGGCTCCTTCTTCTCGGGGTACTGCTCGGTGAGCCGCTTTTTGAACATCGACGAGAAGGTCACCCAGAACCCCGCCATCGCATCGGCCGAATGTCGCAGACGATTAGGCATGTGCGTCCTCCTTTGTGGTCGATCCCGGGCCCGCGCCAAGGTGCTGCCCGGGTAGCGGCGGCACCGGGAATCCGCCGGCCATCGGATCGAAGCTGCTGGAAAGCAAGGGTTTTGGTGGTTCAGTGCGCCGCGACAGGACGCCCACCATGGCGATACTGCCCACCGAGACCACGACACCGGTGACCCCAAGGATGATCGACGCATTTCCGTATCCGTAGAGCGCCATGGCCTGCACCACTCCCACGACGACAATCCATACCAGCGCCACCGGGATCAAGACCTCCCAGCCCAACCGCATGAACTGGTCGTAGCGCAGCCGCGGCAATGTTGCCCGCAGCCACATGAACAGGAACATAAAGCCCCAGACCTTGGCCACGAACCACAGCACCGGCAACCATGAGGTGTTCGCACCGTCGATGAGGCTCAACGGCCAGGGCGCGTGCCAGCCACCAAGGAACATGGTTGCCGCCAGTCCGGAAACCGTTGCCATGTTGATGTATTCGGCGAGCATGAACATCGCGAAGCGCAGCGAGGAGTATTCGGTATGGAATCCGCCGACCAGCTCGCCCTCGGCTTCGGGCAGATCGAACGGGGCCCTGTTGGTCTCGCCGACCATGGCGGTCACATACACCAAGAACGAGGGCAGCAGTAGGAACACATACCAACGGCCTGCCTGCGCCGCGACGATCCCCGAAGTCGACATCGTTCCGGCCAGCAGGAACACGGCCGCGAAGGTCAGGCCCATCGCGATCTCGTAGGAAATCACCTGCGCGGAAGACCGTAGTCCACCCAGAAGCGGGTAAGTCGATCCGGATGCCCAGCCGCCCAACACGATCCCGTATACACCCACGGAGGTAACCGCCAGCACGAAGAGAATCGCCACCGGTAGATCGGTGAGCTGAAGTGGTGTGCGATGCCCGAAGAACGAGACCACCGGACCGAACGGAATGACCGCGTACGCAACTATCGCCGGCACCACAGAGATGATGGGCGCCAACAGATAGATTGGCTTGTCGACCCCCGCCGGGGTCAGGCCCTCCTTGAGTGCCAGTTTCACCCCGTCGGCCAGGCTCTGCAGCAGCCCGAACGGGCCCACCCTGTTGGGACCGATGCGACGCTGCATCCAGGCAAGCACCTTGCGCTCGACAAGAATCGCCACAAGCACGGTCAGCAACAGAAAGGCGAACACCGCAACACATTTCACGAGCACGAGCCATAGCGGGTCGATTCCGAATTGTGACAAGTCCGTCTTGCCCGTCACGGCGCCACCTCGATTCGAACCACTTGCCCGAGCGCGGGACCGAGCTGCTGATGAACCTCCGACCCGGCCGAGCGCATGGGCACCCACACCACCCTGTCCGGCATCTCGGTGATCCGGAGCGGCAACGTGATGGCACCCTGGATCGACTCCGACATGCTGCGCACGGTCACCAATTCGCCTTCGGAAGCGCCGATCTCGTGCGCGGTCGCCTCCGATAACCGAACCTGCGGGGGGTGCGCGGTTCCAGCAAGGAACTGTTCACCGTCCTGCAGCCGACCGGCATCCAGCAGCTGCCGCCAGGACGCCAGTACTGCCTCCCCCTCCTCGGGCCGCGGTCTGGCGATCGCCCGGATTGGACCCGGGTTCTCCCGCGCACCCTCCCACGGGCCGATATCCGCGAGCTCGGCGAGTGCCTCGTCTGAATGGTTCAGGCCGATCGGGCGATCCATCCGCCGAGACAGCGCGGCAAGTACTCTGAGATCGTCGAGGGCATCACTGGCTTCCAGCGTGGTCCCGAAGGGTCTCAGCCTGCCTTCCCAATTCACGAAGCTGCCGGATTTCTCCGCGACCGCCGCCACCGGAAGTACCACATCGGCAAGCTCGGTGACGGCGCCGTGGCGCATCTCCAGGCTCACCACGAATCCTGTCTTGAGCGCACCGACGGCCGCGGCGGGATACGGAAGGTCAGCCAGTTCGACTCCACCGACAAGGAACGCGTCGAGTCCACTCCCGGGGTCCAACATGCCGGCGGCATCGAGCCCGGGCATGTCGGGCAGTGCGATCACTCCCCACTTGTCGGCGACATAACGTCGTGCCGCACTGTCGGATACCGGATGTCCACCGGGCAGGAGCCTGGGCAGCGCCCCCGCTTCCAGGGCTCCCCGCTCTCCTGCCCTGCGCGGCACCCACACCAGTGTCGCGCCCGTCTTCGCCGCGAGCTGGGCCGCTGCCGACAATGCTCCGGGCACACACGCCAATCGTTCCCCCGCCATGATCACGGCCCCGGGTCGGCGCAAGAGTTCCGAATCAACCAGGCCCGCGATGGTCTCCGGTTCACTACCGGGAACGGTTGCGATCACCCGGGCCGAAAGCTTGGTGGATCCGCGGCTGACGAAGGGCGCGATGCTGAGCACCGTGAGTCCCCGCTTACGGACTCCCTTGCGCAGCCTCAGGAAGACTATCGGGGATTCCTCTTCCGGCTCGAACCCCGCCAGCAGAACCACCGGCGCGGACTCCAATGCCGCATACGTCTGCGTCATCCCGTGCCCGGCAACGCCCGAGCCGAGGAAGGCGGCCTCCTCAGCACTATGCGCGCGAGCCCGGAAGTCGATGTTGTTGGTGCCGATCACCATGCGGGCGAACTTGACGTAGGCGTAAGCATCTTCGACGGTGAGCCGACCACCGGTGAGAACTCCGGCATTGGCGCCCGCATCCGCCAAACCCTTTGCAGCGGTTTCCAATGCCTGTGGCCACGAGACCGCCACCAGATTTCCGGACTCGTCACGAATCATCGGATGGGTGATGCGATCGCCCGCGGTGGCGTACGTGAACGCCCAGCGCCCCTTATCGCAATTCCATTCCTCGTTGACTTCTGGATCGTCACCGGCCAGGCGCCGCAGCACCTTTCCCCGCCGATGGTCGGTGCGCTGCGCACATCCGCTCGCACAGTGCTCACAGACACTGGGCGTGGACACCAGGTCGAACGGACGGGCCCGGAATCGGTACGCGGCACCGGTGAGCGCACCCACCGGGCAGATCTGCACGGTATTGCCGGAGAAGTAGGAATCGAAGGGTTCGTCGTTCGCAATGCCCACCTGTTGTTGCGCACCGCGTTCGAGAAGCTCGATGAACGGGTCACCGGCCACCTGCTGGGAGAACCGGGTGCAACGCGCACACAGGACACAGCGCTCCCTGTCGAGCAGCACCTCGGTGGATAGCGGAATCGGCTTGGGGAAGGTGCGTTTGGCCTCCGCGAACCGGGTCTCGGCGCGACCGGTCGACATGGCCTGGTTCTGCAGTGGACACTCTCCGCCCTTATCGCAAACCGGACAGTCGAGTGGATGATTGATCAGCAGCAGTTCCATGACGCCGCTCTGCGCCTTCTGCGCCGCCGCGGAGGTGACCTGCGTATGCACCACCATCTCATCGGTGACGGTGGTGGTGCACGCGGCCAACGGTTTACGTTGCCCATCCACCTCGACCAGGCACTGGCGACACGCACCCACCGGCTCCAGGAGCGGGTGATCGCAGAACCGCGGAATCTGGACGCCGATCAGTTCGGCCGCACGAATGACCAAGGTGCCCTTGGGCACCGAGATGTTGGTTCCGTCGATGTTGACGGTGACCAGCTCAACCTCGGTGCCCCGCTCCACGGCGGTCATCGGTTCCCCTCCCCGAACACGGTGCTGGCCCCCGAATCGAAGGGGCATCCGTTCTCTAAGTGTGCCTCGTACTCTTCGCGGAAGTACTTGAGCGAAGACATGATCGGACTCGCAGCGCCATCACCGAGAGCGCAGAAGGACTTACCCAGCACAATGTCCGAGACGTCGAGAAGTTTGTCCAGGTCTTCGGCGGCACCCCCGCCCGATTCCAGTCGCTGGAGGATGCGCACCAGCCAATAGGTACCCTCACGGCAGGGTGTGCATTTGCCACAGGACTCGTGCGCGTAGAACTCGGTCCACCTCAGCACCGCGCGCACCACGCATGTGGTGTCATCGAATATCTGTAATGCCTTGGTGCCCAGCATCGATCCGGCCGCGCTCACGCCCTCGTAGTCGAGCGGGACATCCAGATGCTCGGCGGTGAACAACGGTGTCGATGAACCACCGGGAGTCCAGAACTTGAGTCCATGTCCGTCCCGCACTCCCCCGGCCAACTCCAGGAGCTCGCGCAGCGTCACGCCGAGCGGAGCCTCGTACTGTCCGGGAGTGCGCACATGGCCGGACAACGAGTACAGCGTGAATCCCGGCGATTTCTCCGATCCCATGGTCCGGAACCATTCGGCACCGCGTCTCAGGATGACCGGGACACTCGCGATGGACTCGACATTGTTGACCACCGTCGGGCTGGCGTAGAGTCCGGCAACCGCGGGAAATGGGGGGCGCAGCCGCGGCTGGCCGCGGCGTCCCTCCAGCGAGTCCAAGAGGGCGGTCTCCTCCCCACAGATGTAGGCGCCCGCACCGGCGTGCACCACCAGCTCCAGATCGAAACCGCTATCAAGGATGTTGCGGCCCAGGTATCCGGCCTCATAGGCCTGTGCCACCGCAGTCTGCAGCCTTCTGATCACCGAGATGACCTCACCGCGCACGTAGATGAAGGCGTGCGCGGCGCGGATCGCATAGGCGGCGATGACGATTCCCTCGATGAGGGTGTGCGGTGTCGCGAGCATCAACGGAATGTCTTTGCAGGTACCGGGTTCGGACTCGTCGGCGTTCACCACCAGGTAGTGCGGCTTGCCGTCACCCTGCGGAATGAAAGACCATTTGGTACCCGTCGGGAATCCGGCGCCCCCTCGCCCACGCAGACCCGCATCCTTGACCAGAGCGATGACCGCATCCGGTTCCATGCTCAGCGCGGTGCGCAGGCCCTGGTAGCCCTCATGGCGGAGATACCCGCCGAGGGTCCAGGAGTCGGCCTCGTCCCAGTGCTCGGACAGGACCGGGGCCAGGATCGTTGACGTCACCGCGCCTCCCCTTGTACGTCTTGCACTTCCTTGGCCAGTCGCAGTCCCGCCAGTGTCGGGTCGCCCGGCAGCGCCGCGGCGACCGCGTCGGGCCGCTCGTCGGCGAACCCGGCCAAGATCCGGGCGGTCTGCCTGAACGTGCACGGCGGTGCACCGCGCCGTGGTTCGGGAACACGGTCGCTACGCAGGCCTTCGACCAGATCTACTGCTCCATCCGGGGTTTGGTTGTCGAAGAACTCCCAATTGACCATCAACACCGGCGCGTAGTCACAGGCGGCGTTGCACTCGACATGTTCGAGGGTGACCTTGCCGTCCTCGGTGGTACCTCCGGGTGACACGCCGAGCTCGTCGACCAATCGCGTCAAGATCGCGTCACCCCCAAGCACGGCGCACAGCGTGTTGGTGCATACCCCGACGAGATAATCACCCGTCGGTTCGCGCCGGTACATCGAGTAGAAGCTCGCCACGGCGGTCACCTCGGCGGACGTCAATTCGACTTGTCCGGAACAGAATTCGATGCCCGCCATGGTCACATAACCGTCCTCGGACTGCACCAGGTGCAGCAGCGGCAGCAACGCCGATCTACGGCTCGGATACCGATCAAGGATCTCCTTGGCGTCGATGGCAAGCCGTGAAGCCACTTCCTGCGGATAGCTTTTGCGCCCGGCGAAGCTGCCCTCGTCCTCCGGCGGGCGGCTCCCGAGTTCGACGAACACTTCACTCACCTGTCCACCCCGCCCATCACCGGATCGATACTCGCGACCGCGGCGATCAGGTCGGCCACCATCGCGCCCTCGCACATCGCCGAGACGGCCTGCAGATTGGTAAACGACGGATCGCGGAAGTGCACACGGTAGGGCCGGGTTCCGCCATCGCTGACCATATGTACCCCGAGCTCGCCGCGCGGCGACTCGACGGCGACGTACACCTGTCCGGCCGGCACCCTGATCCCCTCGGTCACCAGCTTGAAGTGGTGGATCAGCCCCTCCATGGAGGTGCCCATGATCTTGGCGATGTGCTTGGGCGAGTTGCCCAGGCCGTCTGGGCCGGACGCGAGGTCGGCGGGCCACGCAATCTTCTTGTCGTCCACCATGATCGGTCCTGGCCGCAGCCGATCCAGACACTGCTGAGCGATCTTGATGGATTCGCGCATCTCCTTGACCCGGATCAGATACCGGCCGTATGAATCACAGTCCCCGTCGGTGATGACCTCGAAGTCATAGTTCTCGTACCCGCAGTACGGTTGTGCTCGTCGCAGATCGTGCGCCAGCCCCGTGGCGCGCAGCACCGGACCGGTGATGCCCAAGGCCATACAACCGGTCAGATCCAGGTATCCGACGCCCTGGGTCCGCGCCTTCCAGATGTAGTTCTCGTTCAACAGGTTTTCCATATCGCGCAACCTGCCGGGCAAGATGTTCAGTAGATCCTGCACCTCTTGTTCGGCGCCGTCGGGCAGGTCCTGCGCCAGCCCACCGGGCCTGACATAGGCGTGGTTCATGCGCAGGCCGGTGACCGCTTCGAATACCTTCAGGATCATCTCGCGTTCGCGAAATCCGAGGAACATCGCGGTCATCGCACCGAGCTCCATACCACCGGTTGCGAGTGCCACCAGATGAGAGGAGATGCGATTGAGTTCCATCATCAACACCCGAATCACGTTGGCGCGCTCCGGGATTTCGTCGGTGATATCGAGCAGCTTCTCAACTCCGAGACAGTAGGCGGTCTCGTTGAAGAACGGTGAGAGGTAGTCCATCCGGGTCACAAAGGTGACGCCCTGCGTCCAGTTGCGGTACTCCAGATTCTTTTCGATACCAGTGTGCAGGTAGCCGATTCCGCAGCGCACTTCGGTAACCGTCTCGCCCTCGATCTCCAGGATCAGCCGCAGCACGCCGTGGGTCGATGGATGCTGCGGGCCCATGTTGACGACGATGCGCTCATCGCCGGCTTGGGCAGCGGCAGTGACGATCTCGTCCCAGTCCTGCCCACCGGCCATGAGATGGGTCTCGGGCTGTGCTGTCATTAGTTGTAGGACCTCCGCTGATCGGGCGGCGCAATGGTCGCCCCGTGGTATTCGACAGGCACACCACCGAGCGGATAGTCCTTACGCTGGGGGTGTCCCTCCCAGTCATCCGGCATTTCGATTCGCGTCAACGCGGGATGATCGTCGAAGATGATGCCGAAGAAATCGTAGGTTTCCCGTTCATGCCAATCGGTGGTCGGATACACGGCATTCAGCGACGGAACATGCGGTTTATCGTCCGGGACAGCTACTTCGAGCAGGATGCGGTGGTTCCAGGTGATCGACATCAGTGGGTAGACGGCATGCAGTTCCCGTGCGGCGTCCTCGGGGTAGTGCACGCCGCTGACGCCGAGACAGAGCTCAAAACGCAGTTCCGGGTCGTCCCGTAGGGACTGGGCAACCTGCACCAGATGCTCGGCCCGGACGTGGATCGTGAGCTGATCGCGAAAGACGACGACACCCTCGATGGCATCCTCGTAGGTGACGTGTTCTTGCTCCGCGAGTACCGATTCCAGCCGGTCCACGACCTGGTCGAAGTACCCGCCATACGGGCGAGCCGAGCTGACCGGCAAGGAGATTGGCTGAACCAGTCCGCCATAGCCCGACGTGTCGCCACTGCCGTGGACCCCGAAGAGCCCGTGCCGTACCCCAATGACCTCGCCTGGGTTCTGCTCGTTGCCCGTCACCGCAGTAGGCCCTTCATCTCGATGGTCGGCGTGGCGGCGAGGGCCGCCGCTTCGGTCTCGCGGATGACTTCCTCACGGTTGGCCCCGAGCGGCATATGGCCGATCTTCTCGTGCAGCTTCAAGATCGCGTGTAGCAACATTTCCGGGCGCGGAGGACACCCGGGAAGGTAGATATCCACGGGGACAACATGATCGACACCCTGAACGATGGCATAGTTGTTGAACATCCCACCCGAAGAAGCACAGACCCCCATGGCCAGTACCCATTTCGGTTCAGCCATCTGGTCATAGATCTGCCGCAACACCGGGGCCATCTTCTGACTGACCCTGCCCGCCACGATCATGAGGTCGGCCTGCCGGGGTGTCGCCGAGAACCGTTCCATGCCAAAGCGTGCGATATCGAATCGCGGGCCCGCCGTCGACATCATCTCGATGGCACAGCAGGCCAATCCAAAGGTGGCGGGCCACAACGAACCTTTACGCACATATCCCGCCAGCGTCTCGACGGTGCTCAGCAGAAATCCGCTAGGCAGTTGTTCCTCAAGACCCATGGCTCTCCCGACAGGTGTGCTTATTCGTGATGTTGCAAGGACTTACGCGCCGCCCCATCGATCGCACAGGGGCTAATCCCAGCTCAGGCCACCGCGCCTCCATTCGTAGGCGTACGCCACCGACACGTTGACGATGAACAGGGCCATTGCGAGCAGTCCGAACACTCCAAGGGCCTCGAAGTGGACGGCCCACGGATACAAGAAGACGATCTCGATATCGAAGATGATGAACAACATCGCGGTGAGGTAGTACTTCACGGGCACTCGGTGTCCGCCGGCGGCGGCACCGTGATGATCACGGCCCATCGAGTGCTGGGTGGGCTCGATACCGCATTCATACGCCTCAAGCTTCGCGCGGTTGTACCGGCGTGGACCGACGAATGACGAAATCCCAATGGAGAAAACGGCAAAGGCCACCGCAATGGCGCCGAGTACCAAGATCGGTACATATGCATCCATGGCAGAACAGCCTCCCGAATCGATCGATCGGGTCCCTGTGCTGGATCGGCAACGCTGCCGCGTCATTGCTGTCTGTGGTCGAGGGCTGCCGACCAGTACAGATGTGACCTAACAAACACACTATCGGTTAGCGCCTGATCCATGCCACCGTTTGACGGTGTTTTGCGCAATTAAGTAGTTGAGCCGAAGTGCCTGGGACGGCGGATGTCAGCGGTGTGTCGCGGCGGCCGAACCAAGCAGCTCGATCACCGTCGCGGTCAGTCGCATCGGGTCGATCGGCCGCGGTACCACACCCTCTGCGCGGGACCAGCTCGCCAGCCAGCTGTCTTGCGGGCGTCCGGTCAGGACAACGATCGGAGGCGGCGCGTCGATCTCGTCCTTGACCTGCTTGGCCACGCCCATCCCACCGAACGGCGTCGCTTCACCGTCGAGGATCGCCAGGTCGATTCTGTGCTGGGAGCCCGACACCGTGAGGCGTTCGATAACCATGGGCCCGGTGGCCACCTCGATAAACTCCAGCGGCGGCAGTGCGGAATCCGGCCGTGTGCCGATTCCCTCAATTACCTTGCGCCGGACCGTGATGTCATCGCTATAGACGAGGACGTGCAGCGCCATACGGCCATGCTAGGCCGAGCCGCGGCTACTCGCGACGGAATGCGGGGAAAGCCAGGGAAACTAGGCCCGGAAGAACCTGACCTCGGAGGCCAGGATGGCCTTGGCCCCGATAGCGGCCAGCGCATCCATGGTGGTGTTGACACCCTTGCGCGGAGCCAAGGCACGCACCGCCACCCACTTCTCGTCGGCCAGCGGGGCCAACGTCGGAGACTCCAGACCGGGCGTCACCTTGAGTGCCTCGTCCAGAACCGCGCGTGGGCAGTCGTAGTCGAGCATCAAATACAGCTGGCCGAACACCACACCCTGGATGCGCGCCGTCAGCTGTGCGCGAGCCGTTTCCGTTGCCGGATCGGCATTCTCCCGCTCGATCAGCACGGCCTCCGAATCGCACAGCGATTCACCGAAGGCCACCAGTCCGTGCTGGCGCAGGGTACGGCCGGTACCGACGATATCGGCGATCACATCAGCCACACCGAGCTGGATCGATATCTCGACCGCACCGTCCAGCCGAATGACATCGGCCTCGATTCCCTTGGTGGCCAGATCCTTTCGGACCAAGTTGGGGTAGGCGGTGGCGATCCGCTTTCCCGCGATGTCGTAGATCGTCCAATCCCGCTCCGCCGGCGCGGCGTAACGGAAGGTCGATCCACCGAATCCCAGCGCGAGTCGCTCGGTCACCGGCGCATCGGAGTCCATCATCAGGTCACGGCCGGTGATACCAAGATCCAGCTCACCAGAGCCGACGTAAATCGCTATGTCCTTGGGTCTCAGGAAGAAGAACTCGACGTCGTTCTGCGGATCGAGCACCGTGAGGTCCTTGGCGTCTCCGCGCCGCCGGTAACCGGCCTCGGAAAGAATTTCCGAGGCGGCCTCGCTGAGCGCCCCCTTGTTGGGGACGGCGACACGCAACGCTCCATTCGCACTGGTCATGTCAGAGCTTCCGGTAGACGTCATCGAGTGTGAGACCGCGGGAAATCAGCAGCACCTGCGCCCAATAGAGCAGCTGGCTGACCTCTTCGGCCAGCGCTTCGTCGCTCTCGTGCTCGGCGGCCAGCCATACCTCACCCGCCTCTTCGAGCAGCTTCTTGCCCAGGGTGTGCACACCCGCGTCGAGGGCCGCGACTGTCCCACTTCCCTCGGGCCGGGTTCTGGCGCGATCACTGAGCTCGGCGAACAGCTCCTCGAAGGTCTTCACGGGTGGCGATTCTGTCACGACCGGCACCGTCGAGTCACATGGGTTTGCAGGTAGTGGCTGTCAGGACGTCGGCGTGGGCCCGCCGCAAGTCCTCCGGAGACAGCCCCGACAACGTGGGGGCAACCCTGCGCCGATCAGTCCCGGGTACCTCGACGTGGTTGGGCACCACCAGCACCACACAACCCGCCGCCTCAGCCGCGGCAGCCCCGGTCGCCGAGTCCTCGATGGCCAGGCAATCGGCCGGATCTACGCCCAGCAGCGTCGCCGCCCGCAAGTACGGGTCCGGGGCCGGTTTGGTGCGCACCACCTCGTCGCCGCATACGGTTCCGGAAAACCACTGTGTGCCAATGGTCTTGAGCGCCTGGTTGGTGAGTGATCGGATGGTGTTGGTCACCAGCGCCATGGGCACCTGCTCGGCGGCGAGCTGCGCCAGCATGTCTTGGGCACCGTCGCACCAGGTGAGATCGGTTTCGAAGAGCTCGCCGGTGTACTCGTGCAGCCAGTCGTTCTCGCTGGCCATCAGCTCGGGGTTCGGCTCCAGCCCGAACGCTGCGAACATCATCTTCATGGTGGCGTCGGCGGATCCGCCGAGCAGCGCGGTACGCAGCTCGGGAGTCATCTCGCCGCCCAGCCTGCGGCACGTTTCGGCCATCGAGATATCCCAGAGCTTCTCCGAGTCGATGAGCGTGCCGTCCATGTCCCACAGCACCGCGCGCATGCGACCAATTCTGTCAGAGGTCGCCTGCTGCCCCTGAGGCTGGTGCTCAGTCCTCAGGGTTGTAGCCGAGGTTCGGGCCGAGCCAGCGCTCCGCTTCCTGCATCGTCCAGCCCTTGCGCTTGGCGTAGTCGGCGACCTGGTCCTGGGCCAAGCGTCCGACCACGAAATACTGCGACTGTGGGTGCGAGAAATACCAGCCGCTGACCGCGGCGCCGGGCCACATCGCCATCGATTCGGTCAGCTCGATGCCTGTCCGCTTCGTGACGTCCATCAGGTCGAACAACGTCGTCTTCTCGGTGTGCTCCGGGCAGGCCGGGTAACCGGGCGCCGGTCGGATTCCCCGGTACTTCTCGCCGATGAGCGCCTCGTTGTCCAGCTGCTCGTCGGGCTGGAAACCCCAGAACTCCTTGCGCACCCGCTGATGCATCCGTTCGGCGAAGGCCTCGGCCAGCCGGTCGGCGATCGACTCCAGCAGGATCGCGCTGTAGTCGTCCAGGTCCGCCTTGAACTCCATGATCTTGTCGTGGCTGCCGAGCCCCGTGGTGACTGCGAAGGCGCCAACGTAGTCGGCCAGGCCGGTGTGCTTGGGCGCGATGTAGTCGCCGAGGCTCCGGTTCGGGATGCCTTCGCGGTGCTCGCCCTGCTGGCGCAGGTTGTGCAATGTGCTCAGCACCTCGGTGCGGGAGTCGTCGGTGTAGACCTCGATGTCTTCCATATTCGAGCCGACCGCATTCGCGGGGAAGAAGCCGATCACCCCGTTGGCCGTCAGCCACTTCTCCTTGATCAGGGTGTCCAGCATCTGCTGGGCGTCCTCATACAGCTTGCGCGCGGCCTCACCGGTGGCCGGGTTGTTGAGGATGTCGGGGAACCGGCCCTTCATCTCCCAGGCATTGAAGAACGGCTGCCAGTCGATGTACTCCCGCAACTCGGCGAGGTCGTAGTCCAGAAACTCCCGCACACCGATGCCCTGCACGGGCACGGGCGGCGTGTATCCGTCCCACTCGACAGGTGTCCGGTTGGCTCGGGCCTTCTCCAGCGTCAGCGTCGGCCGCTCGTTCTTCTGCGCATGCCGTTCGCGAAGCGACGCATAGTCCTTCTCGGTGGCCTCCAGTAGTCCTGGCCGCTGCTTGTCGTCGAGGAGTGCGGCGGCGACCGGCACCGAGCGGGACGCGTCCTTGACCCAGACCACCGGGCCCTTGCGACGCGGCGAAATCTTCACCGCTGTGTGGGCGCGCGAGGTGGTCGCGCCACCGATCAGCAGCGGGATCTGGAGCCCTTCGCGTTCCATCTCGACAGCGAAGTTGGCCATCTCGTCCAGCGACGGGGTGATCAGGCCGGACAGCCCGATGATGTCGGCGTCGTGCTCCTTCGCCGCGTCCAGGATCTTCTGGGCGGGCACCATCACACCGAGGTCGATCACTTCGAAGTTGTTGCACTGCAGGACGACCCCGACGATGTTCTTGCCGATGTCGTGGACGTCGCCCTTCACGGTCGCCATGATGATGGTGCCGTTGGTGTCCTTCGACGCGGCCGCGCCGGACTCTTGCTTTTCCTTCTCGATGAACGGCAGCAGGTACGCGACGGCCTTCTTCATCACCCGGGCAGACTTCACCACCTGGGGCAGGAACATCTTGCCGGCGCCGAACAGGTCGCCGACGACGTTCATGCCGTCCATCAGCGGACCCTCGATCACCTCGATCGGGCGGCCACCCGCGTCGGCGATCTCGGCGCGCAGCTCCTCGGTGTCGTCGTCGACATGGGCGTCGATTCCCTTGACCAGGGCGTGCGTAATCCGTTCGCGTACAGGAAGACTGCGCCACTCTTGAACAACCGAGGGACCGGTCTCCTCCCCCGAGCTGTTGAACCGTTCGGCGATCTCCAAGAGCCGTTCGGCAGCGTCCTCGCGACGGTTCAGGACGACGTCCTCGATGCGGTCCCGCAGCTCGGAGTCGATCGAGTCGTAGGGCACCAGCGCGCCGGCGTTGACGATGCCCATATCCAGGCCGGCCTTGATGGCGTGGAACAGGAACACCGCGTGGATGGCCTCGCGGACGGGGTTGTTTCCGCGGAACGAGAACGACACGTTCGAGATACCGCCGGAGATATGCACCCCGGGCAGGTTCTCCTTGATCCAGGCGCAGGCCTCGATGAAGTCGATCCCGTACGTCGCGTGCTCCTCGATACCGGTCGCCAGCGCGAAGCAGTTCGGATCGAAGATGATGTCCTCTGCCGGGAAGCCGACTTCTTCGGTCAGGATCCGGTAGGCGCGCCCGCAGATCTCCTTACGACGCTCCAGGTTGTCGGCCTGGCCCCTTTCGTCAAAGGCCATCACCACGACAGCGGCACCGTACTTGCGGCACAGCTGCGCTTCGCGGATGAACTTCTCCTCGCCCTCCTTCATGGAGATCGAGTTGACGATCGGCTTGCCCTGCACGTTCTTCAGGCCCGCCTCGATGACCTCCCACTTGGAGGAATCGATCATCACCGGGATGCGGCTGATGTCGGGTTCGGCCGCGATCAGTTTGGTGAATCGGTCCATCGCGGCGACGCCGTCGATCATGCCCTCGTCCATGTTGATGTCGATGACCTGTGCACCGACCTCGACCTGCTGCAGTGCGACCGACAACGCGGTGTCGTAGTCCTCAGCCTTGATCAGGTTGCGGAACCGGGCCGAACCGGTGATGTTGGTGCGCTCACCGATGTTCACGAACAGCGAGTCGTCGGTGATGTTGAGGGGCTCCAGTCCGGACAGGCGAGTCGCCAGTGGGATCTCCGGCAATGCGCGCGGCGGTCTGCCTTCGACAACCTTGGCGATCTCCGCGATATGCGCCGGCGCGGTCCCGCAGCATCCACCGACCAGGTTGACCAGGCCGGCCTCGGCGAACTCGGCAAGGTAGCCGGCCTGGCGCTCAGGGGACTCGTCGTACTCGCCGAAGGCGTTGGGCAGACCTGCGTTCGGATAGCAGGAGACGAAAGTGTCCGCAATGCGCGACATCTCGGCGATATAGGGCCGCATCTCCGGGGCGCCCAGAGCACAGTTGAGGCCCACCGCGATGGGCTTGGCGTGCCGAATCGCGTTCCAGAATGCCTCGGTGACCTGGCCGGACAACGTCCGCCCGGACGCGTCGGTGATAGTGCCCGAGATGATGATCGGCCAGCGCCGCCCGCGCTGCTCAAACAGCGTCTCTACCGCGAACACCGCAGCCTTGGCGTTCAGCGAGTCGAAGATGGTCTCCACGAGGATGATGTCGGCACCGCCGTCGACCAGGCCATTGGCTGCTTCGAGGTAGGCGGCGACCAGCTGGTCGTACGAGACGTTGCGGGCCGCGGGATCGTTGACATCCGGCGAAATCGACGCGGTCCGGGTGGTCGGCCCCAGCGCCCCGGCGACATAGCGGGGCTTCGCAGGGGTGCTGTAATCGTCGGCGGCCGCCCGCGCCAGCGCGGCACCGGCGTAATTCAGCTCGTAGCTCAGCTCTTCCATACCGTAGTCGGAGAGCGACACCGCGTTCGCGTTGAACGTGTTGGTCTCGAGGATGTCCGCGCCTGCCTCGAGGTACTCACGGTGGATGCCCTCGATGATGTGCGGCTGCGTCAGAGTGAGCAGATCGTTGTTGCCGACGAGGTCGCTCGGCCAGTCGGCGAACCGTGTGCCGCGGTATCCCGCCTCGTCAGGCCTGTCGCGCTGGATCGCCGTGCCCATCGCGCCGTCGATCACCAGGATCCGCTGCTCGAGAGCAGTGGTCAGCGCGTCCGTGCAGTCGGGCCGGATATTCGGCTGCAGATTGGTCACGTGCATCCTTCCAGAACGGAAGGCGTCCTTAACTCTGCCGAGCGTGGCGGTCACGGGCTGTGATCCGGAACCGTTGCAACGCCTCTCGACCAGATGAAGTCTACGTCGTCGCTTGACAGTCGTGCGAACGCCCAATTGTCGTGCAGGTTTCTACTAGGGGCGGTCATATCAACAATGTGAGCCGGCTATCCAATCCATTCTCCGCCTGCCGCGGCTCATCCCCGTCACGCAGGGCTTACGCTGGCACCGTGACCGCGTCGGATACCGCCCAGAACGGCCTACCCGTGCTGCGCGACCCGGTGGTGGTTGCCGCATTCGAGGGCTGGAATGACGCCGGCGATGCGGCCAGCGCAGCGTTGGAGCATCTGGACAGCACCTGGCAGGCCACCCCGTTGATGACCATCGACGATGAGGACTACTACGACTACCAGGTCAATCGTCCCATCGTGCGGCTGGTGGAGGGCGTCACCCGCGAGCTGGAGTGGCCCGGGATGCACATCTCCTACTGCTCACCGCCCGGCTCGCAGCGCGATGTGGTTCTGATACACGGCGCCGAGCCGAATATGCGCTGGCGCACCTTCTGCAACCGCCTGCTGGCCATCGCGGACCGTCTCAACGTGTCGACCGTGGTGATCCTGGGTGCCCTGTTGGCCGACACTCCGCACACCCGGCCCGTGCCCGTGAGCGGCACCGCCTACTCCCCCGATGCGGCCAAGTTCTTTGGCCTGGAGGAGACCCGATACGAGGGTCCGACCGGTATCGCCGGAGTATTCCAGGACGCCTGCGTGAACGCCGGCATACCCGCCGTCGCGTTCTGGGCTGCGGTACCGCACTACGTATCCCAACCCCCCAATCCGAAGGCGACGGTCGCGCTGCTGCAGCGCGTCGAAGACGTGCTCGACGTCGAGGTACCGCTCGGAGATCTGCCGGAGCAGGCCGAGGAGTGGGAGCAGGCGGTCTCCGAGATGACCACCGAGGACGAGGAGATCGCCGAGTACGTGCAGTCGCTCGAGGAGCGCGGCGACGCCGAGGTGGACACCACCGAGATTCTCAGCAAGATCGACGGCGACGCCCTGGCCGCCGAGTTCGAGCGTTACCTGCGACGGCGCGGACCCCGATTCGGGGGGTAATCCCATTGCCGCGCATCAGGAAAGCCGCTGCACCGCCAACTCGTCGAGCGAAAGATAGCAGTTCACGGCCATGGTCAGGTCGGCTTCGGCCAGCAATGACTGGATGACGTGTTTGACGCCGTTGGTTCCGTCCAGCGCGAGCCCGTACACGTACGGCCGGGCGATCCCCACCAGGCTGGCGCCGAGGGCGACGGCGCGTAAAACGTCGATGCCGTCGCGGACCCCGGAGTCGAAAGTCACCGGCACCGAGCCGGCCGCCTGAACTGCCGCGGCGAGACCGTCGATGGCGGGAATTCCACCATTTGCTTGCCGCCCACCATGATTGGAGTAGGCAATGGCATCGATACCACGATCCACTGCCTGCCGAACGTCATCGACGTCGCAGATGCCCTTGAGGATGATCGGGAGTTTGGTCAGCTCACGATAGCGATCGATGTCCGCCCAGGTGAGCCCCGGATGGCTGAACAGCGACGCCCACACCAGACCCGCGTGCATCGGGGCCAGTTCCCCGGCGGAACGCACCCCCGCAATTTCCAGGAAGCGGGGATCGGAGGTGTAGTTCGCCAGGCAGTGTCCGTGCAGCATCGGCAGGTAACCGTGTTTGAGATCACGGGGACGCCATCCCAGCGTGCCGGTGTCCAGGGTCACCGCGAGCGCGTCATACCCCGCCGCCTCGGCACGCCGGATGAAGTTGTCGGTCAGCTCGGCATCCGACGACGGGTACAGCTGGAAAATCCCGTAGGAATCGCCGCGCTCCGCGGCGACCTCCTCAAGAGTGGCCGAAGAGAGCGTCGAATACATCGCGGGCACATCGAGCTCACGGGCGGCGGCGGCCGTGAGCAGATCACCACGGTCACGGACCGCGCCCAGCACACCAACCGGGCAGATGAACACCGGACTACTGAGCTCGCGCCCCAGGAACGACGTCGACATGTCCCGAGTCGTACGGTCTCGCAACATCCGGGGTACGAGCCCGTAGTGGCGCAGCGCGACGGCATTCGCGTCCTGGGTGTGCTCGTCACCAGCGCCACCACGCACGTAGCCGAAGATCCCCTCGCCCAGCGTCTGCTCCGCGCGACTCTCCAGTTCGGCAAAGGTGAAGGGAAGTGTCGACACCTTGCCGAGCGCACCCGCCGCGTAGAACTGGAGCTGGAAATCGCCGAAGTTCATCAAGCACTCCTCATCGTTCGGACATTCGCTGGATGCTCAGCGTACTGAGCACTTTCGGCCTCATCCAGCACTATCGGCCGGGTGGCCGCGCATGCTCATCAGTCAGGTCGCACATTGAATTGCGGTGCAGGTAGCTCGTACGTCCAAACGACTGGCAGCAATCCACCTGCCCAGCAAATAGGGACCCAAGTTAGGGGTACCTTACCGGGGTTCCTTATGATCGTCCGTGAAACGCATACGCATTCGGCGTCGGCATACCGTCCGGAAGGCCTCCGTTGTCCGCTCTCACCTACCCTGCCGGCACCCGGTTCGCCCTGCGCGACGGCGCAACGTGCCTCGTCACGGCCGCGGGCGCAATACTCCTGAATCCGCCGCACAACGAGAAACTCACCGGGCTCTCGCCGCAGCAGCGGCGCGTGCTGAAGACTCTCAACAGCGGCCCCACGACGCTAGCGGAATTGATAACCGATGCCGATAGCGACGCCATCGAAGCACTCATCACACGGCTGCTCGAAGGCGGATGGTTGTCGCTGACGGTTCGTGACGACAGGCACGACCTCTATGCCGTCGAATGCTTCGGCGTCCCCGGCCCCCAGCCCGACGGTGCCGCACCGTCGGGCGTCCATCTGTCGAAATTCTCCGTACTGCATCGCGATTCACGCGGATACGTGCTGGAAAATCCGCTCAGCTGGTGCGATATCCGGATCCACGATCTGCGCCTGCTCCCCCTGCTCGACGGCCCCGAACGCGCTGTCGCCGACTTGAGCGAGGAATTCATCGCGCGGTTCCAGGCCGATCTGCGCTGGGCCGGATTCGTAGTCTCGAACAGCGACGAGGAGAACCACGAGTTCACCTCGATCAGCTGGAGCGCATCCGACCTGTGGTTCCACCGACGCAGCAGCTTGGGCGAACGGACCATCACGTGGGACCACTTCGGTCCCACGAAGTGGGCCAAGGGCAAGTTCCCTCAGCCGGCGGCACGCAAACCCGACTATCCGGGTGACACCGTCGCGCTGCCCACCCCGGACCTGGCGGCGCTGCGTGCCGGGGATCCGACCCTCACCACGGTCATCGAGGACCGGATCTCGGTGCGCGCCTTCGATGACGCCAATCCCATTACCATCGAACAGCTTTCCGAGCTCCTGTATCGCACGGCCCGTACCCGTGGCGCCCGCTCGGAAAGCGAAGGCGAAGAGCTCCTGTCCCGCCCGTATCCCTCGGGTGGCAGCGTGTACGAGCTGGAGCTGTATCCGGTGGTGCGCAACGTCGCAGGACTGGCACCCGGCATGTACCACTACGACTCCTTCGAGCACGTACTACGTCCGGTGGCCGACGCCGACTCCACCGCCGTCAAGCAGCTGCTGAAATCAACCTCCGCGACGCTGGAGGGTGGCGCCGAACCACAAGTGCTGCTGGTTATGGCGGCGCGCGCTGGTCGCGTCATGTGGACCTACGAACAGGTCGCCTACGCGACCATCCTCAAGCACGTCGGTGTGCTCATGCAGACCATCTACCTGGCCGCCACCGCCATGGGTCTGGGCGCCTGTGCCCAGGGATTCGGCGATACCGCGGCCTTCACCGCGGCTGCGGCCGTCCCGGAGCTGCAGGAGTGCAGCGTGGGCAGCATGGTGCTGGGTACGCCCGCGTCCTCCTGACCGGTCAGGAGGTACCGGCCAGGATCTCCTCATCGGTCATCGCCGCGATTTCCAGGTAGTGACCCGCGACCACGGCCAGCCGGTCTGGAGTTCCGTTTTCGACCTCTCGTTTCAACAACCGGTCGGCGAGCCCGGCGATGGTGCGAGTGGCGAAGAAGTCCCCGACGAGAGCGTGATCGACCGACAGCCAATCGCGCACGCGCGCGATGACCGCCGTCGCCAGCACCGAGTCTCCACCCTTGGCGAAGAAATCATCGTGCACACCAATGGATTCCACACCCAGGACGCCTGCTGTCAGGTCGACCAGGGCCGCATCGAGATCGTGTCGGGGCCCCGCGTCGGCGCTCATGGTGCTCGCCTGCTCCAGCAGCGCCGTCACCGCACGTCGATCCATTTTTCCGTTAGACGTCAACGGCATGTGCTCAAGAAGTTCAATCCGGGTTGGGATCATGTAGCCCGGGAGCAGGTCAGCGAGCAACACCGCGTAATCAACAGAACCATCTGGGGTACTCGTGACCGCGGCAACAAGATTCGGTGCATCACCGCCGACAATGGCGGCGACCGCGTGACGCACACCCGGCACGAGACGCAGCGCGCTTTCGACCTCACCCAGTTCCACCCGGTAGCCCCGGATTTTCACCTGATGGTCGGCACGCCCCAGGAATTCCACGGTTCCGTCGGGCCAGTATCGCGCCATATCGCCCGTTCGATACCAGCGCAACCCGTCGTACTCGACGAATCGTTCCGCGGTGCGCTCGGGGTCGTTGCGGTACCCGGCCGCGACACTGTCGCCACCAATCCATAGCTCACCCGGCACCCAGTCGAGGCAGTCGCGACCGGCCTGCGAGACGACCCGGCACCGCACATTGCGCAGTGGCACGCCGAAAGGAACCGTCGCCCAACGCTCGGGCGGGTCGCCCACCACCTCGCAAATCGTGCTGTGGATAGCAGCCTCGGTCGCCCCACCGAGGCCGGTGAAGCGGCAGCCGGGGACCTGAGCCGCGAGCCTGCGCGCCAGGTCCGCACTCACCCAGTCACCACCGAGGATGACCGCACGCAACGAATCGCCTAGCTCGCTGCCGCCGATCTCCAAGATCATGTCCAGCAGGCCGGGCACGCAATTGATTATCGAAACTCGATGGCGCCGTAGTAACTCCACCCAGGTGGTGGCCTCCGCACGCTGGGCGGCATCGACGGCAACAACCGCGGCACCCACCGAGAACATGCCAAAGATGTCGTACACCGACAGGTCGAACTCGAGCGCCGACAACCCGAGCGCACGGTCGGAGGAGACGACCCCGAACTCATCGTTCAACGCGTCGATGGTGTTCATCGCGGCCGCGTGTGAGACGTCAACGCCCTTCGGCGTACCGGTAGACCCGGAGGTGAAAAGAACGTAGGCGATCTGTGAAGCATCGGGCAGCACCGGCGCCTCAAGAGGCTCCTGGTACCGACGGGCCGCGTCGACTGGCAGATGGTCGATGGGCATGTCGGAACCAGCTGCGGTCAATGCCAAGGAAATTCCGCCGGTTTCAAGAATCGCGGCACGGCGCTGCGCCGGCTGATCGAACCCGATGGGTACGTATACGGCGCCCGCCGCCAGCACACCGAGCACGGCGAGTATCTGATCGCGCCCCTTGGGTAGCTGCACCGCGACCGCATCGCCGGGCTGAACGCCACCTGCGCGCAGCGCACCGGCCACGGCCAAGGCCTGCGCAGCCAGGTCGCCGTACGTCCATACCCCGTCCTCGTCACCGAAGCCCCACACCACCGCGGATGCGCCGGGGTGCGTCTTCGCGAAGTCGAAGAAGCCTTCATGCAGGCACCGGCCGGTGACCGGGCCGTCGGTCGCATTGACGGTGCGCCTGACCTCGGCCTGCGAGGCCGGAAGCCGCACGGCCGCATCGGCAATCCAGCCGTCGTCGCCGGTGCAGAGCGCGGCCACCGCATCGGTGTAGCGCGCGAACATGGTGTCGACCATGCCGTCCGGGAAGGCCGATTCACGCACGTCCCAGTTGAGCAGCAGGCCGCCTCGTACCTCAGTGACCTGCGCATCCAACAGCACCTGCGGCCCTTGGGAAATGATCCAGACCGGTTCGCCAAAGGTCTCGATGACCGACGTGGCGAACAGCTCCCCCAGATTCAGCGCGCTGGTGTACACAACCGGCGCCAATACCGGCTCACCGCGGTGCCTGCCTAGGTCACGGAGCACATTGAGCCCCGGATACGCCGAATGCGCCCCGCTCTCGTACATGCTGCGTTGCAGGGCGCGGGCCCGGTCGGCCACCGACATCTGGTCGGTCAGATCGACGTCGAGCATGATCGAGGAGGTGAAATCACCGATCACCCTGTCGATATCAGGATGCACCGATTCACGATGGAACAAAGGGACATTCAGCAGAAAGCGACTTTGCGCGGACCACCCGCCGATGGTTTCGGCAAAGACCGCGGCCATCGCCATCGCGGGAGTGATTCCACGCTGATGTGCGGCAGCCAGCAGCTGCTGCTTGGCCTGCGGTTCAAGCCAGTAGTCGTATCGGACGGTGCGGTGTGGTTCGGTTCGTTCACTCACCGGCACGGTGGGCAGCTCGGGCGCGCCCGGCAGGTCGTCCAGCCGCTCGCTCCACCATTGACGATCACGTTCACGCGCCGACTCTTCGCCGCGCTCCTCGGTGCGATACCGCCGGTAGGTGTATCCCAATTCTGGTTGTGCGGCACCGTGATACAGCTCAGCCAGATCGGATACCAGCACCCGGTAGCTCATCGCATCCCCGGCCAGCATGTCCACGTCCAGATGCAACCGGCTACTCGTCTCGTCGCGCAAGGTCAGCGTGACGTCGAGCACCTGACCGTCCTCGATCGCCAGGCGCTGATGCGTCTTGCGCTCACGGAGCTCGGTCAGTGCCGCCTCGATCTCCTCACCCGCATGTCCACGCAGGTCCACCACGCTGAACACATCGCGCCCCGGGATGGACAAGGCCTGTTGGGTGCCATTGGGCAGAAACCTGGTGCGCAGCATGGGGTGTGCCGCCACAAGCCGGTCGACCGCCAGCCGTAGCCGCTCGGTATCGATTGCTCCACCATCGAACTCGACGTATAGGTGCGCCGCGACGCCACCGAGCTCCTGATCCTCCGAACGGCCGATCCAATAGGCGTGCTGCATCGTGGCCAGCGGGAACGGCGCATCCTCTGTGGTGTCTTCCACGTCTTCCGGGGTGCCGTCGGCGGCGGTGTCGTCACGGGCGTCCGAGACCGGTTCCGTGCCGTCTCCCAATAGCGCATGCCAGGACTCGACCGACGGCTCGGCGGCGAGCTGCGCGAAGGTGATGCGGCTCCCCCGCTTGCGCCATCCACCGGCCAGCGTCATCATGCGGATCGAGTCCAGCCCGAGCGTGATGAGGTCGTCCATGTCCGAGATCTCTTGGGGAGTAAGCCCAATGAGGTCCGCGACGGTCGCCTTGATCTCGTCCCTGCTGATTGGTTCCATCCGTGCTGTCTTCCTGTCGCTATACGTCGAGTGCCCGAGCCAGCGCGGCAACGCTCCGTTGCCACAACCGCGCCAGCTGGTCGGCATCCGCCGAGGTGAAAAGGTTTGAGCTCCACTGCCAATTGGTGAGCAGCTGCGGGCCATCAGGCGTCGCCAGGACCGCCGAGCCGATAGTGATGGCGAACCGCAGCGGCAGATCGGGTTCGGTAACCGGTGGCACTGCGAGGCTTCGAGAGTCCGTGATGAGCGACCACGGCTGATCGTCGATACCGCTGATATCCATCCGGCCCACGTAGTTGAACTGGATCTGGGGGTCCCTGGCCGAAACCAGTTCCGCGCAGCGGTCCACATAGCGGAGCAGGCCATAATCGATTCCCTGGTAGGGAATCTCACTGAGGCGCTCGGAAACACCGGACAAGAGCCTCGCGGCCTCCGCTTTGTCGTTCTCAATCCGGTCGATGTCTATCGCCGTCTCACCGGCGCCGATCCGTGTCGGATAGACGGTGGTGAACCAGCCGACGGTGCCGCTGGTGTCGGTGTCAAGCTCCTCGTCGGCCCTGCCATGCCCCTCCAGCGACACGAGGGTGCCTGCGGCCGGGTCTTGTCCGCGCTCCAGCCGCCAGCTGGCCACCGTGACCGCCAACGCCGTCAACAGGAACCCGTAGATGCCGTCCGGCTTGTTCAGGGAGGACAACAGGCGAACGGTGATGTCGACCGGCGTCGGCACGGCAGAGTTCTGCAGGGTCCCCCACGTGTCGCGCCCCGGATCTGCGTGCCGTGATCCGAGCTCCGGGTCGGCACCCGAGACCTGCGTAGCCCAGTAGTCACGCTGAGGCGACACGTCTTCGCTGGAGACCCTCTGCTGCATCAGCTCGCTCCAGCGACGATAAGAGGTGAACTCCATGGGCGCCTTGGGCACTCCACCGGATTCCACGGCGTGCCACACGTCGGCGAGATAACCCAACACAATGTGCCAGGACACCACGTCCATCGCCAGATGGTGGACGGTCAGCAGCAGGACATCACCCGAGTCCGCGTCTGCCAGCCAGGTTCCGCGCATCATGACTCCCGAGCGCGGGTCCAGGGCCTCAAAGGCGTCCCGTGCGGCCGTGGTGATCGCGGCGTGAGTGGCTTCTCCCCTAGGCAGTTCCACCCGGCTGAGCACGCTATCGGCGCGCACCACCCCGGGTTCGCGGGTGAGCACCCGAGGCCCGTCGGGGGTGTCGACCAGCGTCGACCGCAACATCGCAAATCCATCGAGAAGCAACTGGAGCATCTGCTCGATCTGTGGGCTAGCGATCCCCTCGGGCAACCGGATAAGCACGGACAGCGAGAGCCGACGATAGGTTTCGCTGTCATACATCCACGACACCACCGGCAGTGGCGGAACCTCGCCGTAATCTGCCTCTCCGGCAAGCGAATCGAGGCTCTCGGACCGACCACCACGGTCGGCTCGTTCGTCTATCAGGGCGGCGAGCTGCCGGATGGTGGGCGCGGCCAGGACCATGCGCGGGGTAATCACCAGGTCGCGCTTGCGCGCCTTGTTGACCAACGAAATCGCGACAATGCTGTCCACCCCAAGGGAAAAGAAGTCTTCGTCGATACCCGGAGCGGTTCCGTCGAACAGTTCGGCACAGCACTCACACAGTGCACATTCGGTAGTGCTGCCTGGCAGCGCCGCCACACCCTCGGCGGCGCCTCCGGACAGGGCGTCCAGCGCGAGCATCTCCAGCACATCGCCGTCCAGTTTGCCGTTCACCGTGACGGGCAGCCGCTCAAGCACAACCAGACGCGACGGCATCATGTAAGACGGCAGCCGATCGGCGAGGCCTATCAGAGTCCGGGCGGAGTCGAAGTCGGCCGCTTCCTGCTGGGAAACAACAAAACCCACGAGAGTGGCACCGCCCGCACGGCGCACCACGGTCACCGCGGCGGTCTGCACACCCGGTTGTAGACGCAACGCGGATTCGATCTCGCCGACCTCGACCCGATAACCGCGGATCTTCACCTGAGAGTCGGCACGGCCCAGATACGCGAATCCTCCGTGGGGCAGACGGCGCACCAAGTCGCCCGTCCGATACATGCGCTGACCCGGTCGCTGCGGATCCGCGATAAAGGCGCCCGCGGTCACCGCGGGCTTACCCGCGTATCCGCGAGCCAGTTGGGCACCGGCGAGATACAACTCGCCCACGGCACCGTCCGGCACCGGCCGCAGCCGCGAATCCAGGACATACCCGACCATCCCCTGATTGGGCGTGCCGATGGTGGGCTCCGGATAGTCCTTCACCGGTGCCACAACAGCTTCGACAGTCGTCTCGGTGGGGCCGTAGCAGTTGTAGACCGCGGTACCGCTCAACGAACGCAGCCGGTTCCACAGAGCCGTCTCGATAGCCTCCCCACCAAGGGCCAGCACGGGAAGCTCCCGGTCAAGCAGGCCCGCGGCGGACAACTGAGCCAGCATGGACGGCGTGGTGTCGATCATGTCAATACCGTGCGTGTCCATGCCCTGCACCAGCCGATGCGCATCCCGCATAGCCTCGGCGTCGAACAGGTGCACGGTGTGCCCGTCCAGCAGACCGATCATCGGCTGCCATGAGGCGTCGAAGCTCAACGACCACGCGTGGGCGATCCGCAGCGTGCGTCCGAGCCGCGCGGTAGCCGGTCGATACACTCGATCACGGTGGTCGGCAAAGTAACTCATCAGCGCGCCGTGAGTGCCGATGACACCCTTGGGCTCACCGGTCGAGCCGGAAGTGAAGATGAGGTACGCACTCTGCTCGCGGTGCCGATCGACCACAGGCGAAGCGACGAGGCGCGCGGAGATACGCTCGATGCTCGCCGGCTCGTCGAGCGCCAGCACGGGATATCGCCCGTCGGCGATATCCCGATGTTCGCCGACCGTGACGATGAGTTTCGGATCAGACTGACGCAGAATCGATTCGATGCGCGCCGTCGGCAACCCGATGTCCACCGGAACATATGCCGCGCCTGCGGCCAGGACCGCAAGAATAGCAACGATAGCATCGGCGGATCGCGGGAGGACCAGTGCCACAGTGTTTTCCGGACCGATTTCGTAGTCGGCCAGCTCGGCGGCCAACCGGCACGCGTCGGCACGCAACTGCGCGTAGGTATAGCGCTTGTCGGCCCCCTCCGACTGCACAGTAAGCGCGATTCCATCGGGGTTCTCGGCGGCCTGCGCCGCGAACAGCTCCCACACCGAAGCAACCGACAGATCGGCCGCCGACGGCGTGACGACGATTTCCGCGCGCTCACGAGCAGTCAGCACATCGAGCGCATCCGGTGTCCGGTCACCGATCTCCGGCAGCTGCCGTAACACCGAGACGAGGCGTTCGCCGATGCTGACCCCCGAAACATGCGGTAACGCTTCCGGAATTGCTTCAATGAGCACCAGCAGCGAATCTCCATGCATGTGCGACACCACGGTGAGCGGGTAGTGGGCCAGACTCTCCATCTCAACCGGACGGAAGCGAGTGCCGTCTGCCATCTCGACGGCCTGAGCCGCATCGCCTATCGGGGCGTTCTCGAAGACGAACAGGGTGTCGAACAACGCGGCACTGCCCTCGGCGCGCTGCAGCGCGGACAGGCTCAGATACCCAATATCGCGCATGGCCGCAGCCTCGCGCTGCAATTGTGCACACTGCTCGACCACCGAGGTCGAGTAGTCGACGTGATGCACCATCGGCACCGAATTGATGAAGAGCCCGACCATTCGCTCGACATCGGGTAGTTCCTTGGGCCGCCCGGACACGATGGTGCCGAACACCACATCCGTGCGATCGGTCAGCCTGCCGAGCACGAGTGCCCAGGCGAACGCCGTCACGGTGTTGAGGGTGAGGCCATTCACGGCCGCCCACTGGCGAAGCCTCACGGTTTCCTCTGGCGTCAAAAGGAATTGCGACTTCTGCGGCACGCTGTCATGCGCGGCGACAACACCGTCGGCAAGCATGAGCGGCCCGGAGACGGTACGCAGGTAGCGCGTCCATCGCTCGGTCGCGGCGACGTCGTCCTGCGCGTTGAGCCATGCGATGTAATCGCGGTAAGGCCGCACCGTCGGCAAGCCGTCGACAGCGCCGTTTGCCTGATAGGCGGCGAGGAGCTCACTGAAGAAGATGGCTATCGCCCAGCCATCCATGAGGATGTGGTGGGTGGTGACGATCATCCGGTGCCGCGATTGGCCGGGGACGGCGAGCAACACGATGCGGATCGCGGGACCCTTGCCCAAATCGAACGGGCGGCGCCGCTCGCTCAGCGCGATCTGGTCGAATTCCGTTGGCTGTGCCTCACGTTCTTCCCACGGAATATCCGCGTGAGTAGGCACGATCTGCACGGGTTTGGGCAAGCCGCGGTCCCAGAACGCGGCACGCAGATTGGGGTGCCGAGTCAGAAGAGCCTGAGCGCTGCGGTGCAGCAGATCGACGTCGAGACCGCCGTCGATATCGGCGACGAACTGCATGCTGTACAGATCGACGCTCTCGTCGGCGAGCTGAGATAGTGCAAAGAAGCCCTCCTGCAACGGGCTCAGCGCCAACACATCCTCGATCTGAGGTTGCTGGTCGGTACCCGTCACGACTGCGCCTGCCACGATGCGGTGAGCTCAGCGAGCGCCTCGGCACTCAGACCCGAAGCACTCATCGGAGCGCTGGGCTCTGCCGACCTCTCGGTACCCGAATTATCCTCTGCCGCAACCGAGTCAGCGGAATCGATAGCGCCCGCCAGCTGGGAGATCGTCGCGCATTCGAACACCATTTGCGGAGTCATCGCCAGGCCACGTTCGGCAGCGCGGGTCGCCCATTGGATGGAAATGACACTGTCGCCACCGCGGGCGAAGAAGTTGTCTTCGGGATCCACGTCGGTGATCTCCAGCAGCTCCTCGAGGATCTCGATGAGTGCACGTTTGGTCTGCTCCGAGCCCTCACTCACCGGCCGCGCCACACGTTCGACCGCCGCTGCCGGCGGCGCCAACAGCCGCTCCATGGCATCGGCGGGGAGCAGCACGATCTCGGAAATGGCCGCATCCTGGTCCTTGGCGAACGCATCAAATGCCGCATCCAACGCCCGCGCGATCAGCCGGGTGGTCTCGGGGTCGTACAGATCGGCGTTGGCCACCACCGAGACGTCGAGTCCGCCCGACGGCGTGACGTTCAGCGCAAAGTTCAGATCCAGATAGGAGACGTCCACCTCCATCGGCAGAGGGGCCATCGAGGTCCCCCCTGAACCCGTGAGATCACGCGCCTCCGTTCCCCAGTCCGCGCCACGGAAATTGACCATGGTCTGGAACAAGGGGTTCCACGCGAGAGAACGTGACGGATTGATGGCCTCAACCAGCTTCTCGATGGGCAGTTCCTGGTGTGCATGTGCGTTGAGCGTGGCATCGCGGCTTCGCTCCAGCACCTCGCGCAATGTCGGGTCTCCGGACAGATCGTTACGCAGCGCCACCATATTGGCAAACAGCCCAACAAGATTCGCGACATGGGGATGGACTCGGGCGGCGACCGGGCTGCCGATGACGATGTCCGTGCCACCGCCGAGCCGATGCAGGACCGCGGCCAATGCCGCCTGATAAACCATGAATTCGGTGACACCACGCTGCTCGGCCATCCGAGTCAGTGCCTGCCTGCGCTCGGGTGGCACGGTGAATCTCTCGACCTCACCACGCTTTCCGAGGATCTGCGGCCGCACACGGTCATGCGCCACCGCGACCTCTACGGGCACGCCGGCCAATAGCTCACGCCAGTAGGTCACCTCGGCCTGCCCGAACTCACTGTCGGCGCCGAAGGCATCGCGCTGCCACAAGACGTAGTCCGCATATTGCACCGGGTGCGGATCCCATAGCGGCGCCTGCCCCGCGATGCGGGCGCGATAGGCGGACACCAGGTCATCGACGATCACCGTCAATGAGGCGTGGTCCACCACCATGTGATGCACCACCAAGGCCAGCACGTGCTCCTCGGCGCCCAACTCGACAATGGTGGGACGGATCAGCGACTCCGACTCCAATGCGAAAATATGGTGCCGCAGCTCAGCCAGCGTGTCCGCAAGGCTCTCCGGTGAGGCCCGGCGAACGGGTACCGACAGCTCGCGCGACGGATGCACGTTTTGGTACGGCGCACCCTCGTGAATGGCAAAGTTCGTACGCAGCGTCTCGTGCCGGGCAACGACATCGTTGACCGCCGCGATCAATGCCGCGGTCTGCAGCGGGCCGTCAAAGCGCAGTGCCAGCCACATGTTGGCGATATCGGTGATGCCCTCCATCTGGCACTCGAACCACATGGACAGCTGGGACGAGGACAGTGGCAGACGCTTCGGACGCACGGTTCCGACGAGATCCGGCCGACCGTCCTGAGGAGCGACCTCCATCTCATCGGAATCATCGAGGTCTAGCTCATCCAGCTCGATCTCGAACTCCTCACGGAAGTACCTGACAAGCTGCTCGGCAAGTCCCGCCGGAGTGGGACTGTCGAAGACCGTGCGCACCGTCAGGTCGATGCCGAACTGAGCGCGGATCTGCGCGACGAGGCGCGCGGCCAGTAGCGAATGGCCGCCCAGCTCGAAGAACGAATCATCGACGCTGACCGCGTCACGCCCGAACAAGTTGGAGAAGATCGCGCACACTCGCCGTTCGGTAGGCATCGTCGGGGCCCGAAACGCCCTTTCCGCCAGCTGATTGGGAGTAGGCAACGCCCGCTTGTCCAACTTGCCGCTGGTGGTCAGCGGAATCTCGGGAATAACCGCCAACGCGGTGGGCACCATGTAGGCGGGCAGCATCTCCTCCGCGCGGGCGCGTAGTTCATCCAGATCAATCTCCGAGGCACTGCCCGCAGCCGGCACCACATAGGCCGCCAACATGGGACCTACTTGGGGATCGTCCACCACGACGACAACACAGTGTCCGACACTCGGATCGGCGCCGATAACCGCCTCAACCTCGCCGAGCTCGATGCGGAAACCCCGGACCTTGACCTGCTCGTCGGCACGCCCGACGAACTCCAGCTGACCGGAAGCATTGCGGCGCACCATATCTCCGGTGCGATACAGCCGCGCACCGAGGCTGAACGGGTCGGCTACGAACCTCTCCGCGGTGAGTACGGGCCGACCGTGATAACCGCGGGCCAGCTGCGCTCCCCCAAGATACAACTCGCCGACGACGCCAGTGGGCACCAGCTCGAGCGCTTCGTCCAACACGTAGGCATAGACATTGCGGTTGGGCCGACCTATTGGCACGATCGAATTACCTTGGGGTTCTTCGACATCCATATAGGTCGAACACACAACCGCTTCGGTGGGTCCGTAGTGGTTGCGCAGTCCGGCGTCGAATATGGTGGCGAACTTGTCCGCCACCTCGCCGGGAAGCGCTTCACCACCGACCGGGACATGTCGCAGGCCACGCAGCTCACGAGCCTCGGGCATCAACATCACCGAACCGAGCAGCGACGGCACCATGTGCAGCACGGTCACACCGCGCCGCCGCACCAGGTCGATGACATACCCGATATCGGAGAACGGATTTGGCCTGGGAACAACGACCTGCGCCCCCAAGGACAATGGGCAGAGAATGTCGGCCAGCGAGGCATCGAAGCTCACCGAGGTCGACTGCAGCATCCGATCCTGCGCGGTCATGCTCCAGTCGACCGTGAAGGACACCACGTGCTCGACGATCGCGGCGTGCGCAACGGCAACCCCCTTGGGGCGTCCGGTGGATCCGGAGGTGTAAATCACGTAGGCCAAGTTCTCGGGCAACAGCGGACGCAACCGGTCCGTGTCGGTGATGGCGGCGTCGGCAAGGTCCACCGACTTCCCCTCGGCGATGTGGAACTCCTTTATGTCCAACACCATTCGAGGCCGCGCATCAGTCATCAGATAGTCGATGCGCTCCTCGGGCAGCGCGGGGTCGATCGGCATGTAGGCAGCACCCGATTTGAGGACTGCGAACATCGCCACGATGAACTCGACCGATGTCGACATCCGGAGGGCGATGACATCCTCGGCGCCAACCCCCTGCGCGATAAGCCACCGCGCGAAGCGGTTCGAGCGGCGGTGCAGCGCATCGTAGGTAAGTTCCACCTCGTCCGACACCACCGCCAACGCATCCGGTGTCGCCCGGGCAGCCTCATACAGAACATCCACGAGCGTCGCGCCCGGAACAGCGGACAGCGCTCCGTGACACTGCGCCAGGACGGCTGAACGCTCTTCGGCGCCAAAGGGGTCCAATCGTGAGAGTGGTTCCTCCGGGCGAGTCAGACCATCATCAAGAAGCCGGGAATAGTGCGCAAGTATCTGATCGACAATCGACTCCGACAGCACGTCGGTTTGGTATTCAATCTCGACCATGGTGCCCGTCGATTCCGCCGCGATCGACAGTGTCAGCGGCAGCTGCGCGGCGACTGCACCGAGGTCGAGCTGGGTTGTCTCGACACCCGACAACCGATATCCGCTGGCGTCCTTGCGCATACTGAAGCCGAGCCGCACCAGCTCATCCAGTCCGTCGTGCCCACCGCTACGGCTCGGATTGATCTCGCGTACCACTTCGTCGATTCCGACGCCCTGGTGACCGAAGGCACCCAGGCACACCTCGCGCACCGTGGCGACGTAGGAAGCAAAGCCGACCCGCGGATTCACCGGTGCGCGCAGCAGCAGCGTGTTACCGAAGTATCCAATCGCATTTTCCGCGTTAGCCTTACGCTCCGCCACCGGAATCGCGATCACGAAATCAGATGCGGCGGTGTACCGATGGACGAGCGTCCCGAAGGCCGCAAGCAAGACCATAAACGGAGTCGCAGAGTGCTCGCGCGCGAATTCCTCGATCAGGGTGGCCGTCTCAAAGGGCATCGGCACCGCGCGCCGACGTGCCGATCGGGAGGTGTACGTGGTAACAGCTCCGGGAAGCTCCAAGGGATCTGGAAGCGGGGTCAAGCACTCGCGCCAATACGCAACGTCCGCGTCAGAAGACGGATCAGAGACCGAACCCACGACCACGAACTGCGGGGCAACTCCCTGAACGGGGCGGCCGTTGTAGTGCTCACTCAACTCAGCGAAGAACACTTCCCAGGAATTGTCGTCCCAGCAGATGTGGTGCACCACCAGTAACAGGACAAAGTCCTCGGCGCCCATACGCAGCAGCGTGACCCGCAGCGGCCGATCGGCGGCCAGATCGAACGGCCGTCCGAACTCGCGGTCGGCCAGCGCTCGAATCTCCCGCTCCCGCCCGTCGCTATCGCGGGCCTCCAGATCGACTGTGGTCCAAGGTAGTTCTACATCATCGACGAAAACCTGATACGGCTCCCCTGCGGCGTCGACACCATAGGTGGTGCGCAAAATGTCATGGCGCCCCATCACCGCGGCGAAGGCGTCGCGCAACCTCATCTCATCGAGAGCGCCTCGCATTCGGTGCGCGACACAGATGTTGAGTGACGTGTCGGCCGCATCCTTGGTCTGCATGAACCACATGCGTCGCTGGCCTGGTGCGAGTTCGCGCCGCTCGCCCGCCGGGACCCGCGGGGCAGCATTGGTAGCGACCTGTCCCTGGACGCCGCTTTCGGCAAGTCGTTTACGCAGCAGCTCTCGCCGGCGGTCCAATGCGGACAACTGATCTCCACTCACCGAGCACCATCACTCAGGTCGAAAGTGTGGAATCCGAACGACTCCGCGCGCATGAAATGAACCACCTCAATCTAGGAACTATGCCTAGCCTTACCTTAATGTCTGCCCGAAGCGCCGGGTGACTCCCCTTCCGTGCCATGCATCACGCTGCCCGGGAGCGCGAACCGACTAGCCAATATCGGGTTACGTTAGGCTAATCTAACTATCTGTAAGGCGGAAGGAAGCTCGACGTGGATAGCAAACTCGGATGGATCAGGCAGTTCCATAAGCCGGAGTCACCCGATGCACCATTACTGCTGCTCTTTCCTCATGCAGGTGCTGGCGCATCGGCGTATCGCACGCTCTCGAAGGCTGCTTCCGCAAGTTTCAATGTGGTGATATTTCAATATCCCGGGCGCCAAGATCGCGCCGGTGAGCCGGCGCTGTTGACACTTCCCGATATCGCTTCGGGAGCATTCGCCGAGTTCCAGTCATCCGAACACAATCGCGGCCTTCCGATCCATACGTTCGGCCACAGCATGGGCGCTGTGGTCTCGTTTGAGTTCGTCCGACTCGCCGAGACCGCCGGACTGGACGTACGTCAACTGACCGTCTCCTCGGCGGTGGCGCCGGCCAACATCGCCGACAAGCCCGCCCTGCCGACCGACGACGACGCGGTACTGGCACACATGGGCGCCCTCGACGGTACGAACTCGGCGGTCATGGGCAATCTCGACGTCATGCGAATGGCATTGCCCGTCATGAAGGGCGACTATCGGGCCTTCAACGCGTACGAATGCGCCGAGGAGGCCAAGGTTGCGGCACGCATCCACTCGATCGGCGGAGACCAGGACCCCATGATCACCATGCGCGATCTCTACGGCTGGGGTCAGCACACCAACGAACTCGACGTGACGTTGTTCGATGGCGGACATTTCTTCCTGAACTCCCAGACCGAGGCTCTGGCAGAGCTGCTGGCCGCGAACGCAGCCCGCGCGGACTCGCCGCAACGATGAGCGCCACCGACGCCGATCCTGTTGTCATCTCCGGGATGGCGATCGAGATGCCCGGAGGAATCGACACCCCCACAGCGTTCTGGAACGCATTGGCCGACGGTCGCGAGCTCGTCGGCCCTTTCCCCCGTGATCGTGATTGGCCCGTCGACGAGCTGTTGTCACTATCCAATCTCGACGGCTGGGGCCGCGTCTCCGACGCCGGTGGATTCCTCACCGATGCAAGTGCTTTCGACCCCACATTTTATGGGATCACGCAGCGCGAAGCAGTCGCCATGGATCCGCAGCAGCGGGTAGCCATGCGTGTGGCATGGAAGGCACTGGAGAACACGGGCCTGAACCCGGGAACACTCGACGGCTCCGAAGCGGGCTGCTTCATCGGCATATCACCCAACGAATACGGGCCACCGACTGGCGAGATCAACGCGCACAACGGAATGCGTGTGGTCGGCCGTGGACAGCTGGGCGCCGCCGGTCGAATCTCGCATGGGCTGGGGCTGATCGGGCCGTCCATGTGCATCGACTCGGCGTGCGCATCGTCCTTGGCGGCGCTGCATGTCGCCGCCACCGCGGTTCGGGCCGACGAATGCGAGTGGGCCATCGCCGGTGGTGTTTGCGTCATGGGTTCACCTGGCGGATTCTATGAATTCTCCCGGATGCACGCACTCGACCCCGACGGGCACTGCCGCTCGTACTCCGATGAGGCCAACGGCACGCTCTGGGGTGAAGGCGTGGGAATGGTTGTACTGGAACGTGAGTCGCGCGCGCGTGCCCTGGGCCACCGGGTGTATGGCCGTATCATGGCCATCCGTACCAACCATAATGGCGGGGGTAAACCCATCCTGGTGCCGCGCGGGCGGGCGCAAGCAAAACTGGTCGCCGCGACCATCGCCGCCTCCGGTGTCGATCCGGCCGATATCGGGATGCTCGAAGGACACGGCACCGGCACCCGCGCCGGCGATCCGCTGGAGATCATGGCGCTGCAGAGCACCTACGGGGCCGGAGGCTCAGACGCACTGCTGGGATCTGCGAAATCCAATGCCGGACACGCACAATCGGCTGCGGGAATGGTGGGTCTGATCAAACTGCTGTTGGCCGGCCAGCATGGACACATCCCGCCGACCCTGTTCGCGGACAACCCCACCACCAAGGTCGACTGGTCGATGACCGGGATCCGCCTGGCCACGAAGCTGCACCCCTGGGAGCCGAAGAACGGCATCCGGTACGGCGGTGTCTCCTCCTTTGGGGCCGGGGGCGCCAACGCGCACGCCATCATCGCTATGCCCGCCAGCGACGCAGTGGGAGAGGACGGCGACGATGTCTAGCCACCGCTTACCCGACGGAACCACCCCCGTCCTGCTCTCCGCGGACACCCCAGAGGTACTGCGCCGGGAGGCCGCCGCACTCCTCGCGTATGCACTTGACCATCCGCGAATCGCCCCTAATCGGATTGCGGGCATGATCTTTCGAACCCGCACAACGCGCCGGTTCCGCGCGCTGATCACCGTCGAAGACCACGATCAATTGGTAGCCGCCCTGCGGGCCGTCATCACTGGTGCGAACCACATCCACGTGGTCCGCAATGCCGAGCCGGCGACGTCACGGCGGCGCGGATTCGTGTTTCCCGGGCAGGGCGGACAACGCCCGGGCATGGGAAGACTCTTCTACGATCGGTTCCCCGATTTTCGCGACGAGGTCGACCGCTGCTCGGAACTGTTCGGCACGCAGTTCGGCCGTTCGCCGCTAAATTATCTTCTCGATGAACACCTTCCCACCGATGACAGTGCACGTGTCGTCCAGCCCGCCCTGTTCACTCAGATGGCGGGCCTGGCCGCACTGTGGCGTTCGGTCGGTGTCACCCCGAATGTCGCGATCGGACACAGTCAGGGTGAGATCGCCGCGGCGTATGTCGCCGGTGCCATGACCCTTGCCGACGCGGTCACCGTGGTGGGCACTCGGGCCCGGATCGCTGATGAATTCCCGGCAGACGACTACGTCATGGCTGTGATCGCCGCCGATCGCGATACCTGCGAGGAAATCCTTGCCCGGCAATCGGGTTGGGCTGAACTCTCGGTGATCAACTCCCCCTCGATGGTGGGAATCTCCGGCCAGCGCGAGACCGTCCAGCAGATTGTCGAACGCCTCACGGAAGACGGGGTCTTCGCTCGGATCATCCCGGTGCGATACCCGGCGCATACCAGCATGATCGCCTCGATCGGCGCCGAGATTCGCACGGCCCTTGCCGAAGGTCTCGGCGTCAGCGAGTTCGCGGTCTCCGAAATCGATTGCATCGGAGCGACCCTCGGTGCACCGATTACCCCTGAGGTACCGGTCGATCAGTACTGGTTCTGGAACCTGCGCAATGTGGTCCGTTTCGATCGCGCCATCGCGACCGCAGTGACGGCTCAGGTCGACACCTTCGTGGAGTTGGCCGAACATCCCACGTTGCAGCTGGCGATCCGTGAGAATCTCGCGGTTCTGGAGTCCGAACGCACCGCGTGCGTGGTAGGCACATCCACCCGGACCGCAACGGATCTGGCCGACTTCACCGCCAACCTCGCGAACCTCGCCGTCCGCGATCTGGACTACAACTGGGACGCGCTGCGCACCGAGACATCCGAACCCATATCGCTGCCACTGCGTGACTTCCCGAATGTTCAGAACAACGACGTGCCGCTCTGGCTGTCGTACCGCTGGGCGAACAGCGGGGTTTCCGTAGCGACGCAGCCCTCCGTGACGCAGGGAGCCGATCGCCCAGCAGGCCATGTCGACTCTCCGGCGCATCCACGGCTACTGCGCGAGGCCTGGACCAAGGTGACCCGGCGCTCGATGATGCCGCCAAGGTCCTACGGATTCATCGATGCCACCGGTGAGGCCGGAGCTCTCGTCGAGGCACTCCGCGAGGGTGCGTCGGACTTCGGTTCATCGGCCCACATCATTGGCTACGGAGACGTATCCGGTACCGGCGACGCCGACACTGTGGTGATCGTGCTCCCGGCTGCGGAACAAGTAGATGATCCCGGGGCCGTCGACGCGGTGGCACAGTTCTTCGGCGATCGCGCATGGTGGCCAGAGTTGTCGCACTCGGTGACCGGATGCTGGATTGTCACGGTCGGCGGCGAAGAGGTCGTTAGCGCAGACACATCAGCGCATCCGGTACATGCCGCGATCGCCGCCGGATTCCGCTGCATGGGTACCGAACATCCGGGAATTGCCTTCCGGCATCTGGACCTCACCCCCGATATCGCCCACCCGGACAGTGCCAGCATCGTCCTGGCCGCCCTGCAATCGGCCGGAGAATCGGAGTTGGCGCTCCGGGCAGACGGCATGTACGCCAAGCGCATCCTGGATGCCAGCGAGGACGGCGACAGCGAAGCCGCCACTGCCGTAGCCGATCACGTCGTCATCACCGGGGGCACCGGAAAACTCGGTCAGGAATTCTGCGAGCACTACGCCCGGCTGGGCACCCGGCAGATCACTCTGATCAGCCGTTCCGGCGAGACCGCCGCAGTGGCCGGACGGCTCGACGCCATCCGGCGCAGCACCGGCGCTGTGGTTCGTGCGCTCTCCTGCGATGTGACCAATGCGTCAGCCGTCGCCGAGCTCGCCGATGAGCTACACGAATCGCCCGCGGACCTCATCATCCATGCCGCAGTGGACTATTCGGATGTCCTGCTCGCCGAGGTCACCTCCGAGAAGTTCCATCAGGCGTTACGGGCCAAGGTCTGGGGCATCACGAATGTCCTCGACTCCCTGCCCCGCACCGATTCCTGTCGTGTCGTCTTGTGCTCATCGCTGGCGGCGACGATCGGCGGCAAGGGCCAGCTGATGTACGCGGCGGGTAATCGGATGCTGGACGTGCTCGCGGCCCGTCGGCGTTCCGCCGGACTGGATTGCGTATCCGTGCAGTGGGGCCAGTGGACCGTGCACCTCGATCTCGATGACACAGGTATCGCGAAACTGGCCGCTGCGGGGGTCCATCCGATGCGGCCCGTCGATGCTCTTGCCACCGGGATGGGACGACACACCGGCAACACCCTGGTCGGAGCGTTCGACCTCACACAGGCACGCGAGGTACTGGGTGTGTTCGGGTACGGGCCGTTGCTCTCCGAGCTGGTGGACAACAGCAGGCCGGCAGCGCCCACGCAGAGCATTCGGCCCGCGGCCGTGGCGCCCGAGAGCCGCTCCGGACATCTGGTGCAGTTACTGGCCGAGGTCATCGGCGCCGACCACGCCGACTCCATCGATACCGCCATGCCCATGGTGGCGATGGGGCTGGATTCATTGCAGGCACTGGAATTTCGACGGCGCGTGCAGGCCGAACTCGACTTCGAGCTGCCGGTACAGGATCTGCTCGGCGGCGCCTCCGTGGATCACGTCATCGAGGTGCTGTCGGCTCGGACACGCTGACCGATGCCCAACAAACTTGTTGGGTATAGTGATGGCATGGCAGCGACACGGCGCGGCACCACCGGCAAGACGGTAGTGGCTTCCGGGCCTGCGAAAAAACGTGGATCCACGTCGATTCGCGCGGTGAGCACTGCCCAACGTGTGGTGGTCGGCAGCCTGGCAGTCGCCACACAGCCGGCCGACGATCCGCTAGCTCCACTGCGGGTGTCCTACCTGGTCGACGCCGTTGGCGGAGCCGCGCAGTTGGCCCGGATTATCGGGGTGAACCGGTCGCAACCGTCACGGTGGATCTCCGGCGAGGAACGCCCCGGCGGCCGCACCGCCCCCCTCATCATCGACCTGGAGCATGTGGTGTCACGGGCACGTCTGGTGTGGGGTGACCCCGCCGCGACAACGTGGCTGGAAAGTGCGAACAGCTACCTCGGGGGCGCCCGCCCGCTGGATGTGCTGCTGAGCGAGGGGCCGGGCCGGGTCCTCGATGCACTGGATGCGGTGACCGCGGGGTCCTTTTCGTAGATGCTGACCTACCGGATCTTCCCGTACCTGGAGAACGCGAAGACGGGACAACCTGGACATCCGCTGTACCAGCACCGACCGCAACGCGGTGGCCGAATCGACCATCCCGACTACTACGTCTGGTACCTGGGAACGCGACCCGAGGTGGCATGCGGCGAGGTATTCGGGGATCTACAGATCTGGGACGACTCGATACTGGAGTTCCCGTTGCTGGGTACCCGCAGGGCGCTCGGAGTGTTCAGCCTTCCCGACAACTTACGGGTATGTGACCTCGATGATGCGAAACAGCTTGTCAGGCTTGGACTTCGCCCTACGCAGGTGGTAGCGCGCAACCTCGCCGTCACTCAGGCGTGGGGACATCAGATCTGGTCGGAGACCATGGCCGACGGCGGGGACCAGCGCTGGCAGGCCGTCAGATGGTGGTCATACCACCGTCCGTCGTGGCCGGTGCTGGCGAGCTGGCACCGCCCGAAACTGGAGCGGGTCGAACTCCTGGACCTGGACCACCCCGCCATCATCGACGCGGCGGCGGCACTTAACCGTCCCATCGGCCGCTGACACTCACCTACCGAGGATTCGCCGCACGGATTGTTCCGGGCGAAGATCCAACCGGCGCAGCAACTGTGCGTTGAGCGCGACCACCACGGTGGATGCCGACATCAAGATGGCCCCCACGCTCATCGGGAGCACGAATCCGATCGGGGCGAGAACGCCGGCTGCCAACGGAACCGAGATCAGGTTGTATCCGGCTGCCCACCAGAGGTTTTGCTTCATCTTGCGATAGCTGGCTCGCGACAACTCGATCACCGACAACACCGACCGCGGATCCGAGCTGCCCAGAATGACACCAGCGGAAGCGATCGCGACATCGGTTCCCGCTCCGATCGCGATGCCCACATCGGCTTGCGCCAGCGCGGGAGCATCGTTGACACCGTCACCGACCATCGCCACGGTGTGCCCTTCGGACTGCAACTGCGCCACCGCAGACGCCTTGTCCTCGGGCCGCACCTCGGCGAACACCCGATCCACACCGAGCTCGGCCGCCACCGTGTTGGCCACGGCATGCGCGTCACCGGTGATCATGACGACCGATACGCCCAGTCTGTGCAGCGCCTCGACCGTATCCCGGGACTCCGGCCGGATGTCATCGGCTAACCGCAGCGCACCGGCGACCCGCCCATCCACCAACACATGCAGGATGATTGCGCCCTCGGTACGCCATCCTTCGGCGATCGGTAACTCTTGTGCACCATGCCTTTTCAGCAAGGCGGGCCCACCGACCGCGACCTGCACACCTGCGACGTCCGCGGTGACCCCCAGCGCGGGCTCGGAGGAAAAACCGGCGGCGGCAGGAACAAGCAGTCCCCGGCCGCGAGCGGCTTCCACGATGGCACGTGCCAGCGGGTGCTCACTGTCGGCTTCGGCCGCGGCCGCCAGCGCCAGCACGGTATCCGCATCGCGTCCGTCGACGGGTTCGACACCCGTCACCGTGGGGGCACCCTTGGTCAGCGTTCCTGTCTTGTCGAACAGCACGACGTCAACGGTGCGCATCTGCTCAAGGGCCAAGCGATCTTTCACCAAGACCCCACCTCGGGCCGCGCGCTCGGTGGCAATGGAAACGACCAGCGGAATGGCCAGGCCCAACGCATGCGGGCACGCAATCACCAGCACCGTGATGACGCGAGCCACCGCGGTGTCGGGCTCCCCCAGAATCGTCCAGGCCACGGCCGTCAACGCCGCAGCACCGAGCGCGAACCAGAACAACCAACCCGCGGCGATATCGGCGATCCGCTGCGCCCGCGAGCTGGATGCCTGAGCATCGGCGACCAGACGCTGGATTCCGGCGAGCGCGGTGTCGTCACCGACGGCCGTGACTTGCACGCGCAGACCGGAATCGGTGGCCACAGTGCCGGCGACCACCTGATCGCCGGCCTGCCGGCGGACCGCGCGTGACTCCCCCGTCACCATCGATTCGTCCAGATGGGCGCCGCCCTCGGTGATTCGACCATCTGCGGGCACCGAGCCGCCCGGGCGCACCACAACGACATCACCCACCCGAAGATCGGCCGGTGCGACAGACACCACCGCGTCTCCCTCGACGCGTTCGGCGCTGTCGGGCAGCAGCGCCGCCAAGGAGTCGAGGGCCGAGGTGGTCTGCGCCAGCGACCGCATCTCGATCCAGTGCCCAAGCAGCATGATCACCACCAGAAGCGCCAGCTCCCACCAGAAATTGAGCTGGTGATCGATCAAGCCGAGGCTTGCGCCCCAGGACGCGACGAACGCCACCGTGATCGCCAGGCCGATCAACAGCATCATTCCCGGCTTGCGGCTCCGTACCTCCGCGACCGCACCGGTCAGGAAGGGCTTGCCACCCCAGAAGTAGATGACAGTTCCGAGAATCGGTGAGATCCACGGGACCCAGCCGGTGCTCGGCAACTGATAACCGATGACCATCGCAAACATGTCGTTGAACGCCACCACCGGCACGGAAAGCCCCAGCATGATCCAGAACAACCTGCGGAACTGCCCGACGTGGTCACCATGACCCCCGTAGCCTCCGCCATGGCCCGCATGACCGTGGTCGTGATGACCGTGGTCGACATGATCCGATTCGCATGTTGCGGCAGGCAAGTGAGACGAAGGATGGTCGGGGTGATCCACGTGCGAACTCATACTCCCGATTAAATACCCCCCAGGGGTATCCGTCAAGGGATCAACACTGAATGTCGACGTGGTACACACCGTAAAGCCATACCCGCCTGGTCGGCCCGGACGAGATGTTCGGGTAGATCCGCGGGTTGCCGAAGACGTCGAGATCTTTGCGCACACGCGTGACCACGCATTGCGACAACGGCCTGTTGCCACCCTTCGTGACAATGACCTTGTTGCCTTGGGCCTTGAGACCGTCAATGACTTGTTCGGCGTCACCGAGCGCGCCAGGGCCGGCCCGAGCGGTCGGGGCCGCAAGCAACGCCGCCAGAACGACACCCACCGCGATGCGCATCACCGCAGAACTCCCGAGCGGTCGTCGCACAGTCAACATTGAACGTCGACGTACACGGTGCGGTACATCAGCTGTGGCCCTACTCCGTTGGCACGTTTTGCGCGGTTGGGGTCGGCAATACGGGGCCGAGTCCACCAGTATTGAGACTCTCCTTCGCGCACCGATGTCACGGTGCATGCCTGCAGCGGTTTGTCGCCCGTGCGCTGGACGACGACCTTGTCACCTTGGCGTTGCAACTGCGTGATCACCTGCAGCGCATCGGGTGACGCCGGACCGGCCGATGCGACGGGAGGTGGGGCAACGGCCAGGGCCGTCGCGAGAAGTGTTGTCGCCGCGATGGAACGAAACGGAAACTGCTTGCGGTGCATGATAATTCCCTAACACTGAACGGTGACGTACATGACGTGAGAGGCCAGCGAGCGCGTAGGCGGACCCTTGCGCTGCGGCGCCTGCCGGTAGATGTGCCGACCGACTCGCACCGAGGTGGCGGTGCACTGCGACAGCGGCTTCTTGGGGCCGTTTAGGTTGATGACGACCTGATCCCCACGGACCTTCAATGCGGTGATCACGGTTTGGGCGTTGCCCGGTGCCTGCGGACCTGGTTGCGTCGGACCGGCGTAGGAGGGGGCCGCCCATACGAGGGCAACAGTCCCGGCCACCAATACCGATCCGCCGATGCGACCGGCGACAGCGCGCAGCACAGCCACAGATGATTTAGCCACGGCGATCGTGTCCTTATCTGAAAAGTGTTGAAGCCATGAGTGATTAGGTGACCTGACGGCGCATCGCCGTCTACGCCTTAGACGTTGGGGTGCCGATCAACACACAGTGGGCGGTACCGGCACCGCCACGGCTGGCGAGGCAGCCGGAACCGGTCAGCGCCTCAGCACGCAGAAATGCAAGAGACGCTCGTGACCGTTGCTCAACAACCAGTGGGGTTGGACCCGGGGCGGACCGTGCGTGCTCGGGCGCCACATCGCGCACAGCGCCAGCACTACGAACGTCACCGCCACGGCAGCCACCGCCCAGCCGGAGAGCACGCCGGTCGCAGCGGCAACAGCGACGGTGACCACGGGCAATGCGTGGCACTCGTGATGATCTTCAGCGCCCACCAGATTGACGGGCGTGTGTGACATCTCGGCTACGCCCACCGACGTCGCCGACGTGCCAACAGTTCCGGGAGCTGCATCCAGCGCCGCGGGGCACGTCAACAACGGCATAAGGACGACCGCGATGACCAGCAGGGCCCGCAGCATGATCGAGGCCATGGCGGGGCCCCCGCGTCGCGCTGCGCGTGCACAACCGGGGGCCATCACCCCACGATACACATACACCCCGTACCCGTAGTGGGTATAGGAGAAGGCCGCTAGGGCTGTTCTACCTCGCCATGGGCAGCGCGTTGCAGGGCGGCCACCTCGGCATCGATACGCGGCAGGATCTCGGGAATCATGCCCCGCAACGGAATCTCGCCAACCGGCGTGGACAGCACGGGTTTAAGCCAGTGCGTCACACCCACCCAGCCAGGGCAGTTGATCCGCCGACGACGGCGCTCGATGCCCTTCACAAATGCGTTTCCGCAGGCTTCTACCGAGGTCACGGTGCCCAACGGCGGTGGCAGGCGGGTCAACATCTCCGAGAAGGCCGACAAGTTGGCCTTCTGGTCGTTCACCATCGAGGTATCGATCCACGACATATGCGCCGAACCGACATCGACGCCCCGGTGCGCCACCTCCAGGCGCAACGCGTTGGCGAAATGCTCGACGGCCGCCTTGGAGGCGTTGTACGCCGTGACCCCCGGTGCGGCGGCATACGCGGCCAGCGAGGACACGATGAGCACGTACCCCTGTCGTTCAATCACCGAGGGCAGCGCCGCGCGCACCGTATGAAACACCCCGAGCACGTTGACATCGATCAACTTCTTGAAGGCGGCGGGGTCGATCTGCAGCACCGAGCCGAAGGCCAGCAGGCCGGCGTTCGCGAGCACCACATCGATCCCACCGAACCGCTCCACAGCCTGTGCGACGGCCTTCTCCATGGCCACCAGGTCGCAGACATCAGCAACCGCGACCAGCACGCGTTCACGCCCCAGCTCGTCGGCAACCGCGGCAAGCTTGGACTCGTCCAGATCGGTGAGCACGAGGTTGGCACCCTTGGCATGAAGCCTCTGCGCGACTTCCACTCCGATTCCACCGGCACCACCGGTGATCATGACGGTCTTACCAGCGAAGTTGTTCGGCGATGAACCCATGGGCCGACGCTACAGCTGCACTCCCAGCAGGGCATCCACCGCATGACGCACATGTGTTCCAGCGTCGGTGTCATGGCCGCCGTACGCCAACGCATCGGTCACCCAGTTATCTAGGGCGGCAAGGGCTTTCGGCGTATCAAGATCGTCGGCGAGATAGCGCCGCACCCGGGAAACCACGTCGCGAGCACTCGGTGCGGTGGGCAATGCCACCGCATGGCGCCAGCGGGCCAACCGGACCTGCGCATCGGAAAGCACGGCATCGCTCCAGGACCGATCCGCGCGGTAATGGCCGGCTAACAGCCCGAGCCTGATCGCCGCGGGATCCACACCATCGGCCGTCAATCCCGAAACCTTCACCAGGTTCCCGCGGCTCTTGGACATCTTGTGCCCGTCCCACCCGATCATCCCGGCATGCACATAGTGCCGCGCGAAACGGCGTTGCGCCGTAACGGCTTCGGCGTGCGCGGCACTGTATTCGTGGTGCGGGAAGATCAGGTCGCTGCCACCGCCCTGGATGTCGATACCGGCACCGAGCTCACGTAGGACGATCGCCGAGCACTCCACGTGCCAGCCCGGCCGGCCCGGCCCGAACGACGCTTCCCAGCTGGGCTCCCCTGGTCGCGCGGCACGCCACAGCAGAGCATCGAGCTCATTGGCCTTGCCGGGACGGTCCGGATCACCCCCGCGCTCGGCGAACAGCCGCGACATGGTCTCGATGTCGTACCCCGACTCGTAGCCGAACTGCTCGGTGGCGTCGACGTGGAAGTACACGTCCGGATACTCGGGATCCTCCACCACATACGCAGCGCCCGAGGCGAGCATCTTCTCCACGAGTTCGATGATGCAAGCGATCGACTCGGTGGCGCGCACGTACTCCCGCGGTGGTAACACCCGCAGCGCCGTCATGTCGCCCCGGAACAGGTCGGTTTCCCGGTCCCCCAGCTCACGCCAATCGATGCCGTCGCGATCGGCACGTTCGAAGAGCGGGTCGTCGATATCGGTGACGTTCTGCACGTAATGCACGGCCAGGCCCGCGTCGAGCCACTGCCGATAGATCAGATCGAACGTGAGATACGTTGCGGCGTGGCCCAGATGGGTGGCGTCATAGGGGGTGATGCCACACACGTACATGGTCGCGCTGGATCCCGGACCGGACGACGGCGTGACCGGCCGCACCTGACGGTCGGCGGTGTCGTACAGCCGCAGCTGCGGACCACGACCGTCGAGTTCAGGAACCGGCGGCGACGCCCACGACTGCATGGTCACAGCTTATTGGGCCACCGGGTGGCCTCGGTGCATGAGGTCCCGGCACCGGGTGGGTCCGCCACTTCCTCGCACGCCCCGGACGTCGCACCGCACTTGACCCCAGGTATATCGACTGGTCTACTTCCGGTATACCGATCGGTATCATCACGAGCACCGGAGGAGCCTCGATGCAGAAGGCAGCAGAAAAATGGGACGCGATCGTCATCGGGTCTGGTCTCGGTGGCATCTCTGCGGCCGCACACCTCGCAGCAGTCGGCCAGAAGGTGCTGGTTCTCGAGCAGTACGACGTTATCGGTGGCTCATCTCATGTGTTCCGACGCAAACGTGAATGGGAGTGGGACGTCGGGGTGCATCACATGGGTGACTGTGGCCCGGACGGCATTCTGCCCGCGTTGTTCAAGAGCCTGGGCGGCGAAGGACGTGTGGAATTTGTCGAACTCGACCGCAAGGGCGTGGAGACGTACACGCTGCCGGGCCATACGTTCACCACTCCGCGAGGGTGGGACAACTACCTCGCCCGGCTGATCGATGCGTTTCCCGACGAGGAACGAAAGATCCGGCGGTTCGTCAAGTTCGTTCGCCGTGCCGGCCGCGGGCTGGACCGGGACCGTGGTCTGTCCAGTCTGAGCCGCACCGCAGCGGGGGTTCTGCGCTCGGGTATCGCTGCTCCGCTGCTGGGTCTGCCCATGTCGCGCGTCTTCGGGCTCTTCGGTTTCTCACCCGCGCTGCAGATCGTCCTGTCCCCGCCGTTCGGCAGTGTCGACGCACCGCCCAGCAGACTCCCCTTCGCCGTCTACGCGGTGTTCCAATCCATGTTCATCGAGGGCGGAACCTGGTACCCGAAGGGCGGAGGCCAAGTGCTCTCGGCGCACCTCGCCGACGTAGTCCGGTCGGCGGGCGGCAAGGTGCTCACGAACGCGTCGGTCTCCCGAATCACCATCGAGTCGGGCGCGGTAACCGGCGTACGCCTCGACGACGGTCAACAATTCTCCGCAGCCGTTGTCGTCTCCAATGCCGATATCAAGAAGACGTACCGCGATCTCGTCGGGCACGAGCACCTGAACGGCCGCACGGTACGGCGCGTCGAGAAATACCGGATGGCCCTGCCATTCTTCAACGTGTACATCGGTTCCAGCCTCAATCTCGCCGAGACGACGCCACCCCGGGATGCGTTCGTGTTCCCGACACTTGTCGATTTCGACGAGTTGGAGCGGCGAATCAGTGCCCCAGGGCTGACACCGCAGGAATGGCTAAACCTGATTCACGACTTTGCCCCGGCGTATATCCATTGCTCAAACTTGAAAGATCCTCACGGAACCCGTTACGCACCGCCCGGGCACTCCTCGATCGAGATCATGCTGCCCTTGCCTTACAACCCACGGCTGTGGCATATCGAACCAGGATCAGAGTCTTCGTATCGCCGCGTGCCCGAATACCAGCAGATGAAGGAAGACCTCACCGACATCCTCATCAAACGCGCCGCCACGGTTTTCCCCGGTTTCGAAGACTCGATCGTCTATCGCGAAGCGAGCACACCGCTGACCCAGGAGCGCTACACCCGATCCACAGAGGGCTCCGCCTACGGAATCGAATTCAACACAAGGCAGTTCGGTCCGCTACGGCCGGGCGTTCGCACCGAGATCCACGGACTGTTCCTCGTGGGCTCAAGCACCTCGTGGGGCCCCGGCACAGAGGCAGCACTGCTGAGCGGGCGTTGGGCGGCCAGCGCCATCACCGGGCGAGACCTACAGCGCGAAGTAAGCGGAGGAGCACGATTTGTGAACCCCAGCGATCTGACGCCCGTCGAAACCGGCTGGGATGCACTCGAATTCAGTAAAGCAATCGCAACGCACAATCGCCCACTGAGCGCCGGCGTAGCGGAGTGATTCAGTGACTCACTCGACAGCTCGCACCGTCGGGCCCAAAACCCCTCAACGCCAACGCACTCGCACACTTGAGCGGGTGCTGCTCGCGCTGGCCATTATCAGCTTCGTTGGGCTCAACAGCTCTGCCATCGGATTCTGCATCCAGCATGGTCCCGACGCAAAGCTCTTTTTCACATCCTGGTTCGCCAACTGGCCCTCCGCGCAGCTTTTCGGCGATATCGGCGTGGTGCTGGTCGCCTTCTGGGCCTGGGCGATTGGCGACCACCGGCGCACCCGGACCCCCTATTGGTGGCTCCTGTTCCCGGTGTCAATCCTCGTGGGGATCGGCTGCGGGATCCCCCTCTATCTGTGGTTGCGCGAGCGCCAGCTCCGTCTTGACGAACACACGGCGCCAAGCAGTTAGGCGAGCTCGGCCACCGCATCCATGAGAGGCCGCGCCAGATCGGCGCGGCACATGATCAGGTCCGGCAGGTACGGGTGCGGTTGGTTGTACTGCAGCGGGGTTCCATCCAGGCGCGAGGCATGCAGCCCGGCCGCGAGCACCACACCCGCGGGCGCGGCGGAATCCCATTCCCACTGGCCGCCGCCGTGCAGGTAGGCATCGGCCTCGCCACGCACCACCGCCATGGCCTTGGCCCCGGCAGATCCCATGGGTATCAGTTCGATGTTGTGCCGTTCTGCCATCTCGACCAGCAGCTTCGGAGGGCGGCTGGCACTGACGACAACCCGGATCGGATCCGATTCAGCGCGGGCCGAAGGGCTGACCCGGGTTTCGTCGGTGCGAAACACGGTGCCTAATCCGGGGAGCGCGACGGCGGCATCGGTGATCGACCCCCCGCTGCGTTGTCCCTCCGGGTCCGCCTGCCACAGCGCGACGTGCACCGCCCAGTCATCGCGGCCCTGGATCCCGAACTCGCGGGTCCCATCGAGCGGGTCGATGATCCACACCCGCTGCGCGCCGAGGCGGACCTTGTCGTCGACTGCCTCCTCCGAAAGCACCGCGTCGGCGGGCCGTTCGGCGGCCAGCCGCTCCAGCAGCAGCGTGTTGGCACGCTTGTCACCAGCCGCGCCGAGCGCCTTGGGGTCGTCGAACCCGACCTCGGCGCGCACCTGCAACAACAGCTGTCCGGCTTCGTGGGCGAGTTCTGCGGCAAGTGCGGCATCGGAAAGAGTCACCCGGTCAGTATTACCCGATCAGGATTTGTCACACCCCGTCGGCATACTCGCGCACATGACCGCCGGCCTCCAGTACGGAATCGTCCTGACAACGGGAGACGCCGCCGACGTCGCGGAGCTGGCCGCGCTGGCCGAGGAAGCGGGCTGGGACGCCGTCTTCGGCTGGGAGCCGGTGTGGGGTGTCGACGCATGGGTGGCGTTGACGGCGGCAGCCATGCGCACCACCCGAATCAAGCTCGGGACCATGCTCACGCCGCTGTCACGCCGCAAGCCGTGGGATCTGGCGTCCACCACCGCGACGCTGGATCGACTCTCCGGCGGCCGGGTCATCTTGTCGGTGGGAATGGGTGCGCTGCATGACAATTGGCTGGCCTTCGAACGCGACCAGGGCCGCAAGGCTCGCGCCGAACTACTCGACGAGGGACTTGACGTCCTGTTCGGGCTATGGGAAGGCCAGCCCTTCCGCTACCAGGGCACGCATTATCAGGTGACACCCACGACGCATATGGTGCCCGACCCGCCGGCGCAGAAGCCGCGCATCACCACCTGGTGCGTGGGTTTGAGCGGCTCACCCAAGTCCCTGTCCCGCGCCGCCCGTTGCGATGGGCTGCTGCCCAACATCACCACCACCGACGGACAGTTCGACTTCAACCCGCCGCTGCCGCGGTGGCTCGAGGCCGCACGTGAAATTCATTCACTACGAAGCGAATTGGGCTACACCGGCAGCTACGACGTGGTGTATGAGGCAACTACCGACTTCGGCGACCTCGCTGCCACACGGGAGAAGATCGCCGCCCTACACGAGGCCGGCTACACCTGGTATCTGGACTCGGACTGGCACACCGACCACCACGATCCCCTGGCGGCACTGCGTGCCCGCATCGAAAGCGGGCCACCGCGTTAGGCGTCAGTGCTTGACGTCAGGACACATGGTCTGAGGGGCGTACTCGACCACTGCCTTCGACGCCCACTTCGGCGACCACGGGAGCAACGTGGCGGCCGCAATGGCCTCGTCCTTCGTTCCGCCGTTGCGCAGCACCCCACAGGCCATGTTCCCGGCGTGCACATACATCGCGGCATTGCCCGCGTTGTAGGGGTTTGCCCCGGGAATGTTGTCGTTGATGAGCTGCAAGAACTCGCCCTCGCCATCGGCATGCGCCGGTCCGGCGAGGCCGACGGCCCCAGCGACCGACGCGGCGAGAATTCCGGCAGCCCAAAACCGGCGGAAATTTGTGATCATGATGTCCCCTCTGATGAGGAGACGATCTTATTGCGCGATAGCGACTGGTCGGAAGCGTTTTTCCGTAAGTTGACCGATCCCAGTTTTCAAGGTCACGGAGCGAATTCGCCCGTACAGATCGCCATTGGCGGGTCGGGGAACGCGAAGGAATGAACCACCCCTGGCTTGCCTTTGCATTGCGCCGCCTCCTTCGTCCCCGGAATAACGAACAACACGGTGAAGGCCTTCGGCGCCTGGCAGGAATCCGCGGCGACGAACACCGTGCTGCCCATCACCACTGCCGTCTGATAGCAGGAACCGACACGCAGTTGCGGGGCAATGCAATACGAGAAATCACCGGCGGTGAATCCCGTGTACGTCTGCCTGCACTTGCCGCCGGGAACCACTTCGATCACGCGCCATGCCGCCTTGGGGTCCGTACACGCCACCGCCTTGTAGTCCGAGGGAGCGGCCAACGCGATGCAGTCGCCCACGACGGCCACCTGCCCCGGCGCCTTGGGCGGACCGGTCGGTGCCGGAGGCGGCACGGGCATCTGGGGCAGTGGCGCACTAGGCGGCTGCGCAGTCGGCGTCAGATATGTCGGGGCGCCACTGACTGTCGGCAATTCGGGGTTCGCATAGGACACCGTGGTGGTCGGCGAGCTGGCCGATTCACGCGGATCTGTGTCCCGGTTGAGGATCACCACCAACACCACCGCGAGAACGACGACGACCGCCGCGGTGATCGACGCGATCAGAATCCACGGCTTGGACTGTTTCTGCGGCCCGAAGGGATCCTGCCCCGGGAGCCCCGGATACATCGGGGGCACCGCGTAACCCTGGGGAATTCCGTCGTACAGGCGGCCGATCGAATCGTCCGGGTAGTCCGACGGCGCATACCCGTACGGAGCCGTCGGCGGCGCTGCCTGCCATTGCTCCTGAGTCGGCCCCTCGGGTGCACCCCAGTGACCCGCTGGTCCCTGCTGATACGGGTCGTACGGTCCCGTCACGTCAGCACCCCCTCTTGCCCGTCCCTTCCCGGAACATCACGCTGTGCCGACCAGGCTAGACGATCGCCCATCAAAAGGCGGGCCACGGTACGGGTCTGTTGCGATCAGGCATCGGCAGCACCGGTTCATCCAGCGTCGTCGCAGCTCGTTGACGTAAAGCCTGCACTTCATCCCTAGTGATGTGGACCGACAGTGCGGCGCCCAAGTCTCCCCGCAATGCCTCCCCGAGGCGCGCCACATCATCAAGCAACGCGGGCTCCACGGGCTTGCCCGCCCATCCCCACAGCACGGTTCGCAGCTTGTCCTCGGCATGCAGGCATATCCCGTGATCGATGCCGTAGACGCCGTCGGCACCCCGCAGGATGTGGCCGCCCTTGCGGTCGGCGTTGTTCACCAGGGTGTCGAACACCGCCACCCGGCGCAGCAAGGCGTCATCGGCATGAACCAGCACGATTTCCGCCCCGTCGGCGTCGAGTGCGCGCAGGATCGGCAGGTAATCCTGCGGCACGGCCTGCGGCAGACATATGTCGACCAGATCCAGGGCACCTTCGGCAAGCTCCGGCTCGTGGATCCACCGCTGCACCATGCCAACACCGGCGGGACCGTCTCGAAATACCGTATACGGCACCACATTCCAGCCCAACTCCGCAGAGATCAGGTACGTTGCCACCTCACGCCCGGCCAAGGTGCCGTCGGGGAAATCCCAGAGCGGCCGCTCGCCCCGTACCGGTTTGTAGACACAATGCACGCTGTCCCCCGACGCACCCTGTGCCTCGCAGAGAAACGTGGCATTGCTCGCGGATCGGATGCGGCCGATGACGGTGAGCTCACCGTCGCGGATCGCGGCGTGGTCCTCGGGGTTACCGCTGGGGCTCAAGTCGTCAGGACTCGACGTCATCATCTGCCGCCCCGGGCACCGTCCCCCGGCGGTAGCCGTTGGTGCGGACGCAGATGTGTCCGGCCGGGTCGAGTGGCTCCTCGCACAGCGGGCACGGCGGACGGCCCGCGGAAACGACCCGGGTGGAACGTGTTGCGAACTGTCTCGCCGCCTCCAACGACAGGAACACCCGAACGGCATCCGGGCCGTCCTCGGAGTCATCGAGCACCACCGAGGCGTCGAACTCCTGCTCGCTCACCGCGAGTAGTTCGACAACCACCGAATTGGCCTCGGCGTCCCAGCCCAACCCCATGGTTCCGACCCGGAACTCGGCGTCGACGGGCATCACCAGCGGGTTGAGATCCTCGACCACATCGGCCTCGGGCGGGATCTCCGTTCCGAACCGGCGATGGACCTCAGACAGCAGGGTTCCGATACGTTCAGCCAGCACAGACACCTGCTGCTTTTCCAGCATCACACTGACGATCCGACTCTCATGGACCGCCTGCAGATAGAACGTACGGTTCCCCGGCTCCCCGACCGTTCCGGCGACGAAACGGTCCGGGCTGCGGAATACGTGAATCGATCGGGGCATGGTGTCTCCAAAACTACCGGTCGATGAACCCCTCGCGCGAAGGGTCTAATCGGTTGTGCCGCCCACAGGAGCGTCGGAAGCCGCCCCGGCGGGCTTCTCGGGCGGCCGTGCGCTCAGCGCACTGGACAGGTCGGGGCCGGTGTGGTTCATGTGCACAACAAAGGTTCGCAGCTCGGTGTAGCGCACCACGCTCATCGACGCCGGATCGGCCACGATGCGCTGGAACGCATCGAGGTGTGTGCCGAGCGCGTCGGCCAGTACCGACTTGATGACATCGCCATGAGTGCACGCCACCCAGACGCAGTCACCGCCATGCTCCTCGGATAGCTGCCGGTCATGCTCACGGATCGCTGCGACCGCCCGCGCCTGCACCTGCGCAAGCCCCTCACCACCCGGGAACTGTGCGGCACTGGGCTGCTGCTGGACGACCTTCCACAACGGCTCGGTGAGCAACTCGGCAATCGCCCTGCCGGTCCACTGCCCGTAGTCGACCTCGGCGAGTCGATCCTCCACGACGGGCGTCAGGTTCAACTCCGCCGCCAACGGCGCCACGGTCTGTTCGCATCGCAGCAGCGGGGAGGTGACGATCGCCTGCACCGTCACCGAGCCCAGACGGTCAACCACCCCACGCGCCTGGATTTGTCCCTTCTCGTCGAGCTCGACACCGGGGCTGCGGCCGGCGAGGGTATGCGCGACATTCGAGGTGGACCGCCCATGGCGCAACAGGATGACCGTCATGACGCGCTCACCACCCCGGCAGCCAGCAGGCCCATCAACGTCAACCCCAGGACCACGCGGTATCCGACGAACCAGTACATGCTGTGGTTACTGATGAAGCGGAGTAACCAGGCGACCGCCGCGTAACCGATGACGAACGCGATCAGGGTGGCCACCAGCAGCTGCGGACCCGTCGCACTCATGCCCTCAGTCACAGGGTGGAACGCATCGGGCAGGGAGAACAGCCCCGAGGCCAGCACCGCCGGTATCGCCAGCAGAAATCCGAATCGGGCGGAGGCGGGCCGGTCCAGTCCGAGGAACAGCCCGGCGCTGATGGTGGCACCCGACCGGGATACACCGGGGACCAGGGCCAAAGCCTGTGCGCTGCCGACGATCACGGCGTCCTTCATGGTGAGCTGTTCGGTATGGCGCACCTGACGGCCGTAATACTCGGCGGCGGCGATGACCAGCGCGAAAACGATCAGCGAGGCTGAGATGAGCCATAAATTTCTTGCGCCCGAACGGATTTGATCTTTGAATGCCAGGCCCAAAAATCCAATGGGCATGGTGCCAACAATGACGTACCAGCCCATCCAATAGTCAAAAGTTCTGTGCGCCTTCACGAACAGTCCGCCGAACCACGCCCGAAGGATGCGCCAGATGTCCTTGGCGAAGTACAGCAAAACCGCCGCCTCGGTGCCCAACTGGGAGACAGCGGTAAAGGACGCGCCCGCATCCTCATCGAAGAACACCCGCGACACGATGGCCAGGTGGCCCGATGACGAGATCGGCAGGAATTCGGTAAGTCCTTGGACCACCGCCAGCACGATCACTTGCAACCAGGACATTGCCGCTACTGCCGAATCCACGACAGCGACCGTACTGGACGCGAGGGCGGATCGCCCTAGCCGGCCAGCAGCCGGGCGAGGCGGCTGATGCTCACGGGCTGCGCGTCGGCGACCAGATCACGCACCGCGGCGATGATGCTGCGCTCATCGGTGACATCCAGGTCGGTGATCGGCCGCGTTCCCACAGCCACCACATCGCTGTCATCGGGAACTAGCTCGGTGAGGAAGGCTCGGTAGATCTCGACACGCAGCAACGAATCCTCGATGCGGAAAGCGAAGCTACGACCATCGCCCACCTCACCAAATCCATTCGCGTGCACGCCCGTCACGAGGACCTCGACGGTGAAGACCGGACTGTCGGCAAGCGTCATAGCACTCACGATAGCCCCCAGCTACCGACTGCTAGCACCGAACGCGCCGAGAAAGTCATCTCCTGCTCGGCAATCCCAGGTCGGTTGCGATGATGGACGAGATGAATCCCTTACCGGGCCGCGATGTGCGCGGTATAAGAGGCACTATCGCCGCACTAGCAGCCGTCATCGCAGTGGTCTCGGGCTGCTCAACGGGCAGTGATACCGGTAGTCCGGCCGACCCAGCCGTCATCACGCCGGCTTCCGCAGCACAGTCACCCCCAGTGACGGCGGCACCGGCCGGAACGGTCCACCGGTTCACCGGCCAGTCCAGCGCAGTGTTGTTCGACACCTGGACCAACACGGTGTCAGTTCTGACCGATCACGGCCAAAAAGTGACGTTATTCACGCGGGACAATCTCGACGTGCCACGTCACACCGTTGCGCTCCCCTCCCCGGCGACCGCGGCCGTCGGCGACGGACACGGCACGGTGTACCTATCGACCAAGGGTGGCTACCTCACCGTCGACGTCGCCTCGGGGCGCGCGAACAAGGTCGATATCTCGGGCCATGAAAACATCGAATTTTCGGCCATCACCCGACGTCCAGACGGCCGAGTCGTATTGGGAAACACCGACGGCACCGTGTTCACCCTCGACGCCCAAAACCAGATAACCGCCCACGCAAACGGTTTCGCCCACATCGATTCCCTTGCCTACCAAGGCAACACCGTTGCTGTTCTGGATCGTGCGCAAAGTTCGGTGACCACACTGACCGAGGCCGGCGATGGCACCGCGCATGCCCTTCGTGCCGGCGAGGGGGCGACCACGATACTCGCCGACGACAAGGGACGGCTGTTGGTGGCCGATACCCGCGGCGGCGCGCTGCTGGCATTCGGGTTGGCCGACTCGCTCATCCTGCGCCAGCGCTACCCGGTGCCTGCCGCCCCCTATGGGCTGGCGTACTCGACCAAGCTCACCTGGGTGTCGCAGACTGCGTCCAACACGGTTATTGGCTACGATTTGTCTACCGGCATCCCCGAGGAAAGGGCCCGATTCGCGACTGTGCGGCAACCTAATTCACTGGTCAGCGACGGATCCACGTTGTTTGTGGCATCCGGCGCGGGCGACGGATTGCAGGCGATCGACATCAGGAGCATCGGGTGAGCCGGGCCGCACGCAGCAGCTTTCCGGTGGGTTGGGAGAACGAACCCGATGACGAGTACGACTATTACCCGTTGCGGCTCCCTCCGGAAATCACCAGGATCACCGCATCGCTCCGGCTCTCGATTCAGGCCGAGTTCGGCGGCTGGGAGCTGACCCGGGTCCGGGTCTATACCGACGGAAGTCGTCGAGTCTTGTTGCGCCGCAAGAAACTCCGCGGCAGCCTGGCTGGCGGGCCGTTCACCGTCCCGGTGATCTGATGCTGTACGCGATCCTGTTGCGGCTGTTTTTTGTGGTGCCGCCCGAACGTGCGCACACCCTGGTCTTCGCGTCCCTGCGCGCCGCGGCCGCCTTCGCGCCGACGCGGTGGCTGATGAATCGACTGTGCGCCCCGACCGATCCCATCCTCGCCAGCGCGGTGTTCGGGGTGCGCTTCCCCGCCCCGCTGGGGTTGGCCGCGGGATTCGACAAGGACGGCGAGGGCCTCAAGGTGTGGGGTCCGCTGGGGTTCGGCTATGCCGAGGTGGGCACGGTGACCGCCATCGCGCAGCCCGGCAATCCGAAGCCCCGACTGTTCCGGCTCTCTGCCGACCGCGGCCTGCTCAACCGGATGGGCTTCAACAATCACGGCGCAGCAGCGCTCGCGCCCCGGTTGGCGACGCGAAAATCCACGGTGCCCATCGGCGCCAACATCGGCAAGTCGAAGATCGTCGAGGCCGCGTTCGCGTCCTCCGACTACCGGGTGAGCGCCCGTTTGGTAGGGCCCGCCGCCGACTTCCTGGTGGTGAATGTGAGCTCCCCCAACACTCCTGGCTTGCGCGACCTTCAAGCCATCGGCGAGTTGCGCAAGATCCTCTCCGCGGTTCTGGAGGAGACCACCGTGCCGGTGCTGGTAAAAATCGCCCCGGACCTCTCCGACGCCGACATCGACGAGATCGCGGATTTGGCAACGGAACTGGGTCTGGCGGGCATCGTCGCCACCAACACCACCATCAGCCGCGCCGACTTGAAGACGCCGGATGTCGAAGACCTTGGCGCCGGGGGTATTTCCGGGCCACCGGTGGCCACCCGCTCACTCGAGGTGCTGCGGCGACTTCATCGGCGGGTCGGGGATCGCCTGGTGCTCATCAGCGTCGGGGGCATCGAGGATGCCGACGACGCCTGGGCAAGGATCACCGCCGGGGCCTCGCTGCTGCAGGGCTACACCGGTTTCATCTACCGGGGCGGCTTCTACGCCAAGCGAATTCACGACGGCATCGCCCAACGACTGCGTGCGAACGGATTCAGCAGCCTTCAGGAAGCCGTCGGCACGGCCTCCTGAAGGCGCGAGTCAATCAGTGCTGCTCGTAGGTGCCGACGATGACGGCGCGGGCGATCGCGTGCCCGAGCAGGTTGAAATTCAGGAATGCCGGAGTGGCGTTTTCGGGAATCTCCAGCTTGGGGACATCGACGGCGTGCACGGCGATGTAGTACCGATGCGGGCCGTGCCCGGCCGGCGGGGCGGCGCCGAGGTAACGCTTGAGGCTCGCGTCATTGGCCAAGGTGATTGCGTCGCCAGGCAATCCACTGCCATCACCGACGCCTGCGGGCAGCTGCGTCGTCGTCGCGGGCAGGTTCACCACCGCCCAATGCCAGAAACCCGAGACGGTCGGTGCATCGGGGTCATACACCGTGACGGCGAAGCTCTGGGTCTCCTCCGGGAATCCGGACCAGCTGAGCTCGGGCGATTCATCCTGGCCGCCGGCACCGAAGATTCCGCTGACCTGAGCATTCGCGAGTGGCTGACCATCGGCAACGCTGTCAGAGGTCAGGGTGAAGGTCGGCAGCTGCGGCAGAGAGTCGTACGGAGAGGGCACGGGGATCCTTTCAGAGTGTGATCAGTTGTTGAGCAGGAAGTGCTGAAGAACCTTGGTACCGAACGTCAAGGCGTCGACAGGCACGCGCTCGTCGACGCCATGAAACAGCGAGGCGAAATCGAGCTCGGGCGGCAGTTTCAGGGGCGCGAACCCGAAGCAACGAATACCCAACCGGGCGAACGCCTTCGCATCGGTACCGCCGGAAAGCATGTACGGCACGGTGCGGGCGTCGGGATCGAATTCAAGCACCGCGGCGTTCATCGCATCGACCAAGTCACCGTCGAACGTTGTCTCGTAGGCCGGAAGCAACTGCACCCACTCGCGTTCGACATCGGGACCGATGATCTGGTCGACCTCGCGCTCGAAGGCCTCCAGCCGCCCGGGGAGCACCCGACAGTCGATCACGGCCTCAGCGGTCGCCGGAATGACATTGGCCTTGTACCCGGCCTTGAGCATGGTGGGGTTGGCGGTATCGCGCAGGGTCGCGCCGACGATCTTGCCAATCGACCCCAACTTGGCGACCGTGCCCTCCAGATCCGGTGAGTCCGGGTCGAAGTCGTAGCCGGTCTCCTCGGCGACCGCGGCAAGGAACTGGGTGACCGCTTCGGTGAGCACTATCGGGAACCGGTGCCGGCCGAGTTTGGCGACGGCTTCGGCGACCGCCGTGACGGCGTTGTCCTCATGCACCATCGAGCCATGACCGGCCCGCGCCTTGGCGGTCAGCTTCATCCAGGCGATGCCCTTCTCCGCCGTCTCCAGCAGGTACAGACGCCGCTCTCCGCCTTCCTTACGCGGCACGGTGAGCGAGAAACCGCCCACCTCGCCGATGGCCTCGGTGACACCCTCGAACAGGTCGGGACGGTTGTCGACGAGCCACTGAGAGCCCCACTTGCCACCGTTCTCCTCGTCCGAGACAAATGCCCAGACAAGATCACGCGGGGGGACTGTCCCGGATTGTTTGAACCAGCGGGCGATGGCGACCATCATCCCGACCATGTCCTTCATGTCGACGGCGCCGCGGCCCCACACGTAGCCGTCGGTCACCGCCCCGGAGAAGGGGTGCACGCTCCAGTCGGCGGCCTCGGCGGGAACGACATCCAGATGGCCGTGCACGAGCAGGGCACCGCGCCCTCTGTCAGCCCCGGCCAGGCGCGCGAACATGTTTCCGCGTCCGGGCGCGCCCGCCTCGACGTACTCACAGCTGTATCCGACCTCTTCCAGCTGCTGCTGGATCCAGCGGGCGCATTCGGCCTCGCCCTTGGTGGTTTCCAGCTCTCCGGTGTTGGAGGTGTCGAAGCGGATCAGCGTGCTGACCAGTTCGACGACCTCGTCCTCGGGCGCCGGATTCTCAGAAGTCACAACTACCTTTCCTACCATCGTCAGACGCTGCGCACCGCCCGCCGACGACCGGTTTGGGCCTTGTGCGGGGTTTCCGCTAGCCTATGACGGCGACCACGGGCCGTCAGGCCCAGCATGTCCGAGTGGCGGAATGGCAGACGCGCTAGCTTGAGGTGCTAGTGCCCTATTAACGGGCGTGGGGGTTCAAGTCCCCCCTCGGACACAATGGATTAATCGGCGTCTCCTCACTAGGCACTTTGTGCGAGGGAAACGAATCAATGGCGTGCGGTCCGTCGGCTTGCAACTATTTCCTTCCGCCTGGATATACCAGGGCCACAGGACTTTTGGTGCTAGAGACCCTCATCCGACAGCCGCTCTGCCACCGCATCGCGAGTTCCACAGGCCAAACGTTCGGTTAGCCTGCGGCGTTCGTGCGCAGCGGCGGGCATTGCCCTTCAGCATCCGCGGTGAGCTCGTAGTGCCACTTCTCGTTGGCGAAGACCTGACACAGGCCGAATTGCGTGCTGTGCGCCAGCATCCACCCGTACGACGCCGCGGGGCCGATATCGACGGCCTTGCCCTGCACATGATGCGATTCATCGGGAGTGGCCACCCACTGCCGGGCCACCGCCAGGCTTCCATATGTCTGTACCGCGTCATCGAGTAACTGCTGCTGGAAGGCCCGCGACCGCCAACCCGACGTGATCACAAGTGGCACACCGTCGGCCGCTGCGCTATTAGCGGCGTCCTGGACCGCGCGTAGCAGCGGAGGGTCCAGCCTGATGACCGCTAGGGAGGAGGTGTCGAACGGGCTGACCGGAGCAGACAACGCACCCCCGTCCGGCTCCTCGCCGATCGTGCCGGACGGTGGCGGCGGGACTGTCGTCTGGGCCGTCACCAGGACAATGCCGACCACCGCATCCAAATGGCCACCGGCGTCCGGCTCGGCGGCGTGGCACGCCGACAGGGTGAGTGCCGCAGCGATGGCCACGCCTGCGACAGCGCTACGCGACATCTGGCAAGGGTCCCGTTACGAGCGGTGCGGCTCGTCCTCATCCTCGTCGTCGACATCGAACTGCTCGTAGGTCTCTTCGGCAGACGGATGAATGTGGGCCGCGGTGGCGGCCTCCTTGAGGCTCACAGCGGCGGGGCCCGCGTTCTCGCGTACCGCCGGGATCACCGATGTCTTGGTCGAATCAGCTTCTGGCACATCGGCTACCGAGTCACCGTCGGCATGAACGGCTGAGGCGCCGACGGACTCGCCCGGGCCCTGCGCCTCGGCTTCATCGTCATCACCCTCGGCGTCCGCGTCGGACTCCTCATCGGCACCCAACGCGCCGGCATGCCGGTCCCGGATCGCGTCGACGATCATGAGCACCACGCCGATGGCGGCAGCGGCGATACATACGAAGGCGAGAACTTCATTACTGGTGACCACTGCTGCCACCAGGGACGCCAGACCGACAGCGGCCAACACCAGTGCGACGATCAGCATCGCGAATCACTCCTCATACGTGCCGCGAGCATAGACCGATCTAAATCAGTAGTTGTTCCCACGGTTGAACTGGCCGAAACCGGCTTCCTTGGATGCGTTTTCATTCGAAGCACCCGCATCGACGGGCGCTGCGGAACCGCGCTGGCCAAGCTCCTCGAGCTGAGACTCCAGGTAGGTCTTGAGCCGGGTGCGGTACTCGCGTTCGAATGTACGCAACTGCTCCAGACGCCCTTCCAGCACCGTGCGCTGCTGGTTGATGGTGCCCATGATCTCCGAGTGCTTGCGCTCGGCATCGGATTGCAGGGCATCGGCCTTCTCCTGCGCCTGGCGCAGCTGGGTCTCGGAACGGGTCTGGGCATCCGAGAGTAGCGCCTCGGCCTTGGCCCGTGCGTCGGTGACCGTCTTGTCGGCGTTGGCGCGAGCCTCGCTGACAATCTGGTCCGCATTTGCGCGAGCATCGGACAACAACTTTTCCGACTCGGACTTGGCGTTCCCGGTCAGACGGTCCGCGGTGTCCTGTGCCAGGCCCAGAATCTTGGCCGCTCGGACGTGATGTTCCTCGGTCGACGCCGCGACGGGAGCGGCTGCCACGACGGGTGCCGGTGTGGGCTCGGGCTTAGCGGGCTCGGGCTTCTTCTCGGGCTTGGGTGCCTCGTAGATGGGTGCCGCGCCGCCACCCTTGCGGGCCTCAACCAACTCCTGATCCAGCTCCTGAACGCGCTGACGCAGATCAGAGTTCTCCTCGATCAGGCGGGCCAGCTCGTTCTCCACCAGGTCGAGGAAGGCGTCAACCTCGTCCTCGTTGTATCCGCGCTTACCGATGGGTGGCTTACTGAACGCGACGTTATGTACATCAGCTGGTGTAAGCGGCATTGCCTGCCCCTATCAAGTCTCGACGTCTGGAATCGTATTGCAGTGTAAAGCGAACATGCAGTGTCACTGTAACTGGCGTCCATCCTGTCACATCAGACCCGCCGGTCGCAGCAGAGCGCGTTAAGTATCCCTCTGACGTGCATAAAAATACTCTGAGGCTGTGGATATGACGCGCATTCGTATCCAGATCGATGTGAGTTGAATACCGAAATTCAGCGTCGCTGGAGGCTTAGCCAGCAGCCATCAGGAACGCCACCCGCATGCCAAAGAATCCGACCAAAAGCAGCAAGGTAATGGACAGATCGAATCGCACCGCGCCAAGCGAGAGTGGCGGAATGAGACGGCGCAATAAGTGCACAGGCGGGTCGGTGATGGTGAAGATGAGCTCCAGAATCACCACAGTGGCGCCCCGCGGGTGCCAATCGCGGCTAATGGACTGAATAGTCTCGATCACTATGCGCGCGAACAGCAGCAAACAGAAGAGCAGAAGCGCGTAGCCAATGATCTCAAAGAACAGTGCCAAGGGACCCCTCATCGGCCAAGCGTGAACAAGCACGCGCGGGCTTCGTGTAACAGCAGCCCCAGCCTACCGGCAGGCCCCGTCGGGCCGCCCGCCACACAACGAAACCCCTGGACCGCGCCGCAAGGCACCACCATTCGCAACTTATGGTTGCGTATCACCTCTTCCGGCATTACGATAAAACGCAACCGATTGTTGCGAGTTGGGAGAGACATGTCATACGAACGCATCGACCGAGAGCTTCACATCGACGCGGCGCCGGAGGTCGTCTTCTCCGTCATCAGCCGCCCCGAACATATGAGGCAGTGGTGGCCGGACGACGCCGAGTTCGCCCCGGCCCCGGGAGCACGGGGCGAGATCACCTTCAGCGGCGAGGAACCCGGCCTGGTCCACATCTTCGGGCTCACGCTCGTCGACGTCGATCCGCCACGGCGGTTCTCGTTCCGTTGGTGTTATCCCGAGGGACACGTGGCGAACGCTGGAAATTCGCTACTGGTGACATTTGACCTCACGCCTGCGGGAACGGGTACCCGGGTGCGCATGACCGAGGTCGGCTTCCGGGACCAGGGCCGAACCGAAACCGATGTCATCGAGCAATACGAGGCGCACGAGGAAGGCTGGGCGCGGCACCTGCCCCGTCTCGCTCCCTGCGTGGGCGAGCTGGCGGGCCGGTCATGACGGCCGATGAGTCCCCCGCAAGTAGGAGGTACCCCCAGCTTCCGCGAAGAGGATCCAGCGCCGTCATCGACGACGATCTGTGGGCGGCGGTCGGCGATCCCACCCGCCGGAGGGTCTTCGACCTCATCCTCACCGACGGCATGGCAACGGCCACGACGTTAAGCGATCGCCTTCCGGTCACCCGGCAGGCCGTGACCAAACACCTGGCGGTCCTCGGCAAGGCCGGCTTGGTCCACGCCACCGCCAACGGGCGGGAGAAGCAGTACCGCGCCAACGCCGAACAAGTCGCCCGTATCGCCGAGCAGCTCGCTGCGGTGGGAGCGGCATGGGATCGACGGTTAACGCGGATCAAGCAGATCGCCGAGGCCATCGAGAGGGCAACATCATGAGAACTCCCCCGATCGTGTCGGCACAGGAATGGGAAAACGCTCACCGGCAGATGCTCATCGAGGAAAAGGCGTTCACCCGAGCCCGCGACGCGCTGGCCGCCACACGCCGGCGCATGCCCTGGACCGAGGTGGACGCGTCCTATCGGTTCGAGGGCCGGGATGGCCCGGTGACCCTCCTCGACCTGTTCGAGGGTCGCCGCCAGCTCATCGTCTACCGCGCCTTCATCGACCCCGGCACCGGCGACTGGCCCGAACACGGCTGCACCGGCTGCTCGTTGATGGCCGATCACATCGGCAATCTGGCCCATCTCAACGCGCGCGACACCACGCTCGTCTACGTTTCGCGCGGATCGCAGGCGGACCTGGAACGCATCAAGGCACGGATGGGCTGGCATCACCCCTGGTACACCATCGCTGCGGAAAGTTCCTTCGACCGGGACCTCGGAGTGCACGACTGGCACGGCACCAACGCATTCATCCGTGACGGGAATCGGGTGTACCGCACCTACTTCATCAACAACCGGGGCGACGAGGCGTTCAACAACACCTGGACCTTCCTCGACATGACGGCGCTGGGCCGCCAGGAAACCTGGGAGGACTCACCGGAGGGCTACCCGCAGTCCCCCGCATACGAATGGTGGGACTGGCACGACGAGTACGGCTCACATGAGCCCTCGCGGTGGTTCGGCGACCCGGATCCGGACGATCCACACGATCCGCGCCCCAGGAAGGCCTGCCACTAAAGCGAATTCGGGCGAGAAGATGCACTCATCGCATCTTCTCGCCCGAATTCGTCAGAGGTTTACTGGTAGGAGTAGAAACCGCTCTCGGCGATTCGACGGCGCTCCTCGGCGCTGACGTCGATATCGGCCGGAGACAGCAGGAAGACCTTCGTCGCCACCTTGTCGAACGAGCCGCGCAGCGCGAACGCGAGCCCGGCCGCGAAGTCCACGACCCGCTTGGCGTCGGCGTTGTCCATCGACACCAGATCCATGATCACCGGGGTGCCGTCGCGGAAACGCTCACCAATGGTGCGGGCCTCGCTGTAATCCTTGGGACGCAGCGTGGTGATCTTCGACAACGGGCTTCCCTCTTCGAAGATGGCGGCGCGGCGCGGATCCATGGCCAGCGCGCCGCGGGTGGGGGCACTACCCCTTAGCGAGCCCAAACGCGGTGCCGGACGGTCGAATTCGCGCGATGCCGGATGGCGCGTGGCAAAGCGGTCTTCCTCGGCGTAGCCGGCCGGACCAGCTGGCCGGTAGCCGGGCTCGTCGTAGCCGTACTCGGCATCGTCGGCGAACCGCTCGCCACGACGCGGGTACCGGCGGTCCTCGGCGGACGCGCGGCGGGGCGCGGGAGCGTCGGCGTCCTCGTAATACTCGTCGTCGTAGTCGTCCATGGGAGCCATGCCGAAGTAGGCCTTGACCTTGTGCAGCGTGCTCATCGCGTGACCTTCCGTGCGTGGGCTATATGGAGTTCAGTTGTTCGCTCGGTCTCTACAGCTGTGTTGCAAATGTGACTGGAGTGACGATCTACCGTGACGTTAGCGGTCGCTGCCCCATCAGCGCCGTTCCGACACGCACACAAGTAGACCCATATTTAATGGCGGTCTCCAGGTCGTTGGACATTCCTGCCGACAAGCGATTCGCTTGTGGATAGCGCTGCCGGACGCGTTCATGTTCTTGCTGGAGCCGACGAAAGGCCTGGTCGGGATCGGCCTCGCGAGGAGGCAGAGCCATCAAACCGTCGAGCTCCAGATGCTCGCTGGCGACCACCTGCGCGCACAGCTCGTCGATCCCCGCGCGGTCCGCGATATCCACCCCTCCCCGGGTGGTGTCACCGTCCAGGCTGATCTGGAGATAGACATGCAGTGGCTCGCCCGTCTCCCCCGCTCCGCGAGCCGTATCCAACGCGGACACCAGCCGCGGGTTGTCCACCGAATGCACCGAGTACGCCCAGTGAGCAACCGACTTCGCCTTGTTGCGCTGCAGATTGCCCACCATGTGCCAGTGGATATCGGCGTGGCCGACCTGCTCCACCTTGGCGGCGGCCTCCTGATCCCTCGATTCCCCGAACGCGCGGCAGCCCAACCGGTACAACTCCTCGACGTCGGTCGCCGGAAAGAACTTGGTGACGGGCAGCAGTTGGATGTCGGCCGGATCGCGATCGGCGGCCCCGGCGGCGGCGCGGACCCGCTCCCGCACCGCATCCAGCGCGGTGCTCAGCTCATCGGTACGCGACATGCCCGACGGTCTTCGCGCAAGCTGGGGGTCCCTCCCGCTTGCGGGGGCCTCATCCACGGCTGAGCCAGATCACCGACGCCAGTCGACCGGTACGCGGCTCCCGGCGATAACTGAACAGATCGGAATCTTCCACGGTGCACCGCGGGTCGATATCAATGGCGGTCACACCCAATCCTGCGAGCTGGCGGGCGATTCCGGCGCGCAGATCCAGGCCCGGAGTTCCGGCCGAGGTCGTGGTGCGACTACCGGGCAGTGCCTTTTCCACATCGGCTGCCATATCCGCGGGGACCTCGTAGTGCCGGCCACTGACCGCCGGCCCGAGGAACGCGGAGATGCGTTCCACCTGCGCTCCGGCGGCCACCATGGCTTCGATCGTGCGCGACACGATGCCGAGTTTCGCCCCTACCCGTCCTGCGTGGGCGCCTGCGACAACTCCCGACGCCGCATCGGCGAACAGCACCGGGACACAGTCGGCGGTCAGCACCGCAAGCGCGATCCCGGGCTGGCTGGTCACCAGAGCGTCGGTCTCGGGAATCACCGATCCTTCGGGACCTTCGATCCTGTGCACGTGGTCGCCGTGGACCTGCTGCATCCAGATCAGGTGATCGTCCGGTAGCCCGAGGGCACCGGCGAGCCGTGATCGGTTGGCTGCCACCGCGTCAGGATCATCACCGACGTGATCACCGAGGTTGAAGCTGTCAAACGGCGCACGCGATACCCCGCCGCGGCGGGTGGTGGTGACGCGCCGAACTCGAAAACCCATACGTAAGAGGGTAGTTCGTCCGTTATCGCCGCATGAAGGGCGGTACGTCTACGTCGTCCTCATCGCCGCCGAGCGTCACCGTGGCACCGTTGGTGTCCCTGGGCAGGCTCTGCGCGTCGATGGTGTCGAAGATGCTGTTGCCGTTCGAGCGAGACCCGTTAACCGCACCGGCCTTGCCGGGGGCCACTGCACCCGGGGCCGCCGTGCCGCTGATCGGAGTGCGGCTGGGACCACCGGCGTCGAACCCGGCGGCGATGACGGTGACCCGCACCTCGTCGCCGAGGGAGTCGTCGATCACGGTGCCGAAGATGATGTTGGCCTCGGGGTGCGCGGATTCCTGCACCAGTGTCGCGGCCTCGTTGATTTCGAACAGACCCAGGTCGCTGCCGCCGGCGATGGACATCAGCACACCCTGAGCGCCCTCCATCGAGGCCTCCAGTAGCGGCGAATTGATCGCGGTCTCTGCGGCTTTGAGCGCCCGGCCGTCGCCACGCGCCGAGCCGATGCCCATCAGCGCACTACCGGCGCCGGACATGACGCTCTTCACGTCGGCGAAGTCGACGTTGATCAGACCCGGCGTGGTGATGAGGTCGGTGATGCCCTGGACACCGTTGAGCAGCACCTCGTCGGCGCTGCGGAATGCGTCCATGAGCGATACCGCGGCGTCGCCCATCTGCAGCAGTCGATCGTTGGGGATGACGATGAGGGTGTCGCAGCTCTCGCGCAGCGAGCCGATTCCGTTTTCGGCCTGGCCACTGCGGCGCTTGCCCTCGAAGGAGAACGGCCGGGTGACCACACCGATGGTCAGCGCACCGAGCTTGCGCGCGATGCTGGCCACCACGGGCGCACCACCGGTACCGGTACCGCCACCCTCACCGGCCGTGACGAAGACCATGTCGGCGCCCTTGAGGAGCTCTTCGATCTCGTCCTTGGCGTCCTCGGCAGCCTTGCGCCCGACATCGGGGTCCGCACCCGCGCCCAGGCCCCGCGTGGAGTCGCGGCCGACGTCAAGCTTGACATCGGCGTCGCTCATCAACAGCGCTTGCGCGTCGGTGTTGATCGCGATGAACTCGACCCCCTTGAGGCCGTGTTCGATCATCCGGTTGACGGCGTTGACGCCGCCGCCACCGATGCCGACGACCTTGATCACCGCGAGGTAGTTGTGTGGAGGCGTCATGGTCGCCTTCCTCCCTAGTTGCTGCCGAGGTCTGGGTAGCTGGACCCTCCCTGCAAACTCTCAACCTCTACCTCAGGCTTAGTGTTATGTCAGGTTGTCCCGCTGAAACAGAACGGTAGGGGGCGCGCGATACGGCGCCCGGGAGGCGCGCCGAAGGATGCCGGGATTTTCCCGTGGCTATTTCTAGAAAGCCTGAGCTAGACCGGTCGGCTACTTGACCGTCGGCAGATCCGGGCTGGACACGTCATACATGCGGCCGGGCTGCGTGAGCAGCGCCCCCAGCTTCTCCGCCTTCTCCGCGGTGCGCTCGGTGGTCCCCCACACGATGGTGCGACCGTCGTCGAGGGTCAGGGTGATCGACGACACCGACGGCGCCGCGACCTTGGCGACCTGCCGGGCCAGGTCGGGTGCCAGCGAGGTGAGTACCTGTAATGCAGCCTTGGTCGTCGGGTCCTGCGGACCCGGAGCCACCACGTCGAGCACCGGTATGCCCGGCGGCGGCGGTTCGTTCGCGAAGTCCACCCCATCGCGGTCGATGAGGTGCGTGCCGTCGCCTCCCACCCACGCCGCAACGGGAACCCGCTCGACGATCGTGACGCGAAGCGTGGACGGATACTCGCATTGCACTCGCGCGCTGGCCACCCGGCGGATACTCGCCACCCGGTCTGCGGCGGCGGCCGTGTCGATCTGCAGCAGCCGTGTTCCCTGCGCGATGTTCAGTGCACCAAGGATGTCCCCTTGGGTTACCACTCCGGTACCGGTTACCACCGTCTGGCGCACCGACATCAGCGGCGTGAAGTACAGAATCGCCCCGAGGCCCACCGCGATCAACGTGAGCAGCACCGCGAGCAGCAGGGTGTGCAGACCCTGGACCCTCCCTCGGCCCGCGGCCTTGCCCTGGTCGACCTGCTTACCCTTGGCAGCGGCCTTCGCTTCGCGCCGCCCCTGTTCCAGGGCGATCGCGCGCCGCTGCGCATCCCGGCGCTCCATTCGCTCGCGCCTGGCCCGCATCCGCGGTCCCTCGTCGGTGTCGTCCTCGGCGGCCCCCTCGGCGACGTCGTTCCCGTCGACCGCCTCGACCGTGGAGTCCTCGAACTCCTCGGGTTCCGGGGTCGACTCCGCCGCGTCCTCGGAAGCCTTATCCGGCTCGCTCATTGACCATTCCTCGGCGGCGGCCAGTCATTGGCTCGCACGCGTAGTGCCCGCACGATCTCCTTGCCCTGCAGCGTGACATCGCCAGCGCCCATCGTGACCACCAGATCCCCGGGCGCAGTGGCCGCGGCAACCTGCTCAGCCACCGTCGACAGGTCGCGCAGGTAATGCACCGGCACTCCGCTGATCTGCTCGGCGATCAGCGCACCGCTGACACCCGGCAGCGGCGCCTCGCGCGCCCCGTAGACATCAAGCACGAACACCAGATCGGCGATGCTCAGCGCCTCGGCGAACTCCGTCGCGAAAGCGGCTGTGCGCGAATACAAATGTGGTTGAAAGACGACAACGGAACGGCCGTGTCCCTGTTGCGCGACAATCCCGGAAACCGCCTGCAGCACCGTGCGCACCTCGGTCGGATGGTGGGCGTAGTCATCGAATACCCGGACACTCTCGACCTGGCCGACCAGCTCGAACCGGCGACGCACACCTTCGAATCCGGCCAACCCGTCGAGCACGCCCTCGACGGAGGCCCCGATCTCGGCCGCCGCCACCACGGCGGCCAGCGCGTTCAGGGCCATATGCCGTCCGGGCACCGACAACCGCATGGTGCGTGGAGTGTTCTCGCCCGCCAACTGGATCTGGGCGATGGCTCCGGTGTCCCTGAACTGCCAATCCCGCAAGCGCCCGGCCACCGGAACACCCCCGGCCTCGGCCTGTTCGACGCTGCCGTATCCACGCACCCGTATGCCGCGCTCATGGGCGCGCCGTGCCAACGCGGCGGAACCCGGGTCATCCAGGCACACCACTAGAATCCCTTCGGGACCAAGGGTTTCGGTGAACGCATCGAACACCGCGGTGTAGGCCTCGACACTGCCGAAGTGATCGAGGTGGTCGGCCTCGATATTGGTGACGATGATCAGATTGGGCCGATACTGAAGCAGGGAACCATCGCTTTCGTCGGCCTCGGCCACGAACACGTCCCCGCTGCCATGGTGGGCGTTGGTACCGGCCTCGTTGAGCTCACCCCCGACCGCGAACGAGGGGTCGTATTCGCAATGCTGCAGCGCCACGATGAGCATCGAGGTGGTGCTGGTCTTGCCGTGTGTTCCGGTCACCATGAGGGTGCGGTATCCGGCCATCAGATCCGCGAGCACCACCGGACGCAGCAGGATCGGTATTCCGCGCCGATTCGCTTCCACCAGTTCAGGGTTGGTCTTAGGAATGGCGGCATGGGTGGTGACGACCACGGTCGGACCGCCCGGCAGCAGGTCCAGCGCATCACCGTCGTGACCGATGTTGACGAGGGCGCCGCGGGCACGCAGTGCGAGCACGCCGCGGGACTCCTTGGCGTCGGAGCCCGATACCTGCGCTCCCCTGTCCAGCAGAATCCGGGCGATACCAGACATTCCGGCGCCGCCGATGCCGACCATGTGCACACGGTGCAGGTGCTCCGGAAGTGGGCCGGCGTTCATCGCGGGGTGCCCCGTCGCTGAGAACGCCGCTCTCGGGCGACATCCAATGCCACCTGAGCCACCCGCCGCGCGGCGTCCGGATGCCCGGACAACGCGGCGGCCGATGTCATCGCGGCAAGTTTGCCGGAATCGGACGCTATCTCGATCACCATGTGCGCCAATGTCTCCGCAGTGAGGTCGCGATCGGCGACGATGACCCCACCCCCGGCCTCGACAACCGGCAACGCGTTGAGACGCTGTTCGCCGTTACCGATGGGCAGGGGTACATAGATGGCGGGCAACCCGACCGCGGACACCTCCGCGACGGTCATCGCACCGGACCGGCACACCGCGATATCGGCCGCGGCGTAGGCCAGATCCATCCGGTCCAAGTACGGCAGCGCCACGTACCTGGGGACGCCCGGGGCGTCCTGCGGTCTCGGCTCGGGCAGCTCGATCGTGTTCTTCGGACCATGCGCATGCAGCACCGAAACCCCTGCAGAGGCAAGGTCATTGGCGGCGGCCGAGACAGCATTGTTCAGGGACACCGCCCCCTGGGAACCGCCGAACACCAACAGCACCAGCGCATTGTCGTCAAACCCGTAGTGGGCACGCGCCTCCTGCCGCAAGGCGGCACGATCCAGTGCCGTGATCGATCCGCGAACCGGAACGCCGACAATCTCCGCGTGGCGCAGTCCCGAATCCGAAACCGCGGACAACACGCGCTGCGCGCGGCGCGCGCCGACCCGATTGGCAAGGCCGGCACGTGCGTTCGCCTCGTGGATGACCACCGGCACGCCCGAACGGCGCAACGGTCCGCGACGAGCCGCCAGATACGCGGGAAGGGCCACATAACCACCGAAGCCGATCACGACGTCCGCCCCGACATTGTCGAACACCGCCCGCGTCTGCCGCACCGCCCGGCGCACCCGCAGCGGCAGGCGCACCAGGTCGCCCGTGAGTCGACGTGGCAGTGGCACCGGGACGATCAGTTCCAGGTCGTAGCCACGATCGGGCACCAGCCGCGTCTCCAGGCCGCGCTCGGTGCCCAGTGCGGTGATCCGCACCGACGGGTCGATCTCCCGCAGCGCGTCGGCGACGGCCATCGCGGGTTCGACGTGACCCGCGGTGCCGCCACCGGCCAGCACTACCGAAAGCGGCCGAAGCTCGTCGGCGCCTGATGTTCTTCGCGCAAGCGCCTCATCACTCACTCCGGAGAGCATCCTTTCGGTCTGGCAGCAATCACATGTCCGCAACTATCGATGGGTTCGAGCGCGTGAACCACCGGCCCGGGATTGCTCACGGGTCCGGCCGCTCGCACGCGTGCCCGAGGCCCCGCGCACCTGCTGTACCTGCCTATGATGCCCTGCCTCGCTGTCGGTGCGTGCACGTGGCTTGCGCTTGGGTTCTTGTTTGGGCTCTGCCTGCCGTGTGCGCTCGGGCCGCGGATTGGCCGACTCGGCGCCCCGCGTGCCCGACTTGGCACGAAGCCGATCACGCGCGCTGTCGATCCGCGGCGCCACATACGGCTCGGGCGAGGGAAGCCGCAGCAGCCTGTTCATCCGGTCGCCCGAACCCGCACGCAGGGCAGCAACGGCCTCAGGTTCGTGTCGCGCCGCGTTGGCGATCAGGCCGATCATGAAAAGGGCTGTGGCCGTCGCTGTTCCACCCGAGGAAATGAGCGGGAGCTGGATACCGGTCACCGGCAGCAGCCCGATCACGTATCCGATGTTGATGAAGGACTGGCCGATCACCCACATGCCGGCGGTGGCGGTCAGCATCCGCAGGAACGGATCGGCACTGCGCTTGGCGATGCGCATGGCGGTGTACGCGAAAACCCCGAACAGGGCCAACACCCCGAGGCAGCCCACGAAACCGAGCTCCTCGCCGATGATCGCGAAGATGAAGTCGTTGTGGGCGTTGGGCAGGTAGTGCCACTTGGCCGACCCCTGCCCCAGGCCCTGGCCGAAGAAACCGCCCTGGGCCAGCGCGAATCGGGCCTGGCGCGACTGATAACCCGTCGCCTGCGGGTCTGCCGAAGGATCCAGCCAGGCCTTCACCCGATCGGAGCGGTACCCGGCAGAGACAGCGAGGATGGCCGCCGCCAGCACGGCGGCGATCACCGAGCTGAGGAACACCTTGAGCGGCAACCCGGCATACCAGAGCAGCGCCAACAAGATGATGCTCATGGAGACCGTCTGCCCCAGGTCGGGCTGGATGACGATGAGCACGAGCGCGATCAGCGCGGCGGGCACCAGGGGAACGAGCATCTCGCGCAGCGACGCCTTCTCCATGCGACGCGACGCCAACAGATGCGCACCCCAGATCGCGAAGGCGATCTTGGTGAGCTCGGAGGGCTGCATCGACATGCCGCCGTAGACGAACCAGCCACGAGAACCGTTGGAGTATGTGCCGATTCCGGGTATCAGCACCAAGGTGATCAAGACGATGGTGAACACGAATGCCGGGAAGGAGTACTTGCGCATCACCCGGATCGGGGTGCGCAGCGCGATGTAAAAACCGACCAGGCCCACGCAGACCCAGAGCACCTGCTTGCCGAAGACGGCCCACGCCGATCCGTCCAGGTCGTAGGACTCGACGCCGGATGCCGACAGCACCATGATGAGCCCGAGCGTGGTGAGCAACGCGGCCGTCGCGACGATCAGGTGAAACGAGGTCATGGGCCGGTTCAGCCAGGCACCCAACCGAGTTCGGGCCACCAACCCGTCGCCCTTCGAGCCGGCGGACTTCTTGGCCGGCGTGGTCGCGTTGTTGGAGCGGAAAATTCTGGCGAATGGGGCGGTCAGGGTCGACACGTCGCTGTCACCTAACCGGTAAGTGCGTGTACCGCCGCGGCGAATCTGTCGCCACGCTCGGAGTACCCGCTGAATTGGTCGAAGGATGCGCCGGCCGGAGCCAGCAGCACGGTGTCGCCAGGCTGGGCCACTGTGCTGGCGTGCCGGACGGCCGCGGACATGACTCGGGTACCCAGGTCAGCGCCACCCCCATCCGCCTCATCAGTCACATAGACCACATTTGCCTCTTGCACCCCAGCATCCTCGCGCGTCACAACCGCAACTACGGGTACATCCGGCGCGTGTCGCGCCAAAGCCTCAGCAATGAGTCCTCGATCCGTGCCGATCAGCACAACTGCGCCTAGCCGGTCGATACAACCGCGTACCAGATCATCGACCGCGGCCCCCTTGAGCAACCCTCCGGCAATCCAAACAACGCGCCGATACGCTGCGATGGACGCCGCAGCCGCATGCGGGTTGGTGGCCTTTGAGTCGTCCACGTAAGAAACACCGTGACGTCGCGCGACCAGCTCAGCCCGGTGCCGTCCCACCTGGAAGGCCTCCAACGCGCGGGCAACGGCCTCGGCGGGCACACCCACCGCGCGGGCCAGCGCGGCGGCCGCCAGCGCATTGAGCACACCGATCGGACCCGCCACCGGGAGCCTCGACACCTCGATCAACGACACATCGGACCCAAATGCCCGGTCCACCAGCCGGCCATCGCGCACTCCGAGCTCTCCGGGCGCGGGCTCACCGGTGCGGAATCCCGCCTTGATCGGCGCCGGCGCGCCCGAGAGCAGCCCGGCGGCCACCGCGTCGTCCAATCCGACGACCGCGACCGCACCATTGAGCGCCCGCGCCTTGTCCCGGGTGTACGCGTCCATTCCCCCGTGCCAGTCGAGGTGATCCTCGGCCACATTGAGCACCACACCTGCTGCCGGGCGCACCGACGGCGCCCAATGCAATTGGAAGCTCGACAGCTCGACAGTGAGAAATTCGACGTCGCGATCCAGCACGTTGAGTACCGGGTCGCCTATGTTCCCGCACAACGCACTGGTGCGTCCCGCCGCCGTCAGCATGTCGTGGACCATCGCCGTGGTCGTGGTCTTTCCATTGGTTCCGGTGACCACCACCCATCGCCTGGGCGGTCCGTACCGACCGGAAGCGTCGAGACGCCAAGCCAATTCAACGTCACCCCAGATGGGCAACCCGGCCTGAACAGCGGCGAGCACGACAGGTGAAGACGGACCGAAGCCGGGGCTGACGATCACCAGGTCCTGCTCGGCCATGGAACTCTGCGCCGCGGCGGTGGTGAGCGCCCCACGACCCGCTTCGCGATGACGCCGCAGAGCCTGCTCATTGTCGTCACAGACGGTGATGAGCAGGTCGAATCCGGCCAGTGCGGCCACCACCGCATCGCCGGTGACACGTGCACCGCAGACCAGAACTCTTGTCCCGCTGGCCAGTTCCGTCACATCAGAAGCGGTCATGGCCGGTTAGTCACCGATCGTGGCGAGCCACTCGCCATAGAACAGCGCCAACCCCAACCCACAGGCGATGGCCGTCAAGAGCCAGAACCGGATGATGACCGTCGTTTCCGCCCAGCCCAGCAGCTCGAAATGATGATGGAACGGCGCCATCCGGAACACCCTGCGGCCGGTGGTGCGGAATGCGGCGATCTGCAGGACCACCGACACGATCTCGGCGACGAACAGCGCGCCCAGCACCACCGCGAGCAGCTCTGTCCGGGTGGTCACCGACAGGCCCGCGATGATGCCACCCAGGGCAAGCGATCCGGTGTCTCCCATGAAGATCTTGGCGGGCGCGGCGTTCCACCACAGGAACCCGATACACGCGCCCGCGGTCGCCGCGGCAATCACCGCCAGGTCCAGCGGATCACGCACGTTGTAGCAGGCGACACCGGGATGTGTGGAGCAGGCGTTGCGGTACTGCCAGAAGGTCACGATGACGTACGCGCCGGTCACCATGGCCATACATCCGCCGGCCAGCCCGTCCAAGCCGTCGGTGAAGTTGACGGCGTTGGACCACGACATCACCAGGATCACGCAGAAGAGCACGAAGACCGCCGCGGGCATGGCGACGGTGGCGATCTCGCGCACGTAGGAGAGCTGCGGACTACCGGGCGTCAAACCGTCGGTGTTGCGGAACTGCAACACCAGCACGCCGAAGACGAGCGCCGACAGGATCTGGCCGACAGTCTTGGAGGTTTTGTTCAGGCCGAGGTTGCGTGCCTTGCGAATCTTGATGAAGTCGTCGATGAAACCGACGCCGCCAAGCATGGTGCCCAACGCAAGCACCAGCAGCCCCGACGCCGACGGGCCATCGGACCCGAACGCGATGCCGACCAGGTGTGATCCGAAGTACCCGGCCCACATACCAGCCAGGATCGCGACGCCACCCATCGACGGGGTGCCGCGCTTCTTTTGATGATGCTGCGGGCCGTCATCCCGGATCTCCTGGCCGAAACCCTGCCGCGAGAACACCCGGATGAGGACCGGGGTCAGCATGATCGATACCAGGATCGCGATTCCGGCCGCGATGATGATCTGCCTCATGCGTCACCCGCCTTCAGCAGCTCATCGGCTACGACCCAGAGCCCGGCCGACCGCGATGCCTTGACCAGCACCACATCACCCGCGGCCAGCTCGTCGGCCAACAGTGTGGCGGCTGCCGCAGGATCGTCCACCAGCACCGCCTCGGACCCCCACGACCCCTCCATCACTGCACCCGCATGCATTGCCCGCTGCGACCTCCCGGTTCCGACGACTACCAATCGACTGACATCTAAGCGCACCGCGGCCCGTCCGATGCGGTCATGCTCGGATATGGCGTCGGGCCCCAGCTCGGCCATCTCCCCCAGCACAGCCCAGCTGCGGCGGGATTCTCGCCCGTGACGAGCCATGGAGACCAGGGCCTTCAGCCCGGCCATCATCGAATCCGGGTTCGCGTTATAAGCGTCGTTGATGACGGTGACCCCGTCATCTCGGGTGCTGACCTCCATCCGGCGCCGCGATACCGGCCCCGCCTCGGCGAGTGCGCCGGCGACCTGCGCCAGTGTGGCGCCGCATTCCAGCGCGACCGCGGCAGCGGCCAGCGCGTTGCCCACCTGATGCTCACCGTGCACAGCCAGCTGAACCGGTATGGCCGCGTCACCGGCATGCAGGGTGAAACGGGCACGCGCCAGCTCGTCGACGCTCACATCGGTGGCCCAGATATCGGCGGTGTTGTGCACGCTGGTGCGCACCACCCGCCCCTGCGTCTTGGCGGCCATCGCGGCCACCGCAGAGTCGTCGGCATTCAGCACTGCCACACCATCACTCGAAAGCGACTGCGGCAGTTCACCCTTGGTATCGGCGATGGCCCGTCGCGAGCCGAACTCACCCAGATGCGCCGTGCCGACGTTGAGCACGACACCGATCGATGGCGGCGCGATGGCCGCGAGGTCGGCGATGTTTCCGGGACGGCGGGCCGAGAGCTCCAGCACCAGGAACTTGGTCGATTCGCTGGCCCGCAGGACGGTCCAGGGGTGACCAAGCTCATTGTTGAAAGATCCGGGAGGAGCCACCACCTCACCGAGCGGGTTGAGCACTGCGGCGATGAGGTCCTTTGTCGACGTCTTTCCCGACGAGCCGGTGACGCCGACGATGCGCAACCCTCGCCGCGTGAGCCGTCTGGCCACCTCGGCTGCCAGCGCAGCGGTCGCGGCCAGCACCGCGGCACCCGATCCGTCCGAATCATGTTCCAGTGCAGACACTTCGGTGCGCGCCACGCCGGTCGGCGACACCACAATGGCCGGCACACCCACCGGCCTGGCCGCCAGCACCGCGACGGCACCGGCCGCGACGGCACCTTCGGCATGATCGTGACCATCGACCCGGGCACCCGGCAGGGCCAGGAACAGTCCACCGGGCCCCACCTGACGCGAGTCGAATTCGACGGTGCCGGTAACAGTCGTGTTCCTGGCCTCATCGGCACTGATTCCGTCGAGACGCCCACCGACGATCTCGGCGATCTCGGCGACAGTCATCTCAATCATTCAGACTCCCGCGTCTTTTCGAGCTATCCAGGCCTTCCAGTGCGGCACGCAGCTCCACCCGGTCGTCAAACGGGACGGACACCGCACCGACGCGCTGGCCGCTCTCATGCCCCTTGCCCGCGATCAGGACGGTGTCCCCCGGTCGTGCCCATCCGGCGGCGAACTCGATGGCGGCCCGTCGGTCACCCATCTCGACCACCTCGACATCCGAAGCGGCTATCCCGGAGATGATTTCGGCGCGGATCGCGCTCGGATCCTCGTCGCGGGGGTTGTCGTCGGTGACCACCACCAGATCGGCCAGCTCCGCGGCGACCTGCCCCATGTCGGCGCGCTTGCCACGGTCGCGGTTGCCGCCCGCGCCGAACACCACCGCCAGCCGGCCCTCGCGGTGACTGCGCAGGCTGTCCAGGACCGCGCGCAGCGCTCCAGGCTTGTGGGCATAGTCGACGAGCGCCAGGAACGGCTGACCGGCAACCACCGACTCCATGCGGCCCGGCACCCCGGCAGTCGCGATCCCCGGTGCGGCGGCCGCCGCCGACACCCCGAGTAGTTCCATGATTGCAATGGCGACAAGGCAATTGGCCACATTGTAATGGCCCGGTAACGCGATACCGAGCTCAGCGCTGCCCGCGGGACCTCGCGCGACAAACCGTTGACCGCCGTCGTCGCCGACCGCCACATCCGAGCAGGTCCAGTCCGCGACGGCACCGGCCCGCGAGCTCACCGTGACGATGTCGGGACCCGCCGCGCGCGACAGCTCGGCCATGGCCCGCCCGGCATCATCGTCGACACAGATGACCGAATGCCGCGCTCGCTGGGGTGAATCCCGCTGGAACAGCCTGGCCTTGGTGGCGAAGTAGTCCTCCATGTTGGGGTGGAAGTCGAGGTGATCTCGCGAAAGATTCGTGAACGCCCCCACCGCGAAGCGAGTGCCGTCCACGCGGTTGAGAGCCAGCGCGTGGCTGGACACCTCCATGACCACGGTGTCCACACCACGCTGCACCATTTCGGCCAGCAGCTCCTGCAGAGCCGGCGCCTCGGGCGTGGTCAGGGCGCTGGGAACATCTTCGCCGTCGATCCGCACCCCGACGGTGCCGATGAGACCGACACGTTTGCCCGCTGCCCGTAGGCCTGCCTCGACCAGGTAGGTGGTCGTGGTCTTGCCAGAGGTTCCGGTGACACCGACTACCTGCACCTGCTGCGACGGATCTCCGTAGACCGTCGCGGCGAGCTGACCGAGTACAGCGCGCGGGATGGGATGGACCAACACCGCGATGTCGAGGGCCTGGTCCGCCAGCAGCTGGGCTCCCGCGGTGTCCGTGAGCACGGCCGTCGCCCCCGCGGCGACCGCCTCGGATGCGAACTGCGCGCCGTGCGCGCTGCTGCCGGGCAGCGCTGCGAAAAGATCACCCGAGCGCGCGTCCTGGGCCCTGAGGGTGACTCCCGAGACGGTCGCATCGGCGCTTGGTCCGCGCAGTTCGGCCGAGACCATTGCCGCGAGATCGGACACCGGGTGCGGGCGTGTCCGTGGGAGGAACCGGTGGGTTCCGGATGCCGCCACCAGTGATCACCTCCTGCCGTGGTTGTGTCGCCCGGGGTCCTTGGGCGTCAAACGACACTACCGGGCAGCCGGACGCCCATGACCCGATGAGGACCGGCTCAGGTGGCCTGCAGAATGAGCGGTGGTCCAGGATCGGGTGATAGCGGCACGTTTTGGCGGCGCATCAACCACGACGCGATGTTGTGGAACAGAGGCGCCGCGGTCATGTGCGCAGACCCATCGGAACCCCGTCGTGGCGCGTTCATCTCGATGCCAATGACGTAGCGGGGGTCGTCTGTGGTGGCTATTCCCGCGAAGGTGATCCAATACACGTCATCGAAGTAGCACCCACAGGCGGGATTGATCTGCTGGGCCGTGCCGGTCTTGCCGCTCAGCTGGTAACCCTCGACAGCGCCGGACGAGCCGGTGCCGTTCTGAATCTGGCGCGCGTCGGGTTGCAGCACCGCGCGCAGCATGTTCCTGACCGTGCGCGCGGTCCCCGCGTTGACCACCTGCACCGGCTCGGGACGCGGCTCTTCCTTGCGGGTGCCATCGGGCGCCGTGATGCTCTTGAGGATGCGTGGCGGCATCCGCACACCATCGTTGGCGATGGCCTGATACATGCCCGTCATCTGCAGCAGCGTCATCGATAAGCCCTGACCGATGGGCAGGTTCGAGAAGGTACTGCCCGACCATTGCTCGATCGGCGGCACGATGCCAGAGCTCTCGCCGGGAAGGCCGACACCGGTGCGCTGCCCCAGGCCGAACTTCTCCACCAGATCCATGAACCGCTCCGGACCCACCCGCTGGGCGAGCATCAGTGTGCCCACATTGGAAGACTTTCCGAACACACCGGTGGTGGTGTACGGCACCGTTCCGTGTACCCAGGCATCGCGAATCGTGACCCCGCCCATGTTGATGGAGCCCGGAACCTGCAGCACCTCATCGGGATTGGACAAATCGTTTTCGATGACCGCCGCCGCCGTAATGATCTTGTTGACCGATCCGGGCTCGAAGGGTGAAGACACCGAGAGATTGCCCATCTCACGGTTGCCCTGCTTACCGAGGTTCTGTGAGGGGTCAAAGGTGTTGTCGTTGGCCATCGCCAGGACCTCACCGGTCTTCGAATCCAGCACAACCGCGGACACGCTGCGGGCTTCGGACAAGTCCTTGGCCTGCTGGACCTGCTGTTGTACGTAGAACTGAATGTCATTGTCCAGCGTGAGCTCGACGGTGGATCCGTTGACGGAATTGTGTTGGTCGCGGTAACTGCCGGGAATCACCGCGCCGTCAGAGCCACGGTCGTAGGTCTGGGATCCATCCTTGCCTGCCAACGCACTGTCCAGGGAATCCTCAAGCCCCAGAAGGCCGTAACCCTCCCAGTCGATGCTGCCCACGATGTTGGCGGCCAACGAGCCACCGGGGTACTGGCGGATGTCCTGCCGCTCGGCCCCCACCTCGGGGAACTCCTTGACGATCTGGGCGGCGATGGCCGGATCAACCGAGCGCGCCAGGTACGCGAAGGTGTCGTCACTACGCAACTTCTTCAGCAGGCTCTTGGCATCGGGTTTGTTGCCCAGCTTGGCCGAGACGCCATTGGCAATGTCCTGCAGTCGCTGTTCGGGCTCGACGGACCTTATTTTCGCCGCTGCGGCCTTATCGGCGTCACTCTTCCCAGGGTCCTTGAGGGTCACCTGGCTTTTCTCAAAGGCCTTGGTGAGTTGTTCGCGAATCTTCTTCGGCTGGAAGGTGAGGGCACGAGCCTCGATGGTGAAAGCCAGCTTGTTGCCCATGCGGTCGACGATGGTGCCGCGCAACGCCTTCTCGGTGTCGGTGACCTTCAGCTGGCGCGAGGCCTCCTCGCGCAGACCCGCGGCGCGCGGTCCCTGCAGAGTGAACAGCTGGGTGGCGGCGATGGCGAGCGTGAGGAAGATGATGACATTGCCCGCCCGGTGCCGAAAGGCGAATCCGGCAGTCCGCGACACGGCAGCGACGGGCCGCCGAGTACGACGCGCACCGACCGGCCGGGACCGATCCTCCCGGGTCACGTCGCCGGGTGGGGACTCGTTGTTGCCACGGGATTGAATTGTTCCCCGGTAACTGGAGAATTCGTGATATTTGATGCTTGCGGCGCGTCGGCCACGGGGGGCGGTATCGCGATAGCGGGATCCGGCGCGGCCACGACCGGCGCGGGCTGGGCCAGGGCGGGATCCTGTCCGGCGGGAACTTCCACCACGGGCGCGGGCACCAACGCCGGTGGCGGCATATGGGGCACCACGGCCACCGGTGGCGGCACGGGCGGCAGCTTCACGGGCACCTCGACCGAATTGCCGGCCTTCGGAACAGCGTCGACATCATCGGGGATGATGGAATTCAGCGGTGCCGGTGCGACACCTTCCGCAGGCTTCGGAGCACCCACCAGCAACCAGTTGCCCTGCGGGTCCCGCACCAGATGCGCGATATCACGCGACGGGATCATGCCGAGGTCGCGTGCCGAATCTGCGAGTGCCGGTGCGGATTCCGCACGCAACACATCGCGCTCAAGGGCCTCCTTGCGTTGCAGCAGATCCTCATTGGTGCGCTGCTGGGTACGCAGCTGGTAGGAGCGTTCGGCGGCATCGGTCGACAACCAGAGCGTGATGGCCAGGCCAACGCCGAGGGCACCGATGACCAGCACGACAAACGGAACTTTGGCGATCCACACATGTGGCCGCAGGTCCACGTCGGACAGGCGGGTGAGAATTCGTTCGCGTAGCGGTATGCGAATGACCTTGGGCGCTTTGGCCTTGCGCGCCTTCGCTCGGGCCTTCGCCTGCTGGGTGCTGGTTGCCGGACGGATCTTCTCGGGAGCCTTGCGCTGCACCGGGATCGGCATGGTCTGCGGAGCAGAACGGCGTGGACGCGGCGAGGGACCGGCACCGGTTGCCTTGGGCGCGGCACCGCGACGTTTGGCGGGCTTGGCGGAGCCGGTCTTCTTGGGGGCCTCCGCAGCCTTCTTACGCACCCCAATCATGCGCTCCTCCTGTCCGCAACTCGTTCGACTGCCCGTAACCGCACTGGTGCACTACGTGGATTGACTTCTATTTCCGCATCGTTCGCCCGTTCTGCACCCCGGGTGAGCGCCCTGAACTCCGCTGCATCACTGGGTAACTCGACCGGTAGGTCAATGGGCGACCGGGACGCAATGGCGGCCGCGAACTCCGCCTTGACGATCTTGTCCTCGAGCGACTGGTAGGCCATGACAGCGATACGACCACCTGGCCGCAACGCCGCCATCGCGGTAGGTATCGCGGCGGCAAGGGATTCGAGCTCGGCGTTGACCGCGATCCGAAGGGCCTGGAAGGTCCGTTTCGCCGGGTGGCCGCCGGTACGACGGGTGGCGGCAGGGATGGCGGCATAGAGGAGTTCAACCAACTGCCCACTGCGTGTGAAGGGTTCGACGGCGCGGCGCCGGACGATCTCGTCGGCGATCCGGCGCGCGAAGCGCTCCTCACCGAATCTGGTGAGGACCCTGGACAGCTCTGCTGCCGAATAGGTGTTCAGGATGTCTGCGGCCGTCAGCTCGTCGTGCGCGTTCATCCGCATGTCCAACGGAGCGTCGACCGAATAGGCAAAACCGCGTTCGGCCTGATCGAGCTGCATGGAGGACACGCCCAGATCGAAGAGCACCGCGTCAACCGAAGATGTTGTCCGGTAATCCAACCCGTCCAGCGCATCGGCTAGGCCGTCGTAGCGGGTGTGTACTCCGGCGAATCGAGCCCCGAATGGCGCCAGCCGTGTTCGGGCGATGTCCAGGGCGTTGGTATCGCGATCGAGACCGATGACCGTGAGGCCCGGTAGCGCGGAGAGGAAGTGTTCGGTGTGCCCGCCCGCGCCGAGGGTGGCGTCGACCAGAACAGCGCCGAATCCGTCCGCGGACCGGGCCGTCAGAGCTGGAGCCAGTAGCTCATAGCAGCGCTCGAGCATGACCGGAATGTGACCGAAATCGGGCCGAGAATTGTTGTCAGACACGGCGACACCCCTCCGGGAGCGCTGGTAGGTGCAAGGAAACCGTGCAGCCCGGTCCCTGCCCGATGGTGCGAACCTGGCGTCGGGGAAGTACGCCAGGGCCGTATCGGACAGAGGCCGCGCTGCGCGGGCTCCCTCAGAAGATGCCATTGAGAGATTCATCGCTGGCCGTCGAGAAGTTCTCTTCGTGTTCCTCCAGGTACTGCTGCCACTTAGCAGCATCCCAAATCTCTAGGTAGTCAACGGATCCGATGACGACGCAGTCCTTGGACAGATCCGCGTACCGCCGATGGTCGGCGGACAGGGTGATGCGTCCCTGTGCATCAGGATGCTGTTCGTCGGTGGCCGCGGCCAGGTTACGCAGGAAGGCACGCGCCTCGGGGTTGCTGCGAGAAGCCGTGGCCGCCTTGCGCGCCAGCTGCTCGAACTCGGCCCGCGGATAGACGGCGAGGCTGTGGTCCTGGCTTTTGGTGACCATCAACCCTCCCGCTAGTGCGTCTCGAAACTTGGCGGGCAATGTCAGCCGCCCCTTGTCGTCGAGCCTGGGCGTGTAGGTACCGAGAAACATCTCGACACCTCCCTGTCCAAACCCTTCGGAGCTACCCTTCCCTCCGATAGGCGCCACTTTACCCCACAATCCCCCACTTTGAATCTGATTTGCCGCGTGTCTCCCCACGATGCACCCACCATCGGGTCAACAGAGGTCACCGACATGCCATTTACCCAGGTCAACCCAGTGGGGACGAGTGGGGCACCGGTATCCAGACGAGTTGATAACGATTTGGCCTGCCCGGGCGAATGGGCTTGCGAGCGGTCACACCACGGCGGGCCGCCGCGGGGCGGGGCCCTTCAGGCAGCAACGCACATAGCAACAGACCCGCGCGGACTGCGCGGGTCTGTGATGTCGAGCTGCTTCAGATGAAGTTTGTCAGTTGTCGAAACGGCGGCGGAAGCGCTCTTCCATGCGCTGCGCGAACGATCCGGCGGCACGGGGGCGGCGAATGCGACCACTGACCCCACCTTGCCCCGCATGCCCGGTAGCACCTGCCTCGGAACGTCGGCTTCCAATGATTGCGAAGACCGCGGCCCCGAACATCACCACGAATCCGATGACGCTCAGGATCGGGAAGTTTCCAATCTGGGTGGCGGGCACGGCGACGCCAACCACCAACATGGCCAATCCGATGCAGAAAAGAGCCGCACCCTGCAGGCGGCGGCGGCCGGAGGTCGCACCCAGGCGTCCTCCGCGCACACTCGACGCAAACTTGGGATCCTCCGCGTACAGCGCGCTCTCAATCTGGTCGAGCATGCGCTGCTCGTGCTCGGAGAGTGGCATCGGTCCCTCCCTCTGGCGCATCGCAACCGGTCGAGTATGTCGTGTCGTTTTATCAAGGGTGCCGCGGTTACAACACCCTCACGTTCATAATACGAGGTGAATACCCGCTATACCACCCGGTTCACCCACCAATCTCCCAGCCAGGCACTACCGGGCAAGCCCCTAGGACGCGGCGCGCCGACGGACCCGGTGAAAACCGCGACAGCACCCAGGACCGGGCAGAGCGTGATAGACCCGGGCGGTACAGACAAAGCCCACACGGAAACCAAAAGGACGCACGTTGACGACATTCCTGGCCGACTTGTCGCAACGCGATATGCAGCGCAGGCTCAGTGAAGCGCTTCGCGTCTACGTCATCGCCATGGGCTATCCGCACGGCACCGAGGATCAGCGCGCGCCCATGTGGCTGGAGCACAGCCGCAGACGCGGGTGGCAGGCGGCAGCCATCTTCGATGCTCCTGCCGCCCCATCGTCTGACCACACCAAACCCGACGAAGACCTGATGGACCAGGCACGCATCGTCGGGATCGCATACGGCTACCGCGGTGCCGCCGACCAATGGTGGCACCAGCAGGTCAGCCAGGGGCTGCGTAAGTCGGGGGTGCCGCGCGACCGCATCAGCGCCCTGCTCGACCAGTACTTCGAGCTGACCGAGCTGCATGTCGACCCCGGGCTCCAGGGCCACGGTTTTGGCGAGGCGCTGGCTCGGCGGTTGCTGGCGGGCCGCTCCGAATCGCATGTCCTGCTGTCCACCCCCGAGATCACCGGCGAGTCCAACCGCGCGTGGCGGCTGTACCGGCGGCTCGGATTCACCGACGTCATCCGCCAGCACCAGTTCGCGGGAGATCCCAGGCGATTCGCCGTGCTTGGCCGGCCCTTGCCCCTGGAGCCCGGATATCGCCGGCCGAACGTATCCACCGTCTGGCACGATGAGCCACGATGACTAGCCCCATGCTCTCCGCGCGAGCGGCTCATCGCAGCCCAGGGCGGGTGACGCGCATCGCCGCCGTGCTGTTGTTGACGACGCTGCCGCTGCTGTCGGGATGCGTGCGAGTCAAGGCCTCGATGACCGTCACCACCGATGATCACGTCTCCGGCCAACTGATCGCCGTCGCTAAACCGCAGGGCAAGGAAGACAAGGGCCCTCAGCTCGACCGCAACATGTCGTTCGCCCAGAAGGTTCAGGTGGGCGAGTACGAGGAGAACGGCATGGTGGGGTCGCGCGCCATCTTCAACGATCTGACCTTCTCGGAGGTCCCCCAGCTGGCCGGGATGAACAAGAACGCCGCCGGGTTCGATCTGACACTGCGGCGCAACGGCGATGTGGTGGTGCTTGAGGGCCGCGCCGATCTCACTGCGTTGGAAGACAACTCAAATGCCGATGTGTCATTGGCCATTTCCTTTCCCGGCGATATTGAATCGACCAACGGGGAGATGCTCGGTTCCGATGCCGTGCAATGGAAACTCAATCCCGGCGTGGTGAGCACGTTCAGCGCGACCGCTCGCTATAGCGACCCCAGCACCCGCTCGTTCAACGGAGCCGCGATCTTCGTGACGATTTCTGCGCTGCTGATCGGCGCCCTCGTCGCGTCCTTGGCGTGGCTGGACCGTGACCAGTCCCCGCGGTTTACGCCCGGCCAGTTCCCGGAGTAACCCTCAGCCCGAGGTTCTCCAGCACTTCTGAGGTGGCCCGCGCGAAGTTGAGCGTCATGAAGTGCACGCACGGAACGCCCTCGGCGATCAGCCGGGAGGCCATCGCGGTGGTGACCTCGACGCCGACCTTGCGAACCTCGTCACGGTTCTCTTCCGGCCCCCCTCCGGCAGCTTGCAGGAGCCGTTCTTCCAGCGCAGCGGGCAGCGTGGACGAGGCGAGCTCGACTTGCCTACGCACCGACCGCAGCGACGTGATGGGCATCAGCCCCGGAACGATCGGCTTGGCGCCTTGTTCCGGATCGGCGGCCACCACCCGATCGCGCAGCCGCAAGTAGTCGTCGACGTCGAAGAACATCTGGGTAATGGAGTACTCGGCCCCCGCCCTCAGCTTGTTCACCAGATTGGCCGTATCGCGTTCCAGGTCGATCGCCTGCGGATGGCCCTCCGGGAAAGAGGCCACGCCGACGTGGAAATCACCCAGATCACGAACCAGCCGCACGAGCTCTTCGGCGTAGGTCAGGCCGCCAGGGTGCGGAATCCATTCGGCATTCACATCTCCAGCCGGATCACCGCGCAGGGCAAGGATATTGGTGATGCCACGGTCCACGTAGGCCCCCACCATGGCGCGCAGCTCGTCGACGGTGTGCCCGACGGCGGTCAGATGCGCGACCGGCAGCAAGGTGGTGTTCTCCGCCAGCTCACCGGTCACCCGCACGGTGCGGTCACGGGTGGAACCGCCGGCACCATAAGTCACCGAGACGAACACAGGCTGATACCGCTCGAAAACTCTTGCCGCCCGCCACAACCGAGCCTCGGCCGCCTCGTCGCGGGGCGGCATGAACTCCACCGAGAACGCCACATCACCGGGCTGAACCGCCGCCAACCGATCGGCGATCGACCCCGGATCCCGCAGCTCGGCGACCGATGCGTCACGGTCGAGCGGGTGAGTTGTCACCCGTCCAGGATAGGTGCGATTAGTCTGGGTTCACTCCCCGCGCATCCGGGACCAATTACCGCACCGTGAAAGGACGCCCCGCTGAGTGTCAACGTAGCCGCTGCCAACGCCCGGCACCTGACCGATGCGGTGAGCGACCAACTGAGCCAATTCCTGGCCGAATGCCGCGAGCACACCGCGCATATCGGGCAGAACTATGAGCATGCGATAACCGCCCTCGACCAGTTTGTACTGCGTGGCGGCAAGAGACTGCGCCCGGCGTTCGCCTACTGGGGCTGGCGGGCGGTCACCGACGACCCCGACCCGTGGAACCCCGAAGTGCTGCGGGTGTGTGCCGCGCTCGAACTGCTGCACACCTGCGCATTGATCCACGATGACGTCATCGACAGCTCCGCCACTCGCCGCGGCGAACCCACCATCCACGTCGAGTTCACCACCCTGCACCGCGAGAACGGCTGGTCCGGCTCCCCCGAGCAGTTCGGCATCTCCGCCGCGATTCTCCTCGGTGATCTGGCACTTACCTGGGCCGACGACATGGTGGCCGGGGCACGGCTGTCTCCGGAGGCACATGCGCGGACGCGGGGCGTGTGGTCGATCCTGCGCAGCGAGGTGCTCGGCGGCCAATATCTGGACATTCTGTCCGAATCCTCCGGTGACGAGTCCGTCGAAACTGCCCTGCGCGTGATCCGCTTCAAGACCGCCGGCTACACCGTGCAGCGACCGCTGCAGCTCGGTGTCGCGATCGCGGCCGAGAACCCGGAGATCTCCGGACTTCTCGGTGATGTCGGACTGGATATCGGCGTCGCATTCCAGCTGCGTGACGACGTGCTCGGGGTTTTCGGGGACCCCAAGGTGACCGGGAAACCTGCCGGCGACGACCTGCGTTCCGGAAAGCGCACCGTGCTGCTGGCCGAGGCTCTGCGGCTGGCACGCGCCAACGACAGTGCCGCCGAGGACATGCTGCACTCCTGGATCGGCAGCCCGCTCACCGATCAGCAGGTCGCGCAGATGTGTTCACTGATAGTCGACTTGGGCGCGCTGGCGGCCGTCGAATCCCGTATCGAAGAGCACACACACCGCGCACTGGACCAGTTGGCCGGCGCCGATATCGCCGACGACGCCCGTGCCGCGCTGTCAGACCTCGTCCGATTGGTGTCCAACCGGAGCGCATGATCACGTGAGTACATCATCAAAGGCGCTGGAGCCTCCCCTGAAAAGTGACGGGCGGGCAGCCGTCTTCCTGCGGTCCCCCGCCGGACGCGCGGCAGTCACCGGATTCGGTGGCGCCATCCTCATCGCCATCGGCGGACTAGGTGCGGGCAGCACCCGGCAACACGATCCGCTGCTGGAGTCGGTCGGGCTGTCCTGGTTGCGTTTCGGCCACGGGTTGGTGGTGTCGTCGATCTGCATGTGGCTCGGGGTGGTCCTCATGCTGCTGGCGTGGCTCGGGCTGGGCCGGCATGTGATCGCCGGCAAGGTGACCAAGGAGTCCATCCTGGTCGTCATTCCCTGCTGGCTGCTGCCGTTGCTGGCCTCTGTGCCGGTGTTCAGCCGGGACGCCTACTCCTACCTGGCTCAGGGCGCGCTGCTGCGCGATGGATTCGACCCGTACGTGGTGGGACCGGTAGAGAACCCGAACGCGTTGCTGGAGAACGTCAGTCCGATCTGGTCCACCACGACCGCGCCGTATGGTCCGCTGTTCATGCTGATCGCACGATTCGTCACCCAGATCGTCGGCGACGACGTGGTGGCGGGAACCATGCTGCTGCGCCTGTGCATGCTGCCCGGGTTGGCCCTGCTGGTGTGGGCCACACCCCGTGTCGCGCGCTGTCTTTCCGCCAACGCCAGCAAGGCGCTATGGATCTGTGTGCTCAACCCGCTGGTCATCATCCATCTCATGGGCGGTGTGCACAACGAGATGCTGATGGTGGGCCTCATGATGGCGGGCATCGCGCTCGCCCTTGAGCGGCACCATGTTTGGGGCATCGCCGTAGTGACAATGGCTGTCGCCGTCAAGGCCACCGCCGGCCTGGCACTGCCCTTCCTGGTGTGGATCTGGATGCGCCGACTCGTTCAGAGCGCCGACCAGGGCTCGCCGCAGCGCCGCCCGGTCATCGCATTCGCGATGGCATCGGCGGCCTCGGTCGCGATCGTGGCCGCGGTCTTCGCAGTGCTGTCCTGGATCGCCGGAGTCGGCCTGGGATGGCTCCCCGCACTGGCGGGCTCGGTGAAAATCATCAACTGGCTGACGGTGCCGACCGCGGTCGCCAACCTCATCAACGTCTTCGCAGGCCTTTTCGTCACCGTCAACTTCGATGCCTTGCTGTCGGTCACCCGCGCTGTCGGTGCGGCACTCGTGGCACTCGCACTGCCGGTGGTGTGGTGGCGGCACCGCCACAACGAACGCGACGCGATGTTCGGAATCTTGTGGGCGATGGTGATCGTGGTGCTCATGGCACCGGCCGCACTGCCGTGGTACTACACCTGGCCGCTGGCCATCGCGGCGCCGTTACTGCAATCGCGCGCCGCCATCGCCGCCATCGCCGGGTTCTCCACCTGGATCATGGTGATCTTCAAACCCGATGGCTCCCACGGCATGTACGTGTGGATCCACGTGCTGATCGCCGCGACCTGTGCCGTCATCGCCTGGCGGATGATCAATACCGCACCGGAGTCACACGAACCCGAACCGGCCGAGGCCGATATCCCGGCACCTGCCGCCTAGTAGCCCAGAGCCTGTGCCCGCCGCAGCACTTCGCGTGCTTGGTGGCCGTGCAGCGCGTCGACCGGGCGGGCCTCCTCGATACGTTCGGTGGTGCCATCCCTGGTGACCGTGAGCGACTCATCACCGGTGAACAACCAGCGCATGATTTCCGGCTCGTGGTATCCCCCGTCGCGCAACACGGACAACAGTCCGGACAAATGCTTCACCACGGGCCCCTCGGGGCTGAAAAAGATGACGGGAACCTTGATTTCGCCATCGCGCCGCACCGCGATCAGCTCACCGTCGCGCAGATATTGCTGAACCTTGCTCACCGTTACCCGCAGGCGCCCGGCCACCTCCTTGAGAGAGAACAGCGGCTCATCGGCGTCAAGTGTGTCGGCGACGTAGGGAATTGCGCTCATGACGAATGACGCTAGTCGTCCCGCGGGCCGCCGTCGTCCAAAAGTGTCCTCCGGGTGTGGTGACGCGCGTAACCTTCGGATCGTGACGAGTTCCGGCGATCCGACATCGGTCACCCACAGCGAGTACTACCCCTACCCCGTCGAAAAGGTCTGGGATGTTCTCGTCTCCGTGGAGCTCACCGCCTCGCAGGTGAAAGAAGTCAATGATGCGCCGGTCGAGGTCGGAGAGACCCGGGTCCTCATCACCCATCCGCAGCCGGCGGTCGGCTTCGATGGCGTGCTCCGCACCACGTACACCAGCGTGGTGCCCTGCGAGCACATCGAACAGGTGCTGACCGCCCCCGGAATCGAAGTGACCTCCCGGTGGAACCTGCTGCCCGAGCCGGGCGGCACCCGGCTCCGCGTCACCTACAGCCGGTTCGACCCCGCCATTCCCCTGCATCGTCAATGGCGCACCATGCTGTTCTCGGGGGCCGGGCCGACCCTCAACTCCGTCCGCGAAATGCTCGACAAGCGACATTGACGACGGGGCGCTACCGCATCACTCGATACGATCGATGCGATGACATCGCCCAAGTCCCCGACCGGCCGCCTCGATCCGATGATCGGCGCCGTGCTCGACAGTCGGTACCGCATCGAGACCCCGATCGCGACGGGCGGTATGTCGACCGTGTACCGCGGGCTGGACACCCGACTGGACCGCCCGGTGGCCGTGAAGGTGATGGACAGCCGCTACGCCTCCGACACCGGGTTTCTCGCACGATTCCGGCTCGAAGCCAGGGCCGTCGCGCGGCTGCGTCACCCGGGCCTGGTCGCCGTGTTCGACCAGGGCATGGACGGTAGGCACCCGTTCCTGGTGATGGAACTGATCGACGGGGGCACTCTGCGGGAGCTGCTGCGCGAACGCGGGCCCATGCCGCCGCATGCGGTGGCCGCGGTGTTCAACCCGATGCTGGGCGGATTGGCAGTCGCACACCGATCGGGACTGGTACACCGCGACGTCAAACCCGAGAACGTCTTGATCTCCGATGACGGTGAGGTCAAACTCGCCGATTTCGGACTCGTCCGTGCCATCGCCGAAGCCGGGATAACCTCAACCAGCGTGATCTTGGGCACCGCGGCGTACCTGTCCCCCGAGCAGGTGCGCACCGGCTCCGCCGGCCCACGCAGCGATGTCTACTCGGCGGGGCTCTTGATGTACGAGTTACTCACCGGATCAACACCATTCACCGGCGATACGCCGTTGGCACTGGCCTATCAGCGCATCGATCGGGACGTCCCGGCACCCAGTGAGGCGATCGACGGTATCCCGGAGGAGTTCGATGAGCTGGTGCTGCGTGCCACCTCCCGCGACCCGGACGCGCGCTACGCCGATGCCGCACAGATGGGCGCCGAACTCGATGCCATCGCCGCCGAACTGCGCCTGCCATCCTTCCGGGTGCCCGCACCCCGGGATTCCAAACAACATGTCGCCGAACAGCTATATCGCAGTCGGCTGATCGAGACCGGCGGCAGTACGGACGCCGCCCCGGCCCGTGATCTCGACGCCGCCGACACCGCCTCGGCCGCGGCTGCCCTGGGTGTCGCTCCACGACCCAGTGCCGCACCGCGCCCCAGGGTGCCCAATCCCACACGGATGATGGACCCGGTGCCCCCTTACGATCCCGAATTCGATCGGGATTTCGATGAAGACGCCGATGACTCGGCGTTCTTCGCCGATGTCGATGACTCGGACTACCGATACGAACGTCAACAGAGCCGCCGGGCGATCTTCATGTGGCTGGTGATTGTCCTCATCATCACCACCTCGGTGGCGGCGGGATGCTGGTCGCTGGGCGCCAACATCACCAACCTGCTCTAGTCCCTGAGCATCTCCGCGACGAGGAACGCCAGCTCCAGCGACTGCTGGGTGTTCAGACGCGGATCGCATGCCGTCTCGTAGCGACCGGCCAGGTCATCGTCCGAAATATCCTGTGCCCCACCAAGACATTCGGTGACGTTCTCACCGGTGATCTCGACGTGAATACCGCCCGGATGCGTGCCGAGTGCGTTGTGCACCTCGAAGTAACCCTGCACCTCGTCGACGATCCGATCGAAATGCCGTGTCTTGTAACCGCTGGGCGACTCGTGGGTGTTGCCGTGCATCGGGTCGCACTGCCAGACCACCTGATGGCCGGCGGCCTGCACCTTCTCGATGATCGGCGGAAGCAGATCGCGCACCTTCGAGTTGCCCATCCGCGAGACGAATGTCAGACGGCCCGGCTTGTTGTGCGGGTCAAGGCGTTCCACGTATTCGACGGCCTGATCGGGCGTGGTCGTCGGACCGATCTTCATCCCGATCGGGTTGGCGATGATCTCGGCGAAGGCCACGTGCGCGTGATCGAGCTGCCGCGTGCGATCGCCGATCCACAGGTAGTGAGCCGACAGGTCGTAGAGCGCGGGCTCGCCATTCTCGTCCTCGGCCAGGCGCAGCATCGCCCGCTCATAGTCGAGCACCAGCGCCTCGTGACTGGCGTAGATCTCGGCGGTATCCAGGTTGGAATCAGCCACGCCGCAGGCGCTCATGAACTTCAGTCCGCGGTCGATCTCGGAGGCCAGCGCCTCGTACCGCGCACCCGCAGGCGAGGTGCGGACGAATTCGCGGTTCCAGTCGTGCACCAGGGCCAGCGAGGCCAGCCCCGAGCCGGTCACGGCACGCACCAGGTTCATCGCGGCGCTGGCATTGGCGTAAGCGCGCACCAGGCGCGACGCGTCGTGCTCACGCAGTGCGGCATCGGGGGCAAAACCGTTCACCATGTCACCGCGGTAGGACTTCAGCCCCAGGGCGTCGGTATCGGAGCTGCGCGGCTTGGCGTACTGGCCCGCGATACGGGCCAGCTTCACCACCGGCATGCTGGACCCGTACGTCAGCACCACCGCCATCTGCAGCAGTGCGCGGATGTTGGCCCGGATATGCGGCTCGGTGTTATCGGCGAAGGTTTCGGCGCAGTCGCCGCCCTGCAGCAGGAATGCCTCGCCACGTGCCACCTGGGCCAGCTGGCCCTGCAGACGCTGGATCTCCGCGGGGACGGTGATCGGGGGCACGCTTTCCAGCACGGTCCGCATGGCAGCGGCCTGATTCGCGGGCCAGCTCGGCTGCTGAGCAGCAGGTTTGGCGAGCGCGGCATCCAGGCGCTGACGCAGGTTGGCCGGGAGCGGCGGCAGCTCCGGCAATTGATCGATGGGGACGTCGACTGTCCAGTTCACAAACCCATCTTAACCGCCCCTTACCAGCGGATTTTTACCCGGGATTGCGCAGCGATCAGGTCGGCGGGACCATCGCGCGGTAGCGGACCAGGTTGTACCGGGCGTCGACCAGTGCATCGTGCGAGTCCGCGGGCCGTTTCGGCACAGTCGGCTGGCCCAGGTCGTGCCACAGCTGCTTGAGTTCCAGGGTGAACCGTGGGACCGGCCGGGGCAGCGCCGTCATCGGTCCCCACAGCTGACAGAGCGCCACATGGTCATAGGCACCCACCCAGGCCCACAATTCGATCGGGTCGGCCGGTCCCCCGCCGTTCAGCCCGAGGAATTCGGCCAGCTCGTCGCGGATCTGCCCGCGTGAGCGCCACAGCGGCGAGGACAACGCCGGCAGCTTGGGCAGCACGTTCTGACGTACCCACGGACCCGCCTGCTGCGGATCGAAGGCGGTGGAAACGGCGTAGTACTCGCGGCCGTCCTCGCACACCATCCCGATCGAGATGAGTTCGATGGTGCGGCCGTCGTCGATGAATTCCGTGTCGTAGAAGTAACGCACGCATACCGCCTAGTTGTGCGCCGGAGAGGCCGGCGCCAGCTCATCGGCCTGTGCCGGATCAGCTTCGCGCACAATATCGTTCACGTCCGACGGGTCACGCCGCAGCCATATCCAACTGGCCGCGAGTACGCCGAGATGAACGAACACGTACAAACTCGGGATCAGGTCGTTCAGCACGCCGCCGGGCCGCAGCGTCAACGCGCCGGAGTCCGGTGTCTTGCCACTCAGGCTGGTGAACCAGGCCGCGAACACCGCACAGAACGCCCACATCGTGATCGCCGACGCCCGTTTACCCAGCACGTAACCGCGGTAACCCAGATGGACGACCAACGGCACGAACCACACCCAGTGATGGCTCCAGCTGAACGGCGATGCCGCCGCCGATGCCATCCCCACGATGGAGATCGCCAGCAGCAGCTGATCTCGCCGGTAGGCCAGGATTGCGACCACCAGGCTCGCCACGATCACCAGCACCGACAGTGCGGTGGCGGTCCCGGCCGACAGGTCCAATCGGAGAAACAGTCCGCTGATGCTCGTGCTCGCGGTGGGATCGCGGGTGATGCGGCTGATCTTCTCGAAGGCACGGTCCACCCAGTAGTAGTGCGAGGCGGACGGCAGGAAGATGAAGCCCAGACCGATGGTGGCGATCAGCGTGACGGTGGCGACGATGGCCGCACGTATCCGTCCCACCAGGACCAAGAAGACGATGAAAATCATCGGGGTCAGTTTGATGCCGGCCACGATCCCGATTCCGACCCCGGCGAGTTTCCACCGTTTGGGAGCCAGGATGTCCGTCACCACGACGGCCAGGATCAGCAGATTGATCTGACCTAGCTGAATGGAGAGCCGGACCGGCTCCAACCACGAAACCAGCCCGACCAACAGGGCCAACAGCCCCCACAACCCGGCCTTGGCGGAGACATTCAGCCAGGCCAGCATGCGCCACACCGAATAGACGAGCAGCGCCGGGAACACCACGAGCGACAAGATCTGCGCCGTGAAGTCGGTGATGAAGGCCAGCGGGGTGAATACCAATGCCGCAAACGGTGTGTAGGTGAACAGCAGATCGTCCAGCTCGCCGTTGCGCCCGATCGAGTACAGATCGAGCCCGTCCAGTACGCGGGTACCACCGAATCGGTACACCAACACGTCGATCTGCAGCGCATACGTCGGCCAGTGAATGAAGACGACTGCATGCAGCAGCAGGGCAACAGCGAGGACGAGCGGGCCACCCCACGTGATCCATCTGGCCACTCGACGAGCGGAGCCGCGGTCCGCGTTGGTCGATTTGTTTATTGAATTCGGCACGGCCCTCGCATCTCTCAGTTCTCCCGCCGGGTGGCCTCAAGACTAGCGGGCGCGGCGCGGGTAGCTGACCCACGCCCCACAGCGAGGTGCCACCTCAGATGCAGGGAAGATGCACGGACCCCGGATTAACCGGCGGCGCTCTCCGGGATGCGGTCGGGCTGGTGCGCGGGTTCGGCCGGCTTGTCCTTGAGGGCTGCCGCGTAGATGTCCACGTACTCCTGACCGGAGAGCTGCATCAGCTCGTACATCACCTCGTCGATGACCGCACGTTCGATGAAGCGGTTTCCGGCCATACCGTCAAAGCGTTCGAAGTCCAGTGGCTTGCCGATTTTCACGGTGACCTTGGAAAAGTGCCAGCGGGCCGTTCCCGGGGGGTTCATCACGTTGGTGCCGACCATCGCGATCGGGACCACAGGTACCCCGGTGGCCAGCGCCATGCGCGCCAGGCCCGTCTTGCCCTTGTACAGGCGTCCGTCCGGGGAGCGGGTGCCCTCCGGATAGATGCCCAGCAGCTTGCCCTCCCCGAGTAACCGCTTGGCGGTGCTCAGCGCGTTCTCGGCGGCGTCGGCACTGGTCCGGTCTATCGGCACCTGCCCGGCACCGCTGAAGAACACCTTCTTGAGCCAGCCCTTGAACCCAGGCTCGGTGAAGTACTCGCTCTTGGCCAGAAAGGTGACCCGGCGGCGCAACACCAGGCACAAGTAGAAGCTGTCCACCACCGCGAGGTGGTTACCCGCCAGGATCACCGGCCCCGACGCGGGGACGTTCTCCAGACCTTCGACTTTCGGTCGGCCCATCAGCTGCAGGATCGGCCCCATGAAGACGAACTTCAGCAGCCAATAGAACATCGCGCATCCTCTCCCGATCCCCGTGAGCAGCACAGGGCTGGCGCCGAGCTTACCCTCGGCGTCGGTGAATCTCCGTGGACTGCCGAAGGTCCCGCGCCGGACGTCGACTGAGCACAGCTGTTGGACACATACATGGGACGCGGTATCCCGGAAGCGCTCTGAGGTGCCCGATCGCGCCGATGGCGATTGCTCCGCGCCGAAACGGACACTCCGACTCGGCGCAGGACGCTCATTACTCGTCGATGTCGACCGGGATCGGTTGGTAGCCAGAGGATTGCGAGCTGGGCGACGGAGGCGGGAACGGACTCTGATACTCGCGACCGGGGCCACCATCTGGGCCGTCGGGATCATCGGGACCACCTTGTCCCTCGGCCTCCAACATCGCCCGTACCACCATCACCAACGCGAGGCTGTGTTCGGCGATCGTCGCCAACAGCGGATGGTGCTGACCCTCGACAAGAGCCGCGAGCGCACAGACAGGGCAGAACAGCTGGTTGCACTTTCCGGGTACGCCGCCGTCTCCGGGAGCGCGAGCGGCCTGCCGTAGCGCCGGGTCGAGCATGTCGAGGATGGAAGCGGCCAACGCCCGCAGCTCGGGACCGAGCTCCGGATGAGTACCCGTCACGTAGGCCACACCTCCGGATCCGCTCTAAACCGTATGGTCAGCTCGCTACTGACAAGCCGGGCATCGACAACCACACAGCGCCGCAGCACGGAGGCCAGCCGGACCCGCCGGCGCATCCCGTTTGCACCGATGACCAGGTCATCTCCCACCCGGCCGAGGCTCAAGGTGGCCGGGTCGATCTGCGGTAACTCTAGCCGTAACCGATAGACGGCGTCCGCTCCGGATCCGGATTCGTGCTCGACGACGGTGGCCAGCGGCGCCGGGGGCGCAGCGCCGTCGCGGCGCCGCACCGCCTCGGCCAGTTCCCCGAGGGCCTCCGGCCCGATGGGCTCGCGCGGCAGATGCGGTACCAACAGCATCTCGACGTCCCCGATCGCCTCGGCCATCTCGTCGAGAACCGCGGCCTGGTCGGCGATGCGTTGCATGTACCAGTCAAACGCCGGGTGGGCGGGCAGATTGTGATACTCGTATGAATCATCTTGAATGAGAACCTGATTGACGATCACCTGATCGATGCGCACGCCCATCAAGGCCAGCGCTCCCACGGTGCGGACGGCCTCGGCGACCACCACCCGCTCGGGGGTGAGCACCAGATGCGCTCCCACCCGCTCGGCGTCCGACAGCAAGCCCGCGAGCCGATCCGCCGACGCTGCAACGCGTTCCAGCAGTTCGGCCAGAATCTGCGCGCGAGGCGTGCCGGTACCGCCGAGTCGACGATGCCGCGGCCAGGCCCGTTCCAGGTACATCGCGAAGGTTCCGGGCAGCGTCAGCATGCGCAACGCGTCGGCCGTCGAAGCACAGTCGACCACGACGACATCCCATTCGCCCGTCTCGGCGAGCTGCTGGACCTCGTGCAGCCCAAGCATCTCCTGGACGCCCGGCAGCGCGGAAAGCTCTTCGGGCGCAAGCGATCCAATATCCGATTCGGGATACTGCGCGGCGATCGTCTCGGCAATGTCACCCCAGCGCCGCTCCAGCAGACCGAGGGTGTCCAGAGCCATGACGTCGAGTTGTCCCCCGTACGGGTCCTCGATCACCCGCACACAATCGGCGCCCGGCGACGGATCGACCCGCACGCCGAAAACGTCGCCAAGGGAATGCGCCTGGTCGGTGGACACCGCGAGCACCCGTTGGCCGGCCCGCGCGTAGCGCACCGCGGTGGCACCGGCCAGCGTCGACTTACCCACGCCCCCCTTGCCGACGAAAAGGCCGATGGTGGCTGTCAACGGCGAATCGACATCTGGGCGCGGCGTCGCGTCGACGTCGCTAGCGGTCAGATTCGACTCGCTTCTTCAGATCCTTGAGCGCGGAATCGGTGATCTTGCGTTCGGCCTTACGTTTGAGCATTCCGATCATCGGAATTTGAAGGTCGACCGCGAGCTCATACGTCACCTCAGTGCCAGACCCTTTGGGCGCCAAAAGGTATGTCCCTTCCAGCGAACGTAATAGGGAACTTTCTGCCAGGGTCCAGGTGACCTTGCGGCCATCCGGGGACCACACGTACTCCAGGACCTGGGTGTCCTTGAGGACACCGGCGTCCAGCACCAACCGGGCACGCTTGACCCTGCCCTGGGGGTCGGTGTCGAGCACCTCGGTTTCCTTGTACTCCGACACCCATTCCGGGTAGGCGCCGATATCGGCGATCACCGCCATCACCTTGCCGGGTTCGGCATCGATGGCAATCGTTTGGGTAGTCTTCTCAGCCACCTGACAGACGGTACCCTTCTCCCTGGCGCTCGGATACTCCCATCCTGGCAATTCGCCGTGGCCGCGCGAAGGAGGGACGCCCATGAGTCGTCTGGTGGCGAGGGTGCTCGGTGTGCACCAGAGCATCTACATCGCATCGAAAGGCTATCTGGGTCATCGTGTTCCAGGCCTGGCTCCCAGCCTGCTGCTGACCTCTATCGGCGCCAGGAGCGGAGAGCAGCGCATCAACTCGCTGACCTACGCGGCGGATGGGGACAATCTCGTCGTCGTGGCCTCTAATGGCGGCGCCCGGCGCAACCCCGCCTGGTATCACAACCTCAAGGCCCATCCGGACGTGCAGGTGCAGCTGGGCAGGCATAAGCGCCGCGTTCGCGCGACGCCCCTGCTGCCCGGCGACGCGGACTACGAACGACTGTGGAAATTAGCCGACACCAACAACTCTGGTCATTACGGCGCCTACCAGCGGGCCACTTCGCGCCCCATCCCGGTGGTCGTGCTCGCCGCCATCTGATCAGGTCTGCGGCGCCCACGATTCGCCGACCGGCCGCGTGGCCTCGAGCCGCTGCTTGACTCCGAAGGCGAACCGCTTTCCGGCGATGCGACGGGCATGATTGAGCTTGGCCAGATTCAGCTTCGCCGCCTGTGCGGCGCTGACGCCGGTGGGCTCGGCGTGCAGGAAGTAGTGCAGGATCGCGCCGTCCAGCGCGGGCTCGAGCCACACTTCCATGGTTCCGGTGACAGCCCCGGCAGCCGTCCAGCGGATGCCTTTCTCGCCCCGCTCCTCGACGACGTTGAGCTGCAGGTCAGGCCACCAACGGCGCCAATCCGCGGGGTTGGAGATGGCGCGGCCGATGTCCGCGGGATCCGCGGCGATAAAGGTCTGGTCGGCGACCTGAATGCTGTTCATCGCCGACAAGCTTATGCCTCGCCGCCGAAGGAAATGCGGCAACGCCTTCGGCGATCTTGAGCCCACGACTAGTCTGAGCCGGTGCGAGAGTTCAGCGTCCCTGCCCCATTCACCGTCGAGGACAACGCGTCGGTTGTTCATGCCGTCTACGACTACGAGCGTGAAGACCCCAACCAGGCGGCGTTCTCCCGTCTTGTCGACGGCACCTGGACACCCGTCACCTACGCGGAGGCTGCGGCGCAGATCCGTGCGGTGGCCAATGGTCTGATCGCCAAGGGCGTGGCGCCCGGCGATCGCGTGGCACTGATCTCGGCGACACGGTACGAGTGGACGATCATCGACTACGCGGTCCTGTCGATCGGCGCCATCACGGTGCCCATCTACGAAACGTCCTCGGCCGATCAGGTCCGGTGGGTGTTGCAGGATTCGGCGGCGGTGGCGCTGTTCGTGGAATCCGATGCCCATGCCACGATCGCCCAAGAACTCGCGCCCGAACTACCCAACCTGCGCACCGTGTTCCACATCGCCAGTTCGGGTGCACCCGCGGCCCTCGACGAGCTCACCGAGGCGGGCGCCGGGGTGGACCCCGCCGAGCTCACCGGCCGACTCGACGCCATCAAGGCCAGCGACCCCGCGACGCTCATCTACACCTCGGGAACCACCGGACGCCCCAAGGGCTGCCAGCTCACCCACTCCAACCTGGTGTACGAAACCCGCGGTGCGCGTGCCGTTTTCCCCGATTACTTGCAGAAGGGCAGCAGGACGCTGATCTTCCTGCCACTGGCTCACGTGCTGGCCCGCGGCATCGCGATGGCATGCTTCCAGTCCAAGGTGAGCGTCGGTTTCACCAGCGACATCAAGACACTGGTGCCGACCTTCGGGATCTTCAAGCCGACCTTCATCGTCTCGGTCCCCCGCATCTTCGAGAAGGTGTACAACACCGCGCGCCAGAACGCCGTGAACGACGGCAAGGGAAAGATATTCGACGCCGCCGCCGATACCGCCGTCGAATACAGCCAGGCGCTCGACAACGGCGGCCCGGGCATCGTATTGCGCGCCAAGCGCGCCGCCTTCGACAAGCTGGTGTACGGCAAGCTGCGCGCGGCACTCGGCGGTGAATGCGTGGCGTCGATCTCCGGTGGAGCCCCGCTGGGTGCCCGACTGGGCCACTTCTACCGCGGCGTCGGCCTGACCATCTACGAGGGCTACGGCCTGACCGAGACGACGGCAGCCTGCGCGGTCAACGTCATCGGCGGGCTCAAGATCGGCAGTGTCGGAAGGCCGTTGCCCGGTAACGCCGTGAAGCTCGGCGATGACGGCGAACTACTGGTGTCCGGCGGCGTCGTGTTCAGCGGGTATTGGAACAACCCGACCGCGACCAGCGAGTCGATCGTGAACGGCTGGTTCCACACCGGAGACCTGGGCGCGATCGATGAGGACGGCTTCGTCACGATCACCGGCCGCAAGAAGGAAATCATCGTCACCGCCGGCGGCAAGAACGTCGCACCCGCGGTGCTGGAAGATCAGCTGCGCGCTCACCCGCTCATCAGTCAGGCGATGGCCGTCGGCGACAAGCAGCCGTTCATCGGCGCTCTCATCACGATCGACCCCGAGGCCATCGACGGCTGGAAGCAGCGCAACGGCAAGCCCGCCGGTGCCACCGTCGCCGACCTGGTCGAGGATCCTGACCTCCTCGCGGAGGTCGAGACCGCCGTGAAGGCCGCCAATCAGGTTGTCTCCCATGCCGAAGCCATCAAGAAGTTCCGGATCCTGCCGGTCGACTTCACCGAGGCCACCGGCGAGATGACGCCGACGCTGAAGGTGAAGCGCAACGTGGTTGCCGAGAAGTTCGCGGCAGACATCGACGCCATCTACTCGGGGTCCCCCGAGTAGATGGGTCCACGCACCGAACCTATGCGGAGCCGCTGACCAGTTCGGCGAAGCGCGCCGCGTGATGATCCCAGCGCCAGTGATCGGCCACCCAGCTGCGCCCGGCTGCCCCCATCACGGCGGCGCGTGCCGGATCCGACAGAATCTCGACAATCGCATCCGTGATCGCGGGCACCGACCTGCCATCGACGACGAGTCCCGTCTCGCCATCGAGCACGGTTTCCGGTGCGCCCCCGGAGTTTCCGGCGACCACCGGGACGCCGCACGCCGACGCCTCCAGGAACACTATTCCCAGGCCCTCCACATCGAGACCGGCCCCGCGCGTACGGCAGGGCATCGCGAAGACATCGCCCATCGCGTGATGAGCGGGTAGCTCTTCCCACGGCACACCGCCGGTGAACACCACGTGCTCATCGACGCCGACTCGATTGGCCAACGCGCGCAACGGTTCCGCATACGGTCCGCCGCCCACGATCACCAGCGCCGCGCCGTCCACCCGCTCTCGGATCGCCGGCAGCGCCTCGATCAGCATGTCCTGGCCCTTGCGCGGGACGAGCCGGGAGACGCACACGATGGTCGGCCGGTCACCGAGCCCGTAGCGCCGCCGCAGCTCCTCGCGTGCCACCGGGTCGGGGCGGAACCTGCCCGTGTCGACCCCGGCGGGCAGATGTTCGAGTGCTGCACGCGGACCGAACGCGGCGGCGAAACGACCCCGCGTGTAGCGGCTGACGTAGGTGATCACATCGGTGCTGTCCCCGATCTGCCGCAGCGCGGATCGCGCCACCGGGAGCATCGACCAGCCCACCTCGTGCCCGTGCGTGCTGGCTGCTGTCACAGTGGCTCCCGCCGCCTTGGCCGCCGAGGACAACAACGCGAGCGGCGCGGCCGCACCGAACCACACCACCTCAGAGCGCTGTGACCTGATGAGATCCACCATGCGCTGCCGAACACCGGGACCAGGAAGCATCAGCGAGGTCGGGTGGCGCACCACGTGGTAATCGGCGGCGGCATCGTAACGCTCGCACCCTTTCCACCGCGGCGCATAGACAGTGACCTCATGCGATCCGGCCAGCCGGGTCACCAACTCCTGCAGGTAGGACTGAATACCGCCGGGCCGGGGTGGAAAATCGTTGGTGACCAACAGGATCCGTCGTCGCTGGCCGCCGAGCTCAAAGGTCACGACGCCTACCGTAGTGGACGAGAGCCGAGCCAGCTCTGCCACTGCCGAACCAGTGTTGCCTCGTCGATGCCCAACGCCCGCTGGATCGCCGTGCCGGGCGGCCCCGGCGCGAGATCCGCACCGTACCGGTACAGCCGCACGAGCTTGGGCTCACCGAAGGCTTCAGCCACGTATTGCGCCACCGACCAGGCCTCCTCGTACGCCTGGGTGCGGCGGGGCCCGGGACTGTCGATGTCGCCGTCGGTGGGTAGATGGTCCGGAATCTGGCCCGCGGCAAGGGCACTCGCCAACGTCGGGGCGGCGTTGCGGAATGGGGTGCCGCTACCGCGACGCCCGTTGTAGTCGGCCACGCCCTCCACCAGCCAGAGGGGCGCATGGTCGCCGGTGACCGTGCGGGCTGCGGCGTGGAAGAGCTCGTGGCGCAGCACCACCCGAAACTGATCGGGTGGTAGCGCCGCCGCGCCGGGCGCGAAGATCACCCGCTGCCCCACGGCAACCCCGCTATCGACACGGTCGGCAACGGCGGCGGCGGCGATTCCCTCGGTGTGCTCGCCACCGACTAGAGCGGCGAACTCGGCATCGGTCTCTGCCGCGATCAACAGCACCCCCGCATGCCATTGCGGGCCCCAAAACTCCGACAGTGACGTCATCGCACCGGATATCTCATCGACAAGCCGCGGCGCCACCGCTGAGCCAGGATGCCCGAGCACCACCACGTCCCGGTCCCCAGCTCGCTTCCGCGTCTCCACGA
>NZ_MAFC01000024.1 GCF_002013465.1 Mycobacterium sp. D16R12 | reverse complement strand
CGTCGGACAACCGCCAGCCGTCACTGTCGTGCAGCACACCGACCGTGACGGGGCGCCGGACGGCGACGGTGTCCACCCCGCTGATCGCGTAGAACAGCGTGGCGTCCAGTGTCCATTGCTGTTGCAGGGCAACGGGATCAGCCGGAATCTCGGCCGCCAGCCGGTATTCGAACGTGTCCGTCTTCAGTTCCGAGAGATTCTCCTGGATGCGCTGCTGAGCCTCGAGCAAGGCGGGCTTGCCGGGGGCGAGCACGGCACGCAATGCTGCGACGTCATGGCTGCGCAATGCATCGGCATAGCGCGTCAGCAATGCCTGAATCGCCGTGTGCACATCGTCGGCCGGTGCGGCGGGCTGTGCTCGACAACCCCCGCAGACAATCAGCAGAAGAACCACGAAGAGCGATGCCCAGCGTGCTACCCCGGGCACAAGCGCACGACGGCCGCGGCTCAGTAGCGACGCGCGTTATAGATCGGGCCGGAGGACGTGATGGGCGCGACCGCGACCGGAACACCGTAGGTCGAGGCGTGCACCATCATGCCGTTGCCGACATAGATGCCCGTGTGCGAGGCGTCCCCGTAGAAGTTGATGACATCGCCTGGCTGCAGATCGCTCAGCGCAACCGGTGTACCGCCACGGGCGAGTGCCTGACTGGAGTGCGGCAGGGACACACCCTGCTGGCCATAGGCCCACATCACCAGACCCGAGCAGTCGAAGGCGTTGGGGCCCGAACCGCCCCACGAGTAGGGCGCGCCGATCCGGGTCAATGCGGCCGCAACGGCGCTCGCACCGACAGGCGAGCCTCCGCCGCCGATGGCGGCTTCCGGTGCGGGTGCTGCGGCGGCGGCCTGCATCAGCGGCTCATCCGGGATCTGGCCCGGTTCGCCGGCGGGCGGCGGCACGGGCGCAGGTGCCAACAGCTGTGCACGCTGGCCGGGGCTCAGGGTGTTGTACTGCGACTTGACGACCGCGATCTGCACCTGCAACTGGCTCTGCTTGGCCTGCAGCGAAGCGCGTACGTTCTTGGCCTGCTCGGCGGCCACCCGGGCCTGCTCGGCGGCGTCGCGGGACCGCTGCTCGGCCTGATCTGCCGAGGACTGCGCGGCGCGATAGCTGTCCATTCGGCCACGCATCTCGCCGCCCACAGTGCGTTGCACCGAGAGCTGGTCGATCAGGTTCTGCGGAGAGTTCGACGTCAGCACGGCGCCATAACCACTGGTGTTACCACCCATGTAGGCCGCGACCATTGCCTTGTTGACATCGACTTGGTACGTGGAGACCGCCATGCGCGCGGCCTTCGCGACGGCCTCATCGGCGAGAACAGACTTTTCGGCATCGCGCTGGGTCGCCAGCTTGGCATCGAGATCGATCTTCGCCGAGTTAGCCGCCTCGGACGTCGCCTCGGCCTGGCGGGACAGCTCGTTGAGCTTCTTGACGGCGTCGTTGTTGGGGTCGGCAGTCGCGATCTGACCACCCGCAAATACCCCGCCGACCAGGGCGGCAGCAGTCATCGCAAGCATGGCGCGACGGAGAGGAGAGGGCGTCAGTCGATCCGAATGATTTCGAAGAAGACGCCCGACACTCACTGACTACATCCCTTTACTGCAATTGAATCGCCGCGAACTACGGCGCCGATAGGTCTCAGATAGGTTACGAAATGGCATCGACATTGTCCACCGGAGTGTGGAATGACGTCAGTGTCGCGTAAACGCCGATTCTCCTCCCCGTTCCCGGGGCGGGCCATCATGCACCTATTTCGAGTGTGCCCTATGCGACTCCCGCATCGGGCGTCTTCGCCGAATCAGGCGTGTCGTACCTGCGCTGAATCGGCACCAGGCGCAGCCTGGGTGCCATCCCGGCCTCGGCCAGGACGGCCAGCGCGGCACGTTCATCGTCGGCGAGTGTCTGGGGCACCCCCAACAGCACGCTAACGACGCAGTCACCGCATCCCGGGCCGCGCATCGCGCAATCGTCGCAATCGATGAGCATGGCTCCTCCTCTCCCTTGAGTCGTTCTTTCGGGTTCAGGCGGACGGTAACCGCGCCCACCGACAAGTGGGAGGTCGCTGGCACCCTGGCGATATGACGGAACCGCCGCAACCAGCACATCGCGACCGCCGCCGGGCTGAGTCGTTTGGAGACTCCGCGGACGCCTACGACCGTCATCGCCCCCGCTATCCGCAACCGCTGATCGACGAGCTCGTGTCCGGCGGGCCGACGCGCGCCCTGGATGTGGGAGCAGGTACCGGGATCGCGGCGGCGCAGCTGGCCGCCGCAGGCGCCGAGGTGCTGGCGGTCGAACCGGACGCGCGGATGGCACGGGTCGCGGCCGGTAAGGGCATCACCGTCGAGGTGGCCACGTTCGAGGACTGGCAGCAGGCGGGCCGGACATTCGATCTGGTGCTCTTCGCCCAGTCCTTCCACTGGGTGGAGCCCGCTGCCGCGGCACAGAAGGTGCTGACCGTGCTTCGCCCCGGCGGCCGCCTCGCCCTGGTGTGGAACCGGATTGTGCCCACCGCGCCGTCACAGCACGAGCTGGACACCGTCTACGCCGATTTCATGGACACCACGAGGCGCCCCTCCATCGACACCGAGGACACCGTCTCGCCGGCCCTTGAGAAATCCGGGTACCACGTGCGGCACTCCCATTTCCTGGAGCGCCGGCATTTCTCCGCGCAGGAGTACCTGGACATGGTCTTCACCTACTCCAATCACCTCACGCTCGATGCCGCCGCACGCGGCGCGTTGCGGTCCCGACTGGAGGACAAGATCGGCGCTGACGGCGTCGAGACCACAAACGACGCCCTTGCGTTGCTCTGCACCCCCGTGGCGTGACCCCGATATGTCGGTCCCGGGCCCTACGGTCACGACATGACGCAACTGACCTTCGACGAGGTGCTCTCCTCGCCGGGGTCGTCGGCGCAGGCCCCGTCCGTACAGGCATTGCGTGACACCACCTTCGTGGTGGTGGACCTGGAGACGACCGGGGGCAGCGCGGAGAACGACGCGATCACCGAGATCGGCGCGGTGAAGGTGCGCGCCGGCGAAGTGCTCGGGGAGCTGGCCACGCTGGTCGATCCGAAACGATCGCTGCCGCCACAGATCGTCCGGCTCACCGGTATCACCTCGGCGATGCTGGTGGACGCACCGCCCATCGAGCAGGTGCTTCCGACATTTCTCGAATTCGCCCGCGGCGCAGTGCTGGTCGCCCATAACGCCGGCTTCGACATCGGGTTTCTCAAGGCCGCCGCGCGGCAATGTGGGATCGACTGGCCGCAGCCCACGGTGCTGTGCACGGTCCGGCTGGCCCGCCGGGTGTTGTCGCGCGATGAGGCACCGCGGGTCAGCTTGGGTGCGCTGGCTCAGCTGCTCGGCGCATCCACCACCCCCAACCACCGGGCTCTCGATGACGCCCGGGCCACCGTCGATGTACTGCATGCGCTGATCGGCCGGGTCGGCAATCAGGGCGTCGACACCATGGGAGAGCTGCGGCGGTACCGCACCCACGTGCCCAACGCGTTGCGCGAAAAACGCTCGCTGGCCGATGGGATGCCTTACGCCCCAGGTGTTTATCTATTCCGTGGACCATCCGGCGAGGTGCTGTACGTGGGCACCGCGGTCAACCTGCACCGGCGCGTGCAGCAGTACTTCACCGGCGCGGACCCACGCGGCCGGATGCGCGAGATGGTCACCATCGCTACCGCGGTGGACCACGTGACCTGTGCGCATCCCCTGGAGGCCGCGGTGCGCGAACTGCGGCTGTTGGGTGCGCACGCACCGCCGTACAACAGGAAGTCGCGATTCCCGCACCGCTGGTGGTGGGTGGTGCTCACCGAGGAGCGATTCCCCCGTTTCGCCGTCGTCCGGACCACCAACGGGCGCCCGATGCTCGGTCCATTTCGCGCACGCGGCGACGCCGCAGCCGCCGCCCTGACACTCGCCCGGTTCACCGGCGTGCGCACGTGCGCCGCACGCATCGGTGCCAACGGACGGCACGGCCCCGCCTGCAACGGCCAGTCCTACCCGCACGACACCGCCTCCGCGTGCCCCGCCCCCGTCGGGGTGGACGCCGGGGAGTACCGGGACGCCCTCTTCCCTGCGCTCGCGATCCTGGCCGGTACCGAAGGACAACCGCTGCACGCCATGTGCGACCGAGTGACCGACCTGAGTGGTCTGCGGCGGTATGAAAGCGCCGCGCGACAGCGCGATGCGACGTCCACCCTTATCGAGGCACTGGCGCGCCAGCACCGCCTGCACGCACTCTCGCGCATCGAGGAGCTGATCGCCGCGCGACCCGACGGTGAGGGCGGATGGCACATCGCCGTGATGCGGTACGGACAGCTGGCAGGTGCGGCGGTCGCCCGCCGGGGTGTCCCTCCGATGCCGGTGGTGGCGGCCGCTTCGGTGTCGGCCCAAGTGGTACTGCCGACCCCCGAACCGTTCGGTGGGGCCGCACCCGAGGAAACCGGGCTGATCACCCGCTGGCTGGCCGAACCCGGTGTACGCATCGTGTCCTCGACAGATGGCTACGCCGAGGCGACGGGATGTTCGGGCCCCCTGCGGGATTGGGCGGCGACGGCGCGCAGCGCGCGCATCGCGCACGCCGTCCACCACGACGACTGGGGGATGTCCGAGCTGATCAGACCTGGACGTCCTGCTCCGTCCCAAGCCGCCGGCTGACGTCGATCCACTTATCCAGCAGCGCCGCCGCCGCGCCTGAATCGATCGCACTGGACACCCGCGCGAGTGCGTTCTCCCAGGCGGGCAGCCATTGGGCATCGCTGGCCAGCCCGGCATGCGCCACCACAGCGCCCGCGGCGTTGAGCACCACCGCATCGCGCACCGCCCCCGCTGCACCGGCCAGGACGGCCCGGACTTCGGCGGCATTGAACTCCGGATCGCCGCCGACCAGCTCCTCGAGCCGGGCGCGCGCGAAACCGAATGCCGCCGGATCGAACCGCAGCTTGTCGACGGTGCCCGCCTGAACCCGCCAAATGGTGCTGGTTGTGGTGGTGGTCAGCTCATCGAGCCCGTCGTCACCATGCACAACCAAGACGCTGGACCCACGTCCGGCGAAGACCCCCGCCGTCACCTCGGCCAGGTCCGCGAACGCACAGCCGATCAGACCCGCCCGCGGTCGGGCGGGATTCGTCAGCGGCCCAAGCAAATTGAATACCGTGGGGACACCGATCTCACGACGCACCACGGAGGCGTACCGATACGACGGGTGAAAATGCGGCGCGAAGCAGAATCCGATCCCCACCTCGTCGAGACTGCGCGTCACCTGCTCGGGTCCCAGGTCGATGCGCACCCCCAACGCCTCCAGCGTGTCTGCGCCACCGGCCAGCGAAGACGCGGCCCGGTTGCCGTGCTTGACCACCGGCACGCCGCACGCCGCCACCACGATGGAGGCCATGGTGGACAGGTTCACCGTGTTCGCGCCATCGCCCCCGGTACCGACGATGTCCACGGCGTTCGCGCCGATCTGTTCCCCCGCGGGAAATCCGATCGCATGCGAAAGCATGGTGTCGGCCAGCTCCCCGACTTCGGCGGAGGTCGGGCGCTTCATCCGCATCGCCACCCCGAAGGCCGCGATCTGGGCGGGGGTGGCGGCGCCCGTCATGATCTGGTCCATGGCCCAGCCCGCCTGACCCGCCGATAAGTCACGACGGTTGGTCAGCTCGCCCAGTACCAGGGGCCAGGAATGTTCGGGCACGCGGAAATGGTCCCATGGACACAACGCCGACAACAAAGGACCAATTGCCTTCCGGGCACGGCGCGACACGCCGGACTGGCGCCACCGTCACCACTCTCATCAGAGGCCACACACGTTGTGGAGAGTCGGTCACAAATCAATGTCGGACCCGAGTGGCTCTCGACAACTACAAAGCGTCATACTTACGACGTGACGACCGCAGCAGCCCCAGGATCGCCGGCGGGAACCGCCATTACCCAGCGGGTTCATTCACTGAACCGGCCCAACATGGTGAGTGTTGGCACCATTGTGTGGCTTTCCAGTGAGTTGATGTTCTTTGCTGGACTCTTCGCTTTTTACTTCACCGCGCGGGCCCAGTCCGGCGGTAACTGGCCGCCGGAGCCCACCGAGCTGAACCTTGGTCTTGCCATCCCCGTCACCGCCGTGCTGGTCGCCTCATCGTTCACCTGTCAGATGGGTGTGTTCGCCGCGGAGCGTGGCGATGTCTTCGGGCTGCGCCGCTGGTACATCGTCACACTCATCATGGGCACCATCTTCGTCCTCGGTCAGGGCTACGAGTACATGAACCTCGTGCATGAGGGCACCACGATCGCCGGCAGCGCCTACGGCTCAACCTTCTACTTGGCCACCGGCTTCCACGGTCTGCACGTCATCGGCGGTCTGGTCGCCTTCATCTACCTCCTGATACGTACCCGGATGAGCAAGTTCACTCCGGCCCAGGCAACCTCCGCGATCGTCGTGTCGTACTACTGGCACTTCGTCGACATCGTGTGGATCGCATTGTTCGCCACCATCTACTTCGTCCGATGAACCAGCCCGACTCGGTGAAGGGAGCGCCACAGTTGAGCGTGGAGCCCGTAAACAACACAGCCGCGAAGAATCGCGCACGCCGCAAGTTTCGCCGCCGCATCTCAGCAGGTTTGCTGCTGCTGATCGCGCTGGTGGTTGCCGGCGGTCTGGCCTCTACCTTCACGCCCACCCCGCAGGTCGCGGTGGCCGACGAGGACAAGTCCGCGCTGCTGCGCACCGGCAGGCAGCTGTACGAGACCTCGTGCATCACCTGCCACGGCGCCAACCTGCAGGGTGTACCTGACCGCGGCCCGAGCCTCATCGGCGTGGGCGACGCGGCCGTCTACTTCCAGGTCTCCACCGGCCGCATGCCTGCCATGCGCAACGAGGCCCAGGCCCAGCGCAAGGACCCGATCTTCGACGAGGAGCAGACCGACGCCCTCGGTGCGTACATCCAGGCCAACGGCGGTGGACCCCAGGTCATCCGCGATGGTGACGGCGCGATCGCTCAAGGGTCGTTGCGCGGCAACAACATCGCCCGCGGTGGCGACCTGTTCCGGTTGAACTGCGCGTCCTGCCACAACTTCACCGGTCGCGGTGGCGCCCTCTCGTCGGGCAAGTTCGCCCCCGAGCTCGATCCGGCCAATGAGCAGCAGATTTACACCGCCATGCTGACCGGCCCGCAGAACATGCCCAAGTTCTCCGACCGCCAGCTGACCCCCGACGAGAAGAAGGACATCGTCGCCTACGTCAAGGCTTCGTCCGAGACCCCCGATCCGGGCGGTTACGGACTGGGCGGTTTCGGACCGGCCTCTGAGGGCATGGCCATCTGGATCATCGGCATCGTCGCCGCCATTGCCGCGGCACTGTGGATTGGAGCGCGCGCGTGAGTGGCGATCCCAAAGTAGAGATTCCCAGCGACGAGCAGCTCGCGGCGATGAGCCGTGATGAGCTGGTCAAGCTCGGTACCAACCTCGACGGTGTCGAGATCGTCTACCGCGAACCGCGCTGGCCCGTTGAGGGCACCAAGGCCGAGAAGCGCGCTGAGCGCCTGATCGCCCTGTGGTTCGCCCTCGGCGGAGTGTTCGGCCTGGCCCTGCTCGGTGTGTTCCTGTTTTGGCCCTGGGAGTACAAGCCATTCGGTGATCCGGGCAATGCGGCGTACAACCTCGCAACACCGCTGTACGGCCTGACTCTGGGCCTGTCGGTACTCTCGCTGGGTATCGGCGCGGTGCTGTACACCAAGAAGTTTGTCCCCCAGGAGATCTCGATCCAGGACCGCCACAACGGCCCGGGCTCGTCCGAGGTGGACCGCAAGACCATCGTCGCGCAGCTGCAGGACACCCTGGAGACCTCGACGCTCCCCCGCCGCAAGATGATCATCCGGGCCCTCGGGTTCGGCGTCGGCGCCATGGGAGCCGGCACGGCCGTCGCGTTCATCGGCGGCCTGATCAAGAACCCGTGGGCCCGCGTGGTCCCCACCGCCAACGGCAAGCAGCCGGTGCTGCTCACCAGTGGCTGGACCCCGCGGTACAAGGGCGAAACCATCTACCTGGGCCGGGCCGTGGGCAGCAGCTCGCAAATCCTCCTGAAGGTTCGTCCCGAGGACATCGACGCCGGTGGCATGGAGACCGTGTTCCCGTGGCGCGAGTCCGATGGCGACGGCACCACCGTCGAATCCCACGAGAAGCTGTCGCATATCTCCATGGGCGTACGTAACCCGGTGATGATCATCCGGGTGCGTCCCAGCGATATGGGCAAGGTGATCAAGCGCAAGGGACAGGAAAGCTTCAACTACGGCGACCTGTTCGCCTACACCAAGATCTGCTCGCACCTGGGTTGCCCCACATCACTCTTCGAGCAGCAGACCTACCGGATCCTGTGCCCGTGCCACCAGTCGCAGTTCGACGCACTGCACTTCGCCAAGCCCATCTTCGGGCCGGCCGCCCGTGCGCTGGCACAGCTGCCCATCACCGTCGATAAGGACGGATACCTCGTCGCCAACGGCGACTTCGTCGAGCCCGTCGGACCCGCATTCTGGGAGCGCAAATCATGAGCGAAACAGCCCAAAAGCCGTCACGCGCAGCCAAGCAAGCTGAGGCGCTGGACTCTCGGTACCACCTCGCCGCCGGGATGAAGCGGCAGATCAACAAGGTCTTCCCGACGCACTGGTCGTTCATGCTCGGCGAGATCGCGCTGTACAGCTTCGTCATCCTGCTGCTCTCGGGTGTGTACCTGACCCTGTTCTTCGACCCGTCGATGGCCGAGGTCACCTACAACGGCGTCTACCAGCCGCTGCGCGGTGTGCAGATGTCCAAGGCGTACGAGACCGCACTGAACATCAGCTTCGAGGTTCGCGGTGGTCTCTTCGTGCGACAGATCCACCACTGGGCGGCGCTGATGTTCGCGGCCTCGATCATGGTGCACCTGGCGCGCATCTTCTTCACCGGCGCGTTCCGCCGCCCCCGCGAGGCCAACTGGGTCATCGGCTCGCTGCTGCTGATTCTGGCGATGTTCGAGGGCTACTTCGGCTACTCGCTGCCCGATGACCTGCTCTCCGGTATCGGTCTGCGCGCCGCGATGTCATCGATCACCCTGGGCGTCCCGGTGGTAGGCACCTGGCTGCACTGGGCGCTGTTCGGTGGCGACTTCCCCGGCAACATCTGGATCCCGCGCATGTATGCGCTGCACATCCTGCTGATCCCCGCGATCATCCTGGCGCTCATCGGCGTGCACCTGGCGCTGGTGTGGTACCAGAAGCACACCCAGTTCCCCGGCCCGGGCGCCAAGGAATCCAACGTGGTCGGCGTGCGCATCCTCCCGGTGTTCGCACTCAAGGGCGGCGCGTTCTTCGCCTTCACCACCGCCATCCTGGCGCTGATGAGTGGCCTGCTGCAGATCAACCCCATTTGGCTACTGGGCCCCTACAAGCCCTCACAGGTGTCGGCGGGCAGCCAGCCCGACTTCTACATGCAGTGGACAGAAGGACTGGCTCGTCTGTGGCCTGCCTGGGAGCTGTACATCTTCGGGCACACGGTGCCTGCGGTGTTCGCGGTGGCGATCATCATGGGTGTGGTGTTCGGTCTGCTGACCATGTACCCGTTCATCGAGAAGAAGCTGACCGGTGACGATGCGCATCACAACCTGCTGCAGCGTCCGCGTGATGCTCCGGTACGCACCGCCATCGGCTCGGCGGCGATCTCGTTCTACATGATCCTGACGCTGGCCGCGATGAACGACGTCATCGCGCTGAAGTTCCATATCTCGCTGAACGCGACAACGTGGATCGGCCGCATCGGCATGGTCATCTTGCCGATCGTCGTCTACTACCTCGCCTACCGGTGGGCCATCGGCCTGCAGCGCAGCGACCGCGCGGTGCTCGAACACGGCATCGAAACCGGCATCATCAAGCGACTGCCGCACGGTGAATACATCGAGCTGCACCAGCCGCTGGCCGGAGTCGACGAGCACGGCCACGCCATCCCGCTGCAGTACCAGGGCGCGGCAGTGCCGCAGCGCATGAACAAGCTCGGATCGGCCGGCGCACCCGGCACCGGCTCGTTCCTGTTCGCCGACCCCGCCGACGAACAAGCCGCACTGGTAGAAGCCGAGCACGAAGCGCACCACAAGTCGCTGCTCGCTCTCAAGGAGTACCAGGACAGCGAGCCGTCGACGAATGGTCACGGCCACTAGAAGTCAGCTCGACGATTGGGCCCCGCATACGAAAGTGTGCGGGGCCCAATGTTTTACCCTGGCTCTATGCAGGAGATGACGCGCGAACAATGGTGGACCTTCGCCACCGAGGGCACCCGCACCGGAATGCTCGGCCTGGTCCGCGCCAACGGTGCACCCATCGTGACGCCGGTGTGGTTCCTGCTCCACGAGGGCTCCGACGGTGATGAGCTGATCTTCACGACGGGCACAGAAACCTTGAAGGGCAAGGCCATTCGGCGAGACCCGCGCATCTCTCTGGCCGTCGACGACCAGCGGCCGCCGTACTCCTATGTCCAGTTCTCGGCGCAGGCGCGGCTGAGCAACGATCTCGACGAGATGTTGGAATGGGCCACCAGAATCGGTGGGCGCTACATGGGGGCCGAGCAGGCCGAGGACTTCGGCCGCCGGAACGCGGTCCCGGAAGAATCACTCGTGCGGGCCACCATCACGAAAGTAGTTGCCCGCGCAGGAATCGCCGACTTCTAGAGGTGGAACTACTGAGCGTCCGACGAGCCTGACGCGCCAAGCTCACGCAGCTTCTTGAGGGTCAACCACGGAATTACCCCCATCGCGCAGGTGATCACCCCACCGACCACGAACGCGACGATGGCGGCGGTCTCACTGTCGACCGCGAGCAGGTAGGTACCAGTAACCACCGCCAGCAGTGCCAGACCGATCCCGCCGACGATCCCCACCGTGGCCCGCAGCCACAGCCGATCGACTACTGCCGATTTCGACGCCGCCTCGGCGGCCGCCCGATATGCCGGCGACCCGGGGCCGTTGTAGTCCTTGGGAACATGGCTCACGGGGTCCACGAGACCGCCGAATGTCTTGAGCTTTTCTGTCGAGGCCTCCGCGGGAGGCGGACCCGACGGCACGCTACCCGCACCGGAAACCTTGGCGCCCTTGGGCTTAGGGGCTGCTTGTGATGCGCCACGTTTGGTGGGCCGGGCCGCCGTCTTACGGGCGCGCAACAGCAGCGGCACGGCGCCGATGATGACGGCCAGCGATACCCCGATGACGATGTAGATCCCCCACGAGGTACCAGCGGACCCTGCCGCGTCCTCCCCCACCCCGGTCATCACGACAATGGCACCGACCAACATCCCGACGAACGCCAGCCAGATGATGGCGCACAACCCAATCAGCATCCGGTCCACGGACTCCGGAGAGGATCGCCGCACCGGACCGGCAAGTGCCTCCAGTGGCTTGGCCAATCGACCTGCTGGCATCAGCAGGTTGCCTGCGCCGAGTTGTTGTTGTTCGAGGACAACACCTGACCATCGCTGGTGGTGATCGTGCAATTGAGCTGACTCAAACGCAACATGCTGCTCGCCGATACCGAACCGATCTCCGAGTTCGAGATCGGGGTCACGGTGATCGACCACGGGATATACGCATTCGGTGCCACCCGGGTGCGTCCCTGCGGGTCGACATAGGTGATCGTGATCCGATCGAGCGGAGCCTTGGAACCCGTCACCGCGTACGTGATCTGCCGCGGCTGGGCCGGCGTCGTGGTCGTCGGGGGCGGAGGAGGCGGCGGCGGTGTGGTCGTCGTCACCGGCGGCGGGGCCTCATGCGTCGTCGGGGGC